>OY760935.1:0-1215430 GCA_963664295.1 Candidatus Altimarinota bacterium
ATTGATGGTGCCACTATATGCAAAGCCCCTGAAATGCAAGATTTAACTGGATTAAATCAAGAATGTGCGGTAGTAATGTTATTAGAGCAAGCAAAAGAAATGAGCAGAAATAGATTACTTAGTTTTTTATCATATTTAGCTCCAAGAAGAAAAAGTATGGGGCTTTCCAACTCTCTACAATAAAATGGCTCAACAAACTGAATTCAACGGTAAAAAATTAGACTTACCTCGTACAAAGCTAAATGATGATGAAAGTCGTTTACTTTTATGTAGCGCCTTAGAGGTAAGAGAAATTTGTTCTACAACAAATTGCAAAGCATCAAAATTAATTAGCTCAGGTTTTTCTCAGTCAGCTTGCACAGCATATGAAATAAATAGATCAAGACCAATAATGAAGCCAGAAGATTTAAATCCCAATTGTCTTATAGCTGAGTTAATTAAAAAATTAGGTATAAAAACAGCAAAAGATTGTGTGAGAAAAATGAAACAACAAGGAATTATTGAATAATTAAAATCCAATCTTGCCTTAGTGCTTTTGTTTATGCGATAATGCAAAAGCTTTTTTAATGAAATTATGGACAATATGGACAAAATCGTAGCCCTTTCAAAAAATCGTGGTTTTATTTATTCAGGCTCAGAGATATACGGTGGCTTGGCAAACACATGGGATTACGGTCCAAATGGGGTGGAATTAAAAAACAATTTAAAAAAAACATGGTGGAAACATTTTGTGCAAAAAAGACCTGATATGGTTGGGGTTGATGCATCTATCTTTATGAATCCAAAAGTTTGGGAAGCATCGGGTCATGTATCTTGCTTCACAGACCCACTTGTTGATTGTAAAAAATGTAAAAATAGATTTAGAGGAGATAAATTATTAGAAGAAAAATTAGGAGTTGAGCCAGTAGCAGGTAAAAGTAATGACGAAATTCATAAAATGATGGTTAGTGAAAAAATAGCCTGCCCAAGTTGTGGTGTTTGTGATTGGACAGAGCCAAAAAACTTCAATCTTATGTTTGAAACTCATCAAGGTGTGACACAAGACTCAGGCTCAAAAATTTATCTTCGCCCAGAAACTGCTCAGGGTATTTTTGTGAATTTCAAAAATGTTTTGCAGTCCTCACGAAAAAGACTTCCTTTTGGTATTGGTCAAATAGGTAAAGCATTTAGAAATGAAATAACTCCAGGTCATTTCATATTCCGCACGCGTGAATTTGAGCAAATGGAAATTGAGTATTTTGTTCATCCAGATAGCTGGAAAGAGCTTTATGATGGCTGGCGCGAAGAAATGGACAAATTTTTCAAAGACACACTTGGAATGGATACAACAAAATTCCGCTGGAGACAACATGAAGAAGATGAGCTTTCTCATTATTCAAAAGAAACATGGGATGTGGAGTTTTTGTTTCCTTTTGGCTGGGGTGAACTTTGGGGTATTGCTTATAGAACAGATTTTGATCTTCAGCAACACATGAAGCACTCAGGTGAAAAATTAGAATACAGAGATCCAACAACAAACGAAGTCTTAGTTCCACATTGCATAGAGCCAACTTTTGGTGCAGATAGAACAGTGCTTGCTCTTTTAATCTCCGCATATACCGAAGAAGAACTAGAAGACGGCGACAAAAGAACAGTATTAAAATTTAAACCAAGTCTAGCTCCTGTCAAAGCAGCAATATTGCCTCTTATGAAAAAAGACGGACTTGCAGAAAAAGCCAAAGAAATCCACGCACAATTATCAGAATACTGGAACACAGAATATGATGAAACAGGATCAGTAGGAAAACGCTACAGAAGACAAGATGAAATCGGAACTCCATATTGTATTACAATAGACTACGATACACTCGAAGACAGCACAGTGACAATCAGAGAACGCGATTCAATGGAGCAAGTAAGATTGCCAATTGCAGAATTAGAAAGTTTTTTAAGAGAAAAAATAGGTCAATAAGCCAATGTCCCAAGCAAGAAAAATCCTTAGCAATACCTTTTCTCAAGTATTTGGAAAAGCAATAACCGCTGTGCTTGCAGTGCTTGTTGTTAAAATTCTTTCAAATTATCTTGAAAAATCAGGATACGGTGACTATGGAACTATTTATGAATTTTTAGCCTTTTTTGGTGCAATAGCAGACTTGGGATTATTCACAATAGCAGTGCGGGAAATGTCTCACCGTAAAGATAAAGCAAAAATTTTTGGTGTAACCATAACCCTGCGTACGATTTTGACTACTATTGCTATGGCACTAGCTGGCGTAGTGGCATTTTTAATTCCAAAATACACAGGAACATATATTCCAAAAGGGGTAGTCATTGCTGCAATAGCCACTTGGTTTGTAATTCTTTCCGGCACTGTTTCAACCATTCTGCAAGTGCGACTAAAAATGCAATTTCAAGCAATTGGTTTAGTATTGGGCAAAATTTTAACAGTTGTTTTAATTCTTTTAATAACTCAATTTTGGTATCCAGTAGCCACAGAACAAGCCTTTTATCTTTTAATTTGGGCGGGTGTTGCTGGTAGTTTGCTCACTTTTTTAATTACTGCTTATTTTGCAAATAAATCTGAGCCAGTAAAATTTTTATACGATAAGGTTTTTGCAAAAAATTTACTAAAAGAAGCTCTACCTTTTGGCTTGGCCTTAATTCTTAATACAATTTATTTTCGTTTAGATATTGTTTTGTTTTCTTTGATTTTACCTCGTTCTGTTGACGGAGTTTGCGAAAGTCAATTTTGTGCTGACACAGAAGCAGGTAGTTATATTGTTGCCGTGCGTATTCTTGAAGTAATGATTATAGTGCCTTTGTTTTTTATGAATTCTGTTTTGCCAGTATTAACAAGACATATAAAACAAAAAACAAATCGTGTAAGTGATACATTAAATTACAGTTTTTATTTTCTTTTGTCAGCAGGCTTGTCAGCAGGAATTGGTATTTTTATATTAGCTCGTCCCATTGTTCAACTTATTGCCTCTGATGAATTTTTAACACATGGTTCTGTTTATGGCTCTGACACGGCATTGCAATTTTTGATGATAGCAATGTTTTTCACATATTTAACAAGTTTTCTTGGTTTTGCTTTAATTGCCTTTGGTTATCAAATAAAACTACTCTGGATAAATCTTGTTGCTGTGCTTTTTAATCTGTTTTCCAATCTTTGGGTTATTCCAATTTACGGACTCAGAGGTGCCGCAACTACTTCAGTAATTTCCGAAGGCTTAATTTTAATTCTCTCTATAATTGCTTTGAGAAAAATAAGTAAAGAATTTAATCCAGACTTTAAAGTGATTTTTAAAATTATTTTTTCCGGAGCACTAATGGGAGCAGTTGTTTATTATTTTTGGCAAATTATCCACCCCCTTGGTGTCACAGGATTTTTATTAACAATTAATCTTGGAATATTAGTTTTTATGGGGAGCATATATTTCACAGGGGTATTAAATAAAGACATGATGAGTGTTTTGCGCAAAAAATAGGTTTTTCGTCATTGACGAGGAGTCCGCCTGGGCGGACGACGAAGCAAATCTACTTCATTATTTTAAGTGAAGCGAAGAATTTCCTTAAACATAGTGTACAAAATGCCAATATTAACAAGCTATTGACACATATTTATTAGCACTTTATTATAAAGAGTGCTAAATATTACAAACAACAAGAAAAAAATAACCAACTTGCTTATATTCATTATATAAATTAAGATTTTTCAGCTAGTAAATAAATTAATTTTTAGATATTTTTTATAAAAATTTATGAGTAAATCAAAAATTACACCCTTGGGCGCAAGAGTAGTAGTTCGTCCAGAAACCGCAGAAGAAAAAACAGCCTTTGGTATTGTTCTTCCAGACACCGCATCTAAAGAAAAACCACAAAAAGGAACTGTAATTGCAGTTGGCTCACAACAAAAAGAAGTAAAAGAAAAAGACACAGTAATTTTCAAAAAATACGCACCAACAGAGATTAAAATAGAAAATGAAGAATTATTTATCTTAGACGAAGATGATATTCTTGCAATTTTATCTTAATTCTAGTTTGTTTTGAATTTTCACATTTTTAAATTTATTTTAAAAAACCATGGCTAAAAATATAATCTTTTCAGATGAAGCACGCAAAAAATTGCTCGAAGGCGTGCAAAAGCTTTCAAAAGCAGTGCGCATAACAATGGGCCCAAAAGGTCGCAATGTTGTACTTGATAAAAAATTTGGAGGTCCAACAATAACCAACGACGGCGTGACCATTGCCAGAGATATAGACCTAGAAGATCCAGATGAAAATATTGGAGCTCAACTTGTAAAAGAAGCAGCAACAAAAACTAACGACATAGCAGGAGACGGAACAACAACTGCAACTGTGCTTGCTGCTGAAATGATCCAAGAGGGAATTCGTCATATCACAGCCGGAGCAAATCCAATGCACGTAAAACTTGGTATGGAAAAAGCAACTCAACGAGTCGCTGAAGAATTAGAAAAAATGGCTAAACAAATTTCCACAAAAGATGAAATTGCTCAAGTTGCCACTATTTCAGCTCAAAACCCAGAAGTTGGCGAACTTATTTCTGAGGTTATGGAGCTTGTTGGCAGAGATGGTGTAATTACAGTAGAAGAAGGTCAAAAATTAGGCTTATCTAAAAAACATGTAGAAGGAATGCAATTTGACTCTGGTTATTTATCAGCTTATTTCATTACTGACACTGCTCGCATGGAAGCTGTTTTTGAAAACCCAAAAATTTTAGTGACAGATAAAAAAATTACTTCAATTCAAGATGTAGTGCCTTTGCTTGAAAGCTTGGCACAATCCGGTAGTAAAGAATTAGTGATTATTGCCGAAGATATTGAAGGAGAAGCACTTGCAACCTTAGTTGTAAATAAGCTTCGTGGTGTTTTCAGCACTCTTGCAGTCAAAGCTCCTTCTTTTGGTGATCGCAGAAAAGCAATGCTTAAAGACATAGCTATTCTCACAGGTGCTACACTTATTTCCGAAGAAGTAGGATTAAAACTAGAAAATGCAACAGTAGAAGATCTTGGTGAAGCACGCAAAATAATTGCCGATAAAGACAACACAACAATAGTCGAAGGAAAAGGCGATAAATCTGCCCTAGAAGCAAGAATAAATGAAATAAAAGCAGAGCTAAATCGCACAGAAAGTGAATTTGATAAAGAAAAACTACAAGAAAGATTAGCAAAATTAACAGGCGGAGTTGCAGTTATCAAAGTTGGCGCAGCCACAGAAGTAGAATTAAAAGAAAAAAAACACAGAATAGACGACGCGCTTTCTGCTACTCGCTCTGCTGTTGAAGAAGGTATTGTTGCTGGTGGTGGAACAGCTCTTTTGCTTGCTTCTCGCACATTAGACGAATTATTTGATAAAACAGAAGACTCTGATGAAAAAGTAGGAATACAAATTATCAAAAAAGCCTTGGAAGTACCTGTTCGTCAAATTGCAGACAACGCAGGCGCAGAAGGTGCAGTAGTTGTCACAAAAGTCACAGAAAAAGAAGGCTACAATGCTGCCACAGGTAAATTTGAAGATATGTTCAAAGCAGGTATTATTGATCCTAAAAAAGTGACTAGAGCTGCCTTGCAAAATGCGTCTTCTGTCTCCGCAATGTTGCTCACAACCGAAGCCGCAGTGACAGATATTCCAGAAGAAAAACCAGAAGCATCAATGCCTCCAATGGGTGGTGGCATGGGTGGAATGGGATTTTAAAAAATAAATTTAATTAAGTAGATTAAAAAAGAGGCAAATATTTGCCTCTTTTTTGTTGCAATTTTTAAGTTTTTCCTTACAATAAATCGCCAATGAATTATTTATATATGAAAAGCCCCAATTTATCTTATGTAAAAATAAACCCTCCTGCGCTTCAGGATTATAAAAGAACACATCGTTATATGCCTTCTCTTGATTTTTCAGCCATTTCTCTTGAGAGATTTTCAGGTAATGATCCTGTGTTATTTGAAAATAGAATAGTTGTTCATGGAGAAATAGCTTTTTTACTTTTTTACAAAAATAAGCCTAGTAGTTTTATTGCCTTAGATGAAAAAGAAGATGGTCAAGTTTGGCAAATAAATCAATTGCAAGGTGCAAAAAGCAGAAAATCATATCGTTTTAATACTTGTTTTCAATGGCAGGCTTTTTTTGCGGATTTAATTAAAAATCAAGCATTTGCTGGTGATTTAGTTCGCCACATAACAATGCCCATAAGAGCTAGCAATATTTGTGATGCACGCTCCCAAACAGTAGATACTACCTATGGTATTGTTAAGAGTAGGTTAAAAATGTTTTTTTCAAGTGAGCTAGGAATGTTTATTACAGATGTTAATAAATTAAAACAATAAATTAGCTAAATACCCAATTAAAACAATACAAATAGCTACGCTAGAAAAGAAAATAGCCAATAATTTCCAGTTCATGGCTTTTTTCAAAATCATAGCTTCAGGAAAAGAAAGCCCCACAGTAGCCATCATAAAGGCAAGTGCAGTACCAAGCGGAATTCCCTTAGCAACAAGAGATTGCACAATAGGAATAACACCCGAAGCATTTGCATAGAGAGGCACAGCCAAAATTACAGCTATAGGCACAGCAAAAAGATTATCTGCAGAAATTTTTTCCGCAAAATAATTTTCAGGTACAAAACCATGAATTAAAGAACCCACAAAAATACCGATAACAACATACAAAAACACATTTTTTGTGAGCTTAATACCTTTTTTAAAAGAAAAAACAATTTTTTCAAAAAAAGCTTTTTGAGCTATTTCGTTTTTAGTAGTTATTTTTTTAGCATTTTTAATGTCAGCAGTTAAATATTTTTCTAATCCAAGAATTTCAAAAATAATGCCTAAGAAAGTACCTAATAAAATGGCTGTAATAAGCCAAAAAATCATAAATTTAAACCCAAAAAATCCCCATATAAGCACCAAAGCAACCTCATTCACAAGTGGAGAAGTAATCAAAAAAGAAAAAGCAACACCAGAGGGAATACCACTAGTTAAAAAAGTGAAAAATAAAGGCAAAGAGGAACAAGAGCAAAAAGGCGTAATAGCGCCAAAAACAGCACCTAAAAAATGAGAAAATACAAAAAATTTACCTTTGATAAATTTTTCAATTTTTTTCATTGGCAAATGAAGGCGAAGAAAAGTCATCACCCCCATCATAATAGTCAAAAGAAGCAGGATTTTAATTGTATCATCAACAAAAAAAACAAATGCATCATAAAACCTAGGCATATCACCAAGATTTAGGGCATTTGCCAGCCAAACAGCGAATTTGTGGAACATTTATTATTTATTGCTTTTACCCTTTTCCTCTTTTGTGCGTAAAGGTTGTCTTTTTTTACAAACACTACAATATTTTTTAAGCTCTATTCCTTTATTTTCTTTTTTATTGTAAATATAAAAATGTTGGATAATCTGACCACATTCTGTGCAGTATCCTACTGTTGCTTGTTGTTTTTTTCCTCTTGGCATAGTTATTTTAAATAAAACGCGACGCCTATTTTGCGCCAGAAACTTAAAAAATGCAAGTTAAAATAATTTGCTACCTAATTTTGCCTCCACAAGAGGAGTAATTATAGTTGCTTCACCGCTATCTGCCTTTGGATATTGCACTCCAAGAGTCAGAAATTCAGATAAAGTATCACCAACTTGTCTTGGTTCAAAATTAATAACTCCCATGATTTGTTTGCCTATCAATTCTTCTGGTTTGTGTTGAGTTAATCTTCCTACACTAGTTTTAACTCCATATTTTCCAAAGTCAGCAGTTATTTTATAAGATTTTTTAGGAGTATTGGGTGCAATTTCTATAGAAATTACTTTGCCTAAGCGCATATCTATTTTTTCAAAATCTTCATAAGCAATAATAGGCTTTGATTTTTTAATCATAACAATAATTCAAAAAAGCCAAATAATATTACTTGAAAAAAGCTGATTAAAAAAGCAAAATTAATTTTGTCCTTATGAAAAATCCATTTAAAAAAAATAAACGGCGTGCATATATCACAATGCCAAACAAAAGAAGCGTAAAATCAAAAAAGCGCACTTTGGCACGAGAATTTAAGAAAAAAAGAACCCGCAATTTTAAATATATATTCTCTTTTTTGCGCTTTCGCACAAATAGATTAGTTGCAAAAATAGCAGCTTTTTCTTTGATTATTGCCTTTGTGTGTGTGAGTTTGGTTTTGATTTTTTTCTCAGAATTTTTTTCTGTTCAACACATAAAACTCACTCGTAAAGATTTTCGTGTAAATGCAGAAGAAATTTCTTTTTCAATGCAAGAATATAGAAATCAAAACATAATTTTTTTATCCAAGCGTAGCATTAAAAAAACTCTTCTAAAAAACCACCCCAGTATAAAAGAAATTGAAATAGATAAAGATTTTCCAAGAACCTTAATATTACAAATAGGAACCTACCCAATCTCTGCCCGCTGGAAAGTAAAAGTAGTAAAAGAAAATTTATTAGAAGGCGGAAAAGCAGAAAAAAAAGAACAAGAGTTATTTGTAAACCAGGTAGGTATGGCAACAAGTGGCACTAGTGAAGATCAAAATGCTTTTTTAATCGAAGAGCAAGAAATTAGAGATAATTTTTTCCTGGAAAGTCAGCTCGTGGTTGACCAAAAAATACTTGAACAAATTCACATTTCTCGACAGCTAATTGAAGAAGCCTTAAACACATCAATCATAAAAGCAAAATACTACAGAAACGCCAGAGAAGTTCACTACATAACAGAAAATGAAACCTCAATTTGGCTTGATTTTGCTTCTCCTCAAAAAGAACAAATAGAAAAATTAAACCACATCTTGGCAGAAACAGATATTTTTAACAACCCTCTGGATCATGTTGATTTAAGAGTGTATGAGCGTGTATATTGGCAGGCATCAAGTAATGACTAATTTTTTTATAAAACTTTTCGGCGCTTTATATATTGTGGTTCCACAGCCTGTTTTTGAAGCAGGCGTGCCAGAAGTTATAATTCAAGCACCTGCCCAAGAAATTGAAATAAGCACAGAAATAAGTGCAGAAAGTATGTTAATTTTTGATATTGAAAATAATACAGAACTTGCCTCAAATAATCCTGATCAAATGCGCGCAATGGCTAGTTTGACCAAGTTAATGACAGCCTTGATTATTCTTGAAAATCATTCCTTAGATGAAGTTGTTTTAATAAACAATAATTATGCAGAAACAGAAGGAAGCAAAGCTTGGTTTTTTAAAAATGAAGAAATTACAGTAGAAAATTTATTAAAAGCACTATTAATTCATTCTGCCAATGATTCAGCACTCATTCTTGCTGTTTATGATGCAGGCAGTGTGGATAAATTTGTGCAAAAAATGAACATAAGAGCAAAAAATTTAGGATTAAAAAATACACAATTTAAAAATCCTCATGGGCTTGATGCAGTGGGTCATTATTCCTCTGCTCATGATCTTGCTTTTTTGAGCTCTTTTTTGCTTAGAGAAAAAAATAGTTTTTTTCGCAGAGTGGTTAACACAAGTCAAGAAACAATATATTCAACAGACAAAAGCATTATTCACAAGCTTGATACTACAAACGATCTTTTACTTGAAAATTTATCAGTTTATGGCGTAAAAACCGGCACAACTGATAATGCAGGCCAATGCTTAATTAGCCTAATAAAAAGAAGACAAAAAGAATATTTAATTATTGTGCTTGGCTCAGAAGATAGATATCTAGACACAAAATTACTAATCAACGAATTGCCTTATTAAACACCACCCTTTGCAAACACAATAGCAGAAATATTTTTAAACCCCGCTTTTTTGAATGGTTTTACACATTCTTCAAGAGTAGAACAAGTCACCACAACATCATCAACTAAATAAATTGTTATGTTTTTATTTATTTTTGTTAATTTTTTCTCATTTATTGAAATGCAATTTTTTAAGTTTTCAGTTCTTTCTTTGCCTTTTAGCTTGGATTGCGGAAAAGTGTTTCTATTGCGATAAATTAAATTATTTTCCACAGGAATATTTTTTATTTCTGCAAATAAATCAGCAAGAATTTTGCTTTGATTAAAGCCTCTTTGGTTTAAGCGAGTTTTGTGTAATGGTACAGGTACAAAAATAGCATTATATGCAAAATTTATTTTATTTAATTTATTTTCAAAAAATGACTTAAAATCATGAGCAACCCTCTTTGAATAACGAAATTTTAATTTTTTCACTGCTTTTTCAATTATTTTATTGCTCCATGGGCTTAAAAAATAGATTTTTTTAATATTTTTTGAAGAAAAATAGCCATTTTTTTCATTTTTAATATTTTTTAAGCAGTTTTTACACAAAAAAGAACCTTCTTTTTTGCACCCAAGACATTCAGGTGGCAATAAAAAGTCAAAAAATTTGTTTATTAACTCAATAAATTTTTTCATATCCTTATTTTCTAATAAAATAAAAACCTTTGCAATTAAAGCTTATTTTTGGCAAAATTGCTCTGCTTGGGCTTGGGCGGTTAGCTCAGTTGGCTAGAGCGCATCGTTGACTCCGATGAGGTCATGTGTTCGAATCACATACCGCCCACCAGAAATATTTTTTTATAAAAAACATGAAAGCATTTGCAAGTACAATTCAAGTAATCGTTGCTATCCTCCTATCACTTTTAATTTTATTACAACAAAAAGGAAGTGGCTTAGGCTCACTTGCTGGCGGAGGTGGAGGAGAGTTTTATGCAACAAAAAGAGGTGCAGAAAAAGTACTTTATCGTGTGACAGTTGCATTGGCAGTTTTATTTTGTCTTAATGCCTTTGTTTTTCCTTTATTGCCTGATTCAGAGTAAAAAATGATTACAGCAATCCAAAGAGGATACTCAAAATTAGAAAAAGTTTTGTTAGTGCTTTTTACGATAATTTTTTTATCGTCCACAACAGGACTTTTTTATGCGTTTTGGGTTGATAATACAGATATGCTTCCTGCTGACGGAGGAGAATATCTTGAAGGCGCAGTAGGTAATGTTGATGAAAATTTTAAAATCAATCCACTTTTTACTTTTGGCGCTAAGGCTAATTCCTCTGAAGCAGATTTAACTCAGCTTATTTTTGCTGGTCTAATGAGATATGATCCAGCAACAGGCCAACACGAAGACTATTTAGCAGACCATACTCTTTCAGAAGATAAAAAAACCTACACTTTTGTTTTAAAAGAAAATTTAAAATGGCACGATGGGCACTCTATCACTGCTGATGATATTATTTTTACCTTTCGTGATGTTATTCAGCATCCTGATTTTGAAAATGAGTTCCTAAAAACAGCTTTTGAAGGAGTAAAAATAGAAAAAAAAGACGAACGCACAGTGACATTCAACATAGCTGAACCATATAAATTTTTCTTAACCAATTTTACAGTTGGTATTGTGCCAAGGCATATTTTAATGCACACACCACCAAAAAATTTATCCCTTGATTCATTCAATCAAGAGCCAATTGGTGCAGGTCCTTATAAATTTTCTAGTATTTCCTATAATGATCCCACTTTTGACGAAATTAGACTTACAAAATTTCAAGATTTTATTCTAGAAAAGCCAAAATTAGAATTTATTACCATGCGTCTTTATCATAAAAAAACTGATTTAGCCGCTAATATCTCCCAGTTAGATGGAGTGCGACCAATGTTAGAGTCTGAAAGTGCCTTTTTGCCAGAAAAAAGCAATTTTAAACAAGTAAGTTTTCAATTACCACAATACATAGCAGTGTTTATAAATATGGATGACCCGCTTTTTAAAGGCGATAAAAATCAAAAAATGCGTTGGGCACTTCAATTAGCAACAAATAAAGAAGGAATACTACAAGAAATACCAGGAATAAGAGTAGACACACCGCTTTTGGAAATAGATAACGAAAATTGGCTTTCTGAATATGATCCAGAAAAAGCATCCGGAGCACTCAAAGACTCAGGCTGGATATTGCCAGAAAAAACAACAGAACTAGAAGAGGAAGCTCCCGCAGAAGAACAGCCAGAAGAAACAGAAGAACCAGAAGAGACAAGTGAACCAGAAGCAGTAGAAGAAAGTTCTGAAGAAAATACCGACACAACAGAAGAAGAGACAGCAGAAAGTCCGGAAGAAGAAGCAGAAGACACAGCTAAAATAATTAGCGAAGGCGACACAGAAGCAAAATATCTCTATGAACCAAGCAAAAAAAACTATTTTGAAACAAATAATCAAGATTTTTTCATGGTAGGAAAATTTCCAGAAGGAACAAAAAGAGTAGATGTAAACAAATACACGCTTCAATTATTCAATCCAGATAACAATCGTTTTAGCTATAAAATCAATTTAGAAATTGGCACAATCCGCATAGGAGAAAATAAATACAAAATTGAATTTTATGACTCAGAAAACAATCTTCTTGATGCAGAAGAAATTACAATAAAATTAACAGAAGGAGGAGAGCACAGTGCCCCAACAGAAGCACCAGTTTCCGGAGAAGTAAGCAGAGAAGAAGAGCCAGCTGAAGAGCCAGAAGCAGAAACAACAGAAAATCCAGAAGAATTAATAAATATTCGTATAAAAGAAACAGAAAAAAGCGAAGAAGAAGACGAAGAGCAAGTAGAGCCAGAAAAATTAATATTAAAAATAACCACCGCAGATTCGCCAGAATACCTCACAAAAACCGCAGAAATTATCCAGCAACAATGGGAAGCAGTAGGAATAAAAGTAGAAATAGAATCATTACCACCAGCAGAATTATTACAAAAAATAAAAGATAGAGATTATCAATTACTTTTATATGGACAAAATTTAGGATACAACCTCGATGCATTCCCATATTGGCACTTATCACAAACAAAAGTAGGACTAAATCTTTCCGAATATCAGAATTTTGAAGCAAGCGTATTGCTCGAAGAGATCCGCCGAACACACAATGAAGAATTTAGACAAAAAAATCTTGAAAAATTACAAGAATTAATGAAAGAAGATGTTCCAGCAGTTTTCCTTTATTCTCCAAACTATATCATGTATATTGATTCACGATTTCAAAATATTGAAATAGAAAAATTAGCATTATTCCCAGATCGCTTTGCAAATATAGAAGATTGGTATGTACATACAAAAAGAGCATTCGTAGAAGATAAATCATGGTTTTCATTCTTTAATTGGTTTTTTGGAAAAATTTTTTAATTAACATATGAAAGTAGTACTTTTAAAAACAGTAAAAGGCGTAGGAGCTGAAGGTGATGCAGTAAATGTTGCCGATGGTCACGCAATAAATTTTTTACTACCACAAAAAGTAGCAGTAAAAGCTACTCCAGAAGCTTTGGAAAAAGCAGAAAAAATCCGCGCAGAACGCATAGCACACAAGGAAGAAATAATGGCAAATGCAAAAAAATACGCAGATAAAATCAAGGGCGCAAGTATTAAATTCAAGAAAAAAACTACAGATGGAACAAAATTGTTTGGTGCTATCAATGAAAAAGACATTATTGACGCAGTGGAAGTTGAGTTAAAAATCGCGCTTGAGAAAAAACAAGTAAAAGTACCAAAGCACATTAAGGAGATTGGTAAATATGAAGTAGAAATTCACCTTGCAGAAGATATTTATGCAAATCTCAAAATAGAGATTGAAGCAGAAACAGATAAATAATATAATTTTTTTGTTCATAATTTGCAGTCTTAATTACCAGATTGCAATTAGGGGCCTGTAGCTCAGTGGTTAGAGCAGTCGGCTCATAACCGATTGGTCGCTGGTTCGATTCCAGCCAGGCCCACCATCGACAAAAATATCATGCTTTGCATGATTTTTTGACGATGTAGATTTGGAATGCAAAATCGAACCAGCGACCATATAATAAGCTCGCTGGTGCACTCGAAGCGAAGCAGTTTTGCAAAAAGCCGAAGGCTGAATGCAAAAATGCGAAGCAGAGAGGAGATTCCAGCCAGGCCCACCATATTGGAAAGAGAGGCAATTTCTAGCATAAGCTCTACCTCTTTTGTCGCTTGTATATGCACTTTTTTATTGTCTATGGAAAGGTTCGCCACCAGGAATTTTAGAAATTTTTTGTTACCTTAGGTTAAGGTATTTTAAGCTAGATAATTTAATAGAAATAAGTAAAATATTTATATAATGCTACGATTTTAAAATAATGAATTTTACATTTATAGATTTATTTGCTGGCATAGGTGGTATAAAAATTGGATTTGAAAATGTAGGTTTTCAGTGTGTTTTTTCTAATGATTTTGATGAAAATGCAAAAATAACTTTTGATCTTAATTTTTCAGAGCCCTTTGAGTCAGAAAAACAAATGGTTCTTGGCGATGTTCAAAAAATTTCAACTGATAAAATTCCTGATTGTGATATTTTATGTGGAGGTTTTCCTTGTCAGCCGTTTTCTGTAGCTGGCTATAGACAGGGCTTTGAAGATGAAAGAGGAAGAGGGAATTTATTTTTTGACATTATTAGAATTTTAAAAAATAAAAAGCCAAAGGTTTTTTTGCTTGAAAACGTAAAAAACCTCAAAACTCATGATAAAGGAAGAACAATTGAAGTAATATATAGAGAACTTGAAAAACTAGGCTATAAAGTAACAGATAAAGTCATGAACTCAATGGAATATGGAAATCTTCCACAAAATAGAGAAAGAATTTATATCGCAGGATTTCTCCATCAAAAACATTTTGATAAATTCACGTTTCCAAAGAAAATTCCTCTTACAAAAACTATTCATGATTGCTTAGAAGAAAAGGAAGTTGATGATAAATATTATTACAATAACAAGCCACTTTATAAAAAGTTAAAAAACGATATTACAAAAAGAGACACCATTTATCAATGGAGAAGAAAATATGTCAGAGAAAATAAAAATGGTGTCTGTCCTACTCTTACTGCTAATATGGGAACAGGAGGTCATAATGTGCCATTAGTTTTGAATGGAAAAGGAATTAGAAAACTAACACCGAGAGAATGTGCTAATTTTCAAGGTTTTCCAAGGACTTATAAATTGCCAAATATTGCTGATTCTCATTTGTATAAACAATTTGGAAACTCTGTCTCAATTCCAGTTATTGAAAGAATTGCTAAAAATATAAAAATATCTTTAAAGCTTACTTAATAAATTATGAATTTTTATAAATTGACATTAGAAGATTTTAAAAGAGTTTTTGAGTTTGGAACAAACTATTATATTGATCCATCTAAAAATACCACAGGAAGAACCACAGGAGAACCAAGGGGTCTTGGTGCTATTTTAGACGCTTTTACTTTAGGTAAGTTAACAGAAATTGGGGTTGAAAAGATTTTACGAGAACATAATCAAAATAAAAATTACATTTTAGATTTTGATATAAAATCAAACTCACAAGTAAAAGATGAGCCAGATATTATTCAAATAAATGAATTTAGTAAAAACAGAGAACCTAATGTTTTTATTGAAATAAAGAATACCTCTGAGAATGATCGTTGGATAGGCTTAACAGAAGAGCAGTTTAATACAATAAAAAGAAGTGCTGGAAAAAGAAGGATATATATGATTTATGCTTCAATTAATTCTGAAACCATTGAAAACAATCCGAAAACCACAGATTTAACAGGTATGTTTTTAAAAGAAATTGAAAATCAAAATAAAAGTAAAATTTTTCAAAAGTTCGCTGGTTTAAATGCAAAATGTAAAATTGAATTTATAATTTCTGCTGATGATTTAGACCAATTTGCTTTTCCGTTTGAAAGGGGAATGAATATGTATGAAACAAGACTTTTTGATGAGAAAAAAACAACATCTTTTTATTCTCAGGGAGGATTGCAAGTTAGAAAAGATGTTTTAGGTATTGAAGAATTTAATAGTTTTGATGGTATAAGAAAATTAGAAATATCTAATGGTGTAAGTTCAGAAAGAGAGGAGATTTCAAAATTTAAAGTCAAAGGAAGTTTTAAGCTTATTAAAAAAAGAAAAAAGACTTATATTGAGTGTATTTCTGATATTTATCTTGAAAATGGTATTTTTGGAAAATTTAAATTAGAAAATGGAAAATTTTACAGTTTTAACCTCGCAACAGTAGGAAGAGATCCAAAATTAAAAAGAAATAATTTATTTATAGCAAAAAATAGAATTTATCAGTTAATAAATGACAATAAAATTAGGCAACCTGAAATTGTTATTCAGGAAATAGTTAATAATATTTAGTTTTAAAATAATTTCAATAATTCACAATATTATATTAAACTTGGATTATTATTTTAAAAACTATGAACAACACAAAAGATTTAAACACTCAAGCAACAAGCGGGGGAACAGGAGGTCGTTTATATGGCAAAATTAAGCCAAAAAAAGCAGTAGCAGTTGGTTACATCACAGAAGAAGAACTAAAACAATATCCAACTACTGATGAGTCATATATTGCAACAAGCTGGATTACTCTTTTTGATATACCTCTCATTCCTTTGAAAACTTATTTAGTTATTAGTAAAAATAAAAGCAAATCTTTTCATATACCTTTTTTGATGAGCAGAGATTCTTTTGATGTTATTCCATTAAAAAAACTATTTTGGAGGCAAATTATAACAACTTATCTCCTTATTCCTGTATTTATTGCTCTATTTCTTGTGATTGGTTTTGCTATTGTGAAAATGATTTACGGTGATTTTTAATAAAAATCAGCAAACTTTTTTAAAAAAATCTCTCACATAATTTTTAATATCTTCAGGGTTATCAAATTTTTCATAAGCCTCTTTTATTATTTTGATAATTCCTCCGCCGATTGCAGAATAGCCTCTTTCCAGCTCAACACAGCCCAAAGCCTCATATGTATCTAAAAATTTTCTTCGAGGATAAGGCTGTTCTTCTTTTGCATCAGGTACAATAAAAACAATAGCACTTTTGGTAACGTCATAAATCCAAGAGACCATATTATTAAAAGTAGGTATCCCTCCTGACATAAAAGTTTCGATAATAAGCACATCTAGGTTTCCGGCCTCAATCTCTTTATCAACAAATTTTCTATGCATTGTAATGCCTTCTCTAAGTGGGCTATTAGCATCCAGTGAATATTTGGTTCTTTTTTCATGGTCTTGCATTTTAACCATAAATACAAATAAAGTCAATTGAAATAAAAAATAGACTTTTGATGCAAGTTGCACAATAAGCTCAATTAACTTTATAATGATTTTATCAATCTAAGTCACATCATGACTCTTTTTATAATCACAGTTTTATTGGTAATTTTTATTGTATTGTCCATTTTTTTAGCTTGGTTTTCGCTCGCACCATGGGTGCCAACCAACAAAAAAGATTTAGAACGAGTAAATAAAATAAGTAATTTAAAATCAGGACAAACCTTTTTGGAAATGGGCTGTGGTAATGGCAGAATATGCACATATATAGCAAAAAACAACCCCGAAGCAGAAGTAATTGGCATAGAGCTTTCATATCTTTTTTATTTTTTTGCAAAAATTAGAGAAATTTTTTTTGGTCCAGATAATTTGAAAATTATTTTTGGTAATGTTTTGAATTATGATGTTTCCAATATTGATGTTTTGTATATTTTTGCCTTACCAGAATCAATGAATAAGCAGATAAAACAAAAAATAAGCAAAGAAATGAAACAAGATGCAAGACTTGTTTCTTATATTTTTTCTATAAAAGAATGGCAAGGGGAAACAATAAAACACAAGGAAACGCCAAAATTTTCAACAATTTATGTTTATAAAAAATAAAATATGGATTTTTTAACAAAATTATCAGGTTTTGGAAATTTTTCTGTTAAAGACAATCAAAGAGAAATCATAATTAAGCAAAATAATTATTTTTTGATTGTTTTTTCTTTTATGCTTTTTTTGCTTTTCTTGTTTTTTATACCTTTGATGGTGCATTTTGCGGAAAATGGTCACTTCACAAGAAGAGGTAGGCATATTTATATAATTATTCTTTGTTTAATTGGTTGTTTTGTGAGCATAAAAGAAATGTTTTCTTATATTCAAAAGCAAAAAGTGTTAAAAATTGATCGAATAAAAAAGGTTGTAATTTATAAAGAAAAAGAATTAAGTGTCGAGAGAATACATTTTGTTGCACTGGGGTCTAAAATTAATAATTTTTATCTTAATAGCTATTGTTTGCTTTTTTATATTTATCCAAATATAAAGCAGGGCAAAAAACAAATCTTACTAAGATCATCATTTTTTGTTCCAACTCCTTTATCCAAAAATTTAATGACTTATTTGGCTAATGAAATCAATAAAATGACATCAGCACAGGAGTTCGTTAATAACAAAATAAGATTTTCAGATGTTTTAAAAGTAATAAAGTTGATGATTAGTGCTATTTTTATTGGCGGAATTGTCTTTTTCTTATTTTTAATTTATTAGTCAATTTTTTATTTATTGCTTGTTGTGAACGATTTTCTAGTTCAGTACAATATTACTATCTAGCTCATTACTAAGTTTTACTAATCTTTCAGCATCTTGCATAATATAAGCTTTTAATTGCTCAAGAAGGGCAGATACTTGTCCATAAGCCTTTAGTCCATCTTGCTTCTTTAGTTTTATTGCTTCAGGGGTATCCCATTCATATGGAACTAACTCTAGTTTTGCATAGCCAGCTAGATGCTCCTTTATTGTTTCATTAATACACTGTTTAAGGTCTTCCAATGAGCAAGGTTTTTTAATAAGCTGCTTGCTTATTTTTTCGAACATTGTTTCTAGTAAGTAGTCTTCAAAAAATGGATGTATAGCAAGTAAGTCTGCAGCTATATCGATAGCCTTAAGATCTTCTTTTGCCCTCCCACCTTCTAGTATTTCAAGCATTTTTTCTCTGTCCATGTTTGGGTCTAGGCCACTTTTTTCTATTGCTTTATTAAACATACGAACTGCTATGTTTTCACCTTGCTTCTGTGATATTCCTTCTTCTGCTAGATCTTCCTTAATCTCTTCTATAGTAGAAAGTATGCCTTTGCCTATTCGATCTTTGCTTGATATTATTTTATTTAGAGCTTCGGTTAAAATTCTTGTAATTTCTTTTGCTTCGGGAGCGTCTTCTTTTCTGTTTGCGAACAAAAGAAGGCATTGGCAAATTTCTTGAACATTAGTTCTGTAGCTTTCTTTAATTTTTAAAAGTGCTGTCTCTAGACTTTTTCCAGTTACGTCAGCATTTTGTGGTAGTGGGTGATTGTCTATAGCACTTAAGGCAGCATCCACATTTGCAGCATTTTCTTTGATTAACTCAAAAATCATCATTTCAAATAATGCGGCATCGGCTTTTTCGTCTTCACTAAGTCCTTTTTGATCGTAAGAATCTACCAAAAAACAATCATCTTTTTTTTCTGGACCTACTATTGGGTCGCTTGATCCTGATTTTAGTTCATATGCCATTTTTGCCATTTTTTTGGTGAAAAAATTTTTTAAAGTGCAACACTTTACAATTATAAATTATATTTGTCAAGAGTTTTAATACATTATTTGCATTATGTTTATTTTTATTGTATAATAATATAATTTAAAAATAAAAATAATGAACAGTGGTCGAAAAATAATAAAAAAATACATTGCACATTTTGATCAATGTGCAAAAAAACAAAAAAAAGCTCAAGAAAACATAAAAAAAGGAATAAAAAATCTTTCAGAGCTTGTTTTAAAAGTAAAACAAAAACATGGCAGAAATACCTAGTTCATATGAATACCAAAATGACGGCAGAGAGGAGTTAATAAAAAATGTTAGAAATAAGCTTTTTGAATTGGCCATAGCTATTGATGCAAGTAATTTAGAAAGTGATACAAAACAAAATTTAATTAACCTTAATAAGGAAAGAGAAGGAGCAGAAACCATGGTTAGAGTTCTGGAAAAAAATCATCAAGATTTAGAAAGTGATTTTAAAAAACTTACTGAAGACATTGATGAGCTAAAAAAATTATACCCTGATGACCCAGAAGTAAAACATATTGTTTTGTTGTATCAAGAACTAAAAACAGAGTTTCAAAAAGATTTCTTTACGCCTATTCATAATTGGAGATCAGTAAGACAAATTGACAAAGAATTAAAAAAAGAAACAAGTCATTTTAAAGAAAAAAGAAGATCGCCCCAAGAGGCAATAAAAACAATTGACCCTAATTCTAAGTTTGGAAAGCAATTTTTTGCCTTACAAAAAGCCGGTGTACCAATTCAGTATTTAATTGAAGTTGATAAAAATGCACCAACTGTGCTTATTTTTACGCAAGTACACGCACCTGTGCCCACTGATTTTTACGAAAAATTAAGAAAGATTTACGAAAAATTAGGAATAGAAAGTGAGGCAATTAAGTCTATTAACAAGAGTCAAATTGCAATAACAGAGGGCATAAAAACAGTTGATGGAAAAGTTTTTATTGAAGGTGTTGATCAAGGAAGCACTTCAGTTGCTCATGTAAAAAATTTTTATGGTGGTATGCATGAAACTTGGAATGAAGTTGATGGTGATTTTTCGGGAATAGAGTCAGCTTTAGTTCATAATTATTTTTTAAGTGACTATTTAGGGGGAGAGTTTAGGATATCAACAGAAAACATTTTTATAGCTGATTATATTGCAGACAACTTATTGGCAACAGAAGATACAACAGCAGGTTTAATTATTGGTCTTGCACATGAAAAAGAACTCCTTAAAGACTCAATCTCCCTTTCGTCAGTATTAGCTAGCTTAGGAATTAATACTATCGCTGTTGGTATTGATGATTATCAAAGTGTTTGGAGTAATGAGGGTAATTTTATGGTTTTTTTGAAGGCTATTTTAAATAGCGCTGATTCAGGCGATATTTTGAGTGTTATTTATCATAATATTGATAAAGATTTGCCAAATTATACAAATAGACAATTATTAAGAATAAATCAAAATTTTGACAATCTTGATTTCAATGATCCAAAAAATCAATTAAAAATAGCAGCCCTTGCAAAGCAGAAAACTGTATTACCCATGCTTACTTCAATCAATATGTCTTTTGAAGACTTTGTAAGGATTATTAAAGAGTTAAAAAAAGGGTCAGACCCCAAAAAAGTAATAAACCAAGAAGCTAGTAAGAACAAGGAAAATTAAATTTAGCAATCCGCCAACCCGAATAAAATCCGAAAATTTATAATTACCCGCAGAATAAACCATTGTGTTTGTTTGATAGCCAACAGGAGAAAGAAAAGAGGTCGAAGAGGCAAACATAATTACTAAAACAAAAGACCATGGGTCATATCCCAATTTTTCACTAACTTGAATAGCAATAGGAATTAAAAGCACAACAGTAGCATTGTTGGAAATAATTTCAGTAATTAAAGTTGTGATTAAATAAAATAAACCTAATAAAATTAGAGGATGAAAACTAGAGGCGTTATTAACTATCATGCCAGCAAGAAAATCCGCAGCACCATTTTTTGTCATGGCAATTCCCAAAGGAATGACACCGGCCAAGAGAAAAATAACCTCCCAGTTTACTGATTTATAAAATTCACTTGGGCTGAGACATCTTGTTAAAAACATTAAAAACACACCCAAGAGTGCGGCCACCATAATTGGCATAAAATTAAAAGTTGCCAACAAAATCATTAAAATCATTATTCCTAGGGCAGTTATTGTTTTTTTAGGGTTGTATTCACGCTTTACTTCCTCGAGTACCAAAAAATCACCAGAGTCTTCAATAGCCTGAAGATGAGCTGGTGAAGCTTTTATGAGTAATATTTCTCCTGGTTTTAACTTCATGTTTGCTAATGATTTAGTAGCAATGTCTTGTTCTGGTCTATGAATTCCCACTATCGAAGCACCATATTTTTTTTGAAATTGAATTTCTGCTACCGTTCTGTTGGCAAAATAACGAGGATTTTTTTGAACAACTTTTACTATTTTGTTGTCCTCTCTGTTGCGCATTTTTGTTTCTGAGTCGAAATTGAGTAAAATTTGTTCATTTTTAAATTTATCAAACTCAATTATTTGTTTTTCATTGGCATAAAGAACCATTACATCATTTTCTTCTATTTTTTTGCGACCAACGCTCTGGACAATAGATTGTCCTCCGCGAATTATCTTGATTACTCTTGTTTGATATCTGTCTTTAAATTTTAAATCTTGTAGTGTTTTTCCAATCCAATCTGAATCTGCGCCTACTTTAATTTCAATTAAAAAATCTTTTGCCCATCTTTCCTCCTCCTCTTCGGTATTTTTTCTGTCAGGCAATAAAAATCTGCCAAAGCTTAATAAATAAATAATTCCCACAATCAAAACAATTGCTCCTATGTGAGAGAAAGTAAACATAGAGAAAGTTGGTAAACCTTCTTGTTCAAGAACAGAATTTGCCAGGATATTAGTAGAAGTTCCGATTAGGGTTAATGTTCCTCCCATCATAGAAAAAAATGAAAGAGGAATAAGCAGTCTTGTTGCTGACACTTTTGTTCGTCTTGCCATGCTTAATATCATTGGTAGGAAAACAGCAACTGCGGCTGTATTATTGATAAATCCAGAAACAGGAGCAACCAAGATGGCAATGGCAATCATCTGTAAAATTGGCGATTTACCAGTTAAACGAAAAATAACATTACCTGCTTTATGAATAATTCCTGTGTTTTCTATTCCTTTAGACAAAATAAACATACAAAGAACTGTGATTGTTGCTGAATTAGCAAAGCCAGAGACACCCTCTTCAGGAGTGACCAAGCCAGTTATCATTAAAGTAATCATGATCAGCATAGCAGTCATATCCACTGGAAGTTTTTCTGCCATAAAAAAATAAAGCGCTCCTATAACAATAGCGAGCACTTTGACCATTGGTGCAGCAAAAATAAGAATTACAACCTCAATAATACAAAAAAAGATAAAAAGCCAATTTTCCCAATTAAGCTCAATACGCTTTTTTAATTTTTTATTTAAAATATTTAAGTTCATTAACTAAAAAACCTCTAAGCAACTCTAATACTTTTTTGTTTTTAAATCAATCTTGCTTATTTTTTAGAAAATTTTTAACTATTTCTTCTATTTTTTCTTGGTCAAGAAATTTTTTTGGCAATTCTTCCGGCAAAGCAGTAAAAAAATGATTACCCCAGGAATTATTTTGAGTGATTTTTGGATCAGCACAGAAAAAAACAAAAGGCTCTTTTTTGCTAATAGCTAAATAAAATATTTTTAAAAACCTTTGGATAGCTCGCGGGAGTGCAAAATCCATAAAGCCATTATTAAAAAGAGCTTGTCTTGCTTCCAAGAGAGGTTGTTTTGGTGGGTCAAAAGCAAATTTTTGCAAATAATAAATACTAAAATGTTCATCAATTTTTTTAAGCAATGTGCCTGCTTGATTAAAAGTGACCAAAGCTATTTTGTTTCCATTTTGAGCAGAAAACATACCTGCTGTTTTACCAATACTGCCCATATTTCTGGCAATAGTATCAATATTTTTTTCATCTAATAAATCTTTTATTCGCTTAACCATTGTTTGTGAGGCGAGTATAGAAAATATATTTCCTATATTGATTTTTTTTAAAAATTCTATTTGTTCAGTAATATAATCAATACTTCTTTCATTACCATTTTTTCCGTTTGCAGGAGCAATAAAAAAACCATTGTTTTGGTAATCAAAATCAGGTTCAAATTTTTGGTAATCGAAACCTAAGCCATAAAAAGGAAAACTTAATTCTTTTATTTCTGGATTTTTTGCAAAAACATTAGCTAGTAATATTGTTGAATTTTTATTTTCCGTTAAATCATTAATATGTTTTTTTAAATCAACTGGAAAATTACTAAAGCCAACGCTATTGTCCGGAAAAACAGTTAAGATTTTTATATTATTTGCTTCTGCTTTTTCTTGGAAAAAATTTTGCCAATTTTCTAGTTCTTGAATTAAATAATCTTCATCAGGAAATAGATTTTTTAATTCTTTTTTTGCCTCATTAAATCCTTCAGCAAAGTTTTTAAATTCAACAGAGTGCTCATCTTGAGCGATTATTTTGAAAGACTCTGGAAAATTACTTTGTTGTGTTCTTTCGCGAGCATATTTTGCAACTAAGCCAAAGCCAAAAAATAAACCATCAAGAAATCTGCTTTGAGATTGGGTTTTTACTTTTTTATTTAATCTTTCAAAATATTTTGAAGCTGACCTAGTTCCATAAATATTAGTCAGATTATTATCAAGTTCATCTGCATTAGTAATTATTAAATCACCACCTTCAAAAAGATGAAGAGCAGAAAAAGGAATAAAAATATTTTTGACATTTTTTGCTTCCTGAATTGCATTTTTTGCAGGGCATTCTTCGGGGCAGTTTTCGTGATTTTTTTGTGATAAATATTTATAGAAAATGCTTATTTCTTCACCCTTAAGGTGTAATTCACTGATATGATTTTTGTCATGAATTGTTGCCTTGAGCAGGGTAGTTGTTTCTATTTTATTAAAACTTTCTTTTTGATTAAATTCTTCTAGTTTGTTTTTACAAATAAAATTTTCTTCAGCATCAAAAATGGTAAGTCCAGGATTTTTTTTACCTGTAATTATTGTTTTTTCTTTATTTTTTTGTGCAATTAAAAAAGCAAGATTTTTTTGCGAGATTGAAGCTGGTATTTCAATTGCTCTTTTTTTGCCTTTTTCAATTTTTTCTGCAATTAAAGAGCTTATTTTTTCTTCTTCTGTTGTGAATTTCACTGTGTTTGTTTGGATATTTTCTACATCAAAAAGAGAATTTTGGGGGTTTTCTTCTTTTTTTTCAAAAAACTCTGCAATTTCTTCAAAAAATACTTTGCCAGGCCACTCACTTTTTTTAAGAATTATTGAAATTTTTTGAAATAATTTTTTATTCCATTCTTTTTGGGTTTTTTCTTGTAATTTTCGCCAAACACCAATAGTAGCCATCACATCAGCCATAGCTCTGTGAGCATTTTCATGCTTGATATTAAATTTATTTGCCAAAACCTCGAGAGAATAAGATTGCTCATCAGGCAAAAGCAGAGTTGCAAGGTCAAAAGTATCTATTTCTGGATATTCTAGGTCAAATTCTTTTTGATTTAAAAATCCAATATCAAAAGCACTATTATGAGCAACTAAAATATCACCCGGTTTTAAAAATTTTTCTGTAAAATCAGTGCGAACCTTGGAAAGAATTGGTGCATTTTTTACTTCTTCATTTTTTATTCCAGTTAATTTTTCAATTTCTTCTGGTATTTCTTTGTATGGTTGTACGAGTGAATCGAATTTTTTACCAATTTTTCCATTTTCAACACGCACAGCAGAAAGCTCGATAATATCATCATTTTCTGGAATTAAGCCTGTGGTTTCAATATCTATAAATACGAGTGACATGCTTATATTTTGCCATAGTTTTTTATTTTTTTACTAATTTATTTAATTTGTTTTAATTTTCTTATTTCTTGCGCAAAAAAGTCATTGCCTGTAATTTAATACAGGTTATTTTCTTATTATGAAAACTCTTTTAGCTCTTTCTAAAAACACATTTAAAGAAACTATTCGTGATCGAATTCTTTTTGTGATTATTTTTTTTGCAATTATTTTTATTTTTTCTTCTCAGCTTGCCGGAGAGATTTCTGCTCGTCAGAATGAAAAAATAATTATTGATTTTGGCTTGGCAATGATCAATATTTTTGGAGTTTTGATTACTGTTTTTGTGGGGACTAATTTGGTTTATAAGGAAATTGAAAGAAAAACTGTTTTTATACTTCTTTCTAAGCCAATTCCGCGTAGTATTTTTATTTTATCTAAATTTTTTGGTCTTGGTGCTGTGCTTTTCTTGGCCACTTTTTTAATGAGTGTAATTTTCTTTTTATTAGCTCCTTTTTGCTGGTCTTTTGTGTTGGCTGTTTTGATGATGTTTTTTTCTTTTTTGCTTTTATTGGCTGTGGTTTTGTTTTTTTCCAGCTTTATGCAACCTTTATTATCAGCCTTTGCCTCATTTATTGTTTTTATTATTGGTCATATTACTGTGGATATGAAAATTTTTGCAGAAAATAATGATGTCTCGCCTTTGTTTATGAAATTTACTGATTTTATTTATTATTTATGGCCGAATTTTGAAATCTTGAATTTAAAAAATATTGTTTTATATGATTTTGTTTTTACTACTAGTGATGCTTTTTATGCTTTATTAACTACTTTTGTTTATATTTTTGTTTTGCTTTTTTGTGGAGTTTTAATTTTTTCTCGTCGAGAATTTTAATGTTTAATTGCCTTAAAAATTTTTTGGCTTTTTTGATTGTTTTTGTTTTTGCTGGGTCTTTGGTTTTTTGTTTTAAAAATCAAACTTGGAAAAATGCAGAAATTAATTTTTTTAGAGCTGATAAGATGGCTGGTTTTGTGCCAAAGGGCGAAAATATAAAAAAAATAACAATTGGTTTTGATAATTTTTTAGCTGATTTATATTGGCTTCGTTCTGTGCAATTTTCTGGTGCAAATGTGAGGGATTTTAGTTTTGATTCTTTGTATGAATATTTAGATTTAATTACTGATCTTGATCCTTATTTTGAGGGCGCTTATCTTCAAGGTAGCTATCTTTTGCCTTTGGCAAATAAATTAGAAGAAGCTGATCTTATTTTGCAAAAAGGCGAAGAAAATTTGCCTCATAATTGGCAAATTTTTTGGAATCATGGTTTTTTGAAATATTATTACTTAAATGATTATGAGGGCGCTATTTTTTTGTATGAAGAATGTTTAAAAATTGAAGGTTGTTTAAAAGGAGCAGAAAGAACAATAATAAATTTGCAGGCAAAAACAGGTAAATATGAAATAGCTTTGCAGGAGTGGTTAAGAATTTATGAAAATCAGGAAACCGATGAAAACACAAGAGAATTAGCTAAATTAAAAATTGAAGAAACTGCAAAAATTATAAATTTAAATAAATTAGCCAATGAATTTGTTGGTGAAATTAATTCTATTACTGATTTAAAAAAATATTATGAAAATTTAAATCCGGTTATACAAAAGCAAAAAACAAGCCCTGTTTTGATTGAGGTCTTAAAGGTTTTTCCTGACATGAATTCTGATCCTTTTTATACACCATTTGAGAAAAATCCTTTTTATTGGGATCAGGAAAAGAAAATAGTGAGAACTAAAAATTGGTAATTATTTTTTAATTTTTTTGCGAGCAAGGCAAAAAATTTCTTCTTTTGAGAATTTTTTTGCTTCTTTTTTATTTATTTTAATAAAAATATTTTTATCTCCGCCATGGGCAGAATTTGTTTCTGTATCGTCTGCATAGCGCATTTTTTTAAGCTCTATTTCAAAATCATCTTCAAAATCAGGAAAAATAAATTCTATTTTTTCGCCTATATTTAGGCGATTTTTTACTTTTAATTCAATTTCATTGTTTTTTGGGTCGAATTTTTCCACTATTCCGGCAAATTCATGGCTTGAATAACTTGATCTTTTGTCGTATTCAATTGATTTTGCTAGTGGGTCACCGCTAAAAAATCCCTCCATAAAGCCACGATGGGCTGTGCTTTCTAATTCTTTTAATAATTTTTTGTAATCAGGTTTTTTACCTGATTTTATGTCTTTTATTGCTTTTTTGTACGCCCTATTTACAACCGCATTGTAATAAACTGTTTTATTTCTACCTTCGATTTTTAGGCTATCCACACCAATTTTTATTAGTTTTTCAATTATTTTTAAGGCACACATATCTTTTGAGTTCATTAAATAACTTCCAAATTCATCTTCTATTATTTCCATGTATTCACCTGGGCGCTCTTCTTCTTCAAGAAAATAACGCATTTTCCAGTTCCAGCGACAAGATTGGGCACATATTCCCTGATTTGCATCACGACCAGTTAAATAATTTGAAATTAAGCACCTGCCAGAGTGAGAAACGCAAATAGCACCATGAACAAAAGTTTCAAATTCTAGGTCTGGATTTTGTTTAATTATTTCCTCAATTTCACTTAGGGATAATTCTCGCGAAAGAATAACCCTTGTTATGCCTTGTTTTTGCCAAAATTTTGCACTTGCCCAGTTCATTGTGTTTTGTTGGACTGATAAATGAAGCTCTGCTTCTGGAAAATTTTCACGAATTAGCATAATTAAGCCAGGATCTGAGATAATAAAAGCATCTGGTTTTAGTTCGATCATTTCTTTGAACGCCTTTAAAAAAGGAGTAATTTTAAAATTACGAGGCATTATATTTGTTGTGAAGTAGATTTTTTTGCCTTTTTTTCTGCAATAATCAACTGCTTCTTTTAAAAAGCTAAGATCAAATTTATTTTCTTTTGTTCGCAAGGAAAACATGGGCACGCCTGCATAAACAGCATCTGCTCCATAGGCTAGGGCGTATTTTAATTTTTGCATATTGCCGGCTGGTGCGAGTAATTCTGTTTTTTTCACCTGGAAATCTTGCCTTTTTTTATTGATAAATTCAAGTTTTGTTTATTTTTAGGGATTTTGTTGAGTAAAATCTTGTTTTTTTACTTTATAAGTGATAAAATAATATGATTAAAAAAACTTTTTAAAAATAAAAATGAAAAAAATATTTAATGTTTTCTTGTCAGTTGCGCTTATGTTTACTGCTAGTGTGGGCTTTTATATGCCCCAAGCTAGAGCGGCTTTGAGTGATGGATATGTAAAATCATGGGGTGGTGATTACAGTCGTCTTGTAGACGATGTGACATCTTATGATGTTTGTTTTTTGTCGGATATTAATGTTTCCGATACTAGTAGCGCTTATGCGGAAGTTACTCTTCCTGCTGGTCTTTCTTGGAGTACTGTTGGCAGTTTGAGCACTGCTGTGACTCCAAAAACAAGATCAAGTGCTACTGTAACAGAACATGAGTGGACACCTACTAATGTTTCTATTACCGGTCAGACTTTGCGGGCTGATTTTACTGTTGACGCTGTTGATATTATTGACTCTGATGATCGTTTTTGTTTAGATATGCAGACAAATGTATCTAATTATGTTGCTATAGCTAATCCTTCAACATCTGGTAATTATACAATAAGCATGACTCTTAGTGATGGCACATCTTCTTCATCAGGATCAATGACTTATACTGTTTATGATCAGTATGGATATGGTGATATGGATATCACTATTGATAGTCATGACAATGGTGCAGTAAATAGCTCGCCTGTTATTTTTTCTTTTGATATTATAAGTATTTTGGAAAGGTCAAGATTTGGTAATATGGTTTTAAATATGAACAATCATAATGCATTTGAATTTAATACTAGTGCTGATCTTATGTCTGCTTGTTCTATGACTGCTGGTGGTTCTTCTGTGACTTTGGCAGGAGCCAATATATCAAATAGTAGTATGATAAGTTTTACTTTGCCGACTGGTTTACACACTTTACCTGTTGGGTCAACTTTTGAAATTACCTGTAATGGAACTGTGGTTGATAAAAATAATGATAATCCAGGAGTTTATGATGTTGATGTAAGCATTGCTGATGCTGAAACAGGTCATGCTGCTACTTATACCAACAATTTTGCAGTGGAAGGCATTTCTTCTGCAGGCGCTCCGAATGTAAATAACTCAAATACTGGTGAGGCTCCAGGTCCAATTACTTTGACTTTCACCCCTTCTGTTGAAATTCCTGCAAATGGTGCGAACCATGTTCGTGTAGATTTTCCATCAGAGTATGTAGCTGATGATATTGATGGTACTTCTGGTAATCATCTCTGGAATCATGTGACTATGGAATCTGGTGGAGAAGGTTCTACAACTATTAATCTTAATCAAAACGATAGTTTGACAAAGTTAACTAGCAAATCACTTACTTTGACACCTGCTACAAACATTCCTGGTGATCAAGTGGTAAGTATTGGATTAGATTCAACTGTTATTGATCAAAATCCTGCTACTGATGGATCTTATGATATTTCAATTTATATGGACTATGGAACAGGCAATGACACTACAACTGTTAGCACAACTGTATCTCCAGCGATTGTTCCTGCGATGAATTCTTTAGACACAACGTTAAGCAATAATAATCAAAATGCAACAGCAGTATCTCTTGATGTAGCTTTTACTCCTAATATTGACATTCCTGCTGATGGTGCAAGTACTATTACAGTAGAAATACCTGATAGTTTTATGGTAGGCAATATCGACGGTGGTGGAGGAAATCATATGTGGGATCATGTTGATGTCACTTATGGTAGCGGAGAAGGTTCTACAACAGTTAATCTTGTGGAAAATGATTCTTTAACAAAATTAGTTAGCAGGTTGGCTACTCTAACAGTAGACACCCTTATTCCTGCTGGCCAGCCAGTAAGTGTTGAATTTCATTCAACTGTTATTGATCAAAATCCTGTTTTTGGTGGTGTTTACAATTTTAGCTATGGAATTAGTAATAATACTACTGGACAATCTGCTTCTGCTAATGAGGATGTTTTGATTGGGGCTGCTCTTGGTTCTTTAAATACAACTTTGACTAATACTAATGCTGATGAAGCACCAGGTGCTGTCTCTCTTCAGTTTACTCCTACTATCGGTCTTCCTGATGATGGAGCAAGTACTATTACGATTCAGTTTCCAGATGGCTTTTTGATGGATGATATTGATGGCGATGGTGAAGGTAATAATCTTTGGAATCATGTGACTGTTAGTGAAGACCTTGGTGAAGGATCTTCTAGTATTTCCCTTGTTCAAGATGATGCTTTAACTAATCTAAGAAATAACATTGTTACATTAACGGTTGATACTAATATTAATGGTGGTAATCCTATTACAGTTAATCTGGATTCTACTGTTGTTGATAAAAATCCTGTTTTTCATGGTGAATATAGCATAAGTTATGGTGTTTACAATGACACCACTGGCGATTCAGGGACTGCTGAAGAAATTATAGATATTACAATTTCTGGTCATGATTATACTTCTGATGGCCCAACAGTTAACTTAGTTAATAGTGGTACTGGTCAAACAAAATTGCCAGCAGGGGAAGATACAGCAATTTTTGCTGATAATCAAGAGATCGACTTTGCTTCTGATTTAACATCAGGTAATCCCTCAGAAGTTATTGGTAGCTCTACTGTTGGCGATGAACTTGCTGACTTGATTGGCGAAGGAGAAACAGTGACTGGCGTACAAGAAGTGGCAATCTCTGTTGGTGATGGTGCTAGTTCTTCTGATGTTCAAATCGTTGGCCCTAGTGCTACAACAACTCTTGATTCAGGTACAGCAATTATTGGTGCTAGCTCTACAGGTAGCGGTGATGGTGTTTGGGACGGTACTTTTACTACTCCTTCGAGTGATGATTCTATTAGTCGTATTGGTTTTACAAGAAATGCGGCTAGTAAAATTGGTTCTGATAATGCTCCATTGGTAATGGATCAGCCAATTAAAATTGATTTGAGTAGTGTAGATGGTGATCCATATTATTCATCAAATGGTGTCACTTGGTATAAAATTTCTGAGTGTCCTCAAGATGCTGATTTATCATCACCGGGTTCACTTGATTTTGCTCAGGTTTGTTATTTGGAAGATAGTGGTACAACTGTTATCTGGTCTTACCATTTGACTACATTTGGAACTTTGACTCATAATGCTGTGCTTACTTTAGGTAATTCAACAGAAGGTGAAGACCCTGGAACAATGGATTTCTCATTTACTAGTGGTAATACAATTCCAGTAGGAGGTGAGTTAACTATTAGTTTCCCAGACGAATTTACTATTAGCGACAATGCTGATATTAGCGGATATATCAATACATTTACTGATGACACAAGCCCTGTGACAGTTAGTAGTGCTAGTCTTACAGACAATGTTATTACTATTGTAATTGGCTCAGAAATTAGCCAAGACAGTGAATTAGTTCTTAATTTTGATACTGGCTTAGTGACAAGTAGTCCAGCAACTCCAGGTCAATATGCTGTTGCACTTTTAACAAAAGATGATGAAGGTACAACCATTGGTACTGGTTATGTTAATGCTAATGTTGGTGATGAAATTTCTGTGACAGCCACAGTACAAGAGGCACTAATTCTTACAATCGAAGAAGGTGATGCAATCAATCTTAATGTTGATCCTTCTGTTAATGATGGTGAGGATTTTAGCCAAAAAACAGTATTGCAAGTGAAGACAAACGCAGCGAATGGTTATAAAGTGCAAGCATTTTTAAGTAATGGTGCTGGTGTGGCTCAGTTGCAAAATGGTGCTAACTATATTTCTTCTGCTAGCATTTACGGAGAAGGTTATGTGCCTAATACATTTAGTTATTTAGCTTATAATAACGATAATGGCACTGATCCTTTGGCCAAAACTAAAGCAGAATTAAAAATAGATATTGAGGCAGTTAGTAATTCTGCCCCATTTTCTGCAAGCTCTGCTGATATGACGCTTTATGACGGCACTGCTAGTGGAATTGGTAATGCAAATCAAACAAACGCACAAAACCACACTATTTATTACCTCTTGTTTGTTGATTATATGACACAAGCTGGTATTTATTCTGGTGAGGTTGTTTATACTGCTTATCCTACTTTCTAATATCTTAGAAAGAGTTTGGGTATTTAAAAAGGCAGGCCTTCGGGTCTGCTTTTTTGTTTATTTAAGAGAGAGACGGGATGCTTATTTGCCTAGGCGAATAAGGCCTTCTGCGCTCGCTCGGAATTTTGCACAAGCGCAAATTTTCTCGCTCGCTTGAGTGTCGAACTCAAGGCTTCGTTTCAAGTCGTTCTCATCCAAAAAAGAACCTTATATTTCACTATGTTCAATATAAGAACCTTTTTTGGAGCGAGAGACGGGATTCGAACCCGCGACCTTCGCCATGGCAAGGCGACGCTCTAGCCAACTGAGCTACTCTCGCAAATTTAAATTTATTTAGCCAATCGAATTGTTAATGCGCTTGAGCGAGAGATGAGAGCAGAATTTAGCGACCTACACCATGCGACAAGAGCGACTTATTTGTCTTTCTGAGCTACTCTCGCTTATTTTCACAAGCTTTCGTATTTTAAAAAAAACCAAAACAAAATGCAAGCGCTTTCATAAATCAATTTATTTACTTGAAAATATCCCTAAAAAAAGCGAAAATTTAAATGAATTTTATTGTTTTATGAGAAAATTAAGTCTAGGAATTTTATCAATTATTTTTTTAATTATTCCGTTTCATCCTTTTTTGGTGACATGGCTTAATTCTGCCTTTTTTGACCCTAGTACTGCACCAAGTGTTTTTTTATCAGCTTGGAAAGAGGCTTTAATAGCTATTTTGGCTATTATTTTTATAATTCAAGTTATTCGCGGAAAAATAAAAATAGAAATGGATTTTTTAGATGTTTTGATTATTAGTTTTTTTCTTTGGTCGCTTGTGACTGGTATTTTGTGGACAAATGGGGGAGTTTTTAAAGAGAGCGGTTTTGATAAAACCAGTTTTTTGCAGGTTGTTTATGGTGCTAAATATTCTTTTGCTTTTTTACTTTTGTTTTTTATTGTCCGACATATGAATTTTACTGCGGATGAAAAAAATATTTTGATTTATTTAGCCCTTACTTCTGCCTCTGTGGTGATTATTTTTGCTGTTATTCAAAAATTTTTACCTGAGGATTTCTTGCTTCGTTTTGGTTATTCTGATGCAGGACCAAAAGCAGTTACGCAAAGCTTGGCCTATTGCCAAAAAACTCCTTTGACTGATGCTATAGATATTTGTAGGGCTCAATCTACTTTGTCTGGCCCTAATCATCTTGGTGCTTATTTGGTTTTTATTTTGCCTTTGATTTTTGCTGTGGGAATTAATTTGAAAGAAAGTTTATTTAAAATTGTTCATTTTTTTATGATTGGTTTGGGACTTTTTGTGCTTTATTGGTCTTATTCTCGTGGAGCTTGGCTTGGTCTCATTGGCACTAGCTTTTTGTCTTTTGCTTTTATTTTTAGAAAAGAAAAAGAATTTATGAATTTTAGTGAAATATTGGCTTTGTGTGGTGTTTTTGGTGTGATTATGGCGACTATTTTTGCTAAACCAGAGGTTTTGGCAGAAGGTGCTGGTAAGTTTCATGGAATTTTGTTTACTTTGCTTCATGCTAAGCTTTTTTATTTGATTATTTTTTTGGTTTCTAGTTTTTTTGTTGCTTTTGCTTCTTGGAAAAAATTACCACTTATTTCTTATTTTGTTGGACTTTTTGATCTTGGTATTTTTGGTATTTTTTTGATTTCAAAATTAAAAGGGGAGTGGTTTTGGCAGGTGCTTCTTCGTCCTTCTTCTACTCAGGGTCATTGGGAGCGCACTGCTGATGGTGTTTATTATTTAAAAGAAAATCCTTTGGGTCTTGGGCTTGGTGATGCTGGTCCTGCTTCTAATCATTTTGCTCCTGATAATCTTGGATTTATTCCTGAAAATGCTTTTTTACAAGTTGGTTTGGAAAGTGGTTATATTGGCATGGCGATTTTTGTTTTAATTATTATTTTTACTGCTTATAAATTATTTAAATCTAATAATAATTCTGCTTTGGCTCTTGGTACTGGGCTTATTGGCCTTGTTATTCATTCTTTATTTTTGCACACCTGGGAAAGCTCTGTGGTGGCTTTGACTTTTTGGGGACTTGCCGGGGTTATGTTGGCAAAAGAAAAAAAGTTATCTTTTTTGCAAAAAATTTCTCATGCTTTTCAAAAGTTTTTTCTTTTCTTTAAGCGCAAATTTTGAGAAAATAAGTTGCTCTTAATATTTTATGTTTACTGCAAAATTAATTATTTTCATTTTGGCTAGTATTGCATCCCTGATTTTTTTTGTTATTGCGATTTTTCGCTATAGAATGCATAAAAAAAGATACCCCCTTGCTAAGGGTTATAAAAAATTGTTTAAAACAGCTAGTTATATGGCTGTTTTTTTGCTTTGGTTTTTGATAATAGCCGGACTTATTATATATTATGCTTATCTATTATTTTTTCGATATTAGTTAATGAAAAAAATTCTTATTATTGATTTTGGTAGTCAATTTACACAATTGATAGCAACAAAAATTCGTAAACTTCATGCTTATTCGGAGATTTGTACTCCTAATAATGCTCTTAAAAATATTGATGATGATGTGCAGGGAATTATTTTTTCGGGTGGTCCTTCTAGTGTTTATGAGGAAGGTGCGCCTACTATTGATACTAAGATTTTTGACTTAGGTTTGCCTATTTTAGGTGTTTGTTATGGTCATCATTTAATTGCCCATCTCCTTGGTGGTCAGGTGAAAAGTGGTCGTATTCATGAGTTTGGTAAATCTGTTTTTAGAGTGGAAAAATCTGTGGGTATTTTTGATAATTTTCCAAAAGAATCTGTAATGTGGATGAGTCATGGTGATGAAATTATTAAATTGCCTGAGGGCTTTGAAGTTGCTGGTAGTACTGAGTCTTGCCCTATTGCTAGTACTGTTAATTTGGAAAGAAAAATTTTTACAATTCAATTTCATGCAGAGGTTTCTCATTCTGAAAAAGGCATGGAGCTTTTGCAAAATTTTATTGATTATTGTGGTGTTGCTAATACTTGGTATATAGAAAATTTTGTTGATTTGGTTTCTGAGGAAATTAAAGAGCAAGTTGGTGATAAAAATGTTTTTCTTTTGGTTTCTGGAGGGGTGGATTCAAGTGTGGTTTTTGCTCTTTTGAACAAGGTTCTTGGCAAAGAAAGAGTTTTTGGTTTGTTTGTTGATACTGGTCTTTTGCGTCTTGATGAAGCTGATAAAGTTGAAAAACTACTTTCTTCTGCTGGTTTTGATAATTTACACATTGCTTATGAGGAGGAGAGATTTTTAAGTGCTTTAAAAGGGATTTATGATCCGGAAAGAAAGCGAGAAATTATTGGCAATGCTTTTTTAGATGTACAATCTGCTGTTTCTGATGAGCTTAATCTTAATTCTGATGATTGGTTTTTGGCTCAAGGAACTATTTTTCCAGACACCATTGAAACAGGTGGCTCAGAGCATAGTGTAAAAATTAAAACTCATCATAATCGTGTTCCAAAAATCGAAAAACTCATCGAAGAAGGGAAGCTAGTTGAGCCTTTGAAGTTGCTTTTTAAAGATGAAGTTAGAGAGCTGGGCAGATTGCTTGGTTTATCTGAAGATATTGTGGGTCGTCACCCTTTTCCTGGCCCTGGACTTGGTGTGAGGATTTTGTGCGCTCAAAAAGCTGATAATATTTCTAATGCTCAAGAGCTTGAAAATGAGTTAAAAGAAAAATATGGTTTTGATTTTCTAATTCTTCCAATTCGTTCTGTTGGTGTGCAGGGTGATGCTCGCACTTATGCGCATCCTGTTGTTTTATATTCTGATGAATTTGATAGGAAAATTTTAGACAAAATTGCTACTGAAATACCAAATAATTATCGAGATATTAACAGGGTAATTTTTTGTCTGTCTTCTTCTGTTAAATTGCCTGATCCAAAAGTCCATGATTTATATATTACAAAAGAAAGAGCAGATATTTTGCGAATTGCTGATGATATTGTGCATAATATTATGCGAGCAGAAAATTTGGAGGAAAAAATTTGGCAATTTCCTGTTGTGCTTGCGCCAATTGATTTTGGACAAGGGGAAAGTGTGATTTTGCGTCCTATTGAAAGCGTGGACGCTATGACTGCTGTTTCTGCTGATATTCCTTTTGAAATTTTAAAAATAAGCACAGAAAAAATTCTTGCTAACACAAAAAATATATCTGCTGTGTTTTATGATCTTACTTCAAAACCTCCAGGTACAATAGAATGGGAATAATTTACTCGCAAGCATTATTAAAAATCACCGTCTCTCCGTTTTGAGTGTCAATTACTGCGCGGAAAACTGCAATAACATCAAGTAAATCAACCATGCCATTGTCGTTGAAGTCACTTGCTTCTAGTTGGGTTGCATCTGCCTCTGCTGAGCCAGAATAAAATTTCATTGCTAAGATTGCGTCAGTAAGGCTGTATACTCCATCGTAATTAACATCTCCGCTAGCAGGAATGCCAACATTAAATGGATAAATTTCTGAATTTAAACCAGCTGTTGAAGATACTCTTACAACAATTGTGTGTTTTCCGTTTGTCAAGTCTGCTAATTGAGGAATATAGATTGGTATTTCTAATGTAAGAAGTTCGTTGGTAAATGAGTAAGAGGCAGAAGCTGAGTCATTGATAATATTAAATACTTGTGCTGATGAAGGTATTTCATTAACAGAGCAATATCGACCTTTTACTAAAGAAATTTCTACTGTTTTTAGGTCATCAATGCCATAAAGATTTAGAATATCTATATATAATGTGTCAGTTGTTCCTTTTGCAGCAGAGGCATTGCCAGTGGTTGTAATTGAGATTATATCTAATAAGGCTCTTTCTGAATTTATTGTAATTGTGTTGGAAATTTCATCTTCCATAGTGGCATAGATTTTTGCTGTGCCTTCTTGGACAATTGTTAAGTAATAATTTGTTAGTGTGCCTATTGCTTCTGTGCCTAACCATTCAACCTGTCCAGAAATATCCCTATTTGTTCCATCTGCATAGGTTCCTATTGCTGTTAGTATGCAAATATCATTAACGCTTGCAGTATTATCGGTGCAGTTAGAGCTGATCTCAATATCTGTTAAATCTTTTTTATCTATTGCTGTCAGCGTAATAGAGTTATTGCAAAGAATTTCTTTTTCATCACTATTTACTATTGAACCTTTAATATTAGCAGAACCGTCGTTTGTGATTGTTAAATCTCTGTCGCTAAGTGAGGCAATGGAAGAATATCCGTACCAATTAACAAGGTCTCCTACTTCTGCTGTATTGCCGTCCTCAAAGGTTCCCACAGCTGATAATGTACAAACATCTTCAACCATGACGCTGTCTTCACAATTTAAGCTTGAAACCTCAAAAGACACTAATTTATCTGCATCAAGAACATTGATTGTAATATTATTATTTGAAGCTATTCCATCTTGAACCGCAGAGATTGTTGTTATGCCTGCAGTGGAAATAGTAAGTACATCTTCGCTCACAGACCCTATTGATTCTGTTCCTCTCCATTCTACTTCTTTAGATATATCTCTTATTGTTTCGTCTTCGTATGTTCCTGTTGCTATTAAAGTGCAGATATCTCCGGTCACTAAGTTTTCCCCGTAATTACAATTTAAAAGATTGATACTTAATGATTTTAATGGTGAATCATTAACTGTAATAGTTGTGCTTATTGTTTTTGATTCATCGTTTTTATCAGTTATTTCAAGTGTTGCTTCGCCTGTTGTGTCGCCTGCACTTGTGAATGAAAAAACATTATTTGTAATACTGCCTTTTAATCCTGTTTCGTTAGGGTTAAAGGTAAATATATATTCTCCTGATCCACCAGTGACTATAATTGGGTCAGGTAGTTCATCCACATCTACTATTTGTGAATTGATGTTTAAAGAAAGGCTTGTTGATTCGATAATAATTACTATTTCTTTTGTTAGATTGTCATCATAATAATCAGTTATGTTTAAACTTACTGTTCCTGCTGAGCTTGGATCTGTATTAAAAACAAATGTGTCACCATTTTGATAACCTCTAAGACCTGTTCCGTCTGAGTCATCAAGTTCCATAATATATTCGCCTGATCCACCGTTGACCTGAATATCACCAATATCTTCATTAAGATTTATTTTTTGAGAACCAATATTTGTTGTTAATGGCCTGGCAAGCACATTTATTGTTGAGCTTGCTGTAATATTTGTCATGTCTTCTTCTGTAAGATTTACCACTGCTGTACCTTTTCTGAGTGCTGACTGAGTAAATACAAAATTATTATTTTCTCTTTGACCTAAAAGTTTGGTATCACCTTCGTCAAATACAAAATTATATTTATCAGAACTTGAATAAGCTATTAAAGGCTTTGGAGTTTCTCCTACAAAAATTGATTGTTCGCTAATATTAATTACAGGACTTGTTTGATAAACTGTGATTTTTGAAGTGGCAATGTTTTCTTGGTCATAGGTATCATAAATATTAAGAGTAATTGTTCCAGTTGTTAGAGCAGGTGAATTAAAAGTAAAAGTATTACCTTCGCTTGATCCGCTAATTCCCATTGCTTCATCAGCACTAAGTTCAAAAGTATATTCGCCTGATCCACCACTTGCTTTAATTGTTAATGGTGTTTGGTTGATTGCTATTGATTGACTGGCAATATTAGGTACTATTTTTAAACTATTTACTGTCACAATTGTTGTTTCTGAGACATTATTCACGGTATCTGTTATTTGAATTGTAAATATACCTTTCTGTTCTGCTGATTTTGAGAAGATAAAAGTATCACCATTGATTGTGCCTTCTAATCCTGTGCCATTATCTGTTGTGGCGAAAGTGTATGTGCCTGATCCGCCAGAAATACTTATTGGATTTGGCGTTGAGCCTACTGTGATGCTTTGGTCACCATTTTCTATGTTTAATACTACTGATTTTATATTTATTGTTGCAGTAATACTTGTATTTGTTTGATTATCCGTAATTGTCAAAGTAGCTGTGCCAGTATTAGTAGCTGTACTAAAGTTATAAATATTATTATTTTCACTATCCACAGAGCCAGTAAGTCCTGTTGTTCCAGCATCAAGAGAAAAAGAATAATTACCAGAACCTCCGTTGACTTCAATGTTTGTAGGAGTTTTGCCAATTGCTACTGTTTGTGAGCTAAAATTCATGGAGAGCTCATTTGCAGAAACATTAATTACTGTAGTTACGCTTGTATTTGTTTGATTATCCGTAATTGTCAAAGTAGCTGTACCAGTATTAGTAGCTGTACTAAAGTTATAAATATTATTATTTTCACTATCCACAGAGCCAGTAAGTCCTGTTGTTCCAGCATCAAGAGAAAAAGAATAATTACCAGAACCTCCGTTGACTTCAATGTTTGTAGGAGTTTTGCCAATTGCTACTGTTTGTGAGCTAAAATTCATGGAGAGCTCATTTGCAGAAACATTAATTACTGTAGTTACGCTTGTATTTGTTTGATTATCCGTAATTGTCAAAGTAGCTGTACCAGTATTAGTAGCTGTACTAAAGTTATAAATATTATTATTTTCACTATCCACAGAGCCAGTAAGTCCTGTTGTTCCAGCATCAAGAGAAAAAGAATAATTATTTGAACCATTATTAACTGTAATACTTGCAGGAGTACCGTTTAAGTTGATAGTTTGACTACTTATATCTACAGATGGTCCACTTGCAGAAATATTAATTAATACATCAATATTTTCATTTGTTTGATTATCCGTAATTGTCAAAGTGGCTGTACCGGTACTAGTAGCTGTACTAAAGTTATAAATATTATTATTTTCACTATCAACTGAACCAGTAAGTCCTGTTGTTCCAGCATCAAGAGAAAAAGAATAATCCCCAGAGCCCCCGTTAATAATAATATTTAAAGGAGTGCTGTTAATACTTATGGTTTGTGAGCTTAGATTTGCTGAAAGATTGGTAATCATGATATTTATTTTTGTGGTTATGCTTTCATTAGTATCATTATCCGTAATTGTCAAAGTGGCTGTACCGGTACTAGTAGCTGTACTAAAGTTATAAATATTATTATTTTCACTATCAACTGAACCAGTAAGTCCTGTTGTTCCAGCATTAAGAGAGAAGCTGTATTCTCCAGAACCACCACTAGCAGTAATACTAAAAGGAGTTTTGTTGATGCCAATTGTTTGTTCGGTTAAGTTTGCCGAAAGATTGGTGACGCCAACATTCACTATTGCTTTAACGCTTTCATTAGTATCATTATCCGTAATTGTCAAAGTAGCTGTACCAGTATTAGTAGCTGTACTAAAGTTATAAATATTATTATTTTCACTATCAACTGAACCGGTTAATCCTGTTGTTCCAGCATTAAGAGAGAAGCTGTATTCTCCAGAACCACCACTAGCAGTAATGCTAAAAGGAGTTTTGTTGATGCCAATTGTTTGTTCGGTTAAGTTTGCCGAAAGAATGACAACAATAACATTTATTGTCACATCAACGCTTTCATTAGTTTTATTGTCCGTAATTGTCAAAGTGGCTGTACCGGTACTAGTAGCTGTACTAAAGTTATAAATATTATTATTTTCACTATCAACTGAACCGGTTAATCCTGTTGTTCCAGCATTAAGAGAGAAGCTGTATTCTCCAGAACCACCACTAGTTTCAATGCTTGTTGGTGTGTCATAGAGCCCAATTGTTTGTGAGCTTAGATTAGCGGATAGTGTTTCTTCCTGAACTTCTATGCTAACATTTATAACTTCTTCACTATTATTATCTGTGATTGTCAAAGTAGCTACACCTTTACTAATTGCTGTGTTGTTTTCATTAAAGCTATATGTATTGATATTGTTTTCGTTTTCATCATTTTTTGTTGCTGTTCCACTTAGTCCTGTGCCGTTATTGCTAAATTGAAACGAATAACTCCCTGATCCTCCTGATGCAACAATGTTTTCTGGTTTTTGCCCAATATAGATAGTTTGTTGAAGCAAATTAACAGATAAAGGATTGTAATCTTCTGCTATTACAGAAATTTCTGCTGTTGTAGTGTGAGTTTGGCTTATATGATCTTCGCACTTGCTTCCGTTAATTGTTGAGTCGCAAGTACAAGTAATATTCAAGCTAGCTTTTTTTGCATCAGTTGCTGGACCTGTAATTGAAAATTCAAATTCAGATGTTTTGCCACCTGTTATTCCTGATCCGTTTTCATTGAAATCATATGTACAGGTATCGTACCAATCTTTGCCAATGCCAATTACTTTTATATTTTCTGCAACACCATTAACACTAATTACTTGTTTTTTGTAATCAACTTCTACATTATTTAGCTGAAAAAATGGTAAAACAGAACAACTAGAAGGATTTGTTTCTATGTAACAATCATAAGTTGCTTCTATTGCGCAAGCATCAGAACAACCATCTTCATTATCAGTATTTCCATCATCACATTCCTCTGGTTCTTCCAGAACGCCATTTCCACAGCTAAAACATTGAGATAAACTATTTTCCGTATTATCACATTGCCAGTCAGTTTCAATTAAACATTCTGAAGAACAACCATCTTCATTATTAGTATTCCCATCATCACATTCTTCTGATCCTGCTTTACTTCCGTCTCCACAAGTGCCAGTTTCTACGCAAAAATAAAGTTCATTTGGGTCAATATCATCACCATAAGCTGAACCTAGAACAGCAATCCTTCTAAATCCTTCTGAGCAACCTGTTTGCGGGTTTTTGTCTGTATGGTTGATTGTTGTTTCTGTGATGAAATTATTAAGATTTGTTTCAGTGCCATCTATTGCGTGCCAACCAAACCAGCTATTTTTTGATGTTTTTTCATTGCCAGAATTATGCACACATGAATAAATTGTATCTGTTTTTAAATCTTCTATTGTTGTTCCTTCATCTTCATTGTTCACAAATTGTAATTTTATTTGTTGATAATTTGCAGGACAACTGGTTTTTGGGTCAATTTCTTGGCAATTAATTGTTGTGCTCGTCACAGAGTCATTGTCCCCTTGGTTTTCTCCATGATAACCACACCAAAAGCTATTTATTTCTGAGTCGTTAGGATTAAGAATTTGATCATTAGCTTCTGTAAGTACACAAGTAGAAAAAGTGTAATAATCAGTATCGCCAGCGCTCGCAAGTCCGCTATAAGAAACCTTTGCAAACTCTGCTGGACAATTATTTTTTGGATTTTCTCCTCGACAAAGCACAGTAGTATTTTCTTCAATCGAACTATTTTCACCTCTTTTTTCAATATTATAACCACACCACATACCAAGATAGTCTTCTGATGTTATGGTGCCAGGATTTGTAATGTCACCCTTATAGTTTTCAGGATTTGTTTGAAAAATACCAACACCAAGGGCCAAAAATAAGCTAATAGTTGACATAGTAACTATGCTTTTATAAAAAGCTGGCTTTTTATTTTTTTCTATGTTTGTTGTATTCATTTATTTTTTGCGAGATTTTATCATATTATTATCTCATAAAATAAACTTTTTTTCAACAAAAAGAACCTTGACCAAAACCCTAATAAAAGGTGTTTAAAAACTGCTTATTCTTCTAATTCGTCCTTCTCCTCTTTTGTGAGAATATCTGCTCCCAACATGGTTTTAATTAAACTCTTTGAGTGATAGTTTTGACGCACTGTATCCCTGCTTACTAGTTCGTTTTCGTATAATTTAGTTAGATATTTGTCAAATAAGATATTTCCTATTTTGGTTGTAATTTCCATTTGTCCATAAATTTCTTGAATATCGCCATTTCTAATAAGATTTTTAATGGCATCATCAGGAAGCATAATTTCACGACAAGGGATTAGTTGATACTCATCTTTGTATTGCACTAAAGTTTGAGACAATACGCCTTTTAGTTCATTTGCTAATTGCATTAAAAGTTGTCGTTTTTTTAACGGAGGAAACATGTTAATAATTCTTTCTATGCTTTGTACTGCATCAACTGTGTGTAGTGTTGCTATTACAAAATATCCAGATTCACACATAGTAAGTACTGTTTCCATGGTTTCAAATCCTCGAATTTCACCAACACAAACCACATCTGCATCTTGTCTAAACACAGACTTTAGCTGTCTTGCAGAATCATTGAAGTTTTTTGGAATTACACACTGTGAAATAATGCTTTGTTTGCGTTCATGTATGTATTCAATAGGATCTTCAAACATGATTATATTTAGTTTTCTGGTTTCATTTAAATAATCTACTAAGCTATTCATTAAGGTTGTTTTTCCTGAGTTATTTGGACCTGTAATTAACAAAAGACCACTTCGATTATTGATAATATTTACAATTTCATTGCTCACTGAAAGATCTTTTATGCTTGGTAGTTCTGGTGGTATATAGCGGATATTCATGCCTACACCTCTGCGTTCTTTAAAAACATTTATCCTGAAGCGTCCTGGAATTCCTTCGATTGTTTTACCAAAATCACCATTATTATTTTTTTCAATTTCTTTTAATTCTTCTTTTTCCAATGCTTCTTCTAGAAATTGATTTAATTCTTCGGCTGTTAACTCATTTTTGTCCAAAGAAATAATTTCACCTGTTTTATCGCGCATGCAAGGTGTTTCGCTAGTAATTAAATGAATATCCGATATTTTATTTTTACTTTGAAAAGCAAGTATTTCTTTTATTGAAACCATATTATTTTTTTGTAAAAGGATTATCCATTAATATTTTTTTTCGAGGATCTGTTTCTTCTGTTTCCGTCTCTGTTTCTTCTTTTAAAGTTTCTTCTATTCCTTCTCCTTCTTGTTCTTGTTCAATTTCAGTTTTTGCTTGATTAAGCTCTTCCTCTGCTGTTGTTTTTTCTTCCTCTGCTTCTTCTAGTTCTTTTTGTTTTTCTGAAAGCAGAACCTCTGCTTCTTCTTTGGCTTGTTGTAGAGCTTTTAAGGCTTCTTCTTTTTCTCTTAGAGCCTCCTCTGCTTCTTTTTCTTCTTGTTCTGCTTTTTCTTCTGCTTGTTTTAATTGCTCAATTGCTGTTTGTTCTAGCTCTTTTGCTTCCTCTGCTTCTTTTGCTTCTTTGCTTGCCTCTCTTTTTGCTTCTTTTGCTTCCTCTTGTTCTTTTTTTGCTTTTTCTTTTGCTTCCTCTGCTTCTTTTTCTTCTTGTTCTGCTTTTTCTTTTGCTTGTTCTAGTTCTTGAATTGCTTTTTCTTTTTCTACTTGAGCCATTTTTGCTTCTTCAGACTCTTTTTCTGCCTCTGTTTCACTTGTTTTTAGCTGTGCTTCTGCTTCTTCCAGTTTTCTTTTTGCTTCTTCGATTGCAAGCTTTGCATCTTGTTCTTTTTCTTCCGCTTTTTCAATTTTTTCCTCTAATTCCTCAGTATTTATTTTTTCCTCTTGAGCTTCCTTTATTTCTTTCGGTTCTTCAGGCTTTGTGTCTTCAATTGTTTCTCCTTCTTCAGCAGGTGCTAATTTGAGCTCTATTTTTGGCTCTTCTTCTGTGTTTTTATTTTCTTCCTCCACTTCTTCTGTCTCTGTGGCTACCTCTGCTTGTTCGTTTGGTTCTATTTTTTCTTCTTTTGCTGTTTCAAATACACTTTTTTTAGGCTCTTTTTTTTGTTCAATTTTTTCTTCAATGCTATCTTTTGCTCCCAAAAAGCCTTTTTTTAATCTACTAAAGATGCCCTCTTTTTCAGGTTCAGGCTCTTTTTCGATTTGTTTAGAATTTAAGTAATTCTTAATTTCTAAAAGTTCTTCTTGGCTTAATCCCTCAAGAACTTGTTTAATTTGATCAATTTTATCCTGATTTTTCATTTTGTTTTTGTTAATTTATCTATTTATTTTACCATATTTTTTTCTTTTTAGTAAAGCCTTTTTTTGTTTTTAATTTCCTTTGTATTCCATGTGTGCATAAGATTTCACTTTTTTAAATCCAAGTTTTTCATAAAAACCTACAAGCCAATCTTGTTTAGGGCTTGTGGATAAATTAATATGATCTATTTTTAATTTTTTGCATATTTTTATGCTTTTTTTAATTATTTTTTGTGCAATGCCTTGATTTCTCATGTCTTCTTGGACTCTTAAATCCAGCAAAAAAGCAAATCTATTAAAATCAGTTAAAATTCTGCAAGCACCAACAATTGTTTTGTTTTTTAAACAAACAACAAAGAGGGGGGTGTTTTTGGTGGCACTTAAATATTCTTTTTGATAATGATTTTGATAAAAATCAGTAATTGAATTTTGAAATTCGGAAATATTTTTATGATTTATAATTAAATAGGAAAGCATTTTTTGAAATTATTTAATTTAAAAAGCTTAAATGACAGCCACCTTTGCATATATCTTGCAGTATACAATCTTGACATGCCTTTGTAATATTTTTTTGTATATTGCTTATAGCAAAAGGTTGAATTTTTTGTTGCCATATATTTTTAACACCTTCGCTGATATCGCCAAATGTTCTGGTGTCATGAGGGCAAACCTTTGCTTCTCCTTTGTTATTCACTGCCATCCATCTTACTCCGGCATTGCAGTGTTGATTTAAAAATTTTTGACCAGTGGGCATATCAGTCTCGTTTATTATAGGTGTTTTTGTTTCTGAAAGACAATGTCTTTGTGAGCAGGGAGCTGTAATATTTATGCCTTCTGGATCTATTTGATCAAGTGCATCTCTAAATTGAGGATAATAAACACCAAATAATTGATCATTTCTTGATGTTGAAACGTATCTCATTAATCTAAATTCATGTACTCCTAATTCCTTGATGGTTTTAATTACAAAGGCAATGTCTTTAATATTTTGGTTTACTAAAGTCATCTCCACTATTACATTAATACCTTGTTTTAACGCCTCTTCTATTGCTTTAATTGTTTTTTTGAAACCATTTTTGTCTCCAACTAAATTATTATGCGAACTAGGTGAGCCATGCATGGAAATTAAAATTTCTTTTACATTATTTTCACTTAGATATTTACTTTTTTCTGTTGTCAAAGTTGTGCCATTTGTAAAAACAACCTGATATAAGTTGTGTTTTGCACCAGATTGTATTATTTGATCAAAATCAGGATGCAAAGAAGGCTCACCGCCACTGTATCTTATTCTAAATAAACCATTATCACTGCACTCTTTTTGTAGTGCAACTATTTGTTCAAGGGGTAAATGTGGATTGCCTTTCATTTCTTTTTTTTGTGTTTTCCAGGTGTTATAGCAAAATTGACAACTCCAATTACATATTCTTGTAAGTTCAAGTTCTAAATTTACGGGAAAAATAACTTTTTCATCTTGAATATTTGGATCCTTGTATAACTCTGTTGTGTCTTGATTGATCTGATTCGGCAGATCTTTCATTAATGTTGAAATAAGGTCTTGAATATCACTTATTACCATTTCTGGACTGGCTTCATATTCTTTTGCTATTTCTTGCGCAAGTGTTTCAATACTTTTTCCTTGTTTTAATTGATCAAGTATAAAATCACCCATTTCATCTAATTGGTGTTCAACTCCTGTGTTAATATTAAGGGCCATTTTTAAGTCAGGACGATGAACTAATTTTGAAAGTTGTTTCATAGTTAAAATTTAATACAGTTTTTATGAATTGCTGTGATATTGCATCCGCTTTCGCAAATCCCTCTTGTTTCACAATTAAGACATTGAGCTAGTTGTGGGCGAAAATTTCTTAATCGCTCTTTTTCAATTTGCATTGCATCCCACATTTTTTTTAATGTAGCACCTTGAAAATCATGAATTATATTCATCATAAAACAGCTAACAGCCTTGCCGTCAATATTTACAGAAATAATTCCTGGATCTCCACCATCACAAACTTCACCCTCAACAAAACCTTCTTCGATTTGTTGGTCCGGGTTATCTGCTGTTTTTTGTTTTATAACATTTTTGATATCAGTAATGTCTTGATTTGAGAGAACTAAATTACGACTTGCATTGCCGGCTAATTGGGTGGGGGAGATGTCAATTTTAACATTTAAACTTGCTCCTAAGTCAATCATTTCTGCAACTTCTCCTTTATTGAGTGAGTTAATAGAGAATCTGAGTGAATACGAAACACCTTGACTATCAAGCATTTCCAAAATTGTCATAATTTTGGCGAAGCTGTTTTTTCCTCTAATTGCATCAGTAGTTTTTTCTGTTGCTCCATCTAAGCTAATATTACAATGTGCATTATGATCTTTGACAGCATTTGCTATGTTGGGATGATTTAAAAATAAAGCATTTGTGCTAATGTTGATGTTTTTAAACATTTTTTGACCTGCAAAACGAATAATATCTTCAAATTCAGGATGCATCAAAGGCTCTCCGCCTGTTATATCTAAAGTGCTAACACCTAAGTCTTTGGATTCTGCAATAATACTTTTTGCTTTTGTAGGATTAATAAAAAAAGGTCTTTTTTCTCCCATATAACAATGTTTGCAATTTAAATTACAACCTTCAGCAATAGCTAGCTTAACGCGTGAATATTTTTCATTCATAAGATTTTTTTAAAAAGGTGGTGAGTCGTAGCCCACAAGAGGAGCTACGACTCGGTTGTTTGTTGCAGACAAGCAATGTAAGCATTGCTTAGGTCATTAGTTGCACTGCGCGGAGGCTTGCTTTTTCGACCTGGTCTGCGGAGCGGTGTATGCCTTTTTCATTATTCATCACCTCCTTTCCGGGGCATGATTTATGCTAAAAAACATAACCCATGACATAAATTATATTTCTTTTGTATGAATTTTTGATGAAATAATGATATTTACTTCACAGTTTTTTAAAAACTAGCTATTATATTTTGGAAGATAATTTAGTCAATGCCAAAAAAAAGTAAATCGTCAAAAAAAGTTATTGTTTTAGGAAGTGGTCCTTATTCAATTGGATCTTCTGTTGAGTTTGATTGGTGTAGTATTGCAGCAGCAAAAACACTACAAAAAGAAGGGCATGAAACAATAATGGTTAATTCTAACCCTGAAACTGTTTCTACTGATTTTGATACTTGTAATAAGCTTTATTTTGATGAACTTTCACTAGAAAGAGTTTTGGATATTATTGACATAGAAAAACCAAACGGAATTGTGGTTTTTTCTGGCGGGCAGATACCAAACAACCTTGCGCCAAAATTAGCAGAGCAAAAAGTAAAATTAATGGGTACTAACCCAAAAAATATAGATAAAGCAGAAGATAGACACCAGTTTTCTTCTCTTTTGGATGAATTGGAAATAGACCAGCCTGCTTGGAAAGAGTTTACAAGTCGCGAACAGGCAATTAAATTTGCTAAAAAATTTGGCTATCCTGTTTTAATTCGTCCTTCAAAAGTTCTTTCTGGGGCTGCTATGGCTGTTGCCAGAAACGAAGATGAGCTTTGTACATTTTTAGCAAAAGCTGCAAAAATTGATTCTGATGCCCCAGTTGTAATTTCAAAATATGAAGTTGGAGCAAGGGAAATTGAAATGGACGCAGTTGCTCATAAAGGCAAAATGGTTATTTGGGCAATTTCTGAGCATGTAGAAAATGCTGGTGTTCATTCTGGTGATGCCACCCTGGTTTTGCCTCCGCAAAAAACCTGGCTGGAAACGATCCGTAGAATTAGAAAAATAACTAAAAAATTAGCAAAAAATTTGGATATAACAGGCCCTTTTAATATTCAATTTTTGGCAAAATCAAATGACATTAAGGTAATTGAGTTAAATTTACGCGCTAGTCGTAGTTTTCCTTTTGTTTCTAAGGTGACAGGTCACAATTTTATTGAAATTGCCACTAAAGCCGTGCTTGGCAAAGTTGAACCAAAAGAAAAAAGAGAGCAAAAATATCAAACTCTTGATCTTGGTCATGTTGGTGTAAAAGTTCCTCAATTTTCTTTTTCTCGTCTTTCTGGTGCTGATCCTGTGCTTTCTGTTGAAATGGCTTCTACTGGTGAGGTTGCTTGTTTTGGTGAGAACTTTGAAGAGGCATTTTTAAAAGCTATGATTTCTGCTGGATTTAGAGTTCCAAATAAGAATATTTTGATTTCTATTGGAAAAACTAAAGACAAAGTTAGTTTTATTGATAGTGCTAAGCTTTTAGTTGAAATGGGATATAGCCTATACGCTACCACAGGTACAGCTGAATTTTTGAAAGAGCAGGGAGTATCTGCAAAAATTCTCCATAGAGTGTCTTGCGGTAAAAAGCCATCAATAGTTGATTATATTTATCAGAAAAAACTTGATTTAGTTATCAATATTCCGAAAAATTTTGCTCACGATGAAGAAACAGACGGATTTAGGCTAAGAAGAGCAAGTGTGGACTCAAATATTCCACTTGTAAATAATTTACAAGTGGCAATTGCACTTATTGGTTCATTGAAAAAATATGTTAATAAGGAATTAAAATCCCAATCTTGGGACGACTTTGTTTAATTCTTATTGGTGTTTTGCTTTGTATTTCTCAATTTGAACTTTTAATTTTTTTTCGCATTCATCAATAGCATTATCTACTGTTGGTTGGCTTGTTTCTGCGCGCAATGTATCGCTTGGTGCGTATATTGTAATAGTGCAAAGAATTCTTTTTTCTTTTTCTCGTACTGAGTCATAGTCTATTTCTGCCTTAATTTTTGTTGACTCATCGTTTAGTCTGCGAGCGTAATTAAGCAATTTTTCTAGTTTTCCATGAATTCTTTGTTCCTGATCTTCAGAAATACTAATGTTTTTAGTGTGAATATTTATCATTTTTGATTTATTAAAATTCGTACTTATTTTAGCAAAATTATTTTTTTGTATAAACCTTAACTCGTTCAGAATAAAAGTTTTTTCCATTAAAATTTACTTTTGCAAATATTTCGCTTGTATTTATGCCTTGAATAAAGGCTGTTTTAAACATTCTTTCTGAGCTTAAGTCGTTAACGCCAAATTCCGCTAAAGCAATTTTTTTGCCACCATCTTTTTGCAAATAAATTGTGAGGCCTTCAAAGTTTTCAGCCATTTCTTTAGTAACGCCTACACTAACTTGCACCACATCACCTTCATTAACTTTTTTGCCATCTATTGGGTCAAAAATAGCAAATTTATCACTATTATTGTATTCATTGCTAATATTAAAACTTGTTTCTGTTGTTTTTTGATTGCCAGCAGTATCAAAAACAGTGACCTTTAGTGTGTGTCTGCCTAATGAAGAGGGTGTTTTATAGCTTAGGTTATATGGACTTGTTTTTGAGCTACCTATTTTTTTGTTGTCTAAATAAAAATCAACACGATCCACTGCACTGCGTGCGTCATAAGCATCTACAAGAAAGCTTACTGTTGTATTTGCTGGCACGCTTTCTTCTTTTGTTGGGTATTTTATTTCAACTTCAGGAGGGGAGTCATCAGAACCAATTTTAACCTCAATTTCTGCAGAAGATGTATAGTAATATTGATCATAAACAATAACTTTTATTTTATGATTTGATCCTCTTTCTGTTCCGTTTGGAATAGTAATGGTGCCATTGTATGGGTATGTAATAGAGCTTGTTTTTAATTCATCATTCCAGAAAAATTCTACATTTTTTACACCATTTGGAGCTTCAATAGAAGTGCGTACATCAGCAAAAGGAGGAGTGACAATGCCATAATTAATAGGTGAGTTAATAGTTATGCTTGGCTTTTGGTTTGCAAGTTCTTCTGTGTATAAAGTTGTTGTTTCTGTTGGTGCTTTTGCCATGAATTTTTCTACACCAAACTCAGCAACAAATTCGCGTCCTTTTTCGCTTAGCCATTCTTTTACTGGATTTTCCCAGCTTGCTTTGTCTGGATAATAAGCATGAAAATTTAAAATTGCTCTTTTTTCTAGTGCTTCTGCGGGTGTGTATTCATTTGGTAATTTGCCACTTATTTTTTCTACTTCAATTATTTTAAGTGCATCATCTGTATCTTTTGGTAAAGCAAAGCTAGCAAATTTTTCTTTGGTTATGAGTTTTTCATCTGTATCTGGTAATGGTAATTTGCCAGAAAATCGAGATACAGGGATTATTTTTATTCCTGTTGGCACTTCAAATTTTTTCACTTCTACTTCTTTGTGTGCTTCTTCCATAAATTCTTTCCAAATTGGGCCAGCGACATCAAAACCATTTGCGTTCCAGTACATAACACTAGAATCATTATTTCCAGTCCAGACAATTGTTGTAAAATCAGGAGTGTACCCTACTGTCCAAGCATCTAGTGGCATTGGTCTATTATTTATTTTTTTGTTTGATGTGCCTGTTTTAGCGGCATTTGGTCTGCCATTTAGCTGTAGATACTGGTTCCAGCCAGGACCTCTGGCAGATGTATCAGATAAAACATCTGTCACAAGATAAGCCACTTGTGGATCCATTACTTCTTCAAATTCTGTTGGTAACTCCCTGTTGTCTAATAAAATATTACCTTGTCTGTCGCGTACTAATAAAATAGGGCTTAATGGTATTTTTTTTCCATTATTTGCGAGTACAGAAAAACCTTGTGCCATATCCAGAGGGCGCACTTCACCAGCTCCAAGAGCAATTGCATTGCCAAAAAAGTCGGCGTCATTATAAAGAGTGATACCAATTTGATTTGATAATTCAACAACTTTGTCAGCACCAACAATGAAACAAGCTTTAATTGCTGGAATATTTAAAGATCTACCTAGTGCTTCGCGCAGAGATACAGGACCATTAAATTTGCCATCATAATTTTGTGGTATCCAGCCGGCACCAAAGTTAGTTTCAACATCAAAAAGAACACTACCTGGAGCAAGTTTGCCACTTAAAAAAGCGGTCGCATAAACAATAGGCTTAAAAGAAGATCCAGGAAGTCTTTTTTGTAGTATTACATTAACTTGTCCATCATTTTCATTGTCCCAATAATCGCGAGAGCCAACCATGGTAGTAATGTAGCCGGTTTTTGTTTCTATACTAACCAAAGCTGCATTTTTTGCGCCAAAGTTTTCTTCGTTTATTTCTGCTCTTTTGCTAATAATTTCTTCTGCCTTTGTTTGTAAATCATAGTCAATAGTTGTGATTACTTCTAATCCACCTTTTTCAATAAGTTCTTTGCCAAAGTTTTCTTCTAAAACTTCTTGAACATAAAAAACAAAATGAGGAGCACTAATATCCTGCCTAAATTCTTGAAATTCAAGTGTTTTTAAGTCTTCTGTTGCTTGTTGATACTCAGTTTCATTTATAAAATTTAATGCCTTCATTCTTTTGAGAACCCAATCTGCACGACCAGGGAAATAATCAATAGCATCATTTGCTAAAGTGACCTCTTGTCCTCTGAGGCCTACCAGAATAGTAATTCCTGGCAGGTCATATATTTCTTGATAACTTGTATATCCTTTTTGTTCTATTTCTTCTTTTGACAAAGTGGTGTCAGTAAAAGCATGACTGCCCCAAGGCGAATAATAGGTTGGTTTTTGCACTAATGCTGCTAATATTGCTCCTTCTGCTACGCTTAAATCTTTGGCGCTTTTGCCAAAAAAAGCTTGTGAAGCAGTTTCTACTCCCAAAACACGCCCAAAAGAAACCTTGTTCATATAAAGCTCAAGGATTTCATTTTTTTCCATACTGCTTTCAATTCTGAATGATAGATACCATTCTTGCAGTTTTTGTATATATGTTCTTCCTTGATCAGCAAAAATGTTATCAACTAGCTGGTTTGTGAGAGTAGAGCCTCCTCTTGGTGGACAAAAACCACCCAAAGTGCCAAGTCCGAGGTGTGAAGAGGCCTCATAACAAACAGCTTTGGTAATACCACCATAATCAAGACCATGATGAGAAAAAAAGTCATCATCTTCTGCGGCTAGTAGGGCATTTACAAAATTTTGCGAAACTTCATCAATTGAAACAATTTTTCTATTTTCTTCTCCATAAACAGTAAATAATTTATGCTCACCTGTTTTATCATAAATAATTGTACTTTCGGCAAAAGTAAAACTACGTATAGCATCAAGGCTAGGTGCAGTAATAATTGCATAAATAAAAGTTAATAAAACAACTCCAAAACAAAGACCAACAAAAGCAAGCAAAATTTTCCACCATTTTATTTTGCGTTTTTTTGTAGGCTCAAAATGGTCTTTTTTTAAAAGTGATTTTACTAAAAATGGCTTCATTATATTGGGTTATCTTGCAATTATTTTACTTGATAATTCTTAGCTTTTGTGCTAATTTCTTCGTTTGAGTGGTTTTTTAATAATTCAACAATATCATTTGGTAAATCATCTCTATTAAATAGTAATAAAACAGTTTCATTCATGCTTTCGTTGATAATTTTATGCATGACCTCTTTTGTTAGGTTTTCGTTTTCTGTAAGCATTTTTTGTACTGTAGAGGAAGGATCAGTGACAAAAATTTCCATCACAGACTCAGGTGTAGCAGGATTTTTTGCTACAGCATGGCGTATTAAATCATTTTCGCTTTTTGCTAATTCTTCTAAAACCTCTGCAGGAGCTTTTGTGTTTGCAGCAAGATAATTTAAAACAATTTGACTTTCATCATTTTTTAGCATTTTTACTAGAACTTTTGCCGGAGTTTCGGGATTTTTGGCAACACTTGCTCTTACTCCCTCATTTTCATGTTCTGATAAAAATTCAAGCAAGCCAGTATCTTCAGAAGTGCGAGCAAGCTCCATTATTTCCTCATTTTTTTCAGGTAAGTTGTATTTATCTGCGCCAAAAAGTGAACATGCGCTGAGAACAACACACAAACTTATTATTGTTATTATTTTTTTCATTTTTTTATGAAAATAGCTTGCAAATTTTCCCATAAATTTTTTTTTATTGCAATTAAAAGTCAATGCGTGCCTCAAAAGCTTTTTTTAAGGTGTTTTCATCGGTATATTCCAAATCACCACCAACAGGAAGTCCGCGAGCAGGACGAGTGACTTTAATTGGATAATTTTTTAATTTTTGTTGAATATGAATACTGGTTGCTTCGCCTTCTAGTGTAGGATTTAAAGCAATAATAATCTCGGAAAAATTATTTTTTGCAATTCTTTCTTCAAGTTCATTTATTTTTAAGTCAGAAGGACCAATTCCTTCAAGAGGGGAAATAAGTCCGCCAAGCACATGAAAAAAACCTCGATAAGCACCTGTTTTTTCAATTGCAATTAAATCAAGTTGATCTTCTACAAGGCAAATTATATTTTTGTCCCTATTAAAATCAGAACAAATAGGGCAAGAACCGTTATCTGCAAAATAAAAACATTCAGGACAATAGTCCACTCCTTCTTTTGCTTGTAAAATAGCTTTTCCTAGGTCTTCACGAAGAATTTCAGGTGATTTTAATAAGAAAAAAGCTAGTCTTTCTGCGCTTTTTTGTCCAACTCCTGGAAGGGTGCGTAATTTTTCAATTAGCCTTTCTATTGCCTCTGGTAAATATTTCATAAAACTTTTTTAACTCTTTTAAATATATCCAAAAAACTTATTTTTCCCAATAAAAAATCTTCCACAGCTTCTTCATTTGCTTTGTTTAATTTTGCACAGGTTTTTTCACCCTTTTTTAATGCCTGATAAGCAAAATCTATGCTTGGAAAACGCTTTTTATCCACTTTTTCAAAAGTAAGTTTTTTGTCAAAAAGACTTAATTTTTTGAAAGATAAAGGCAGACGAGCAGGAATAGAAAGAGCCAAAGCAATGCAAGTTCGCATATCAGGTGTACCCATTTGAGCAATAACACTGCCATCAATAAATTCAACTGCAGAATGCACAATACTTTCCGGGTGTACAACAACTTCAATTTGTTCAGGTTTTACATCAAAAAGTCGCACAGCTTCAATAATTTCCAATGCCTTATTCATTAAAGTAGCAGAGTCTATTGAAATTTTTTGCCCCATGCTCCAATTTGGATGAGCAAGTGCGTTTTTTATTGTAGCTTTTTTAAGTTTGTCTTTACTCCAGGTGCGAAAAGGGCCTCCGGAACAAGTGAGAATTATTTTGCTCACTTCTTTTTTATTGCCAGCTTGTAAACATTGCCAAATTGCAGAGTGCTCGGAATCCACTGGTCGAATTTTGGCTTTGTGTTTTTTTGCTTCACGCATTATTTTTTTGCCAGATGCAACCAAAGTTTCTTTGTTTGCTAGGGCAATTATTTTGCCTTTATATACTGCTTCTAATGTTGGCTTAATGCCAATTTCTCCGCAAAGTGCATTGATTACAATGTCAAAATCAGTTTTTTTTACAAATTCATCAATTTTTTCTGTGCCTAGATGAATATTGTTTGTTTTGTATTTTTTTGCCTGACTATTGAGCAATTTTTTGTTTTGTTTTGCAGTAAGGCCAACAATTTTAAAAAGCCTAGGAAATTGATCAATAACCTCCAAGGACTGCTTTCCCACTGATCCTGTTGACCCAAGAATTAAAACTTTTTTCATATAAATAATAATGAAATACCGCCAACAAGAATTACAGTTGATAAAGTAATTAAGGAGGCTATTTTTAGTTTTTTGCCTCCAAAAAAGAACACAATAAGTATTTTTATGATTGTATTAGTCATTACAGCAATTGTGATTGCAGAAGCGCCTGTTTTAAAAGCAATTTCTCCTTGTTTTGTTAAGCTAGCAACCGAAAGAGTGATTGCATCTGTGTCAGCTAAGCCGGAAATTATACTAGTTGCGTATAAGCCAGCATCACCAAGATGTTCTGGGATTATTTTTGCTGCTGATAAAATAATCATAAAAAACACACCAAACTTCAAGGCTTCGGATAGCGAAAAAGGTTGAGAAATAATTTCTTTGTCTTTGTGTTTTGCTTTGCCTTTTTTAATGAGCGCAAATAGGCCAAAAATACCAGCACAAAAAGCCATAGCAAAAAGCGGAAAAGCTAGTTTGGTGGCTAATTCCGAATAAACAATTTCCGCTTCAATAAGCACACGCACATACATTATTGCATTAGCAAATAATATTCCTGCCAAAAATGGACCAACTATTTTTGGTGATTTTTTGTTCTGTGCAGAAAGGGAAGTCGTTACGGCAGTAGAAGAAACAAGTCCGCCAACCGCACCAGTAAGCACAATACTTTTTTTGTTTCCTAGAATTTTTGCCAGAAAAAATCCAACAAAACGAATGCCAGCAACCAAGACAACCATTAGCCAAACAACTTTTGGATTAAATATTCCCCAAGGATCAATAGTTTCGTTTGGTAAAATTGGTAAAATAACTCCAGTAATAATTAAAAATTTCAAAATTGCTATAAATTCTTCAGGCTTAAAGTTTTTGGCTATTTTATGAAGATGAGTTTTTAAGGCAAGCAATAAGCTAAATAATATACTTACAATAATTGCAATAATTATTTCTTCCTTTGCTACCAAGATGCCAATTAAAAAACAGGAAATAGCAGATATTTCCGTGGTTAATCCTGAGCATTTAAGCTTAAAAGCATTATAAGTGTAATTAATAATAGCAAATAGAAAAACAACAAGAAAAATACTAATAACAATATTTGGCATTAAATATTTATCTTCCAGAAAAGTTGCCAAAAATCCCAAAGGACCAAGTACAGCAAAAGTTCGAAGGCCACCAAAGCCATTTTTTTTGCCGTGTTGAATATGCATTTCTCGCTCAAGACCAACAAGCGCAGAAAGTCCAAGAGAAATTAGTAATCCATTTATTATTTCTGTCATAATTTAGGTAATTTTCCTTGCCATTTTCACACAATTTTTATTTTTTGGCTATTTTTTCAATTTTTTTAATTACTTTTTTTAATGACTCTGTGGGAGTTGAAGCACCCGTAATTATCCCTACTTTGTTTATATTTTTAAACCAGCTTGTTTTTAGTTCGTTTTCTCCTTCTATTTGATGGGCTTTTGTAATTTTTTCACAAATTTCATAGATTTTTCTGGTGTTTGAGCTTGTTTTTCCGCCAACTACAATAACCAGTTCAACTTTTTTTGCTAGCCTTTTTGCAGAAAGTTGTCGTTCACGCACATCATTACAAATAGTTTCTTCAAAAACTAATTCCTCAGATTTTTCTTTTAATATTTCAATTATTTTATAAAATTTTTCTTGTTTTTCTGTGGTTTGTGCAAGTATTGCCAGTTTTTTTGTGAATGCCAGCTTTTTGGCTTCTTCTTCAGAAAAAATAACTATTGTTTTTGGATTATCTTCTGTAATTGCCTTTATTTCCGGATGATTTTTTTGACCAACAATAACGAGCTGATAGCCTTTTTCCGTAAACTCTTTTGCCTTTTGATGTAGTCTGATCACAAAAGGACAAGTTGCGTCTTCGATATTTTTTGCCCTTTTTTTAATTTTTTGAAGATTTTTTTGTGATATTCCATGAGCACGGATAACTACAGTTTCTGAGTTTATTTCTTCTATGTTTTTTGCAATTTTACCTTTGTTTTGTGTGATTTTTTTTAAAATTACGGGATTATGAATAAGAGGTCCAAAAGTTTGAAAATTAGTGCCAAAATGTTTTTTGGCTATATCAAAAGCCCTTTGAACTCCAAAACAAAAACCGGATTTATCTGCAATTATTATTTCCACGACTTGTTTTTTAACTTTTTATAAAAATAAAAGCAAATAAAAATTTTTAGCACTCTCCAGTATCTATTTTATTTAGATTATTGGTTTTTGTTTCTGTATTGGCAAAAAATAAGCTGGCACTTTTTTAATTTTTTTGGCAAAATTAAAAATAATGAGAGACAGACAAAGAGAAATATTAAAGGCAATTATTAAGCTTTTTGTTGAAACTGCTAATCCTGTTGGCTCAAAAGCACTTGCGGAAATGAAAGAGTTTCCCTTTTCCCCTGCAACTATTCGTAATGAAATGCAGGCCTTGGAAAAAGAAGGTTATCTAGCTTCTCCTCACACTTCTGCAGGCAGAGTGCCAACCACATTTGGTTTTCGTTTTTATGTTTCCGATTTAACTACTGGGCAAATTGATCAATTTCGACCACAAATTGCTCGAGATTTTGCCAAAGCAAAAAAAGAATATTTTGATTCTAAAAAAGCGGATCAAAAGATTTTTGACACTGTCTCTATTCTTACAAGCCTGACCGAAAATGTTGCTTTTGCAACAATGCCCTCAAGAAAAAGTACTTTTTTCCTTGGTGCTTCAAAAATGCTTTCTGAGCCAGAATTTTCAACAAGACCAGAGCTTGCCAGTAGTGTTTTTCGTGTTTTAGAGGATAATTTTTATGATTTATTAAAATCATTAGATTTATCCGAAGAAGTTCAGGTTTTTATTGGTCAGGAAAATATTATTCCTGAAATTCAATCATGTACCTTGCTCGCTTCTTCTTTTGATGTTTTTGGTCATCAGGGAGTTTTGGGTATTCTTGGTCCTGTGCGTATGAATTTTGCTCGTAATATTTTGGCGCTAGAAGAAGCGCAAAAATTTTTAAAAGAAAAATAAATTGAAAAAAATTTTATTAAAATTTTCAGCTTTTATTTATTGTTTATTATTTGCTTTTCCTTTAGCTACTAATGCTTTTGGTTATTATGATTTTAAAGAATTTGTGCACAATTTTTGGGAGCAAATTTTTCCAGAGCCACTTGTAGATATTCCAGAGCAAATTGATCCATTATTATACATAAAGCAAAATCAGAATTATGAATTTGAAATTTGGACTTATCAGTATGGTGAAGATGCTTTTACTTGGGCTGTTTCTAGTTTTGAGCAGGAATATCCAAATGTAAAAATAAATTTTAGAACTTATTCCACAGAAGAAAGTTTGTGGAACGCTTTGCAGCAAGGTGGTGACTTGCCAGATATATTTATGATTAAAGATTCATGGTTGCCTTATATGTGGAATATTTCTTCGCCTGCGCCCAAAGATTTATATCAAATTTCCGATATAGAAACAGGGTTTTTACCAGCTAGTAAAACAGCTTTTTGCACAGAAACAAAAGTGTGGGCAATTCCTCTTTATCTGCGGGTTTTTAAGATGTTTTATAACAGTAGTTTTTTAGAGGATGATCGCATTGCTCTTGGTGATAAACCTGGTGAAACTTGGGTTGAGTTTTTAAATAATAAAAATAAGTATGATGAATTAGGTAAGACAAAAACCAGTTTTGTTTCTGTGGGTGCAAAAGAAAATTATCCTTACACAAAAGATTTATTTATATTATTGCTTTTGCAGGGAGAAAGTGGAGATAATTTGCCAAATTCATCTGTTGCTTCTGATGCCTTGAATTATCTTACGCTTTTGTATACTCCATTTTTTGATAAAGAGGTTTCTTATTTAGATGCTTTTGAAAAAAATCGTTTAGGGGTCACATTTTCTTATGATGAAATTGGAAATTTGTTTACGGGTGTGCCACAGTTAAATACAGAAAAACCTCTTTATTTAGCGGAAATGTGGGGCTTTGCAGTTTCTTCAAAAAGTAGCAATATTAACGAATCATGGGAAATTATTAAATTTTTAACAAACGAAAGAAATCGTAATGATTTTTTCTTAAAAACCAATAAAAATTTAATAAATCCAGTTATTACCAATGAAAACAAAGATTTTTTAAACAAATTAGTAGTTGCAGGCAAATGGAACCATCCTGATTTTTTATCCATTTTTAATAAAAATTTCGAAAAATTGCTAAAAAAATACATAACAACTAAAGAAGCATTAATTAATTTTGATAATTTTTATAAAGAACTATGAAAGAAAAAAAGCCAAAAAAAGACAAACAAGAGCAAAAAATAGCAGAATTAGAGCAAAAATTGTCAGAAAACGAAGAAAAATACCTTCGTTGTATGGCAGATTTGCAAAATGTGCGTCGTCGTGCACAAGAAGATCGTGTTGATTTAATACGCAATGGTAGCGAACAGGTAATAAAAAACCTTTTACCTGCATTGGACAACTTTGATAGAGCATTGAAATCATTACCAGAAGACTTAAAAAATAATAACTGGATTACAGGTGTTGTAGCCTTGGAAAAGATTATTTTTGATACTCTTAAACAAGAGGGCTTAGAAGAAATCAATACAGCAGGTATAAAATTAGACACTAATATTCACGAAGCAGTAATGCTTGATGAAAAAGGGGAGTCAGGACTTGTTATTGAGGTCTTGGAAAAGGGCTATTTGCTCAATGGAAAGGTTTTAAGACCTGCAAAAGTAAAAGTTGGTAAATAAATTTTGCGTTTTTTTAAAAAAGTAATATAATAAAAGTTGTTGCCTTTTGTAAAATATGAACATTGAAGCCTTTTTAGAGCACATCTACAAGGGACAAAAGCGGAAAACAGGTGAAAACTACACTAGTCATCTTTACGCAACAAAAAAAATTCTTGAAGAAGCAGGTGTCACAGATGAAACTATTCTTAAGGCTGCTTTATTGCATGACATAATCGAAGATACACAAATTAGTAAGGAATATTTAATACTTAAGTTTGGCGCAAGTGTTGTTAGAATATTAGAACTTCTTTCCAAGGAAGACATGTGGCATACATCATATTGTCGTGCAAAGGCTAATTTAGATGCAATGGAGGCCTCTTGGGTTAATTACCCAGAGGCCATTTTAATAAAAATGGCCGATCGTTTGCATAATTTGCAAACCATTGAAGGCTTTGGTCTTAAAAAACAAGGATCTTATTTAGCAGAGTCTAAAAACTTATTACTTCCTCTTTTTAAAGGTGTTTTAGTCAGGAATAATCTTGGTTATTTGCGAAATCCTATTATAAAACTTTTAGATAGATTGGAGTGTGAGATAATGGAAATAGAAAAGCGTCTTTATGTTTCTATGTAATCAATTATGCCAATTAATACAAACGAAATCAGCGAGCTTTTAAGTATTAGCCCAGGAGCAACAGATGTTTATATTGAATTACTAACTCATGGCGAGCTTTCTGCTAAACAGCTTGATATGTTTATGCAGTATACGCCAAAAGAAATTAAGCCAGCTATTAAAGAACTAAAAGAAAAAGGACTAATCACTAAAATTAACTCTATTGATGACACGGAAATTTATCATGCTCTTTCTCTTTTGCAACTAGAGGAGAAGATGGAAAGAGAGAGAACAGTATTGAGTAGCTTGAAAAAAATTATTCTTCCTCGCTTGCAAAATCCAGAAAAACTTGGAATTGTTAAGTATGAAGGCTGGGAAGGTATTCGCAGGGTTTATGTGGAGATTTTGGAAGAAGCTATAAATACAGGTGAAAATATTATTGCCTTTGAGTCCAATGTTGATAAGTCTGATATTGGAGAGTTATTTCTTAAAAACTACATTGATAAAAGAATTAAAAGCAAGGTTAAGGCTTTTGTGATAAGTCCATTAACTGAAATGGATAAAAAATATAAAGATAGATATCAAGGTGAATACACTGAAGCAAAGCTGTTAAGTGATTTTCCTATTGACGCCAGTATTAATGTTGTGGGTAATCTTGTGATGACATTTTCTGTTGATAATCCCAGAGGTACATTAAGAAGAAATCTCGCTGAAGCAAACACTTGGCGAGCTATTTTTTGGGAAATTTGGCATAAAAATTAAAACTTTATTTACCTAAGCATCTTTTTTGCCACATTGAAGTATTTTTTCTTTTTGCTAAAGGGTCTGTTAAGTCTGGAAAGTTTAAAGTTTCTGCTTCACCTCGTTGCAAAACCTTAAGTACGTTTTGCAATGAATCACCCATAATCATTTCTAGTAAGTGTTTAGGATTATCAAAAATTTCTTGAAATTGTTGATAATCAGCTATTCCTGATGGAAGCATTGTTGTTTCTGTGATACCTGACTGAATTAGTCCAGCCCTAATCATTTCAGATGTATGCTTTGGGAATGTTGGCGCATAGCGTATATGATACGGAAAACCGCCAGCTTTTTGGTGAACATAATTAGAATAATTAGTTACTATCATGTTTTGGTTTTCTCCTTCCAATAATTCTTTTTCTTGTAAAACAGCAAAAGTTTTTGCTCTTAGCCAATAAAAGAAGCCAGTTGAACTATCAGGTATATCTTCTATAAAAAATCCTTTTTGTTTTAATATTTTTACAATGTTTTTATATAGTGTTTCTCTTTTTTTTCTTAATGCCTCTGTGCTACTAAAGTCTGCTATTTCTGGGGTCACAAACCACCATGCAAATATTGCGTCAAATGTTTCCTCCATTACTTCTGCGACTTCGACTATATCCCCAGTTTGATATTTTATATCAATGCCCTCTATGTTTTCAGGATTACTAGTGTTAAATGCTTCCATTAATCTTGTTCGTGTTTTTTCTATATGCTGATCTAGGAGATCATTGAAAACTATTTCTTTAAACCCTAGTTTTGTTGCAATTGCGACCTCAAAAGGGGCTAATCTTCCTGGTCCACAACCAACAATGAAAACATTTTCAGGGTCTTTGTTTTGTTTTTGTTTTATGTTTGTGGTAATTTCTGCAAAGAATTTAATTAAATTTTTAACATCACAAATAAAATGAGGTAATCCATGTTTTTCTAGGTCAAGTGATGTATATGCGGCTTCTAATAATTCTAAATATCTTTGTGGTGTTAATTCTAATTCATTTTGAGGACCAAAAATAAAATCAACCGCAGTTTTTATTGGCGTTAATTGTAAAGCAGGGTTTGTTGTACCTGTTTTGATTGCTTTTTCAAGTTCTTCTTCTGCAAAGTGGCCTTCTTTATCTGTAGTAATTTTATTACTTGTATTTTTCATTCAAAACTAATCAGAGTAGTCTATAGTAATATATTTTTTTTAAAAGTCAAGTCTTTTTATGGTCATAAAATCAAATGACTATCTTTTTGTCATTTGATTTTAATATTTTTTAAATGAATATTAGATGAATTGATTATTTTTTTATTCTTAGGACAATCGTTATTCCTTCTATTTCTACTTCTTTTTCAAGATCGACTTCATTTAATTGCTGGTCTATTTTATCTGCTAAAATTTCTTTTGCAACCCATTTTTCATATTTTTTTATAATTTCATCTGCACCGCTTATTTCTGCGCTTATTCGATCATTGATATTATAGTCGGCTTCTTTGCGCATGTCTTGTAAGTGGCGAATGATTTCACGCACAAAACCTTCTTCTTTTAGCTCGTTGCTTAGTTCTGTGTCTAATGCTACTACAATACCTTCTGCGCTTTCTACTTCAAATCCTTCTTTGCCAAGATAGGCAATTTCCAGTTCATCTGGATTTAATATATGGTCACCGACTTGAATTTTTCCGTCTTTTAGTTCAGAAAAATTACCTTTTTTTGCTTCTATAATTACATTTTGCACCTCTTTACCAAGGCGAGGTCCAAGCTTTCTTGCGTCTGGCTTGGCTATTTTTTGTGCTATTTCTTCAGGATTATTTAATATTTCGATTTCTTTAATATTTAATTCTTCTTTTATTAATTCTTCATTATCTGTGATTATTTTTTTGCTCAAACGAGGAGGGAGTGCAATTTGTGCTTTTTGTAATGGTTGGCGTACGCGAATTTTTGAGCTGGCGCGTACAGCAAGCCCAAGGGAGATAATAGTACGAATTGCATTTATTTCTTCTCTTAACGCTGAGTCGTCATCAAATTGTTTATAATCTGGCCAGTCGCATAAATGAACACTTTCTGGGGCATCTGGAGTTTTTTTAACAAGTTCTTGATAAATTGCCTCAGGGAACATTGGCGAAATTGGTGCTAATGCTTTGCAAACTGTGATTAATATTGTGAACAAGGTTTCAAAAGCACTGTTTTCTTCGTCCCAAAATCTGCGTCTGCTTCTGCGAATATAGAAATTAGTTAATTTGTCTAAAAATTCAGGAATTTCACGGCAGGCATTGTCTATATAATAGTTATCCATGTGTTCTGTGAAGTTTTTTAGGAATTCTCTTAGCTCTGCCAAAATCCATTTGTCGAGTTTATTGTCTGGTTTTTTGCCTGTTAATTCCCATTTTGTGATATTTGCTAGTGAGGCAAAAAATGCATAGGAATTTTTTATTGGTAAAAATACTTTACGCAAAACTTCTTCCACGCCTTTTTCGGAAAACCTAAGGTCATCTGCTTTCATTAAAGTTGAGCTCATAAGATAAAATCTCATAGCATCAGCTCCGTATTTATTAAAAATAAGCTCTGGTTCTGGGTAATTTTTCTTTGATTTACTCATTTTGTGTCCATCTTCTGCCAGCACAATTCCGCTAACTACACAGTTTTTGAAAGATTCTGTGCCAAAAAGACCATTAGCAAGAATGTGGAGCGTGTAAAACCAGCCACGTGTTTGGTCTAAGCTTTCGGAAATAAAGTCTGCTGGAAATTCATGTTCAAATTTTTCTTTATTTTCGAATGGATAATGTCTTTCTGCGTATGGCATTGAACCAGACTCAAACCAGCAATCCAAAACATCAGGCACACGACGCATAACACCGCCACATTTACATTGAATTTCAACTTCATCTATATATGGTCTGTGTAGATCAATTTCACCATTGTCATTTGTTGGAACAGAGTCAAAAGAAAACGTATTTATTACTCCTGTTTCTGTTGGTAAGTCAAATATTTCTTCAGGTCCAAGATTAAGAAAATATTTATTAACCATTCTTACTGTCACACCATGTCCAATAATAAGAATATTTTTATTTCTATACTTTTGGTATAGCTCTTTTATTAAGTCTTTTACTCTTTTTTCTACGTCTTGTTTACTTTCTCCGTTGTGCGGGTTTGTGTAAAATCTTTCATGATTATTTTTAAATTGACCTAGCCAATCATCAATTGATTTATTTTCCATATCGCCTGCATCTATTTCACGCACACGATCATCGAAAACAACTTTTACATCTTTGCTAAATCCTTTTAAAAATTCTTCGGTTGTTTCACGAGTTCTTTGGAGAGGAGAAGCAATAATTAAGTCTATTTCAGTGTTTTTTATTGATTCACCTGCTTGACGAGCTTGCTCTTTCCCTTTTTCTGTTAAGCCAACATTAGAGTCAATTGCAGAAGAAACAATATTTTTTATATTATGTTCACCTTCGCCATGACGCATAACCATAATTTTGTTTTTTTTGACGCCTCTGTCGGAAAGTTCACGCACTGAGCCAATTACTTCTTTTTCTTCACAGGCATCACATTTCCAAACAGGTATTGGTGCGCCCCAGAACCTATTGCGAGAGATTGACCAATCTTTTGCATTTTCTAGCCATTTTCCAAAGCGACCGTCTTTGATATGTTCTGGTACCCAGTGAATTTTTTGATTTGTTTTCAAAACATTGTTTTTGAACTCATTTACTGCAACAAAAAATGAAGAAGTTGAGTAATTAAGCAACTTACTATCACATCTCCAGCAGTGTGGATATGAGTGACGATAGCTTTGAGCTTCAAAAACAAGCCCTTTTTCTTTTAAATGGTTTATTACATCTTTGTTTGAATTACTTGCCTCTTTTCCTTGTAAAAATTCTGGTGCTTCGTTTGTGAATATGCCGTCAATTCCTAATGGCTGAAAGAAAGGAGCGCCTTCTTTTTGACCTAATTGAAGATCATCATCACCAAAAGCAGGAGCAATATGCACAACGCCAGTTCCATCTTCTGTGGAAACAAAGTCAGCGCTCACTACCTCATATTTTTTACCTTCTTTGTCTTTTGCGCACTCAAAAAGCGGAATATATTTTTTACCAACCAGATCAGAGCCTTTTATTTTTTCAATAATTTCTGGCTCTTCCCCGAGTATTTTTTCAAATTTATTTATTAAATCTTTTGCAAGTATCACATTGCCTTTTGAAGTTTTAATTTTTACATAATCAATATCTGCACCAACAGCCAAGAGGATGTTAGAAGGAAGAGTCCAAGGAGTAGTAGTCCAAGCGAGTATATAATTTCCTGGTTCATCAGCAAGCTCAAACATAGATGTCACAGAAACATCGTCTATGTCTTTATAGCCAAGAGTGACTTCAAAATTGGATAAAGTAGTCGCGCAACGTGGGCAGATATGCATTGATTTATGTCCTTCATAAATTAAGTCTTTTTCCCAGAGCGTATTAAAAACCCACAAAATAGACTCCATATAATTAGGATCCATTGTTTTGTAGTCGTTTTTAAAATCAACCCATCTTCCCATTCTTTCAACTGTTTTTTCCCATTCTTGGGTATAACGAAGAACAATGCCTCGACAACTTTCGCAAAAGTTTTTAACGCCATATTTTTCAATATCTTGCCTGCCAGATAAGTCTAATTCTTTCTCCATTTCGTATTCCACAGGCAGGCCATGGCAATCCCAACCAAACCTGCGAGATATATAGTGCCCTTTCATGGTTTGGTAACGAGGAATGACATCTTTTGTGGTACCAGCAAGAATATGCCCATAATGAGGCAAACCAGTTGCAAAAGGAGGTCCGTCATAAAAAGTAAAAGCAGGGGAATTTTCCCTTATTTCAAGAGATTTTTTAAACATCTCTGTTTTTCGCCAATAAGCTAAAACTTCTTCTTCTAACTCAGAGAACGACTTTTTTAGTAGGTCGGTATTAAACATTTCAAAGCCTAAAAAACATCAGGAATATTATCACAATAATTTGCAAAAACAAACTGCAAATGCTAGAATTTTTGCGATTTAATTGGCTTATAAATGCAGTTTTCATATATCGCCTTAAGTCCAGAATATCAGCGACTAACAGGTGTTATTACAGCGGAAAATGAAGAAGAAGCACGCAAAAAACTCCATGCAATGGGCTTAAGTGTTATTTCTATTAGTGAACATAAAGGAGATGAAGCGCCAAAAGAAACTGAAACAAAACAAAAAACACAAGTACCCACTCAAGTAGGAGTTAAGAATTTTTATTTCAAAGTTGTTAATTCCAAAGGACAAACAGTTGATGGAACAATAGAATCCACCGATCGAAAAACAGCTTATAAAAGACTAGTTGGAGAATATAATTTTAATGTTCTTGTCTTGTGTGATGCTTCTTTGCCTATTGAAGAAAGAGAAGAAAAAGGCAAGGAAGGACTAGAGGAGTTAGCAAAAGAAGTCAATAAAGAACTAGGCATAACAACAGAATCGAAAAAAACAAAAAAACAACAAGAAAATGAGCAATTAGGTGAAAATAATGATAACACAAGACAAAGAGAAGAATTGATGCAAGAGGTCGATGAAGTCGCTAAGCTTGCCGATGATATTTTAGAAAAATATGAAAATCAGCTTGCTGGTGATGAAATAAAAGAAATAAAAGACAAAAAAGACGCTTTAATGCGCATGAGATTAAGCAATAACCTGCCTTATATTCGAAATCTTACAGAGGAACTTTTCTTAGCAGTAGAAGAAATTCTTAGTAAATATGCTCAGGCCGAAGATGCACAAGAGCAAATTGTTGATCTTCAGGAGGATTTATTAAAAAAATCAGAAAAATTAACCGAAGAACAACAAGGTGAGGAAAAATATAAGTCAGCAATAGCATTCAAAGGCACATTAGATAGCATTAGGAGAATAGCTGATCGCATGGTGGATATCATCAAAAGCGATGAAGTAAAAAAAGATGAAATGGAAGTTGTGCTTGGAGGAAAGCCAAAAAGAATATTGATTATTCAGTTTCTTAAAAAGTTCTTCTTTCATTTAAAAGGCTATATAACATCAAAAAGCCTTATTCGTAAAAAAGTACATAAACAAAAAATTATTGATATCTGGGAAGAATTAAAAGTTGACTGGAAAGAAAGAGAAGCACAAAAAGAATTGGCTGAAATAGAAAAAAAAGACAAAGAATTACTCAAAAGAGCAGAAGGAAAGTCATTATCTTTTTGCGACGAAGCCAAGCTTTTTGTTGGTTGGCTACTTTCTTTTTATATTATTTATTTTTTTATAGCTTATTATATCACTTTGAAGTGGGGACCTTCTTCGCCACTTTTTGATTTTGTTAGCAAAAGCATGGAAACAAGCTTTTTACCAATTATTATTGGGGTTTTATTTATTGTCTTTTTTGGTTTATCCATAAAAACCAATTTTGCCAGATATAGTTTTTTAAAATCATTGTTGATATTTATTTCAACAATTTTCGTTTTAGTTCTCTTTTTGTTTAATTTTTAAAATTAGTATGAGTGAAAAAATTCGTGTTGCTCTTTTAAAAGGAGGTAAATCAAGAGAAAGAGATGTGTCTTTGGTTAGTGGCCAAGGAGTTCTTGATGCGCTCAATAAAAATGGCAAGTTTGAAGTTTTTGTATATGATCCAAAAACAGATTTACAAAATTTTGTACGCGATGCAGAATCTAAAAAATTTGAAGTTGTTTTTCCAATGTTGCACGGAAAATATGGAGAAGATGGCTCTATACAAGGTCTTTGCGAGCTTGTGGATATGCCTTATGTAGGTAGCGGAATTCGTGCAAGTGCTAATGGAATGGACAAAATAACCACTAAAGATATTTTTAGATCGGTGGGCATTCCTGTTGCTGATGATATTTATATTGTCCGTCGCTATGAAGGACACTATTTTGTAAAGAAAAATATTACAAGTTCACCACAAGATCTAGAACATAGACACATGGCACGTAAAGCAGAAAAAGGTATTTTTTGGCAAGACTTAGAAGAATCAGAAGACCAGCTTTTTGAAGAAGTTTTAGAAACAATAAATTCATCTAGTTTAAATTTTCCAGTTGTAATAAAACCCGCATCAGAAGGTTCTAGTTTTGGTGTTTCTTTAGCAAAAAATGAAGAAGAGTTAAAAAAAGGCATAAAAAAAGCCCTGGATATAGACTACAAAATAATTGTGGAAAAATTTTTAAAAGGAAAAGAAGTGACAGTAGGTGTTATTGGAACAGATAAATTACAAGTTTTTGAGCCAACAGAAATTATTGCAGAAAAAGGGGAGTTTTATGATTATGAATCTAAATATAGCGAAGGTGGAAGCACACACATAATTCCAGCAAGAATTTCCGAAGCACAAACAACAATGGCGAAAAAATATGGTATTGATGCGCACAAAGCAGTTGGCTGTAAACACTTAAGTAGAACAGATATGTTTATAACCGATCAAGGCATTTTTGTCACAGAAATCAACACAATACCAGGATTTACACCAACATCATTACTACCAGAAGCAGCTCAACATGCAGGCATAAGTTATGAAAAACTTTGTGAGCAATTAGTTATGTGGGCATTAGAGGAATAATTTCACCAAATTCGTTAATAATTTGCACCTCAGGCTTAAGAATAATGTTGAATTTTTTATAAACTCGGTTAATCACCTCTTGTGCAAGCTCAATTACATCTTTTTGAGTTGCTTTGCCATTATTAATAATAAAATTAGCGTGTTTTTTGCTCACTTCAGCATCACCAACAGAAAGACCTTTGCATCCAGCCTCTTCAATTAATTGGCCAGCAGATTGATTTGTAGGATTTTTGAAAAAACTACCCGCAGAAAAACCTTTTGGTTGTTTTTCATGTCTTTTTTTTAAGTTTGCAATGATTTTTTCTTGAATTTTTTGAGGATTATTTTTGATAGAAACTTTAAAAACAGCAGAAATAATAATTAAATTCTTATTTTGTTTTAACTTAGAAGAACGATAATCAAATTCAAGCCACTCATTGGAGCATTCGTTAATTTCACCAGTTTTTAAGTCACAAACTTTTGCACTTATTAAATGGTCAGAAATAGAAGTTTTTGTGCCAGCATTGCCATAAATAGCACCACCAATAGTGCCCGGCCAAGTAAAATCCGAGAAATTATAACCATGTTTGGCGCAATCAGAAATAAAATTATTCATTAAGACTCCGGAGTCAGTCTTAATCAAGCCGTTTTCAAAGTTAATTTTATTGTTTTTTATTTTAATTATAGTACCTTGAAAGCCTTTATTAGAAAAAAGTATATTTGTTCCACCACCAAGAATGAAAAAAGGTTTTTTATTAATTTTTAGGAATTCATTAATATTATCAGAGGAATTAAAGGTGACAATTTTATTAGCATTACCTCCAATGCGAAAGCTTGTTAAATCAGCCAAAGATACATTTTTTTTAATTTGCACAACAAAAATCATGCCACGGCAAAAAAACTATTGCAATTTTTTATAATCTTTGGGAAAATCTTTTGGCAATTATATTGCGGAGCGGTAGTTCAGTTGGTTAGAACGCTGCCCTGTCACGGCAGAGGTCGCGGGTTCGAGTCCCGTCCGTTCCGCCAGAGATTGTTTAAATGGCTTTATAAAGCCATTTTTTGTATATTTATATTTTTTAAACGAAAATTATTGATTTTTATATATTATTTTACCTGTAAAAATTATACCAATTAATTATTGACAAATAAGTGAATATAAGCTTATATTATAAACCTTATTTCGATTTTTGTTTTCTTTTAATAAACTTGCTTATGTCAAAAGCTGAAGGATACGATTTCTTTTTTCGCAGACATCAGGCTACAGCTGGCACACAAGAAGGAAAACTTAATGAAATGGTTGGGGACATTGATAATAAAATGGGGGCTTTAGTTGAGGTATCTACTAGAACATTAGAACAAAGGTCTGGCATGCAAACATTGTCTGTGCCACAAGATAGCTCTACTTTTGAAGCTATTGAGAGTTTAAGAGATGACTTCAGGGCTGTTGCTGTCAAAAATAGTCAAACAGGACAAATTACCAATGAGCATTTAAGTGGTATTAATGATGGAATTCAACAAACCGGATTAGCAATACAGAATGGTTTTGAATCCATGGGAATTAAGCTAGATGGTTTATCAGGTGTTATTTCAGCGGAAAGTCAATCAACAAGGGATGCTATTGTTGATGTTTCTAGATTTACCACTGCTGCGATTGGCACAGGATTTATGCATATGGGCAACCAATTAGATCAATTAAGTGGCTCAATAGCAAATGAGGGTAAAATGAACCGTAAAACACAAGTTGAATGCACAAAAGCAATTGGAAATGTTTTACACAGAGGCTTTAATGATATAGGGATGAATATCTCGAGGGTTGATACTAGGCTATCAAAAATGACAACAGTTTTTGTTGAAGGATTGAAAGCAGTTGATGCTAGCACTAGAGAAGGCTTTATTAAAACTAATGAAAATTTACAGTTAATTGCAGAACAAATTGATCAAATTTCTTTTGACGGTGAAGAGACAAGGGAGACTATTAGAAATGCTGCAGAATATACATCGGAAGTATTTTTAAGAGGATTATCTGTTGTAGGTGAAAAAATTGATTATGGTAATTATTTAGATGAATTAGCTTTACAAGAAGCAAAAAGAACAAATGCATTTTTAAGATTTATTGGCAACGAAGCTTTAGCAACCAATGAAAACATTGCTAGGCAAATTATGAGCTCTAGTCTTCAGCATGCAGAACTTCTCGACGCCTTAGGGCTTTATGATAAAAAATCAGAACTAAGACATCAAGAATTAATTCAAGAGCTTATCAGGACGCAAAATGTGTTAGTAGGAATTAGTGATAGTGTGAGGTTTGAATTAAGGCAAAATCACCAATCTCTTCTTAATGAACTTTCTACTAAAGAAAGATGGTATTTTAACAAATTTCAAGCTGCAGAAAGAGAGAGAAAAATTGGCAATCTTGATAGAGCTATTCAGATTTATGAGGCTATTGTTCAGCCAGAAGAATGTCCGCAACATTATTCTTCACTTATTGCTCTTGTAGAATGTTATTTACAAAAAGGTGACTATGAAAAAGCTCTTGTTTATGCAAAAAGTGCACAAGCGCAATCACCAAATAATGATTTACGAGAATACGCAGAAATAGCTGAGGTAGGCATTATGTATCAAACCGCAGAAGATACAGATGAGCAAGATAAATACAGAAAGATGTTAGATTATTTTCATAATACTGGTGATATAAAAAATTTTTCACAAATAAAAAAACTATATTATTTTGCTTGCTTGTATAAATCCGGCAAGAAAGAAGAGGCCATAGAAGGTTTATCAGCATTAGTTCAATTAGAACGCGGAGCAGTTTTAGAAATGAGAAATATTTTATTATTTGAAGATTTTTTCCAGGGTGATCATTTAATTTTTTTACAGCAGAATATTTTAGAAAATGACACTTCTCTTCCTGGTAGTGTTTATTTTTATGTAATGAATGAATTTATTGCCGTAGATGATATTAATAATGCTCGTTTGGCTCTTCAGAAAGGCATTAAATATCACCCTGCTGAATTTATGGAAAAAATCATTTTTAAGCACCCATTTGTTATAAAATATTTACTTCAAGATTTACACCGTTTTGTGAGTGAAAATCTTGAAAGTGATTATATGGCTTTTGATTTGGTAGCTTATTATTATTTGGTAAAAAAATTAGGTATTACCGCACCTGCTATGTTAAAAAACAGATTAGTTTTAAAATTAAAAAATTTAAGATTGCTCACAGAAGAGGAATTACTTAGTTTATCCTTTATTTTGAAAGAAGATTTTGAGGATTTTATTGAGTTGTATAAAAAAATTAAACCGATTTTTGGTAAATTATGAAAAATTTTGAAATTCAACAATTTAACGCTGGCAAACTACCCGAAGACAAATTAGCATTGCGCTTCACGCTTACTGGTAAAGGAGATGATGGCAATAATTTTGATATGGTAGGCGTTGAAGGTAAATTGATAAAAAATGGCAACATATCACTGCCAGATACAACTTTTGCTTCTTCTTTTGTGGCAGGTGTGATGTCAGATAGTCTTATAGTCCCAGTTGATTCCCTTGATCCATCATTGGAAATAGCTCTTGCTGTTGAGGGTGTTGCAGAAGAGATTAGGTTAAAAATTGGCGACTTAATAAATGAACATTTACCAGAAGAAAAAATTGATACTTCAGAACAAGAATTCAGCAAAATTAAATGTGTTAGTGATTTTATTACTGAAATTCGCAGACTAGAAAAAGGCATATTAGCCTTAAGGCAAGGTATTCAGTTAAAACAAAAAATTATGGATCTTGTTTTGTTGCTAGAGAGCTTACAAGAAAAGAAAAATCAAATAGATCAAATGCACAATACAACAAAAGGGTATGATATTTTTGATCAATATGCATGTAAAATTGGACCAGATTTTACAGTAGAAATTGAAGGCTGTGAGACTCTCATAAGAGAAATAATTAGTAAATTTGATGCTGAATCATTAGATAAGTTAAAAACAGAATATGAAAGCAGGCAAAATGAGCTAAGAAACGCGGAAGCTCAAAAAGATGAATTAGTATCTTCAATTGCTATTTTGGCCGATAAGCTTAAAGAAGTAGGAGGGGAAAATATAGGCCTAGGTGAAAGGGCGGCAAACATGGAAAGACAATTGGCGCTTATAAACTCTGAAAAGAGAACAGCATTAAATGGTAATGTTTTTTCTGAAGAAGATTATGTTGATTTTGAAAAAATAAAAATATTGACACCTGAAATTGCTAGAAAGTTATCAAATTGGAAAGGAGGAGCTCTTTTTCTTGATACTGTAGAAGATTTATCACCCGAAGCTGGAAGATATCTTTTTCAATTTCAAGGCGATATTTATTTAAATGGATTAAGAAAAATTGTCCCAGAAGCTTTAGAATATTTTTATTTATTTTCTGGAAAATTATATCTCAATGGATTAGATGATCTTGATCCCAAAAGTGCATATTTTCTTTTTAATAATGAAAATTGTTATACAATAGAGCTAAATGAGATTGAGACACTATCACCTGAAACTGCTCATCAAATGAGTGCACACCAGCGATCTGTTAGTCTTTTAGGGTTAAAAAAAGTTGATAAAAATCTTGCTGCTCAATTTTGTTCTAAAGGAAGAAGTTTAAGCATTATTTTCAGTAAGGGGGTTAAAATTTTTGATGATGCATTTAAGTATCTTAAACAAGTGAAATACTACAAAATAGAAGAAGCTTTTTATGTGACCAGAAAAGCAAAAATAAGAAAAATAGAAAGAGAAAAAGAGATGGAGAAAGAGAGAAAGAAAAAAATAGAGGAAGCAAGAGGAAGAGATAGAGAAAGAGCAAAAGAAAAAGCAAGAGAAAGAGAAAAAATAAGGACTGAAATGAGAGCGGAGATGGAAAAATACCCAGAACTTGAATCATGTTTTGAGAAAATTGATTACCGATGGTTATTTAATGAAAAAATAATAAAAATTAAAATCTTCAAAAATAAAAAAATGATTTTGATAAATACTGTTAGTATAATTTTTTATTTTTGCGATGGAAAAAAAGAAATATTTAAGTGGAAAGGGATATCTTTTTCAGCCTTAAAGAAAGAATTAAATCATTTTACTTCTAAAGTCTTTAGAGGCCGACACAGCTAAGACACTCTCGAGAAAATAAAATTAAAGTTTTTCTACATAAAACCTCCGTATTAAATCTACTGTGTTCCGCCATTGAAAATGTTCTCGTGCAAAGCACGAGGTTGTTTTCAATGATAGACAGGTGAGAGCATCTTATTTTCCTAAGTTCAAATTTGTGCAATATTTTTTGATAATTGTTAAAATAAGTTGTAAGTGTTATGCTTTCCTTAAAGAGGAAGTGGGAAATTTAAAAAAAATTTAAAATTTCTTTAATTGATTACTGAAAAATGCCTCCTATTCAAAAACAGTGCAAGATTACCGGTCAAAATTTTTCTGTTTCAGAAGAAGAAATGGCCCTTTTGGCTAAAATGAACCTGCCTTTGCCAGAAATTTGTTATAACGAGCGCTTTAAAAGGCTTTTTATGATTCGTAATGTTCGCAATTTATATAAAAGAAAATGTGATAGAACCGGGAAGAGTGTTATTGCTATGTATTCGGAAAATGTGCCTTTTCCTGTTTATGATCGTGATGAATGGTGGAAAGATGATTGGAATCCGCCTTTTGCAGATTTTGACTTTAATCGACCATTTTTTACACAAATAATTGAACTTCGCAATAAAGTTCCGCGTGCTAATTTGTTTAATAAAATGTCTTTTAATTCTGACTATTGTAATGTTAGTCAGGGCTTAAAAGATAGCTATCTTACTTTTGTTTCTTTTGATAGCAAAAATTTGCTTTATTGCCAAAGAGTTGTTTTTTCAGAGGACTTAGTAGATTGTTTTTATTGCACTAGGGTTCAGAGGTCTTATGAATGTATTTATTGTTTTGATTGTTTTAATGTGCGCTATTCGGTTAATGTGCGTAATTCTAGTGATTCAGCTTTTTTATATGATTGTGTTGGTTGTAGAAATTGTTTTATGTGCACCAATCTACGCAAAAAGGAATATTATATTTTAAATCAGCCTCATTCCAAAGAAGAATATGAAAGAAAAATGAGTCAGGTTAACTTTGGTTCTTATGCTACGGTTGAAGCCCTAAAAAAACATTTTAATGATTTCAGGCAGCAAAATGCTATTTATCAAGCTGTTAAGCTTGAGCAAACTGAAAATTGTACTGGTAATCGTCTTCGTCAATGTAAAGACTTAAAAAATTGTTTTGAGGCGGAAATAGCTCGCGATTGCTTTAATTGTATTGGTTTCGCCGAAGCTAAAGACACTCTTGATTCTGTTGAGTTTGGAGGTCTCAATAATGAATCCGAACTTGGTTATGGATTACAAGAATGTCTCAATTATTATAATTTTCGTTTTTGTAGTTTTTGTTATGGCAAAGCTAGCTTAACTTATTGCGATGAATGCCATAATTGCATAGATTGTTTTGCTTGTGTAGGATTAAAAAATGCTCAATATTGCATTTTTAACAAACAATATCCTAAAGAAGAATATGAACAGTTAGTGCCTAAAATAATAGAACATATGCAAAAAACTGGTGAGTGGGGACAATTTTTTCCATATGAATATTCTCCTTTTGCTTATAATGAAGCGGAAATTAATGAATATTCTCCTTTGACCCGTGATGAAGCTTTAATGTATGGTTTTAGATGGAACGATCGAGTAGCCCAAGAAGAGGGTCAAGCGATTAGTTTCTTGGATGTTCCTGATAATATTAAAAATACTGAGAAAGAAATTATTGAAAAAGTCTTTATTTGTGACATTAGTGGCAAGAAATTTAAAATTACTCCTCAGGAATTAGTTTTTTATAAGCAACAAAAAATTCCTTTGCCTCGTCGTCATCCAAATCAAAGACACAAAGATCGCCTAAAAGAGCGCTTGCCAAGAATGCTTTTTTCTCGTAATTGCATGAAATGTGGTGTTGCTATTAGAACGCCTTATGCCCAAAATCGTTCTGAAATTGTTTATTGTCAGGATTGTTATTTAAAAACAGTTTATTAAAATTATTTTTTTATTGTTGTTTTATTGATAAGCTTTTCAGGCTTTACAAAAGCATATTATTATTTAATAATATGAAAGATGAAATCTTTTTTAATTAAAGTACCTCAAAATAATCAAAAGACAGCTAAGTCTTTTTATCAATTATTACATGCGCTTTATGAAACTCTTTCAGAAGCGCAGATTAGTTTTGAAATTTTTGTTCATCAGCAACATATAAATTTTTGTTTTACTTGCAAGGAAGATCGTTCGGCTCTTGTTTCGGGTCAGATATATGCTATTTTTCCTGAAGCGGAAATAGTTGAAATTGAAGATCCTGCAAAGTCTTTTAAGAATAATTTTGTTGGAGGAGAAGTTTTTTTAAAAAGAAAAGATTTGTTTTCAATAAAAACTTTTGAAAATTTTGAAGGTGATTCATTGGCTGGAGTTTTATCTGTTTTTTCAAAAGCGAAAATAGATGAAAACATACTTTTCCAAATAGTAATGCGCCCAAAAAAAGACACGGCCATGTTGCATTTTAAAAGAAATTGGAGTAGAAGATTTGAAAACATTCGTCATGTTTTTAGATTTAAATATTATTTTAAAAAAGGGGATTTTAAAAAGCAATTTAATGACGCTTTTTTAAAAAAGTCAGAAGAAAATCTTTTTGATGTAAATATTCGTTTTTTGGTTAATTCATCTCAAAAAGATACTATTTTTAACGCTATTAAAAACAGTATTTATCAATTTAATACAATAGACTTAAATGGTTTTGAGGTTGGCAAAAAAACCACTGAATTATTTTTTAAGCAGGTTGAAACCAGGAAATTGTCTAGACCTTTCTCTTTATCACAAATAGAGCTATCAACCATTTTTCATTTGCCAAATGAGAAGGAGGTGCCAAACATAGTTTACGTTTTAAGTAAAAAATCTGAACCACCATCATCTTTACCGATAAATCAAAAAAATTCTAATATTTCTTTTTTTGGAACAACTAATTTTCATAATTCTTTTGTTCCTTTTGGGATTTTGTCTGAAGACAGAAGAAGACATATGTATTGTGTGGGAAAGAGTGGCAGTGGAAAAAGTAAACTTTTGGAGCTTTTGATTGCTAATGATTTAAAAAATGGCAGAGGAATTGGAGTTTTAGATCCTCATGGTGATTTAGTGGACAATGTTTTAAGAATGGTGCCCAAAGAAAGAATTAAAGATGTTGTTATTTTTGATCCTGCAGATGAACAGTTTCCAATTGCTTTTAATCCTTTAGAAAAAGTACCTTCTGCCTTAAAAATAAGAGTTACTATTGGTATTTTAGAGATTTTTAAAAAACTTTTTGGTACTAACTGGAGTGAAAGATTAGAGCATGTTTTAAGATATACAATTTTAGCCCTCTTAGATTCTCCAAACACCACGGTTCTTTCGATTTTAAAAATGCTGTCTGATAAAAATTATCGTCAATATATAGTTAAAAATATTAAGGATGATGTAGTTAAAAATTTTTGGGTAAATGAGTTTGCAAGTTGGAGTGAAAAATTTGACTCTGAAGCTATTACGCCTCTTTTGAATAAAGTTGGTCAGTTTGTAGCGACAAACATGGTTCGCAATATTGTTGGTCAACCTAAAAACAAAGTTGATTTTAGAAAAATAATGGATGAAGGAAAAATTCTTTTAATGAAGGTTTCAAAAGGCATGTTAGGAGAGGAAAACGCCTCTCTTTTAGGTGCTATGGCTATTACTAAAATATATCAAGCGGCTATGAGCAGGGCTAATATTAAAGAAGAAGACAGGCGAGATTTTTATTTTTATGTAGATGAATTTCATAATTTTGCCACTAATACTTTTGATGAAATTTTAAGTGAAGCTCGTAAATATCGCTTAAATCTTTCTTTGGCTCATCAATACATGGGACAACTTTCGCCAAAAATAAGAACAACTATTTTTGGAAATGTTGGTTCATTGGTTTCATTTAGGGTTGGATCAGAAGATGCAGGTATTTTGGCGCAAGAATATGCACCGATTTTTTCAACCCATGATTTAATAAATTTAGGAATTAGAGAATTTTATTGTAAAATATCCGCTAACGGAGAAGTAAGCCAAGCTTTTTCCGGTAGAACATTAGATTTAAATTTTCCAAAAGAAGATTTCACTAAAGACTGTATTGAATTTTCCAGAAAAAATTATTGTCAGCCGATAGAAAAAGTGCGTAAGGCAATTTCTGCTTGGGAAGAAGGAAAAACGGAAGAAGCAAAAGATTCAAGTCTTGAGGGAGTCAGCTTTGAAGAACCAATAGTTTAATGTATTTTTTTTAGATAACATTCTTCGCAAAGCACTTTTTCTGCTCTATCTGGAGAATAAGTGGTTTGGATTTTTTTATTGCAACTAAAACAATTTCTTTCCCAGAGTTTTTGAGGATTTCTTTTTTCAATTCTTTCTTTATTTCTAATATCAGGGTGAAGTCTAGGAATTGGTAAATTCATTTTTCTATAAAAAGCCAGTTCTGATTTTTGAATTTTATATGGTCTATTAGTTTTTGCGCATTTAATATTCCAATTTAATACATCGTCAGGTATATCATTTATATTTTCTGGTAGCATGTTAGCGGGAATGATTTTTCCTACCTTAGGAATTGGGTCTTTTTCCTCTTTCCATTTCCAGTTCATTGAAATTATGCCTTCTTTTGTTGATGGGAAATGGTTTTGTGCAATTGTTTCATTGTAGGCAAATGGCGAGAGAGAAATAGGAAAAAACTCCCCCCACTCACCAGTTTTTTGCATATGTTCTATTATTTTAGGCACTAATTGTTCATATTCTTCTTTGGAATATTGTTTATTAAATATGCAGTATTTTTGTTTTTTTAGTCCTATGCAAGCAAAGCAATTATCAATATACATACTTGTCATACAATAAAAACTATTATTGCCGGACATATTTTCTGAAAAATGAGTTCCATTACACCAAATAGAACTGCCTGTTTCATAGCAATTTTCTTGGTCGTCTATATCAGAGCAATCATGACAATTAATTGCATTTTTTGAATTAGTCACAAAGCGACAATCTTCTGAATTAAAAACAAAAAAGCATTGATTTAAATTTTTGCTATTAAAAAGATAATCACCAAGGCAATCTTCTGAATGAATATTTACATTTTCTCTGTGATAATTTTCTAATTTAAATTTTTTAAATATTTTCCAGAGCTCATCTTTGTTTTTTTTGAGTAAGTTATTTTTTTCTGCAAAAAAATCTTTTTCAGAATATTGCTGATTTAGTATATTGAATTTTTTATTTCTAAGATTGGTACACAAAAAACAATTATTGCAGGATTGTAAATCAAAGCAAAAATCAATATCACTACATGATTTGCAGTTTTGACAAAAAGTTGAGTTATAAATATTTTCTGAGTCCATACATTCATAACACAGTTCTGATTTGTATAAATTATAGCAATCGACACAATCTTTTGAGTTAGATAATCGTGTGCTATAAAGACAATCTTCAATATTAAGAGAAGCAATTATTAAATAAGAATTTTTTGTAGCATCACAATTGATGCAATAGTCGCTATTTTCACTATTAACAACGATATTTGACCATCTTGGTACTTTTTTTTGAAGCTCATTAAATTGCTCAAAAAAACCTCTTTTAAAGTCAAAATCTTGTCCGAAATCTTTTGTATCCCACTTATCACTCCACCAGCAATCCTGACAATAAACAGGAAAATTAGCATTTTTATGACAAACAGATATTATATCTTTATTACATAAATCGCATTTTCTTTTGTATAATTTTCTTTCGTTTCTAAAAGCTAATCTTCTTTGCTTGCGACAGTTAGAGCAGAGTTTTGGAGCTGGAATTTGATATACTTTATCGTTAAAAATAGGCGAAATTTTATAGTAAAAATCTAAGTCACTATCTAATATTTGAAAGTTTGCTCCACATTGTAAACAGATTTTATTTTCAGGCAATTGACAGGATGTGATGTTAATTTAATTTTATAATTATTTAGCTTTAAAGTCAATTATCAGGCGTATTTACGATGTTCTATTTATTCTTATCAAATTTTTAATCCTGTTATTTTGCAAATTCGACCTCCAAATTAGGTTTTTATTTCATATTTTTTTCATTATATGTCTATATAATGAATTTATATTTTTACTTGACAAAAAATTTTTTTATTGAGATATTAGCTACCTTTGCATTGTATTATTTTATTTTTTACAAATAAATTTATGAATAAATTAAATCAACCATCCTCTGATAAATTAAATCAATATCCTAACCATGAAGACCTTAAAGAAACTGATCCTGAAGTTGCTGAATTAGTTCAGGAGGAGGTTGAAAGAGTGAGAGATGGTATTCAGTTAATACCATCTGAGAATTTTGCTAGTAAAGCTGTTTTAGAGGTTGTTGGCTCAGTTTTAAACACTAAATATTCTGAAGGTTATCCAGGGGCAAGATATTATGAAGGCAATACCACCGTTGATAAGCTTGAAACACTGGCCATAGAAAGAGCAAAGGCTTTATTTGGTGCTGAGCATGCTAATGTGCAGTTATTGTCTGGTGGTCCTGCTAATATGGCAGCTTATGAAGCTATTTTAGGGCCAGAAGATAAAGTAATGTCTATGAATTTGGCACAAGGAGGTCATTTAACGCATGGTGCACCTGTTAATTTTTCCGGTAAAAAATATAATTTTACGCATTACAGTGTTGATCCAGATACACACTTAATTGATTATGATTCTTTGCTAAAAGAGGCACGAGAAATAAAACCAAAGCTTATTGTTACTGGTGCTACTGCTTATCCGCGTATAATTGATTTCAATAAATTTAAAGAAGTGGCTGATGAGGTGGGTGCAATGTTGCTTGTTGATATGTCTCATATTACAGGTTTGGTTGTTGGCGGTGTTCATCCTGACCCTGTTCCTTTGAGTGATGTTGTCACTTCTACAACTCATAAAACCTTGCGTGGACCAAGAGGAGCAATGATTTTATCAAAAGCTGAATATGCTAAAGCTATTGATAAAGCAGTTTTTCCAGCTATTCAGGCTGGTCCGCATGAAAACACTATTGCTGCAAAGGCAGTTGCTTTTCATGAAGCATCTAGGCCTGATTTTAAAGAATATGCTCAGCAAATTGTAAAAAATGCTAAGGTGCTTTCAGAAGAATTATTAAGTTTGGGATACGATTTAGTTAGCGGAGGAACAGATAATCATTTGATGATCATTGATTTACGTAAAAATGGTATAACAGGAAAGGTGGGAGCAAAAAGACTTGATGATGCTGGTATTTGTACTAATAAAAATTTGGTTCCATATGACGAAAAAAGTCCATTTGTTACTAGCGGTATTCGCATTGGCACACCTGCTATGACAACTCGTGGTTTAAAAGAAAACGACATGGTGCTTATTGCAAGATGGATAGATCAAGTGCTACGTAATGTTGATGACGAAAAAAATATTCAAAGAGTTAAGGCTGAAATCGCAGAATTTCTTTCTCAATTTCCATTGTATTTATTTTTAGATGCTAAATAATTAAGTAGATGAAGCACTTTTTGAAAAAAATATCTAATGCAGAGCTTTATGCAATTGTTGATTTATTTTCAGAACCAGAAAAGGTGATAATTTTTTCTCTGCTTGAGAAAAAAGGAATATTTGAAAATCAAAATCCTAATATTTGGATATTTGGTTTTGATGAAAAAAAAATAGAAAGCATTTTAATTATTTTCAATAAAAATGCTTTTTTATTGGGAAATAATTTTTTGCAAATAAATAAGCTTCCAAATGACCTAAGAGATAAAATAAAAAAATGCACAATTTTGGGTGAAGAAAATGTTCTTCAGGCTTTTTTTGGAAAAAATAAAACTCATTTTTTAATGAAGAAAGATTTTGCTTTTTTAGAAAAAAAGATAGATAAAATTGAGAAAAATAATGATTATGAATTAGTTGTGAATAGTAATAGTAAAGAAAATCGTATTGCTTATGCTCAAATGAAGAGAGATTTTATTTTCGAAGAAACAAAAAAGAACTTGTCTTGGGAAAGTTTATTATTTTCTGACAAAGAATACTTAAACGTTTCTCCTTTTTTATTAAAAAAAGGAGATGAAATTATTGGTATGGTTTCTGCAAATTTTATCTCCAAAGAGTTTGCGATGATTAATCTTATGTATATTAAGCCGGAATATAGAAAACAGGGGCTAGGAAAATACTTATTATTAAATTATATTAATTATTTGCACAAGAAATCCAAAAAAATATGTTTATTTTATTCGCCAGACAATATTTCTGCAAAATTTTTATACAAAAATATTGGTTTTATTAAAAATTGTAGCTGGATTATGGCAATACCTCTTTAGTTTTATAGATAATTTATATGAATAAAAAAGATTTACCACCTGTGAGAAGTCCAGAAGAGGCCAAACAATTAGCAGGAAATTATCCTGAAAAAGCCCATCATTTGGCCTATTCACTAAAAACACTTAGAGAAAGTCAGCAGCATATTAAGCCATACACTGCTGATGTTTGCGGAAAAACATTTCTTGTTATGCCGAATGTTTTTGCTCCTACTTATTTTATGGATACACCATTTTTTGCTGAAAATTTACCCATTCAAGAAGGAGAGTCTTTTTTGGAAATAGGCTCAGGAACAGGAGTTGTTTCAATCATGGCTGCTTTAAAAGGCGCTGGAGAGGTCTATGCATTAGATATAAATCCGTCCGCAGTAGAAAATACTAGACGAAATATTTTTAGATTTGGATTAGACAATAAAATGATGGCTTTGCAGAGCGATGTTTATGATTCATTACCACCAGGTAAAAAATTTGATACTATTTTTTGGAATGTGCCATTTGGTGTTGTTGATGAAGAATTATCTGATCTTGAAAAAGCAGTATTTGATCAGGGCTATGAATCAGTTAGAAGGTTTATTGTCGAAGCTAAAGATAGACTAAAAGAAGGAGGAAGGTTGCTTTTGGGCTTTTCTACAGATGAAGGCAGGTTTGAACTAATAGAAAAGTTTGCCAAAGAAGGAGGATTAGAAATTAAGCTTTTAGAAGAAAAAGCAATTATTAACAGGGGACATGCAATTAAGTTTGAAATTTTTGAAATGAAACCTAAGACTGGAAATAAAAGAGATATAGAAGTATCTGATAAAAAAGAAGTAGATGAAAAAAATTCAGCTCAAGATATTAAATTTGAAGTTCCTTTTAATTGGGAGCCAGATTTTTTAGATTTTTTAGAAACCCATAAAGACAAAGTACATTCTGTTTACGGATCTTTACCCGGTGAAGCGACTGGTAGACCAATACCTCATTCATCTTCGGTTAATAAAAGCGCAATAACAACTAAGTATTTTGCAGAAGTTGTTGATAGATTAAAAAAATTAGGAATAGACTTTAACTTAGTAATGAATGCAACATGTAATGCAAATACTCATCATACCAATGAAGGTAAAAAAAGAATTAAAGAAAAAGTGGAAAGAATTAGTGATATAGGAATAAACACTGTCACTGTTGCTAATTTTGACCTAGCAAGGAGGATTAGTGATATAAATTCAGAAATTAGAATTATGTTGTCTATTATTTTTAATATTACACAATTAGACCAAATAAGATATGCTCGCAGGCAAGATTTTAATTTGCAAGGCGTGTTAGTTGGTAAAGGTTTGAATAGAAATTTGCCATTATTAAAAAGGTTTTTAGATAGAACAAAAGATCTTGATGCAATTGCAATTGCTAATGATTTTTGTCCTTCTGCAAATTGTCCAGAGCGCATAACAGATCATAACAACTCATGTGCTCATAAAAATATGCCCATGAGTCCTGAGTATGGCGAACAATATTATGTATCTCCTAGTACTAATTGTAGAGCTATGACTTTGCAAGATCCTGCTTATTTTTTAAGAGCTCCTGTTATAAATCCTAATGATTTAGCTGTTTATGCTGATGCAGGTGTTAAAACATTAAAACTAACAGACAGAATTATGCCTTCAAAAAAATTGATGGAGATTTGTGATGCATATTTTGGGGGTGAATATGACGGCAATCTTTTTGATCTTTTTAGTTATACTGGACATTTTGACAACACACATTTGCCACAAAGACGATTAAGCAAAGAGGAGGTCAGGAAAATTGTTCAAGGTGGTTATCAAAATTTAGCTAGTCATAGAAATTTATTTCGTTTAAATCCTTTTCTTAGCGCGCGTGCTCTTTCTGAAAGTGGCTTTATGAAACCTTTTGAAAAAGGGGCTTGTGATCATGATTGTTATCATGAAGAAGTAGCGCCTAGTGGTTGTCAACATTGCGATAATTATGCAGATAGATTTCTTGAAATTGATGAAGAATTAAAAGACATTGTGTTGCACAACATTAAAACCTTGCAAGCAGTTTCAAAACAAGAGATTTAGCTTCTTTTAATGCTCGAAAAATATAGTCATTATTTTTTTGACTTAGATGGCGTGTTGATTGACACAGTTGATTATTATGCTAGGACTTTTAGACAAATGGCCATTAACCTTGGTGCAAATTCAGTGCCAGATTATGATTATTTTAGAAAAAACATAGGTCTTCAAATTGAAGAATTATTATGTCCGATTGTTCCAAAAAATAGACACCCTGAAATATTACCAATGTTTTGTGAAGTTAATACTGAGTTTCACGATGTTTCTAGTTTTCAGGAAGTTGAGGGAGCAACAGAACTTTTAAAGAAATTAAAATTTATTGGCAAAAAAATTGCAATAATTACTTCAAAAACCAAAATAGGAGTTGATTTAGTTTTAAATCATTTTGCATGGAAAGATTTAATTGATTTTTCTGTGACAGCTGATGATGTTAATATTTTTAAGCCTGATCCAGAAGGTGTTTTAAAAACCATTAAACACTTTAAAATTTTTACTAGTAATTGTGTTTTTATTGGTGACTCAGAACATGACGCTCTTGCTGCAAAAAATGCAAATATTGACTTTTTAGGCGTTTTAACAGGTTGTTCTTCGGAAAAAGACTGGGAAGAATTACAAGTAAAATTTATTAGCTCAATTAAATCTTTATAAATAAGTTTATTTTTTTATTGATTTTACTTACAAACTTATTAAATAATTTAATTATATGTTTTTATTGTGATAAAAAATGAAAAAATCTTTTTTGTATATTTTATTTACTTTTTTTGCCTTGTTTTTGCAAGGCAATACTGCAAAAGCTACTTCAATGATCCCAGATGATTTTAATCCTGGCGATTTAGTCACTATTACTGGATCTGGATTTGCTAGTAAAACAAATGGTAATATTTGTTTTAATGATGATTTACATTGTTTGCCTGATTCTTTAATAAAAACTTGGACCGATAGTAAAATACAATTTACTGTGCCTTCAACTTACGATCTTTCAAATAAGGGCAAGATTATTGTTTATGCAGAAGTTGAATTCAAAAATTGCCCTAAGTATAGCTATGTGGAAGAGCATTGCTATTGGGATAGCAATATTATGAATGTAGCAGAGTTTAATTACAGGTTTTATCCCTACATTAGTCGTATTAATGATCAGGAAGAAACTGTTGATGAGGACAGCACGCTCATTGGTGCTAAATCTGGCGATACTATAATCATTGAGGGTGAAGCTTTTGGTGATTCTGGTAAAGTTTTTTTTGTTGGTGATAGCGAAAAAAAAGTTCAATGGAAAACTTGGTCAGATACTGCTGTGACTGTGGTTGTACCTGACTTAAAAAATTGCAAAAGAATAGAAATAGAAAGCTCAAACGGACTAACTCATAAAATTGATTTTGAAATATTTGAAAATTTTTCCAGTGATGATTATTCCGGTTTGCAAAATTATTTAATTAACGCAAAAATTCCTGAAATGTGGGAAAATATTAGCTCAAATGAGGAAATTATTGTTGCTGTTATTGATGATGGTGTTTATTACAACCACCCTGATTTGGCAGATAAAATGTGGAAAAATGAAGAAGAAATATTAGGAAATGGCCTTGATGATGATAATAATGGCTATATTGACGATAAGTATGGTTGGAATTTTTTTGATGAAAATAATATTATTGAAGTTCAAGGTTCACATGGCACTACAGTAGCTGGTATTATTGCTGCAAATAGAAATAATGAAATTGGTATTGCAGGCATTGCGGATAATGTAAAAATAATGCCCATTATTGTTTGTGATGAAGAAGCTTGTTCCAATCAAGCTGTTGTTGATGCTATTTTTTATGCTGTTGATAATGGAGCAAGGGTGATCAACATCAGCCTAGGGGATAATATTATTTCTAATTTTTCAGAAATTTATAATTATCCTGTGCAATATGCATGGGAGCATAATGTAATTTTGGTTGTTTCTGCTGGCAATGGAGATTTACTCGAACAAGGCATAAACACAAGTGAATATCCTGTCTCACTTGTTTGTAATGAAAGTACACAAAACATGATAATTGGCGTGGGTGCAAGCGCAAGTGACAATCAAAGTCGCACTGATTGGACTAACTATGGCGACTGTGTGGATATATATGCCCAAGGTGAAGGCATTGTTTCTACTACTGTTGGTGATTTTTTCTATGATATTCAAGATGGAACTTCGTTCTCTGCTCCTATTGTTAGCGGAGTTATTGCCTCTGTTTTATCTGCTTATCCAAAAATGACAAATGAACAAATATGGGATTATTTAGTAAATAGTACTGATACGCAAATACTGGATGCAGAAAAATTATTATTAGAAATTAAAAGAAGCTATAAAGCTTTAGAAGAAAATACTGATAATAATTTAGAGGATAACAAAACAGAAGAGAGTGAAGATAGTGAATTAAGCTTTTCTGATGTTCACAAAAGCCATAAAAATCAAGTAGCAATTAAATACATGAAGAAGCAGGGGATTATCAATGGTTATTCAGATGGCATTTTTAGGCCTAATAATTTTGTAAATAGGGCAGAATTATTAAAATTAATAATAGAAGCTAAGTTGAACAATTTTAATAAAGACGAATACAATGAAGCTTGTTTTTCTGATATTGAAAAGGGGGATTGGTACACAGCTTATGTTTGTTATGCCAAAGAAAAAGAGTGGGTTAATGGTTATGCAGATGGCACTTTTAGGCCAAATCAAACAGTTTCTAAAGCAGAAGCCGTAAAAATTATCTTAGTTGCTTATGGATTTGCTGTTTCAGAAGAAGCAAGTAAAACTAGCTTTGAAGATGTTGAAATTAATGATTGGTACGCAGTTTATTTAGAAAAAGCAAATGATTATGATTTTTTGGAAACAAAAACAGGTAAATATAATCCCAATAATGGCATGACAAGGGCGAATGTTAGTCAGGTGATTTATAATGTTTTGGTATTTATGGAGTAATTTTAGGTACTAGAAGCAGGACGATGATGTGCATCGTCCTGATTGTTTGATGTGGTTATGTCGATTGCTTACGCAATGGCACAATTACACATTTTCGTCCTGCTTCCGATCCCTATATTAGGGCAAGGTGTATATTGCAACCCTTCCCTGGATGTAACTTTTTTTGTCAAAGTTTCCAGGGCTGGTGGTGATGATGCTCTTGCTGTCACTGTCAATGGTCCATCCCCAGTGTTCTCCGGGGGGAGTGTCGCTCGGAAGAGGCAGGCGGCTTTTTTGCCAATCGCCATTCTTCCTCTCGAAGAACCAGAGTTCCCCCTTGTAGCCATCGGCGTTGTAGGCGCCGACAATGAGATTGTCACCACTGTCTTCCAGGGTGACCAAGCTGTCCATGTTGACCAGCGGGTAGGTGTTGTTGTCTTCGTGAATCCAGACAACATTACTGCCACCGACAGCAATGTAGCTGTCGCAAATGGCTGATTTTTCCCCAAAGTTTTTTGCGTATTTGGGGAGGTCTACATCTTTAACGATGACCCAGTTTGTGCCCCGTCTTTTTGCGATGCGCATGCCTTTGAGGTCATCGAAACCCATGCCACCAACCAGGGTATCTCCCTTGATGTCAGGCATGGCGTCGATGGCGACTTCTTGTTCGAGAACAATCGCCTCAGCTTCGATCCGGAACACGTGAACCTTGGTTCCGGAGGTGGTTACCAGTCGATTGTTATCGACCTCCATCCAGTTGCCGATGCCGTAACGTGTGTTTTTTTTGTTGACGAGTTTCTGGAAAAACTCCCAGCCACCGGCGACAGTCTGGGTGAATACGTAGATGGCCCCGGCCTTTTCGTTTTCATGCGGGGCTCCTACGAAAATGAAAGTTTTGCCAGCTACGCGGGCGATTTCTGTCTCAGCGCCGTAACAGACGGCGCTTGTGTCTAAGCCGTTGATGATGAGTTGAGCCGTTTCTACCCAGTGGCCATTTTGATGGGTGAAAACCCAAGCGCTGTCGTTTTGCGCGCTAACAACGGCAAGGTCGCCGTCGATGACGGCACTGCAACAACCCGTGCCAGGTTCAAGGCCCTTGGGTCTAATCAAAACAGGCTGACCGAACTTGCTCGAAACTTCCTTTGCCAAATTGGCCTTTTCGATTTTCCATGGCGTTTTCCGTTGCCACAGATGTGACCCATGAATGGGTTTTTTTGCCGTGGGCGTACAGGCTGTAAGCCCAACGATTGCCACTGCGACCATTGCCAAAACGATTGTTCTCTTCATTTGTTGCTTCTCCTGTGTTGGTTTTGTGTGTTGAATTTTGTGAAATGGTTTTTTGTAGCGCTTTTCTCCTGTTTTAGGGTAAATTGTTGTAGGCAGGACGTCTGCTCTTGTTAAAAGATACAACGCAAACTTACGTTTGGTTTGCATTAAGCGCAGAACACTGCCTACTATTCCAATGATTTCAAAGATCGCACAATAAAGTATTGTTGAGCATTTTATAATAAAATATTTATTTTGTCAATAGTAAATAATCTTTACAAAAATATTTTTTTGTTTTAAAAAGAGAGACAAAAATTTATTTATTTTATGTCCCCTGATAATTTTTCTTGTTGTGAATTTAAACGCCAAGTTCAATTTGATTTAGAAAATGGCACACAAATCAAACAAAGTACACCAGAGCTAAATGATGCTTACGGTATAGCCATTGAAATATATCAATTGGCACAAGAAACAAAAGAAAATGTGCATGAAAAAATTCGTTATTTTTCAATTAAAATTGGTCATGTCGATCATAATGGTATTCGCAGTTGTTTGGTTTCTGTTTTGCAAGAAGCTTTAAGTGGAAGTGAAAATTGCGAAAGTGTAAACAATAAAATACCGGAAGTTATCACTTGTATCACACCTGGCAATGCTGTTGTTAACATTTTTGGCGAAACTGGAGTTAGAAGGTCGGTTTTGGTGACAGATGATTTTATTAAAGAACAAGAAATAATGGGCAGATATCGTTATTTACATGAATCAAGACGAATACTAGAGAAAGAACTCGGTGCTCCTTTGAAAAAATTTATAAATAATAAATGGCTTCGTAAAGCTTTTTATGCTGTTTTGTGTAGCTTACAACTAAAACATAAAGATTCTATCAAAGAAACCGCTTTTTATTTACGAGAAGCAGGAGAGTGGAATATTGTTGCTTAAATTATTTGACTTTAAAAAATAATTCTGTTAAAAATAAATCAGCATGAAATTAATTATTAAAACTTTGGCTCGTCGTCGAACTCTCAAAATTCTTTGGGGGTAATAATTTCATGTAATTAAAATTGTTGTTTACTCCTAAAGAGTTTTCCTTGGGAGTTTTTTTGATTTTGTTTAAAAAATATGAATAAAAAAATAATTTACAAATTGCGCGCCCTTTGGCGCTAAAAAAATAAATTCAAAATTAATTTAACTATTTTTAATTTTTTTAAAAAAACTATGGAACAAAATACGAATTACAAAAAAATTGCTTCTCATGAAGCAAAAAAAGGCGAATTTAAAAAATGTCTTTTGCTTTATTCGGGAGGATTGGATACATCTGTGATGTTGAAATGGATACAAGAGCAATACGAATGCGAGCTTTATGCTCTTACTATTGATATTGGTCAATTGCACGAAGATTTGGAAGAAATCAAAGAAAAAGCTATAAAATTAGGAGCAAAAAAAGCTTTTGTTATTGACGCAAAAGAGCAATTTGCAGATGAAATTTTGTCAAAAGCAATAAAAGCAAATGCAGACTATGAAGGTGGTTATCCGCTTTCCACTCCTCTGGGCAGAGTTATTCTTTCGCAAATTGCTGTAGAAATTGCTCAAAAAGAAGGAATTGAGGTTATTGCTCATGGCTCAACTGGCAAAGGTAATGATCAAGTCAGATTTGAAAATTACATCACAACTCTTGATCCAAATTTAAAAATAATCGCGCCAGTACGTGAATGGGGAATTGGCAGAGATGAAGAAATTGAATATGCAAAAAAGCACAATATTCCAATCAAACAAACCGCAGAAACGCCATATTCTTATGATGATAATATGTGGGGTTCTACTGGCGAAGGTGGCGAAATTGAAGATCCAAAACTAATTCCACCTTTGGAAAATATTTTGCAAGTTTGCACCTTACCAGAAAATGCACCAAATGAAAGTGAAATTATAGAAATTGAATTTCAAAAAGGCGTGCCAGTAGCTTTTGGTGGACAAAAAATGTCATTAAAAAATATTGTTAATCAGGTAAATAAGGCTGGTGCAAAGCATGGCGTTGGCATTACTCATTTAATCGAAGACAGGCTAATCGGCATGAAAGTTAGGGGAGTGTATGAAGCACCTGGTGCTGAAATTCTCATTAAAGCTCATTATAATTTGGAAAAAATTGTAAACACCAAAGATGCCAATATGCTCAAAAAAGAATTAGATGTGAAATGGTCTGATTTTTGTTATTCTGCAAAATGGTTTGAGCCAGCCCTGCAGGCAATTCATGCTTTTCAGGACAAAATTAACGAAAGAGTTGATGGCAAAGTAAAGGTAAAATTATATAAAGGAGTAGCAACTGTGGTTGCCGTTGAATCTCCTTATTCATTGTTCAATGCGGATTTGGCAACTTTTAATAAAAATTCTGCTTTTAATCAAAATGCTTCAGCCGGATTTATTGAGCTTTATAATCTTGCTCAAAAAACATATTATAATGCAGGAAAATGAATAAACTTTGGCACATTGGTGGCGAAAAGAGTGATGATTTTGTAGACACTTTTACTGTTGGTGATGATTATTTGCTCGATCAGGTTTTACTTTCTTATGACGTGCAAGCTTCTAAGGTACATGCAAAAATGCTTTTAAAAATGGGTACAATTAACAAAAAAGAGCATGAAGATTTACAAAAAGGTTTAGATGAAATTTTAGCTCTGCATAAGAAAGGGGAGTTTAAAATACTTCCCGAACAGGAAGATTGTCACACTGCAATTGAGCAATATTTAACAGAAAAGTGCCCAGAAGCAGGTAAAAAAATTCACACATTCAGAAGTAGAAATGACCAGGTATTAACTGCATTAAGGCTATATATGAAACATGAATTTGCCCAAATTCAAAAATTAGTGATGAATTTAATTAAGTCATTACAAAAAAAGGCAAAAAAATCTGAAAAAATTCCTATGCCTGGCTATACACATTATCAAAAAGCAATGCCAACTGATTGTGGTACATGGTTTTTGAGTTTTGCCGATGCACTAGAGGATAATTTAAGTTTTTTGCAATCTTTGAAAAAAACAATAAACCAAAATCCGCTTGGTAGTGGAGCGGGTTTTGGTTTTCAAAATTTTAAAATTGATCGTGAGTTAACCGCCAAGGAAATGGGTTTTGCAAAAGTACAAAAAAATCCTCTTTATTGCGGTTTTTCCAGAGGATATTTTGAGTATTTGTTTTTGAATAATTTGGCACAAATTGTGATTGTTTTTTCTCGTTTTGCCAGTGATTTATTGCTTTTTTCCACGCAGGAGTTTGATTTTGTAAAATTGCCGAATAGTTTTGTGACAGGATCTTCAATCATGCCACAAAAGAAAAACCCAGATACAATTGAGATTTTACAAGGAAAAATAAGTTCTTTTTTGGCAAAAAAACAAGAAATAGAAGGAATTATTTTAAAATTATCCAGCGGATATCACAGGGAATATCAATTAATTAAAAAACCTTTTTTTGAAGGCATAAAAATAATCAAAGATTGTATTCAAATTGTGCAAATTGCTGTTGAAGAACTTGAATTTAAAGAAAATAATTTACAACAAGCAATGTCTGATGATCTTTTTGCAACAGAAAAAGTTTATGAATTAGTTAAAAAAGGCATGAGTTTTCGTGATGCTTATAAAAAAGTAAAAAAAGAATTAGGTTTTTAAATCCCAAAAAACCTTTCTGCTGTTTTAGTTGTTGTTTCCGCAATTTCTTTGAGCGAAAGGTTTTTTAGTTCAGCAATTTTATTCGCAATTTCCAAAGTATAAGCAGGTTCACACCTTTGTCCACGATGTTTTTGTGGAGCAAGAAAAGGGCAATCTGTTTCCAGCATGATTTTTTCCAAAGGAATATTTTTTACTACCTCTTGCACCTCTTTTGCATTTGGAAAAGTGACAATGCCAGTAAAAGAAATTAATCCCCCCATTTCAATAACTTGGTTTGCAAAATCAAGATTTTCACTAAAACAATGCACAACAAAAGGAAAGTCATGATTTTTGCGTAAAAATTCCAGAGCTTCGTCATGTGCATTGCGAAGATGAACCACAACTGGCTTATTTACATTTTTTGCAAGATTTATTTGCTTCAAAAAAGATTCTTCTTGTTTTTTTCTGCTAGGATTTTCTTTGCGAAAAAAATCCAAACCAGTTTCGCCAATCCCCACTACCTTAGGGTGTTTTGCAAGTTCTTCAATTACTTCAAAATCTTTAAATTCATCATCTGGATGAATGCCTACAGTTGCAAAAACATTTTCAAATTGTTCAGCTATTTGTACTGCTTTTTTTGCTCTTTTTGCATTGCAACCAATGTTAATTATTTTATTTACCCCTTCTTTTTTTGCATTTTTTATTACTTCTCCTAAGTCACTTTTAAACTGAGGAAAATCAAGGTGAGCGTGTGTGTCTATTATTTTCATTTTTTTCTTGGTAATTTTTTTAAATTTTGCCACCAGTCGTTGTATGATTTTTCTTCTATTGCCTTGAAAAAATCTTTTCCTGTTTTGGTTTGAATATAAGGTTTTATGTTATCTAACCAGTTTTTTTTACCCTTAAAGCCTTGTTCCAAAAATTCTTTTGACTGCAGGGCTAGCTCAAGAAGGTCAGCATCACGAGCACATTTGCCCTCAATTGTTTTTTGTTCTTCGTATTCCACATAAGCTTGTTTGAATTTTTTTGCTATTTTTTCTGGCAACCTTTCACATTGATCAAAAAAAGCTCTTTTTTCTGCGTCACCAATATCAAAATAACGATTCATTATCCTGTGATGATCGCCAATTCTCGCTTCGCCATTGTCGTGAATTAGCGTAATAAAAGCCGAATGTTCACCATTGCCACCTTCCATTTCGGCAAGTACATAAGCCAGTTCTGATGCGCGAAAAACATGTTCACCAACTGTGTCCGGGCGCAAGATGCCAGCAACTAATGAGCCAGAACGAGGCATTTTTTTAAGAACAGAAAGTTCAAAAAAGAAATCAGCTATTTCATTAAAATTTTTCATAGTTTTGTTGACAAAAGCATTGTTAATAAAGATAATAATAAACCATAATTTATATTTTGTATTTTTGATTATATGCCTAGTTCGCTTGAAGCAAAAGAAAAAGTTAAAGAAAACACGATTGCAGAGATAGTTAAGACATTTAAAGAAAAAATTTGCAAAACAATGGACGAATATTATGATGCAAAAAGTGATCATTATTCCATAACTCTTATTAAAGATGCTTTTATTCAAATAAAAATAAAATTTATCTTAGTTCAACTTGATAGCGCATTAAAAAATGCGATTGATTTTAATAAAGAAAGAGCTTCGCAAACAAAAAAAGAGGTTTTTGAGTTTGCAAGAGGTCAATTGTTAAGAATTGATGATGATTTTTTTGATTCAATAAGCGGTAATTCTGAATAAATTATTGACAAAACTCTTATTTTTATTAAAATAAATTCCTTTTTTGGATAATTATGAGAAATTTTGGCAAAGGAAGATTTGGAGATATGGAAGGGCTTGTTTCAGCTTGCAGTTCAGAAAAAATTGATAAAATAAGAAATGAACACACAAAAAAAGATGATCAGCCTGAAATTTTGACAGATGATATAGGTAAAAAAACTTTTAAAATCTTAGAAACAGAAGAGTAAGTAATTTTCGATTTGTTTGACTTTTGTAGTAAAAATTATAAAGATTAAATTAGCCATTTATGGAAAAGGATAAAAAATATCCAAACCAGCTTTCAGAAAAACCAGAGAATAAAAATTCTGGAGAAAACTCTGTTAGACACAATAGAATAGCAGAAAGAATGAAAAGTTATCAAAAAGGTCTGCGTACTGTTTTAGATGGACTAGAAAAAGCAATGCCTCTTCCAGCGCCAATAGAAGTTTTTAAAGACGAACAAGAAGGCAAAAAAAATAACGAAAGCTAATTTTCAATAATTTTTCTTAATTTTTCTTCTTTATCCGCAAAAGGACCAATAACAGCAAGAGCTAATTTTTGAGGATTAAAAAGTTTTTTGCTTAAATTATTTATATCACTAAGACTAATTTCATTAATTTCTTTGAAAATTTGATCAAGTGATTTTGCTTTATTGGTAAGAATTATTTGTGTGCTCAAAAAGCTCGCAATTTCCTCAGAATCTTCCATTTTTAGAGTCAATTTGCCAGTTAGAAAACTTTTTGCTCTTTTTAATTCTTTTTCAGTAAATCCTTTTTCTGTGGCTTTTTCATACTCTGTTTTTATTGCCTCTATTGCACTCTCAAAACGCATTAAGTCAACACCAGCATGAGTTGAGATAACGCCAGTGTCTGCAAAATGATCAGTAGAAGTAGAAATTGAATAGCAAAGACCTCTTTTTTCACGAATTTCTGAAAACATGCGTGAGCTCATATTGCCACCCATAATTACTGCCATAATACGGGCAATAAAATCTTCATCAGAACCAAAAGGCACCCCAGGATAACCCATAACCAAGTGACCTTGTTCAGTTTTTTTATCTTTTAGAGAGAATTTTTGCTGATTTATATTTTTTATAAGTCCATTATGTTTGCGAGCAGGTTTATCAGACTTGAAATTGAAATATTCATTTATTTTTTTTATGCCTTCTTCTTTAGTAATATTGCCAGCAACAATAATTAAGGTATTACTTGCTGTATAACAATCATTTTTGTAGTTTACAAAATCTTCTCTATTAAATCTTTTTATGTTTTCTTTTGTGCCAATTTGATCCCAACCAAGAGGCTGGTCGCCAAAGAGAAGGTGTTCAAAATCCCAACCAATTTGATAAATTGGAGTATCTTGATAAAGATTGTATTCTTCTAGGATAACACCTCGTTCTTTTTCAATTTCATTTTGCTCCAGCTTAGCACTTAAAAGCATATCCGAAAGCACAGAAAAAGCAGTATCTATGCTATTTTTTGCAGTTTTTACATAATAACCAGTATATTCTTTGCCAGTAAAAGCATTAAAATCACCACCAACAGAATCAATAGCAGAAGCAACCTCGCGGGCATTTTTGTAGTGCTCACCACCCTTAAAAAACATATGCTCAAGAAAATGGGAAATACCTCTTTCTTGTTCAGTTTCATAGCGACTTCCAGCACCAATTAAAACAAGAGTAGTCACAGCCTCTGTGCCCTTAAGAGGATGCACAATAGCGCGTAAATTATTATCGAGAATTTCAGGTTTTATCATGACCCAGATTTTTACACAAAAATTCAATAAAGTCACTTAAACTTTTAGAAAAATAAATAAAAAACTTGACATTTAAGATTAAGAAAGGGAAAATAGGCAAGCTTTTTATTTTAGAAATATGGCACATAAGAAAGCAGGTGGATCCACCAAGAACGGCCGCGATTCCAATTCCAAGCGCCTTGGAATGAAATTATACGCAGGTCAAGCAGTAAAATCAGGCAATATTATCGTAAGACAAAGAGGAACAAAGTTTTTTCCAGGCAAAAACACACGCCTAGGAAAAGATTATACAATCTTTGCCACTGCTGATGGAGTTATAAATTTTTCAGAAAAAAGATTAAAAAAATTTAATTCTCAAATTCACAGAGATATTTTTATCAATGTAGAGTAATTTAAATTAATGAAAAAAATATTTTTTGTCACAATAGTAAGCTTATCCATGTTGGTTGGGCTTATTTTTATAATTACTGCCAGTAAACACAGAGACCCAAATCTTGCTGTAGTGTCAGTAATTACAGAAACAGAGGCAGGATTTGATTTTCAAAAATATTTCACAGATCCATTGTCTGAAGGAAAAACAGAAGCAAACATACGCAGAGGAAAAGGGTTTTTTATCAATAAAGATGGATTAGTGCTTACAAATGCTCATGTGGTTTTTGGAGGCGACAAAATACAGGTAAAAATAAATAATTCTCAATATTATCCAGCAGAATTAGTAAAAGTTGATCATGAAAAAGACTTAGCCTTTATTAAAATAGATTCAAAATATAGAACACCATATTTAAAAATAGCCCAGCAGGAAGTTTTGGAAAATGAAGAAATATATACAATAGATCAAAGTGGAAAAATTTTAAAAACCAATAAAGACATAGAAATAGGCACAAAAAGTTTTCAAAATACAGTTTTTACAGATTTGCAATTTGATATAGGAGACTCTGGTATGCCGATTTTTAATAATCAAAAAAAAGTGGTTGCCATTAACATGGGAATTACTAGGGGATTAGGGCATAGCATTGCAACACCAATTAGCAATTTAAGTATTGACGAAAAATAGCTTGTTCGAGATAATAAGCCACGCTTTTGAGATGGTGGAATTGGTAGACGCGAAAAAGCTTAAGCGGGCCAAGTGGCTAAGCAAAAACCACAGAAAGAAAAAATAGCGAATAAAATCCTAGATTAGAATTAAAATAAATGTACGGGCGGGTGGTGGAATTGGTAGACGCGAAAAAGCTTAAGCGGGCCAAGTGGCTAAGCAAAAACCACAGAAAGAAAAAATAGCGAATAAAATCCTAGATTAGAATTAAAATAAATGTACGGGCGGGTGGCGGAATTGGTAGACGCGAAAAAGCTTAAGCGGGCCAAGTGGCTAAGTAAAAACCACAGAAAGAAAAAATCGTGAATAAAATCCTAGATTAGAATTAAAATAAATGTACGGGCGGGTGGCGGAATTGGTAGACGCGAAAAAGCTTAAGCGGGCCAAGTGGCTAAGTAAAAACCACAGAAAGAAAAAATCGTGAATAAAAATCCCAGTTAAAAATAAAGTTAACAATACGGGCGGGTGGCGGAATTGGTAGACGCGCAAGGTTGAGGGCCTTGTGGAAAATTATTTCCGTGAGGGTTCAAGTCCCTCCTCGCCCACCATTTTTATCGGGGGCTTGCGTCGCCCCCCTCAGTGGCAAAGCCACTGAGCCTCCCCCCTCTCGCTCACTTCATTCGCCTTTGGCGAATTATGTTCGCTATTTTTTTAGCAAAAATTATGACCCAGAGTGGAGCAAGCTAGAGTAAATATGGCACGATTTATCGGGGGCTTGCGTCGCCCCCCTCAGTGGCAAAGCCACTGAGCCTCCCCCCTCTCGCTCACTTCATTCGCCTTTGGCGAATTATGTTCGCTATTTTTTTAGCAAAAATTATGACCCAGAGTGGAGCAAGCTAGAGTAAATATGGCACGATTTATCGGGGGCTTGCGTCGCCCCCCTCAGTGGCAAAGCCACTGAGCCTTCTTCTTGCTTCGCTACATTTTACTGTTGGCGTTAAATCAACTTATTGCTCTAGATAATCTAATAAGTGCTCTGTGGCAATTATTTTTCTTATAGTATCCATTGCTTCTTGAGGTTTATTTTTTAGAAAAGCAACTTTTGTGATTAACGTATTTAGAATTTCTTTTTCTATGTAGCCCAAAGTGCGATCATGTGTTTCAGGGGTTTTTGGTGAAGTGCTAATTTTACATACTGCTAATCCAGCGTCGTCATCAAATGGTCTGAGTTTTTCAATAAGTTTTTCCACAATTTCTTTTGAGCTATAGTCTTCATTTTCTTGTCCTGGATGACCAACAATTGTTTTTAGGTGTTCTAATACGCCTTCTGGCGGATATGATCGTAAAGTGCAAAATCCATCAGTATAACTAAGCATTATGTCACCTGGTTTTACTAACCTTATAATGCTATTTTTAAAATGATAAGGATTTGGAACTGGAGGTGGCATTTTTCTATGATCTTGTTCATCACTTCTAAGATTAAGATAATTCATATTATTTTGAGTGTCATCATCATTATCAGTCAGTAGACATGGTGCTGGTTGTGAGTTACAAGACATAAAAGCCATTTGATGTTTTTCTTTTTTTGCTAATTGAGTATGCGGATTAACGCCAGATATAGGCGGAAAGACAAATATAGGGCTAAATGTGGTTTTTTGTTCATCTTCTTCTATTGATTTGGTAATACGATGGTAATATAGTTTTGCACTTTTATAAAAATCTTGAAATTGATTATAGAATTGATTACCAAAGACTATTTTGGCAAGTTCTTTTATGATTTCACTTTCTTCTTTTACAGTATCCATATTCTTCAGAAAACTATTTGGATCAAAAGGTAATAAATTTTGCTCTTTTTTAAGCATGCTTATGAGGAAATATAAGCCTTTATCTTGAACAATATCTCTGTCTTTGACAGACTCTTCTACATCAGAAGTTAAATCTTTGCCACTCATTATTTCTTCGCAAATATCAACAGCGACATCATGACCATGTCTTATCTCCATTGTGTCACCACCACTTACTCCAGGAAGGTCTCCAAGAGTAGTCATGACTATTCTTTTGCTTGGATCTTTTATACAAGGCACATTTGCGCTAAAAACCCAATCACCACTTGTGCTTTTGTTTCGCCTGTAAAAACTCCATTCATCTTGACGACCTGAATTGTCGAGTGGGCGATAAGTTACTTCTCTTTCTTTTGTATCTATTTTCTCTTTCTTTCTTATTCTTTCTTCCTCTTCGGCAATTTTTTTGCCAAAAAAAGCAGTAGAATAATTTTCTGGCACCTCTTTTTCTTCAAGTTTTCCCTCTTGTAGCATTGCAAATTTTTCTTGTGTTTTTTTTTCTAATTCTTCGGGCGAAAGGGGAGTATATGCTTGCGCTGAATTTTTTTCCAATTCTTCTTGTCTGAATACAACAAATTTTAAAAAATTTATCATACTTTGAGCATTGTTTATTTCAAGGTTTTCTATTTTTTTATAAAATACTTCTAAGGTGCTGTTTTTTGTTTTTTTGCTTAAAGTTGGTAAAGTTGTACCACTTGGATTTGATTGAGCAGGTAAACATTTAGATTTTATAAAATTTGCTAAGTTTTCTGGCAAATGTTCATCTAGTATTTGTTTAATTAGTTCTATTGCGTCTCCGAGTGTTAGATTTTCAATTATCTCATTTGTTTTGTCATCTATTTTATCAACAGGAGCTTGTGGTTCTTCTTCGACTTGAGCAATTTGTTCTTTTTTTGATTTATCGTCTGTTTGTTCAGCTGTTTCATTAACTACTTTATTAACTGAGTTGGCAACTCCTGCTCTTGTTTTTTTTATTTCTTCTATCGCGTTCATAAATTCTGCACGACCTTTTTCTATTGCTTTTTTGAGTATTGGATCTAGTTTTTCTCTTATTAAAAGTTGTTTTATAATGGCTAAGTGTGTTTTTAGTAGAGGTTTTAATGGCGGTTTTGGTTTTGTATCTTGTGTTGTTGCGGTTGGATTTGCTATGGTTTTCACAGGTTGTTCAGTGATGTCTTTTTGTTTTGCTTTTTCCTGGTTGTCCGCCTTCTCAACTACATTATTAACCCCTGCTTTTATTCTTTTCATTTCTTCTATTGCACTCATAAACTCTGCATGACCTGTGTCAATAGCACTTTTTAACATTGGGTCTAAGCCATCTCTTTCCAAAAGTTGCTTTGTGACAGCTAAATGTGCTTTCAAAAGAGTTTTGAGTGCCGGACGAGCTTGTTTTTTATTTGGATTGCTCATTTTTTATTAAGAGCTCTGAATAGTAATCACTAAGTAGTGCTTTAGTTTCACTGCTTAGCTCATTTTTTTCTATAATTTCACCTAAAGCCAATAGGTATTTTTTCATAAGTACACTAGTAGGACTTTGTTCAGCTTGCTCATCAATTTGTTCTTCGCTTAATTCAATAAGTAGATTGTTTATTTTTTCTACTTCACCCACTGCGCTGGAACCATCTGAGTCATTTACTGAGCAGTTTATTAAAAAAGACTTATCGGCTTGTTCAGTGATACTCACTTCTGTTTTTATATTATTTAAACTTTCTGTTGCATGTGTCATTTTTTTTGTCATATAAACTATTATTTCGCCATACAGCATATCTCCAATAGTGTCTAAAATTTTTCTCGTTTTTTCATCAAGATCTTTTTTTAGAATTAGTTTTTTAGTGTCTCTTATGAGATCAGCAATTTGATGCATAATAGGCGGTAATTCTGCTCTTGTTTCAATATTTTTAGGCCTGGGTTCGCCATTTGCTTGTTCAACTACATTATTAACCCCTGCTTTTATTCTTTTCATTTCTTCTATTGCACTCATAAACTCTGCATGACCTGTGTCAATAGCACTTTTTAACATTGGGTCTAAGCCATCTCTTTCCAAAAGTTGCTTTGTGACAGCTAAATGTGCTTTCAAAAGAGTTTTGAGTGCCGGACGAGCTTGTTTTCTGTTTGGATTATCCATTTTGTATTATTGTATTAAAATTAAGTTATTCATATTATTATAAACTTTTTTTGTTATAAAGTCAAAATGTAGATATTTATTATCTTCACTAATTTATTTTTATAAAAAAAATTGCTATATTGAAAATAATTATTGTTTAACAGTGAAAAAAACAGAAAATCATAATCAAATTAAGGATATTCAAAAGTATTTTTTAATTGGAGTGCTTTTAATTTCGCTTTTTTTATTATTTTCTTTTATTAAAGAATTTTTTGGTACTTTGCTAGTTGCAGCTACTACTGTGACAGCAATTTATCCTGTTCATAAGTTTTTATCGAAAAAAATTAAAATTAAGCCCACTTTTTCTGCTTTATTAAGCCTGTTTTTATTAGTGGTAATTATTCTTATTCCTTTGACTATGTTTTTGGCCTCAGTAGTTAATCAGGCTTCTGATGCTTATTATTCTGTTAGTGTAAAAATTAACAACTTAATTGATGCTGATTTTGATCAATTTGCCTTACTGGAGAGTGTAAATCATTGGCTTTTTAATACATTTGGTGTGACAGAGATTTCTATGGATGATATTTTTGCAACTATTAGCGATTTTATTGGGTCTGTGAGTAGTTTTTTGATTAAAAATGCTGGCAATGTTTTAAAGCAATTTTCTTTTTTTCTTTTACACATAATTATTTTTCTTTTGGCTTTGTTTTATTTTATTCGTGATGGAGATAAGATTATTAAATACACTCGTTCTTTAATTCCTTTGTCTGATAATTATAAAAATGAACTTTTTAGTAAAATGTATCAACTGATGCATTCAATTGTTTTTGGTCTTTTTGGCGCGGCTGTGGTCCAAGGATTTTTGGTTGGATTAGGACTTTCCCTGGTTGGCGTGCATAATGCGGCTTTTTGGGGTGCAGTTGCAGCGATTATGTCACCTATTCCTTATATTGGCACTGCGGTTATTTGGGTTCCGGTTGTGCTTTCTTTGTTTATTGAGGGCAGAATTGGTGCTGGCTTGTTTCTTTTGCCCTGGTGTATGGTGATTGTGGGTTTTTCTGATAATGTTATTAAGCCTTATATTATTGGCTCTGCTGCTACTTTACATCCTTTTGCTGTTATGTTGGTGATTTTGGGTGGTACTTTTGCTTTTGGCTTTAAGGGGCTTATTTTTGGCCCTTTTATTCTTGCTATCACACTTGCTTTTTTACATATTTATCAGTTGGAATATAGCGATGTTTTAATTAAAAAAAAGGCAATAAAAAAAGTTAGAAAATTAAATAAAACTAAAAAATAATTAAATTTATTGTGTGAAAAGTTTAATTACAATATTAAGTAAGAATTATTGCTTGATGTTGTTTTTTGTAGCACAAAGCGAAAATGCTTCCCCATTAGTGCCGCCAAGCAAAAAATATTCGGAGAAACATTTTCATTTTATTTTATCATAAAATTTTATAAGAAGTAAAGTGTTTTTTCCTATTATTTTTATATATAAAAAACAGATTTACTCTTGACAAATATTCTTTTTTATTATACAATATATAACGAAGATAACAAAAAAATATGTTAAAAATGCTTTCTCCCTTAAACAGTGCCGCCAAGCAAATATTCGGAGAGACATTTTTTTATAATTTAACCCCATTTTAAACAAAAATTAAAATTCGGAAATTAAAAGTAAGTATTAATTTAGGCTGAAAAAGTAGTTTTTACTCATTTTTTATTTAGTAAAAACAATCTAATCGGTTTTTAAAGAGCTTGCTTTACACAGAAGTCTTGGTGGCAAAAAATTTAACCCAAAAAAAAATGACCGCCAAGCTTTTTTTAGTGATTATCGGACTTCTTCCGTTCTATATCCTGATCTTAAAAACCATTGAAAGTAAATCAGGATCTTCTTTCAAGCAACTGAGTAAGTTTTTTTACTGTGGAATTTTTGTCACGGTGCCGTTTACGATTTTTTATAAATTAGGGCTTAATGCTGGGATAATGCATACTTATTTTGGTGTGCTGGGGACTATTTTTTTGCTGGCATTGCTTGAAGAATTTTTGAAGTTTTATATTTTTTACTATTTAAATGACAAGGAGCATTCGCGACTTTATTTCTACCTTGTGCTTGCTTTGGGTTTTGCTTATGCAGAGAATGTGTTTTATTTTTTGGAGTCTTATGATTATTTTTTCTATAACTTAGTTGGTCTTTTTGCTGTGTTTTTTAGACTTATTCTTGGCAGTTTTGCGCATGCTACTTTTACTGCAATTCATGGACTTATTTTTAGTTTTAAGGTTAGAAGCTATTTGGGTCTTATTTTAGCCACTTCTGTGCATTTTATTTTTAATTTTTTCTGCTCAGAAGGATTGGCAATGTTTTTACCTTTGCTTTTGTTGATGAACACTTTATTGATTATTAAATTATTGAAATATTCAAAATTAAGGAAAATTTGTTTTGTTGAACATTAAAATTGGCTGATTATTCTTGATTTTTCTGCTTTTTTTTGTTAAAATATTTAGATAAAAATTGCTAGCAAGAATTAAATTTCAATGAAAAACAAAAAACAAAAAACAAAAAAAAATGGATTTTTTTCTAATTTAGGCACTAAATTTATTGTTTTAGCTTTTGTTTTTCAATGTATTTTTCCTTCTTCAGCAATTGCAGAAAAAGTTGTTGATGATTTTTCAGAAACAGCAAAAACAACAGAGCAGGATTTTGAGGTAGCGACAGAGGATGAGGTAAATATAACAGAAGAAACAGTAAACACAGAGGAAAATTCAGCAGAAAACCAAGAAATACTAGAGAATGAAGAGGTGGAAGAAGTAGGAACTCAACAAGAATTAGAGAAATTAGAGCCAGAAGAAACAAAAGAAAATGAACTTGAGATAGAAATTAAAGATGCAGTAGTAGCTCCGGAAGAAATTAAAGAAGAAGTAAAAGAAGAAAGTAATCAAGAAGAAAATTTAAATAATCAAGAAGACCAATTTTTAAAAGAAAATACTGCAAATCAACAAAAAGCTTCCTTGTTGGACAGTATTTTTCCTGAAGAAGAAGATGAGCCCAAAGAGGAGTTTTCAGAGTTTGGAGACGAAGAAGAGAATGATAAAAACAAAGAAAATAGTAATAATGTTGATGAAGAAACAGTAAGTACTCCAGAAATTGAAGCATTAGCAAATGTGCAACCTGATTTGAAAAAAAATAGCAAAGAAGAAAGGAAAGAAGCAATGGAAGATAAAATTGTCGAAAAATTAATAGAAAGAGAATTTACAGAAAAAGACTTGCTAATATCAGCAAAAGAAAATGGCATTGAAAGTATTAAAAATGAAAATCCTGAAAAAGCTCCTGAGCTTATTGAGGAATTAAAAGAAGAAGGTGTTATTGCTACAATTATTGACAATAACGGCATAGAAAGAGAATTAAATTCTGAATTAAAAATAAAAGAAGAAAAAAATCATTTTAATACTAAAAATACTGCTTATGAAACAGAAATACCATTAGAAGCAAGTGATTTAATGGTTATTGCAGAAGATGAAGAGCTTGCAGGAAAGTTAATTGACTCAAAAGAAAAAAAAGTTATTCAGCAAGATTTTACTCCTGAGACAAGAGAGGAAATACGCTATTTGATGCGAGATGTTAATAAATCTAATGCTATTCAAGATGGTAATAAAGTTTTGTATCAAGATATTTGGGAAGAATCTGATTTATTGGTAACTACTTTAAATCAAGGAATAAAAGAAGATATTATTTTAAAAAACTCTAATGCACCATTAGAATTTGATTATGTGATTGAAACTGTTGGCTTAGAGCTTGTTGTTAAGGGGGATGGTGGACTTTCTTTTGTGGACAGAAAAGGGCAAGAAAAATTTTACACTCCACCGCCAAATATAACTGATGTTAATGGGTTTAAATCTTCTAATAGTATTCGTTATGAGTTGGGCTGGGGACAGCAGAGACCTCAAACCTCAGAAGAAAATACAGAAGAAACTCAAGAAGAAGTAGTTCCAGCAGAAATTGAAACACCAACAGAAGAAAACCCAGTTGAACAAGTAGAACAAGAAACTCAAGAAGAGCAAGTAGAACAAGAGGAGGTAATTAGTGGCGAAGAAGAATTTTTTGCTCCAGAACCTAAAGATCCAGAAACTTCTCAAGCCTCAGAAGAAAATACAGAAGAAACTCAAGAAGAAGTAGTTCCAGCAGAAACTGAAACACCAACAGAAGAAACCCTAGTTGAACAAGTAGAACAAGAAACTCAAGAAGAGCAAGTAGAACAAGAGGAGGTAATTAGTGGCGAAGAAGAATTTTTTGCTCCAGAACCTAAAGATCCAGAAACTTCTCAAACCTCAGAAGAAAATACAGAAGAAACTCAAGAAGAAGTAGTTCCAGCAGAAATTGAAACACCAACAGAAGAAAACCCAGTTGAACAAGTAGAACAAGAGGCAACTCCTGAAAGCGAACAAGTAGAACAAGAGGCAACTCCTGAAAGCGAACAAGTAGAACAAGAGGCTCAAGAAGAAGATATTGCTGAAGAAATTGTTTCTTTTGGTGATTTTTTTGTTCCTGAAAAAAGAAAGGCACATTTCGCATCTTATTCTGAAGGGATAGTAAGAATGAAAAAACAAATTTTTGATCCTGAAAATTATGAAAAAATAATTAAAAAAACTTACGAAAGTGTTCAGGAGGAAGTGAGAAATTTTTCTCTTATTAGAAATGAGCACTTATTTGCATCAAGTGAACAAGATGCAGACTTGTTTGATTTTTTGGTCGCAGAAGCAGGCGCAGAAATATCAGAGGAAGAAATGCTTCAAGCGGAGTCTGCCGAAACAACAGAAGAGCAAGCAGGGGAGTCTGTGGATACAACTACTGAAACAACAGAGGTATTTATTGAAGAAGATTTTACAGTAGAAGTAGAAGAAGTTTTAGATGATACCGCAGAAACAGAATTAGAAGGCAATAATCAAGAAAATAATGATGAAAACTTATTATCACAAGATGAGAATATTGATAGTACCAATTTAAATGATGGGCAAAATAATGAACAAGATTTATCGTTAGAACAAGAAGGTCAAGCTGAACAAGATGAAGATAATCAGGGAAATGTTCAAGAAAGCAATCTTGATAATCAGGATATTATTCCTGAGCAAGAACAAGTTGAGGAAGTTGATAGTCAGGAAGACGATTTTGATCAAGAAGAAGAAAGCGCGGAAACAGACTTATCTGATCAAGATGATGCTAACAGTCAAACAGGTGAAGAAATTGTGAGCGATACTTTGGAAAATTTAGAAACAGAAGAGCAAATAAGTACAGAAGAAACAACACAAGAAGAAGCAAATGAAACAGAGCAAGAAAATATACAAGATTTTAACGAAGAAGAAGAAAACACTAATCAAACTGAAGATCAATTGCAAAGTGCTCAAGAAGATCAAATTTCTTCAGCAGAGGAAGAATTTTTTGCTCCTGAGGTGTCAGTGCAAGATTCTAATTTTGATATAAGAAAATTTGAAATCGAACAATTTAAAAATTCATATGAAGATTATCAAGAAATAGAAACCCAAAATGGTATTTTGCGCAGATATAAAATAAAATTAAAAATAGAAACAAAAAAAGAAATAGAGCAAGATCAAAATGCAGTGACATTAAAAAATGGACTTACATTGAGTTATCCTCTTGATGTTGATCCAACTTTTTATGTTGTTACATTTGATTCAATAGAAAAAGAGACTATTGCAATGGGACAAGCTTCAATTTATGCTAATTTATATAATGATAATAAAGATTACTGGAACTTAAAATCACCTTCTAGGGTTTTTAAAGACAGTGCTGGTCATTTTTTTGTTGTTGATCAGCAAAATCATAGAGTAAAAATATGGAATAGTGAGCCTACATCTTATAATGACAAACCAGACATTATTTTAGGTCAATTTGATGAATATGCAACTAGTAGTACAAGTGTTACTGCTGGTAGTTTTTATCAGCCTTATGGTATTGCTAGTGATGGAACTAGATTGGCTATTACTGATAATGGTCGTCATCGTGTTTTAATTTGGAATACTTTTCCAACTGAAAACAATCAAGATGCTGATTTGGTAATTGGACAAACTAGTTTAACTGCTTCTGGGTCAAACAATGGTGGTCGTGACGCAGGCTCTCTTTATTATCCTTCGGGAGTTTTTATGACTAATAATAAATTATTAGTTGCTGACACCAATAATCATCGTGTTTTAATTTGGAACACTTTTCCAACTGAAAATAACCAAGATGCTGATATAGTTCTTGGTCAGCCTGATTTTACTGGTGGATCTGCTAACAATGGTGGTCGTGACGCAGGCTCTCTTTATTATCCTAATGGTGTTTGGACAGATGAAACCAAATTGATGATTGCTGATTATTATAATCATCGTGTTTTAATTTGGAATACTTTTCCAACTGAAAATAATCAGGACTCTGATGTAGTTATTGGTCAAACTGATTTTACATCTAGCTCTTCATCAAGTGCTGTTAATGGTCTTTATAGGCCAAGATGTGTTTATTTTGATGGATCAAAATTATTTATAACCAGTACAAGTGCGCATAAAGTTTTTATATATAATAGCATACCTAGTGCAAATGGAGTGTCAGCAGACATTACTGTTGGAACAGGTAGTGCTAGTGCGACTCAAGATCGATTAAATAACCCTGGAGGAGTTTTTTCTGATGGCACTAAGCTTTTTGTTGCTGATACCAACAATCATCGTATTATGGTTTGGAACTCAATTCCAACCACAGACAGTGAAAATGCTGACTTGGTAATTGGTCAAACTGATTTTACTTCCAATATCACAAGCTTACCAATGGACGGAAGTGAACTTAGTAGTCCAGGTTATGTTTTTAAAGACATTAATGGTCGTGTTTTTGTGGCAGACACAAGTAATAACCGTGTTCTTATTTGGGATCAACAACCCACTGACTTTAATGTTCCTGCTGATGTAGTTGTTGGTCAAAGTAATATGACTTCCAACAGTTATTCTTGTTCTAGTACTAGACTCAGATATCCTCAAGAAGTTTACAGTGATGGCACTAAGCTTTTTGTTCTTGATACAGACAACAATCGTATTCTTATTTGGAACTCAATCCCAACTAGCAATGGTCAAGCTGCTGATGTGGTTGTTGGTCAGGATGATTTTACTACTAACAGTGTAAATGCTGGAGAAGGATGGTCATCAAATAATAAAGGTTTTAACGAGCCTTATGGTTTTGCTGTTCATGATGGAAAATTGTTAGTTGCTGATAAAGAAAACCACAGGGTTCTTGTGTGGAACTCAATCCCAACAAGCAATGGTCAAGTTGCTGATTTAGTAATAGGTCAGGACGATTTTGGATACAATAAATCAAATCGTTTTAGCAGTTTAACAACAGCTCCAGGTCATGTTTTTAAAGATGTTAATGGTCATTTTTATTTAGCTGACAGTAGTTATAATAGAGTTTTAATTTGGTTTACTGAACCTTTGAACGACACCACTGTTCCTGATCTTGTTCTCGGTCAACCTAATTTTATTGAAACTACTGGTAATAATGGTGGTTATTCAAAAGGCCTTAGTGATCCTTATGCTGTTTATAATGATGGAGTGAGACTTTTTGTTGCAGATACTGGCAATAATAGGGTTTTAATTTGGAACTCAATGCCAACTGAAAATCATCAGGCACCTGATCTTGTTCTTGGTCAGCCAGATATGACCACTAATTCAGCAAATTATGGTGGAATAAGCGCAAGTACTTTTTATCGTCCTACAGGTGTTTATAGTGATGGAAATAAAGTTTATGTTTATGATCGTGTAAATAATAGGGTTTTAATTTGGAATTCAATCCCAACTAGCAATGGTCAAGCTGCTGATCTTGTCTTAGGTCAAAACGATATGACTTGTACTACCAACAATAATAATGGTAGCTGTTCAGGTGGTAGCGTTGCTGATAATAATTTTTATTTTTATACAAATAATAACACTCATCAACCTATTGCTGGTGATGATACTTATTTTTATGTTTCTGACACATATAATCATCGTGTTTTAGTTTGGAATAAGGCTAATATTACAACAAATATGCAATCTGCGGATTTTGTTGTTGGTCAAGATGATTTTACAAGTTCATCTTATGTTCAAAATAATAAAAATGGTTTATATAGACCAAATGCTTTGGCTGTAAGTGATAGTAAATTATTTATAGCATGTGATGACGGAACTTTAAGAATTTATAATCCAAAACCAACCACAAATACCAAGGTGGCAAATGTTATTGCTACTAATGGTTTTTATACTGTTTTTGCTAATAATCAAAAATTATATTTACCAGGTGCGCGCAAAGTTTGGAGCACAATACCAACTATTGACACAAGTGTGCATTCTTTTAGTTATTATTTTTCAAAGGCACCTAATGCTATCACTGCAAATGCTTTTGACACACCTTATAGTGTTGATGTTAGCTCTGACGGGAAAATGATGGTTGCTGATTATGAAAATAGTCGTGTTTTGATTTGGAATCAAATTCCAAATGATAATACTACCTCTGCTGATGTTGTGGTTGGTCAGATGTTTTTTGATAAAAAAACCACTGGTTCTGATGCTGATAGCTTAAATAAGCCAGTTGACGCCTTTACTGATGATGAACGTTTTTATGTTGTTGATCGTAATAATGGACGAGTTCTTATTTGGAACCAAGTTCCAGAAGAAAATAATGCATCCGCTGATTTTGTTGTAGGTCAACCAGATTTGATTACCACGGGGCATAATACAGGAGGAATTGGTGAAAATTCTTTATATAATCCTGCTGGAGCTTTTTCTGATGGCGAAACTATGTTTATTGCTGATCAGTCAAACCATAGAATACTTGTTAAGCCTATAGACTTTATTGCTGATTATCAAATATCAGCTGATATGGTAATAGGTCAGCCAAGTTATTACACAAATGATATAGATCATGTTGAAATTCAAAATTTATATCAACCAACTAGTGTATTTAAAGACAGTGTAGGAAGATTTTATGTTGTTGACACTAAATTTAACAGAATAAAAATTTGGAACACAGAGCCAGCAGATAACTCAGTAGAACCTGATTTAGTATTAGGTCAGTTGTATCATTATCGCACAACAGAAAATGATGGAGGAGCTGGCATTGGAACAATGAATCAGCCATTTGATGCTTATAGTGATGGCGACAGGCTTGTTGTTTCTGATGGAAACAATAATCGTGTTCTTATTTGGAATGAATTTCCAACAAATGAAGACAAAAATCCTGACTTAGTCCTTGGTCAAACAGATTTTAGTGGTACTTATGGCAATATGGCAACTACTATTACTAATAAAGGATTAAATGCCCCGAGAGGTGTTTTGATTGTAAATGGAAAATTGGTTGTTGCTGACTCAAGCAATAATCGTGTTTTGATTTGGAATGAATTTCCAACAGAAACCGGTCAGCCTGCTGATGTTATTCTTGGTCAGCCAGAGATTGGCGTAGTTACTGCTAATAATGGTGGCATAAGTGCAAGTTCGATGAATGGACCTACAGGTCTTTGGAGTGATGGCACCAAGTTGTTCGTTGCTGATATGGGCAATAATCGTGTTCTTGTTTGGAATGAATTTCCAACAGAAATTGGTGAACCAGCTGATTATGTAATTGGTCAGGCTGATTTTGTTTCTAATGTTTCTAGTAATTCTGCTAGTGGTCTTGCTAATCCTTATGATATTGAGAGTGATGGCACTAGATTGTTTATTTCACTTCGACCTTATAATGTTATTTTTGTTTATAATACAATTCCAACAGCAACTGGTGCTACTGCTGATTATGTGATTGGACAATCAGGATTTGGCTCTAATTCAAGTACTCTTGATGCAAGTCATTTGTATTATCCAAATGAATTTTTTGTTGATAGCAGTAAAGTTTATGTTGCAGATAATTATCATCATCGTATTATGATTTGGAATAGTATTCCAACTACTAGCGGAGTGAGTGCAGATAAGGTTATAGGGCCTGATGATTTTACTAGTACAGCAGAAAATGTAAGAGATGGTATTGGGCTTAGGGATCCTTATGATGTCCATGTAGACCTAAATGGAAAAATGTTTGTTGTTGATAATAACAACAACCGTGTGCTTATTTGGAATTCTGTGCCAACTGACAATAAAACGCCTGCTGATGTTGTGCTGGGGCAATCTAACATGAGCACCAATGGTTATGCCAGTGGCTCAACAGGATTGCGTAATCCTCAAAGTGTTTATAGTGATGGAACTAAGTTGTTTGTCGCTGATTATGGCAATAACCGTGTTTTAATTTGGAACTCAATACCAACTAGCAATGGTCAAAGTGCTGATGTAGTTGTTGGTCAAACTAATTTTACCAACACTGGAGGATCAGATAGTTATACAACCGATAGTGATAAACTTACTCGCCCAACAGCAGTACAGGTTTATAATGGTAAATTATTAGTTGCCGACAAAGAAAGCCAGCGCGTTCTTATTTGGAATTCAATACCAACTACAAATGGTCAAGATGCTGATGTTGTAATAGGTCAGCCAAATATGACTGTGAAAGAATATAATTTTCCAGAAACATATCATACGAGTGGCGATGAGCTTAGTGATCTAACAAAAGACTCTAGCGGAAAATATTACTTTTTAGATAGAGGTTATAATCGTGTTTTGATTTTTAATTCAAAGCCAAGTTCGCGAAATCAAGTGCCCGATGTTGTTGTAGGTCAGCCTAATAAGTACTTAATTCATGCAAACTCAGGAGGATCACTTACTGCCTCAACATTGAAATTACCTTGTGGTTTGGCAGTTTATGGTACGAAATTAATAGTTGCTGATTCAGACAATAATCGTGTTTTGATTTGGAACACAATTCCAACTACAGATGGTCAATCCGCAGATGTTGTGCTTGGACAAGCAAGTTTTACATCAAGTAGTTCAAATTATGGTGGTCGTTCGGCTTCTAGTTTAGCTAATCCTAAAGATGTGGCTGTGACAGCTGATGGCAAGTTGCTTGTTGCTGATCAAGGCAATCATCGTGTTTTGATTTGGAACACTATTCCAACAGCAAATAATGCCTCTGCAGATGTGGTTATGGGGCAATCAGACTTTACAAGCAATACAACAAACGGGTCGGACTTAATTCATTTATATGTTCCTAGATCAATTACTATAGAAGGGGACGAAATTTTAGTTGCAGGAAATAAATCAATGATTTGGAGTTCTTTACCAACAACTAATGGTGAATCAGCTTATTATTATGGAGGAAATTATGATAAATTATTAGTAAAGGGTGATTGGCTTTATTATACTTATAACAATATCTATAAAACTGCTTGGCCATTGGGTGCAAGTCCAAGTTGGGAGCTCGTTGGTTCAGCCTATACTGACAACATGGAAGATCTTGGTGATGGTGATTATTTCTATACTTTTAGTGATTACTGGGAAGAATGGGAAATCCCTTGCGATGCTTGTGAAGATAATTATAGTACGGATATTACTTGGGGTTATCATAAAGAGAAACGAGATGACACTCTTTATAACCCAGAAGACCTTTATGTAGATGGTAATGGCAAGTTATATATTGTTGATAGTCTTAATTATCGCATATTAGTTTATAATTCCATTCCTACTAGTAATGGTGCTAGTGCTGATTTAGTTTTTGGTGATAGTAATTATACATTGACACCAAAAGCAGTTTTTGCGAGAGATGATGGCAGAGTGTATGTTTCTGATAATTACGACAGAATACAATATTGGGATAGTGTATCTAGTGTTTTGGATATGCCAGATAAAACTTTTGGCCAAAGAGAATTAAACGGAAAAGAAGGTACTGATACAGGGCCCCATACGCTAACAGGGGCTATCTATGGCATTTATGGTGATGACAACGGTCTTTATGTTGCTGATAAAGATGATAATCGTGTTTTAATATTCAAGCATTCAGGAGCGCCTTCAGTTAATAACTTAATGCAATATGAAAATAATGGCACAACAGAAATACCAACAGGTGAGTCAACATATAGCGGAGAAACAAATAATATAGTTATTAAGGCTGACTTAAACAATCCTCTTAATGAAATTGATCAATCGCAAGTAAAAATGTTTGTGGAAGTTCAGAGATTAGAAGATGATTTTGTTAGCTCTGGTTCCGAAATATATGATATTGCTCTGATGGCTAATGACCCTGAAAATGGCAACAAAGTGACCAGCGGAACAGGCATATATCAAAGCACTTGGTCTGCATTAGGGGATTATAGCTCAACTGCTTATGAGTCTGTAATCAATATTACTGATTTGGATAAAAGGCTTTATAAATGGCGAGCAATAGCATATAACGGTAGTCAATATTCATATTGGCAAAGAAAAGGTTCTTGTCAGAGTTTTGTTATTGCTTCTGCAACTGCTCCAGTTTTTGTTTCTGCGGATCAGTTCAAGACAGACGCAGTGACTAATATTCCAAACACAGAATATACAAATGAAACAGCAGTAAGACTAAAAGCATCTGGTACTGACGCGGACTCAGATTCATCATTAATATTTTATTTTGAGTTAAGAAAAAATACTGATTCTTTCAGCTCTCCCGCTATTCCAAATATGTGTGATGCTTGTCCAAGTGGAACAGGTTTTGATAATTGTGCATCAAAAATTTGGTATGTGACATTAGATGAAGGGGATTATACAACTACTCCAGGAGAAGGCATTGTTCATATTCTTGGACTTAGTAATGACGAATATAAATGGCAAGTAAATGTTTCAGATGGAGGTAATTTTGCTGGCTGGGAAGCCTACAACACAACTACTCCTAATTTTGAAGTAGATTATTTAGTGCCAGTGTTTACAATCACAGATGATGTTCATGCAACTTGGAACACAACAGACACAATTGCTGTCTCTGTTGTTGACCAAGGCCCATCAGACATAGATGAAACATATTGGACATATTCAGAAGATGAATTCTGTAATTCAGAAGATGTGTTTGCTAATACAGGAACCAGTGTTGATGTTGCTGATTATCAGAAATATGTTTGCTTTAAATCATTTGATAACGCGGGTAATTTTGCTTACTCATCAGTAATTGGTCCTTTGAAATGGGACATTACAGGTCCAACTTTTACAATCACAGATGATATAAATTCAACTTGGAATACTTCTGATACAGTTGAAGTTAGTGTTGCTGATCCAAACACACCATTTGGCCCTGATGGTTCGGGCATAGGAGCAACAACGAATTGGGGATTTTCTTCTAATGCAATTTGTAATGCAAGTGATAATTATGGCAATAGTGGTACTTCAACTGGCGCAATAACAACTGACCACACAGATTATGTTTGTTTTACCAATACGGATCAACTTGGAAACATTGGTTATTCTGAAGCAATAGGACCATTAAGAGTAGGAACAGAAAAGCCAACTTTTACTATTACAGATGGAGTGAGTCATTTTTGGAATACAGAAGACACAATTGCAGTTAATGTCACTGCTTCAGTAGGTGGCGACCCAGGCACAACTTATTGGGGATTTTCATCAGATCCTGGCTGTGATGACACAGACACTTATCCAAACACTGGTAGCTCTTTACTTGTTAATTCAGGTCCACACACAGATTATATTTGTTTTACTAATACAGATACACTTGCTCGTACAGGTTATTCTGCTCCGATTGGTCCTTTAAAATGGGATACTGCAAAGCCGGTAGTGACTTCTTTAAGTGTTAGCCCAAGCTCTGTTAACCCAGGTGGCATAGGTAATATTACTACTGATGTTTCGGATGCTGATTCAGGAATTAATACATGTAAAGCATGGCTTTCTGATTTTCCTGGTTTACCAGCATTATTGCTTCATTCTAACAATGATAATGCCTCTACCACCTTTAATGATTCTTCAGAAAATGACTATACACTTAATTTACATGGCAACATAAAACATTCTATTTTACAGAAAAAATTTGGTAAAAGCTCAATCTTTTTTGATGGTAATTCATACTTAAGTATTGATAATAATGATGAGTGGGATTTTGGAACAAACGATTTTACAATTGATTTTTGGATTTACCCGCAATCAAATGGAGCATCAGAACATAATGGTATACTTTCTAGTATAGACACTAGTAATCAAGGTTGGTCTTTTGAGCTAGATGATTCTGAGAATATAAGATTTTTTGCTAGAGATAGCGGAGGAACAATGTTTATAACACTAGAAGGTTCAACATCGCTAAGCTTAAACACTTGGCATCATGTTGCCTTAATTAGAAATGGTGATGATTTTAACTTATATGTAAATGGACAAAGTGTTGATTCTGATACAAAAATAAACGCAATTGACAATTTAGATAATGAACTTTGGATTGGAAAAAGAAATAATTATCACAATTTTAGTGGTTATCTTGATGAAATACGCGTAATAAAAGGAGTTGCTCGCTGGACAGAAAATTTTTCTGGTAATTTACCAAGCACAATTCATGCAGATGAAATATTTTTAGCTAATCTTGGCACTGATTGTGATGGCCCTGCTAGTTTTCCAACAGAAATTGGTGATTACTACTTAATAGTACGTCCTGAAGATGTTGCAGGAAATGGACACATAGAAACAATTTCTGTTTCTGTAAGCCTTAATTCTAATCCTGCTCCGCCAACTTCATTGCAAGTTGAAGACCAAGGCGGAGAATCTGTTCCTGTTTCATCATTAACTCCAAGTTTTACAGCAGTGTTTAATGATAATGGTGGTGATACAACAAGTAATTATCGCATTCAAGTTGATGATAATAGCGACTTTTCAAGCCCTGTTTGGGATAGTGGCGCTGATACTGCCACAGCAATTACAACTTGTGCTGATTTACAAAATATCAACAATGATTTAACAGCAGATTATTATTTAGCAAATAATATCGATTGTGCAGATACTAGCTCTTGGAATAGTAATTCAGGATTTTTACCAATTGGTACACAATCAACTCCGTTTACAGGCACTTTTGATGGTCAAGGCTATGAAATACAAAATTTATTTATAGATAGAAGTGCAAGTAATAATATTGCTGTGTTTAGCTATATTGATAGCGCGAGAATATCGAATTTGTCTCTCACAAGCTTAGATATAACAGGCAATAACACAACAGCTGGATTAGTTGCCAACATGAATAATTCTATTATTAGTGATTGCTCATCAGCAGGTTCAATTACAGGTAATGACACAGTTGGTGGCTTAATTGGTATTACAACAGGTGTTTCAAAAATATTAAAATCATTTGCCAATACAACATTAAATGCACATGACACAGCTGGCGGATTAGTGGGAAATAATAATGCAAAAATATTAAAATCATACGCCACAGGCTCAATCACAGCCAATGACAATGTAGGTGGTTTAGTAGGTGAAAGCAGTGGTGAAGGCAGGATCTTTTATTCCTATTCCGAAGCTACAATAAACGCTAATTCCAATGTAGGTGGTTTAGCAGGATACAATCATACAGATAGCGAAATAGTAGATTCATACTCAAAAAGCAACATCACAGCCACCAGTTATGCTGGCGGAATAATAGGCAAAAATGAAAATGGCAGAATAAGCAGATCTTATGCCTCTGGTTCAATGTCAGGGTCTAATTTAAGTGGATTAGTAGCAAATAGTTTATTTACAGAAATTTATGATTCTTATTGGGACACAGAAACAAGTGGACAAGCAAGTAATTCAAGTGGCGGAGATGGAAAAACAACAACGCAAATGTATCAACAAGCCACTTTTACAAATTGGGATTTTGCAGATACATGGACAATAAACGAAGGACTCGGTTATCCATATTTAAAATGGCAAGACGAAACAGGTGGCTTTAGTGGTACAGCAGGTACAAGAACTTCAGAAATAACTTATTCAGGACCAGATCTTGAAGATGGCACAACTTATTACTATCGTGTTAAGTTTTATGACCAGACAGGCGCAGAAGGTGATTGGAGCACAGAAACAGCAAGTTTTGATGTAGGTTTTGATTTTGATTCACTTTATAAACGCCAAGGAAATCATCAATTAACAGAAAAAAACGCATTAACTGAAGAAGATATTAAAGTAGAACTAAAAACAGCCTATGGCGATCCAGCAGAAGCAGGAGATGGCGTAATAGATTTTCAAATAATTCAAACACCACAAAGCCCAGCAAGTGAAGGGTATGAATTACAAATGGGCACATCTGGACAAAATCCAACAGTAATTGACCCAAGTCACATTACAGTTGAAACAGATGCAGAAGGAAAAGCCAGTGTAAAACTAAAAATGGGCGATAGAGCAGGAGATTATTTAATTAGATCAAAATATAATGACGGAACAAAAGATATTATTCAAGAATTCACAATAACTCAGCCAGAAAATTTTGAGCTCAATATGGACGCAACCAATATGAGTATGGCAAATGACTCATATAAACAATTAAGTGAATCAACTGTAAATATAACAACACAAACAAACGCTTCTAGCTATAAAGTATTAGTTCGACCAACAACTTGGCTCGAAAATCAATCAGCAACACACACTATTCAAAATTGGGACTCAGGCTCAAGCACAGGATTTGGTTGGAAAATAGACACAGATCCAACATTAAGTAGCTTTGAAGAACCACCTGCCTATACAGAAGTATATCATTGTCAAAGTACTGATAATTGTCAGGAATTAAAAAATATAACAATAGACCTAGGAACAGCAACAGATTTCAGCATACCAGCAGGTATATACACAGATGTTTTAGATGTAAAAATAGAAGAAGTGCAATATTAAATAAGCTTGCTAGCAATTTTTATCATAAGCAAGACAAAAGAGAGCCAAAAAGCTCTTTTTTGCTATAATAAAAACATTATTGTATAAAAAATTTATACAATAAATACTAGAAAACCCTTGACAAATAATTATATTAAAGTAAAATGCTTTCCTTTTTAAAAAATATGAAGAAAATAGACGCAAAATTTCTTTTAAACCCAGGAGAAAATCAACAACAAATTTTAACCACAGTAGTTGACACAGATTCATGTAATAGCAAAGTTGTTTCAGCAGACCTAGAGACCGGTGATTTAAAAACCACTCCAGGAACCTGTCCTATGCTTGCAGAAGAAAATGGAGCTATGGGTGATACTTGTGGCTTAACTAATGCTATTAATCAATTTCTTAATACAAGCGAAACTGATGATTTAAGCGCAAGACTCGCAATGGTAAGAGAGGAGAAATTTTTAAATTGTCCCTTGTTTGCAACCTTGGAAATCATAGAACAAGTAAAAAAGATTAATATTTAATGCACAAAGGATATTGCCATACCATCAAAGCCATTACCACTTGCGTTGGTAATAATTGTTGAAGAAATCCCTTTTTGTTCTGAAAGCATTTTATTAAAAGCTTGAACTCCCAAAACTTTTTCATCAGCAGATTGCTTGTCAAGTACCTTACCATTTCTAATAACATTATCCGATACAATCAAAGCTCCAGATCTTGAATGCTGAAGTGCCCATTTAAAATATTTTATATAGGATGGCTTATGTGCATCCATAAAAAACATATCAAAAGACCCTATTTTTTCTTGGTCTAATTTTGATAATACCTCCAAAGCTTCACCAATTTTTATTTCAACCTTATCTTCTAATTTTGCATTTTTAATATTTTTTTGAGCAATTTCAGCATATTTAGGGTCAATTTCTATTGTAGTTACTTTTCCGTCTTTAGGAAGAGCTCTTGCAAGCCAAATTGTGCTATATCCACCTAATGTACCAATTTCAAGAATTTTTTTTGCATTACATAAATAAGCTAATATTTGAAGAAATTTTCCTTGATTAGGAAAAATGCTATGTTGTGGCATATTTGCCCTATCTAAAGACTTAACTGTAGAGTGTAAGACTTTATCTTCTGGAGCTAATAGATCAGCAATATAACTATCGATTTTTTTGAATAATTGATTATTCATTTAGTTTAAAATTCTTAATTTGATTATATCAAAACATAAAAAATAACATATTGAATTCGCCTTGAGCCTTTTTGACCTCTTAATTGTCAACGGGGTCATTGGTTCGCATAAGTTTTCATAATTAAAACAACCTCATTCCTACGGCATGAGAACATTTTAATGGTGGAGCATATCGGACTCGCCCTCCGCTCCAAGTTTTCGTTTATAACGAAAAGCTTTCCACTTCGGGACACCGTTGACTCTTGATTATATGGGGTCATCGATTCGAGCTCAAATAAGCCTAATTAAAAAAATAACATGCTTTTAGCATGTTCTTTTTTTAATGGTGGAGCATATCGGACTCGCCCTCCGCTCCAAGTTTTCGTTTATAACGAAAAGCTTTCCACTTCGGGACACCGTTGACTCTTGATTATATGGGGTCATCGATTCGAGCTCAAATAAGCCTAATTAAAAAAATAACATGCTTTTAGCATGTTCTTTTTTTAATGGTGGAGCATATCGGACTCGAACCGATGACCCCCTGCTTGCAAAGCAGGTGCTCTAGCCAGCTGAGCTAATGCCCCACATTTATTGCTAGACTTGAAACATTTTATACAAATTTTTTCTTAAATCAAGGAAAAATTCTCCCCAAAGTTGCCTGCATAACGCCAGAAATTTGACCAGTAACACTCAAAAGCACAATTACAAACAAAATCATAGCAATCAAGACCACAGCAGTATAAGACCCTCCCATACCAAGAAAGCGCTCTGCCCAGCCCCATTTTCCAGTAAATTCAATAATCTGTTTGCGCCATTTAATCATCAAAAAAGTCAATCCACCACTAGCCAATAGCCAAATAACCTTACTAAACATAGAAAAAATAAATTATTTCCATTATTTTGACACATTTTGTGTTGGCTTACAAATCACTTTCCAAAGTTTAGAAAATATGGCAAAGATACACTACAAATCTTGCTTTTTTGGCTATTTTATGAGACAATATTATGAATTATTTTCGCCAAGCTTAAAACAAAAAAATGAAAACAATAATCAAAAAAACGGCTTTAATGTTTATATTATCACTATTTTTTGTTCCGCAATCACTTGCAAACAGCACTATTAATGTAAAAGTTAATGATACTATTGCAGGTTATGCGACTGTTTTGAAAACTTCTTATACAGAGCCGGACAAAGAAGTGATTTTTAGAATTACAAAGCCAGACAACAGTGTTGTGGAAATTCAGGCTATGACCAATGAAATTGGTGTTGCTGAAGTTGATTTCACTAGTTTTCACACTAGAAAATCAGGTCAGTATGAAGTTGTTGCTTTTTTAGCAAATGAAAGCGATTATAATGCGCCAGTGAGCACTTTTGAAGTTTTTTCTGGTGATTTATCGCACACTACTTCTTCTGTTTATGTAGATCCACCTTCAATTTCTGCTGATGGTGTTGAAAAAGCTTTAATTAAAGTTTCCTTGCGTGATAAATATAATAATCCAGTTGAAAAACATAATTTAATGCTTGTTTCTTCTCGTCCTGGTGATGAAATTATTGAAGTAGATAATAAAAAAGCTGATAAGAATGGCAATGTTTATTTTCAAATTTCCTCAAAAGAAGCTGGTATTTCATATATTACTGTTTTGGATCAAATTACTGGTCAGGTTTTAGAAGATCGTGAAAAAATTGTTTTTTATGAACCAGATAATAACTATGGACAAGGTGGTAATTGGTTTGAAGCTAATATTTTTGGAGGTATTGACTCAGATGAGGGTAATGGCGATATAAGTGCCAATATAACTGATAGTGATGAGCTTTTTGGCCCTATTGACCATTTTGAAATTGATTTTCCAAACAAAGTGGAAGTTGGTAGTGATCAAAATTTTCTTACTATTATTGCTAAAGATAGTGATGGCAATGTTGTAAAGAGCTACACAGGAACAATAATTATCTCTACTCCTAATGATGAGAATGCAATTTTGCCTGGTGATGGCAGATATACCTATCAAGCTCGCGATCAAGGGGAAAGAACTTTTGATCTTGCTCTGATTTTTTCAAAATCCGGCAGGCAAATGATAGAGGTTTATGATTTTGATCCTGATACTGGAGAGATTTCTGAATTGATTAAGGGTGAAAAAATTGTAGAAGTGACAGATGAAACAACAGGTCCTGTCACAAATCCAGATCCTTCAACAGAATTAGTAATTAAAAAGCCAGCAGATGGCTCTAGGTCTAACAGTTCTACGGTTGTTGTAGTGGGAAAAGGTAGGGCAAATACAAATTTAAAAATATTTATAGATGATGTAAAAGTTGCTGATGTAGAGGTTGATGCTGATGGTCTTTTTACAAAAGAGGTAAAAAATGTTAGCGATGGTCATCATTTAATTTTTGTAAAAGAAGCAGAAGGGTCACAGGAATCTTCTGCATCAATTGATTTTGAAGTTGATACAACTCCGCCATCATTAGATGAGCTTATTATTAAACCAGAGGGTGGTATAGAAGTTGATCAAGTTTTTGATATTGAGGTTTATTCTAGTCCAGATTTACCAAAAGTTGAATTTCAAGCAGGGGCAGTGCGCGAGACTTTAATAGAAGATGAAACAGAAAAAGGAAAATACACACTCAGAATTCCAGCACCAGCAGACCCAGGCGAATATCCAATCACAATTACATTAGTTGATGATCTTCAAAACACAGGTAAATATACAAATTCAGGTATACTTTCGGTTTTGCCAGCAGAAAATAAAACTCCAATTACAATAATTGGTTTCGAGGTTGCAGAAATAGGTGAAGATAGGGTGAAATTAAGCTGGGAAAGAATAGAAAATCTCACAGAAAATGCGCTTCAGCTTCAATTAAGTTATGGTACAAATAAATTTTATTTAAAAGATACAAAAACAATTGCCTTAGATTTAACAGAAACAGAAGTAAAATCTCTTGATGTAGATACAAACTACTTTTTCATGCTTTCTGTTCTAGATTCTTTTGGTGAAACTTTGTCAGAAAGCGGAATAATAAACGCAAAAACAACAGATGATGGACTTATTACCAATCCAGAGCCTCTTCATCCTTCAGCAAATGAACTTGTTGCTACTCCAGGCAATGGTCAGGTTTTTTTGCGCTGGACAAACACAAGTCCAAGTTTTTATGAATTAAAAGTTAACATTAACAATACTCCTTATTTTGAAACATTAAATTTTTCAGGAACTACAAGTAGTGCCAATATAACTAATTTAATAAATGGTCAAAAATATGTATTCACCATTAAGGCAAAAGACAGCACAGGTTCTTATTTAGACACAGAATATCCAATTGCAACAGCAACTCCAGAATGGGATGGCACAGCACCACAAAACAATAACCCAATTATTCAAAACTACAATCCTCCACAAAATCAAGACACAGGACCACTTTCTGAAAAAATTATATTTTCTTCAATATTAATTATTATTGCTGGTTTTTTATTTAGAAAAGCTTTTCTTATATATAAAAATTAATGTCATTTAAAAAATGTTGTAAAAATGGCGTTACCTTGATGATAACGGCCTCAACAATTGAATTACTTGGTTGGGGCTTTTCTGATTGTTTTTTTTCTATTTTTGCTAATAATCTTCTTAATAATTTTTTTTATGTAGGAGTTCTTTATTCAGCTATTGCTACTGTTAATTTAATTTTTACTGTAGTTACTAGCAAAATGCTTTCAGAAATTTCTGCGCGCATGATGGCAGTTTTAGCCAGACTTCTTTACACAGTATGTGTGTTAATGTATTTTTTTGCCGGATTTTTTTATTCCATTATCCCTTTGTTTTTTGCTGTTTTGTTTAATGGTATTGGTAGAGCAATGCGCAATACATCAGAGCAAGATTTTCTTATAGAACATTCTAATAATAAAAATGCTTCAACAATAATGGGCACTAATTTTGCTCTCAAAAACACAGCTTGGTATGCCTCCATGGCAATTAGTGGTTTTATTTTAATTTGGTTGGCAAATTTACTTGGAAAAACACCAGAAAATACAATTCATTACCTTTTTCTTTTAGTTTTACCCTGTTTTGCAATAGAGGTCTTTTTACTTAAAAAAATTCACATTAAAAAAAGAATTTTTAATTTGTTTAATTTTAAAAAAGCAATTTTTGATAGCCATATTTTTACTAATTTTTTCAAAGGCACAAAAAATCTTCACCCTGTTTTAATTTTTGGGATTAGTTTAATTTTTATGCTGAGAGTATTACGAGATATGATTTTGCTTTTTGTTCCTTTATTGGCGATTAAGCTTAATTTAGAATTTTGGCAAATAGGCATACTTATTGGCTTGTTGCATGTTCCTTTTTTGTTTTCTTTTTTGTTTTCTTTTGTTGCCGATAAGGTAGATAGATTAAATTTAATTATTTTTGGACTATTATTTTCTCTTTTTCCGCTTGTGTTTTTGTCAAAAACATCTGCTCCTTTAATGATTGGTGCATTGTCTTCATTAATTTCTTTTTCGGTCGCCATTATACAACCTGCTGACTTAGGTATTATTGCGTCTTTGGCAGAAAAAAAAGATAGAGCTCATATTGCAGGATTGGAATTGTTTTTGGGACAAGCAGGGATTATTTTTGGTTCTATCGTTCTTGGCTTTGTTGCCGAGCAGTTTAGCTTGCAAACAGTGTTTTTAATTATGGCAGTAATTTCTTTTATTTTTGCCTTAATAGCAATTAAAATTAAAATACAAATTAATTGTCAAAACATCGGAAATAAACATAATAAAGTTAGCACAGAAATAACTCATCACCACATTGTTCATCATGCTTACCATGCAAATAAATAAAATAATCACCATTGGCTCACTTACTTTTGATATTTTTGTCCGCCCATTAAGACAAGAAATAGTTCGCAGAGTCTCAGAAACAGACATAAAAGAGTCTATTTGTTTTCCTTTTGGGGAAAAAATAAGAGTAAAAAATGTTCATGAGTGTTTTGGAGGCGGAGCAGCCAACACAGGTATAGGATTTAGCAGATTAGGCATACAAACAAGCTGTATCGGTGCAATAGGTAATGACGAATGGGGACAATTAATAATCAACAACCTAAAAAAAGAAAAAATAAACACAGATCATATCCAAAAAGCCAAAGAGCAAACAGGTTTTTCCGTTATTTTGAATTCTTTTGAGGGTGATCGTACAGTTTTGGCTTATTCAGGCGCAAATCACGCTTTTGAAAAAATAGAACAAAAAATATTAGAAAATGCAGAAGGAATTCACCTTTGCCACCTTTCTGGCAAAGGAAAAAAGGTTTTTGAGGCAATAAAAAAACATTTTGAAAAAAATCCACAAAAATTTCTTTCCTGGAACCCAGGCAAAGAACAGCTGGAAAAAGGTCTAGATTATTTCAAAAGTTTTTTACCAGTTGTAGATATTCTTTTTCTCAATCGCGAGGAAGCAGAGGAATTATCAGGCTTAAAATCAAAAAGAGGATCAAAATTTGGTAAAAATATCTATGATTTATCAAAAATATTTAAGAAATTTTATCAAAAAGGATTTAAAAATATTCTAGTAATAACCGACGGACAAAGAGGAGCACAATGCTCTGATAGTAAAAGTATATATTTTTGTCCAATTGAAAACAGTAAGCCACGTGTTGACACTCTTGGTGCTGGTGATGCCTTTTGTAGTGGTTTTTCCTCTGCGTATATCAAAGCCAATGATTTGCCAATTTGTTTAAAATATGGCACTATTAACTCAGCAAGCGTGGTTTCTGAATTTGGAGCCCAAAAAGGCTTGCTTAAAAAACAAAAATTGGGTACAATAAGTGCCTTTAAGAAATTAAAAACCGAAAAAATAATTTTAAAATAAACTAATTTAACCACAAACAAAATGTCAGATATGTCAAAAATTGCACTAATTAGAGAAATGTTAGATAGTGCAGAAAAATCAATCAGGAGCGCAAGAAGAATGCTTGCGGATTCTTTTGGAGAAACTGCAACAGACGAAATATTAATGGCTCATAAAACTCAAGGTTTAGCACCTCCGCACACAGAAGAGGAGGGGAGAATTATTGAGGGTATTTTTGATGGCGAAAAAATGCTTGATCAAGATGCAAATCATTATCCTGTTCCTGCAAATTATGCTTCAAAATCAAAATTAGTTGTTGGTGACAAATTAAAATTAACAATTACCGACAATGGTAAATTTATTTTTAAACAAATTGGGCCTGCTGAGAGAAAGTCTTTTGTTGGTCCTTTAACTTATGAAGATGGTCAATATAAGGTTCTCGCTGATGGTAAAGCATATAAGGTTCTTTTAGCTTCTGTCACTTTTTTTAGAGCAGAAGTTGGAGACGAGGTCACTATTTTAGTGCCTGCTGAAGGAGAAGTGGAATGGGCTGCCATTGAAGCTGTTTTGCCTAAAGTTGAAGACAAAAACGGCATTAAAGCTGATTTTGATCTCTAAAATAAAAATAGATTGACTTTTGAGTGAAAAAAAAGCACCCTTAGTCACTCGTATTAAAAACAAAAATGAATCGTTTATTTGAATTTTTCGTTAATCGCTGGAGGGTAACTTACTTACTCATAATATCCTCAATTATATTCGGCGCTGTTTCTCTTGCGGATTTACCACAAGAATCTGAACCAGAAGTAGAAATTCCTATGGCTGTTGTCACAGTTTCTTATCCTGGTGCTGCGCCTTCGGATATGGAAAATTTAGTCACTCGCAAAGTAGAAGATAAAATAGACACATTAGATAATATTGAAGAGATTACCTCTAATACAAGACTGGGTCTTACTAACATTACAGTAGAGTTTGAGGCAGACGCTGACATAGACGAAAGTATTCGTGACCTAAAAGATAAAATGGACGAAGTAAAAGCTGATTTACCTGATAATGCAGAAGATCCTGTAGTGATGGAGATAAGAATGTCAGACTCTGCGATTATTACTTTTTCATTAGCAGGAAAAGGTATCTCAGAAGAAAGACTATCAGACTTTGCTGAAGACATTGAAACTAATCTTGAGCGTATTAGTGGTGTCTCAAAGGTGGAATTATTAGGTCAGAGAGATAAAGAAATACAAGTTTTATTAGATCGCCAGAAGATAGAGTCTTTGGGATTATCAGCTGGTCAAATAGTACAAAAAATTCAAACTGCCCATCTTGATTTTCCAATAGGTGAGGCAATAATAGATGGTATCAACATATCATTAAGACTTGATGGAGAGTTTGAAGGGGCAGAAGATTTAAAAAAATTACCTTTAATAACAACAGAACAAGGCACAGTTTTTTTGGAAGATGTGGCATCAATAAAAGAAACAAGAGAAAAAGAAACATCAATATCCATGCTTGCTCTTAATAATCAAGAAGCTGAAAAAACAATTTCTTTACAGGTTTTTAAGAAAACCGGAGGAAATATTATTGATATTACAGATAACGCAAAAGCAGAAATAGAAAGAATGAAAAAAGAAGAAGAGTTGCCAAGCTCTTTAGAGGTTGAGGTTTCCAATGATAACTCAAAATTTATTAGAGATGATTTAGATAGACTTGTTAATAACGCTTTTCAGACCATTATTATAGTCACTCTTTTTATTTGGCTAGCAATGGGCTGGCGCGAAGCTATTATTGCAGGTTTAACCATACCGTTAACTTTTTTATTAACCTTTTTTGTTTTAAGTCTTCTTGATCAAACTCTAAATTCAATGACCTTATTTGCCCTAGTTCTTTCTTTGGGTCTTATTGTTGATAACACAATTGTAATTACAGAAGGTATTTTTGATAATTTGCGTATCAAAAAATTGCCAGCAAAAGAGGCAGCATTAAATTCTGCTAGAACTTTTTGGTCGCCAATCACAAGTGGCACATTAACAACAGTGTCCGCTTTTGTGCCAATGCTTTTAGTGTCAGGTATTTTAGGCGAATATCTTAGTATTATTCCAATTACAGTTGGCTCAACCCTTATGTGGTCTTTGGTTGTTGCTTTGTTTTTTGTTCCTACTGTGGCAACAAGTATATTCAAAAACCTTAAAACACATTCTTTTAAAGAAGCATTTTTTATTCATAAATTAAAAGAAATTTTAAGAAAAATATTAAACACACTACTTAAACATAAATGGAAAAGAAGATCGCTGTATTTAACCATGGCTAGCTTATTGGCAGGAGTTTTTGCCCTTGTTGGGGCTGGGCTTGTCTTGCCAGATATGTTTCCTTCTTATGATGCTGATTATTTTAATATTAATATTGAAATGCCCCCGGGTACAAAATTAGAAAGAACCTATGAAGAAGCTTTGCAAGTTGAAGAAATTGTTAAAGATACTCCTTATTTAGATAATTATTTTTTTGCCATTGGCGCAGGAGCAATAGCTTCTACAGACATGATGAGCGCAGGTGGTTCATCAAGCGCAAATGAAGCCTCTTTTACGGTGAATTTAATACCAGCAAAAGAAAGAGACACAGCATCATACGAAATAGCAAATCAAATTCGCGAACAAATTCAAGAAATCAAAACACCAGGCAAGATTACCCTTGAAGAGCTTCAGGCAGGTCCTCCGTCTGGAAAAGATGTGGAAGTGAGAATTTTTGGTGATAACTTAGAAGAAATGGAGGTTTTTGCAAAAAAAGTCAAAAAAGAACTAGAAAACACAGAAGGAGCCATTGAGGTTGAAGATGATATTTCTCTTTCTTCTGGCGAATTTGTATTTAGTTTTAATAGAGAAAGAATGGATTATTTTGGACTAAGTGCCTCAGATGTTGCAAATGAAATACGCACCGCAGTATTTGGCACAGAAGCCGCAGACATAGCCCGTGGTGACGATGATATTAAAATCAATGTTTCTGTTGATTGGCAAAATAAAGATGAAATTCCTACAACAATAGAAGAAATTGAAAATCTTAAGCTAATAACACCAAAAGGTGAAAAAATTAGCATTGGTGATATTGCAGATATTAGCATTGAACAAGGATTTTCTGTAATACGTCGCCAAGATAAAAAGAAAATTGTGCGTATTCAGTCCGATATTAAAGTTGGTGAAAATGCAACAGTAGTCTTAGGTAGACTTGAAAAAAGAGTTAAGGAAAATTTAATAGTGCCAAATGATATGGAAATTGAATACGGTGGTTCAACAGAAGATATAGACGAATCTTTTGGTGATCTTTTTAATTCCATGATTGTTGCTGTGATTTTAATAGCTTTTATACTTATCTTACAATTTCAATCTTTTAGTCAGCCATTTATTATTTTATTTGCTCTACCTTTATCCTTAATTGGTGTTATTGGTGGATTTTTTCTTATTGGTTGGTCAATTTCTTTTCCAACGTTTATTGGTATTGTTTCTTTGTCAGGTATCGTGATCAACGATGCAATTGTGTTGATTGATCGAATTAGAGAAAACAGAAAGGAAGACATGCCCTTAAGAGAGTCAATTATAGATGCCGCACTCTCAAGAATGAAGCCTATATTTTTAACCTCATTAACAACTATTTTTGGTATTTTACCTTTAGCTTTAAGCGATCAAACTTGGGGTGGCTTAGGCTTTGCAATTGTCTTTGGTCTTGCTTTTTCAACAATTCTTACCTTAATAGTAATTCCAAATCTTTATTACACATTTGAACACAGGGCAGAGGAAAGAAGATTAGCTAAAATACACCTTAGACAAATGCAAGAATTAAATAAATAATTTAATTTATTAAGTTTTTTTCTATTTTTTTAATTTCTTCAATGGTCAGTTGTCCAGGAGCTGTTTTTTCGCTTGCCTCAATAGGCGCAAAAGTAAATTCACCATTAAAATAAACAGGAATTAAAAATCTACTTGGCTTACCAATATCACTCATTAAAATTGTGATGTGTTTAATTTTTTTACGATCAAGATTTTCTGCAAGACGCAGAATTGTAATTAAATCTTTTTTATCCTTTGGTGTGCAGGCTATTTTTACAATATCCGCTCCTTTTTTGAGCATGTTTTTTACAAGATTAAGCAAGGCAGGAAGAGGAGGGGTATTATTCCAATAATGATGAGAAATAATTAACTGAGATTTGCCTTTTTTGTTTACTAATTCAGCAATTACCTGATCAGAACTTTCAAAAGCAATATCAATATATTCTGCACCCAATTCTACTGTTTTTAGTAAAATGTCCACTTTTTCCCTGTCTGTTCCTCTAAAAGCACCTTTTTCTTTTTCGTTTTTGAGATTAAAAACCAAAGGAAGTTTTTTGTTTTTAAAAATTGTTTCCAAATCGAGGTTTTTAATTTCACTAAGCCAGATTTCTTGTAAATCAGCGCCTTTTTCAGCACTTTTTTGCATTTTTTCAAGTACTTTATCCGTTGTTTTTTCTGTTATTGGAACGCAGATTTTAATTTTTTTCATCACAAAATAATTATCATTAAAATACTAACTTTTTTATATCTAAAAGGCAATTAAAACCTTGTATTCAAGGCTTTTTTATGAGATAATTGATAGATAGAAAATACAAATGAAAGTTCCAGGAATACTTCAAAAAACAAACATTAGAAATAAGCGCTCTTTGCTTATATATGTATCTGCGTTCTTTTTTATGTTCGCTTATACTATCTTAGCATTTTCAATAGCTAGCTTTTTAATGCATAGGTTTCCGGAAAATCCCAATGCAATCATGTTCGTAGGTATGATTTTAGGAATATCTAGTTTTTTAGCCATTTTTGTTGACTCTTTTTGGGCTTATTTGCAAAAAATAAAACCACCAAGAGTGTTAACACTATGGGCATTAGTAGGCTTAATTTTTACAGTCTCAATTTTCTTTTTTGCAAATTTGGGTGAGATGTTTTATCCGCTTAAATGGGCAATTTTTACTTTTATGGCTGCTTTTTTATATGGCTGGAGCATGGATTTATATGATGTCACAGTAGTGACAACCATAATCTCACGTTCAGACAACAGCAAGCTTGCTCAAAGTATTTCTCAAAAAAAAGTAGCAGAAGCATTGGGTATGGTCTCTGGCATTTTAATAGCTAGTTTTTTGGTTAGTTTTGGCAGTGAATCTTTTACACAATTTGTACTTTTAATTTTTCTTATCTTTGTTTTTGTGTTTTTCTATCATCATTTTGACAAAGAAGAATACGAATCAGAAAAACTTGAATTTGCTGAATACACATTTGTTGATTGGAAAACAATTTTTGCCAATATCTCTGACAAAGAAAGAGTAAATCAAGAACTTGCGCAAACTCCTGATAAACTGAAAAATTCAGTAGTAGAGTTAGCAGAAAAAACAGGCACAGCATTAAAAAATTTGCCAGGAGAAGCATATGATTTAGGGAAAGATGTACTCGAGGCTTCTCGTAGACAACTTGTAGAAATATTAGCTAAAGAAGGTGAAATAATCCAAAGAGAGGGCGTAGAAAGGGGTAAATTTTCTTTTCCTGAGATGGTTTCCGAAATTAAAAGTAATTTTGGTGATTTTATTAAAATTTTTAATTTTAAAAACTTAAGCATTCCTCTTTTATGGGTTTGCGCTTGTGTAATGTTATTTTCCTTTTGGGACACAATGGTAGTCACTTATCAGCCATTATTTTTGCAAGAATTTGGCAGAAATAACGCAATAGTTAGTGCAATTAGCGGTTTTTTGATTATTTTATTTATCTTTCCAGTTTTTGCTCTCCAAGTACCATTTTCTATGTTGGCAGACAGGGTAGGTAGAGAAAAAATGGTTATTTTAGGTTTGATAATTTCTGGCACAGCAGTAATTGTGCTCAGCACAACAACCAGTCTTTGGATATTAATTATTGCTGGTATATGTGGAGGAGCAGGTTATGCAGCCGCTTTTGCGCCTGCTCAGGCTATGTTTGTTGATGAATTCAATAAAGCTCGTGGCATTGATGGAGATAAAAATTCCGAAAAAAGCGCTGGATCGCTAAGATTGACTCTCAATACAGGTAATATTTTTGGTCAATTTCTAGGAGGAGCTGTTTTTGCTTCTTTTGGTTTTGCCGGAGGATTTTTAGTATTTGGTCTTATTTTTGCTGTTTTATCAGTCACTTCTTTGGTTTTTTATTTTAAAATAAGACCGCAAAAAGAAGAAAAATCAAACTTAAATACCGAAATAAAAACAAAATCAGAAACTGAAGCCATAGAAAATTAAAAAAAAACACACCAATACAAATTAAGTATATTAGTGTGTTTTTAAGCGTGAATTAAAAAAATTACTCACCAAGAGACATTTGAAGGTCTCTTTCATGCTCTTCTTCGTCAGCAAGAATTTGGCGCAAAACCTGAGTTAGGCCATATAAACCAAGCTCTTCAGATTGTTTAACTCTTTCTGAATAATTTTTGATTGCTGCTCTTTCGCCAGCAATATCCTGTTCAAGCATTTCGCGAGAGTCAGTAGATGTCCAGCGCTTAGAAACATCAACAGAAGGTACACCACCCAAATAAGCAACTTGCTCAGAAAGTAAAATGGCATGACCCATTTCTTCATTGGCATGCACAACAAGTTCTTTTTGGATAGATTGATATTCAGCACCAGTAATAACAGAAGCATGCTGAACATATTGAATAGCAGCTCCGTATTCATCTTCAATGTCCTTATTAAGGAGATTGATCAATTCTTCTTTTGTAATCATGTTTTTTTAAAAAAGGCAAAAATTATTTTCTCTTTCTTAAGAAGAAAATTCAAGTACTTATATATTTTCTATTGACAAAATATTTAAATATGTTAAAATATTATCCTTTTTAAAAATAACCATGAAAAAGGCATTACAACCAGCTTATCATGAAAATGGTCAGCCAGTACAATACCGACAAGAATCAGATTTTTCTCTTGAAAAAAGCATAAGACTTTCTGCTACAGAAGTCAGCAATGATGTTCTTGATTCAGGCGTCTTAATTGACACAATTTCATCTGATACGGATATTCAACGTCATCAGGAAAGAATTATGCAAATTACAGCAGAAGCAGATGCAATGCGCAATGCTGGCACATTAGAAGTGAGCAATAAAGAACTATTTGCAGATTTGATTTCTGCAAGAGAAGTTTTAGCAAAAACAGATCCTATTAAATTTGCACAAGCAAAAGCGCAAGCAGATGTATTAAGTCGCATTCTAGAGCCAATTGAAGGAGAGAGAGAAGTAGAGTCAAGAATTATACACTAAAAAAATATTAAAAAATTTGACAAAATAAATCATAAGAGTATTATGGGAAATGTCCCATAATACTCTTTTATGCCTAGACAAAGAAAAAGAAGACACATCAGAGGCTGTATAAGATCAAATTTTTTCAAACCACAAGCAGTGCCAATCTCAAAATTGGAAATAATCACCTTAGAAATTGATGAAGTAGAAGCAATAAGATTAACAGAATATGAAAAAATGCCCCTACGCGAAGCATCAGAGCAAATGCAAATTTCAAAATCCACATTACATAGAATATTAGAACAAGCTCAATTTAAGGTAGCAGACGCACTTATTAACGGCAAGGCGATAAAAATCGCCAATAAAAATATTTTTTCAAATTTTACCCCCAATAACATGCCAAACAAAGACGGCACAGGACCAGACGGAAAAGGTCCAAGAACCGGCAGAGGAATGGGCACTTGCCCACCTGTCGAAGGGCAATCTTCAGGCCAAGCTCCAAGAAGAGGCTGTGGCAGAAGACCAAGACAAAATAGAGGGGAATAACCCCCTCTATTTTTATGCGGAATAATTATTCACTAAGCTCAACTTTTTCAAGCCAAGACAAAGGCAAAGACATAACACAATCTTCCTCTTGATCTAGTGGTTTTAAGACAGCATTAACACTAGAAGAAAAATTTTGCGTATATGTTGCTAAAATTGTTTTTAAATTAGTAATTATATGAATTTTCCCTTCTAGTAAGTCTTGAAGTTGTGTAATAATTTTTAAAGTTTCATCTCTTGATTGAATATTTGTTTGTAGGCTATTTTGCACTAAGTCATCTGAATTTTGTCGACGACCCATGTTTTCGAGTTCTTCTAGGAATTCTAATGTTTTATTAAGCCTTTTTCTTAATTCTTCAACTTCTTGCTTAATAAAATGTTTGCCTTCTTCATTAGCCAAACAAACTTTGTCACCAATTTGTAACTTGCTAGATTTTTCTTGAGGATGATCTATTTTTTGCATTTTTTAGCTTAAAAAGTATATAATCATGCTAAAATTTATTAAATTTGTCAAATTTAAAATACAAAAAGCATATTTAAGCTACTATAAGTAGCCTTAATAGCGAAAACAATTAAAAGTAAAGCAAAAAACTTAAAAACATAAGGTACAAATTTTTCCTTAGTAAGCAAAGGGCGAAATCGAGCAAAAACAAAAGCCCAAAATAAATTTGCCAAAAGCCAACCGAGCTGAAAGAAAAACAAAAAAATTAAATAACCAAAAGTATATTTTTCAGTGAGCAAAAAAGCCTGCGGAACACCAACAGTAAGCCAAAAAATCCACAAAGGACCATTAAAAACAGTAATTAAAATAATTTTATTAAGAGTAAAAATACTTTTTTGATTATTTTCAATTTTTTTAATTCGCCAAACCTGACTAGCCAGCCAAACAAGAACAGCCGAACCAGCAAGAGAAAGTAAATAAAAAAACTCAGCAGGTATATTTAAGTTAAAAATCACAGCAAAAATACCAAAAGCCAAAACACTTTCAGTAAGCATAGCAATAAAAATAATACGCAAGCTTTTTTTAAAGCCACCTGCCAAAACTTCTGTAAAAACAGAAGTTAAAATAGGGCCAGGAATAGACCCGCCAACAATGCCTAGTCCAACAGGAGTTAAAATCATAAAATTATTCTAACAATTTTATTGTAGTTTACATAAAAATTTTACTTGACATTTATGTTATATATATCTAACATAATGTTAGATTTAATTAACATAATATGAAAAAATTATCACAAAGAAAATATATACTTTATAGACTATTACTTATAATAACTCTTAGTGTAACAGTTGGTGCGTTTGTTTCTGTTGGGAATTATATAATTCCCTTAGTTTCTTTCTGTGTAGTTATGTTGGCCATGTGGAGACTGAAAAAGAACACAGCAATACAATTCACGGACGAACGAGTGGAAAAAATCGGAGGTATAGCCGCAAGATACACATTATCTATCTTGCTTTTGTTTTTAGTTTTTATAGGTATTCCTTTAATTGCTTTAGGGAAAAATAGTCCAACTTTTTATTTTGTGGGCAATTTGGTAAATTTTATCGCAATGGGATCCTTGCTTTGTTACGCATTTATTTTTCATTTTTTAAATAAAAAAGGAGAATGAAAACCAAGCTTAGAGAATATCGTGTGCAAAAAAATCTCACCCAAGCAGAATTAGCAGAAGCTATTGGCGTACGACGAGAAACCATTGTTTTTTTAGAGCAAGGAAAATATAACCCTTCTTTACGTCTTGCATATGATCTTGCAAAATTTTTTAATGTAGCAATAGAAGATTTATTCCAATTTGGAGATTAAATAACTTATTCCAAAATAACTTTTTTAGACAAGTTTTTAAGTTGCAGTTTGTATTCACCTTTTTTTAGATTACAGATTTTGCCTTTTAATCCATGCATTCCTAGGCTATCCATGCAGTCAGTTGGATTTTTAATTTTAATTTTTATTAAATTATCACTAAATTCCGCGTCATATTCATAAGTACAATTTTGTTCCTGCCTGTTTATTTCAAAAACAATACAATTTTCTTCTATAGAAGTATTAAAAAAAGTTTCATTATTATCAAAATGTGCAAACTCATATTCAAAACTAGGAGTTTTTGATTTTTTAGTTATTTTTGTGCCTCCTCCACAGGCTGATAAAAACAATACTAGTGTTAGTAAAATAATTTTTTTATGCATGAGCTTTAAAAATATATTATTTGAATAATTTTTTCGTTTGTGTTGAAAAATCTGCAAAGTCAAAAGTGACAACAGCTATCCAAAAAAGCGCTAAAGATAGCCTAAAAACAAAAACATTACCGATCATTAAAACAAGAAGTATATCGAGTATAATAAACAACATTCCAACCACAAGCATTGAGAAAAAAGTAGTCACATGACCCCACCACAAAGATTGCTTGTCTATTATGTTTTTATAACTATAAATAAAATTCGATGTGATTGGTGCTATGACAATTAAGCCCACAAACAATAAAAGAGTATCCAGTCTTTCAGTTGGCATTTTTGACACCTCTTTTGCAGTAATAAGGTAAAACAAAATCAGTAAAACATGTATCAAAATATTTTTTATTACTATATTTTTAATGCTTATTTTTTCCATTTATTGCAAAAACTTGATATTAAAACTATATCAGGGGTTTCGAGAGTGGACAAGGGGGGGATAATTATTGATATGTTTTAATAAACTCATTTATTTTATATGATTCTATATTGGCTTTTTTTGCAACTTTATATTGCTGGTTGTCTTCAGTAAGAAGTATGCCTTTTTCTTGATGAGCTAAACAGACATAAATATAATCAGGTGGCTTTAGGTAGTCAATTTTGCTTTTTAAGCTATTTATCCAAAAAGCTTCATCTATTGAAAAAAATTTAGGCTCTAGGGCATTTTGTTTGGTTATATTTTGATTTAGGTTAAATATATTATTTACAAATAATTTCCCCTCCACTCCGCGCCCTCGTTATTCACTAGGTCGCTCCGCTCTGGGTCGTAATTCTCGCTAAGCACTTGGCGGGTGAGGTGGGGATCGAGTTTTTTGTTTCGGGTTTTGCTTCGCAAAAGCCCTCCACTGCAGACCGCACCCACGGGCTAATTAGATGGGCTCCCAACTCATAATTAAAAACAATTTAAATACAACAAATAGCGAACGCTAGTGAGCGAGAGGGGTGAATTGGGCGGGCGTGTACCGCCCAAGAGGGGCGACGCTAGCCCCTTATAATTGGCGGGTGAGGTGGGGATCGAGTTTTTTGTTTCGGGTTTTGCTTCGCAAAAGCCCTCCACTGCAGACCGCACCCACGGGCTAATTAGATGGCCGTGTGCTCGCTCCCAACTCAAAAAATATTTTCCAGCCAGCTTTGCTGACTAAAAAATATTTGGCGGGTGAGGTGGGGATCGAACCCACGGCCAATGGCTTAAGAGGCCACTGCTCTTAATTTATACCCAGCACAGCCCTAACGGGCTGTCCCGAGCTGGATATAATCCAGCTCTTACCTACGCCTCGCATCTGCTTGGTCGGTACATGCCCGCCCAAGCAGATGCTCGCGATCGCACCTTACGGTGCTCGGTAGAGCAGTGTCCTTAAGTTATCAGCCGAAGACTTAAATCCATTCACATTAAAAACCATTCCTGCTTTGCAGGACTGCTTTTTAATGGCGGGTGAGGTGGGGATCGAGTCTTTTGTTTCGGGTTTTGCTTCGCAAAAGCCCTCCACTGCAGACCGCACCCACGGGCTAATTAGATGGCCGTGTGCTCGCTCCCAACTCAAAAAATATTTTCCAGCCAGCTTTGCTGACTAAAAAATATTTGGCGGGTGAGGTGGGGATCGAACCCACGGCCAATGGCTTAAGAGGCCACTGCTCTACCACTGAGCTACTCACCCAAGAGTAAAAAGACGAATTTTATTTTACCTTAATTCATTTTTTTGTGTAGTATTTTTTTTGTGAATAGAAAAAAATTAATAATTTTGGCGCTTTTGAGTTTTATTTTTGGTGTTGGTGTAGCAGAAACCATGCTTTTATTTGCGCTTAATCCATATTACGCACTTATTTTTGCATTTTTGCCACTAGTTAATCCTAAAAAATTTGCTTTTTTGAGTATTTTTATTGCTTTGGGTGTTTTGCGCTCTGTGGTTTCTGTTCCAGATATCACCCCGGATCAAATTGCATACTATGCGCAATCCCATGAGCAAGCGGAAAAAGTAAATTTTATTGGCACTGTAATTGAACAGCCAGAAAAGCGCCCAGGCAAAACTCGCTTAATTATTGAAGCGGAAAAACTGGGAGACAAAGAGGTGAATGGCAAGGTTGTGGTTAATGTTTTGCAACTTCCAGAGTTTGAATATGGCGACAAGATCAGGTTTTATGGAAAATTAGAAATACCGCCTGAATTTGAGGATTTTTCTTACAAAAATTATTTGGCAAAGGATAAAATTTTTGTTTATTCGCCTTGGTCTAGTGCTGATCTTGTTTCTAAAAATAATGGCAATTTTGTGCAAGGTTTTCTGTATAAAATTAGGTCGAGCTTGGAAAACAATATTGAAAAAATTATTCCTAGGCCAGAGTCTGGTTTTGCGCAGGGGATTTTGTTTGGCACTTGTAGTAATATTTCCGAGCAAACTATGGAGGATTTTAACAGGACTGGCTTGACGCATCTGCTTGCGCTTTCTGGTTTTAATATTACGATTATTATCATCGCACTTTTTTGGGTGCTTAAGTTTTTGCCAAAAAAATATGCTTTGGTGATTACTATTTTTGCTGTGATTGCTTTTGTTTTGATGACTGGTGCTTCGGCCAGTGTTGTACGGGCATCGATCATGGGTCTTGCTGGGCTTTTGGCCTTGCATTCTGGTCGGGAAATTGGTTCTTATTTTGCGCTTGTTTTTGCGAGTTTTTTGATGGTGCTTTGGAATTCAAAAACTCTACTTTTTGATGTTTCTTTTCAGCTTTCTGTGGCTGGTGTTTTGGGGATTATTATTTTTGTGCCTGTTTTAGAAAAATCGCAATTTTTTAAAAAATTGCCTGAAACTCTGGGTTTTAAGCATGCTATTAGTGCAACTTTGGGTGCGCAAATTGCTGTTGCTCCGCTTTCAATTTTTTATTTTGAAACTTTTTCTCTTGTTGCTCCTTTGGCAAATCCTCTGATTGCTCCGCTTATTCCTTTGGCCATGTTGCTTGCTTTTGTGACTGCTTTATTGGCTTATTTTTCTACTTTTTTAGCCACTGTTGCTGGCTTTATTGCTTATTTTGTTTTGAAACTTGGTCTTTTGGTTGCTGATTTTTTTGCTGATTTTTCTTTTGCGCAAGTTGAGATTAAAAGTTCTTTTATTTTGCTGTTCTTTTGGCTGTTTTTGGCTGTTTTAGTCTTTTTTGCTTTCCGCAAATACCCGCAAAGGTTGTAAAAAGCCATTTTTAATTTCGCCAACACAGACAATTTCGTTGTCCAAAAATACACTTCTGAGTCCGCCTCCTTGGGTGGGAATTTTTTTTCCTTGTCTTAGGGCTTCTGCTTCTTTTTGGTTTATTTTTATGCTTGGAAAATTAAAATGTTCTGGTGAAAGGGGGATTATATTTTTTTCTGTTATTTTTTCAGGATCTACTGATTTACTGATTGAAAAATTGCCTATTTTTTCTCGAAATAAACTTTTGCAATAAGCACCTGTTTCCAGGGTTTTTCCTAGATCGCGGGCAAGTGAGCGCACATAAAACCCACTTCCGGAGTGGATTTTAATAAGTAATAACGGATATTTATAATCAATTATTTCTAAGTTTATTATTTCTACTGTTTTTGGTTTTATTTCTATTTTTTCTCCTGCTCGCATACGATCGCAGGCTCTTTTGCCTTGAATTTTTACTGCGGAATAGCGTGGAGGAGTTTGTAATATTCTTCCTTGAAATTGCTGGAGAGCAATTTTTATTTCTTCTAATTCTGGTTTTTTATCGGATTTTTTGCTGACTTCCCCGTCTATGTCATGTGTATCGGAAGTTGATCCTAGCTCTATTTCTGCAATATATATTTTGTCTTCTTTGCTTAGCCAGTTTAGTGCTTTTGTTCCTTCGTTTATTCCCAAAACCAAGAGCCCCTCTGCAAAAGGATCAAGCGTGCCAGCATGGCCCACTTTTTTTGTGTTTAATGCTTTTTTTGCCATGCGCACAACATCAAACGAGCTTACGCCTTGAGGTTTTTTTGCGAGTAAAATTCCACCATTTTTCATGATTTTGAGTAGTAAAATAAACACCAATAAAAATTATAATAAATCCAACTATTTGCTCTATTGTTGGTATTTCTTGCAGAAAAATAAAAGCCAAAAAAATACTAAAAGCAGGATATGAAGCACCAAGTACAAGTGCTTTTGAGACATCAATTCGCTTAATTGCTTCCATGAAAAGTATTTTTGATAAACCAAAAGCAACTATTCCGTTTGTTAGTATTAAAAAAATATTATTTTGACTAAAGGTTGTGTGAATATTTATTTTTTCTGTAAATAAACTAGCTGTAATTAAAATAATTCCACCAATTAAATTCCTAAAACAAACATGTGAAACTGAAGAGATTAATTTTATTGCTTTTTGTTGAAAAAAATTACCAAAAGGGGCAAAACAACACGCTAAAACAATAATCCAATCCCAGACATTAAATAAACCTGAGAAGTTTTTAAGTAAAATCAATAAAACACCTGTTAAAACCAATATTGCACCAATTATTCTGTTTTTTGTGATTTTCTCAAAACCAAGAAGACCAAAAAATAAAAAAGTAAAAAGAACCTCACTTTGTCCAAGGATAGACATATTTCCTGGACTGGTTTTTTGACCAGCAATAAAAATTAAAGGAAAAACAACAAGAACAATAAAAAAAGTAGCACTAAGCATATAGGGGAGTGCTTTTTTATTTATAAAATCTTTTATTTTTCCTCGTAGAATTACAAAAAATAATAAAAATAATCCTGCTATGATTAAACTAGTTCCTGCAAAAAACAAAGGAGGTAAAATATTATTAGAAGTATTTATAAGCAAGGGAAAAATAGCCCAAGTAAGAACTTCGAAAAACATTATTATTTCTCCTTCTCTTTCTTTGTTTAGCTTAGTTGTCAACTTTCTTTTTTAATAAGTCTAATTTTCCTTGAATTGATCCTTGAAAAATGTTGGCAATAACTGCTTTGTCGTTCCATGTTTCTTCTTTTCCTCTCATATTTCTGGTTTCCAACGCGCCCATGCCAGAAACAATTACAGTATCATTAGGGCCAGCAATCTGCAGAGCGGATTCTATTGCTATTTTGCGATCAGGAATTTCAAAAAAAGTGTCATCTTCTCTGTCATTCAGATTTTTTTCTTTGAATATACCTGCCTTAATTTCATCTCGAATTTGGTAAGGATCCTCGGTATATGTTTCATCATCAGTCAATATGATAATATCTGCATATTTTGAGGCAATTTCTCCTATTATTGGTCTTTTTTCTTTGTCGTGATCGCCAGCGCAACCAAAAACAGAAATAAGTTTTCCGCCTGTGCGTTGGTTTAAATAACTCAAAACTTCTTTAAAAGCTTTTGGTGTTAGTGCAAAATCAATAAAAATTTGAAAATCTTGCCCAAAATCAATGTTTTCTAGTCGTCCTGGTACTTTATTAAAACTACTTAAGGCTTGGGCGGTAGTACCTTTAAGTACTCCAATGCTTGCACAGGCGGAAATTCCAGCCAAAGCATTTTCTGCATTGAAATAACCAAAAATTGGAATAAAAAATTCTTTATCTTCAAGTGTAAATTTAATACCATTTTCTTGATCTTGAAAATTGGCTCCTTGATAATATGCAGAGTTTTTAAATGAATAAGTTTTTACTTTTATATTTTTAGTTTCAAGTTCATTTTTCCAATCACTAACAAAAGGCTCATCAGCATTCAAGATTGCAGTTCCACCTTTGTTCAAATATTTTGTGAACAATAGTTTTTTGGCTTTAATAAGACCTTCCATGCTTTTGTGGTAGTCTAGGTGTTCATGGGAAATATTAGTAAGCACAGCAATATCAAAATCAATTCCAAAAACTCTTTTTTGACTAAGAGCATGGGAAGAAACTTCAATTACCACGCTATCATAACCATCTTTAACGCACTGGCGTAAAAATTTTTGCATGACAAATGGCGAAACAGTAGTTCTTTTGGTTGTGTTTTGCCAAGAATTATCTCCTCGCGAAAAACTAACGCTAGATATTTTAGCAACTTTTCTGCCTGAAAATTTTAGAATATGAAAAATCATTTCTGTTGTAGTTGTTTTTCCATCTGTGCCAGTCACACCCACTACAGTTATTTTTTTTGCAGGAAAACCATAAGCAAAAGCACCAATAATCGCCTTTAGGGCTGAATACCATCTACGGAGAAAAAAGTTATCAGGAAGAAGTTTTCTAATCATATTGTTTTGAAAAACATTTTTATTCTTTCATGTTTTTGGCTTGTTCACAATCTTTTTCAATTGCTTTTATTAAGTCTTTGATGCTTTTGAATTTTTGTATTTCTCTAATTTTTGTGCCAACAAGAAGATTTACAACAGTGTTTTTGTTTATTTCTTGATTAAAGTCAAAAAGATGAATTTCATAAGTTTTTTTCTTGTTTCCAAAAGTTTTACTAGTGCCAACAAAAACAACTCCTTGATGAGTTTTATTGCTTATTTCAAGTGCTCCTTTAAAAACACCTGTTATTTTTAATTCTTTTTCTAATTTTAAATTTATTGTTGGAAAACCGATTTTTTTACCTCTGCCTTTTCCTGTAATTGTTTTTGCGGAGTATTTTTTCATTTATTTTCAATTTCTTTAAGCTTATCAATAGCAAAATTATCAGTCATGCCAGCAATAAAATCTTTTATGCCAATTTCGTTTTTTTCAAATCCTTCTGGTAGTTGATCTAAATTATCTAAATAATAAAAAAATAATCTTTTTATTGTATGAGCGCCTTTTTCGCACTGACTTGCTACTAGATTATTGTGATAAAATCTGTCCATTAAAAGTTGTCTTAAGTAGCTATTTTCTTCTGCTAATTCCTTGGAAAAACTAATTATTCTTTTGCTTGCATTACGCACATCATCTGCACTTTTTGGGCTTAATTCACCAATATTTTGAGAGCTTTTTTGAAAAACATCATGGATCATTATTTTAATTAAGGCAGAAACAACTGCAGAGATAAAGTTTTCTTCAGATAAATTGCCTGATACTTGTTCTTGTGCTTTGCGCCAAAGGCTAAGTTTATTTAAATCATCAAGCTCAAGTAAGCCACTTCTAAGTCCATCATCAATATCATGATTTTGAAAAGCAATTTCATCAGCCAAATCAACAATTTGTGCTTCTAAAAAAGGTTGTTCGGATAGTTTATGCTTGCTTTTGTCGTATGGTGTGCGGTGCTTCCATAGGCCCTCACGAACTTCATGGGTTAAGTTTAAGCCTAAAAAATTAGCAGATTTTTTTTCCAATTTTTCAACAATACGGCGTGATTGCGCATTGTGCTCAAAATCAAGACCAAAGCGGTGCATTAGCTCGTTCATAGCATCTTCGCCGGCGTGACCAAAAGGGGTGTGTCCAAGATCATGTGCAAGAGCAATACACTCAGTTAAATCTTCGTTTACTCTTAGTCCTCTGGCAATAGCACAGGCAATTTGTGCAACTTCCAAAGAGTGGGTTAGTCTTGAGCGAAAATGATCACCATAGTGTGACACAAAAACCTGAGTTTTTCCTTTTAATCTGCGAAAGGCTTTGCAATGAAGCACCCTGTCTCGATCTCTTTGAAAATCCAGTCTATACAAATCGTGGTTTTCGTCATAATCTCTGCCTTTTGATTTAGCATTAAAAATTGCATATGGTGCTAATCTTTTTAATTCCTCTTGCTCCAGTTCTTCTCTTGTTGCAATGATATTCATGATTTTTTAGTTATATATGGAAATTTTTCACACATTTCTTTTGCTGTGAAATTAGTTTTTTCTTTTTTTAATTCTTCGCCGGTTTTGCCCCAAAAATAAGCTCCAATTTGGCAAGCTTCAAAATTATTTACTCCTTGGGCAATTAAGCCACCAACAATTCCGCTTAGTGCATCACCTGTGCCACCAACAGTCATTTCTGCGCAACCTGTTGTGTTTTCTACATATTTATCTCTTTCTGTTATCCAGTCAATTTTTCCTTTTTTTAAAATTGTTATTCCGTATTGTTTAGACATTTTTTGCACATTTTCTTTTCTTGCCTGTGCCTTAAAAATTCTTTCAAACTCTATTTCGTGAGGAGTTATTGCAAAATTTTCCTTTTTTTTACTTTGAAGAATTTCCGGAATTAGTCCTTCAGCGTCAATAACGCCTGGAAGTCGGATTTGATCAAGAAAATATTCAATTGCTTGAATTATTTTTTTATCATGTCCAATGCCATTGCCAATTACAAATCCATCACACATTTTATGTGCAAAATTAAGCAAAAATGGCACATCAGCAGAGGTAAAAACAGGGTTTTGAAATTCATGAACAATAAAATTTTCACTTGCTTGTCTTGCTATTGGTGCATTTTTTTTTGGCATAGCGAGGAAAATAAGGTCGCAACCACTGGCTTGTGCTCCTAAACCTGCTAATATTGGTGCTCCGTGATAAAGTTCATTGCCTCCGATGATTAAGATTTTGCCATTTTCTCCTTTGTGTGAGTCCTGATTTCTTTGTGGGTATTTCATTTTTGTTGCATGAATAAGCTAATTTTAATGAATTTTTCTTTTTTTCTCAATTATATTTTATTTTTGTATTACTGTACCGGTACACTAATACAGTAATACATTTTTAATGTTGATTATTTGGCTTTATATAGGGCAATGAATTTTTTTTAATTGTTTTTATTTTTTTGTTATTGCAAGGGATTTGCTTAGGCGGACGACGAAGCAGGTTATTTTTTTGTCTTAAGTGTTTTTTTGTCACTTTGAGCCCTCTTTCTCTGTCATCCTGAGTGAGCCTGTACTCTGTCATTCTGCCCCTTTTTTTTCTGTCATCCTGAATCCACCCAGGCGGACGCAAGCGCTCGATTCAGGATCTCCCGTAGTCATTACTGTTGAATTACCTAAGGCAGGACTTGAGCAAATGGACAAGGAGATTCTTCGCTCCATTTCATTCCGCTCAGAATGACAGCAAGGGTGGATTGTCGCATCCTCCGTTTTTGGCTTCATCCTCACGACACCTCCCGAGATTGCGGATCAAGCCCACAATGACAGCAAGGGTGGATTGTCGCATCATCCGCTTTTGGCTTCATCCTCACGACACCTCCCGAGATTGCGGGTCAAGCCCGCAATGACACCCCAAAAAAATCCACAATGACACCTTCTGCCTCCCGAGATTGCGGATCAAGCCCACAATGACACCCCAAAAAGCCCGCAATGACATCCTAAAAAAATCCACAATAACAGAGTAGAGCGAATTATTAGTTATAGTAAGTAGATTTTTTTATGCTTTTTTGCGAAAAATTAACAAGCAGTGGTATAGTAGGCATAAATTATAAATTGATAATAATGCCAGAAGACAAGGCAATAAAAGGCAAAATACATTCTTTTGAATCTTTTGGCACGCTTGATGGCCCAGGAATAAGATTAGTTGTTTTTATGTCTGGCTGTCCGCTTAGGTGTAAATATTGTCACAATATTGATGTTGTCTTAGATAAAAATTCACCAAGTTATATTCCTGAAGAAATAATTAAAAAAATATTAAAAAATAAGCCTTATCTTGATGCTAGTGGAGGTGGAGTGACTTTATCCGGTGGTGATCCTGTTTTTCAGCCTGAATTTTTGAAGGAATTTTTAAAATTATGCAAAGAAAATAATGTTCACACAGCAGTGGATACATCCCTTTATACAAGCAAAAAGCTGATTGACGATATTTTGCCATATACAGATTTGTTTATGGTTAGCTTAAAGCATTTTGACACTAAAAAACACAGATGGCTAACCGGAGTTCCAAATGAACAAATCCTTGAAAATATTCATTATTTGAGCGAAAAAAAAGCCAGAATATGGCTTCGTTATCTTGTTTTACCTGGCATTACTGATACAGCAGAAAATTTACAAGCTCTAATTAGTTTTTGTAAAAAAATTAATTTTGAGCTCATTGAAATTTTAGCCTATCACAAAATGGGCGTAAGCAAGTGGCAAGACTTAGGCTTGCAATACGAGCTTAATGATGTGCCTATCCCAAAAAAGGAAGAAATTGAAAAAATTAAAGACTTGATTCAGAAGGAAGGCTTTCAGATTGTCTAGTTTGCATATCTTCTAGCGCCCAAGAAATCACACCTAAACAACCTTCTGAAAATGATTTGGCGTTTTCGCATAATTTACCCGCATCAGTATTATCTTTGATTGAGTTTTTATAGTCAGTTATTGTTTGTAAATGAGAAAGTAATGAGGCAATTTTTAGCTCCACTTCTGATAAGGTTTCGTTTTTTTGCATTTTTTTCTTTATTGTATCAATTTCTAAGTCATCACTTGATAATTCACTAATGGCTGTCTTAAGTTTTTTTTCTAAAAAATCTAGGAGTTTTTTATATTCTTGGAAAAATGTCTCTTTTGCTCTTGTTAATAATTTTTCATGGACTTTGATAGTAGTAGTATTTTCTTCATTTCCTTCTTCTTGTTCAAATTCAAATATCACTCTTTCAGTTTCTCTTATTTGCAAATAAGCCCTATATAAATCGTTATAAATTTTTACATTTTGTAGCTCATGATCTAATCCCTCTTCATAGCGGGTTTGTAATATTCTTAAAATCCTACTAATTCCTGCTTGCATACCCCCAATTTCAAAAAATAAAACATTTAAAGCAGTTGGTTTTTCTTCTGAAAAATCTACTCCTGTTAATTTAGAGATTTTCATTTTTAATTCACTTGTTGCTTTATCAAGGATTTGCTCTAGCTGAGGGGTGTCTTTGGCTTTTTGTTGTTCCGCCATTTCTTTTGCTGTTGCCATTAAGTCTTTTTTATCTTTTAGTGATCCTATTTGAGACATATTTTTTTGATAAAATTTTAATCTAAACTTCTTTGCTCAGTAAGTCCGGCAAGTATCATAATTTTTGGCTGAATTTCTTTGAGTATTGCAAGGAAAACTTTTAATTCAGTTATGGCTTTTTCTTTGTCTTCCCCGTTTTTCATATAGGCTGTATTAACTAAATGAATTAGTGCAGTATCAAAAGCACTTGACGTATCAGAAGCCTCTTTTGTTCTTTGTTTTAATATTTTTAAAGCAGGGTCATCTTGATCTATGTCTACTGAATCTAAAATTTGTATTATTTTATCTGCTGTTAATATTTCACCAGGATAGCTTGCTTTCATAATAGCAGACATTATTTTTTGTGTATCTTGAGGTCCATTTTCCTTTGCATGTTCCGTCGCTATATTTTGACCAAACATTAAGATGTCTCTTTGGTTTGTGCTTAGGGGGTTTTTTCTTTGTTCTATGTGTAGTATTGATTGGCAGGTTTTCGCTCTTGTTTGAACAATGTTTACTGCAAGTTTTTCTGGTAAAGTTTCTTTGTTTTTTTCTGCTTTTCTAAGGGCATTTTCTAGAATTTGTTTATAGTCTTTGCTAAGTGTAAGGGGTGTCATTTTTGTTTAAAAAATTATTTTTTAAGTGTGTTAATTATCTTTATTGTTTCTTGGGCTTCATAATTAGCCTGTTGAATAATCGAAAGAATTACTTTTAATTCATATAGTATAACACTGTCCTCTGGTGAATTGTTGTCATCTAGACCTATTGTGCCTGCTAAGTGCAACATGGCTACATCAAGAAAATTTGCATCACTACTTGGTGTCAATTTTTGCAATTCTTCTTTAATAGTCATAACGCCAGGATCAGCTGGGTTAAAGTTTTGTTCTGATAATTGTTTTAATATACTGCCAATTGTTAATTTTTCACCACGGTTTTTTGTTTTCATTAACCATGTAATCAGCTCTCTGGTTTTTTCGGGAGCATTGTATTGGGCGTGTGCTGTTGCTAGAGACTCTGCCAAACTAAGTAATGATAAATATAGTATTTGGTGATGACTTTTCTGTGCTTCATTAACTATTTTTGCCATTTTTATCCTATTTTGATCAATTAGTTCTATTATTTTTACTGGTGATTTTTCAGGATTTTTGCTTGCTTCTTCTTCTGCTGATTGATCAATTGCTTTTTTTAAATGAACTTGTTCTGTTGATGGACATTCTTCATGGTGCATTAAGCGCTTTAATGCTAGTATGGGCATTTTTTGAGACTTATCCGCAATTGGTGTATTAAGGGGTTTCATTTTAGGGGAAATTTATAGTACTAAAATCTAGAACATTATTAGTAATATTGTCAATATACTTTTTTTATGATTTTTGCCGTGATTTTTTTTGTGTTTTGTGGCATAATAAATAAAAAACATGGAAAAACTTTTTGAGCCAAAATCAATCGTACTAATTGGGGCTTCTGCTACTCCTGGCAAGTTGGGTTTTGATATTCTTGAAAATTTGGTTGAGTCTGATTATAAAGGTAAGATTTACCCTCTTAATCCAAAAGGTGGGGAGATTTTAGGTAAAAAAGTTTACAAAAAAATTGTGGATTTACCAAAAAATATTGATTTAGCTGTTGTTGCTGTTCCTGCTCAGTTTGTTGGTCAAGTTGTAGAAGAATGTGGACAAAAAAACATAAAAAATATTGTGATTATTTCTGCTGGATTTAAAGAAGTTGGCGGAGAAGGTGCAGAAAGAGAAGAGGAATTAAAAAAATTGATAGAAAAATATGATTTAAATTTAATTGGACCAAATTGTTTAGGAATATTAAATACTCATATTGACCTTAATGCTTCTTTTGCTGAGGGTATGCCAAAAAAAGGCAAGATTGCTTTACTTTCGCAGTCTGGAGCAATGGCTGTGGCAATTGCAGACTGGGCATATGGTGAAAATATTGGTTTTAGCAAAATAGTTTCCATGGGAAATAAAGCAGGAGTTGATGAAAATAAGCTTTTAGAATACCTTGAAAACGATAAGGAAACCGAGGTTATTATGATGTATTTGGAAAGTTTTGTAGATGGAGAAGAGTTTATGAAACAAGCACAAAAATTAGCACAAAAAAAACCAATAATAGTACTTAAGTCAGGCGTTTCTGATGCTGGTTCAAGTGCAGTAGCTTCACACACAGGAGCATTGGCAGGCTCAGATAAGGCAACAGAAACAGCATTAAGGCAATCTGGCATTATTCGTGCTAATTGTATTGAGTCCTTTTTTGATTATGCTCGTGTTTTTAGTATGCAGAAATTGCCAAAAGGCAATAAAGTAGCCATTATTACCAATGCGGGAGGTCCAGGCGTAATAACAACAGACACAATCGAGCAATCAGATTTTCTAGAAATTGCTGAATTAGCAGAAAAGACAAAAAAACAACTCAAAAAAGACTTGCCAACTACAGCAAATACACACAATCCAGTTGATGTTATTGGTGATGCTTTAGCAGATAGATATGAAAAAGCTTTAAGCTCTGTTTTGACTGACGACGGTGTGGACATGGTGATCACAATTCTCACACCGCAGATAATGACAGAAAAAGAAAAGACAGCACGAATTTTGGCAAATTTTAATGATTTGTATCCAGATAAGCCACTTTTTGCCTCTTTTATTGGTGGAAAAAATATTGAATATGCTTCAGAAAAATTAGCAGAATACGGAGTGCCAAATTTTGTTTATCCATCGCGGGCAATAGGTGCAATGGAGGCAATGGTAAAGTTAAAAAATTGGCGTGAACAGAAAAAAGTTTGCACAATTAAAATTCAAAACAAAGCACCAGTTGACTTAAGAGAAAAAGTAAAAAAAGCCATAAAAACTGGAGATAGAGCTCTGCCACAAAAATTAGTATCAGAAATTTTTATTCATTATGGAATTTCTGTGCCACAAATAAAATTAGCAAAAAATGCTAAGCAAGCAGTGGAAGAAGCTGATAAAATAGGTTATCCGGTTGTTATGAAAATTTGTTCTGATGATGTTTTACATAAAACTGATGCTGGTGGTGTGCGCTTGAGCGTGAAAAATGCCCAAGAAGTTAAGGAAGCATACGAACAAATTATGAAAAATGTTTTAGGAAAGTTTCCAAAAGCCCATATTAAAGGAATTTTGGTGCAAAAAATGTATCATGTGGGCAGGGAGGTTATTGTTGGCATGAAGCGAGATCCTGTTTTTGGCCCTTTGATTATGTTTGGTCTTGGTGGGATTTATGTTGAGGTGATGAAAGATGTTTCTTTTCGAGTTGCTCCTTTTTCGGAATGTGATGCTTTGGAGATGATCGAAGAAATCAGGGCAGTGAAATTGCTCAAGGGTGTGCGCGGGCAAGCTCCTGCTGATATCAAAAAACTTTCTGAAGCTGTTTTGGCTGTTAGTCGCTTTGCTTTGGATTTTCCGGAAATTAAGGAAATGGACATCAATCCTTTGATGGTTTTTGATGAGGGCGAGGGCGCTGTGGCTTTGGATTCAAGGGTTTTGGTTTAGGTTGGACTTAAATTAAAAATAAAATCCTCTAATTTTATAATAGAGGATTTTATTAAAATACAGTAATAATTTTAATGTTTTTAAATTTCAGGATTTTCGTTAATTTCTATATTGCCAATATTTGTTTCTTCAAGAAGATTGTTGTCTGTTGAAAATGTTCGTATTACCAAAGGACCATTACATGCCGATAAATCAACGTTGTTAAAAATATAATCATTGTCATGTGGATGATCTTTTGTAAAAACTACTGATTGACCACTAGGAAAGACAAATTCAACTTGAACTACTTCAGCAGGAGTGTCCACAGTAAAATGTGCAGCTTCTCCAGTATGTAGTTCGTTAGGAATGTTTATCGGATTAATGGCTGCTACATCCATTTCCTTCATAAGACTGTCTACATACTTTTTTTCTTCTTCATTTACAGCTTCTATATCAAAGTCATTATCCGAAGGATCAACTTCAGAAGTATGAGGAATAAAGTTTTTTGATTCTTCCATATTATTCATATTATTTTTTAAAATTTTTTTATATTATAAATTATTTTATATTTCTTGTCAAGAAAACTTTTCCTTCTTGCTGTAATCTGTATATAGCAAAGAATTACGCTTTTTCTTGCTTTGTTTTTTTGCGTATTCCATAAACTCCAGTGCTACTGGGTTTTCATGTGCCTGACGCATTTTTAAATTACGGTCAATTTGATATAAACCTGCTATTCTTTTTTTCACAATTTCACTAGTGGAGGGGATTGGTTGACCACCACCGCCAATGCAACCGCCAGGGCAAGCCATTACCTCAATGTAATCATAGGCTTTTGGGTCTTTTTTTAATTCATCGATTATTTTGCGAACGTTTTTTGCAGTGGCAACAACAGCTACTTTTAGCTTTAGTTTGCCAATTTTTATTTCTGCTTTTTTTACTCCTTTCATTCCACGAACTTCTTTTAGATCCAAATTTTTCATTGGTTTTCCTGTGATCATGAAATGGGCTGTTCTTAGCGCTGATTCCATCACTCCGCCTGATGCACCATAAATAGCGGCCGCACCAGAATATGTGCCATATGTGTCCACTTCAGATTCTTTTAATTTTGTTGGATTGATTTTGTGTTTTCTTAGTAAATTGGCCAGTTCGCGAGTTGTGAGCACATAATCAACAGGTTTTAAGCCATTTATGAATAATTTTTCATGTTGCGCTTCATATTTTTTTGATGTGCAAGGCATTACAGAAACCACCACAATTTTTTTTGGATTTATGCCTTCTTTTTCTGCCCACCAGGTTTTATATGCTCCGCCAGAATGAATTTGTGGAGAGCGGGAAGTGGTTAAGTTTGGAATTAGCTCTGGATGATAGAATTCTAAAAATTTTACCCAACCTGGACAACAAGAGGTAAACATTGGCATTGTTCCACCTTTAACTATTCTTTCTATTAGCTCTTCAGCTTCGACCATTGTGGTTATATCTGCGCCCATGTTGACATCAAAAACTTTGTCAAAGCCAAGCTCTCGATAGGCACTATATAATTTTTTGGTTAAATCTTTGCCATATTCTTCGCCAAATTCTTCTCCTATGCTTGCACGCACTGATGGTGCTGTTTGCACGATTACTATTTTATTTTTATTTTTTAAAGCTTTTTCAACTTGTTCGATATGGCTTTGTTCTCGTATTGCGCCAACAGGGCAGTGTACTGTGCATTGTCCGCAATAAATACAATCTACTTTTGGGTCTTTGTTGTAATCTATGCGGGTTTTTGAGTCGTGTCCGGATAATTGCAAAAAACAAGTACCGAGTTTTTCACACATTTCCACACATTTATTGCAATTTATGCAAAGCGCTGGATCAAACTCCGCGGCAGTTCCTAGTTTGTGAATTTTTCTTTTTGGATTATCTCTTTGATATTTTTTGCCTGTTATGCCGTATTTTTTCATTATTTCCCAGGTTTCGCAATATAGACCTCTTGTGCACTTTGGACATTTTTCTCTATGACCTGCAAGGAGTAATTCCATGTTTTCTTTGCGGAGTTTTTTTACTTTTACTGTGTCTAGTTTTATTTTTAATCCATCTTCTGCTTTTAGTGTGCAGGAAGTTGTTATGCTTTTTTCGGTTTCAACTAAACAAGTTCGACAGCTTGCTCCGGTTGGTAAGTCATCATGATGGCAAAAATGTGGTATATCTAAGCCATTTCTGAGTGCAACTTGCAAAACACTTTCATCTGTTTTTGCTTGATATGCTTTGCCATTTATGTAAATTGTTATTTTTTTCATATTTTTTTCTTGAGTACATTTTTAAGATAACTTTTTACTGGCACAGCTACAGACTGACCAAGTGCGCAAAAAGATGTTTGCTCCAGTGTTTCCACTATTTCCATGATTTTTTTCCAAGGAATTTGCTTATTTTCTGTAATTAATTTGTATAGCTGATAAGTGCCTTCTCTGCAGGGTGTGCATTTGCCACAAGACTGTAAATTGTAGAAATCAAACCATCTTTCCAGTACTTTGCGGGCTGGTGTTGATTTTTTGTAAATTTCTATTGAGCCTGCACCAGATACTTTGTGTTTTTTGAGTTGATTTTGATTGTAAACAACTCCGCTTGCACCTCCGCCAATTTGCACAAAAAATTCAAAATTTGGCAGGTTGTTTGTGTGTTTTAATATTTTATATATGCTCCAATCTGCTGGCAGGTGATATACTCCTGGGCTTTTTACTTCGCCGTAAAGGCAGTAAAAACGTCTATTTTCAAATTCATTATTTGCTACTCGGGCAACATTGAACAATGTTTCTACATTGTGTACAAGAGTTGGTTTACCAAAAAGACCATGATTTGCCGGGTAGGGTGGTTTTATGCGTGGTTCTACTCTTTTTCCTTCTATTGCATTTATTAATGCGGTTTCTTCACCACCTATATATGAAGGAATTTCTTTGTAAATTTTTATTTCATAACCAAGTTTTTTGTATTTTTCAATTAAGCTAGTGACTGTTTTTTTTGTGCGGTGATAATAGGTTTCATTAAAATTAAAATAAGCTTTTTTTGTGCCTAAAAAATCCATTGCTATTTTTAGTCCCTCAAAAACTTTTTCTGGATAATGTTCTATAATGAAAATGTCTTTAAAAAGACCTGTTTCGCCTTCAGAAGCATTGCAGACAACATACTTTGTTTTGCCTTTTGCTTTTTTAACAAATTGCCATTTTAAATAAGTTGGAAAGCCTGCGCCTCCTCTTCCTACTAGTCCTGCTTTTTGTATTTGTTTTAAGATTTTTTTCATTTTTTTGTTGTTTTTATTATTGCAAAGGCGATTAATCCGCCTACTATTGCCGTTATAAATTGGGGCCAGCTCATCATTATGCTTAATTTTCCTATTAGCTTATCACTTAACATTGTGCTCATTAAAAATTGCACTGTTAAAAACAGAAAAATAAATTTCAAGAAAGCACTGGTAATAAGTGCAAAATAATTATTTATTGGTTTTAAATAATAAAATCCAAGCACAAAAATAGCATTGGAAATAATAATAAAAGGCACCATTGGTGCAAGAGGCAAGGGAAGTAGTCCTGCTGACAATGCTACTGTGCTGGGAATTAAGCTTAAGACAAGTGCTTCACTAAGGCCAACTGTAAGCAAAGTTAGTATTAACAATCCATTAACCAAAGGACCTGTAAGCCACTGGGTGTGTAAAAATACAGGTACAATACTAATTATTACTAAATAGCTTATAAATAAAATTATTTTTGTTTTTGGAAAAGAAATTATTTTGGTTTTCATATTAAATTAAGAATATTTTATCTTATTCTTCTGTTGTTATTAGCTGAGCTTGTTCAAGAAGAATGTCTCCTTGTTCTTTGATTTTTTTACCTAGAGGTTGAGTAGAAGGGTCATCAGCATAAGCTTCGCCAGCTAGGGTTTTTGCTGTTTCCACATGTTGAGCTAGTGCCTCTGTGTCGCCAGTTAAGCCAGCTTGATAAGCATAGCAAAGCTCTTGGAAACCAAGTGATATTTTATTTGCTGCTTTTGTTAGTCCTTGATCAGGCGCAGCTTCGACAGCTCTTTCAGAAAAATACACTGCCTCATTGGCCTCTTTTAAGGCTTCTTCAATATCATTTTCATTTAAAGCAACCAGAATGTTTATTAAATGAGATTCTGTAATGTTAAGCATTTTTTGTGCATCGCCACCTCTGTTAATAATTAGTAATTTATAGATAATTTCTGCGCATTCACCTCTTGTTAAAGCTTTTTCAGGTTCTAATCTGTTGTCTAAAGTAGGGGAAATAATGCCAACAATTTTAGCATAGCTCATATAAGGCAAAAACCATTGGCCAGCAGAAGTATCCGCAGAAACACCTTCTGTTAGATTTTGATGCTTTGTTAGGTCTATTTCAAAGCTTTCTAAAAGCATTTTGAGAAATTCAGCTTTTTTAACTTGTTGAGTTGGGGTGAATTTTCCTGTGTCACCTTGCCCTTTGACTATTCCTATTTCTTTGGCTTTTTTTGTGTAGCGAGCAAACCAATCAGAAGTATTTACATCTGGAAAACCTGTTTCTTTTAATTCTTCTTCTTCGTTTATTTCTATTTTTGCGCTTAACAATATCATTTTTAAGGCGGCTGCTCTGTTTACTGAATCTTCTGGGCGAAAAGTGCCATCTGGATTGCCATTAACTATGCCAAGATTTTTTAATGATTCTATAGCTGCATAATTTTCATGAGTTTCTGGTACATCAGAGAAAGAAGCACCCAAAGTTATTGGCATAAATAAGGCGAGTGATATGATTATTACTAAGAATTTTTTCATAATTATGATTTAAAGTTTGTATTTTTTAAAAATTTTACAGTAATTTGTCAAAAAGACAAAATTATTTTTTAGTTTTAATAAGTTCTTAATCTTTCCCAATGAGCTGATCCAGAAGTATTTTCTATGTTAACATAAATTCTATCATTACTTGTGTTTACCCAAATTGTGCCTACTGCATAGCCATCATCAATATCATCATTAGAGTCTGGATTACTTGTGTCAAGGTGTTGCGACGCTCCCAAACTGGTATTTGAGCTATTGTCACTTATCCACTCTGTGGTGTTTTCAAATTTATTATTACTAATTAAGGTTCGATCAGATGAAGAGTCAATATCTATGCCAATATCCCAAGAATATGTGCCACCAGTAATCATATTATTGGCAAAAATATTATCATCATTATTACCTTCTGTATAAAAAGCAGTTGCATCTGATGTGTCTGAAGCACCTTTCACCACATTTCCTTGGAAGATATTTCTGTGTACTTCTGTATCGCTATCTGAGCTTCCTATGGTAAAGCCTCTATTAAAGCCACTTCCACTATTTGCTGTGCCATCAATTGTGTTTGAAGAAAAGTTTGAATCAGTCACTTGTCTTGAGGCAGGTCCGCCAAATCCTTCAATTACTATTCCTTGAGAATTTGAGCTTAATGATCCGCTAACCACATTGGCGGTCATGTTTACTCTGCTTGAATCACCAATAAAAATTCCATAACTTGTCCATGTGCCTGCGCCCATTCGTGAAAATCGATTATTGTATAGTGAACTGTCTTCTACGCCTACAAAAACCGCTACTGTTTCGCGTACATAATCAACATTATTACTTTCTATTAAAGCATTTCTGATTGTATTTCCATTTGTCCAAACTCCACTTCCTGAACCATAGCCATCACCACCGCTAACATGAATTCCATCTGTAAAATAACTACTCACAGTGCTGTCACCAAAAATACGACAATTTTTTATTACTGGTCTTAATAAATCTTCACTAGTTCCATCTAAGAATTGAATTCCTATGCGGGCTGAATCACCACTTCCTGATTGTCCTGAAGTTTTTATTACTGTGATGTTGTATAGCTGTATATCTTTTCCACCTGTTGCTCTGATGCCGTGGATACTTGGGCCATCTACTTCTAATTTAAAATCTTTAAGAATTACATTATCTACTGGAGTGGAGCCGTCAGCTGATCCTATTTGAATTGCTGATGTAGTTGTGCTTGATCCAGAAAAACTGCTTAAAACTTTGATCACAGAAGAGTCGCCATAGCCAATAATTTCAATATTGTCATGATTTATATTGACTGTTTCTTCAATTTCGTGAGTTCCAGGCAGTAGCGTGATTATTCCTCCACTTGGTAAACTATTGATCAATGCTTGTAAATTCATTTCTGGATAAGCGAAGATTGTACTACTTGGATAAGTTGTGATGTTGCCAGTAGTGACGGCATTAACTGAACCTGAAAGTGCAATATCCCAATCACTAAAATTTAGAGAGCCATTTCCACCTTGTGCTCCAATAAAAAAAGTTGAACCAGAATTAAAATTTGTACTTGCTTGTGCAGGTACTATGTTTGCTGTTCCGGAAATTGAAGAAGAAGGGCTAACAAAACGAGTAATTACTGTTGGAGCTGGTGTTAATGAGCTATTCATTAAAAATTTATCATCTTCAGTAATAAAATTTACCCATTTAAAAAGCAAGGCGCTGTTTGTGCCTGTGCCGTCTTTGACATTAATTCCATAATCACTACTTAAGCTTGAATCAGCTTCAATAATCATATTGTCAAATTGTGTGTTTTTGGCGATTATTTGACCATTATTTACAATTAGTATTTTTGTGTCTGTTTCACTTGCGCCAATAAGATTAATATTTTCCAGATCCACACTTGTTGTGATTTGGTGAATTTCTGGAGTAAGCAAAATAATTCCACCTGTTAATCCATTTAGGTAAGTAGCTGCTTCAGCAATTGTTGCGTAGTTTCCACCTGAACCTACTGTCACCACCTTACTAGTTGCAGTTGTTGTTGTGGCAATAACTGCCCAATTGTAAACACTGGCACTTTCTTCAATACAAATAAAACCATTTTTTGAACTTGTATTGTAGTATTGCCTACCTACATTGTTTATGTCGCAAGTTGGTGCTGAGCTATTATTTTCTAGGCGAAAATTAATAATTTCATTGCCATTGAAATTTAGGTCGTTACTGATGGTGAAATATGAATTAGCTTCATCCCAAAGCAAAAATTCATTTAAAGAAGATCCAAATTGAAGTTTCATGTCACCGGTTGCATCTTCTTCATTGATTAAAAGAGTGTTTTGTTCAATGCCATAATCAATGTCACCACTAAACAAAATAAGCTCTTCAGCAAGGGATATTGGGAGAAGTAAAAATATGCTTATTATGATGCCGAAAAGCCTTTTTATAATCATTAGGGAATTTAAGTGATACTATTCATATAATTATATCACTTTGAGAGTTTTTTTTCAATGTTTTATCGCTTTATTAAGGCTTTTTTTCTGTTATTACCCAAGATTGATTAGCAATCATATCTGAACTATAAGCTGAGCCCTCTCTCATGCATAAAATTTCATAATATTCATCATCAGAGCTGGTTTCGATAATAAAATTTGCTGTATTTGTTGCAAATTCATCAGTTGTATTTCTTGAGTATGAATATGAATCAGAAGGGGTGACTTTTGTTGTGCCATTTAATCTTGCCCAACAATGTACATTTTTTCTTCCGCTTGTCTGGCTTTCATGAGAAATACTATAAGAAATAGTATAAACACCTGCTTCATCAAGATATATTCTGCTATTGTTTGTTGATGTGTTGTGTGTTATTCCGCTGTCTTTTAGGCTTTCTTGGTTCCAGGGAATAGTTGTGGCAGTATCTGTGTTAACATCTGTTCCGCCGGTGCTATCATAAAACTGCGCCATTATTCTTGTTATTTCTGACCCCGATGAACTACCAGAAGAAACTCCTTGTTTCATTTGGGTTATTGTTAGTGTTGTTTCATTTATGATTTCATTTGATGTTGTGCGCATAACCTGTAAGGTAATGTAATCATTTGTGCTTAATTCTGCCAAAAATACTGCTGTTGTAGGACCATATTCATTTCCATAGTTGCGATTTACTAAATATGAGCCATTTAGCACTGTTGAATCATTTGCTCTTACTCTTGTTTCTAATTGATGTGTACTTGAATTATTTGCATTTACTTGATAAGAAATAAGATAAAGTCCGCTTTCTTTAATATCAATCCTATCCGTATTGCTAGTATTGTGCTCAAGAATGGTGTCATCTGTTTCTATGTCTGTTGTGTCTAGCTCAAGATCATACCAAGTGCTTGTTGAAGACATTGTATAATCTGTTGTGCGACGAGCTTGTACTGCTGGTTGATCACTTGCTGTGACTGTGCCACCTCCGCCATTTATTGTTTCCCAACTTGTGCCATTGCAAACATAAGTATTATTGTCTGCGGTGTTAAAATAAATTCTTCCTTGCGAACTACTGTCGCAAGTTGGCGCAGTAGCAAGGTTTTCAATATTAAAATTTAATAATTCATTTCCGCCTAAGTTAAGGTCATTACTAAGAGTAAAATAAGAATTTGCATTATCCCAAACAAGATACTCATTAAGAGTTTGTCCAAATTGTAATTTGGTGTTTTCTGTTGAATTTTCTGCATTGATAATTAAAATATTTTGATCAATTTCATATTCTTCATCACCAGTATAAAGCGCAATTTCGCTTGCGTTAGCAAAATTGTGCAGAAATACGCATATTATAGCCATTATTGAGATTTTTTGTTTTAGGGGCATGAATAAAGTTTTGTTCATACAATTATATCATTTGTAAGCCATTTTTTCAATCATTTCTTAGTTTAGGAATATAAAAAAACACACTGACTTAGTCAGTGTGTTTTTAGTCTCAATTTTTACTTTTATCTTATGAAGATTGAAGCGCTGTTGAGTTGTATCTTAGAACAATTTCCCCGATATATGGTGAGTAGTAAGTGCCTGCATTATAGCGTCCGTAACCTTTTACTGTGATGTAAACATAATCACCAGCACTTGATGCACCGCCTGCAAAATCTTGTGCTAGTTCTGTCCAGGCTGTGTTGTATAGACCTGTTGAAGTCGCAATTGTTGTACCAGCTTCATCTTGAACTGTGATATCTAATTGTGTGTCTGATGTTGTTCCAGGGGCAGTATCATTTTTATAGAAGAAACTTAGATTGTTTCCAGAAGCTACGCTCCAGTCTTTGAAATCTTCAGGTAATTTTACTTTAAATCTTAGGGTTAAGTCTTGTTGTGCAGTACGGCGTGTTTTGAGGATATAATATTGGTGAGGATTTGCACCTGTTTCGCTATCTGTGTATAGATTTGCTCTATTATTTGTGCCGTCTTCCTGAACAGTTAGGTCGTTCATAGAAACAAACATTGTTTGATCGTTTGTTCCTCCAGAAAGAGTGTCAATAGCTTGGTTCAAATCTTCCAAAGAGCCTGTGATTGTGTCGCCGTCTGTTAGGCTTAGTCCATCTGTGTAATCTCTATCACCAATAGCTACACTCAAATCTTCTACAGAGCCTGTGACAGTATCACCGTCTGTGACAACATTACCGTCTGTATAATCACGAGCTCCAATAGCAACATCAATGTTATCTACAGAAGTAGCTAGAGATTCACCACTTGTGATAATGTTTTCTTCTGTATATGCAGTTCTGTCGCCAATGGCAGCGTCAATATCTTCTGTCACTAGCTGTACATCTGTATTGTTTGAGTTATCAAAGTTATCAACTAAAGGTAGGTCTGCACCACTGATTTGTCCTGCGCCTGTGCCCCAGTCGATACTATCTTGATCAATTGAGTCATCAATAATTACTTCACCATCAAGATTACCAGCAGCGTTTGTGATTGCAACATCGCCTGTTCCTGCTGTGATAGTACCATCAACATCGAGAGCACCTCCCATTGTAGTATTAGAGTCAACATTAAGAGTGCCAGCGATATCAACATTACCGTTTGCATCAAAATTGCCATCTACTCTAGAATGACCAACTACGCGGAAATTTTGATCAACTTGAGCATCGCCACCGATTGTAACATTGTCAGTCACATCAAGATCTGTGCCTACGCTCATAGTGCTATCTGAAGAGATGGTATTACCAGAAATGTCGCCAGTTGTGTCAATATTACCAGTTGCTGAAATTCCTCCTTGAATAGTTAGATCATCAGTAATTACAAAATTACCAGCAGAAGTATCCCAGTAAAGTTGTTCATTGATAGTATTTCCAAATGCCAAAGTGACATCAGCACCAGCAGGAAGATCATCAGTATCAATGACAAAAAGATTACTTTTTGTACCTGTGATATTAGTATCACCTCCGCCAAGAGCTTGATCTAAGGCGTCAATAGAAGCTGTCACTGTTTCGCCGTCACTAACAAAGTTGTTTGAAGTATAGTCACGATTTCCAACTTCAGTATTGATAGTTTCCATGTTGTCCGCTAAAGAATTAGCTTCGTCAACATCTTGCAACATATAATAGTTGCCATTTGTATAATCTTGGTCACCAACTTCAGTGTCCAATTCAGAAACATCAACACCATCTACTGTTTCACCAGCTTGCATGTTTACACTGCCTGTTAGATCAATATCGCCAGTAACACCTAGGTCACCAGTAACATTAACATCATCAGTGAAAACAAACTCACTTTGGTCAATATCCCAATATAATTGGTGAAGACCAGTTCCAAATTGGAGTGTGATGTTTTCTGTTGCCGCACTATCACCGTCATTGTCCAAAATAAGCAAGTTAGAGTTTTCCTCTTTTTGTTCATTGCTGTAGATTTGGATTTCGTCGGCCTGTGCTGTGGCTAATCCTTGAGACAAAACCATGGCAAATGCCAGGCTTGTGCTGAGGATTTTTCGTAATTTTTTGTGTTTCATTTTTGTGTTTTTAAATAGGGAAATTTTTAAATTATCAGAAAATTATAACCCAAAAAAATAAAAAAGTCAAAGGTAAAAAAAATAAGCAAGAATAAAACACTATAAGTTGATTTTTGCAGTATTTTTTGATATTATATAAGGATATAAAACAAAAATTGAAAAAACAAAAATTAGCTATATTTTTATTATTGGCTTTTGCCTTAACAAAAACCTGCTTTGCAAGTAGTAGTGCTGATTTTAAATTAGAATATGATTCGATAGACACTTCTTTTAGTGCTTTATATGGAGATGATTTTTATATAGACGGAGGAATGATTTCAATTCAACGCATTGGGTCTTCTGCTGACTTTAAAATAGAGCCTATTTTTTTAACTGACCCTGCTGGGCCTACTTGTGGCAATGGTGTTATAGATAGCGGTGAAATTTGTGATTCTGGTAATTTTGGAGGTTTAACTTGTGGTGATTTTGGTTATCCAAATGGTAATTTAGTTTGCGTAAGTTGCACCTCGATTGATATTTCTTCTTGCTATACATCAAGAAGTGGATCATCTAATCCTGCTGGTAATCCAAATTGGATTTGGAACAATGACGACGACGATGATGATGACAATGAAACTGGCAATGAAGAACAGGAAGGTGAAAATCAGGAAGAAGAAAACCAAGAACCAACAGAAACACCAGATGAAAATGAGCAAGCAAGTGAAGATGAAGAACAGGAAGAAGAAAATCAAGAAGCAACAGAAGAAGATAATGAAAATAATGAGGAAGAAAATAAAAAAGAAGATCAAGACCAAGTTTCTGAGTCAGAAGAGAGTGGAGAACAAGAAAAGCCAAGTGAATTATTAGATGAAGAAAAAATTCCGGAAAAAATTGAAAATAAAATAGAGAAAAAACCAAGTGAACCAGAACCTGCCACAGCAAAGCCAGAGATAGAGTCAGAAAAAACAATAGAAGATAAGCAAGAAGAACAAAGAGAAAATTTATATCCTGCCGCAGAGGAACAAAAAGAAGCACAAGCAGAACAAATACATTTTAATTATAATTGGCTATTTAATTTTGAATATCACTTAAAAACTTATAGCAAATGGCAAATAATTGACTCAATCGACCAAACTCCGCTTTTAGCAGGAGAATTAGAAAAAAATAAAACTTATTCACTCAGTGTTTATGATCAAAAAAATCAATTGATTGAAAAAAAAGAAATAAAAACAAATGAAGATGGTGATTTTTCTTACGAAATAGAAAATCAGCTTGAGCCAGGCAGGTACGATGTTGTTTTTGTAGAACAGGTAAATGGTAAACCAAAATTTATTCGTCAGTATTTTTTAAATGTAAAAAAAGAAAAAGAAGAAGATAAAAAAATAAATCTTGGAACAATAAATCCAGATCAAAATTGGCCAACAATAAATATAAAAGCATCACCGCGCAATGAAGTTTTTATTTATATTGAAGACAAAAAAGGCTTAATAGAACTTTTTGAGGAAAAAGTTGATAATTTTGGCTTAATGGATTTTGAAATTCCAAAAGATTTACCAAAAGGGGAATATAAAATGTATATAATAGAACTAACTCAAGCAGGAAAAGAAAATTATAAAATCACAAAAGATATTACTTATTTATTTGAGATAGATGATTTACTGCACGCTACTGCACCCGAAGAAAATAGTAATTATTTATTTTTATATTTTATTTCTTTTTGGGTTTTATTGCTTTTCTTTTCTTATCGTTTAATAGTAAAAAATAAAAAATAGTTTACTTGTGAATGTTTTTTAACTTTGATAAAATATTATGATACATTGCCCGCAATATAAATAAATGAAGAAAATAATTTGCAAATTTTTGGCTTTAATAATAGCAATAACCACTGCTAATTTCTGTGAATTAACAGAAGTTAAAGCTTTGCAAGTGCCTGATTTTATTATTTATGAAGGCAGATTATTAGATAGTGCGGATCAGCCGATCACAACAGCTTATATGTTTCGCTTTTCTTTGTGGAAAAGCAATGATTTTAATTCTGCTGTTGATCTTAATGCTACGGGCGGAATAGACACAACCGCACCAAATTATGGACAATGGCAAGAACAACAAGTGGTGACCCCAAATAGTAAAGGTATTTTTTCTGTTCAACTTGGAAAAACAACACCTTTCACAGGTATTGATTTTAGTTTACATAAATATTTGCAAGTTGAAATTAAGGCAGTGGCCGACCCAGCTACTGCTTATCAACTCATGGATCCTACTGGAGACAATGGCACAGATGCCAATGATCGCAAAGCAGTTGGCTCTTTGCCATATGCTCTTAATGCAGAAAGTGCATACAAAAGTAATCAAGAAGTTTTTGTTATAGATGCCGACGATACAATAGAAACCGCAGGAGTAGGTGCAATTCAGCTTCAGTTTGGCAATTCTCTTGGCAAGATTTTGTCGTACGATTTTACTAATAGTTATTTTGATTTTAATGATAGTGTAAATATTCAGGGTGACTTAACTCTGACTGGTCTTATCAATGGTGTTAATATCGCTCTTGTTCACACACAAAACACAGACACAGGCACAAGTTCGCCAACTTTTGAAATTAATAGTGCTGGAAATAAATTAGTTATTGATACAGCAGGGCTCACAGACGATAGAATAGTGACCTTTAATGACGCCGATACTGTTGTGGTGGGTGAAGACAATGTTCAGACTTTGACCAATAAAACAATCGATGGAGATCAAAATACATTAGTAAATATCGACCGTTCTGCATTAAAAAACCAAAATAAAACAATAATTCTTTCACCTGATTATCAAAATATCACCATTTATCAAGATGGCACTGACAATAAAGCTAGTATTTATGGCGGTAATGATGGTGATCAGCAGTATTATTTCTTAAGCTCACAAGAAAGCACTCTGCAGGATTTAGACTTAAAAATTGTAGTTCCTGTGCCAGATGACTTTGTGGCTTGGCAGTCAAGCGCAGTTGTTGGGCAAAGTGATCCTCTGGGAATGGTTATAAAAACCACAACAATAGATCCAAGCATTACTCAAGTTGATGTTGTTGTTAACGATAGCCTTGGTAATCCTGCCACCTTAACAGGAGGAAGCGACCTTGCTGGTTTTAATGTTGATATTTGGGAAAGAAAAAACATTGCATTTACTGGTACACCAACTTTTACCCCAGGTGAAAGTTTTTTGCTTACAATAAAAATGCAAGCCAAAGACAATAAAAAAGTTTATGTTGGCGAAATAAAACTAAATTATATTGGTAAATAAAACTCTTGACAAGAATAAAAATGTATGCTATGTTAGCAAACATTTTTATTTATATTTTATGAAAAATAAAAGAATTTTATCAAATGAAGCTAGTTTTTTAAGGGAAAAAGTAGCTGGTGATGAAAAAAAATTTCAGTTTGCACAAAAAGTTATGCAAGGATCTATTGATGGCTATTTTGGTGACGATCCTGTGCAAAAAGTGTTATTTGAGATAGCCTTAAAGCTGAAAGTGTCAGGCACAACAGACTTGCAAAGTTATTTAGATAGTATGTCTTTTAATAAGGAACAATTGCAATTTATTGAAGAAAGACTAAAGGCAGATCTTGAAACAATATTTATAGCAATGTATGCCAACCTAAGAGGTGAAAAATTGAGAAAAAAATTAGAAAAAATTATGACAATACCTGAGATGGTGCTTAGAAGTGGTGGATTAAAAACTGATAATAAATTGTTCGCGCTAATTGCTAATCATATACATGCCTTACTTCAAAATGGTTTTTCTTTAGAAGAAGTTCAGGAAATTTTTAAAAATACACAAAAAAAAATCAGTCCTAAACCTAGCATAAAAGATCAGCTTGACTTAATAGATGAAATTTTTAGTCGTAAATGGCTATAAGCTTAGCTATTTAAATACTCAAGGGATTTTTTTACTTCTTCTTTACTGCCAATAAAAATAGGTGTTCTTTGATGAACTTCTTTTATTTCTAAGTCTAAAATATTTTGCCCTTTTTCATCTTTTGCCAATCCGCCAGCCTGCTCACTAGCAAAAGCAAAAGGCGCACATTCAAAAAGCAAACGCAATTTGCCATCAGGATGCTTACTAAAAGAAGGATAAGAAAAAATACCATTACCTTTTGCGAAAATTTGATGAATATCTGGCACCATACCACCAGAATAACGCAAAGTTAAAGGTTTTTTTTGCCAATAATCAACCAGTTTTGCATATTTTTCATTTTCAGAAGAAGCACGCAAATTACCAGGAGAAAAAGTTTTTGCAACAGGGCTGATTTGCATATTTTCGTTAGTAATTGAAAATTCACCTAATTCATTCATAGTAAATTCAAGTATTTTACCCCTAATAGCCATAACAAAAACAGTGCGAGGGCCAAAAATAAGATAACAAGATGCCACCATATCTCGTCCTTTTTTGCCAATAAAATTGTTTCCCTCAAAAATTCCAAAAATAGCACCAATGCTGAGATTAGTTGTCACAAGAGAAGATCCATCTAAAGGGTCAAAAGCAACAGCAAATTTGCCATTTTTGTTGATTTGTTCCGCGTCATCTTTTTCCTCAGAGGCAATTACGCTAACAAGCTCAGTTGCTTTAAGGTGATTAGTAAAAATCATATCCGCAAGCACATCTAAGGCAAGTTGGTTTTCGCCATAAAGATTAGAAGTGCCAGCAAGTCCAAGGTCGCCAGTGCGAATAGCATGAGCAACAAATTTACCAGCTCTAGCAATAGAAAAAAGCAGTTTAGATAAATCTGGATCAATATTTTCTTTTTCTAAAAAATTATTTAAAAGCTTTGGAGGCATATGTTTTAAAAATATATTATAAACTTGCCATAAATTGCTTTGTTTTTCAATTAAAACTCTGGCAAAATGCAAACGCATGAGGAGAATACCTATTCTGATTTTGGCACTAGTTTTACTGACTAATACTTGCCAAGCAGGCGAGTTTTTTAGCTCTGTTTCGGAAAAATTAACACAAACAAAAAGCACAGTTTTTTCGGTTTTTTATTCACAAAATAGCGAAAAAAAAATAAATCAAAAAATTCGTACAGATTTATCCAAAGAAGAAATTGAAGAACTAAAAAAAGAGGTAGAAAGAAAAAAAATAATTCGAGAAAAAGAAAATTGGCGCTTAACTGAACATTATTGTCTTTTGCGTTCTGATTATGACAATTTTCTTTTTTGTTTAGAAAAATTAGAAGAGCAAAAACAAGCTTGCGAAGCACAAAAAACATACGGAAACAATATTTATATTTCTTTAAATGACCAGCTTTTGTATGCGGTTAAAAACTGCCAATTAGTTGCTTATAGCATTGTTATTACTGGCAAAAACAAAACACCAACTCCAACAGGCACTTTTCATATTTATTCTGCCAGAGGTCCACACTATATGCAGGGAGAATGGTTTGTGAATAAAGCATTTTATTTTTGGCGTGGTTATGCCTTGCATGATGCTGGTTGGCGCACAGGAAAATACTGGGAAAAAGAATATAGAGCCTATTATGGTTCACATGGTTGTGTAAATTTACCTCAAAAAACAATGAATATTTTGTGGGATCAGTATGTAGTTGGAGATAATGTTTATGTTTATTATTCACTTCCAGAAGAAATTTTTAGTGAATTAAAAGAAAAAATAGGCACTAAAAAGCCAATAATATCCACAGACGAATAAATAAAAAAATATATTTACTGAAATATGCGCTTTGCTTGAAAAAATCGCTTTTTTATGAGATAATATTATGATTTGAACCTTATTTATGGGCGAAGATAATCAAAATAAAGATCAAAATGGCGTAAAATCTCTGCTTACTGGGCTAAATCAAGAGTTCAAAGAGCGAGAAATAGCAGAAAAAGCAAAAAATATGAGTATTGGCTATGTTGATTTAACAAAATTGCCAATAAACATAGATTTACTTGATATTATTAGTCGTGAACAGTCTATAAAAGCTCAAGTAATGCCATTTTTTAAAGTTGGCAAAAAATTACGCTTAGCTGTAATAGATCCAGAAAAAGAAGAAACAAAAAATTTAATAAAAGAATTAAAGGAAAAAGATTTTGATATTCATTTAAGCCTTTGTTCTGAAGAATCACTTGTTTTTGCTCAGCAAAAATACAAATCAGAACTTCATTTTGAAGAAAAAGAACTAATAGCAGAAGACAGCGCAAGAGTTGATAATGTAGCCCAAGAAATAGATTCAATTCGTGAACTTCCAGAAAAATTAAAAGATTTAAAATCTGATGAAGCATTAAATTTATTGCATGTTGAGATTTTGCGCTTAAATGCTAGTGATTTGCATTTTGAGCCACAAAAAAATTCATACAGAATAAGAGCAAGAATAGACGGATTATTAACTGATTTTTTTGATTTAGACCTAAACACAAGCCAAGGTTTAGTAAGGCAAATTAAGCATTTAGCTCGCATGAAGCTTAATGTTGTGAATGTGCCTCAAGATGGCAAATATTCTTTTAAAGCAACAGAAAGAAGTGTTGATGTGCGTGTTTCCACTTTACCAGCAAAAAATGGAGAAAGTATTGTTATGCGTTTTTTAGATCCAAAAAAAGGTTTACTTAGCTTGGAGCAACTTGGTTTTTCAGAAAAAGCATTAGTAAGATTTAGGCAAGCAGTTTCACTAACAAATGGTCTAATACTAGCAACAGGTCCAACAGGAAGCGGTAAAACAACCACTCTTCATTCTGTTTTGCACGAAATAAACACACCAGATAAAAAAATTATTACCATTGAAGACCCAGTAGAATTTCAAATTCCTGGAGTTGTGCAATGTGAGGTAAAAGAAGATCAAGAATTTACTTTTGCAAGTGGCTTAAAATCTGTCTTAAGGCAAGATCCAAATATTGTTATGATTGGTGAAATCAGAGATCAAACAACAGCAGAAACAGCAGTACAAGCCTCACTGACTGGACATTTGGTGCTTTCAACTTTACATACAAATTCATCTGCTGATGCAATTCCTCGTCTTTTAAACATGGGAGTTGCGCCTTTTGTGCTTGCTCCTGCAGTAAAATGTATAGTTGCACAAAGATTAGTGCGCACATTATGCAAAGACTGCTTGCAATATGAAGAGCCAGAAGAAATTGTATTAAGAGAAATAAAACAAGTTGTTGATAATTTAAATAATCGTGGAGAAAAAATAGAATTACCAACAAAATTACCAATAGCAAAAGGTTGTGACAAGTGCTCAAATACAGGCTACAAAGGCATTACAGCAGTTTCAGAGGTTTTATTTATTGACGCAACACTCGAAAATATGATTTATAAAAATCCTACAGATATGGAAATAATAAAATACGCAACCGAAAACGGCATGCGTACAATGTGGGAAGAGGGGATATTAAAAATAATTAACGGAGAAACTTCTTTTGATGAAATTGTCCGCCATATTAACAAACAATAAATATTATTTTACCTCTTTAATATCAAGTGTTGCTCCTGCATCAGCAAGGCTTTTTAAAAAAAGCTGAACTTTTTCTTGAATTAGTGTTGCTCCTGGGATTTTTTCCACAAAAATAGCATCTTCTGCAACAGTAATGCTATCTATTCCTAATACTCCTTTTGTCACCTCTTCTTCTATTGAGCCAAAAGGTTGATCATTGCCATTATTGATAGTAAGGTCATATAGCCGAGTTGTTTCAATTTTGGGATATTTCATTTTAACCTTGAATTATTTAGTTTCTATTTCGCCAATAACAAGATTAAATTTTTCTTGATCAATATTGCTAAGAAAATCTTGCATTTTACTTTTCATCAAAGCTTCTCCTGGTACGCCACCAACAAGAAGAGTTCTGTTAAGTGCTTGTAAATTTTCTAATCCTAAGTTTGCCATCATAAAACTTCTTGCGTTAGTAATAATTTTTTCTGCTTCTGCAGTTTCAGGGTCTTTAGGTGAAATAATAAGATTATATTTTTTTTCAGCATCGATTTTAGGGATTGTCATATGTTTTAAAATAAGGGCAAATAATATTCACTATTATTGTAAATTTGTCAAGAGTAAAAAAATATAAACACAAAAATCAGACCTTTTACTTGAGAAAAGAGGCTTATTTTGATATAATAATATGAATATATAGAAACCAAAAAAGTGCTTCAATACAAAATTCCACAAAATGTGCAAATTGAAGACCGCATAACTTCATTTTTAACAGTAAGACAACTGATTATTTGCGCTATTGGCGGTGGGATTATATATATGATTTATATTTGGCTTTCAAAGTATTACTACGCAGAAGTTTGGCTACCGCCAGTTTTTATTCTTAGCGCAATCACTCTTGCTGTTGCATTTGTAAAAATAAATGGACTAACTTTTACAAAATGGACATTGCTTTTTTTGGAACACATGATCAACCCAAAAAAAAGAGTTTGGGATAACACAAAAACAAATGAATTGTTTTTTAGTTTTGTGACCAGCAAAAGAACAACAAAAAAGAAAGAAGCAAAAAAAGAGCAAGAGTTAGAAGAAAAAGACTTCACAGCCTTGGAAGAAATCACAGCAAGATTAGACAGCAATCCATTTGAAAACATAAAAAAAACAGAAAAAAAACAAGAAGTAGCAAAAAAAGAAAATTTTTCAGACCATAGTATCTTACTTGATGACAAAGAACGAGAAAGACATGAGCAAAGGCTAGAAGAAGCAATATTAGCAAATATAAAACCGAAAAATCCTCAAAAAATAAAAAAATCACTACAGGAAAAAATCACAAAAACACCACAAAAAGAAGCAAAAATCGAAATAGAACACGAAATAAAACCTTTAAAAAGCACAGCCTCTGTACAAAAAAGAGAATTTGCAATACCAGAAATAGCAACAACAAACCCACAAACAACAATAAAACCACAGACAGCAAGTCGTTTTCGTCCAGTTCGTGAGAAAAAAATAAACACAGTAGAAAAACCGCAAGTACCAGAAGACCACAAAGAAATGCTTAGTAAAAAAGGCGAAAAAGAAATTAAAGTAAATTTTGTTCCCAAAAAAGATGAACGATAAAACAGTAAGACAACGCAAAACCAGTCCACAGGCAACAACACAGGTTTTTATGCCAGTTTCAGAAGTAAAAGACAGCACATTGGTATTAAAAAATGGTGGAATTAGAGCAGTTTTGCAGACATCAAGCGTAAATTTCAATCTCAAATCAGAACAAGAGCAAAATTCAATTATTTATGGTTTTCAGAACTTTTTAAATAGTGTTGATTTTCCTGTGCAAATTGTTGTGCGCAGTAAAAAACTAGATATTGATAATTATCTTGAAAATCTCACAGACATAGCAGAAAAACAGGAAAATCCATTACTTAGAAAGCAGTCTTTTGAATACATAGAATACATTAAAAAATTAGTAGAATATGCAGATATTATGGAAAAGAAATTTTTTGTAATTGTGCCCTATGATCCCCTAAGAGCAAAAACTCAAGGAATGTGGAAGACTTTTTGGCAGGGAATTCACCCAGCTGATTCTTTGGAAGCAATTCGCCAAAGACACAGAGAGTTTTCTTCACTTAAAAAAGGCTTAGACACAAGAGTAAATTTAGTAAAAGCAGGACTAGAAGGTTGTAATTTAAGAGTAGAAAGATTAAACACAAAACAATTGGTAGAATTGTTTTTTCAGATTTACAATCCAGACACAGCGCGTAATCAAAAAATAAAAGGCAAAGATGGCTTTGAAGCATTAGATATTCTCCCAACCTAAGTCAAGACGTGATTTGAAAGATAACATAAAAAATATAATTTGTCAAGAGATAGTTGAAAAAAATCACAAAAAGAAAAAACGGCCACAGCCCGGGGCGGGCGTGCGACCGTTTTGATGAATCATCCTCCTTTCTTTTTAGTTGTTTTCCAGTAGCGCTGGGATGTCGATCGACAGGTCGGTGATATTTCTGCGAATGTATTCCGCCAATATTCCGCGCGGAATGCGAAGCGTCATGGTGGATTGTCTTTGGGCGTGGTCATAATCGACCTTGATGTACGGCTCGAGTTCGAACCAGTTTCCCACGCTCCCGTAGGCAATTTTTGTCACATTGTTGCCATTGACCTGCAAAACGCTGGCCAAGCTCGAGAGCAGATTTGCCGCCATGTAGGCCTCGGCGACCTGTTTTGAGACATATTTGCCCCCACTTTCACTGTCTTCGTTGGGGGCACGTCCTATGGATGTGACGACGACTATGTCGCCTTCCATTTTTGTTATAACTTCGGCAGCCCCGCAGACTGCCGGGAGAATGAGACAAATAAGCAGAGCACTAGCCAATTTTTTCATGATTTCCTCCTTGGAAAAGTGTGTAGTGGGGCATAATTGCCCAAGCTCTAAAAAATAAACCTTAACTTCGACTCTTTTAAGCACAAAATATATATAAATTTATGACCAAAAGAGTCGAAGTTAGTATTAAACAACAATAATAATGAAGAGAGGATCTGCTCTCATGCTTAAATAATTTAAGCACCGATTCATTTGCAATCATGCATTTATAAGCAAAAAGATATACATAAAGCATAAATTGTACTAAGAGCAGGTCACTCTTCACTATCTACCTATGCTGTCAAAGATCAGCTTAATAAATAAATTATTATTCTTAAGTTGCAATAATTTACAACAAAAATAGACATTTGTCAAGAGATAGTTTTTCTAAAGATAAATTATAATTTTACACTTGATCAAATTCACTTTCTCCAAAGGCAATTAGTCTCTTTAGAGCCATGTCAGAGCTACTTATTCCCATTGCCTTTCTGGTTGCTGGTGAAAAATCATCAACATGTGCTCCTCTAACAAATTGATTACCTCTTTTAACAGGGTCAGCAGAGGTAATTACATTTTCATTTGCAATTCCATAAGTATTTTTTAAGTGTTCTGTTAAAAATATACTTGCTTTGATTTGTTCTAATTTTGGCTCCTCAACTCCATATTGGCCTTTTTTGTCTTCTCTAAGTGCTATTTCAACTGCAATAGTATGACGATTGATATCCCCATAGCCAAGTTTGTAAGGAATATTGCCTAAAGCCCCGTAGCCTTGTTGTGCATCAAAAAACTGCACAATTGCACCATTGTGAGCAATCATAAAAGCTGCATCCATACTTTTTGCTAGGGTTTTTAATCCTGATTTGGTCACCTCTTGGTCACTCATTTTGTTGTGAGCGCCAGTGCCATGATAGGCAATAAAGTTTTTTCTTCTAAATACCTTTGATGATTGCATACTAAATGGCTTTGTATCAGTTATGTAATAAATAATTCTTCTACCATTTTCATCATAAACTTCATTATTATTAATTTTTTTAATTGCTTCTGCTTGTGTACATTTTATGAGTAATAATTGTTCATTCAAAATTTCTACATTAGGGGTTATGTCTTTTCTAAAAGTTTTTCGTTTTAGTGATGTTAAGTGAGGAATACTGCTATCCACTTTTGCTTTTAAGTTTCTTTCTTTTTGCACACTTTGTTGAGCTACTTGTGCTTTTGCTTTTTCTTTTGCCTTGTTTCTTATTTTAATTAAGTCATTGAGGGTTAAATTTTTTAATTCATCTCCTTCTGCCAATGTTGTTTGCCATGTTTTCATGTAATATTCTGCTCCATCCCAGCTTTTGCCCAGTTTATAAAAATAATTGATCATTTTTTGAGCATTTTCTGCGTTTTGATTTTCTCGAAACTCATTACCTAGTTGATTAGCACCACTATTTTCTAGTTTACTCTTTGCTTTTTGCAAGAAACCGCCAATTTGCTCACCTAAAGTCATTAATTTTATCCATAAATCATATAATTATAACATAAAATTATCAAAAATAACAATTTAATGTCCTGAATTTTTCATTTTTCTGCTATGATTCTGTTCAGCATTATTTTTTGATTTATGTCTGAAATTCGAGTGCGTATACCGCCATCACCAACAGGTCTTTTGCATGTGGGCACAGTCCGCACAGCACTTTATAACTATCTTTTTGCAAAAAAACACAAAGGAAAAATTGTTTTTCGCTTTGAAGATACAGACAAAGAACGAAGCAAAAAAGAATACGAAGAAGATATTTTAAGTGGCTTAAAAAACCTTGGATTAAGCTATGATGAAGGTGTTTTTTATCAATCAAAACGCACAGAAATATATAAAAAATATTTAGAAGTTCTCTTAGAAGAAGGCAAAGCTTATAAATGCTTTTGTACCAAAGAAGAATTAGAAAAAAAACGGGAAGAACAAATAAAAAACAAGCTTCCTCCTCGTCACGAATGTTGCTGTTGTGATAATCAAGACAGAAAAGGGGACTTTGTTGTTCGTTTTAAAGTGTCAAAAAATAAAGACATTATTTTTGATGACCTTGTGCGAGGAAAAGTAAAAATAAGCTCAAATGAAATTGCAGATTTTGTTATTGCAAAGAGCATGACAGAGCCACTTTATAATTATTGTGTGGTTGTTGATGACTATGAAATGAAAATAAGCCATATTATTCGTGGAGAAGATGGCATATCGAATACTCCAAAACAAATTATGATTTATGAAGCTTTTAACTGGAATATTCCTCAGTTTGCTCATTTGCCTTTAATATTAAACCAAGACAAATCCAAGCTTTCTAAACGAAAAAACAGGGTTAGCGTTGATGCATTTTTAGAAGATGGGATTTTGCCTGATGCTTTGTTGAACTTTTTAGCTCTTTTGGGTTGGAATACTTCCGATGAAAAAGAGATATTCACACTAGACGAGCTTATTCAGGAATTTGATTTAAAAAATGTACATAAAGGAGGAGCAGTTTTTGATGAAAAAAAACTTTTATGGATAAATGGTTTATATATTCGCAATAAATCCACAGAAGAATTAAAAAAATTAGTTATTCCTTATTTAAAAAAAGCAAATATTGATTATATGAAACATGGTGAAGATTTTTTCACAAAAGCGCTTAAATCTACGCAAGAACGTATGAAAAAACTTTCTGAAGCACCAGAGTTATTAGCTTTTTTCTTTAAAGAAGATTTGGATTATCCAGTTGATTTTTTTGAGCATGAAAAAATGGGTGTCACTCAAGATGTGGCAAAAAAAGCCCTTAAAGAAGCCATAAATGCAATATCAAATTTAGAAGAAATCACCCAAGAAACAACAGAAGAAGTATTAGTGGCAAAAATTAAAGAATTGGGTTGGAAAAACGGACAATTACTTTGGCCTATTCGAGTGGCATTAAGTGGAGAAAAGTTTTCACCTGGTGTTTTTGAACTTTTGGAGATTTTTGGTCGCAATGAATCATTAAAACGCATAAATAAAGGCTTGGAAATTCTCGCATAAATCATGGATCTATCATTTTTTAAGAAAAAATGGCACTTTCGACATCAAAAAGAAAATGAAAAAAATCTTTATGAGCTTTTTCTTAAAGCTCGTAAGCTAAATCCCACGGATGAGTTTTTAAGCCCTAATAATAGCCATTTGTCCGATCCTGATAATTTTCCAGAAATGCAAAAGGCTTGCGAAAGGGTTTATTCTGCTATCCAAAAAAATGAAAAAATTTTGGTTTTTGGTGATTATGATCTAGATGGGATCTCTGGTGCGGCCATTCTTTTTCGCACATTAAAATTATTAGGTGCTAATGTTTCTGTTTGGCTTCCTTCGCGTGCTGATGGCTTTGGATTAACAAAAAAATACGCTCAATCCGCAATAGAAAGAAAATTTGACCTAGTAATAACTACAGACTGTGGTTTTTCAGATTATAATTCTGTTGTGAGCCTAAAAGAGCAGGGGATTGACACAATAATCACAGATCACCACTCCATACCAAAAAAAATTCCACCTTATTATGCAATTATTCATCCTCAATATCCGATTATGCAGGATACTCTTTTCGCTGGCGCGGGAGTGGCTTTAAAATTTGCCCAAGGTTTGTTGAAAAATAATCTCCCAGCAGAATTATTAGAATTTTCTGCTTTGGGTACAGTAGCGGACTTAGTTGAACTCACTAATGAAAATAGAATTATAGTTGCTCTGGGGATAGAATGTCTTAAGAAAACAAAAAATCCTGGACTACAAAGATTATTTGCATTGTCTGGCACAAAACAAAATGAAATTGATGTGGAAAAAATAGCTTTTTTTATTGCACCTCGTCTGAATTCAGCCGGCAGAATGGCACACCCAATGGAGGCACTGGCTTTGCTTTTGGGTAAAGTGGAAAATGCACCTATCTTAGAAAAAATAAACTCAGAAAGACAATTAGTGACAGAAAAATATATAAAACAAATATTAGAAGAATTAGACCATAATCAGCCAGCTTTAGTTGTCAAAACTGATGCAACAGCAGGCATAATCGGGCTTTTGGCTGGCAGATTGCAAGAACGGTTTAACAAACCAGTTGTTGTGCTGTCAGAAGAAGAAAATGAATTCAAAGCTTCCTGCAGAAGCCCAGAGGATTTTCATCTTGCAGATTCGCTCAAAGAACTTTCAAGTCATTTTTTGGCTTATGGCGGTCATGCGCAAGCCGCAGGCTTTTCTTTGATTAAAGAAAATTATTCTAATTTTGAAAAAGATTTTCATAATTTAGTGCTCAAAAAAAGAGGGAATAAGCCACCAGCGCCTTTATTAAAAATAGACGCACAAATTAGCTTAGACGACCTAAGTCTTGAGTCGGTGGAGCAACTTTTATGCCTTGCTCCTTTTGGTGCTGGTTTTTCCGCTCCTGTTTTTTCTATAAAAGCAGAAGAAATTTACGACTCCAGATGCGTTGGTAAAACAGGTAAGCACCTGCTTTTTAGATGCGGATCTTTTTCTGCCATTGCTTTTTCTTGTGCTGATGCGCTTGATTTTATTCACAAAAAAGGTAGCCGAGTCGAAATTGCCTTTACTCCGGAAATAAACACATGGAATGGCTCAAAATCTGTAAAATTAAAAGTTTATGATTTTAGATAAAAATATATTGCAAAAAATCTCCTCTTCACCTTTTTTGTTAAAATTAAATTAAAAAGTGCGATGAAAGAAGGAGATTTTCTGCTAGTTTTATTATTTGTTTTGAGCAATGGCAGTATCACCTCTAATAAACTTAGGTTTCTCGGCATCAACCATAGAGGCGATTTTTGGATCACTTTCCAAATTTTCCAAGCTTTGTAAGTCAGCTATTTTCATTCCCAAAACTTCGTTTTGGGTTATTAAACTTGCCCTTTCTTCTCTTAAAACCTTCAAAACATGACCCTTGGTAGCTACCCTGTTTGAATGAGAAAGAAAAAGCAAGGACAAAAGGCAGATTACCGCTATCATAACGAATAGAGTTGCCGTTAGTCCAGTTTCCATTCTCTCGGAAAGAGTCCTTTTTTTAATTCTTTTTCTTGCTGGATTGCTAATAGCAACTGATTCCATTTATTTTGAAAGATTAAATTAATTTTTGAATTGCTCTCAGCTTTGCGCTTCTTGAGCGGGGATTTTCTGTTATTTCTTTTTCTGTTGGTATAATTGGTTTTCTGCTTAGTAGTTTATATTCTGGTCCATTGCATATACATTTTGGTAGTTCTTTTGGGCATTTGCAGTTTTTACTTGCTTCTCTGAATATATTTTTGACTATTCTGTCTTCGAGTGAGTGAAATGTGATAACTGCAATTATTCCGTCTTTTTTCAATATTTTCATTGCGCCCTGAAGGGCTTTTTCTATGTTTTCAAGTTCATTGTTCACTTCTATTCTTATTGCTTGGAAGGTTTGTGTTGCTGGATTTTTACCTCCCCATCTTCCTTGTCTTTTGCTTTTTTTAATTATTTCTACTAATTCTGTTGTGTTTTCTATTTTCTTATTTTTCCTGTATTTGCTTATGTTTTTTGCAATTCTTCTGCTGTCTTTTTCTTCTCCGTATTTGAATATAATTTCAGCTAATTTTTCCTGGGGATAAGTATTTACAACTTGATAAGCAGTAAGACTTGTATCATCAGACATTCTCATGTCTAGTATTGCCTCTTTTTTGAATGAAAAACCTCGTTCGTCAGAATCCAGATGGGGCGATGAAATCCCTAAGTCAAAAAGAATTCTGTCTGCTTCCTTTATTTCCTCTTCTAAGTGAATAAAGTTTTTCCCGATAATTGTGCAATTTTTAGCGTATTTTTTCAACTTATTTTCAGCTCTTTCTGCGTTTTTTTTGTCCCATTCAAATCCGTATAAATGCCCGTCGGGAACTATCTTTTTAAGGATTTTTTCAGAATGACCACCAAGTCCAAGTGTGCAATCAACGCAAGTTAAGCCGTTTTTTAAATTTAATATTTGGATTACTTCGTCAAGAAGTACGCTTTTATGCATTGGTAAGGTCATTTTTGGCAAGAGGCGATAGTTTTAAAGATCGTTTTTGTATAAATTTTTTGTATGTGGATAACTTTTTTACTCAAAATTTCTATATTGCTCGTTAATATACTGCTAAAGGCTGTTTTTTTTGTCAAACAAAATTTTTGGATTTTTCTTAAAATGTTCACTTTTTTTGAACGCTAAATTAAAAAAATAGCTTAAATAAGCCAAAATATGCACTAATTTTTTTTCAAAATTTCTCTTGCAATATTATTTATTTTATTACTTAATAATATTCCTTCTCTTAGCATTTCCACTTTTTCATTATCAATTTTGACAATAGTGGAAGGAACTGTGTTTTTGCTTTCTTTTTCTGTCTCACAAAAAAGAATTTTTTGACCATCAAATTGATTTTTTATTGATTTAAAGTCATTTTTTGTTTTTTCTCCAGACTTATTTGCACTTGTGGAAACAAGTGGTTTTTTCCAATATTTTTGCAAAAATGTCAAAAGGTTTTTGTTATCAGGAATACGAATGGCTAAATTAGCTTGATTTGGAAAAAAATCAGAAAGAGCACCAGATTTGCGAGGAAGAATGATAGTGCAAGCTCCAGGCCAAACTTTTTTTGCAAATCTTAGCGCAAAATCAGAAAATTCCACGATTTTTTTAGCAGTTTCAAAATTATCAACTAATAATAAAAATGGTTTTTCTTCTTCACGCCCTTTTGTAGTTTGGATTTGCTTAATTGCTTCTGGGTTTGCAGGATCGCCAGAAAATCCATACACAGTCTCGGTAGGAATTAAAGCAATATTTCCTTTATTTAACCAATTGTTTATTTGAGGAAAATTTTCTTCTGTAAATTTTATACTTTTCGAGTTCACAAATTCATAAAAATATGCAAAAATCACATAGAAAATTTTATCAAGAAAATTGTCTACAAAAAAGAAGATTAAAAAAGTTCTCTTGCTTGGTTCCGGTGCTTTGAAAATAGGTGAAGCTGGTGAATTTGATTTTTCTGGTTCACAAGCCATAAAAGCATTAAAACAAGAAGGAATTGAAGTTGTATTACTAAATCCAAACATTGCTACTAACCAAACCTCAAAAGGAGTAGCAGATAAGGTTTATTTTTTGCCTGTAAATGCTGAATTTGCAGAAAAAATAATCAAAAAAGAAAGACCTGATGGAATATTTTTAGCATGGGGTGGTCAAACAGCACTTAATTGCGGTATAGAACTTTTTGAAAAAGGTGTATTAAAAAAATATAATGTTGAAGTTCTTGGTACTCCAGTACAAACAATTCAAATGACTGAAGATAGAGATTTGTTTTGCAAGGCTTTGAGTGAAATTGATGTGAAATATTGCCGTTCTGTGGCTTGTAAAAATAAAGAAGAAGCCAAAAAAGCAGTTAAAAAAATTGGTTTTCCGGTAATTATTAGATCAGGTTTTACTCTTGGTGGAGGTGGTTCTGGTTTTGCGGAAAATTCAAAACAATTTGAAAAATTAATAGAAAAAGCTTTTGCTCATGCTCCGCAAATATTAGTAGAAGAGAGCATAAAAGGCTGGAAAGAAGTTGAGTTCGAGGTTGTGCGTGATAAAAACGGCAACAAGATTACAGTTTGTAATATGGAAAATTTTGACCCTATGGGTATTCACACAGGAGAATCTATTGTTGTTGCACCAACTTTAACCTTAAACGACAGAGAGTGGCAATTGCTTCGTTCAACTGCCTTAAAAGTAATTGAACATTTGGGAATAGTAGGAGAGTGCAATATTCAATATGCACTTGATCCTTATTCCGAAGATTATCGTGTTATTGAAGTTAATGCTCGTTTATCTCGTTCTTCTGCGCTTGCTTCCAAGGCAACTGGTTATCCACTTGCTTTTATTGCTGCTCATATTGCTTTGGGTAAAACTCTGCCGGAATTGCAAAATGAAATCACTAAAAAAACAGTAGCTTTTTTTGAACCTGCTTTGGATTTTATTGCTTTAAAAATTCCTCGTTGGGATTTGGATAAATTCCGCAAAGTTTCTCATAATATTTCTTCAGAAATGAAAAGTGTCGGTGAAGTCATGGCAATTGGTCGTAGCTTTGAAGAAGTTTTACAAAAAGGCTTAAGAATGTTGCAAATAGGAGCACACGGCATAACCCATCACCCTTTTGATATAAAAGACATAGACAATGAGCTTACTAATCCAACACCAAAGCGTATTTTTGTAATTTATGAAGCATTAAAACAGGGTTATAAAATAGAAGATATTTGCGAAAAAACCGGCATAGACAAATGGTTTATTCGCAGAATTGAAAATATTGTAAAAACAGAAAAAGAAGTTAAAAAATGTCTCAAGGATGAAAAATGCGACAAAAAAGAAGCGCTTTTAAGAGCAAAAAAAGATGGATTTTCTGATGCTCAATTAGAAAAAATATCAAAAGGAGCATACACAGAAATGGAAGTTCGCAAATTACGCAAAAAATACAAAATAACCCCAGCAATCAAACAAATAGACACACTAGCAGCAGAGTTTCCAGCAGAAACAAATTATTTATATATGACTTATCATGGTCAAAAAAGTGATATATAAAATTTTTTAATAAAACTTGTGATTAAGTTTAAAAATATTTCCAAATCATACGGCATAAGTGAGGTATTAAGTAATGTATCTTTTGATATTAACCCTGGAGAGTGTGTTGCTATCACAGGAGAGTCTGGAACAGGAAAGTCAACTTTGCTCCATATGCTCATTGGTGCAAAAAGACCAACAGAAGGCAGTATTCAGCTTGATAATTTTCGAATTGAAAAATTAACTCCTCAAAACTTACAAACATTTCGAAGAAGTATAGGGGTTGTGTTTCAAGATTTTAAATTACTTCCTCAGAAAACAGTATTCGAAAATATTGCTTTTGCAATGGAGGCTTGGGGCGAAAGTGATCCTGTAATTGAACAAAGAGTATATGAGGTGCTTGCAAAAGTAGGTATGAAAGACAAAGAAAATAGATTTCCAAAAGAATTATCCGGTGGAGAACAGCAAAGAACAGCAATAGCCAGAGCTATTGTGCACAATCCAAAACTTATTATTGCTGATGAGCCAACTGGTAATTTAGACAAAAGGAATTCCGAAGAAGTTTTAAATCTCTTAAAAAAACTAAATGAAGAGGGGATAACCTTAATAGTAGCCTCTCATAACAATGAAGTTTTAAGTTTATTAAAGCCAAGAATACTAAAAATTGAAAATTGTAAAATAACAGAAGCAGAACAAGCTGATATGACTACTAATAAAATTGATCTTTCTCAAAAATAAATGAAAAACTCAATTACACGCGAAGAGGCTTGGGAGCTTCTTAATAAACACATCAAAAAACAAGAGATGATTTTTCATGCTCGCGAGTCAGAAGAAATAATGCGAAAAGTCGCAGAAAAAATGAATGAAGACCCTGAATTTTGGGGAATTTGTGGCTTATTGCATGATCTTGATTATGAAGAAATTGGTGAAGACTATGCAAAACATGGAATAAGAACAGTGGAAATATTAAAAGAAGAAGGCTATGAAATTCCTGAAATGTTTCAGGCAATTTTAGCCCACACAGAAGCCCTGGAAGAATCAGAGCAAAAAAGAGAAAGTAAATTAGATTTTGCCTTGGCATCTAGTGAGACTATTTCTGGTTTTATTGTGGCTGTTGCCTTAATGCGTCCAACAAAACTAGATGGCATGAAGCCAAAATCTGTAAAAAAGAAGCTAAAAGACAAAGCTTTTGCAGCAAAAGTAAATAGAGAAATGATTAATGATATTGAAAAGATAGGACTTTCTCGTGATGAGTTTATTGTCCTTGCTATCGAGGCTGTTAGTGGAATGAAAGAGGAAATTGGTTTATAAATTTTTATATCAATCTTACTCCAGCCTTAACCATGCCATAATCAGTTAATTCAAGCTGAGTTTTTTGAAATAATTCATAATTAAATTCAACACTAATTTTTTCAAAAAATTCTCTTAATCTTTCTCTAAACTTAGAGATAAAATTATCAGAACAACCCATTTCGCTTAAATTAGAGCAGGGAACTCCCAATGCGCTATCTATTTTATTAAAAATAGGCCCAGAAATTAAAATTAAGTGAGTTGTTTCTTGCCATTTTTCAACAAGACTCAATATTTGCTCCATACAAAGCCAGAGCGGGTAAGTAAAGTGATGATTTCTTTCAAAATCGGTAAATTGATCTCTGTGTTCATTGGGGCAAAAAATATCAAGATTAATATTAACATCAGGTGGTACAAATTGCTGAAGCCAGTCTTGAAGCTCTTTAGTCTCGTCTTCAATCATCATGCAATGCACAAAGCCAATATTTATTTCTTTTTGAGGGGATTTTTTCATTTTTAATGAAAATTAGAATATATATTCTACAAATAAATTAAAAAAAGTCAATACATAAAAACGGCCTTTTGCGACCGTTTTTATTAAAAACAAATTTATTTAAATTATTCTTCGTCAATAATTTTAATTCCCAATTCTTCAATTTGATCATTAGGCATAACACCAGGAGCACCAAGCATAAGGTCTTGAGCATTTTGATTTTTTGGAAAAGCAATAACTTCGCGAATATTAGGTTCATCACAAAGCAACATAATCAAACGATCCAAGCCAAAAGCAATTCCGCCATGAGGAGGTGCGCCATACTCAAAAGCACGAAGCATATGACCAAATCTGCGTTCAGCATCTTCTTTGGTAATACCAAGAATATCAAAAATTTTTGCTTGCAAATCTCTTTCGTGAATTCTAATAGAACCTCCGCCAAGCTCAACACCATTCATAACCATATCATAAGCAACAGCACAGGCTTTTAATGGATCAGAATCAAGCAAGTCCACATCTTCTGCTTTTGGGCGAGTAAAAGGATGATGACAAGCTCCAATTGAGCCATCTGAGCCTTTTTCAAACATTGGAAAATCCGTGATCCAAAGTAAGTAAATTTCTTCATTTTTGCGAAGACCAAAATGGTCACCAAGAGCTACACGCACAGCTCCAAGGCTGTCACAAACTGTGTGAAAATCGCCAGCACCAAAGAAAAGCGCATCACCTTCTTTGAAGTTAGTTTTTTCATATAGTTCTTTTATTTGTTCTTCGTTAAAGAATTTCAAAATAGGAGAAGCAGGCTCTTCACCTTTTCTCCAGAGAATATAAGCAAGTCCTTTTGCTCCGTTTTGTTGAGCAAGTTCAGTAAATTTATCAATTTCTTTTCTAGTCAAACTACCGCCATCAGGACATTTAAAAACACGAGCAATTCCGCCTTCTTTCACTGCACTAGCAAAAACAGAAAAATCTGACTTAGATGCCCAGTCAGTAATATCAACAAACTCCATACCAAAGCGAAGATCTGGTTTATCTGAGCCATATTTATCCATTGCGTCTTGATAAGTCATTTTTGGCACTGTATCACCAGAAAGAATTTTTTTATGAGGATTTATTTCTTTAACAATGCGCAAAATAAGTTCAGAAAATAAATTTTGTACATCATCTTGATCCACAAAACTCATTTCGATTTCAAACTGAGTAAACTCTGGTTGCCTGTCTCCTCTTTGGTCTTCATCACGAAAACAACGGGCAACTTGAAAATATCTTTCCAATCCACCAACCATTAAAAGTTGTTTTAATTGCTGAGGTGATTGTGGAAGCACATAAAACTTACCATGATGCAAACGAGCAGGCACAAGATATTCTCTTGAGCCCTCTGGTGTTCCTTTAATCAAGATAGGAGTTTCTATTTCCAAAAAGTCTTTTTCATCAAAATAATCACGAATTATTTTTGTTGTTTGATGACGCACCTTAAGGTTTTTTTGCATTTTTGGACGCCTAAGATCAAGATATCTGTACTCAAGGCGTAAATCCTCACGCACTTCCTTATTGTCATCAACCTCAAATGGAGGAGTTTTTGCTTTATTTAAAATATCAATTTCATCTATTAAAACTTCAATTTCACCAGTATTAAGATTTGGATTAACCATTTCCGCTGGGCGTTCTCGCACAGTTCCTTTTGCTTTAATTACAAATTCAGAACGCAAATGTTCTGCTATAGCATGGGCTTCTTTATTGTGCTCAGGGTCAAAAACAATCTGCACAACACCGGAGCGATCACGAAGATCAATAAAAATAACTCCGCCATGATCTCTCCAAGAATTTACCCAACCACAAAGAGTGACTTCTGTGTTAGCAGTTTTTTTATTTAGTTCTCCGTTACTGTGAGTTTTCAGCATGATTTTTTTTAAAAAATACTCAAAGAAGATTTTTCCATAAAAAAGAAATTAAAAAAAGCAAAAAAACTTGAGAAAAACACCATAAATTGATAAAATTAGATAAATTTTTTAAAAAAACAATGAAAAAATTATTTTCACTAATAACATTAACACTATTACTTACAGTTGGCCTAAGCGCTTGCACAAGCGATAAAGACAATGAAAAAACTGAATCAGAAGACACTCCTCCTGCAGAAAGAGTGGTTTCCAAAGACGAACTAAAAGACATTGTCTTTAATGAAAATTTTACAAGTGAAGAATATTACGCAGAACTTGCAAATTCTGCAGAAAGTATTCAAATGAATATTGCATTAGAAACAGCAAAAGAAAAAAATGATCCAGCTGAATGCGATGTTTTAGCTACAGAAAAAGAGCAAACAGCATGTAAAGATGATTATTATGTAAACAAGGCAAGAGAAGATAAAAACATGGAGACCTGTGCGAATATTCAAGATGAAGGCAAAAAAGATATTTGTGAATCAATGGCAATTAACGCTAAAGTTAATGAAAGCAATAATCCTGAAGATTGTGAGGCCTTAAGCGATCCAGCAAAAGTTCAAAGATGCAAAGACAACTTATTAAAAGACCAAGCTATTGAAGAAATGAATGAAGAAAAATGCGATAGAATAAGCGACAATATTATTCAAAAAGCTTGTAAAGATATTGTAAAAATTCGCAAAGGCAATTAAGTAAAACAATTTATTTTTAAAAACATAAAGATCCGGATTTTTTCGGATCTTTTTTTATGTTAAAATTCCCGCATGTTTAAAGAAATAACAAGCAAATTAGGCGAAAAAAAATATCGCAAAAAACAATTTGAACATGCGATATTTCGTGAATTAGTAGAAAATATTGAACAAATTACTGTATTTCCAAAAGAACTCAGAGAAAAGCTCAAAAAAGAGCCATTTTTTCAGATGGAAATAAATAATTTGCTAATTACAAAAGACAAAAAAACCAATAAAGTTTTATTTAAAACCAAAGATAATTTTTTTATAGAAAGCGTTCTTATGCGTCATGTAGGTCGCAATACTGTTTGTGTATCTTCGCAAATTGGTTGTCCTTGTGCTTGTGCTTTTTGTGCAACAGGCAAAATGGGCTTTAAGCGCAACCTAAGTACTCAAGAAATAATCGAACAAGTGCTTTTTTGGGCAAGGCAATTAAAAAAAGAATACCTAGAAGAAAAAAAAGGAGAATGGAATCCAAAAAATCCACCACCATCACATAGAGTGCGCAATATTGTTTTTATGGGAATGGGGGAGCCACTTTTAAATCTAGACAATGTCTTAGAAGCAATAAAAATTCTTAATGATGATCACAAATTTGGCATAGGCGCGCGCAGAATAACAATCTCCACAGTAGGCATAATTCCACAAATAAAAAAATTAACAGAATTAGATATGCAAATAAACTTGGCAGTTTCTTTGCATGCACCCGAAAACGAACTTAGGTCACAATTAATTCCGCAAAATAAAGTTTTTCCATTAAAAGATTTAATGCAGTCTCTTTGGGATTTTTCCAAAAAAACACTCAGAAGAATATTTTTTGAATACACTGTTATTGATAATATTAACGACTCTGAACAAGATGCGCACAATCTTGGAAAATTATTACAAAACAAACTTGCCCATGTGAATTTTATTCCCCTTAATGAAAACCCAGATGTAAATAAAGATTTTAAAAAACCAAAAATGGAAAAAATTCGTAAAATGCAAAAAATATTAGAAAAATATGATCTTCCATCAACAGTAAGAGGGGAATTTGGAGATGAGATTGCTGGTGCTTGTGGACAACTAGCCGGCAAAAAGCTTGACAAATAAGCTAAATTTGTAAAAAATAAACCACCTTTTATGTTTATTTTATGGAAAAAGTAAGAGACAGACTGGTGCCACGAATACCCGAACCTAGTGTGGAGAAGGTTAATCCTGAAAAATTGCCTACCAAAAAAACATTAATGCTTTCTCCAAAAGTTCCAAGAGAGCCAATTCAAGTTGGCGATACGCTTGAAGTTAGTGTTCCAGTGATGAAATTGCCAGATCCTTTGCCAGTGCAGGTTGGTGTTTGTATTGCACCTGCTTATTTAGACTTTAAAGATGCAGAAAAACACCCTTTTGATCAGGTTTATAATGGCAATGGCTCTTTAAATATTGCAGTACAAGCAAAAAGACCAAGCACTAAAGCTTTTTTATTTGTTGATCTTTTTGATAAGCAAGGTAATAAATTAGACACAGCAGTTTCAATAGACTTTACTATTAGGTAAAATGGATCAAGTTAGTCGTTTTGTTTTAGAAGGTGCATCTGCCAATATAGATCCAAACTTAAAAAAAAGAATTGGGATAGATAAATTTTTAGAAAATCCTCCAGAAGATCCAGAGGCAGAAAAGCAAGCAATTAAACAAATTTTAGCTATTATAAGAAGAGGTGTGGCTAATGGTCTTCCAGTATTTATTGTTGCTGATTTATCTCTAGCATTGTTAAAATACAGAGATGAAATTGATATATAAAAATTTTTTAAATAAGGTGAATTATTTGACATAATATAATTTATATGTTATTATAATATTCGAAAATTCCCCTTTAAAAAACAAAAATGCGAATAAGATCTGGATCTGAAAATGGTTCTAATAAACATAGGTCTTTATTGTCAAAGAAGTCCAGTTCTGATTTTTCTGATGACCATGACAAGGTTATTCATGATCCAGGAAAAATAATTCCCCATACCCCTTGGGTAGAAAGTCAGAAAAAAGTGGTACAACTGTTAACTGGGGAAAGTGCGCGTTTTAATAGGACTGGAAAAGAAAAAGAAGCTAGAATATATGAATTAGCTGCTATGAGAGCGCAACAAAGATTGCGAGAATTAGAAGCGACTTTAAAGGCGCAAGGAGAAGAAATTCAAAGATCTCAAGCACAATTTAGCAAAAATGTCAGAAGCACATTAGAAGGAGATAGTTCAGGAAAAGCCGCATAACTAAATATTCTTCACAGCTTCTGCAACCTTAGTGCCAACATTTTTGTCAAATAAAGGTGGCATAATATTTTCAGCTTGCGGATTAGAAACCATATCAGCAAGTGCCTCAGCCACAGCAATAAACATTTCGTTTGTAAATTTTTCTGCGCCAAGATCTAAAATCCCTCGAAAAAGCCCAGGAAAACAAAGCGCATTATTAACCTGATTAGGAAAATCGCTCCTACCAGTAGCAACAACCAAAGCTCCACCTTTTTTTGCTTCATCAGGCATAATCTCTGGAACAGGATTTGCCATAGCAAAAACAATCGCATTCTCAGCCATTTTGGCAATGTCTTCAGCTTTTAATAAGTCGGGAGCAGAAACGCCAATAAAAATATCAGCACCCACTAAAGCTTCCTGTAAAGATCCTTTTTCATTATTTAAATTATATTTAGCCATTTTTTCTTTGGCACTATTAAGATTTTCTCGTCCTTCATAAATAGCTCCTCGAGAGTCACACATCACAAGATGTTTAGCGCCAGCACAAATTAATAATTTTGCAGTCGCAATACCGCCAGCGCCAGCGCCAGAAAACACAATTTTAGTCTCAGAAAGATTTTTATTAGCTACTTTGAGAGCATTTTTAATGCCAGCAAGAGTGACAATGGCAGTACCATGCTGATCATCATGAAAAACAGGTATTTTTAATTCTTCTTTTAATCTTTTTTCAATCTCAAAACAACGAGGAGCAGAAATATCTTCCAGATTTATGCCACCAAAACAAGGTTCAATTAATTTGCTAAAACGAATTATTTCTTCAGTGTCTTTGGTATCAAGACAAATAGGCACTGCATTAACATCGCCAAATTCTTTAAAAATTGCTGATTTTCCCTCCATAACAGGTAAGGACGCCTTTGGCCCAATGTCACCAAGTCCCAAAACAGCACTACCATCAGTAATAATTGCAATAGTGTTTTTGCGCCATGTTAATTCATTAACTTTTTTTGGATCTTTAGCAATTTCTTGGCAACAAGCTGCCACACCAGGAGTATAAAAAACTGAAAGGGCTTTTTTTGTATCAAGTGGTGCTTTTGATTTTATATCAATTGCTCCTCCTAGTCTTTTGTGTTCCTTAATTGATTCTTCGTTAAAATCCATAATTATTATTTATTTTTTTCAATAAAAAATCTTACTTGCTCCATAATGCCATCAGCATCAAGACCATATTTCATATAAAGATCTTCGGGAGTACCACTTTCGCCAAAGGTTTTCATTCCAAGTCGTAAAAGCTTAGTTCCAATTCCATTGTCAGCAATAATTTCCGAAACAGCACTGCCTAGGCCACCAGTTACACTGTGATCTTCAACACTAATGGCAAATTTATTATTGCTTAATATTTTTTTGATACCTTTTTCGTCAACAGGATTAAGCGCAGATACATTCACAACAGTTGGTTTAATGCCCATTGCTTCTAGTTTGCCAGCTCCAGCCAAAGCGCGATGCACTACAGCTCCAGTTGCAAAAATCACCACTTCTTTTCCGTCTCGCAAAATATTCACTTTGCCAATATCAAATTTTGTTTTTTCCTCAAAAATAACTGGCACTTTTTGCCTGCCAAGTCGTAAATAGCAAGGTCCATGTTCTTTTTTAAGAATATGTTGAACAATAGCTCTTGTTTCCACGCTATCAGCAGGGGAGTATATTTTTATATTTGGAATTGAACGCAAAATAGCCACATCTTCAAGAGCTTGATGAGTTTCACCATCTTCACCAGTTAATATGCCAGCATGAGAGCCAACAATAACCACAGGTAAGTTTGATGTGCAAACAGTATTGCGAATTTGTTCCCACCCACGACCAGTGACAAAAATAGCAAAACTACAAACAAAAGGTTTTTTTTCGGCTATTGCTAAGCCAGCACCTGTGCCAATTAAGTCTTGCTCAGAAATACCTACATTAAAAGCACGATTAGGATATTTTTTGGCAAATTCTTTTGTTTTTGTGCTACCTGCAAGATCGGCATCAACAGTTACCATTTCCGGAAACTGATCAGCAAATTCTACTATTGCCTTGCCAAATGCACTTCTTGTTGCTTCTTCCATGAATAAATTTAAATGCTTTGTTATTTTTGCACGAAGACATTAAAAATCCAAATCAATCTTAGTGCTAATTAAATTTATTTTTGCCTTTCGCAATTCAAAAAGAAACTCACGACAACCTTTACTACCGTTGTTTCGAGGAGTCCACTTAGGTGGACAACGAAGTAATCTCTTTTTTTTATCCTGCCCTCTTTTTTCTTGCCATGTCCTCTTACTCTGTCATCCTGAGCCCCCTTACTTCGTCATCCTAAGTGAGCGTAGCGAAGCGAAGGATCTCCCGTAGCCATTACTGCTGAATTACCTAAGGCAGTATTTGAGCGAATGGACAAGGAGATTGCGGTTCGTAGCCCGCAATGACAAGATAGATTTTGAGTAAATGGATAAGGAGATTCTTCGCTCCATTTCATTCCGCTCAGAATGACAGCAGGGGTGTGTTTTCCGCTCAGAATGACAAAAAAAGAGGCAGGCTTGCTCGGAATGACAGAAGAGGGAATATTTAGGACAGGCTTTAAGTATTAGCACTTAAAAATATTAATTGTTTTTGGTTTTTTCTACTCACCCCAGCAGAGATCAAAATAAGGACACCTAGAATTATCGTCACCAATTTTTTCACAAATTTCAGATTTTTTATTCTCCTTTAGCTTGGAGAAGTCCAAATTTTGAATTTTTTCCCAAGTTCTAATAATTTCTTTTTTATGTTGCTCAATTTCTTCTGCATTTGGCATAAATTTTCGCTCAACATAACCATTTTGTGGTTTCAAAAAATGTAATTCATAACTTTGAATATTATATTTTTTTGAAAAACTTTCCGAATTTTTAGCAAGTACGCCAAAAAATAAAAGTTGGCGATAATAATTGCCTTTTTTTAATTCATTTTTTTGTGTTGTGCCTTTGATTTCACCTTCACTTTTTGGGGTACCGCTTTTGTAGTCAATAATTTTAACTGTTTTTGCTTGTGGGTCAATAAACTCAATTTTGTCTATTTTTCCAGTTAAATGAGCTACGCCAACAAGCACATTATCTTTGCGAAAATTATATTCTGTGTCTGCTGGTTTACCAAAAGTACCCTTTTTTTCTGCAAAATAATCTTCTAAAATTCTTTCACCCTCTTTTAAAGCCAATTCTTTATCATTTTTATCTGCCTTTTCTTTGTATATTGAGTTTTTTAAAGCTTGAATTGCTATTTCCACTTTTGGCTCTTTTTTTTGATTTATCATTTCTTGAAAATAAACCTCCAATCCTTTATGTACAGCGGTTCCAAGTAGCAAAAGATAAGGTTTTTTGCGAGGCAAAGCTAAAACATGTTCATAAAGACATTTTCTTGGGCAGACCTGATAATCTTCATAAACAGTATGAGAAAGTTTAAATTTTCCAGGACTTAACTTTTCTTTAATAATTTCCAAACTTTCTTTGTGTAGATTTTTTTCCTGATATTCAAGTTTTATTTTTGCTTTTTTTTCAAAATTATCGCCCTTTTTTTCAATAATAATTTTTTCAATTAAATCAGGTGCATTTTCTTCCAATTCAGCAACAAATTTACTTTTATTTTTTTCTTTACCGTCAATATTTTGCTTAAAATAAGAAATAAACAGCATTTCTTCTGCCCTAGTCATAGCAACATAAAACAACCTGCGCTCTTCCTCTTCGCTATTACTATTTTCTTGAGATTTTAATTTGATTAGCAGGTTAATGCTTCTGTCATTTTTTTTGCCCCAATTATTTTGAATAGCAGAAGGAATAAAAACCACAGGATATTCCAGGCCTTTTGCTTTGTGTCCAGTAATTATTCTCACTGCTTCTTTTTCTGTATAAAATTCTCGTTTATTTAAAGAAATATCAAACTCTTCCCTTAATTTAAGAATATTAAGAAATTCTTTGATATCTAAGTCAGGGTCATTAAAATACAATCTTTCTGCTTCCGACAAAATAGTACTGAGATTGTTTAAGTCCTGCACTTTTAATTTATCTTCTTTAATTAAATAATTTAATAACTCACTTTCTGTGAAAATTTTTCGCAAAAAATCAGGAAAATTCATGTTATGTAAATCTTTTTGCCATTTTAATAAATTATTTGAGAATTTTTTGATCAAAAAATCACTTTCTGTCTCAGATAAATGCTCAAAATAAGATTTTTTTTCTTTTTCTTTAAAAATTTTCCAAATTTCTTTTTCAGGTATTTTTAAGAAATTAAAATGAACAACCTTAAAAAACAATTCATCACTCAAAGGCTCTTCAATAAGTTTAAGCAAGGTTAAAAACTGGCGAACAATACTTGAATCAAGCGCATTTGATTTGCTCTCAAAAACCGCAGGAATATTATTTTTTTCTAAATATTTAAGCCATTCTGATCCTTCAATATTTTTTCTAACAATAATTGCCATTTCAGAAAACTTTTTTCCTTCCATGTTTAATTTTTGGATCCAATTTGCTATTTCTGTTTTTTCTTCTTCCTCGTTTTCAAGCTCAAGAATTTTATTTTTAAAATTATTTTTTCCTTTATGTGAAGCAAGATTAGACCAAAACAAATCAAGATTTTCCTGATTTTGCATTCTTTCTGTGTTTTTTTGAATTAACGCTTGTCCGCCATTAACAACTTCTTCGCTTGATCGATAGTTTGTGCTTAATTGAAGCACATTTCCATCAGGAAAATATTCCTTAAATCGCAAAATATTTTCCATTGAAGCTCCCTGAAAGCGATAAATAGATTGATCCGCATCACCAACAGCAAAAATATTAGGCTTTTCGTCTTCACTTATTGTTTTAATTATTTCTAATTGACTATTGTTTGTGTCCTGAAATTCATCAATAAGAATAAATTGATACTCCTCGCGCAAGTTATAAAGCAAATCTTCGTCTTTTTTTAATTGCTCCAACACAAATAAAATCATGTCATCATAATCATACAAACCTTTTTGCTTAATTTCTTCTTCATATTTTTCATACAAAATCACAATATCCTCACACCTTTTAATCTTTTTTTCTTGTGATGAATATTTACCCTTCATTTTGCCTGTTTTTGGGTTGTATTTTTCCTCATTAGGAATATTTTTAAATTCCTCAACTTCTGCTTCAATAAGTTTTTTATAATCCCTTGGGCTATATCCTTCTCTTTTTAAGGTGGATATAGCTGATCTTATTTGCTTAAGTGCTCCATTGAAATTCGTAAATGTTCTAAGTATTCCTAATTTTTCTCTTAAAAGAATGTTTTTTATGAGTTGCACATGCGCTAAATCATCAATTGCCTCTAGTTTATTAGTGTTAATAAATTTTTCTGGATATTGCTGAATAATATCATTTGCAAAGGCATGAAAAGTTTTAATATTCACATCATAAGCAACAGCGCCAATAATCTCTGCAAGCCTTTCCTGCATTTCTGCTGTTGCATTTTCTGTAAAAGTAAGTGCAAGAATATTTTTTGCAGGATAGTCAGTTTTATGAAGAATATTTGCAATACGCATGGTGAGCACCCTAGTTTTTCCTGCACCTGGTCCGGCAATTAACAAAACAGGTCCGTAGATAGCATCTACGGCCTGTTTTTGTTCTTCCGAAAGTATTATTAGTTCTTGTTCAAAATCTTTTTTCACGCAAGCATTTTACCAATAATTCTTTTTGTCGCATACTTAATTTTAGTGGCCATTTTAATACCTCCATTAGCAATGATTTGATCTAGATAATCTTGATCTTGTGCTTCTACAATAGAAAGAGAATCAAGTAAGTCTAAATTAATAACCACTCCATTTTTATGTAAATAAATAAGTGCATCAACATAATCTGCATTCCCGCTTTTTTCTAGAGTTAAGCCAAATAAAAGTTCATCATAAACTTTAATTCCATTTTGTTGTAGCCTAATAAGCGCGTTAATATGATCTGTGCTTACTGCTTCTTCCAATGTTAAACATCTAACAAAGCTACCATTAACCTTAACTCCATTTTGATGCAGTGCAATTAATGCATTTACATAAGTTTCACTCAAGGCTTTATTTTCAGGTAAGCTTGCTATAAAAATACTGTCAACATTAACTCCATTTTCTTGTAGCTGAAATAGTGTATTTATATAAGCTTCATTTGTTCCTTCTGATAAAGTTAAATTTTTTATAATATAGCCACTAACTTGAATTCCATTTTCCTGTAATTCAATAAGAGTGCTTATGTAGTCTGAATTTAAACTTTTTTCAAGAGATAGATGCTTTATTAAATCATCGTCAATCTGAATTCCATTCTCCTGTAATCCAGTAAGAGTGTTCATATATTCTGGATTTAAAACTTTTTCAAGAGATAGATAATACACTAAAGGGCGATCAATTTTAGCTCCATTTTCCTGTAATTCAATAAGAGCATCTACATATTCTGGACTTAAAACTTTTTCAAGGGTCAAAAATTCCATTATCATGTGGTCAATAGTAATTCCGTTTTGAAGCAATCTTACAAGAGCATCGGTGTAGTCACTATTTTCGACATCTCCCTTAAAGAGATAAATCATAAGACGTAAATTATTAAGATCCATTCCATTTTGCTGTAATTTAATTAAATTATTAACACAGGCTTCGCTTTCACCTTTTTCTAGGTCTAAAAATGATATAAAGCTTTCATTAATATTAATTCCATTTTGCTGTAATTTAATTAGTCCGTTTACATATGCTTCGCTTGCGCCTTTTTCTAGTGTTAATTGACGCACAATGTCATCAAAGTCATCTTGAATACCGTTTTTGTGTAATTTAATTAAATTATTCACATAGACTTCATTTTCACCTTTTTTTAAATTCAAATCCGTCAACACATTATCTATACCATTTTCCATAAGTTTTAGTAGATTTTTTGTGTAAACAGAGCTTTTAAACTCATTGCTCCCGTTAGCATAAAAATTTTCTGGGTTCGGTTCTCCTCCGGCATGTACCCAGAATATAAAGTTATCTCTGGCAACTGGGTCAACAAAAATGTCACTTCGAGGATCAAAGAATAGGTAGGCGCGAATATTATTTGCAATAAGTATTTTTAAGTTTTCAATTGCAGTGTTCATTGTTGTAATGTCAACACGATAGACCCTAAAGAACATTTCATTATTGAAATAAACCCCAAGTGATTCAAGTTCAACAAGTGCATCAACAATAGCATCGTTCATTGCTAATTCTTTGAAATCAGGGTTGGTGTAATATTCAATAAGATCTAATATTTGAATATTATTTTCGTGTAGTTTTACAATGTTTCTCATGTATGACACATTTTGCAGAGCTTCGAGGCTAACACGTTCTACAATGTAATAAGGCACAACAACTCCTTCTGAGCTTAAAGTTGCAAGAGCGCTTTGGACAGCAGGGTTACTTAGGTCGTCTGTGTCAAGCAAGTAAAGCATAGCAGTACTCACATCAACTCCTGCATTTTGTAATTCTATAAGTGCATTAACTTGAGCTTCACTATTATTATAATACATTTGTATGACCATTTGGTCATTGACATTACCTCCTGCATTTTGCAATGATTTAACAATGTTCATAAAGTCAGCATCTTTCACTGAGGCTATTATTCTATTGATTCCACGAAGACCACTATTTATGCAATAATTTGTAATCTCAACTCCTTGTTCATGAAGAAGGAAAACAGCATCAATAAATTCGTTTGTAATATAATCCTTATTTCTTTCAACAATAGTTTTATCAAAATCTATTCCTTTTTCTAGAAAGCGTGAATAAATATTTTCAGCTTCTTCAGAAATCACTATTTCAGCTTCAGGATTTTGTGCAAAAAATATTTCGGTTTTTGCTGTGTCTAAAATAGTGTCGTCTTTTGAATATAAATCTATTGTCACATAAAAGAATCCAGACCCAGACCCTATTGTTACAGGGAGCTGATTATTGCCATTATGAAGTTTTTTAAATAAGATTTGATCAACTTTGTCTCCATTGTAAACATAACGATCTTTTGTTACTGATTTATTTCTATATACAGTGACAACTGCATACTTTGCGGATGGTAAATTTTCTGGATTATTAAGTGGCAAATTAATGTGAAATTTTTCTCCTTCTGTGGCAATTTTTAAATTAGGGTTTTTATCACTAGTAGGCAAATCTGTTGTAAGCCGTTTAATTGTAATATAATCTTCTTTGTCGCCAACATGATCACAGTCTTCGTCGACTTGGATTTCTTTTTCACCAATTTCAAGTTGAGGGCTTAATGCATTGCCAGACTCATCAAAAGATTGAGCTGTGATACTAACTATTCCTGTAGCAGGGAAGAAAAGGTCATAATTACCACCTTCTGAGTAAGGTAGTTCCAATGTTTCAGTTCTCTCTCCATTACTTAGTGTGAATTTTATAGTTTGTCCAACATATTCTTCAGGAAGATTTAGTGTACATGTGAAGTTTCGGTAAAGACTAATTTGTTCATCAGAGACACCAGCATTAAGTCCTTGTTTTCTATCATCAATTCCATTGCCATCTATATCTCCTCCGCTATTAAAACTGAAATCTTCAGAATCAAGATATTGACCATCTTGTGAATTAAAGAAATGAATAGTTCCATGTACTGGTCCTGTGCTGTCTACAGGTACTTCCACAGAATGATAAGCATGATTTTTGATCACAGTAGGATCTGTTTCTCTCCCTGTTGAGCTACCATCAGCATTTTTCCACTCAATATTCATTTCCACAAAATCAAGTTTTGTTTTGGAAAAAATACTGACATCAAAATTTACTGTTGCCAGCCCACCATTCACAATATCGGCAGTATCTACAGGATAAACTTTAACTCCATCGCGTATAGCTTCATTAATTTTGCCATCACCATCTGGGTCAAAATCAGGTTCGCCATCGCCATCAAGATCAGGTGCACCAAGCTTAAGGAAAACACCAGGCATAATTTCAACAGTTTGTGTTTCAGCTTCTGTGTTGATTGGAGCACAAGAGCCATCAAGGCAAACTTGATCAGGTGTTTCTGCATCGCCAGGCTCAAAAGTAATTTGCATATCAGAATCCAATCTTACATGTGTTATATCGCCGTCTGGATCTGTCACAGTAAAATCAATAAAATCAATATTTTCAAAAGTGATCTGATCTTCTTCATCTCTATCTTCATTGTATTGATCAATAATGTCTTGAATTGCAATTACGCCACCACCGTCACCATAAAACCAATGATTTAAAACAGTGCCATCTTTTAAAGTAATTGGTGTGTATCTGTCTATTGATGAGCCCGGACCTACTGTTAATTTGTCATTTTCAGATAGGGGACCAACAGCATTGCGCTCATCTGGATTGTCGTCATTATCAAGACCAAGTGTGCCAGCAATTTTTCTTGTATCAATAGCTTTGCGAGCAATTTCACCAGCAGGATCAACAAAAAATAAACCTTTTGATGCAAGAAATTCAGCCATATTGCCATATTTATCTTGTAATATAGCTTGATCGCCTTCGCTAGCCTGACTTAAAGGTGCTTTTGAAAGATTAGGAGCACCTGCTCCCTTTTGTGTTGGAAATTCAGCAGGTTCGCTGTCTTTACAGCCCGCATTTATAAGCATCATTGTACTTACACCAAGAATGCTAGCAGTTTTTAATGCTTGCTTTCCCATCTCTCTTTTTGTTTTAGGGGAATTGTTTGGTGTGTTTTTAGAATTCATTTTTAATGGTTTAAAAATTAAAAGTATAGCATAATAAAATATAAACTTAATTTTGTCAAGACTTTTTCTTAAAAAAAGATTTTTTAGAGTAAAACAAGTATAAATTCCCTTGCAAAAAAGGTAAAGTTTATGCGAAACTTACATTCGCATTTTTTTATCTCTAATGAAATCCGTAAAGAATTATTTTCAAGAAGCTATACACGAACTAAGGCAAGTGCAATGGCCTACAAAAAACCAAACAATAAGAATATCTGTAATTACAATTATTTTTGTGTTTGCGAGTGCTATTCTTATTGGCTTGCTTGATTTACTTTTAGGTGATTTATTTTTCTTAATTCGATGAACGACGACAAACAAATTCAAAATGAACAGGAGCTTCAAGAACAAGAAGCACAAACTGAAGAAAATACTAGCTCAGAGCCAGTATTAGAAGAGCAAGCTGAAGAAAGCAATGAAACAAATGAAGAAATAAGTGAAAATGAGCCTAGTTCTGTGGAGATAGATGAGCAAGAAACAAAAGAAAAAGAGGAAGTAAGTCCTTCTTCTATTTTTCAGCAAGATGAAACAGGAGGAATGGAGCTAAAAAAAGGCAGACAAGATCCTTCCCAAGGTCGCAATTGGTATGCAATTCACACTTACTCTGGCTATGAAGATGCAGTAGAAAAAGCCCTAAGACAAAGAATAGACAGCATGAACATGCAAGATAAAATATTTAATGTAGTAGTTCCAAAAGAAACAGAAATTATCCTCAGAAAAGGCAAGCCAGTTCAAAAGAAAAAATGTATTTTCCCAGGTTATGTCCTTGTGGAAATGGTTGTGACTGATGATTCTTGGTATGTTGTGCGTAATACTCCAAATGTCACTGGTTTTGTTGGCTCTGGCACTATTCCAGTGCCTGTCACGCCAGAAGAATTTGGATTAGTAAAAGACCGCATGGGAACAGAAGAGCCAAAATTCAAAGCAGACTTCAAAAAAGGCGATATTGTCAAAATTATCGACGGACCATTTGCCACTTTCGAAGGTGTTGTTGATGTTGTTAATGAAGAAAAAGGTAAATTAAAAGTATTAGTGACTATTTTTGACAGAGAAACGCCTGTTGAACTTGCTTTTAATCAAGTTAAAAAGAAATAATCATGTCTAAAAAAGTTATTTTTTTAATTTTATTACTTGTCTGTGGAGTTTTTGCAACTTTAGAGTTTCTTATTTCACCTCCGCAAACAAGCTCATTAAACAAAAATAACGAAAACATAGAACAAGAAGCAGGAAATAAGTCCATTCCGTATTTAAAAGGATTTAAAATTTCTGATTTTAGCACAGTTGAATTTGCAGATTTATCAATAGAAGAGCTGAAATTTGCAGACACTTTATTTAAAAGTGTTTCCCTTGCAACTTTAAATGAAGAATTTTCAGCCTCAAGTGCTCTGATTAAATCAGAAGGGGATACAGTAGTAAAAATTACTGAATTTCATGCTAAAAAAAATATAACCAGTGCAAAATTATTTGAAATGATTAAATCTCATCTTTATGAAAACATTCCTGAAGATGATAAAAACACAATAATAATTAACCAAACTGATTCATTTGGTGAACATTCTTTTTATTTTAATAACAAAAAAAATCATCCAGGAATGGTATTTTTAGTAGTAAAAGGTCACAACAAAGTCATGGCTTTTGAATACCAAGAAGAAGATCACGATAAAATTTCTTTGGCAATAAATAATATTTTTAAAAACGAGATTGACTTTTTATAATTGAAAGGTATAATTTTTTGGCTTTTGAATATAAAATATGGCAAAAAAAGTAACAAAAATTATTAAATTGCAGGCGCCAGCAGGCAAAGCAAATCCAGCACCTCCTTTAGGTCCGGTTTTAGGTGCAGCTGGTATTCAGATCCAAGATTTCTGCAGTCAATTTAACGATAAAACAAAAGAAATGGGCAACACTATTGTTCCTGTTGTATTAACAGTGTACGAAGATCGCTCTTTTTCTTTTATTCTTAAGTCTCCTCCTGCTGCAGTATTGATCAAAAAAGCAATCAATCTAAAATCAGGTAGTGCAAAACCACATTTAGACAAAGTTGGCTCAATTAATAGAGCTCAACTAGAAGAAATTGCAAAGACAAAAATGGATGATTTAAGCGCAAACGACATGGATGCCGCCGTAAAAATAATTGCAGGTACTGCTCGTAGTATGGGCGTAAAAGTCGAAGGATAAAACAGTTTTTATTGTGGGACTTTGTTGTTTAACAAAGGCTTGCACCACTTTTAATTAAAAACATGAAAATTTTAAAACTAATACAAGCAATTTTCTTGTATATCACAGCACTTATTGGTGTTATTTTGGTAACAATCGGTACAGTAAGTCTCATTGATTACGGTATTGAGACTTACATTTTTGGTATTCGAGAAAACACAAGCTATATAAATAGAACTTGTGAGCATCCAAAATACATAAATGGTGAAGAAATTGAACGCACAACAGAAGAAATTGCAGAATGTAAAGAGCAAGAAAAAGAAAGCGCAAAAGAAGATTGGAAATATCAATCTGCCCGCAGAATATCAAACAATATAGCCTTACTTATTGTTGGTATTCCTCTTTGGATTTGGGGCTGGCGCACAGGTAGAAAAGCCACAAAAAAAGATTAATTTAAAATTTAACTTATAATAATTATGAAAAAATTTGGAAAAAATTATCGCCAAGTAAGTGAAAAACTTGAAAAAGGCAAGGTGTACACACTGGCTGAAGCTATGAAATTAGCCACAGAAACATCAACAACAAAATTTGATGCAACTGTAGAAATTCATGTAAATACTGGCACAGACCCAAAACATGCTGATCAGATTGTTCGTGATACTGTTGTACCTCCGCATGGCACTGGTAAGTCTCAGCGTATTGCTGTTTTTTGTGATGATACTAAGGCTGATGAAGCAAAAAAAGCAGGTGCTGAGGTAGTTGGATTAGAAGATCTTGTTGAAAAAGTTTTAAAAGGTGATATTGACTTTGATGTAGCCATTGCTCAGTCATCTGTTATGAAAGATATTGCCAAAGCTGCCAAAGTTCTTGGGCCAAAAGGCCTAATGCCTAGTCCAAAATCTGGCACAGTGACAGAAGACATTAAAAAAGCAGTAGAAGAAATTAAAAAAGGAAAAATTGAATTTAGAAATGATAAAGCAGGAATAGTTCACTCAATTCTTGGTAAAGTTTCTTTTGGTGACAAAAAACTTCTCGAAAATGCACAAGTTTTCATGCGCGCTTTAGTTGATGCAAAACCATCTGGAATAAAAGGTGTTTATTTAAAGAAAATTACTGTCACAACTTCTATGGGACCTGGTATTAGTGTTGATATTTTTTCTGCAACACAAGGGTAAGTTTATAAAAATCGTAAACTTAAAAGCCACTGTTTATAAGTGGCTTTTTTTAATCTATAATATTTTTGATGAAAAAGAAGAAAGTCTTAATCGGGTTATCAGGCGGAATAGATTCATTTGTATCAGCATTATTATTGCAAAAGCAGGGATATGAAGTAATAGGTGTATATTTTATGACAACAAAAAACCAAAAATTAGCAGAAAAAGCTCAAGAAGTAGCAAAAAAATTAAAAATAAAACTAATTATAATGAATACAGTTGAATTATTTTCAAAAACAATAATTCAAGATTTTTTAGAGCAATATAAACAAGGTTTAACCCCAAATCCTTGTGTTTTTTGCAATCGCATATTCAAGTTTCAGTTATTACTAGAAGCGCAAAAAGAATTTAAAACCGACTACATAGCCACAGGACACTATGTAATTAAAAAAGAAAACAAATTATATCGAGCAAAAGATAAAAATAAAGATCAAAGTTTTTTTCTTGCCCGCTTAACAGAAAAAGAGACAGAAAATGCACTTTTTCCATTAGGAGAACTCACAAAATCCGAAGTAAAAGAAATAGCAAAAAAAGAAGGTTTCAAAGAAATAAGCACAGAAAAAGAAAGTCAAGATTTATGCTTTATTGAAGGTGAGACAATAGATTTTTTAAGAAAAAATTTACCAAAAAATAATCAAAAAAAAGGCAAAATAATAAATTGGCAAACAAAAGAAGAAATAGGTGAACATGAAGGCATTTTTTCTGTCACAATCGGACAAAGAGCAAAAATAGGTGGGCAAAAAAATCCTTTATTCATAAAAAAAATAGATTTAGAAAAAAACATTGTTTATGTAGCAGAAGATAGTGAGTTGTATGGGCAGAAAATGGAATTAAGTCAGACAAATTGGCTACAAAAGCCAAAGCAAAAAGAAGTTTTAGTTCAATTAAGACATAGAGCTAAACCAATAGAAGCAAAAATAAAAATATTAGCTGATAATAAGGTAAGAATAGAATTTGCAGAACCAGTAAGAGCAATAACGCCAGGACAATCAGTAGCAATTTACAATGGCGATCAGCTCTTAGGAGGTGGAGTAATTACAAAATAATAAATAAAAGCTTGTCATAAGTTTGGTTCAGAATTTTTTGTGATCATTACTACTTAATAGTCTGAATAGTGTCTTTGATTCTGTCATTCCGAGTCCACCTCTTGCTGTTGTCATCCTGAGCGAAGCGAAGGATCTCCCGTAGTCATTACTACACAATCACCCAAGGTAGAACCTGAGCGCATGGCAAAGGAGAGCCGGACTGGCAAGTTCGCCGTGACGAATCAAGCTCGCAATGACAAAAAATAATTACAAATTCTCTCTAATGGCAATAAGCCCTTTTTTGCCAATTAGATTTTCAATTTCTTCATCATTAGCACTTCTAATGCCAGCTACATTGCCAAAATTTTGTAAAAGAATTTTTCGCTTAGCAGAGCCAATTCCAGGCACAGAGTCTAGGGCAGATTTTTTACTATTTTTTTCTCGCAAATTACGATTAAAAGAAATAGCAAAACGATGAGCCTCATCACGAATATTTTGTAATAAATGACCGGCAGGGGAGTTTTTTGCAATATTAACAGGAGTTTTTTTATTTTCCACAAAAACCTCTTCTTCTTTTTTTGCAAGAGAGCAAAAAGGCACATTGAGATCAAATTTCTTAAAAGCCTTTAATGCAGAGCTGAGTTGCCCTTTGCCACCGTCAATTAAGATCAAGTCAGGCAAGGCATTAAAACTAGCGTCTTTTTTCTTTTTTACATGAACCATATAAGGATTACTATTATCACAATCACGCTCTTTAAGGGAACAAACTTGTTTAATAAACACCTCTGGTGTTTTGCGAATATGCTCAAAGCCTAATTTCTCTAGATATTCAATTGATTTTTGACCAAATGAAGCCAATTTATATATTTTTTTTGCTTTGGTTTTATTTAAAACATGACGCACAAGAAAATCAGACAATTTTTTGCCCCGAAATTTAGGAAAAATAAATAAATCAGTAATTAAATGAATATTTTCTTTTTCAAATATCTTTTCTTGTACAAAACCAGCAATTTTTTTTTCTTTTTTAAGTACATAAAAATTATCAGGTTTTAGTTTTTTATTTTTTAATTCCTTTTTAATTTCTTCAAAATCTTTTTTTCCTGCTTTGCGAATAGAAAAACCTTTTAGTAGAGGCTGAGGAAGCTTCTGAAAGCGCCTGCTGATTACTTCTTCTATGGCAGAAAAATCATCAATTTTACCTTTTTCCAGAGTTTTTATTTTAAATTTACGGTAGTGTGCTTTTTCTGCTTCACCATTAACAAAAACAACCATACTGCCGACTGTTTCTGTGCCAGAAAGATGCGAGATATCATAAGCCTCAATTCGCTTGGGAATATCCTTTAAGCTTAATTTTTTTTGTAATTCTTTTAATTCTTCATCGTGGTTTTTTTCTTTTTTCATAAAACTTGGCGCGTTTTTGCGAGCATAATTTTCCGCATTTTTTTTCGCCAAATCCAAGAGTGACTTTTTTTTGCCTTTTTGTGGCAAGACAATTTCTGTTTTTAAATAATCTTCCCAGCCTGCTTTTTCTTTTGCAGACAATATTTCAGGGTCAAGCACGATAATTTTTGGTATTTCCTGGGTTTTTTCCGGATAATTTCGCAAAAAAGCAGACAAAGACTCAAAAAGATTTTCCCCAAGAGGAATTACAAAATCTTCTGAGCCAATTATACGTCCATCGCGAATTTGAAAAAGGTGAAAAAAAGCCTGATCAAATTTTTCAATAAGCCCAAGCACATCAGCACTAAAACCAGAAGCATCGGCTGCAAATTGTTTTTCAGAAATATTTTCAACAGCTAGCATTAAATCTCTTTTTTGTGCTGCTTCTTCAAAATTTTTATTCTCAGCACTTTTCATCATGTCAGCTTTTATTTGCTTGAGAATATCCCCAGTTTGTCCACTAAGAAAGCGCATAGCTGTTTTTACATTTTTTTGATATTGTTCTTTGTTGATATTGCCTATACAAGGTGCTTCGCAGTGTTTTATGTGATATTCAAGGCAAGGTATTTTTTGAGCACTTTGTTTTTTGATACCTATTTCTCCATTTTTTTCTTTAATTTCTAGTCTGCAAGTACGAAATTTAAAAAGCCCTTGAAGCATGTCTATTGTTTTTTTTGCTGAGTTTGAGGAAGTTTTTGGTCCAAAATATTTTGCACCATCATTTGTAATTCTGCGCACCAACAAAAGCCTAGGAAAATCCTCCTGCACAGTAAATTTAATAAATTGAAAAGTTTTATCATCACGCAGAAGAATATTGTATTTTGGTTGTAATTCTTTGATTAAGTTATTTTCCAGCACTAAAGCCTCTGGTTCATTGGAGGTTTCAATAAAATCAACATTCACAGTATTTTCTGCCAATTTTTTTGCTCTTGGCGAGGTATATTGCCCGCTTAAATGATTTTTTATTCGCTCTTGTATATTTACTGCTTTGCCAATATAAATAATATTACCTTTTTCATCTTTTAGCTGATAAACACCTGTTTTTTTGGGCAGGGATTTTATTATTTTTTGATGGATTTTTTTAAGATCTTTTTCTTTCATTGCCCTTATTCTAGCAAAAAATAAAGATTTTGCTATAATTGCTTTGTGGAAGAAAAAGATATACAGCGTGGGCAAATATTGCTTTATGCAGGGCCGGAGAGCTTTTTATTAAAAGAACACATTAGCCAAATGAAAAAAGCTTCTTTTCAAAAATATGGTGAATTTAATGTCATGTCGATTTTATTTGACCCGCCAGACAGAGGAGCAAACGAGTATTTAAATCAAAAAACAAAAGAAATATCAGCAGAAATCATCACTCCAGCTTTTTTTGGTGAAAAAAGAGTGATTTTTTTGGAAAATTTTCCACCACCAGTAAAAGGCAATATATCTAAAGACGATATAGCTAAATATTACCAGCGTATTATTAAATCATTAGAAAATTTACCAGCAGAAAATGTGGTTATTATTTCCGCAGAAAATCCAGACAGAAGAACAAAAATTTGGAAAGATTTACAAAAAATAGTCAATCAAACACAAGAATTTAAATCACTTGAAAGCCATGAATTAAATAAATGGATACTGAGTAGAGTTGCAAGCCAGGGAGGAAAAATGCTTCCCTCAGCCTCGACTTTTTTAGCGGAATATTGCGGAAATGATCTTTGGTGGATTAGTCAGGAAATAAACAAATTAATTAATTATTGTGAAGATAAGCCAATTTCTGAGGTAGATATTCAAAAAATTTCTGTTATGAATTCTGAAATTGCTGATTTTGCACTTATTAATTCATTGCAGGAAAATAATCTCAAAAAAGCTCTCAAGGTTTTTCAGTCAGAATTAGAAGAAACAGGTGCACCACAAGTTGTATATTACAAAGATATTGTGCCTGCTGTGCGCCAATTATTAAAAATAATCTGGGCAGTAAAAAACAACCGCACTGCAAAAGATGTTGGCGTTCACCCTTTTGTTTTTTCTAAATGGCAAAGAGTAGCCAGCAAATTTGATTTTGAAAAAATTAAAAAAGCCTATGGAGCACTTGTGCTCATAGATGAGGGATTAAAAAATGGCAAAATTGAAGTAGCCACCAATGACCTAAGAATGTTTAACTTGGTGATAGAGGTTTATTTTTTGGAATTTTTCTCAGAACAAGAGTTGGATTTAAAAAAACCTCTTTTAAAAAAATAGCTTTAATTAAAATAAATCAATAAAGCACTTTCTATAAACAAAAATATAGAAAAATAACTAAGGGAAACTTTTCTAAAAATACTGAGAAGAAATTTAGCTGTGATAAAAGAAAAAACAAAAGAGCTCAAAAAACCACTAAGAGTAATTAAAGCAGGTAGTTCCTCAGAAAATCCCTCATTTAGAATGCGCTTTAATGAAAGCAAGCTGGCGCCAAGAATAATAGGAGTAGCCAGCATAAAAGAAAATTTTGCTCCTACATCACGACGAAGACCTTGAAATAAACCACCGGAAATAGTTGCGCCAGAGCGGGAAATGCCAGGCAAAATAGCAATAGCCTGAAAAGCGCCAATAATAAAAGCATTTTTTAAACTTATTTTTTTATTATTTGTTTTTTTGGGTAAATTTTCTGCTAATAAAAACAAAAGAGCAGTTAAAGCAAGAAAAAAGGCAACATAAAGAGGTGTGCGCACAGACTCTGTTAAGTCTTCAAAAAGAAGAGCAATAACAACGGCAGGAATAGTGCCAATAATTAATAAATATAATAATTTTTCCCCTTCTTGTTCTTCTTTGCTTATTTTTTTATTTATTCCAAAAAGTTGTACAAATTTTTTATACAAAAAACTAATAATATCCCAGAAATCACGCCAAAAAAGGATAAAAAGTGCAAACAAAGTACCGCTATGTAAAAAGATATCAAAGGTTTTAAGAACCCGAGGGTCAATATTATCTAAGCTAAAAAAATGTTCAGCAATTACCAGTTGTCCACTTGAAGAAACAGGAAGAAACTCAGTAATTCCCTGTAATACGCCCAAAATAATACTTTCTAAAAAATTCATGCTAAAAATCCTAAAAGACTTTGAAAGCCATAAGTAAATAAAGCAAATCTAGCTCCTCGACCAATTAAAGATGCAAGAAGAAATCTATTAAAGGGAAGCTCAAAAATTCCTGCACCCCAGGTAATAAGCTTGTAAGGCAGGGGGGTAAAACCAACAATCATAACGCCCCAAAATTCCCATTTAGTTAAAAATTTTTCAGTTTTATCTACCTTTTTTTTGCCAAATATTTTGATTGCTGTGGGATGACCAAGCTTATAGCCAAGATAATAAGCAAGACTAGCTCCAAGTAAATTAGAAATTAAGGCAACTATAAAAACCAAATGAATATTCATGCCCGCAACTGCCTCTGCTCCAATGACAACTTCTACAGGAATAGGCTGAATAACAGCTTCTGTGGAAGAAAAAAGAAAAAGCCCAGCTAGTCCATATTCGGCAACAAATTCTTTGCCAAATTCAAATAAAGTTTCTAGCATTAAATAATAATTAAGATTCTTCTGTCACTTCTGGTGTGCCTATTTCTTGTTCCACTTCTTGATAGCCCTCTTCTTCTGTCTCTTCTTCAAAGCCAGCAGGATCATCTTGTGTTAAATTGGGATCAATGAAAGCAGGCAAGCCACTTTCATTCATATAAGCAATTCTGTACATAATTTCTGCTAATTCTCCACGAGTCATGTCTTGATCTGGATTTACTTTTTCTGCTGAGTTTTTGTCTAAAAGATTTTTTTCCTTGGCATATTGAAAATAAGGAGCAAACCAACTATCTTTTGGTACATCTTGATAAGGATCAAAAGAAATAGCAATTTCGTTAACATCAACATTATTAGTTTTAATCACCATTTTTAGAGCTTCAGCAAGATTTAAAGTTCTTGCTGGAGCAAATGTGCCGTCTTCGTTGCCATTAACAATTCCTAATTGCTTAGCTTTGTAAATATATTCTGCAAACCATTCACCTGTTTCTACATCAGAAAAAGGTTTTTCATTTGCTTGTTCACCGTTTATTCCAGAGCCCAAAAGGATCATTTTAAGAGCTTCGGCGCGATTTACCTGTTGATCAGGCTTAAAAGTGCCGTCAGAAAATCCATTTACAATTTCATTATCAGATAAATAATTTATTGCTTCATAGTTTTTATGAGTTTGTGGCACATCAGAAAAACTACAGTCTTCGTCATCAACAGAGCAAACAGCCATCATGGCCTGAGTGCTGGAAATGCCTAGAAATAAGGCAATAAAAGTATAAATTATTTTTTTCATATTTTTTAAAAACAAAGTAGTCTGTATTTTACAGAAAATAAAGGATTTATTCTATAAAAAAATTATCACCAAAAATTTTTAGTGTTTTTTGCTTAATAATTATTTTTTTGTTGCTATTTGCTGTTTTTATAAATTGAAGTAGGTTTTCGATTTGTTCAAATTCTAAGGAGGCAGGTTGCCAAAAAATACGCAAAATTTCTGCTTGAATAATTTTTGGCTGATTTAAGAATTTTTTTCGATTTATTCCTGTTGTTTCTGATTGGTTTTTTTGAAGCCATTTTTGCGCTTTTTGTTCAATCAAATCCTGAGAATTTTTTAAAATAGCACCAAAACGAGCAAGTGAATTTTTTGCTTCTGGAAAGCGTTTTTCAATAAGTGGAAAAAGCTCATTGCGAAGGAAATTGCGAGTAAAAGTGCTTTCAAAATTGCTTGAGTCTGTCTGAAAAGGGATTTTGTTTTTTTCTAAATATTTAATAATTTCAGTTTTTTTAATATCTAGCAATGGCCTAATCAGAACTCCATCTTGTTTCTTAATTCCACTAGCACCTTTTAATCCTGTTCCTCTTAATAAATTAAACAAAATAGTCTCCGCATTATCATCAAAATGATGAGCTAGTAAAATAAAATTAGCTTTTTTTTGTTTATAAATTTTATATAAAAAATTATATCTGGCTTTACGGGCTTTTTCTTCCGATTGTTCTGGTTTTTGCCATTTTTCACTAATAAAGTCATAGCTCCATTTTTTTGCCATTTTTTGAGAAAATTTTTCATCTCTATCAGCTTCTTTTTCTCTTAATTGGTGATTAAAGTGAGCAATAATAATGTTTTTAAAACCAGTCTGGCAAAGAATTTCGCCTAAAAAAACAGAATCAGCTCCACCAGAACAAGCTAATATGTATTTTTTTTCCTTATTTAAATCATTAAGATTTAATTCCATTTTAATTTTTTTAAGGCATTAAAAGCCGCATCAATACTTGCTTTTTGTTTACTTGAACCTTTGCCTTTGGCAATGCATTTTTCATCTAAATAAGCACCAACGATGAATTTTTTGTTATGGTCAGGTCCACTTTCTTTAAGAACCTCAAAATGAGGGGTTATGCTCTTTTTTTCTTGAGCAAGCTCTTGAAAAAGAGACTTAGAGTCTTTGTGTAGATTTTGGGCAATAATTTCATCTATTTCCGGATAAAGAAATTCTTTGAGAATTTTTTCAACCTCTCTTAAGCCGCTATCAAGATAAATAGCACCAATTACAGCCTCAAAAGTATTAGCAAGAATATATTCTTTTTTTCTGCCTCCTGATTTTTCTTCTCCTTTGGACATGAATAAATATTTACCCAGATCTATTTTTTTAGATAAGCGAGCAAGATTTTCTCCGCAGACTAAAGCGCTTCTATAGGCAGTTAAGATACCTTCTTCTTCTTTTGGGAATTTTTTAAATAAAAAACGAGTGGAAAGTAGTTCCAACACAGCATCGCCCAAAAATTCCAACCTTTCATTACTATCTCGTTTTAATCCTTTATGCTCGTTTAAATAACTTTTATGAGTAAAAGCTTCTTCAAAAATTTCTTTATTTTTTATTGTAATGCCGAGTTTTTCACAAAGGCTTTTTAATTCCATTATTTTTTAATATCTTTTGCAAGACTAGAAAGCACTCCATTAACAAATTTGCCTGCTGTTTCGTCTCCAAATTCTTTAGCTATTTCAATAGCTTCGTTCAAGATGACTGCAAGGGGAGTGTCAGTTTTCATAATTTCATAAGCACCAATTTCTAAAACACACCTTTCTACTGAGCAAAGTTTTTCAATAGGCCATTTTGGAGCATATTCCTGAAGTTTTTCATCAATTTCTTCTCTAATACTAATAACTCCTTCAAAAAGCTCGCGAGCAAAAGAATGGTCTTTTAGTTCAGGAGCAAATTTTTGGATAATGTAGTCAAAAATTTTTTCAGGTTCTTTGTTCTTGCTCACTGTCACAGCAGTAAGCGCCTGAAAGGCTGTTATTCTGGCAATGTGTCTTAGTTTAGCCAATTTATAAGGATCAAATTAAGCTTGTATTTTTGTCACCTCAGCTTTTTTCTTTTTAAGAACTTCTCTTTTTTTATAATAACCACACTCAGCACAAGCAGTGTGAGTTTGGCGTTTTGCGCCACAATTTTCACAAGTTGTTAAAGAAATTTTATCAAGAATTTTTTTCTGAGTTTTTTGCTTATAAGCTGAATGTCTTGTGCGACCGTATGATCTAGCAACTTTCTTTTTTGGTACTGCCATATTATCTATTTAAATAAATGCTCTGGAGATTTTGGACTAATTTTTTAAAAAATGCAAGGCTTTTTCATGCTTTATTTTGTTTTTCTTTTGCTCTTATTGTATTAAGAATTAAGGAAATTACTGTCATTGGACCAACTCCACCAGGGACAGGAGTGATATAACTTGCTTTTTTGCTTACTTCTTCATAATCCACATCACCACACAATTTGCCATTTTCATCACGGTTCATGCCAATATCAACAATAATTGCACCTTTTTTAACCATATCTGCGGTGATTAGCTTTGCTTTGCCAACAGCAACAGCAATTAAATCTGCCTTTTTAGTATATTCTGCAAGGTTTTTTGTGTGAATATGGCAAACAGAAACAGTAGCATTGCGATTTAAAAGCATCATAGCCAAAGGTTTGCCAGTAATATTAGAATGACCAACAATAATTGCGTCCATACCTTGTACGTCAATATTATATTCATCTAATAATTTAATTACGCCAAAGGGAGTTGCTGGTGGTAAATCTTCGAAATCTTTAGATAAAAAAACTTTTCCAAGATTATAAGCACAAAATCCATCAACATCTTTAATTGGCTTGATCTGGCGAATAACTAAAGGCACAGAAATGTGTGCAGGTAAGGGAAGTTGCACAATAATTCCTGTCACTTCTGTGTCTTCATTTAATTCAGTAATTTTGCTTAACAATTCCTCCTGACTTATGTTTTCTGGATAACTTACTTCTTCATATAAAAGTCCAGCTTCGAGAGCAGCTTCTTTTTTTTTGCGAATATAAACCTTACTAGCTGGATCTTCGCCCACTTGCACAACTACTAATTTTGGTTTTTGTGCCATTTTTGCCACTTTTTCTTTGGCTTCTTGTAGTAGTTTGTCTGCCAGTTTTTTACCATCTAATATTTTTGTGCTCATTGTTTTTATAAATATTTTTTAATTATTTCAAAAACCTGATTGCCAAGGCTTTCTATGCTTTGATTTGCATCAAGTATATACACCTTTGGTTTTTCAGAGTCTTTATTTTCTTGGATTAAATTTTGATAATTTTCACTCACTCGCTTAAGCACATCTTCTTTTTCAAATAATTCTTTACCCAAGCCTCTGCTGTCCACCCTTTTTAAGGCTTCGTTAGGTTCAATTTGTAAATAAAAAATAATATCTGGTTGTGGAAATTTTTCATTGAGTTTTTTTAGCCATTCGCGATCACAACTTAGTCCGCCAAAAACAATAGTGCTCCAAAAATAACGATCAGAAACCACTGTTTTTCCTTCTTTTAAGGCTGGATTTATTGTTTTGTAAACATGATCTGCTCTATCAGCGCAAAATAATAACTGCAAGGCCTCAGGAGAAGTTTTTTGTTTGTTTTGAAGAATTTCTTTACTGAGTAAGCCCATTGCCTCTGTTGTTGGTTCGCCTGTTGCTACTGCTAATTTGCCATTTTCAATAAGCTTGTGAAAAAGCAAATCTTTTTGAGTTGTTGTGCCAGAGCCGTCAATTCCTTCAAACACTATAAACATGCCTCATATTTTGGCATGAATTTATGAAAATTTCATCTATTTTTTAATCAATAGCAATTAAATATTCATGGTTTGTATTTTTTGGAGCAATTTCGCCACTTGTTTTTGCAGTAAAGACGCCAACTTCTCCTGGCATAATATATTTATTGCCATTTTCGCTTTCCAGATTGATTATTCGCAGGTCAACATAGTTTTCCCATTCATCTTCTGTGTTCCAAGCAAAATCACTAGTGTTTTTTAGTTCTATTTTATTGCCATTTTGATTGATTAACTTTGCTTTTCCATTTTTGCTCCAGTGAATTTTTGTCACTACATCATTTTTGGTTTCAAAAAAGCCAAAATATGGATGAAGTGTGTTTCCTTCTCCTTTTCCAAGAAAAGAAACCATCACGCCACCAGGAACTTCTTCAAAATTAACATCAAATAAATTTTTATTTTTTTCTAAATCATTAATTAGTGATTGTGAGCCCTCTATTTTTTCTAATTCTTCAAGACTTTCTCTTAAAATTGTTCTTTCTAAGAAAGTTTCTATTTGGTTTTTTTCTTCTATGATGCTGGCTTTGTTTTGTTCAGCAAAATTTTTTGCCCTCATAAACAGCAAAAACCCGCAAATTACTGCAATAAATATTACTGAAATTATTATTTTATCTTTCTGGTTTTTGTTTAATTTAAGCATTTTTGTTTATTTTTCAGAACATAATACCATATTTTTTTTACAAAATCGAGTGTAATTTGTGGTTTTTGGTGTAAAATTAGCAAAGATTTGAGACTATTTTTAAATGAAAAAAATTCTTATTTTTGGCGCACAAGGAATGTTAGGACAGGATTTTTTTAAAATTTTATCCACTGATTTTGAAATTATTCCTTTTTCTCGCTATAACCTTGATTTATTTGATTTAGAAAAAATAGCACCAGCTATTTTAGAGCTAAAGCCAGATATTGTAATTAATTGTTCTGCTTTTACAGATACAGAAAAAGCAGAAAATTCAGAATACAAAGATGAAGTTTTGACCTTGAATAGAGATGCTCCAGTAGAAATGGCAAAAGCCTGCAAAGAGCTAGGTGCTGAGTTTATTCATTTTTCCACTGACTTTGTTTTTGATGGCAAAAATCCACCTTATTTAGAAGATAGTGAAAAAAATTCACTTAATTTTTATGGCTTGAGCAAGTCCGAAGGTGAAGATTGTGTACAAAAAATTTATTCAAAATCTGTTATTATCCGCACTGCTTGGTTGTTTGGAGATGGTGGAATTAATTTTGTGAAAAAAATTCTTTCATTGTCAAAAAAGAAGAAAAAAATTGATGTTGTTGATGATATTTTTGTTTCAATGACATACTCTATTGATCTTGTTAATGCTGTTAAAGAGTTGATTATGAACAATAAATTTGATCAAAAAATTTATCACTTTGTAAATGAAGGTCAAAACTCACTTTTTGATATTGCAAAAATAATTGCAGAAATAAAAAATTTCAAAGTAGAAATAAGTCCAGTTTCTAGTGATAATTTTTTATCAAATATCCAAAGACCAAAAAAAGCCTTGCTAAAAAATTCTAGCAATATAAAACTAAGACCTCTAAAAGAGGCGTTGCAAGACTTTCTTTCTTGAGAAAATAAACAAAATCAATAATAATCTTAACAATGATTAAAAAAGGAATAATTTTAGCAGGAGGCACAGGAAGCAGACTTTATCCAGCAACAAAAGTGACCAATAAGCACCTTTTGCCTGTTTATGATTCGCCAATGATTTTTTATCCCTTAAATACTCTCAAAAAAGCAGGAATAGAAGATATTTTAATAGTTTGCGGAGAGGATCATGTGGGTGATTTTGCTCGTTTGCTCAAAGATGGCTCTGAATTTGGAGTGAAATTAACTTACAAAGTTCAGACTGAGGCAGGTGGTATTGCTCAGGCGCTTTCTTTGGCTGAAGATTTTGTTAATAATCAAAACATGACAGTTGTTTTGGGGGACAATATTTATGAAGATGATTTTAGCGAGCCTGTTCAGGCTTTTGAAAAAGGAGCACATGTTTTTCTTAAAGAAGTACCTGATCCTAATAGATTTGGCGTGGCTGAGCTTGATGAAAATAACAATGTTTTAAGTATTGAAGAGAAGCCAGAAAATCCTAAGACAAATTTTGCTGTCACTGGTTTGTATCTCTATGATTTTACGGTTTTTAACAAAATTCGTTCTTGCAAGCCCAGTGCTCGTGGTGAGCTAGAAATTACCGATGTAAGCAATTTGTATATTCAAGAAAAAAACCTGGGAGCTTCTATAATAAAAGGTAATTGGTCTGATGCAGGTACGCACGAAAGCCTTTTTAGAGCTACTGTCATTGCCAGAGATTTAAAATTAAAAAATGCCTAAAGTTATTATTGGTATTCTTGCTTATAATGGTGAAAAATATTTTGATCGCTGTTTAGGGTCACTTTTTAAACAAGATTTTGCAGACTTGGAAATAATTGTATTTGATAATGCTTCACCAAATAATGACTACAAAATATTGCAGGAAAGATACGGAGATAAAGTAAAAATAATTCGTTCCGAGAAAAATCTTGGTTTTGGTCGAGGACATAACAAAATTATCCAAGAAACAGAAAGTGAATATTATCTTTGTCTTAATCAAGATATGTTTTTTGATAAAAATTTTGTGACAGAGCTTGTTAGAGCTATTGAAAAAGATCCAAAATACGGCATGGCAACTGGCAAGCTTTATCGTTGGGATTTTGAAAATGATAAAAAAACAGACAAGATAGATACAGTAGGAATGAAAGCTTATGCAAATCATCATTTTGCAGACAGAGGGCAAGACGAAAAAGACCTTGGACAATATGATAAAGAAAAAGAAATATTTGGCTCATCAGGTTCAGCAGTGCTTTTTCGTAGAATTGCCTTAGATGATGTTGGTCTGTTTGATGACTTAATGTTTATGTACAAAGAGGACATAGATCTTAATTATCGTTTTCAATGGGCAGGTTGGAAGTGTGTATATACACCAAAAGCACTTGCCTGGCACGATCGCACAATAGAAAAAACAAAAGAAAGAATAAAAAGAAATCCAAAAATTAGAGAATGGTCTTATTTAAACCATTTAATTATGGTAGAAAAGAATTTTTCTCCGCATTATTCCTTGATGACAAAAATAAAAACTCGATTTTATTTATTTTTAAGAAAAATTTGGGCGCATATTATAGAAAGAGATACAATAAACGCAGAAAAAGAATTCAAGAACCTAATGCCAGAGATTATTAAAAGAAAAGAAGCAATGCAAAAAAGAGTTTCTGCTAAAGAAATTGAAAAATATTTTAATTAAGAATGAAATTATCAATTATTATATTAAATTTTAATTCCCAGGATTTTACAGATAAATGCCTTAAAAGTCTTGCAAAATTTCCACTAAAATCAGAATATGAAATTTTGATTATTGATAATGCATCAAAAAACAATGAATTAGAAAAAATTCGTCAAAAATGGGAAAACAAAGAACATAAAAACATAAAATTTATTCATTCTCCAAAAAATTTAGGCTATGGACAAGGTAATGAATTAGCAATAAAACAAGCAAAAGGGGAGTATGTTGCAGTGATCAATCCAGATATTGAAGTTAATAAAAATACTCTTGATGGTTTGCTTGATTTTTTAGACAAAAATCCAAAAGTGGGATTGGTAGGGCCAAGATTGTACTATAAAAATGGCTCAACTCAGGATTCTTTTCGTAGATTTCCAGTGCCAATAGATTTATTGATTAAAAGAGTAAATTTTTTAAGAAAACGCTTTCAGGGTCGCATGGCAAAATTTTTGATGTGGGATGTGGATTTTAAAAAACCAATTCCAGTGGATTGGGTTGTTGGCGCTTTTTTTGTTATGCGCAAAAAAGCCTGGGAAGAGGTAGGTGGTTTTGATCCTCGCTATTTTTTGTTTTTTGAGGACACAGATATTTGCAGAACAATGTGGAAAAAAGGCTGGGAGGTTTATTACAATCCTCTTTATACAGCAATTCATAATCATGAAAGATTATCAGAAACAAGTGGTTTATTAGATATTTTTTGTAAAAAAACTGTCCGGACACATATAGCAAGCGGGTTTAAATATTTTTTTAAGTGGGGATTGGGCAAGAAAAGAAGCTAGATAAACTAAGTTGTACTTTTTTCTTTTAGTTCCTTTTTTGGTCATTTTTTTCTTTTTCTGCCATTCTGACCGCTTTTTTTGTAGCCCTCTTTGTTTCATCACCCTGAGCCCCCCTTGTTTTGTCATTCGCCTAGGCGAATCTCCCATAGTCATTACTGTTGTAATAATCGAGGTAGTATCCCTAATTCAGTCATCCTGAGTGAAACGAAGGATCTCCCGTAGTCATTACTACATAATCACCCAAGGTAAAACCTGAGTTCATGGCAAAGGAGATTCTTCGGCTCTCCTTCTTCGCTAAAGCTACGAAGGATTCACTCAGAATGACATCTCAAAAATTTAGCAATAATAAGATGAATTATCTTAGGTTAAAGCCCTACAATATCCAGCCAAAAATTGACAAAAAATTTACCCCAAAAAAGTGCAATTAAAGCACCTAAAACCAAAAAAGGACCAAAAGGAACTTCGGATTTAGAGCCTTTTTTGTTGAGGTAAATAATTATTGGAGAAAAAAAGGCACCAATAAAATAAGCCAAAAAAAGTGCAACAATAACTTTTTGCCAACCAAGCACAATGCCCATAAAAGCGCCAAGATAAAAATCACCCAAACCAATAACATCTCGTTTGTAAACATACTTCAGCGGATATTGCAGTCCAAAAAGACCAACAGGTATCAATAAGCCAATTAAAGCATCTTTTGTTTCAGGAATAGGCAGATTTTTATCAGCAAAAAAACTAAGAACAAAAAATATTATAATTATTCCGCCATGTAGAGGGATAAGCTTGTATTTAAAATCATAAACAGCAAGAAACCAAAGAATTGTCACTACTGCCAATGACCAAGCGAGCAAAAGAGAGTTAAATGCAGTAAAATAAGCAGTTAAGCCCCAGATAGCCCCTGTTAATATCTCTGCTATTGGGTGTTCTATAGAAATTGCCTTTTTGCATTTTCGGCATTTTCCACCAAGAAAAACCCAAGAAAGAACAGGTATTAAATCAAGTTGGGTTAGTTTGTGTTGGCAATGATCACAATGTGATCTGCCTAAAAAAATTCCTTTTTCGTTTGAGTGCAAGCGAGAAACTAAAACTCCTAGAAAACTGCCAACAAAAAGCCCAATTATAAAAAAGATTACTGTATACATGATTTGATTATATTGCGCCTTAGGCTTTTTGGGAAGATTTAAATTTATTATTTTTACATCACCATATTTTTATTTTTTCGCAAGGGATTTTTAGCTTTTCCAAAAATAAAGGTTTGATTTATGTATAAATTTAGGGCAAAATGCTCAGGCTATTTTTTTATGGCTTTCTGATGTCCAAAGAAGATGTTATCGAATTAGACGGAAAAGTATTAGAGTGTTTACCAGGTGGTTTCTTTCGAGTCAAGATAACAGCAGAAAACTTCCCAGAGGAACATTCAGAAATCCATGCACGCGTTAGTGGTAGAATGCGCAAATATTCTATCCGTATTCTCCCGGGGGACAAGGTCAAAGTTGAGCTTTCTCCTTATGACCTAACGCAAGGCAGAATTACTTATCGTGAAAAATAATTAAAAACTATGAAAGTAAGAGCTTCAGTAAAGAAAATTTGTAAAGATTGCAAAACCATTCGCAGAAAGGGCGTTGTCCGCGTTATTTGTAAAATTAAAAAACATAAGCAAAGACAAGGTTAATTTTATTTTTTTAAAAGATATATGGCAGTAAGAATTGCTGGTGTCACACTTCCGAATAAAAGAATTGAGATTGCTCTAACATACATATTTGGTGTTGGAAAAAGTCGCTCAAACACAATTTTGAACAATCTCAAAATTAATTTAGACAAAAGAGCAGATGAACTTACAGAAGATGAAGTAGCTCAATTAAGAACAGAAATTGATAAATATGTCACAGAAGGTAACTTAAGAAGAAAAATTTCATCTGATATTAAAAGATTGCAAGATATTGGTTGTTATCGTGGTTATCGCCACAGAAGAAGATTGCCTGTTCGTGGTCAACGCACAAAAACTAATGCTCGCACTAGAAAAGGCAAAAGCACTCCTATTGCAAATAAGAAAAAAGTTTAATTTTATAATTTATTATTGTTAAATGGCAGTAACTAAGAAAAAAACAACAGCGAAAAAGAAAAAAACAAGAAGAAGCGTGCTAAATGGCAGAGCATATATCACAGCTTCTTTTAATAATACTATTGTCACTTTGACAGACGAAGAAGGAGAAGTTATTTCTTGGAGTTCTGCAGGAGCTAGTGGTTTTAAAGGCTCTCGCAAATCTACTCCATATGCAGCTCAAGTTGCTGCAGAAAACGCTGCAGAAAAAGCTAAAAACTCTTGTGGCATTGAAAATTTACAAGTTTTTGTGAAAGGTGTTGGGCCTGGTAGAGAGCAAGCTATTCGTGGTTTACATACTTCTAAATTAAATTTGCTTTCTATTACTGACTTAACAACAATTCCACACAATGGTTGTCGTAAGAAAAAACCAAGAAAAGTTTAACTTTATTATATTATTTTTTGTTTCTAATTAATTATGAGAGGTTCTCAAGCAAAATGTAGGCTATGTCGCAGAGAAGGCGAAAAACTATTTCTTAAAGGTGACAGATGTAATAGTCAAAAATGTGCCATGGTTAGACGCCACACAGTTCCTGGTCAAGGCGCAAAAGCTCGTTTTACAAAATTATCTGAATTTGGAAAACAGCTAAGAGAAAAGCAAAAAGCTAAAAGAATTTTTGGTGTTTCTGAAAAAGTTTTCAGAAATTATTATGAAAAAGCCACCAACCAAAAAGGCATGAGTGGTGAAAATTTGTTAAGATTATTAGAAAGAAGATTAGACAATGCTGTATATAAAGCAGGCTTAGCAGAATCTAGAAGAGAAGCAAGACAAATGGTGACACATGGTCTTTTTGAGTTAAATGGCAGAAGAGTAGATGTTCCATCTATTTCTCTTCGTCCTGGCGATACTATAGTAATGCGTGAAAGATCTCGTAATCATCCTTCATACGCAAAAGCAGCTGAAAGAAAAATCAAAACTCCTGGTTGGTTAAAATTTGACCTTAAAAAACATCAAATTGAGATCACAAGAATGCCAGAAGCAGACGAGCTTGATCAATCTATTGCTATTAGCTTGATTATTGAGTTTTATTCACGTTAATTTTTTCCTTTTGTTTTTTTAAAAATGCATATTCTTCACGAAGAAATCGGTTTTCCAAAGATTACTTCTCAAAAAACTGAAGATAATAAAGCGATTTTCACAATTTCTCCTTTGCCATCTGGTTTTGGTATGACTATTGGAAATGCGCTTAGAAGAGTTCTTCTTTCTTATGTTCCTGGTAGTGCTATTACTGCGGCCAAGATTGAAGGCGTTTCTCATGAATACAGTACAATGTCCGGAGTGCAAGATAGCGCTCTTGATATTCTTTTAAATTTAAAAAGAGTTCCTGTTCGTAAACACAGTCAAGATGCTGAAATTGTCACTTTAACTGCAAAAGGTGAAGGTGATGTTTTAGCAAAAGACATTAAAACATCTTCTGATGTAGAAATTCTTGATCCTGACTTTGTAATAACTTCTTTAGACAAAAAAAGTTCTAGTTTAAAAATGGAACTAAGAATTGAAAAAGGAGTTGGCTATATTCCAGCTACAGAAAGACAAAAAGATGAAACAGAAGCAGGCTGGATACTAATAGACGCAATATTTTCACCAATTGTAAAAGTAAAATACGATGTTTCTCCTGTTCGTGTTGGTCAAATGACTAACCTAGATAAACTTACAGTAGAAGTTGACACAAATGGCTCAATAGCCCCTGAAGAAGCAATGAAATTTTCTGCAAAAATTTTGGAAAAATATTTCAGCTTATTCCAAAAAGACGAATCAGAGTTTATAGAAGCTGATTATATTGCTGATTTTGATGCTCGCAAAAAAGTTGGCACAAGCGAAGAAGAAACAGAAGATGAAAAAGAAACTTACACACCAATCGAGGTGCTTAATTTTTCACCAAGAACATTAAATGCTCTTATTAACGGTGATATTGGCTCTGTTGAAGAACTTGTTGAATGCACAGAAGCAAAATTAGACACATTAAGAGGTTTTGGTAAAAAAGCAATGACAGAAGTAAGAGACAAGCTTGCTGAAAGAGGATTAAAATTAACTGATTCATAATTTATTTTTTTGAAAAATGCGACATAGAAAAAGTTCAATAACAACTAGGTTAGGAAGAAGAAAAGGTCACAGAGAGCTTATGCTTCGTAATCTTTTAACTTCTTTGTTTTTAAACGACAAACTAAAAACAACAGAAGCAAAAGCAAAAATAGTTCGTTCTGAAGCAGAAAAGCTCATCACTAAGCTAAAAAGAAACGATAAGGCAAATGCAATTCGTGAAGCTAAAAAAGTTTTATTTACAGTTCCTGCTACAAAAAAAGCTATTGAAGTAGCAGAAGGATATAAAGAAAAAAGCTCTGGCTATACACGTCTTACAAATGTTGGCATAAGAGAAGGTGATGCCTCAAAAATGGTTTTAATAGAATTTGTTGAAAATACGAAATGAAAACTTATTTACCAAAAGTCAAAGATATTCAAATGAATAGAGAATGGTATCTTCTTGATGCCAATGAAGTTTCTCCAGGAAGATTGGCTACTACAGCAGCCAGGATCTTGAGTGGAAAACATAAACCAACTTACACCCCACATCTAGATACAGGAGATGGTGTTATTATTATTAACGCTTCAAAAGTTTATTTAAGTGGTTCAAAAAGAGAAAATAAGAAATATTATCGTCATTCTGGAAAACCAGGTGAATTAAAAGTGAAAAAAGCAGGCACAATGCTAGAAGATAATCCAGAAAAAATTATTTTACTCGCAGTAAAAGGTATGCTTGCAAAAAACAAGCACAGAAAAGATATTTTAAAGAGATTAAAAATTTATGCTGATGAAAATCATGCACAAGAGGCGCAGAAGCCAAAAACAATCTCTGTTGATGAATTTAATGTTAAATCTTAATTTTAAAAATGGCTGAAAAAGAAGAGAAAAAAACTACGGCAAAAAAAGCAGTAAAGAAAACTACAACTAAAAAAGAAACTGCAAAGAAGACTACTACAAAAAAAGCAACAGCAAAAACTACTGCAAAAAAAACTGTAGCTAAGAAAACTACAACTAAAAAAGAAGCTACAAAAACCACAAAAGTAGTTAAAAAAGAAAAAAGCAATGTTGTAAGCAAGAAAAAAGCAAGAAAACAAATTACTTTTTCTCTTACTGGTAAAAAATATTTTTATGCAGTAGGTAAAAGAAAAACATCTGTTGCTAGAGTTCGTCTTTATGAAGGAGGCAGTGGTAAAGTGGAAATTAATGGCAAAGATATAAAAGATTATTTTTTTGGAATTTTGGGTCAAAATGCACTTTTCCCAGCCAAGCTTACAGAAACTCAAAAATCTTTTGATATTACTGTAAAGGTTCTTGGTGGTGGTGTTAGTGCACAGGCTGATGCTACTCGTCATGGTATTGCTAGAGCATTAGTAGAGGCTGATCCAGAGTTTAGATCCGTTTTGAAAAAAGCTGGACTACTAAGTCGTGACTCAAGAGTAAAAGAAAGAAAGAAGCCAGGATTAAAAGGAGCAAGGCGTGCTCCTCAATGGCAAAAACGTTAATGACTTTATTAAAACCGTCCTCAAGGCGGTTTTTTTATAATTATTTATTTTTGACACTTTTTACAATACACAGTGCCTCTGCCCTCTAGGCGAGTTTTTTGAAGCACAGAGTTGCAGATAAAGCATTTTTTTCCACCACGACCATACACCATAAGTTTTTCCTGATTACTGCCTTTTTTATTATTGGCATCAACATAATCAGAAAAACTAGTGCCTCGATTAGAAATAGCCTTATTTAAAATCGGCACAATATTTTTATATATTTTTTTAAGCTCAGCTTTGCTTAATGAATTTGCTTGGCGCATAGGCTGAACACCAGATAAAAAAAGAATTTCATCAGCATAAATATTACCAATTCCAGCAACAATATTTTGTGCTAATAAATATTTTTTAATAGAACCTTTTTTGTTTTTTAGGTTTTTTTCAAAGTAATCAAAAGAAAAATTATCGTCAAGCGCATCAAAACCAAGCTTGCAAATACCAGTTTCTTTTTGAAAATTATCAAGACTACAAAGCCAAATTTTGCCAAAACGACGAATATCAGCAAAAATTAAGCTCTTATTATTAAAATTAAGCCTCACTCGTTCAAATTTTTCTTTTTTTGAGTTTTTAGAGCGCAATAAAACACGACCAGTCATGCGTAAATGAATAGTGATAATTTTATTATCAAAGACAAGAGACAAAAATTTACCATGTCTTTTTATATCCCTTAAAACAGCGCCTTTGAGTTTATTAAACTCTTTTTCGCAAATATTAAGAGCTGTTTTGTCGCTTGTTATAATGTTTTCAAAGCTTTGTCCAAGAATATTTTTTTGCAAATCCCGGACAATAGTTTCAACTTCAGGAAGCTCAGGCATTTATCTATAATAAAGCATTATTTTAGAATTTTTTTCTTTAGGAAGCAAAGAAGAAACAGCTTTGCCCATAGGACCAAAAAGTTCGTCCCACGGAGAAATATATTCCGAATAATCAACAAGCTGAGCATTGGTAAGCCCATCTTTTTCTAGTTGAGATTGTAGGTCTTCAAGTCCACCAATGCTGTCTATTAGACCATTTTCAAGAGCTTGTTTAGCGGAATAAATTCTGCCATCTGCAAGTTGACGCACATCGTCAGTAGACATATTGCGACCATTAGCAACTTCGTTTACAAAATTTTCATAAGATTCGTCAACAAGAGCTTGAAAAATAGCTCTTTCTTCTTCGTTTAATGTTGTAAATGGTGAACCCATATTTTTCATATCACCAGAGGTGATTGCAACCATATCAACACCAATTTTATTAAAAAGTTCTTCAGCATTAGGTATTTCCAAGATTACACCAATAGAGCCAATAAGGCTTTCTCTGTGAGCAAATATTTTGTCAGTTTGCGAGGCAATATAATATCCACCGCTTGCTGTCATGCTCTCTGTGAGTGTATATACTTTTTTTACCTTGTTAAGCTGTTTGAGTTTTTGCGCAATTTTATCAGAATCAATCACAGTACCACCCGGAGAATCTATTTTAACCACTATTCCACGAATAAGCGGATCTTGTTCAATGTCATTTAATATTCTAAGCATTGACTCACTTGTTGTTCCATCATATAAACCAGTACTTTCATTGATAATCATGCCATCAATATGCACAATAGCTACATATTCCTCTGGTGAATTAAAATTGTCCACAAAAACCTCATTGCCATACCAATCAACATTAGTTTTTACAAAATTATTATTACTACTGTCTTGTGAAGATAAGCCACCAATAACTCCTAAAAGAAAAAAGCCAAAAATTAAGAAATATAAAACACCTTTTATAAAAGCAAAAATTCTTTCAAGTTTGGATTTTCTTAGCTCAATTATTAAAGGCTCTTTTGGGTCAATTTTCATTTCTAATAATAAATAGCAGAAAAATACTAGCTTTTATTATTAAAAGGGTCAAATTTGTGTTTTATTTTTCATGCTCAATAAACCGCTTTTTATGACCAATTTTCTTAAAAAATTATTATACATAAAAGGGGACTTTAGGTTTTTAAATAAGATATTGGTTTTTAGTTTCTTGCAATTTTTTTTGTATATTTTTAAAAAGTTTTCAGGATTAGAATTAACAGCATCAGCAAGCGTAATGGAGCTTTTTATGGCAAAACTAAGCCCTTCTGCAGAGCTTGGACTAATCAGTCCCGAAGCTTCGCCAGCGAAAGCAATATTGTTATGACCAAAAAATATTTGAGAGGGCTTTTGTGGACGAAAAATGATTGCACCTTCTCTTTTGATTTTTTTATTAAACTTAAAGCCTTTTTTTCTAAGCTTACTTTTTAGTTTTTCGAATTTTTTTTGTGGATTTTGATTTTGCTCAAGAGCAGAGCCAATTAGTAGGTAGTTATTTTTTGGTATTGTCCAAGAATAAAAATCAGTAATTTCTCTGTCAAAAATAGCAGAAAAATAAGGTAGATTATTTTTTTGCTCAAACCACTCCTGAATTGCTACATAAGCTTTTGGTAGACTGTTGGGAGTTAATTTTCTGCGCAAAATAGATCCTGCACCACTTGCATCAATTAATATTTTTGTTTTGATTTCTTTTAATAGATTGTTTTTTTGAAATTTTATTTTGATGTGGTCTATTTCTTGTTTGTAATCAACAAAAGTGCTATTTTGGCTTATTTCCACTGTTTTTGGAATTTGTAAAAAGAGCCAGTGATCAAATTGATGACGATCAAAATTAAGATAAAACCTTTGATAATTGCGCTCAAGATTGTTCTGAAAGTCCATTGTGCGCACAGCAAAAAGCTGAGGATTTACTAAAATATCTTTTGGCAAAGCTAAGCCAAGTTCTCCTAATATTTTTTGTGCATCAGGGGCAAGTAGTCCACCACAACATTTTTTTATATTACTTTTGGAGTTTTTAAAGTCTTTATTATCTATCAATAAAGTTTTATATTTTTTGTTTATTTTTTGCGCCAAAATACTGCCGGCAGGTCCAGCACCAATTATAACGATATCATACATAAATACATCATAGAATAAGCAGGTTATTTCTGCAACTATGTGTTTCTCTAATCACATTTTTTTCCGCTTTCTGCAGTGCATGAAGTATTGTCTGCATAAAGCTTAATTACTTTATTTGTACCAAAATTAACAGCTTGCCAGTTTTCTTCATCATCAGGATCAGCTGTTACTAGAGCAGGAATAAAAATTTCATCACTGTTTTCATTAACAGCGTTATTAACAGAATTTCGAGAGCTAGCAGTCCAAAAAGCCTCTGAATCAGAAACTTCTTCAAGATTAACTCTAGTATGATCATCATCTTCGCCATTATTAACAGCTTCAAAGCCTGCAGAATGGTCAGAAATTTCATAAAGCGCATTCTCTATTCCACTTTCTGCTGCCAAAAAAGCATTATTATTCCTTTCTACATTTTTTGAAGCCTTGGAAGAGCTTAAAATAACAGTACTTGCACCAACAGTCACTAAAGTCAAAAAACCTATAGTTAATAGTGCAATCGCAATAGCATTACCTTTTTTTATTTTTTTATTTTTCATAGTTCTGAGAATAAAACATTGTTATAAACACGAGAAGAAGCGGTTGTTTGTAGGAAGATTGTTGAATTAGGTCCGCTTAATTGAAGCGCTTTTTTGCCATTAAAAGAAGCTTTTAAGGCAATGGTGACATGGGGTTGCATTTGTACGTCTTTTCCTTCTTCGTTAAAAGCTTTTCTTGGATCCTCCAAGGGTGCAACATAAAAACTTAAATCTTCTACTTTGACCAATGGGGGAGTAATTGAATAAAAATGCAGACAATGACTATTGTCTCCTAGCTCAATCCAGCTATTGCCGTTAATACAGTCAGTTTCATTAACTTCAGTCCCCATGTAATCATCATGAGCAACCCAGGAGTCATTTAAGCCATTTCCGTCCATATCAGCAACAACCATTTTTGCAATAGCCAGGCTTTCTAGCCCTGTGTCATTTGCTCCGCCGTCGTCAATTGCACCTGAAAAATCATCATCAATTCCATTGCCAATTCTTTTGAGAATTGTTTTTGTCTTGCCGTCAGCAGATATTAAATAAAGCTCATCTTGTTTGTTTGTTTGAATAGCTTTTTGCGTAGGATCATCGTCATCAGCAAGAGTGTTTGCATTGGTGGAAAAATATCCTTCATGCATATTGCGAGAGTCTTTATCTGCGTAATAGAAATAAAATCTTTTTTCATATTCTTGAGCATTTTCTCCATAATTTGTAGCTCCTTGTGTTTCTATTGAAAAATATTCTTCAAAATCAATAGTGTTTACTCTAACTTCTCTGATTATTCTTTCTGTCAAAAAGCGGGCTTCTTGATAAAGCTCATTTAGTGCTTTTTGTTTTTTTTGTGCTTGATAATAACTCACAACAGTAGTACTCACCATAACCATTAAAGTTGCAAAGATGCCAATGGCAACAAGCACTTCCACTAATGTGTAGCCTTTTTTGATATTTTTTTTAGTCTGCATAGTTTTCACGGGCATAATAATCAGTAAGAGTTTGAGCCAATACAACCTCATGGCTCACATTTTCTTCCTGCCATGTGACAGTAGATTTAACCAAAATTCGATTATCTTTTGCTGGGTCAGCAGGAAAATCACCATCAATACTGTCAATATAAGTTATTTCAATATCACGTCTGAAGTTTGTTTTTGTGTTTCCTGTTGGCTTATGAGTATAAAGATTATTGCTATTTAAATATAGTTCTGAGCTAAGACTTGAGCTATTTGGTATTGGTATCAATGCCCAACGATAATTAGTTTCATCAAAATCAACAATAAAATCTCTGACAAAGTTTCCATCACTAAGTTTGCCAAAAGGATGATTATTTTGATCATCACCAACACTAATATTACAAGCTAAATCATCGTCATCAACTTCGCCATCTTCGTCGGTATTATCCCAAAAATTCCAGCATTGACGCATATTTGCACTCCAGGTCATCCAGTTTGTATCGCGCATATTGCGTACAGCTTCAATGCCTTCACGAGCAAGATTGAGAGCAACAATTCGGTTTTTGTTTACAGAATTAGCATGAATAGCAGAGCTAATTAGGGCAGTAGCGCCAGCTAAGCCCATGCCAAAAATAAACAATGAGACTAAAACCTCAATCATGACAGAGCCTTTTTTTGTTTTTTTCTTAAAAAACATTATTTTTTATTAATTTCAAAAAATTTAGATATTTTATTAACCTTAAAATTATAGGTTTGTTCAGCAAACCTAGATTCTAAATCAAAGCTTAAATTATTAAAGTTATTGCTTGCATTATCGCCAATAATCATACTTGCATCAACAGGCAAGAAAATAATTACAGCTTCTGTTATATCTGTGCCATCGCCTTGCAAAGAATTTATTTCAACATATTCTGATAGTTCATGAATTTTTGCATCAGGTATTATGTAGTCATTTAGTTCATCATAAAGACCATCAGGAGCATCAATCGGATCAACATCAGCAAAAGTTGTGAAAGTAGCCTTTTTTTCACCATCAATTTCTTCAGTTTTTATATAAATACCATAGCCACCCTCAGGAACTTCGCCATTGCCATCACTATCCCAATCTAAAACTTTATTTGTAATAGCGTAGTTTCTAATTTCTTGAAATAGTAATCCAATAGTGTCAATTTCTTGTATAAATTCTTCCTTTTTTCTTTCGCCTGTATTTTGATAGCTAATCATAGAACCAACCAATATAGAAAGAAGGGCAATTACTGCAATCAATTCAACCAAGGTAAAGCCGGATTTTATTTTTTGTTTTAACATTTTTTTTACGAAAGTAGTTTTTTGGTTATTTTTTTGCCATTTTCTACTCCCGGCTGATTAAAAGGATTAATACCAAACATTTTTCCAAGAAAAGCAATCTCTGCCTCAAAGGTAAATAAAAGTTCACCAATACTTTCTTCATTTATTTCTTCTATTTCCATTATTTGCACAGTTTGTTTTTTTTCTGTTAATGATTTTGCTGTACCTTTTAAGCTGGCTTTTTTGATTTCTGAAAAACTTTTTTTGGAAAGATGGGCAAAATCTGGGTCTTTTATGGTTGGCAGACTGGCTTTTTTAGCATTTTTTTCGATAATAAAAGTATAGAGTTTGTCTGCTGGACCTTCAGCAAAAAGTTGCAAATCAGAATGTTGATCGCGAGTGCCAATAGCAATATGAGGCAAAATACCAATTTTTTTTGTTCTACCTATGCTTTCAGCAAGCAATTGCCTCCAAAAACGACCAACAGACTCAAGTTTTTCTTCATAAACAAAAAACACAGATGTATTTTTTTTAAGCAAAAACTCACTAACCGCCATTTTTAAAGCAGTATTTTTTTTAGGATTTTTTGATAAGGCATTTTTTCTGCCTAGTTTTGCACCTTCAATTAGTTCAGCAATATCCACACCAGCAAGCGCCAAAGGCACAAGCCCCACAGGAGTAAAAACAGAAAATCTGCCACCCACTTTTTCCGGCACAGTAAAGGTTTTTACTTTGTTTTTATTTGCAATTTCTCGAAATTTACCTGTTTCTCCAGTAATAAAAATTGAATTTTTTTTCCAATCTAAGCCTTGTTTTTTTAATTCGTTTTTAAAGAAAAAGAATTGAGAAACAGTTTCTAGGGTTGTTCCAGATTTGGAAATGAAAACAAAAAGAGTATCTGCAAGGCTTTTTTGAGCAACACTTGCTAGTATCTCAGGATCTATTGTTTCCAGGATTGTAATTTTTTTATTAGGGGAAAGCGCATTATAAACAGCTTTTGTGCCTAATGCAGAACCACCAATGCCACAAACAACAATTTCTTTCCATTTTTTTTGGTTCTTATCTGCAAAGTCAATTATTTCATCTAAAACCTCTTGATTATCAAGTATTTCAAAAAACCCAGGAGGATTTTTTTTATATTCTTCTTGATTTTTGTTCAAAAAATTTATACAGAAACTTAAAAAATCATCTTCAGTAAGCGCTGAATTTTCAACAAAAATTTGCTTTTGATTTAAACTTATATTTTTCATTTTTTTATCTATTTATTTTATCATTTTTTTAGTCTTTTTTCAAGAACCAGCGCACTATTTCTTCTGTATTTTGAATATTATTTGGCAAATCTTTTAATTTTTTGAAAATATCTTTGCGAGTAAAACCAAGATTGATTAGTGTAAACACAACTTCTTCAGAGTAAAAATTGTCTCCCATAAGCTCTTCATCGGGTATTTTACCTTTTAATTCCAGAATTATTTTTTGAGCAGTTTTTTTGCCAAGACCTTTAACTTCTGAGAGCGCATCTGTGTTGCCTTCGTCAATTGCCTCTTTGATATGCGCCAAAGGTGCTTCCATAATTTCCATTGCCAATTTTGGACCAACACCAGAAACACTAAGTAGAGAAATAAAAAATTCTTTTTGTCCTTTTTGTTCAAAGCCAAAAAGAGTCAAAGAATCTTCTTTAACGTGCAAGTAGGTAAATATTCTTGTTTCTTCGTTTATGTTTGCTTTTAAGGCTAATTCTCTATTAGTAATCACATTAAGCCCCACGCCTCCAAGTTCAACAATTAAGTTTTTTTCTCCTTTTTCAATAACTTTTCCTGTTAAAACTGAGATCATGAGAGTTGCGAATAATTATCAAGCATAAGAATAATAAAGCCAATTACAGCAAAAAGTCCATTGATAATCCAAAAACGCATAACAATTTGTGGCTCACTCCAGCCAATTTTTTCAAAATGATGATGCAGAGGTGCTATTAAAAAAACTTTTTTCTTAAAGAATTTTTTAGAAATAAGCTGAATAATGACAGATAAAGTTTCAATTACAAAGATAAAGCCAGTTAAAAGTAAGATAGCCATTGTGCCAGTCATAGCCGCAATAACAGCTAAAGTTGCTCCCAAAGAAAGTGAGCCAGTATCACCCATAAAAAATTTAGCCGGAGGAACATTAAACCACAAAAAGGCAAAAAGACAGGCAATAATTAAGCCGCAAAAAATAGCCAAAAAATATTGCTCACGCAAAAAAGCGATAGACCCAAAAACAGCATAGTTTTGGATTAAAATTCCACCAGCAAGACCATCAAGACCATCAGTAATATTTACAGCATTAGCAGTAGCTAAAATAACAAAAATAATCACAGGAAAAATCCAAATACCAAGATTAAAAGTTTCAATTAAAGGAACTCTAAAATCAGTATAAGCAAGCTGAAAATAAAACCAAACCGCAGCCACAAGAGCAAAAGCAAACAAAAAAGACATTTTTGGTGCATAGTCTATGCCTTTTTTTCCGCCAATTTCTTTTACATTCCACCAATCATCAATAGCGCCCAAAACTCCCACAGTAATTAGTGTGAAAAGGGGAATATAAACCTCCCCTCTTTGCAAAAGAGATTGCTCAATAACACCAAAAAAACTCAAACTGCGAGAGAAAATAATTACCAACAAAACAGTTATCCAAATTAAGATTCCCCCCATTGTTGGTGTGCCTTCTTTTTTAAGGTGAAGTGCGCGGAATACTTTTGCTACTTTGCCATCCACAGTTTTTTCACGGATTTTTTGGACATATTTTTGCTCTCTCATAAACTTAATAAACGGTTTTTCTAAAAGAAGAAAAACTGCAAAAGAAATTAAGCAATATCCAAAAAGTTCAATAAAAAAAGCAATATTATCCATGACTCTTATCTTTGCTTAAAAACTATTAAATTGCAATTAAAATTTTATTCCACATGCGCTTTATCTATGTCATAGAAACGCATTTGTTTTTTATCAAACCTAAGCTCAACATGACCAGTTGGTCCATTTCTGTGTTTGCGGATAAAAATATCAGTAATTCCTTCACGATCTGTGTCTTCTTCATAATAATCTTCTCTGTAGAGCATAAGCACAACATCAGCATCTTGCTCAATTGCTCCTGATTCTCTCAAGTCAGCTAATTGAGGAATTTTTGGATTACGCATTTCCACAGCACGAGAAAGCTGACTCAAAGCCAAGATAGGCACATGAAGCTCACGAGCAAGTGCTTTTAAGCTACGAGAAATTTCAGATATTTCTTGCACCCTATTGGCAGCAAAAGCGTTATTTCCAGTGCTCATCAACTGAAGATAGTCCACAATAATAAAATCCAAACCATGCTCCATTTGCAGTCTTCGTGCCTTTGCTCGTAGTTCTGGCATAGAAGAGCCAACAGTATCATCAATAAAAATAGGCGCTTGTGATAATTCGTCCATAATCATGCCCATTTTTTGGAAATCACTATCATCAAGTTTTCCTTTTTGTAGCTTCCAAGCATCAACAGCAAGTCGAGAGGCCAACATTCTATCGGTTAATTGCTCTTTAGACATTTCCAAAGAGAATATGCCCACAGATTTTTTAGTATTAAGCGCTACATTTAAAGCCATGGAAAGAGCTAAAGCAGTTTTACCCATAGAAGGGCGTGCAGCGAGCACAATCATATCTGAAGGTTGAAAACCGCCAAGTAGTTTATTTAAACTGCTAAATCCAGTTGGAATACCTCTGCCAATTTCTTCTTCATCACTGCCATGAATTTCTGAGAAAACCTCATAGCGCTCATTAACAATATCTTTAATGTGTACAAATTTGTTTTTTAGAAAAGTTTGCGAAATTGAAAAAACTTCTTTTTCTGCTTTTTCGAGTTGTTCTTCGATTGCTCTTTCTTCTTCATATCCTAGGCCTTTAATTTTATCGCCAGCTAGTATCATTCGTCTTAGCGTGGATTTCTTTTTTACAATTTGACCATACTCAAAAATATGACTAGCAGAAGGGACAACAGTAGTTAATTCTGCCAATCTTGCATTGCCACCAACTTCTTTGAGCCATTTTTTCTCTTTTAAGCCATCAGCAACAGTAATTAAATCAATAGGCTCATGGCGTTGAGACAAATTAAGCATTACCTCATATATTTTGCTGTTTTGAGTAGAATAGAAATCATCAGCTTTTAAGAAATCAGAAACTTTAATAATGGCTTCTGAGTCCATTAAAATAGAGCCTAAGATAGACTCTTCTGCATCAGTTGCCTGCGGTAATCCTTGTTTAATATCCGCCATTCAAAAACATTAGGGAATTTTATTCTCGCTTATTTTTTGCTCAAAAACAAGTTTTAGTTTTTAAAAAAACTTCGAAGTGCGTCCAATATTCTTTTTCGTGAACTTTGAAGATGTTTTTTATAGCTTTCATCTTTGCGTACTTTGATGTAAGCGCCTGTTTTGATATAGCTCATAATTTTACTAGAGTTCAAAATTGGCCTATGAACATGGTCAAGCTCAAAAACAGAAATATCATTAGCTGTGCGTACTGAAATAGTTCCAAAAGTTAAAATAGTACCTAAAATTCCTTTAATTTGACCCTTTACATCTTGAATTTGCCTTAGGCTAGCCTCAGAAGTATCTCTATCAAGAAGTGTCACCTGAGTAATATCAATCACTCTTTCATTGGTCACAACAACAATGTCTAAATCATCATTTAGCCAGCAAATGAGTGAGTACAGAAGAGTGAAAGATAAAAAGGCAAACAAAAAAGCTAGGCTTAAATCAAAAAATCCATTGCCACTGTGCATAAATCTACTAATTAAAAAAACCATAATTAGAGCAGGAGCAATGCCAATAAAAAGAAAGCGCAAAAGGGCATAAACATGGATTATCCAATGCTTTCGCAGTATCATTTCTACTTTTTCACCGTTTCTTTGTCCAGGAAAATGTCTCATTTAAACATCTAGATTAGGAATTTCAGAAATATGTCTTTCTGTTTCATGGCTTATGCTATCAATCGCATCATCTAAGCCTTTTTTTCGGCTTATTGATTTCAGTCTTACTTTATTAAATTTTTGAGTCCAATAAGAAACATGTGGTACATGAGTTATTGCTTTGGAGTCTTTTATATTAGCAAGAGTAAGATAAATACGCCCCATGTCAAGAAAATTGCGAATTAAGCCTATTTTTCTCATTTGAATATCTTGAACTTTTTTTAGGTCAACAACCTCTTTTTCATCGTGAAGAAAAAGGCTTTTAATCACTTCGATAACTCTAATGTCAGTCAAAATAACTATTGTCAAAAGCCAGGAAACAATAGCGCAAAAAAATACCTGCGTTTCTATTAAGATAATTAAAAATAAAATAATTCCTACTAAGCGAAACATTTCAACAGAAATGGCAGGTAAAAATTTAACACTTAGTATTGTTCCAATTCCAATAGTGATTATAACTAAAAGATATCTAGAAACAGGGGATAAAAGAAAAAACCAATGTTGACTAAAAAAGCCATAAAAAGTTTCATTTGGAAATTGGTCGTGAAAAAACTTATTTTCCATATATGCATAATACACATACATAATGCAATTTTTTTAATTAAAAAGCAAAATATTTTTCAATAAAATCAAGTTGAAATTAAAAAAATTTCCTGCAAAAATAATTCCTAGGTTTAATTTTTATAACTAAGTGGAGAACAAATTCGTACACCTACATGTGCATAGCTATTATTCATTACTTGATGGACTTTCTAGTCCTGAAGATTTAGCAAAAAAAGCCCGCGAACAAGGTTCTCCTGCATTAGCAATAACAGACCATGGCAATATGCATGGTGTGCTTGAGTTTTTTAAAGCTTGCAAAAAAGAAGGCATTAAGCCAATTTTAGGTTGTGAATGTTTTGTTGCTGTACGCAGTTTGCATGATAAAGAAGCAGGCATAGACAACGAACGCTGGCATCTTTTATTGTTAGTAAAAAACAAAAAAGGATATGAAAATTTGCTAAAAATGGTGACTACCTCATACCTGGAAGGTATTTACTATAAACCTCGTATTGATTTTGAATTATTAAAAAAACACTCTGAAGGTCTTATTGCTTGCTCTGCTTGTTTGCAGGGCGAGGTGCCAAGAGCTTTTACAAAAAAAGGCATAGAAGAAGCAAAAAAAGTGACCCAAAAACACCTTGATCTTTTTGGGGAAGATTTTTATTTGGAGCTTCAGCATCACCCAAATATACCTGAACAAGAACAAGTAAATCAGGCCTTAATTCAAATAAGTAAAGAAATGAACATTCCTCTTGTGGCAACCAATGATGTGCATTATGCCAATAGAGATGATGCAGATGCGCATGACACATTGCTTTGTATTCAAACCAATGCTCTAAAGTCAGAAACAGCAAGAATGTCTATGGCTGATTCTGATTTTTCAATGATACCACCAGAAGAAATGTATCAATATTTTTCTCATGTGCCCGAGGCATGTAAAAATACTTTAAAAATAGCAGAAAAATGTGATTTTAAGTTTGAATTTGGCAAACATCTTTTGCCACAATTTCCTGTGGAAAATGGTGGCACAGATGCTGACTATCTACGCAAAAAATGTGAGGAGGGAATTATGGAAAGATTTAATTTTGATACTAAAAATCCACAAACAGAAGAGCAAAAAGAAATTGTAAAACGACTTGATCACGAGCTTAGCGTGATTAACAGTATGGGTTTTGCTTCTTATTTTTTGATTGTTTGGGATTTTGTAAAATGGGCAAAGGAACAAAATATTGCTGTAGGACCAGGTAGAGGTTCTGCTGCTGGCTCTCTTGTTTCCTATGTTTTGAAAATTACAGACATAGACCCGCTTGAACATGAATTATTTTTTGAGAGGTTTTTAAATCCAGAAAGAGTATCAATGCCCGATATAGATATGGATTTTGCTGATGATCGTCGTGATGAAGTTATTGAATATGTGCGCAATAAATACGGCTCTGAACGAGTTGCTCAGATTTGTACTTTTGGAACAATGGCAGCCAGAGCCGCTATTAAGGATGTAGGTAGGGCTTATGGAATTCCATTTGGCGAGATGAATGATTTTGCGAAATTGATTCCAGATAAGCCAGGAACAACCTTGGACGAAGCCATAGAGGTATCAAGTGAACTAAAAAAAGATATTGAAAGCAATGAGGTTCATAAAAAGATTTTTGAAACAGCAAAAAAATTAGAAGGTTGTGTGCGCCATGTGTCTGTTCATGCTTGTGCTGTGGTGATTTCCCCTGATGAAGTAGTGCGCCATATGCCTCTTCAGCATCCACCAAAAGATGACCAGGTGATTATTACTCAGTTTTCACAAAAACCAGTAGAAGCACTCGGACTGCTTAAAATGGATTTTTTGGGCTTAAAAAATCTTACAATCATGGACAAAGCTTGCAAGATTATTCAAAGAACAAAAGGAGTGGACATAGACTTTACAAAAGTCTCTATGGAAGATAAAAAAACTTTTCAGTTATTAGCAAAAGGGGAAACAACTGGCGTATTTCAGTTAGAGTCCGCTGGTATGAAAAGATACTTAAAGCAATTAAAGCCAAATAATTTTGAAGACATTATTGCGATGGTCTCTCTTTTTCGTCCTGGTCCAATGGAGTGGATACCAGACTACATCAAAGGAAAACACGGTAAGAGAAAAGTGACCTATGTTCACGAAAGCGTAAAATCAATCCTTGAAAAAACTTTTGGCATTGCAATTTATCAGGAGCAGATTTTGAAAATTGCTCAGGTTTTAGCGGGATTTACTCTTGGCGAAGCTGATATTCTTAGGCGGGCAATTGGTAAAAAAATTCCAGAAGAACTAGCTTCACAAAGAAAAAAATTCATAGATGGTGCAGAAGAATTAGGACACAGCAGAGACATGGCAGTAGAGGTTTTTGAAAAAGTGGTTGAACCTTTTGCTGGTTATGGTTTTAATCGTTCTCATGCCGCATCATACGCCATGATTGCCTATAGAACAGCTTATCTAAAAGCCAATTATCCAACAGAATTTATGGCCGCCTTACTTTCTTGCGATGCTGGTAATACAGATAAGGTTTGTAGAGACATTGAAGAATGCGAGCGCATGGGTATTGAGATTTTACCACCAAGCGTAAATGATTCTTTGAAAAATTTCACAGTAGTAGAAGAAGGTAAAATAAGATTTGGCTTATCAGCAGTAAAAGGAATAGGAGATGGAGTTGTTAATGATATCTTAAGCACTAGAAAAAATGCTAATTTTAAAGATTTTGAAGATTTTTTATTAAGAGTTCCGCAAAAAATAGTAAATAAAAAATCTTTAGAGTCCTTAGCAAAAGCAGGAGCACTCTCTGAGTTTGTTGACCCCAAAAAAGTTATCGAAAACATAGAAACAATCACAGCTTTTGCAAAAGCAAATGATGCAAAAAACGACAATCCGCTACAGGAAGGGTTATTTGGAGGTATGGACGATGAGCCAAAAGCAAGTTTAAACCTACCAGAAACAGAAGGTTCAACTCGTATAGAAAGATTAAGCTGGGAACAAGAAATACTTGGTTTATTTGTTTCTGACCACCCTCTTAAGAACATGGAAAATTATTTTCATAAAAAAGGTACTCTCATAGAAAACTTTTTTGTAGAAAATGACAAAAAAATGCCCAAAAATCCAATAAAAATAGGAGGAATAATCTCTGGCTTTCGCAAAATAACTACCAAAACAAAAAGCACAATGGCAGTAGCAACAATAGAAGATCCTACCGGCAAAATAGATGTAGTGTTTTTTCCAAAAACCTACGAAAAACACTATGAAACATTGGATAATGTAGAGATTTTATTCGTAAAAGGTAAATGGGATAAAAGAAATGGATTTTTGCAAATAATAGCTCAATCTATTGATACAGTTGGTTTTGAAAAAGCACGCAAACAGTCTAAAAAACTCCCACCACTTGAAAAAAAAGAAAGAAAAATTGAGGAAGAAATAAAAGAAATTGAAGAAGAAGTAATTCAAGAATGTGTTAAGCAAATTGAAAAATGGAACATACAAATTCCAAATGGGGTTACGCGAGAAGCATTAAAAAGTGTGCAAAAGGCTCTTCTTGATGCGCCAGGCGAATGTTCTGTTGAGATTGATATTAATGGGAAATGTGTTGTTTTTCCAAAAAAAGTAAAAAAATGCTCTGAGCTTGAGGATAAAGTGCAGAGGATTTTAATGGGGTGATTTTAATTATTTTTTGTTTTCGTTATTGTGAGTCTGTTTGCTCTCTGTCATCCTGAGTGAGCGTAGCGTAGCGAAGCGAAGAATCTCCCGTTGTCATTACTGTTGAATTACCTAAGGCAGAACTTGAGCGCATGGCAAAGGAGATTGCGGATCAAGTCCGCAATGACAAGGTAGGGATTGAGCAAATGGACAAGGAGATTGTGGGTCGTAGCCTGCAATGACACCCCAAAAAGTCCACAATGACAAATATGATGTCATCCTGAACTCGATTCAGGATCTCCCGTTGTCATTACTGTTGAATTACCTAAGGCAGAACTTGAGCGCATGGCAAAGGAGATTGCGGATCAAGTCCGCAATGACAAGGCAGGGATTGAGCAAATGGACAAGGAGATTGTGGGTCGTAGCCTGCAATGACACCCCAAAAAGTCCACAATGACAAATATGATGTCATCCTGAACTCGATTCAGGATCTCCCGTTGTCATTACTGTTGAATTACCTAAGGCAGAACTTGAGCGCATGGCAAAGGAGATTGCGGATCAAGTCCGCAATGACAAGGCAGGGATTGAGCAAATGGACAAGGAGATTGCGGGTCTTAGCCCGCAATGACACCCTAAAAAGTTCGGAATGACAAATATGATGTCATCCTGAACTCGATTCAGAATCTCCCGTTGTCATTACTGTTGAATTACCTAAGGCAGGACTTGAATTAGTGTTCAAGGAGATTCTTCGCTCCATTTCATTTCGCTCAGAATGACAGCAAGGGAGTGTTTTTCGCTCAGAATGACACCTCCCGAGATTGCGGGTCGTAGCCCGCAATGACACCCTAAAAAGTCCGGAATGACATTTTTAATTCTTGGATTATAGGATTAACTCCGCAATAATAAAAAAATTCATTAATTACAAAAAATTACGTCAAAAATATCCAAAAAAACATCAAAAATTAGAAAAATTAAAAATTTTTTTATAGCTTAAATAAGCCATAAAAGCCATTTTTCTTGACTTTAGCGTATTACTGTATTAGTGTACCGGTACACTAATACATAATTTAATAATTAATATGACAATTTCAGCAAAAAATAAGGATCAATTTTTTAAAGAGGCTTCCAAAGCGTTTACTCTTCCAAAAAATACTCATGAAATGAGTGAATTACTCAGGGGTATTCTTACTCCAGATGAAGTTGAACAAATAGCTTTGCGGTGGCAGGTTGTAAAAAGCTTGCTTGAAGGCGAGCCTCAGCGAGATATTGCCGAAAAATTAGGAATAAGCATAACCACAATTACTCGTGGTAGTCGTGAAATTAAGCACGGCACAGGCATATTTCAAAAAATTTACCAAAGATTTACAGGTAAAAAATTATGAGCACACAGCAATTAATATTTGGATCATTAGAATTTTTAAAAGCACAAAAACAACTTGAATATAAAAAAGACAATATTAGCCATTATTTCCCCTTAATAAGAGAAGAAAGTAATCCGTTTATTTTAGAATCAAAAGATATTTCTGATGTGTATGGTCGCCTTTCTTTGATCGGCTTTGATCCAATTATAAAAATCACAGGCAAAAATAATTCCTTTGAAATAGCTCTTTTGCAAGAGCGAGGAAAAATCTTTTTTGATGAAATAGATGAAAGTGATTTTTCTTTGATTAAGGATTTTAAAAAAACTGACTCCAAGATAAGTGCGACCTTAGAAGAGCAGGAAGGAGTTTTTTCTGAAGAAAATCACACAAAAAAACACACTATTGCGGATAGTTTGCGGATTTTTCTTGATAAATTTAAAGCAGATCAAAAATGCTTTTTTGGTCTTTATGGCGCTTTTGCTTATGATTTCGTACGTCTTTTTGAGGATTTACCAAATATAGCAGAGGATCAAGGCGATCCTGATTTTTGTTTTTATATTTACGATAGTTTTTTGTATTTTGATCACTTAAAAGAAAAAGCAGAACTTATTTTGTATCGCAATTCTAAGCTTGAGTGTGATTATTCACTTAAAAAAATCAGTAAAAATTTAACAAAATCGTCAAAAGAAAAAGAGGGAGCTTATAAGATTACCAATCCTGCTTTTGATCTTGAACAAAAAGAGTATGAAGAATTAGTAAAAAAAGCCAAAGAGCTGGCAAGACAAGGAGAGACTTTTGAAGTGGTTTTTTCTCGCACTTTAAAAGCGGATTTTGATGGTGATCCTTTTGCTTTGTATCAGGTTTATCAAGAAAAAAACCCCTCACCGTATATGTTTTATTTTGATTTTGGTGATGAGTTTTTGGTTGGTGCTTCGCCAGAGATGATGCTTAGGGTTGAAGATGGTGTTTGCAATACGCGCCCTATTTCCGGCACTATGCCAAGAGGAAAAAATCCAATTGAGGATCATGAAAACATGCTTCATCTTTTGTCTTCAGAAAAAGAACGAGCAGAATTAGACATGCTTATAGATTTGGCGCGCAATGATTTGGCGCGGATTTGTGAACCAGGAATTGAGATTACTGAATATCGTAAGGTGGAAAAATATTCTCGAGTTATGCACACTATTGCCCATGTTATTGGCAATTTGAAAAAAAATTATACTGCACTTGATGCTTATATTGCTTGTGCAAATGCTGGCACTTTGACTGGTGCCCCTAAGGTGCAGGCTATGATTGAAATTGAAAAGCATGAGAAAACTCGTCGTGGTTTTTATGGTGGTGCTGTAGGCTATTTTTCTTTTTCCGGAGATATGGATACAGCAATTATTATTCGTACAGCCCATATTAAAAACAAAAAACTCAGCTTGCGCGTTGGTGCTACTTTGCTTTATGACTCTGATCCTGCTTTTGAATATAACGAAACCAAGGCAAAATCTCAGGCTTTTGTTGATACTTTTGCTCAATCGAAATGAAATTTAAGAAAATATTACTAATAGACAACTTTGACTCATTTACCTTTAATTTGGTGGATTTTTTTGAAATTTTGGGAGCAGAAGTAAAGGTTTATCGCAATAATGTTTCTCTTGAGCTTATTGATAAACAGAGTTTTGATCTTTTGGTTTTTTCTCCTGGTCCTAGTGTGCCCAAAAATGCTGGCAATCTTATGGAGATAATTGATAAATACAAAGAAAAATCACCTATGTTTGGAGTTTGTTTGGGTCATGAGGCAATTACTGAAGCTTTTGGTGGTTCATTGAAGTTTGTTGAGCCTGTCCATGGTCGGCGTTCAGATATTCATCATGATGAAAAAACAATTTTTAAAGATTTACCAACACCATACAAGGCAGGTCGTTATCATTCTTTGGTGAGTGATTTTATTCCTGATTGTTTTGAAATTAGCGCTGAAACTGATAATTTGGTAATGGCAATGCGACATAAAACTTTGCCGATTGAGTCTGTGCAGTTTCATCCGGAGTCTGTTCTGACAATGGAGAATGAAAATGGCTTAAAGATGATAAAAAACATTCTTAATGGTAATTTTGCTAATTTAAAATGATTGATGATTTAATAATTCGGTCAGCAAAAAAAGAAGATTTTGAGCAGGTTTTTAGCCTTGTTATTCAGCTGGAAGAGCTTTATGGAGATCCAATAGAGTATTTTATGAAAAATAAGCCTGCTTATCAGGTTCAATTTGAAAAAAATTTGAAAATAAAAAATTTTTTTATGAAAGTAGCCGAGCTTAATGGTCATATTATTGCTTATATAGCCTATTCTCCCATTATTGGTAATTGGAATATTAATGATAAGCATTGGGAAATTGCTGAACTTTGTGTTGATAAAGATTTTCGCAATCAAAAAATTGGCGAAAAAATGCTTGATTATGTAGAAAATATAATGAGAAAAAAAGATGTTTCTGTTGTGCATCTTGGATCAGAGATTGTTAGAAAAGATGCTCATAGATTTTATGAAAATCATGGTTTTGAGAAAAAATATTTTAAATTTAGAAAAAATATTAAATAAATAATTCAATTATGATTAATTCAATTTTACACAAATTAAGCACAAAAGAAGCACTCACCAAGCGTGATGTTGAGACTTTGTTTACTGATCTTGTTTCTGATGCGGAGCGAAAAGAATTTTTGTTGCTTTTGAATGAAAGAGGTGTCACTGCTGAGGATATTGCACTTTTTGTTGAAGTTTTATTGCCAAAAAAGTTTCCGGAAATGCCAGAGGCAATTGATGTTTGCGGAACTGGAGGATCAGGATTAAAAAGAATTAATACCTCAACTATTGCATCTTTTGTCCTTGCTTCTGCTGGAATTGGTATTGCCAAACATGGCAACAGGGCTTCTTCTGGGCGTTTTGGCAGTTTTGATTTATTGGAAAAATTGGGTGTAAATATTGATTTTGATGAGAAAAAGCTTAAAGAGGCATATAAAAAAACAGGTTTGGCCTTTATATTTGCACAAAAGTTTTTTCCTGCCATGAGATATTTTGCGCAAGTGCGAAAAGATATTAGCGCACCTACTGTTTTTAATTTTCTTGGGCCTTTACTTAACCCTGCTCAGCCTAAGAAGCAGGTTATTGGAACTTGCTCCAAAGACAATGCAGTCTTACTTGCCAAGGCTTCAAAATTATTAGGTAAGGAGCATGTTGTTGTGGTTAGTGGCTTGGATCGTTTGGATGAGATTACTATTTCGAATATGACTTATTGTTGTGAGATGAAAGATGGTGAGATTAATGAATTTATGATTTCTCCTGATGACCTTGGTTTTGAGAGAGTTTTGTTTAAAAAAATTGCTGGCGGTACGCCAGTTGCTAATACTTATGTTGCTATGCAGATTTTGAATGGTACTTGCGAAACTGCGCATGTGAATTTAGTTTTGGCAAATGTGGCTTTTATCCTCTTTTTTATGGGTAAGGTGGACACTCCTCGAGAAGGCGTGATGATGGCTGAGGAGATTATTAAAAAAGGCTTGGCTTTGGAAAAATATAATGCCTATAAAGCACTTTAATAAAACTTATTTAAGTTTTTTGTATAAAATATTTGTTCATTAAAATTTTGCTGTTATTTTATTATTCGTTTAGGCGAATTCCCTTCAGAATGACAGAGAGGCGATGCCTAAGGTAGACTTTGAGCAAATGTCCAAGGAGATTGCGGATCAAGTCCGCAATGACAAAGCAGGACTTGAGCGCATGAACAAGGAGATTCTTCGCTCCGTTTCACTCCGCTCAGAATGACAAGGTGGGTGCGCGCTTAGGTTAGTCTGTTGGTATAGAAAATTATAAATGGCGAAAGAAAATTATTATAGGCAATCGCAGAATCGACTCATAGTTATAATTTGCCTTAAGGCTTAGCAGCAAAATAATATAAATTATATGAATATTCTTGAAAAAATTACGGCATATAAAAAGCAAGAAATAAAAAATTTGCCTCCAAAAGGTGAGCGCAAATTTGCGCATAAAGATTTTTTACAAGCAATACAAGGCAAAGAAAAAATAAAACTAATTGCAGAAATAAAGCAAAAATCCCCATCTAATCCACAAATTTTTCAAGGAGAAAATTTTAATCCAGTAGAAATAGCAATAAAGTACAAAAACGCAGGAGCAAGCGCTATTTCTGTGCTTACCGATAAGCAATTTTTTGGTGGCAGTTTTAATGATCTTGCAAAAGCAAAAGAAGCTTCGGATTTGCCTGTTTTGGCAAAAGATTTTTTTATTTCCAAAGAGCAAATTGATGTAGCTTATCAGCATGGTGCTGATGCGATTTTGTTGATTGTAAAAATACTTTCTTTGGCTGAATTGCAGGATTTGCTTGTATATGCCGAAGAAAAAGGGCTGTCTGCATTGGTAGAAATTGCAGATGAAGATGATTTGCAAAAAGTTTTGCAAACTTCAGCCAAAATAATTGGCATAAATAATCGTAATTTGGAAAATTTTGTCACCAAGCGAATAAATACTTTTAAATTAGCAAAAAAATTACCAAAAGATTGTGTAATTGTTTCCTTGAGTGGTTTGCGTGGTGCTGATGTACAGGTTTTTAAAGGTCTTGTTGATGCGGTTTTGGTGGGTACTCAAATTATGCAGGCAGAAAATTATGAGAAAAAAATAAAAGAATTTATAAAACCACGGCCTCTTTTGAAAATTTGTGGAGTGCGAGATCAAAAAACTGCTGAATATTGTGAAAAAATTGGAGTTGATTTTTGTGGATTTAATTTTGTGCCTTCTTCTAGGCGTGTTGTTGAGCTTGATCTGGCTAGTGATTTGCGAAAATGCTTGAAAAATACTTTTGCCGTGGGGGTTTTTCAAAATCAGGATTTGGATTATGTGAACAAAATTGCTGATGAGCTTGATCTTGATTTTGTGCAATTGCATGGCGAGGAAAGCCCTATTTATTGCGAAAAAGTCGCTCGACCAATAATTAAGGTAATTTCTTTGGAGAATGAAAAAGATTTAGAAAAAATTAGTCAATACGAGCAAGTAGTGGATATTTTACTTTTTGATGCTAGGCAGGCGGGTGCTGGTGAAGAATTTGATCATAATTTATTACAAAATATTGCAATAAATAAGCCGTTTTTTATTGCTGGTGGGGTTAACGTAAACAATGCACAGAAAATTATTAGTAAATTTGACTTAATTGGTTTGGATACTGCCAGCGGAGCAGAAGAAGATGGGCAGATTTCTTTAGATAAAATTTCTCAACTTTTTAATTTATTATCATGAAAAATCTCAAAAACTATGTGTTGAACAAAAAAGGTAGATTTGGTGATTATGGTGGGCGTTTTGTTCCAGAAACTCTTGTGCCTACAATGGACAAACTTGCTGAGGAGTTTTTTAAGGCAATTAAAGATAAAAATTTTCTTGATGAATTAAATATTTTACGCAGAGATTTTGCAGGTAGGCCAACTTCACTTTTGTATCTTGATAAGCTGACAAAAAATTTAGGTGGAGCAAAAATTTATCTTAAAAATGAAGGAATGTTGCATACTGGTGCGCATAAAATGAATCATTGTCTTGGGCAGGGACTTTTGTGTAAGCGCATGGGTAAAAAAAGAGTAATTGCTGAAACAGGGGCAGGGCAACATGGATTAGCAACTGCTACTATGTGTGCAAAACTTGGCTTGGAATGTGTTGTTTATATGGGCGCAAAAGATGTTGAGCGCCAAAGGCCGAATGTTTTTTGGATGGAAAGATTGGGCGCAAAAGTTGTGCCTGTTTATGAGGGCGGTCAGGTCCTTCGTGATGCCATTAACGCGGCTATGCGTGATCTTATGGCTGATCCAGAAAATACACATTATCTTCTTGGTACTGTTTGCGGTTGTCATCCCTATCCCGTGATGAATACTTATTTTCAAAAAATAGTTGGTGAAGAGGTGAAAAAAGAATTTAAAAAAAGAGAAGGAAAATTGCCAAATAAACTTGTTGCCTGTGTTGGCGGAGGGTCAAATGCTATGGGACTTTTTCATGCTTTTTTAGATGAAAAAAATGTAGAGCTTATTGGCGTAGAGGCTGGAGGAAAGGGTATAAAAGGCACAGATCATGCAGCTCGTTTTCAAAAAGGTTCAGTTGGAGTTTCTGAGGGTATGAAATCTTATTTTCTTCAAAATCATGATGGGCAGATGCAAAATACTCATTCTATTTCCGCTGGCTTGGATTATTCTGGTGTTGGACCTCAGCTTTCTTATTTGAAAGAAATTGGACGAGTTCAATTTACTTACGCCACCGATGATAAGGTGATTAAAGCTTGGGAAACTTTGGCAAAAGAAGAGGGGATTTTTCCTGCTTTGGAATCTTCCCATGCTCTTGCTAAGACTATTGAGCTTGCACCAAAAATGAAAAAAAGTGAGAGTATTGTCTTTAATATGTCTGGCAGGGGAGATAAAGACCTTTTCATAGTCACCAAGGCAGTTGGTGATGAAAATTTTAGAAAATTTTTAAAATCTCAAATATGAAAAAAATCACTGAACAACTGGAAAAAATTAGTAAAGAAAAAAGAACAGGCTTAATGACTCATGTTGTGGCTGGGTGCCCTGAGATGACCATGACAGAGGAAATAATAAAAATAATGGCAGAAAATGGAGCTGATTTTGTGGAAATCCAAATTCCTTTTTCCGATCCTGTTGCTGACGGACCTGTGATGATGGAAGCAAATGAAATTGCGCTTGCAAATGGCACGAAAGTTGCTGACGCATTTAAGTTAGCTGAAAAAATGAGTAAAAAAGTGGATATTCCGCTTTTGTTTATGGGTTATTTTAATAATGTTTACAAAATGGGGGTGAAAAAATTTTGCAAAACAGCAAAAAAAGCTGGCATAAGCGGAGTTATTTTTCCGGATATACCTTTTGATGAAGCTAAAAAAGAAGGTTTTTTAGAAGAAATTAGAAAAAATGGTTTAGATTTTATACAGGTTGTTTCTGAGACCACTTCTGTTGAGCGATTAAAAGAAATTTCTAAAACAGCTAGCGGGCTTGTTTATTGCACTGCTCGTTTGGGAATTACCGGATTGCACGCAAAAGCTTCTGATAATTTGGCAGGTTATTTAAAAAGAGTTAAAAAATATGTGAAACTGCCTTTGGCTGTTGGTTTTGGAATTTCTAGCAAGCAAGACATACAAAATATTGCTAAAAATGCAGATATTGCTGTGATTGGGTCAGCAATTATGAGAATTAGCCTTGATAAAAAGTTGAGTAATAAGCAGAAATTGAAAAAAATTGAAGAATTTTTAAGAAAACTTAAATAAAATTATTTTAATTACGTTAAAACAATTTCTAAATGAACCTTGAAACCCGTTTTTGTTTGTGCAAAAATGGGTTTACTTATTTTTTAATTGAACCATGAGAAAAATGTATGTTGATAACCAATGGGGTTATGATGTTAAACAAACTAATCCTTTTTGGATTGCTCTTTATAATTTGCGTGAGGTTGCCAAGGAAAGCGTAGGCGAAGAGAATGTTCTTGATCTTTCTCGTGGTGATCCTGGTTATGGCTTTGCTCCTAGTACAGAAGGAAGAGCTTTTTATTCTTACCTTTTATTTATTGACACTGTATTAAATAACTCAGGTACTCATTTTGTTTATACAGACACTCCATATGAGGAGGTAATGGCAACTATTAAAACAGAAACTGAGAAAAATTATTCAGCAGAACAAGCAAAGGCTAACTTAGACATGCTTAATCATTATATTAAAGAACTTGTGCGCATTGCAGGTGAACAGGGAATAAATTATTCTGAGCGCGATGTTTTGTTTCATACTTTTAAATATGCCTCTGTTTCTGGTGGTTGTTATCATGATTATCAAGGTGAGGAATTGTGTCGTGCTGTTGTGGCTGATTTTTACACTCAAGAACTTGGTGAAAAAATTATTGCTGATGATTTAGTTTTTGTTCGTGGTGTTTCTGATGGTATTGGTACTTTTTTTAAGCTTATGGGTGCGGAAGGAATTGGTTTTTTGAAAGAGGGCGATACAGTTCTTTCTTCTTCTCCTGCTTATTCTCCATATAATAATATTTTTCTTAGTCGTGGGCTTAATGTTGTTTCTGTGAGTATTGACAACAAGACTGGTGATTTAGACGAAAAATCAATAAAAACTATTGAGGAATATGAAGGTAGAATTAAGTGTATTGTTTTAATTGATCCAAATAATCCAACTGGACATCTTGCTCCTGATGGATTTAAAAAACGCATTGTTGAAACAGCAGAAAAACATAATTCAATTATTCTTACTGATGAGGTTTATTCTTCATTTTTTGCTGATATGAAATCTGTTTTTAATTCTGCTAAAAAACGTACTTTAAGAATTAATGCTCGCAGTAAAATTGAACGCAGTACAGGTCTTCGTTTTGGTGATTATTTGCTTCCTGAGGCAAGTAATAAATTTATGACAGAAGAAATTTTGGCCGATTATTTGCCAAAAGGATCTAATTTGAAACTTGCTTTAATGCAAGCAAAAGCTCCTGGTGGTATTAAAGGTGAATTTATGCACACTACTTTTGTGACTGGACCATCCCAATTTTTAGGCATTTCCCATATTATTTTTGGTCAAAAAAGTAGAGATATGTACACTAGAATGGTGCGCGAAGCAACAAGTGTTTTTGCTGACCATCTTGGTGTTGAGTATGAAGGAAATACTTATTATTCGGTTTTTGATATGAACGAAATTGCTTCTGAAGAAAAAAGAGCTCTTCCTGCTGAGGAAAAATTTTATCAACTTGCAAAAAGAGGAGTTGTTCTTATTCCTGCTTATATGTTTTATTCTGAAGTGGATAAAAATAATCATTCTTTAGAAAATCGCGCTCGTGCTTGTTTGCCAAATTTACCTTTAGAAAAAGTGAAAGAAGCAGCAGATATTACTAAAGAGTACTTAGCAAGCTAGGTTTTTATTTAAAAAATTAATGTATTCCCCTAAAAAACTTATTGATGATTTAAGAGGGGCGCCACTAAGCGCAAAAGAAGAAACAAAGGATCATTTTTCTATTGAGATACCGTGTCGTAATTGTCCTGATTTAAATTCTGCTAATTGTAATTGTGCAGTAGGGCAAGGAATGCAAAACGAAAGTTTAAATCGCATATCACTTGATTTCCTTGATGCAATAGTAGCTAGTTGTCCAGAGGTCTTAACAACTGTTCCAAATTTGCAAAATGATAGCATAGAAGGGATAATGAAAGCATTAATAAAATGCGACAAACAAAAATAATTGCCACAGTAGGCCCAAACACAGTAGATCAAAAAAGCTTAAAAAAGCTTTTGGAAGCAGGTGTTAATATTTTTCGCATCAATCTTTCACATGGAAGCAGAGAGTGGCATCAACAAGCTATAGATAATATTTGTGCTGTTTCTGGTGTGGTGGATATTTTATTAGATACCCGTGGGCCGGAAATTCGCACTGGTGATTTTGATGGTGAAGTTGAAATAAAAGAAGGAGAAGTTTTTTATTTAGTGACAAAAAAAGAAGACCAAAACCCAGAAAAGAAAAAGTTTTTTACAGCTTATTCAAAGATTACAGAAACTTTGCAAGTTGGTGAAAAAGTAGCTATTGATGGAGGTATGCTTTTTGCTGAGGTTGTAAAAGTTGGTGCTGATTTTGTACAATGTAAAGCGGAAAATAGTTGGACAATAAGCTCAAGAAGGCATATTAATTTGCCTGGCGAAAGAGTTGATTTGCCAACTTTGACAGAGCAGGATATTAGCGATTTAAAAGTTTTTGCAAATAATGAGCGAATAAAATATATTGCCATGTCTTTTGTGCGTTCTGCTAATGATATTAAAAAGTGTCGAAAAATTTGTCCAAAACAAAAAATAATTGCCAAGATAGAAAATCAAGAGGGTGTGAATAATTTTCCTCTTATTTTGAAAGAAGCAGATGGTGTTATGGTGGCAAGAGGAGATTTGGGAGTTGAGGTGCCTTTGGAGGCTTTGCCTGTTATTCAGCGCAGAATGGTGCGCGCTATTCGCGATAATGATAAATTTGTAATTGTGGCAACGGAAATGCTGGAATCAATGGTACAAAAACCACGCCCGACCAGGGCAGAGGTCTCAGATATTGCTACTGCTGTTTGGGAAGGCGCAAGTGCAGTTATGCTTTCGCAAGAAACTGCAATGGGTGCTTATCCTGTGCGTGCTGTGGAGATTATGCGTAAGACAATTGAATTTACAGAAAACGATTAAGACAAAAAACTATTGACATATATTAAAAGGTGATTATAATAAAAACCTTTTAATTTTTTTTGTTAAAAAGATGAGTCCAATAGATATGCCACCACCAAATGACCCTGCTGATTTTTTCCCGCCAGTAGTAATAGAGCGTCGTTTGAGTGATTATAGAAAATTAAATTTACCAGATAATTCTTCTATGGGTCAGGATGAAAGTGGTGTTTTTATTCAACTTAATGGTAAAAGAATGTATTTGGATAGCTCATATCAATATCCGGTTGAAGATTATTTAACTTTCATGATTGCTACTAATATAGACGGAAAACCGGCTCGTTTTGATGCAGCAAAGTTATTTGAATTGCAAATTAATTTTGAGGGCACTGCCTTAGAAAATTCTCTTATAGTTGCATTGGAGCTAATATCTAAAGACTTAAAAGCTCAACTAAAGGCTGAAATGGGTATTGACTTTGATTTTGATGTTAGCACTCAAGAAGGTCTTGCAAAAAGCTGTATTCAATGTCATGGATCAAGAACAGAATTTATTGATGAACAAAAAATACACTATATCAAAAAGAAGTTTGAGCAATATCTTGAGGGATATATTATTAAAGTTGAAATACAAAATATTAGACTAGAAATGATGGATACTGCTATAAAAATGTTTCAAGATCAGACCTCAAAAAATCCAAAAAACAAAGAAGTTCCTCAGGAAGACCAAAAAGACAAGCTTGAGAAACATCTTGATCCTAGTAAGCAAATACAAGCTATAAACAACAAGCCTTATAGTGGAAATAAATGTGCACCACATGTTTTAGCGCAAAGAAATAGAGGTAATAATAGAAGAAGGGGATAAAAAAGGTATAAATTTATTTAATTTTTTAAAATAATTATGAAATCAAAAAAATTTGATGAAATTTTAGGACAAGGAGAAGTAGTTAATGAACTAGCTGATTTTATTGATCCAACTGTAGCAGTGGTTCATGGTTTGCAAAATTCAGCATTGGAATTTCAGGCAGGAGCAATGTCTGTTGTTGATAGCATTGAAAACGGTGATAATGGCTTTGAAAAGCCAGTATCTGAAATCAATCCTGCCAAAGGAAGCGCAACGCAAGGAGTGCACTGCTCAGCTGTTTGTCGTCAAAAAGGTTCTCGATCTTAAAAATTGCAAATTTCCTTGCATAAATTTTAAAACGCTGTAAAATTATCTTTGATTTTTACCGCGTTTTTTGATTGTGCGATCCTCTCTGCCTTGGCAGGGTCAAGCACAAAAAGAGAAAAGCGTCGCGAAACAAGGATTTTACCCAATTAAAATGAAAGAAATTTCTCCACGCGAAATGCTCGCGAATGCTGTCCATTTTGGACACAAAACATCCCTTTGGAACCCTAAAATGAAGTCTTATATTTATGGGCAAAAAGGTGGTGTGCATGTTTTTGATCTACAAAAAACAGCAAAAAAATTACAAGAAGCATGCGAAGTGCTTGCTCGTAATGCAAAACAAGGTAAAACAGTTTTGTTTGTTTCTACAAAACCACAAACAAAAAGTTTACTTAAAGAATTTCACAAAGAAACAGGCTGTCCAGTTGTTATTAACAAGTGGATCGGCGGTATGCTTACTAATCTAAAAACAATGAACCAAAGAATGCGCAGATTAAGAGATTTGCGTGAAATGGCTGATACTGGTGAAATTGAAAAATTTACCAAAAAAGAACAAGCTCAATTAAAAAAAGAACTTGAAAAATTAGATGAAGCTTTTAGTGGTATTGAAAAAATGCACAGAAAGCCAGATGTTTTATTTGTTGTTGATGGAAAAAGAGACACAAATGCATTAAAAGAAGCTAAAAAATTAGGAATTACCATTGTTGGTATTTGTGATTCCAATGTTGATCCTGATTTTTATGACTACTTAATACCTGCTAATGATGATGCAATTTCATCATTAACCCATGTTCTTTCTTTTGTTTTTGACGCTGTGCGCCAAGGCAAGAAAATTTCATCTAAATAATTATGAACGAAATAAATCCTGCACATGAACAATTTGAAAAAGAAAATGGCATGAGTCTTGATGAGGCTTGGAATTATGTTCAAAAATGGAAATTTGAAGGCAAAAAAGAAGAAGCGATAAGAGGGTGTAAAGAAATATTAAAGTTTTTTCCTGATCACGAAGGAGCAAAAACAACTTTGCATCAATTAGGTGGTATGGATTCCCGCATTGAACAATTTAGCGGTGAAATGATTGACAAGGTTGGTGAAAAAATCAAAGAAGTGACTCATCAAGCGCCAAAAGATCCAGAGCTTCTTGCTCAGGAAAAGGCTCGCAAAAAAGAAGAAGCAGAAACAGAAGAGCAAGAAATTGCAGAAGCTCAAGAAAAATTAACAACAAACGAAGAAAGATTATGGGGAGCTTTGTCTTATTGTTGGGTGTTGGTGTTTTTGCCAATAATTTTCAAAAGAAACACTAGTTTATTTATCAAATTTCATGCTCGCCAAGGATTGGTTATATTTTTAATCTTTTTCTTTTTTGAGTGGCTTATTATTAGCTTATTGTCTTTGATTTTTGGTGGACCATTGGCAATGGCGCTCGATGCAGTGATTTTTATTTTGTTTGTTGGTTTAGCAATTATGGCTTATCAAGGAAATTGGTTCAAAATACCAGTTGTTTATAAGCTTTCTAAAAAAATTCCTTTATAAATTTTATTTAAATTAAAATGGCAGAAATTTCAGCAAAAGATGTTATGGCTCTACGCGAGCGCACAGGTGTTTCTATGATGGCTTGCAAAAAAGCTCTTGTTGAAGCAAATGGTGATATGGATTTAGCAGTTGATGTGCTTAGAAAAAGTGGTATTGCAAAAGCAGAAAAAAAATCAGACCGCGCAACAGGCGAAGGCGCTGTTTATATTCTTAACAGAACTATTGCAAAATTAAATTGCGAAACTGATTTCGTGGCTAAAAATGAAGATTTCCAAGCTTTTTTAAAAGAAATTGCTGAAGCAGGTGACAAAGAAGGTTCAGAATCAGCAGAAAAAGTTTTTGAAAGCAAAAAGGGCGATATTGTAAATAAGCTTGGTGAAAATATTACTTTTGGTGGAATTGAAAAAGTTGAAGGAGGGGACACAGTCAGTGGTTTTGCTCATTTTAATAACAAAATTGCTGCTATTGTAGCGCTTGAAGGTGGTGATGAAGAACTTGCAAAAGATATTAGCATGCATATTACTGCTGTTAATCCTCTTGTTTTGTCTCCAGATGATGTTGATAAGGATTTATTAGCAAAAGAAAAAGAAATTTGGACAGCAGAACTTCAGCAAAGTGGTAAGCCAGAAAATATTATTGAAAATATTTTGAAAGGTAAGGAGAATAAGTTCCGTGGCGAAAACGCACTTCTTTCTCAGCCTTTTGTAAAAAATCCTGATTTAACTATTGCAAAATTAGCAGAAGAAAAAGGAGCAAAAGTAGTTGCTTTTATTAGGGTGTCTGTTTAACAGAAAAACAACCTGCGCACTATTGTGTCGTTTTTATTTTTTCGCTCGCACGCCTATTATTAAAATAGGCTTGGCTCGTCTCAAAAACAAATCTCCTTATATTGCTTGCTTCTTTTTTTGTTAAAATTTAATTGCTGACTTGATTAAAAAAACTGCCTTGCTTTGTTCAGGGCAGTTTTTTTGTTGTGCCTTGATTTATATTGACATCATCTTAATCTTCTTTTTTCTTTCTCTTGAACGAGCCCCTTTTTACTTTGTCATCCTGAGCCCGCCCCCTACTTTGTCATCCTGAGCGACCCCGCACTTTTTTAAAGTGCGGGGGAAGCGAAGGATCTCCCGTTGTCATTACTACACAATCACCCAAGGTAGGGATTGTGCGCATGGACAAGGAGATTCTTCGCTCCATTTCATTCCGCTCAGAATGACAGCAATAGTGTGTCATCCTGAATCCACCTAGGCGGACGCAAGCGCTCGATTCAGGATCTCCCGTAGTCATTACTGTTGTAATAACCGAGATAGTATTTGAGCGTATGGCAAAGGAGATTGCGGGTCAAGCCCACAATGACACCCCAAAAAATCCGCAATGACACTTCTCGAGATTGCGGATCAAGTCCGCAATGACAGCTCAAAAAAGCCCACAATGACAAACATGATGTCATCCTGAATTAAATTCAGGATCTCCCGTTGTCATTACTACACAATCACCCATGGCAGGGATTGAGCGCATGGAGAAGGAGATTCTTCGTCGTCCGCTATTGCAGACTCTTCAGAATGACAAAGAGGGAGCGTGTTTCACTCGGAATGACAAAAAATTATTGCTCAATCAATTCTCCAAGTAAGTGATTTGGATTTGCTCTATAAGTCAAAACTTCTAGGTTGTATTTGCTTGCTCTTTTTAAGTAATCCGCCAGTTTGTTAGTAGAAATATACTCAACACTAAGTAGTTTTTTACCATCTTTTTGCAGATTGATAATATCTACCATATTAAAAAAATTGCTTACATAATTTTCTTCAAAGAAAATATCCTCTAAAACAACACCATCAAGCCAAGTTAAATAACGAGCCTTATTCTTTTTTGTGCAATTTCGTGTGATTTTAAAGCCATTTTCTGCTACCAAAATCATGTCTATGTTTTTTTCGTTTAAATAGTTATTAATTTTGCCAACAAGGTTCATCATTCTGTTTGTGCTACTTCTTATTGAAGACCTGTTTATATCTACCCAAAAATCAAAACTATCTACATTGGCAAGATATATGCCATCAAAGTCAGCTTCGATTATTTTCTCTAGATAAGGTTCGATTGCAATATCCCACCAGCTATCTTGCCAGTATTCTATATAATAACTTCCTTCTTTCAGCGGATTTTCTGCTCCTATGAAGCCTTTTTTGCCATATGGGCAAAGATTTTCCCAGGTGAATTTTTCTTTTTTCCAGTCATAATAGCGATGAATGCATTCTCTGTTTTTTTCTATTTCTTTTTCCCATTTTGTTTGCCAATAAAAACGCACCAACTCTGCCTCGCCAATGGAAAGATAGGCTATTATTGTTTTTCCGCTGTCTTTTAATTTTTGTATTTCTTCTTTTGTTATTGCTTTTTCATCTGTGCCATCGAGCGAATAATCAATTACTAGAATATCAAAATCGCTTTTTTCTAGCTCTTCAAGGTTTATATTTTCTAGTTGATATGCCCAGGTTTTTGCAGAAGAAAAATTACTTTCTGCCTTTGTTAAAGGCAGAAAAACAAAAAAAGCCATTAAAAAAGAAATAATTTTTTTCATTCATCAAAGAAAAATTTACCAAGATAGATAGTATCCACGCCTTTTTCTATACTTTTTTCTATTTCAAAGTCAAACTTTTTGATTGTTTCTTCTTTGTATAAAGGAATTGTGTTTTTTTCGCCCAATATTGTTGAGGAGACTATGTAATAGGCTATTTGTGGTATTTTTTGTTCTATGAAAGATGAGAATATTTTTGATCCACCTTCAACTAATACACTAGAGATATTTTGTTTGTATAAATCTTTGAGGATTTTTTTGAGATTAAAATGACCATTTTTGTTTAATTTATAGTCTTTTTCTATGATATGGAGGTAGTTTTTATCTTTGAATACTTTGGCTGTTTTGGGAATTCTGTTTTCTTTGTCGATTATTATACGAAGAGGGTCTTTTTTTGGTTTTATTCCCCTTGTTGTTAATAGGGGATTGTCTGTTAATACTGTGTCAGAGCCTACTAATATTGCATCATATTCTCGTCTTAGTTCTTGAGTAAATTCGTCTGCTTCTTTGCAGGAAATTTTTATTCTTTTGCCTGTTATGCCAATTTTTTCATCAGCTGATATTGCAGCTTTAAAAGCCACAAAAGGCAATCCAGTTTTTTGGTTATGTATAAAAAATTTGTTCAATAATTTGCATTGATCCTCAAGTATGCCTATTTTTGTTTTTATTCCATTGTTTTCTAGCTCTTTTATTCCTTTTCCATTTACTTTTGGATTTGGATCTTTCATGCCAATTATTACTTCTTTTATGCCCGCTTTGATTATTGCTTTTGTGCAGGGTGGGGTTTTGCCTGTTGTGCAACAAGGTTCAAGATTTACATATAAACTTGCTCCTTTTGCTTTTGTTCCTGCTTTTTTGATCACTTCTGCTTCTGCATGCGCTTTGCCAAATGCTTTGTGGTAGCCTTTTGTGATTATTTTGTCATTTTTTACAAGCACAGCGCCAACAAGAGGGTTTGTTTTGGTAAATCCTTTGCCTTTTTTGGCAAGCTCAAGGGCTTCGTTCATGTAGAATTCATCATTTTTTATCATGCAAGGTGGAAAATTTTACCTAAAAACATAATAAAAATAGCAATTGCCATTAAGCCTTCCCATTTTGTGAATTGTTTGTCTAGGCCAGAGAAAATAAAATATAAAGTTGCAATAGCAACAAAAGGAAGACCAATAAGTATTGTTTCAGGGGCTACTGTAAGGGCGGATATTGAGCCGGCAATTCCGACAATGCCCAGTGAATTTGCAATATTTGAACCTAAAATATTTCCTACTGCCATGGAATAATGTTTTTTGCGAGTCATGACCACAGTGACGAAAATTTCTGGAAAACTGGTACCAACAGCTAGAAAAAACATAGAAGCAGTATCAGCAGGGATGCCTGCATTGATAGACAATGTTTCTAAATTGGTAATAGTAAAATCAGAGGAAATAGCTACTCCAAAGGCACCAGCCACTATCAAGCTAAGAAATTTCCAGACTTCTTTGCGACTTGCTTTTATTTTTTCAGCTTCACCAGCTTTTCCATCTACCACTGAAAAAATTACAAAAACCAAAAAACCTAATAATAAAAGTAATCCTTCTGCTCTGTTTAAAACGCCATCAGAAAGAAAATAAATTAAAATCGCAGTACCCCCAAAAAGAAAAGGTAAATCAAAATTAACAAGCTCGCGATCGACCTTAATATTGCGAAATAACGAGGCAATACCAACACCAAGAAGAATATTGGCAATATTTGAACCAATTACATTACCAGCAACAATTGGGGTCAGGTCATTTTCCGGAGTGGAGCGCAAAACAGGCACAATAGCAGTGGCAAGCTCAGGAATGCTCGTGCCAATAGCCACCACTGTCACACCAATAATAAAATGTGGTATACCTAGTGCTTTTCCTAATTTTTCTGCGTTGTTAACAAAAATATCAGCAAACTTAATAAGTAAAAATAAAGAACCTGCAAAAAGACTAAAAGGAGCCACAACTGAAACAAATTCAGACATTTTAATAAAAATAATACGCCAAAAGTTTAGCAATATTTTTATATATTGAAAATCAGAAAGAAAAAAGCAAAAATAACAATATGGAAACATTAGAAATAAGTACTGATAAAAATAAACAAATGGTTAATTTAGACCATAAAATAAAAGCAATTTTGCAAGAACAAGGTTGGCGAAATGGTGTGCTTACCGTTTTTGTGCCACATACAACTGCAGGGGTGACAATAAATGAAAATGCTGATCCTGATGTTGAAAAAGACATTTTAAGTTTTTGTCAAAATTTAGTGCCAAGAAACTGGGGATTTGATCATGCGGAAGGTAATTCTGATGCTCATATTCTTAGTTCTTTTTTTGGTTCTAGCTTGCAGGTTATTGTAGAAAATGGCATTATGGTGCTTGGAACTTGGCAGAGTATATTTTTTTGTGAATTTGATGGGCCAAGAAAGCGTAAAATTTTGTTAGAATTTACTGAAAAATGACAAAAATAGTAGTTAAGGTTGGCACTAATGTACTTACAGATGAGGAAGGTAAGTTGGATAATAAGATTATTGCTAATTTAGTTGAGCAAATTTCTACTATCAAAAGACAAAAAATAGACATTGCCTTAATTACTTCCGGGGCTGTTGGCGCTGGTAAAAAGAGATATGAACAAGAAGACTCTGTTAAAAAAAGAGGCTTATTAAGCAAAGAAAAGATAGTACAAAAGCAGGTTTTTGCTTCATTGGGTCAAATTAAGCTCATGGAAACTTATTCTAAGTATTTTTTAAAACATAAGTTTTTTTGTGCTCAGGTTTTGGCTACTAGAGAGGATTTTCGTGACAGAAAACATTACTTAAATATGCGTAATTGCTTACAGGAACTGCTTTCTAATCATATTGTTCCAATTATCAATGAAAACGATGTGATTTCTATTCAAGAGCTTATGTTTTCTGATAATGATGAGCTTGCGGCTATGGTTAGTTCTATGATTAATGCTCAAAAGCTTATTTTGCTTACTAATGTAGATGGTCTTTATGATGGTGATCCAGATGATCCTGATTCTAAATTGATAACAGAAGTAAAAGTTAATGAAAAATGGGAAAAATATGTTTGTGAAAAAAAATCCAGCTTAGGTAGAGGAGGTATGAGTACAAAATGCAAAATAGGTCAGCGTCTTGGCAAAATGGGCATAGAAACAATCCTTGTGAATGGTAAGCAAAAAGATGTTTTATTAAAGGTTATAAAGGGTGATTTTAGGGGAACGACTTTTATGGCCTCAAAGAAGGTAAGTGCGGTTAAGAAATGGATTGCAGTGGCGCCCGATATCAAACGAGGCGCCATTGTTGTAAATGATGGTGCAAAAGAGGCAATTTTAGACGGAGCAAGTTTGTTGCCAGTAGGTATTGTTGACATAGAAGGTTATTTTGAAGAAGGTAGCACTGTTTATGTAAAAGGCGAAGATGGTAAAGTTTTTGCTGGTGGTCTTGTGCGTATGAATTCTAAACAAGCAAAAACAAAAATAGGGCAAAGTAATCAATCTCCTTTAATTCGCAGGGATTACATTTTTTTGTATTAAATCATGAAAACTATTGGCTTAATTGGTTTTGGTAATATGGGTGGAGCTATTTTTTCTGCCTTACAAGACTCTGATCTTGAATATGAGTTTGCTATTGCTGATAAAAGTGAAGAAAAACTATCAGGACTTTTATTAAGTGGGGCCAAGGTTCTTACTTCTACTGATGTTAATGTTGTAATTGAGAAATCAGATATAATAATTATTGCAGTTAAACCACAGATTTTTCCTGATTTTTGTGCAGAAATAAAAACTTCTGTGTCAGGAAAATTATTTGTTTCCATTATGGCTGGTGTGAATATTAAAAAAATAACTAGCTTATTGGGTTCAAATAAAGTAATTCGTACAATGCCAAATTTGCCTGCAATGGTGCAGGCTGGTGTGACTGGATTTTTTGTGCCTTCTGAGATTTCTAACCAAGAAAAAGAAGAAGTAGTAGCTATTTTGGAAAGTTTTTCTTTTGCTGTTGAAGTTGAAGAGGAAGATGATTTAAACAAGATAACTGCTTTGGCTGGTTCAGCACCTGCTTATTTTTTCTATTTAACACAAATTTTGCAAAAAAAAGCTACAGAATGTGGATTTGATCCAGAAAAAGCTAGAATAATTGCAGAAACTGTTTTTGCAGGTAGTGCAAAGGCATTTTTGGAAATTGGTGATAAAAGCGCGGAAGAATGGGTGCAGGCTGTTGCTTCTAAGGGTGGCACTACCGAAGCTGCATTAAAATATATGAAAGAAAATAATTTTGAAGAGATTTTTAAAGGAGGTGTTGATAGTGCTATAAAGCGAGGTCAGGAGCTTTCTGAATAAATTTTTTATACAACATGAGTCAGGAAATTTTAGAACAAATTAAAAAAGCAGTTCCAGCAAGCAAAAAGCTTGTTTTGATTTCTGAAGATCTTATCAACAAGGTTCTTCAGGAAATTGCCACAGAGATAGATAAACAGGAGAATTTTTTATTAGAAGAAAATAAAAAAGATCTTGAGCGCATGGATAAAAGCGATCCAAAGCATGATCGTCTTATGCTTACAAGCGAGAGATTAAAAGGAATTGCAGATTCATTGATCGACATTGCTAATATGCAAAGCCCAATAGGTGAAATAATGGAAGAGAAAACCTTAGAAAATGGAATAAATTTACAAAAAGTGCGTGTGCCAATGGGTGTTTTGGGCATTGTTTTTGAGGCTCGCCCTAATGTGTTTTTTGATTGTTTTGCTCTTTCTTTCAAAACTCGTAATGCTTGCGTACTCAAAGGTAGTGCTGATGCGGAAATTTCCAATACTGCTATTTGTAAACTTATTCAAGAAGTTTTGAGAAATAATAATCTTGATGAGAATATGGTGGTTTTTCCGCCAAGTAGTCGAGAGTCACTTGCTGTGATGATGAAAGCGCACGGCATTGTTGAATTGCTTATCCCTCGTGGTGGTCAGGGTTTGATCAATTTTGTTCGTGAAAATTCTCAAATTCCTGTAATAGAAACAGGAGCAGGTATAGTGCATACTTATTTGGACAGTTCCGGTGACACAGAAAAAGCTAAAAAAATAATTTTTAACGCAAAAACACAAAGACCAAGTGTTTGCAATGCTTTAGATTGCTTAATTGTTCATAAAGATAAACTTGCTGATTTGCCTGCTATTTGCGAGCAAATGACAGAAAAAAATGTAGAGATTTATGCAGACGAACAATCTTATCAGGTTTTGAGCAGTTCATATTCTGCAGAATTACTCAAGCAAGCCACAGAAAATGATTTTGGAACTGAGTTTTTGGGCTATAAATTATCAATAAAAACAGTAAATAATATGGAAGAGGCAATAGAACATATAAGCAAATATTCTTCTCGTCATACAGAAGCAATAATCGCTGAAGATTTAGAAAAAACAGAAGAATTTTTAAAAAGAATTGATGCAACCACTGTTTTTGCAAATGCCTCCACTCGTTTTACAGACGGAGGAGTTTTTGGGCTTGGTGCGGAAATTGGTATTTCTACTCAAAAACTCCATGCCAGAGGTCCAATGGGGTTAAAAGAAATCACAACCTACAAATGGCTGGGCAGAGGCAGTGGTCAGACTAGAGAATAATTTATTAAATTAAGCTTCTGCCACCATCAACAATCATAACTTCGCCAGTAGTGAAGCGAGATTTATCAGAAGCAAGGAAATAAACAGCCTCAGCAATATCCATAGGGTCAGCATAGGTTTTTAGAGGTGTTTGATCGGCTTCTTTGTTTAATCTTTCTAGATTGCTTTCGTGTAAAGGGGTTCTGGTAAAACCAGGAGCAACACAGTTTACTCGACAGTCAGGGCCAAATTTTTTAGCTAAAGATGCAGTCATGTTATGTAGACCAGCTTTGGAAGCGGAATAAGCTGGAGTTGTTGCCTGTGAGCGCAAGCCACGCATAGAACCAACATTAACAATAGCACTTGCACCAAGATGATGAGCTTCCCGTGCGCAAAAGAAAGGCGCAGTAAGATTTACCATAAATAAATCCTGAAAATCCTCAATAGTAAGTTCATCATCAGGCTTGCGATTAACCATGCCTGCATTATTTACTAAAACATCAATTTTTCCCCATTTTTCTTTTATTTCTGTAAACATTTTTTCGGTTTCTTCTGGGTTTATAAAATCAGCTTGTAGATATTCTGCTTTTCCACCTTGATATTGAATTTTTTCTACAACTTCAGTGTTGTTTGGTCTTCTGCCATGAACAAGAACAAAATAATTTTCTTGGGCAAATTTAAGAGCACAAGCTTCGCCAATACCGCTAGTTGCGCCTGTAATTAAAGCAATTTTCATAAATAAACAAAAAACTAGACAAAATGATTATACCATAATAGGATTTAACCTTGTATTAAATATTTTTAATATTAAAAATTGTTATGAAAAAATTTCCTCTTAAGGTTTTGGGTGAAAATTTTCCTGTTGATCTTGAGAATCATTGCAAGGATCATATATTTGATGGTGGCAACACAGTTTTATTTAATAATATGGGACAAGCTTGTCCTAATTTTGCTGGTATGCAACAGAAAATTGTGGCCAACAAAGGAAAAAAAGGATTAGAACAAACAGAGCTTGTTTTGCGTTGTCACCTTAAAGAATTGATCGAAAGCATGCGCCTAAAAGGTCAGCCAATAAAAAATTTACAAGAATTAAAGCAGGTTGTAGAGGAAACATCTTTGTATAGAACAAGAATTGCACCAATTTTAAAAAATGCTGACCCTGCTTGTCCGCTTGCGCAGAGAGTAAAAGGTGAAATTTTGGAAATTCTTGAGCAAGCCCAATCCCTTGCCAGTTAAGATTTTTTAAGGCACAATCTCTCAGGTATTTAAAAATAATATGAAACAAGCAACAGTAGTAATAGGGGCTCAGTGGGGAGACGAAGGTAAAGGAAAAATAGTTGATTACCTTGCAGAAAAAATGGACATTGTTGCTCGCGCACAAGGCGGAGCAAACGCAGGTCACACTATTTATTTAGGTGAAAAGAAATTTGTTTTTCACTTAATTCCATCAGGTGCTTTGCATGGAAAAGATTGCATTATTGGCAATGGCTGTGTTGTTCACTTAAAAACCTTAGCAGAGGAAATGCAAATACTACAGGAAGCTGGTTATCATCCTGAAAAAAATATCTATATTTCTGATCGTGCTCATCTTATTTTTGATTTTCATAAAGAAATAGACGCAGATCAGGAAAAAGCTAAAGAAAAAAAGATTGGCACTACAAAATGTGGTATTGGGCCTGCTTTTTCTGATAAAGTAAACAGAATTGGTATTCGTGCTGGACTTTTGAAAAATTTTCCTCTTTTTGAAAGAATATTACGAAGAAACGCAGAAATGCATGGAAAAATTACAGAAATAGAAGAAGAACTTGCTTTTCATAAAGATTTTGCAGAGAAATTTGCAAATAATATTATCGACACAGTGGACTATCTCCATGAAGCAAGAGAAGCAGGCAAGGGAATTCTTGTAGAGGGTGCACAAGGTACGCATCTTGATATTGATATGGGTACTTATCCTTATGTCACTTCTTCTAATACAACCTCTGCTGGTGCTTGTACTGGCACTGGCTTGCCACCTAATGCTATAGGCGAAGTTATTGGGGTTTTAAAAGCATATACAACTAGAGTAGGGGAAGGACCTTTTCCAAGCGAGCTTCTTGATGATTTAGGTGAAGAATTAAGAAAAATAGGTCATGAATTTGGCGCTACAACAGGACGCCCTCGTCGTTGTGGTTGGTTTGATGCCATGATTGCTCGCCAAACTGTTCGCTTAAATGGCATTACTGCTTGGAATTTAACTAAGCTTGATGTTTTGGATACTTTTAAGGAAATTGTTTTGGTCACTGCATATAAATATAAAGGCGAAAAATTAAATGGCATTCCTGCTGATTTGGAAGTTTTGGCTGAAGTAGAACTTGAAACAATCACTATGCCTGGTTGGCAAACTGATATTAGTTCTGTTCGCTCTTTTGCAGATTTGCCACAAGAGGCACAGAATTATGTTAAAAAAATTGAGGAACTTACTGGTGTTCCTGCGAAATATATTGGTGTTGGACCTGAAAGAGAGCAGATTATTATTCAGTAGCTTACGCACTCTCAATTCTGCGCAATACATCTTTTTTTGTGACTAAACTTCTTCCTTGTGAAAAAGCTGGATTTTGTCTTGCAACGAGTGATTGATAATAGCCACCTTTTTCTGAGCCAATTACATAATCATCGCCTTTATCAAGAGCATAAGGATAAAAAACAGCAAGATATAAATCGCCATAAGAATTTAATTTACCTTTATAAGGTCGAAAATATTTATAAACATAGTCTAATTGTTTTACTCCAGACATTTTTCTAAGCTCAAATGTGCTTGTGCCAAGATTTTTCGCAGTTTCTGGCATAAATTGAATTAAACCAGTTGCTCCACTCATTGTGTTTACTGATTTTGGATTTATTCCTGATTCAAATTGAAAAACTTTTTTTAAATCATCTGAATTAATATTTAGTTGAGCACAAAGAGAAGAGATTTTGTCTTGAAATTCAGAGTTATTCCAAAGTGCCTCGCCTTTTAAGTTTTCTCCATTGTCTATTTCTTCATCAGCAATAAAGAATTTTTCTCTATCTTGAGCAAAATTTATCCATGAATTATCAACCTCTTCCTTTGCTTCTGCTAAGCCCTCAAAATAAGTAGCAACTAATTCGGGGCTCATTTCTTCTTCGTTTTGTTCTTTGTTTATTTTTGCTCCTTTTGCTGTTAGATAGTCTGTTTTGGAAATTGTTTGAAACTTAAAACCGCTAAATATAGGGATATAAGGAGGGTTTTTGTCTGGGTCGACAAATCCTGCTCTTTTTTGTCCTGAAAAATTGATGTCATTTTTACGATAACCATAAAAAACATCTCCTTCAGGGGATTCGACTTTTATAAATTGTGTTTTAAGGTTTAAAAAATCTCCAAGACCAATTAAAGCCTCTGCTTTTGGACAACCACTAAAATCAATTGTTCCCTCTTGAATATTTTTTTCTTCTGAATTTGTATTGATAAATAAACGACTTAAGCTTCCTGGAAAAATATTTTCCAACATATAAAGCTTTGAAGGATTTTCTTTTCTTAGAGCTTCTCTGTGTTTATCAATAATTTCTGTTGCTTTTTTGTTGTAATTTTCTTTTTCTTTACCTGCAAGGCTTTGGTTTACTCTTTCGCGTAGATTTTGTCGCAGACTTTTTAGTTCTTCAATAATTTGGTCAATATTCAAACCAGCTTCTTTTGTTTCTGGGTTATTTAGAGCTTTTTTTGCGCTTAATACCTGTGGTAATTTAGGGCCTTCTCTGTATGGTTTAATGGCCATTTATTATTGTGTTAGATTTCTTGCAAACTCACGAACAAGTATTGCAGCTTCTTTTGCATCTGCTTTTCTTGATCCAAAACTAATATTTTCGAAAATATTAGTTAATGTGTTGATAACAATATCTTTGTTACTATCACTAGTAAAAACTGTATACATTAAGTCATTTTTTTTGATGGTATTTGTTGCAGAAATAATTATGTTGTTTATAGTGCGAGCAATGTTTTTTTGTGGATTATTTTCTGCTTTAGTAAGCATGTCTTTTACTAAAATAGTGAGAGCATCTTTAATGAATGGTTCTGCAATTGCGGGCTCATTTATTAGCTCATCCTGGGCAACATTTTGTTCCATTTTAACAAGTTTTGCTTCGGTTTCAGGATCAAAAAGATCTTCTTGTGAGTCCTTAGGGTCTATTGCCTCAGCTTTAGGTGCTTCATATCCTTGTGTTGTTTGATTAAGCATTTTTTGGACATCAGCAAGGTTTGGTTGATCAGGGTCAAGCCTAATTTCTTTAAGACTAGCCTCTTTAGCAATTTCACCACCATCTTTTTGAATTTCTTTAAGCCATGTTTGCAGGTCTGTAGCTGGCTCTTCTGCGCCAGGCAGTCCTTTTAGCATATCTGGTGGCATTTTTGCCTGTTCCGACCTGTTGTCTGGTTTTTCGTTTAAGTTGTTCATGATTTTTTGAAAAATTTTAATTTTTATTTTTGTGTTAGGCGATAAAGTGCTTCTGCAACTTCACCTCTGCTGATTTCTTTTGCTGGTTCAAATTTACCTTGTTCAAAGTCCAATAAATCATTATCTCGAGCATATTTTGCATAAGGCGCATACCAATCATCTACACTAACATCATCAAATGGACTGTATCTTATATCGTCTGCATCAACATCGGCAGTTAAGAGAAGAATTTTGAAAAATTCTGCACGATTTATATTATTAGCTGGGCGAAATGTGTTGTCTGGAAATCCATTCACAATGCCGTCTGTCATTGCAGTATAGAGAAAATCAATAAACCAAACTCCATCTTCAACATCAGTAAAATCAACGTTGCCAGATGATACAGGTTTACTCAGGCCAAGCAAGAGCATTTTAGTTGCCTCTGCACGATTTATGTTGTTATATGGTTTAAATGTTCCGTCAGAAAAGCCGTTAATAACCCCATCATTATACAAACTATTAATAGCTACATAGTATGTATTAGTTTCTTTGACATCAGTAAATTCTTTTGCCATATCGACACTAATTCGATCAGAAACACCAAGAATAACTCCTGATTTTATTTTGATTTTTACCGCATCTTGAGAGGTGGCAGTAAAATATATTTCTGCTTTGCCATCATAGAAATCATCTCTTGTTAATTCATCTTTTGAAAAATAGCCCTGACCTTCAGTAAGACTAATTTCTGCTGTGCCATTAAAAGTGCTTGGAGTTTTTGCTCCATCTTCATCTAAAGTATAGATTGTGATTTTTTTTGATTGATTGATTGTAAATTCATCTGGTCCTTCTACTTCAAACATAGAAACAGGCATTGCGTCTTCGATTACTGTTATCTCTAACTCAGAAGAGCCTATTTTAATTACATTTTCTCCAATAGTACTAGATGTGAAAGATATAATAGCAGTACCATTTTGATCAAAATCATTTGTGCTTAATTGACTAGGTGAGATTTGTCCTTCTCCATCAACTTCAATTTCAACGTTTTTATCAAGAGAGAAACCAATCATTTTATCGCCATTTTCATCAAAAGCAGTGATTTTAATTGGAGTGCTGTCATTTATTTTTGTAAAGCTTTCTCCGTTTAGTTCAAAGCTAGCAGGTTGCTCGCTTTGTTCGTCATTATCGTTTGAATCATTACTATTTGAATTGTCGTTATCGTTTGAGCTATTGTTATCATCGTTGTTGTCTTCATCTGTTTTTTCCTCGCCATTTACTGTCACTTTTGTGCTACCGGTTTTTGTGCCTGCGCGAACAATAAAAGTGACGCCACCTGGATTATCAAGTTGAATTACTGTGTTTGCTACACCTGATTTAAAATTAAGTTCAGGTAGATCAATTGTTTTGTCAGTGGCTAAAAATTCAGCTTCGCTACTATCAAAATTTTCAATTATTTCATTGTGCTCATCTTTTGCTGTGACTGTAATTTCTACTTTTTCCCCAGCTTCAATTTCAGCCTGATCTGCTTCAACTATAATTGTTTCCACTGATACTACCTCTGTATTATCTGTATGATTTTCATCATTTGTGTCGTCTGAGCTTGCATTGCTACCTCCGCTATAATTTAGGTGTTCTTGCACCCAAAGCATTGGATTGATTGTGTTTTTAAATGCTTCCGATTGACCAAGTCCAACATTTATAGCTTCAAAAAAACTAAGTCCAGCCGCGGTTGCTTCTGTGGATGAAAAAGGCCACCAAGGATGCCAAGGGGCTTCATCTGTATCAATTTGAAAATGCAAATGAGGGGTTGTGGCAGTGCCAGTGTCTCCGGAAAGACCTATTTTATCGCCTTTGCTAACTTTTTGTCCCTCTTCCACCAAAACTTGGTTCAAATGGGCATAACAAGAATAAATTGTTTCAGTAGAGCCATTTACAGGAACATTAGAATGTTGTACACAAATATGTTTTCCAAAACCAGTATTTTGATTTATTGCTTTGGTGACAACACCATTTGCAATGGAGTAAACAGGGGTGTTTTTTGGCACAACAATATCAACTGCCAAATGAGAACCAGCATTTTCTGTGTAATCTAATTGATAATTGCCCATATAAACAACTGTGTAAGTCATTTTTGCATTGATTGTGTCATTGTCTGTTTTGTCGCTTTGTAGTTGATTGGCATCATACTCAGGAATATTAACAAGTTGACCACTTGAATAAGAAGTAAAAAGCTGGTTGTTTGTACCACCAACTTTAGCCCAGTTTGGAATTTGTTGAATTGGCATAACAGTGCCATCAAATACAGGTACATCAAGTATGCTGGCCTTAAACCATTCTGCTCCTTGTTCGAGCATAAAAACTCCGACCATAAGCACAATAGTCAAAGCAGAGAATGAAAAAACAGGTCTTTTTTCAAGAAATTTAGAAACTATGTCTACATATTTTTTAAATCCTGTATTTTGTTTTTTTCTTGTTTTTTTAGGCATTTTGTGTGAAAAGTATTATTTGGTTTTTGTTTTATTCTTTAAATCTATCTATTATCTCATTTTTTTGTGAAAAATTCAAGTCATTTCGTGGCTCAAAATCAAGAAAAAACCACCAAAGCAGGTGTTTTTTTGGCAAAAAGAATTTTAGGACGACCAGAATGGGCAAAAACAGTGTTATTAAAAGGGGATTTAGGAGCAGGAAAAACAACTTTTGTTCGTGGTTTTGCTGAAGGTCTTTCAAAAAAAATAACAGCAAAAAGTCCCAGTTTTACAATAATCGCAGAACATAATTTTACATTCGAAGCAGAGGAGTGGACTTTAGTCCATGTTGACCTTTATCGCTTGGGTAATAATTATGATTCGGAAATATATAATTATCTTGAAGAAAAAATAAAAGAAAAAAATAAAATTGTAGTTATTGAATGGGCAGAAAACTTAATCAAAGAATTTGAATTACCAAAAAATAGGATTGAAATTAGCTTTGAGCACGGAAAAAATGAAAATGAGCGCATAATAAAGCCAATATTTTTTGACCCAGGCGTACCAAGCTTGGAGCAAGTGGAGCAACTTTCCAATGAATTTCACACTCCTTTTCATGTGCGCAATCACGAAAAAGGAGTAGAAAAAGTAGCCAGCCAGTTTGCCAAAAATTTTCTAAAAAATGGAGTTATTGTGGATTTAAATTTAATAAAAACAGCCTCTTTGTTGCACGATTTGGTAAGAATTGTGAATTTTAAAGAAATTATTTTTGATGATTTTTGCGAGGAAGAGAAAATAACAGATGAAAAAATTTGTTTTTGGAATAATATTCGAGAAAGCCACGGGCACATGCATCATGGTGAAGCCGCAAGTGAGATTTTGCGTGAACGAGGTTTTATTTCCTGTGCTGATGTAGTTGAAAGGCATAAGTCCAGGGCTATTTTTGAAGAACTTCGCACATTTGAGGAAAAAATTGTTTATTTAGCAGACAAAAAAGTGCTTCATGACAAAATTGTCACCATAGCCCAAAGGCTGGAAGACGGCAGAGTGCGCCACAATCTCAAAAACGAGGAATTGCAAAAAAAATTGGAAAAAGGGATTACTAATCTTCGTGATGAACTTTTGGCTCTTGCAGGTTTTGCGAATGAAGAGGACTTTGATAAAGAATTGATTTAATCACACAAAAACTAGATTTGCAGTCCGATAATGACAAGTTTTTTCGTCATTCCAAGGAGTTCGTCAAAGGTGAACGACGCAATCTATTTTCTGTCATCCTGAGCGAGCCTTTAGGCGAAGCGAAGGATCTCCCGTAGTCATTGTTGTTTAAATTACCGAGGCAGTATCCCTAGTTCAGTCATTCTGAACTCGATTCAGAATCTCCCAGTGCCATTACTACACAATTACCCAAGTTATAATTTGAGCAAATGTCCAAGGAGATTCTTTGCTTCTTCTTCTTTTCTTTTTCTTCGCTAAAGTTACGAAGGATTCGCTCAGAATGACAGGAGGGAAATACTTAAGGTAGGACTTGAGCAAATGGCAAAGGAGATTGCGGATCAAGTCCGCAATGACAGATAAAAAAGCTCAGAATGACAGCGAGTAATCGACTAACTTTCTTAGGAGTGATAGAGTGAAATTTACTTATTTACCTTAAATTAAGATAAAAACACAAAAAATACATAAGAAAAAAACCCAGATTCACGTTATGTGTCTCTGGGCCAATTGTGGATCGATCGAGTCTATTACCTTGCAGGTATATTCTCTTTATCGTTCAATGCCTTTTCAGGCGTTGAAGATTTGCAAGTTGATAAACCAAGCAATCCACAATTGGCCTGAGTTAGGCGGTCGGTTGTCAAAGAAAAAAATTAGTTCTTGAATGCGACGGTTCTTTTGAAAACAATTCCGCCGCACTTTTTTGTATTGTTGTGTACGATGGACATGGACATGGTCATATCCGTATCATTCCTGAGCAGTATAATGAAATATTCTGCGATTTTGTAGCCTCCGTCATCAAATCTGATGTGGTAGGTAGACGGCACTGTTATCTCCTCTCCGGGCGGAGCAAAAACCTTTATCTTTTTCATGTCGTTGTCCAAGATTCCTTTTTCAATCTTGCGACATTCCTGCCCAACGCCTTTTTTGTTCGTTACGTGGGGCATTACTGACACGGTTGTGCCTTCCGGCAGAAATTCCACAGCCCTCTTAGATAAGAGAGCAAGCGCTTCTTCCGCATTCAGCGTTGTGTTGGCGGCGCTGGTGGTGGTGGTGGTGACGGCGCTGATGCCGATGATAACGACAAAAAAGATTGCCTTGAGAATTGCGATTGTGTTGTGTTTCATAGTGCTCCTCCTTGGTGAGTTGGGTTGTTGCGCGTAATTGCGCGGGTTGTGTTGTAAAGATGTTGTTTTTTCCTTTGACCACCAATTGAAACTCTAATTTTAAAATTCCAATTTGGTGATCAAAACCGATGTTGTCAAAGAACAGGTTGATGCAATTTAACATCTTTTTTTATATTTGTCAAGAGAAAAAAACTTCGTTATCCTGAGCGAGCCTTTAGGCGAAACGAAGGATCTCCCGTTGTCATTACTGTTGAATTACCTAAGGCAGGATTTGAGCGCATGGACAAGGAGATTGCGGGTCGTAGCCCGCAATGACAGCCCAAAAAGTCCGCAATGACAAATATGATGTCATCCTGAGTTTAATTCAGGATCTCCCGTTGTCATTACTACACAATCACCCATGGCAGGACTTGAGCACATGGACAGGGAGATTGCGGATCAAGTCCGCAATGACAAATATGATGTCATCCTGAATTTAATTCAGGATCTCCCGCAGTCATTGTTGTTGAATTACTTAAGACAGGACTTGAGCAAATGGACAAGGAGATTGCGGATCAAGTCCGCAATGACAAGACAGGACTTGAGCAAATGGACAAGGAGATTCTTCGCTCCATTTCATTCCGCTTAGAATGACAGCAAGGGTGTATTTACGCTCAGAATGACACCTCTTGCCTCCCGAGATTGCGGGTCAAGCCCACAATGATACCCCAAAAAGCCCACAATGACACCTCCCTAAAAAGCCCGCAATGACAAAATGGATTGCCACGCCCTTCGCCCTTGGCGTTGTCCTCAGAGTGACGAATATTCTTAGATATAAAACAACAATTTAATCACCATTTTGTTTTACCTCTTTGCTGATTTCTTTTTGAAAACTGTAAACGCCTAGTATTAAAAAGGCAAAAACAGCACCAAAAAGAATAAAAAACAAATTAAAAAGAAAATTAAGATAAATTTTACCAATTTCAGCATAGGACCCTTTTCCTAAGAGAATTCCAAAAAAACTAACAAAAGGCACAAGAGAAACAGCAATAGCAACACCAACAAGATGTCCAACTCCAGTATCTTTTAACCATGAATACACACTAGCAAAGCCAGAAACAAAAGCAGTAATAAAAAACAAATCGTAATAAGAAGCGAATTTTTCGAAAAAATAATCTGTATTAATTTCAAAGCCTGCAAAAATCAAGGCTTTAATCAATAAAGCAGAGACCAAAATAACAAAAAAAATACTTCCAAAAAGACTTTTGCTCGAATAAATCATTAAATCTTTGTTGCGAGCAGAAATGCCCGCCGCAAAAGCAAGAACAGGATTAAGCAAAGGAGCAAGCACCATTGCGGCGATCAAAATAGCAGTATCATTTAAAATAATTCCCAAAGTAGCCAATATTGCAGACAATCCACACATTACAAAGAAATTAAGCTTTAATTTTGACTCTTCTATTAAGTTAGCAATAGCATTTTCCATTGTTTTTGCCTCGTGAAAATGTTTTATGATCCTTTTAATAATCATTATTTTTTATAAATCATATAATTATAATATAAAACAGACTTAATCACAAGGTCGTCATGCTTATAAATTTAACAACTTTATTTTTTTCAAAAAAATCAAGTCCGACCCATTCGAGCTTCTTTTTGGCTACAAAAAAAAATATAAAAATTCTAAATGTTGATTAAAATATATTGCATATATGAAAAACAGATCAGCAAAAGCTTATATTGCAACTTGGCAAAAGTATGCTTTTGTGTATAATAAATAAGCTAAAAATGAAAAAATTTGAAAAACACCTAAAAAAGGCCTTACCAATAATAAAAAAAGTAATAAAAAATACAGCTTTACCGCTATTATTGCTCATTTTTGTATGGTTTTTTTATATCAATAATTCACAAATAAAAATAAATCTAAAAAAAATTGACAATTTAACAGGCTCAGTTAATGCATTAGTGGAAGAAAATCATCAATTGCGTTTATTTGCCTTTGAGTTATGCACTAGTAGTAATATGCTGGGAGATTATTTGTTTTCAGAAGAATATAATTGCGCGCAGTTTTTTCCACAAATTGCAGAAGAGCAAGAGGTAAATGTCTCTTTGGAAAGCCAGTTTATATCATTTGTGAACACTTTTTTTGTTCAAGGGCAGGTTGAAGAACAAGCAGAAAATCCAGAAGAAATAGACGTAGAAACCAACGAAGAAAATGAAGTTTTAATCAATAATATAATTAGCGTAAGCAAAAGTGCTGATTTTTCCTCTAGCTTAAGCGCAAATCTTGCAGAACAAAGAAAAGCAGATATGCAAGCCATTGTGCAAAATGACAAAATAGCCCTTTATCTTGCTGATTTTGGTCTTCATCTTGAGCAGGAAAATGAAAACTTACTTAAATTAAAAAAAGAGGAAGAGATTTTAGCTGATATTTATTGGGATCAAGATTCTCTTGATGTAAAAGTTAATGACCTGACCAGACAGGCAATAATTTCTCTTGGTACTTTTAATTTGGTAAACAAAAAAGCCCAATATATTACAGAAAAATACAGCACATTTGATTTGGAAGCATTTTTGCAAAGTGTTGATAAGCTTGAAAAACACAATGCTTCTCTGGAGAATTATCTTATCTTAGGTCGTCATGGGGCTAATTTAGATACTATGATTTTAGCTTCTGTTGATTTTAAAAAACAAAGAATTACCTTAGTTTCTATTCCTCGTGATTTATGGCTTAATTCACGCAAATTAAATTCATATCATGCTATTTATGGCATGCCGGTATTTAAACAAAAAATTGAAGAAATTACAGGGCAAAAAATAAAACATTATGTTCTTATTGATATGATGGCTTTTGTTGAGGTTGTTGATATTTTGGGCGGTATTGATTATGAGTTTACAGAGCCTTTAATAGATCCATCTTATAGAACAGTGGATAATGGCATTGAAGGCACTCTTTATTTTGCAAAAGGTGAACATCATTTAAACGGCACTCAAGCCTTAAGAGTTGCAAGAACTCGCCATACTTCTAGTGATTTTGCTAGGGCAGGGAGACAGCAAGAAATATTAAAAGCAATAAAAAGCAAAATAGACGAAGAGGGGAAAGCAAAGTCTTTTATCAATATGCTTCCGATTTTGATGGAAAAAGTAGAAACAGATTTTGCGCTTCATGAGTTAATTCCTTTAGTTATGAAGTCTAAAGATTTTGAGCTTAGAACAGGAAAAGTAATGTCCACTTCAAATATTTTGGTTTCGGAAATGATTGAGGTGACTCCTGTGACTGTTAGTGTTGAGCCTGTTGCTGAGGGCGAGGAACAGCCTGTTATGAAAGCTTATGCTCTTAAACCTCGTGATGACGATTGGGCATTGATTGCTAAGTTTATTTTGAGTGCGATTTATTCTGACTAGGTATAGGTAGTTGGTAAGAAATAGTGTGTCATCCTGAGCGAGCCTGTGCTCTGTCATCCTGAGCGAGCCTTTAGGCGAAGCGAAGGATCTCCCGTTGTCATTACTGCACAATTACCTAAGGCAGGATTTGAGCACATGGACAAGGAGATTCTTCACTCCATTTCACTCCGCTCAGAATGACAGCAAGGGTGTGTTTTTCGCTCAGAATGACACCTCTCGAGATTGCGGGTCAAGCCCGCAATGACAATCCAAAAAGTCCGCAATGACACCTCTCGAGATTGCGGGTCAAGCCCGCAATGACAATCCAAAAAGTCCGCAATGACATGATTCTCTGGATTATCGGATCAAGTCCGATAATGACAAAAAAAGAGGCAGGTTCCTCGCAATGACAAATATGATGTCATCCTGAGTGAGCCTTTAGGCGAAGCGAAGGATCTCCCGTTGTCATTACTGCACAATTACCTAAGGCAGGATTTGAGCAAATGGACAAGGAGATTGCGGGTCAAGCCCGCAATGACAATCCAAAAAGTCCGCAATGACATGATTCTCTGGATTATCGGATCAAGTCCGATAATGACAAAAAAAGAGGCAGGTTCCTCGCAATGACAAATATGATGTCATCCTGAGTGAGCCTTTAGGCGAAGCGAAGGATCTCCCGTTGTCATTACTGCACAATTACCTAAGGCAGGATTTGAGCAAATGGACAAGGAGATTGCGGGTCAAGCCCGCAATGACAATCCAAAAAGTCCGCAATGACATGATTCTCTGGATTATCGGATCAAGTCCGATAATGACAAAAAAAGAGGCAGGTTCCTCGCAATGACAAATATGATGTCATCCTGAGTGAGCCTTTAGGCGAAGCGAAGGATCTCCCGTTGTCATTACTGCACAATTACCTAAGGCAGGATTTGAGCAAATGGACAAGGAGATTGCGGGTCAAGCCCGCAATGACAATCCAAAAAGTCCGCAATGACATGATTCTCTGGATTATCGGATCAAGTCCGATAATGACAAAAAAAGAGGCAGGTTCCTCGCAATGACAAATATGATGTCATCCTGAGCGAGCCTTTAGGCGAAGCGAAGGATCTCCCGTAGTCATTACTGCACAATTACCTAAGGCAGGATTTGAGCAAATGGACAAGGAGATTCTTCGCTCCATTTCACTCCGCTCAGAATGACAGCAAGGCTGTTTTTTCTGCTCAGAATGACACCTCCTGCCTCCCGAGATTGCGGGTCAAGCCCGCAATGATAACCTTAGCGTAAAGCCTTTTTCTCTGTACAAAAAATTTGTTCATAAATCCATAAAACAATATGAAGACCTGATTTTTATAAATTAACTCTTGACAAATATAAAAAAAGATGTATAATAAATCAACCTGTTCTTTAACAATTCGTTTAAACAAAGAGTGGATTGCCTGCTTTCAAAAAAAACACCACGCTCTAGCGTGAGTGCTTTCACGCAAAGTAAGCAATCCATCTCTTTGCAAACGCGGTTTTCATTTTTTTACTAACTGGATTTAGTCAGCTTTCCCGCCATTATTCTGCGTTTTTTTCCTCGTTGTATTTTACCCATTTCCCCATTGACGGAACCACACATTAACTTAGATTGCACGACCCACAGAGGCGTGCGCATCCAAAAAGGAGATTTACCATGAGCAAATTCACCAAGTTTTTCGTTTTTATCGTTTTGTTGCTTGCTACATGCAACCTTGCGCAAGCGCACTTTCCCTACAAAAGGTTCGATGGCTTTAGGCTTCAAGCCTTTGGTTATTGGGAGGCCCGGAAAATCCCTAAAAGGATTGAAAGGCTGTCGCTGGTGTCCTTGGCGGACAGGCCCGCCATAGAAATGACTTTTCTGTCATTTCATGACAAAGTGGCCATGTTGGCATATGACCCAAACGCCAACCTTTCCACAAAGAACGCAAGGGCGTTGGCCTCTTTCCATGGCCACACATTAACCCTTGATTTGCATGATCCGGCAACTGAGGTTGCTAGGAAAATTGCGAAGTTCAAGGGCGATTGTTTGGAGTTGGACTTTTATGACAACCCGAGCGTTGAGGCTGCCAAGGCATTCGCAACTTTTAAGGGCGAGATGTTGGAGGCGAAGTTTAGGGAGAAGCCGACCATTGAGGTTCTTAAGGCACTGTTCAGCTTTGGCGGCAAGACGCTGAAAGTTAGGATCCCTAATAATCTGCAGTCTGACATTGCATCTGCCATTGCTGCTTTTGGCGGCAATGAGCTGAAGGTTGTCTGCGGTAAACTGACCGTTGAGGCCCTTAAGGCGTTGTCCGGCTTTGGCGGCAGTTCACTTTCTGTCACGGAGCACAGTGCGGAGCATCAGCTTACAGCCCTGCACGGAGAAGAGATTGCTGCTTTCAATGGCGATCATCTGAAGCTCAGGTTGCGCAAACAGCCTGACGAAGACTTTTTTAAGGCTTTGACCAAGAGTTTTTGCGGGCTTACAATTGACGCCGAAATCTTGGATTGTAATCGGCCGATTGACCTCAATAACTTTGTTGTCAACGGAGGACCAGCAGTGAGTCTCAAGCTTTATCAGACCACTGAGGAGCCTTTGGAAATCATTCCGCCGACAGAATTGTATGATAGGAATAAAATTTCAGTTACGATCAACTACGCCTACCAGGGCGTTCCGTTTCCGTAGGTATACATTTGCAAAGAGATGGAATTACGGCACGGGGCGGTTTATCCGCCCCTGCTAGTTTTTTTATTGTGTTTTAATAAATTCCCAAATACTCATCAACTTCCCAATCTGAAACATGCAAACGATATTTGTCTGCTTCGGCTTGTTTGGCTTGTAAATATTTTGCATGAGTTTGTTCACCAAAAACATCCAGAGCTATTTTGCTACCTTCAAATTTTTTCAAAGCCTCTGGCAAAGAATCAGGCAAGGTGCGCACACGCATTCTTTGAGCTTTTTTATCTGTAAATTCATAAATATTTTCTTCAATAGACTCAGGTGGAGTCATTTTTTTCTCTATACCATCAAGTCCAATTGCAAGCATGGTTGCAAAAGCAAGATAAGGATTAGAAGAAGAATCAGGACAGCGAAGTTCGCAACGAGTGGCCTGAGATTGACCTTTTAAGAAAATAGGCACACGAATAAGTGCAGAGCGATTTGTTTGTCCCCAAGCTACATAAACAGGCGCTTCATATCCTGGCACCAATCTTTTATATGAATTTATTAGAGGATTTGTCACAGCTACAATTTCATGAATATTGCTCAATTGACCAGCAATAAATTGTAGTGCTGTTTTTGATAATTTATATTTTGTATTTTTTTCATCATAAAAAGCATTTTTATTATTTTTAAATAAAGATTGATGGACATGCATGCCAGAGCCATTAATTCCTGCAATTGGCTTAGGCATAAAAGTTGCATGCAAGCCCCATTGACGAGCAACAGCCTTGAGAGCGGTTTTAACAGTAATCACAGCATCGGCTTGAGTAATTGCATCAGAATATTTAAAAGCAATTTCATGTTGAGATTCAGCTACTTCATGGTGAATAGATTCAACATCAATGCCCATCTGAGAAACAACTTCGCTCATTGCTTGGCGAATTGGTCCTGCTTTATCCATTGCGTAATCAAAATAACTAGCACGATCATGGGTAATTAAAGCTGGAGCACCATCTTCGTCGGTTTTAAAAAGAAAAAATTCTAACTCAGGTCCAACAAAATAATTATCAAAGCCCATTTTTTGTGCTCTTTTTATTTGTTTTTTGAGAATTTGCCGAGGATCGCCATCAAAAGGATTGCCATCTGGCAGAAAAACATCACAAATAATGCGAGCAACAGCAGAGTCGCCATTGCTTTCCCAAGGAACAAGAGCAAATGTGTCTAAATCTGGTTTAAGATACATATCAGACTCATAAATACGAGCAAAACCTTCAATAGAAGAGCCATCAAACCAGATGTTGTTTTCAAGAGATTCTTTAAGCTTGCTAACAGGCGTTGTCACGCTTTTGACTGTTCCTAAAAGATCACAAAATTGGAAATTAACAAAGCGAACATTGTGTTCTTTACAGAATTTTAAAATTTGCTCTTTGGTCATTTTGTACAGAAAAATTGTAAATTATGTACGAAATTTATGCTCATTTCATACATAAATCAAGTACATTTTGTACATTTTTTATGTACATTTTGTGCAAATAGTTTAAAAATTATATTTTTTAAAAACTCTTTTCAAAAAAATAAATTGCAGGCACAATATCTCCATGAAAAAAATTGCATTAGTTGTTTTTCCGGGAATGAATTGCGAGGTGGAAAGCTATCGCACGCTCAAGAGAGCTGGTTTTGCTCCACAAATTATTCTTTGGAATGAAGATAAAAGTATTTTGAGAAATTTTGACGGAATTATGCTTCCCGGCGGATTTTCTTTTGAAGATCGTGGTCGCAGTGGGGTTGTTTCTGCAAAAGAGCCTATTTTAGAGGGAGTTAGAGAGCTTGCAGAAGCTGGCAAGCCTGTTCTTGGTGTTTGTAATGGAGCACAAGTATTGGTTGAAGCCGGACTTGCTCCTGGTTTTAAAACAGAAACAGAAATGGCTTTAGCTCGCAACAAAAGAATATCTGAAGAAGGCGAGATATTAGGCACTGGTTTTTATCATACTTGGGTTTACATGAAGTCAATTGCTCCAAAAGGCAGATGTGCATTTAATAATTTTGAACAGGATTTAATTTTTCATGTACCAATAGCACACGGAGAAGGCAGATTTACAGGTAGCAAAGAATACATTGAAGCAATTGAAGAAAATCAAATGAATGTGTTTACATATTGCGATCAAGAGGGAAATGTGATTGAAAATTTTCCAATAAATCCAAATGGTAGTGCAATGAATATAGCAGGATTGTGCAATACAAACGGCAATGTGCTTGCTCTTATGCCTCATCCAGAGCGAACTTTCACTTCTGATGCAATCTTTAATTCCATGCACAAATGGTTTGAAGGCGAAAAAAACATCCCAAGCATCAAAATACCTGAAGAAAAAGAGCAAAAACCAGCAGAAACACCAGATAATCAAATTGAATTTTTTGTAAACTTAAAAATTACAGACAACACAGAAAAAACAATTGAAAAAGCCTTACAAAAGCTTATTAACGATCAATCTGTAGAGCTTTCTCGTTGGCAATATTGGGGCATAAAAACAAAAAGTGACAATTTAGTTAATTTAGCAGAAGAGCTAATAAAATCAGGAGAAATATTTAATGAAAACAAAGAAAATGCCTTAGTTAAAATAGGCACAGATTTTTATTCTTATCAAAACGGAGAATTAAAAATATCAGCAGAAAAATTGCCAGAAAATAGCTATTTAGCAAGAGAAAATGAAGATTTTATCGGTCAGGCAAAATTTGAAAAAATCAATCATCATTTAGAAGAAAAAAATATTACCAATATAGAAAGTGGCATACTTTGGGCAATAAAAGCAGAAAAAAATTATTCTCTTGAAGATTTGCAAAAAACTTATATTTTTCAAAATCCAGTAGCAGGCAGTTTGATCCAAGTTTAAATGAAAAAATTTTATTTACTTTTACCAAATATAAGAAGCGGATTTAATGTCGGTGCTTTTTTTCGCACAGCCGACGCACTGGGAGTAGATAAAATTTTTTTAGCAGGTTATACACCCTATCCACCACATACAGAAATAGCAAAAACAGCACTAGGTGCAGAGGATTTTGTTGATTGGCAATATTTTTTAGATCCATTTGAGCTTGTAAAAAAACTAAAAAAACAAGGAGTGGAAATAATAGCACTAGAAAACACTAAAACAGCAAAATTACTCACAAAATATAAACCAAAAAAAGAAAAAGTTTGCCTTGTAGTAGGCAATGAGGTCGAAGGAATAAGTGAAGAAATTTTAGAATTAGCAGACACAACACTTAAAATAGAAATGAAAGGAAAAAAAGAGTCATTAAATGTCTCAATAGCTGGAGGGATAGCCATTTCTGAAATTAGTAAGAATTTTTGATTAAAAATCTTGATTAAAAATAAGTTTTCATAGAAAATATAGTTCGTGATTTTAATGATTTTGATTAGCCGTTGCACCTAATCAGAAAGAAAACAAAGTGCAACAGACCACGGAGAGATGGCAGAGTGGTCGCCAATATAAACAGAGGGCTTGAAAACTAGTAAAAAAATTGGATAAAAAATTACCTAATTTTATCATAAATGTATCGTTGCATACGCAATGATACAAATAACACAAACAGACCACGGAGAGATGGCAGAGTGGTCGCCAATATAAACAGAGGGCTTGAAAACTAGTAAAAAAATTGGATAAAAAATTACCTAATTTTATCATAAATGTATCGTTGCATACGCAATGATACAAATAACACAAACAGACCACGGAGAGATGGCAGAGTGGTCGAATGCAACGGTCTTGAAAACCGTCGTGGCAGCAATGTCACCGTGGGTTCGAATCCCACTCTCTCCGCCATTAAAAAATATTACCCCAAAGGGGTAAGATTTTTTAATAATGGTGAAGAAGTGGCTTGATGCGAAGCCATAGGTTCGACACTCAAGCGAGCGAGAGAATTTGTGCTTGCGCAAAATTCCGAACGAGCGCAGAAGGCCTTATTTAGCTTAATTTAAGACAAAAAAGGTACCTTAAACTTAGCTTTATTAGGTTTGCTTAATGTTTTTTGTGTTGCTGTTGTTGCACATTTTCTGGCGTCAACCATTGCACTTTGTATATTTTCAGGCACTAGTGTTTGTATTATGGCTCTTTTGATATAGCCTATATTATATAATAGTTCAAAATGAACCTCTTTTAAGTCAGCTCTTTGCTGAAGAGTTAGAATGTCTAGTTTATCGTCTATTTCATTTCTTAGTAGTTCATAAAATCTTTCTCCAGCTATCCTGGCAATAGGTAAAACAAAATTATGCGAATCTATTAGAGTTCTTGCATTGAAGTCTTCTGCGCTTTCGCCGTTTTTTTTGGTTCCATCTACAGGCAAGCTTCTTAGATTTTGAATTCTGTCTGCTGTTTTTACGCGTGTAGCTTGTATGCGGATTTCAGGAAATTGATTTAGAAGATCATTGCAATATTGATATAAAAAATCTTGATACTCTTTTGTTGTGCCATTTCTTGGTTTTTTCCCTTTTTTCCTGAGTGCAAGTAATATTTTTGCTATTTTTTCATTGTATCTTTGAGCTAGGGCATCAAATGTTGTTATTTCGTTTTGCACAAGGGTAATATCTTTTCTTTCGTGATTTTGGTTTCCTCTTACTAATAATGAATCTTCGGGACTGTCATGGTGTAAGGCAGATATTAAGGTTTCTGGATTTTTTATTCCTAATTCCAATAAAAGAATTAGCATTACTGCTTTTGGGTGTTGGTAATATGGTTCTCCACTATGTCTTAATTTTGGGCCATTATTGCCACAAAAAATTGCCTTTAAGTCATTGTATGCATTCCACAGTCTAACTAAATCATTATTTTTTAATCCTGCTTTTTGTTCAAGTAGTGCTTGTATTTCTAGTCCACCAAAACAACTGGCTTCAACCATTTCGCCTTCATATATAACAGATTTTGGTTCATCAATATATACTGGCTTTCTTAGTTTTATCGACGATGGTGGCATTTTTTAGCAAAAGAAAGTGTATAATTATAATTATTTTTAGATAAAAGTCAAGGGTTTTGCCTATGATACAATATTTTTGATGATATTTAGATGAATTGTTGAAAATTATTGTTGCTGATGTTGTTCCACGGGATTTACCCAAGCCTTCTGCAAAAGAGCATTTTGCAGAGCTTGTTCGTTTGATCGAGACCCTTGGCGGAATGACTGTTGTGAAAATTATTCAAAAAAGAGGACGACCAAGCGGAAAAACTTATTTAGGAACCGGAAAAGCAGAGGAAATTGGTAAAATGGCAAAAGAGCTCAAAGCAGATGCAGTAGTGATAAATGCAATCTTGAAAGGAAGTCAGCTTTTTGAGCTTACTCAGCGAATTCCAATTGTAATTTGGGATCGAGTTGATTTGATTTTGCGTATTTTTGATCGTCATGCCAGCACATCAGAGGCAAAATTGCAGATAAAAAGAGCACAACTTGAATATGATATTCCAAAAATTTACGGACGAGCATCAACTACTCTCTTTGAAAGAGAGAGGGGAGGGGGAGTGACTCAGCGTGGTGCGGGTGAGCGGGGAATTGAAATTGAAAAACGTCATATTCGCAGGCAGATTAAAATGATTGATAAAAAACTAGATACAATTAAAAAAAGCAGAGCGAGCCAAAGAAAACACAGAAAAAGAAATAATTTGCCCACCATTGCCCTTGTTGGTTATACAAATTCAGGTAAATCTACTTTACTTCGAGCTTTGACTGGCAAAAAAGTTTTGGTTGAGGATAAGCTTTTTTCTACTTTGGACACTCGTTTAGGTGCTTTGTATCTTCAAAAAAGTCAGAGAAAAACTCTTTTAGCTGATACTATTGGTTTTATTGAAAATTTACCGCCTATGCTAATTGCTTCTTTTATGGCTACTTTAGAGGAAGCGAAATATGCAGATCTTCTTTTGCATATTTATGATGCAAGTGACAAAAAAGCAAGCAAAAAGAGACAAGTTGTGCGAAAAATACTCAAAGACATGGGAATTGCCGACAAGCCCACTTTATTGGTGGCAAATAAAATAGATTTATTAAAAAAAGATGAACAAGTAGAAAAAGGCTTGCCTATATCCGCAGAGAAGAAATTAGGTTTGGAAAATTTAATCACAGAAATTGAGAAGAAAATTTAGTTGTGCCATAATCTTTTTGTGAAAAAAATTAAATTATCCGAAAAACTTGAGCAGGTCTTATCAACTACAAAAAACCGAATTGAACTTTTGCATGAAATTGGTGTTTTTGCTGTAAAAGATTTTCTTGGTCTTTATCCGCGTACACATGAAATGCAAAATACTGCAGAAATATCCTCAGATATTAGATTAGATCAAAAAAATATTCTCAAGGGTGAATTTAGTAATGTCACAAGTTCACGAGGAAAAAGCAGAATACTAGTGACAAAAGCTATTTTTACTACACCAAAAGGGGAGAGTTTTGAGTGTGTTTGGTTTAATCAGCCACATATAAAAAAAATGCTCCCTGTTGGGCGTATGCTTGTTGTTTCTACTAAAGCAAAATCAGCATATGGAAAAATAACTCTTCAAAATCCCAGTTTTACGGATCAGGAAATAAACTCAGGCGAGATAACTCCTGTTTATCGTGAGCATGGCAAGCTTTCTGCGGATTGGTTTCGCAAAAAAATGTTTCATTTGATTGATATTGTTGAAGATTTTCCTGAAATTATTCCAGAAAAAATTCGTAAAGAAGAAAATTTAATACCTAAAAATGAGGCAATTCAGATAATTCATTTTCCAAAAAACGAAGAAGAGCTAAAAAAAGCCAAAAAAGCACTAGCATTTGAGGAATTATTTGTTTTGCAGTTGGCTGGTATTTTGCGTAAAAAAAAGTGGCAATCAGAAACAAGTGGAAAATCAAAAAAAATTCCTCTTGATCCGGATTTGCAAAAACAATTTTTTAAAACACTGCCTTTTGAGCTTACTGGTGGGCAAAAAGTTGCATTATTTGAAATATTAAAAGATTTTGAGGGTGATTATCCTGCTCTCCGCCTTTTGGAGGGTGATGTTGGTTCTGGTAAAACTGTAGTTGCTGTTGGTGCCAGCTTGCCTATTTTAAAGCAAAAAATGCAAGTAGCCTTTCTTGCGCCAACGGAAGTTTTGGCAAATCAGCACTACAAAAGTATTTCTAAACTTTTGGAAAAATTTAATCCTGAAATCAAAACAGAATTATTAACAGGAGCAATAAAAGGCAAAAAAAGAGAAGAAATTTTAGAAGGCATTAGAAAAGGTAGTATTCAAGCGCTTGTTGGCACGCATGCTTTAATTCAGGAGTCAGTTATTTGGCACAATCTTGGCTTTTGTGTAATTGATGAACAGCATCGTTTTGGTGTGGAGCAAAGGTCTCATTTGCTTAAGCAGGGTTATCCCCATGTTTTGCAAATGACAGCAACGCCAATTCCTCGTACTTTGGCTATTGTTGCTTTTGGTGATCAGGATTTATCTGTTATTTCCGAGCTTCCTTCTGGAAGAAAGCCAATAATCACCAAAGTTGTTGCTAATTCTGCACGCAGTCAGACAGAACTTTTTATTGAAAGTGAGATTAAAAAAGGCAGACAAGGTTTTGTGATTTGCCCTTTAGTTGAAGGTTCGGATAATATTCAAGCAAAGGCTGTCACAGAAGAATTTGAAAGATTAAAAAAAGATGTTTTTCCGAATTTGAGATTAGCTCTTTTGCATGGACGCATGAAATCTAAAGAAAAAAAAGAAATAATGGAGGCATTTTCTGCTGGTGAATATGATATTTTAGTTTCCACTGCTGTGGTTGAAGTTGGAGTTGATGTGCCTAATGCTACTTTGATGCTTATTGAGGGCGCAGAAAGATTTGGATTAGCACAGTTGCATCAGTTTCGAGGTCGTGTTGGGAGAGGGGAGTATCAGAGTTATTGTTTTTTGTTTCCAACAGATGATATGGGCATAACACAGCGCTTGCGAGCAATGGAGCAATATGATGATGGATTTCGTTTAGCAGAAATTGATTTGCATTTGCGTGGGCCAGGGGAGGTTTTTGGTATTCGACAAAGTGGTATTCCAGATTTAAAAATGGCTTCTTTGTTTGATGCTAGGATTATTTCTTCGGCCAGGAAACAAGCTGAAGAATATGCCAATAATGTTGCTTATGATGATTTTTCTTTTGCTTTACAAAAAGAATTAAAAAATAAAGAAAAAGATGATATTGAAAGGGCTTAGGTTGTATAAAAAATTTGTACAATAATTTTTGTTATAAAAATAATTATTTTGTGTCTTTTTGTTGCTTTTTCCTTATTTTAAGATTTTTTTGTTTTATATTTCTTTGTTTGTCATAAATATCCGGATATCCGAAGAGAGCTTGCTCCTCAGGGGTGCCTTTTTCTGAACGAGCGTAGCGAAGTGAAGGATCTCCCGCAAGCATTATTACTTGATTACCAAGGCAGGACTTGCACGAGTGGACAAGGAGATTCTTCGCTCCATTTCATTACGCTCAGAATGACAGCAAGGGTGTGTTTTTTGCTCACAATGACACCTCTTGCCTCCCGAGATTGCGGATCAAGTCCGCAATGACAAGATAGGACCTGAGCGCATGGACAAGGAGATTCTTCGCTCCATTTCATTACGCTCAGAATGACAGAAAAAAGGGTGCCTTTATTTTTTCTTTAGCAAATATCCCTTAATAAAAATTCCAATCAATATCACGAAAAAAGAAACAATAAGTCCATAAAAAATAGTATTATTTTTTTGTGTACTACTTTCTGTTTCTATGGGCGTAGTTTCTTCTTCTTGTTTTATTGTTGGTGGACTATTTTCATCAAGTTCTAAGTCAATTATTAAAAATTCATCTCCCTGAACTTCTATTTCTTTTTTTTCTATACCCTCGCCAGAAATTATTATCTTTGCAGATTTTGGCACGCTATTAAAAGAAAAGTAGCCACTTTGGTCGGTGTAAGTTTTTTCTAATATTCTTTCGTCTTTGTCGATTAACTTAAGCAAAGCATTTTTTATTGGTATTTTTTTTGCCAGTACTTGACCTTTTGTTTGTGTTCCAGGGTTTATTGTTAAATTTCCTGCATCAATTTTTTCATTAAAATAATTATAAACTTCTATTTTTAGTTCATGGCTTTGTTTAGGTGAAAGAGAATTAACACTAAAGATAAAATAGCCTTTTTCATCAGTATTTACGCTTGAGAGTAGGTTTTTTTCCTGAAAAAGTTTCATTTTTGCGTATGGCTGATGAAAACCTTGTATTTTTAGTTCTTCATTTTGCCAAAAATAAAACAAATCCCGCCTTTCTTCTTGTTGAGAATAGTGCTCATAAGCCTGTGTTAAAGGTAAAAAAATCAATAAGCCGATTATGAGAAATAATTTTTTCATTGCAGATTTATTGCTTCTAATATTGGTGCGGAAACTGGTTGATTGTTTACAAGGTAATCACCATTTTCTACAAAAAAGTAAAATTTGCCTTGTTGATTAGCTTTTGTTGTTTTGATGACTTTTTCTTCTGTGTTTTTGAGGGTTATTGTGCTGTTTACTTCTGCGTAGCCAAATATTGAAGGCATAATAGCAATATCTTTGTGCACATTATCTCCTCTTATTTTTAATTGTTCTGATTGATAAAGATGGGTGTATGGACCTGTTTCTGTTGGTTTGTTTAATATGCCTCCTGTTATTTCTGGTTCTAAGATGTAAATTCCTTGAGGTACAGAAAATGAATAAAATCCATCTTGATTTGTGCTTTGTTGATAAATTATTTCTTCATTGCTATTTGATTTACCAATGCAGTTAATCACTGCTTTTTTGATTGGCATTAGCGTCCAAGCATTAAAAATAGTGCCAAATGGCTCACTTTCACTTCTGTAAAAACTTCCTTTTGTATATATGAGTGGATTTATATTGTTTTCTTCTGCTTTTTTATTGCTTATTAAATAAAATCCAGTGCTTGATTTTTGGTTAATTTTATTTTCATAAACAGCAACAATAGAATGAATATAAGAGAGAGGATTTAGTTTTAATATATTTATTGCTGGCAGAGTGAATTCACCATTTTTATCGCTTATCACTATTGTTTCTTTGATTTCTTTTTCTATTTTTATTTGTGAAAACCCTGGATAGATCACTTCTTGATTTTTGATAAAAATTTCATTTCCACCTTGGGGATTTTTTGACCCTATTATGTAGCCATTTTCGTCTATTAGTTTTTTTTCTGTATCTATTCTTTGAATTTCAAAAAGAGAAATATGAAGATTTTCTGTGCTAGAAAATGGCTTTTTTGTGCCATTTTCATCAATCCAGAAAAAATCTTGAAAAGACAAAGTTATTTTATTGTTATGTGGATCATTTATGTTTATGTCAATTTTTCGAGATATATTTTCATCTCTTTGCACACCTATGTTGTATAAATAAGGTAGTTCACTATCTTTTTCTATGTTGTACCAAATTTCATAGTGCTCAAAATCATCAAGTAATACTTCTTGGTCAAAATTTAAAGGCTCTACTGTTGTTTTTGGAGCAAAGTCTGCACAAGAGGGTGGTTGGCAAGGGAGTTGACCTTGTTCAGTTTCGCTTAAAATTGGTTCTTTTTTAAAAAATAGTTTGTATTTATATATTCCTTTTATGCTTCCAGGGCTTATTGATGGCTTGCTTGTGGTGTTTGGTGCCGATCCTGAGTTGTATTCTGCTTTGATAATCTCAGTTTCTTGGTTATTGTTATATCCTTGCCAATAAAGAGTGCAATTATAATTAATTTTGCATTCACGATAAAATTTTTCATTTTCTTCCGTAGTGCATTCTGTTTTATAAGAAAGCTCATCAGGGCAAAATGATGCTGTTATATCTGGTAGAGTAAAATACTCATGTCTTTCTATTACTTGCAAATTATCTTGAAATATTTCTCTTTTTTGCCAGTTTAAGTTTATTTGTTTTGTTTCTTTGTTTATTTCTGCGGAAAAGTTTTTAATTAACTCAGGAATAATTGTATAAACAGATATTTTATTTGTTGTTTGTGGTTTTGATATGCCCTTTATTTCAAAAATAACATCATTTTCTAATAAATGATTGTCTGCCAGCTTGCTTTTGGAGATTATTTCTCCGTAATCAGGTTCTATTATTTGGGCATAAAAATTTTCAGCCAAGACCAAAGAAGCTCCTAGAAATAAACAAAAACTAAAAATTATGATTTTTATTTTCATTAAGACAGAGGATTGATAACAAAGCGGAAAATAGCAAAAGCACTAATGGTAGTTATTAAGCCAATAATTGCAAAAAAAGCACCTTTTTTTGCTTTATCAAGCTTATCTGTGTCATCACCAGAAAACATCATAATATAGCCATTATATACAAGTGCCAATACTGCTATTGCACCAACAGAGCCTAATAAAAGAGAGATGATATTATCTATTACCAATGTTGTATCGTTTATTGTTGGGCTTTCTATTTGATCAGTTGGTTTTTTGAGAAATCGGATCAAAACAGCAGACACAGAAACTAAGATAGATGCTATTAATGAGCCTTTAATAACACTTTTTCCTATGTTTATGTTTTTTTCATCGTTACCACCAAACATCATAATAATACCGCCAATTATTATCATTAAAACTGATATGCCAAAGATAATCTGGGAGCCAATTTCCCAAATATTAGATACATATTCGCCAAAATTATCCACATTACCAACTTCAGTGTCATCTGCATAAGCAGGTAATGCAGAAAATATAAAAAGAAAAATACTTATTAAGAGTTTCATGTTCATTTTAATTTAATTTTATTTTGCCATAATTTACAATACTGCAAAAGGGAAAAACAGGCTTAAAAACAATAATATTTTTTTGAAATATTTTTACAAAAAAGTCAAAATATGATACTTAAAAACTGTTAATTTTAAAGTTTTTTCAAAAATTTCTCTTGACAAATATTTTGTTTTTTGTAAAATAATCTCCTAAATTGCCAGAAAAGACCTTTAATAAAACAATTTTAATAAAAAGTTATTTGTGTTTATTTACTATTGATATTCTTGCAAAAAGAATAAGTAAAGCGCATAAATAAACATGGATTAAAGTCCTTTATAACAATTAATTACTATATTATTTATATTTTTTTCACCTTTTTTCATTTCTTATGAAAAATTTCTTCAAAAGACTTGCCTACAAAAAATCTCCTAATACGGCAACCTTACCTCGTGAGCTTGATCTCACAAATCTTAGAAAAAATAATCCTGTCTATAACACTATGGACAAGATGCGTAATTCTAAGTTGATGCGTAAGCTTTTCGGCCTTACAACAGCCACAGTTGCTCTTATGGGAGTTTCTGGTTGTAATTGGGGTGAAAAGGATGACGTTCCAGCACCAGGTAATAGTGGTGATGTGCCAAATCCAGGTGGTGACACGCCAGATCAAGTGGTCAAAGGTGCTATTCAACAAGAATTTGTTAATCCTGATGGAGTTGAGCTTCATCCAGATGGATTGAATTTAAAAAATATTGTTTATCAATCTAATGATGTAGTAGATGGAGGTGAAGAGGAGCAAAGAAGGTCAGAAGAGGCAAAAGCAGATGATATTCATCCTGGTTATAATGGCCCTTTGACTGTTCAAAATAATGAATGTGTTGATGTTTTGATCTTAGGTGAAGAAGTAGCAGGATTAGAATCAGGTGAATTCCTTGTAGAAATGCAAGATGGCACTATGCATCAAGTTTCTGTTGATATCAATTATAATGAACAAACAGGTCAAGCCCGCTTGGAAGTTCAGGATTTTATTGATGAATATAATCTTGATAACCCAGGAAATGAAATTGATGCTAATCAGATAGAAACCTTAACAACAAATATTGAAGGAACTTTAGACATTATCCTTTCTTCTTCTGCAGGTGTTAGCTATAACGAAGCAACAGGTAATGTTGAATTTGGTGAAAAAAGTGCAGAATTTGATGAAGGTAAAATTACACAAGAATGCACATTTACTAATGGCATGACAGTTAAAGTTAAATTAACTCAATTAGACACTGATGGAGATGGTGTGGGTAATCTTGGAGATTCATTACCAGAAGGCGTTGCTGTTTTAGGCAGTGTTGTAGATGGTCAAGACTCAACAATGCAATTTGCTGTTGGTAGTCGTAATGGTGAAAATCTTCTTCCTGCGCAAGTTGATGCCAAAATAGTTTGGTATGATGCTGATGGCAATGAAACAGGTGAAGATTTAATTCCTTATCAATTACAAACAAGCGCAATTCATAATATTGATTTCCAAGGTCCTAATACAGGATTTGTAGCTGGCAAGCTTGTGCTTTTAGACAATGGCGCAGAAGTTGGCTCAGAAGAATTTAATATTTGGGTTGATGGTGATATTGATGGTGATGGTATAGGTGATGCAGAAGACTATGCAAACACTGCACCAACAGTGCCTGCTGGCTCAGTTGGTTTAAATGAAAATTTCAATGTCAATCACACAATCAACACTCCAGAAGGTTCAGCGCCAGCAAGTTATGTGATTATTAGTGATTCTCTTACTGGTGAAACATGGCAATTTGCTGTTCAAGAGGGTGCAAATCAGTTCCCAATTAGCCTAGATACTCCAGGAAGCCATACATTAACAGTAAATACCTATGACGAAGATGGAAACTTACTAGATAGCGTAAATGCAAATAGCCAAGTTAATGCCTTTAATGATAATGATGCAGACGGAGTACCTGATCATCTTGATTACAACACCACACCATTAACAGTAAATGGTCCTGTTGTGCAGGGTGTAGGGTTTGATCTTCCTTTAGATCTCGATCTTACCGCTGGTGGATCGCCTGTAGATAGCGGTGTTATCACAGTTCTCAAAAATGGCGTGCCAACAGGAGAAATATACAACATTGCAGGACTAATAGACGGGCCAGATACATTGCAAGATTTAATCTTACAAACAACAGGTGATGATATCAGCTTGCAACTAGAATTATTTGCTGGTGGTGTTAATGTTGATACAAAAGTTTCAAACACATTCACAGTCCTCGAAGACGCAGACGGTGATGGCAATCCAAATACTACAGATATTCTCACAGGAGACATCACAGTGACAGGTAATGGACTAGAAGATCAACCATTTACAGTCTCTCTTGATGTAAATACTACCAATTTCCCACAAGCAAAATTTGTTCAATTTGATTTCTCAAATGGATCAGATTCAATAATACTACCTGTCACAGACGGACCTGATTTTTCAGTTGTTGCCAATATGCCAGGTATGACAAACATCACAGTGAGCTATCTTGATGAAAATGGTTTTGCTATCAAAGACGGAGACGATCAGATTATCACTCACCAAGTTGATAATGTAGATATTGGTGCTGAATATTTCCCAAATGGCATTCCTGCTCCGCAAAATGCTGTTCAGGGTCAAGAAGTTGACATGACAGGATTGTTTGAAATATCACATTCAGCTGATGTTAGCTACTTAAAAGTCACTTTCTCAAACGGTGCATCAGAAGTTACTATCAACAACCTTGCTGACTTGAAATTTGTTATTGATAAATTTGGCACAGGTATAACAATGACTATTACTGCTTATGATGCTAGTGATAATGCTTTGGATAGCGCAACAACTCCAGCATTTGATGTTTCTGAGCAAGACACTGACGGAGATGGAGTTGTGGATTCTGCTGATTTGGTGAAAGATGGTGCGACTACTAGTCCGGATATGGTTCAGCCTGGAAGTTTTGCAACCACAACATTTACCTATACAGGTGATCAAGAGATGATTGCAGTAATGAGGCAAAATGTATCTTTCCGCAATAATACCATTAGTCCTGATTTACACCCTTTGCAGTGGCAAGCTGCTTTAGCTCAAGGAGATGGTTTATATTATGAAACATTAGGTAATATACAACCAGGTGAGACAATGAATGTTTATCATTTTGGTGATGCAAATTGGCATAATGTTGAGATACTTTTTTATCCTGCAAGTAGCCCTGTTGATGCCAATGGTGTGCCAACTGGAGATCCTTCATTTATAGAAGATGCAGGAGCTTATTTTGAAATAGAAACTGGTGTAAATGATACAGACACTGACGGAGATGGAGTTGTGGATTCTGCTGATTTGGTGAAAGATGGTGCGACAACAACGCCAGATTCAGTTGATGTTACTAATGGTGAAGCTACAACAACAACGTTTACTTATACTGGCACTGAGCCAATGATGGCTGTAATGAGTCAAAATGGGGCATTTTATTGTAATATGGTTAGTGCAAATGCTATTCCTCCACTATGGAACAATGCAGAAACCACAATTGGTGATCGTAAATATTATACATTAGGCACAATTCAGCCAAATGAAACAATAAATGTTTATGGTCGACCTAGGGAAAATGGTATAAATAATCTTAATGTTAAAGTTCATTTTTATCCTTTAGGTAGTCCTGTTGATGCCAATGGTGTGCCAACTGTTGATCCTACATTTACAGAAGACGCAGGTGAATATCTTGATGCTGCAGGTTAAAGAATATTAAGTTTTATAGCATTGAAACACCTCCGGTAAAACGGGGGTGTTTTTTATTGTTAAACACTTTTAATTTATGGATTTTTATGTTAAAATAATATAGATTTGTAAATAAAAATAAAAATGAAATTCAGAAAAATTACTAAATTTTTACTAATTTTCCCTCTTGCCTTAGTTTTTGGCGTGTTTTTTGCAAATGATTTTGCATTAGCAGAGGATTGTTTAATTATTGATGAAACAACTGTTAATGGTAGTGTTTATAACACTGGCAACCAAATTACAGTTGAGCCAGGAGATAATATTGTTATCAAAGCTGTTATTAAGAATAATAGTGTTAATAGTTATACATATGCATCAAAAGTGTTTTTAGATAATTTGTCTAATACTTTTAGTCAAATAAGTCCATTAAGCCTATTGATCAATTTGCAGTCATCTGCAGGCACAGATGGTTGTGCAAGTGATGTCACACAAGCTATTCAATTTAAGTCCGCAGGTGGTGAAATGGTGTTTGATTACAAAAAAGCATATTTGCAATATGAGTCTAGCGGACAATGTTTGTTGAGTGAAAACGAAATTTTAAGCAATGGTGCTTTGATAAGTAATGCTGAAGATTATTATAAAAATGGCGCCTGTAATCTTGATGGTTTAATTTATAATTTTTTTAGTTCATATAATTATCACCAAAACAACCTCTACATCGAGCTAACAGCCCAGTGTGCTGACGGCTACGAAAACATAAACGGCTCTTGTATTTATCAATGTGCTAATCCCTTAACTGAACCAAACGCAGAAAACAATGGCTGTCAATGTATAGACGGCTACGAAAACATAAACGGCTCTTGTGTTTATCAATGTGCTAATCCCTTAACTGAACCAAACGCAGAAAACAATGGCTGTCAATGTATAGACGGCTACGAAAACATAGATGGTGTTTGTATGGCAAAATGTCGTGCAGATCAAGTTAGAAACCCTACAACAGATGAATGTGAATGCCCAAGCGGAGAAGAAGAAGTAAGTGGCTCTTGTGTAGCAAAATGTGGCACTAACGAAGAAAGAGATGTGTATGGCGATTGTCAGTGTATAGATGGCACTATGATATATAATAATGCTTGTCAGACTTGTAGTGTAGTTCCATATTACATGGCAAATCCAAGTAATCCTGCTCAGTGTGTGCCTTGTTCAAGTGTATATGGTTATACTAACTCTTGTGTTCAGTGTGATACTGCTAATCATTTTGTAGTTAGTGCTGACAAAAATTCTTGTGTTTGTGCCAGTGGCTATGATTCATGGAATGGCTCTTGTTTGCTTGAATGTGACACAAACGAAGTGAGAAATGGTAGTGGTGTTTGTGTTTGTGATTACGGTTATGAGCTGGTAAACGGCTCTTGTGTATCTGTATGTGGAGCTAATAAAGTAAGAAATGCGACTACTGGTTTTTGTGAATGTGATGCGGACAATGGTTATGTTGCTGATGGCAGTGGTGGTTGTGAACTTGATGAATATAACGCTATATTTACCTTGACGTCATCTCAAGAAATGCCTGGAGCAGAAGTTTTGGTTTGCAGTAGCTCAAATTATACTGATTGTATAACAGGTACAACTAATAGCTCAGGCTACACTGTATTTGATACTGTGCCAATTAGCTCTGTTTTTTCTAATTGCTATCTTGCCAGTTATAATAAGGCTTTGAATTGCCCTGTGACACACGGAGATAGTTTTGCTATTTATTATAAAGTAAGTAAAGATGGCTATGGTGATGCAGAGGGGTTTAAAACAGCAAGCAATGTGCAAGCTGATTTAAATTTTACTGGTACAGTAGCTACGTTAGGAAATTGTTTAACTGGCTATCAGGATTTTGATGATGGCAATGGCTGTGTGGCTTGTGAAAATGTTCCAGGATATGATGCCAATTGTAATTGTGATAATAGTAATAATTATGTTGATGATGGCGCTGGTTCTTGTAAATTGTGTAATATTAATGAACACAAAATACCAAATGCGGACTTTACTGATTGTATTTGTAATGCGGAAAATGGCTATGTTGATAGCAATAATGACGGCGTTTGTGAGCTTGATACTTATAATGTGAGTTTTAAGTTTAATGTAAAAACATCTTCAAGTGCGCCTATTGAAAATGCAAAATTTTCAACTTGTCTTAGCGCAGATCATGCTAGTTGCACAGAAATAGGCACAACAAATGCTAGTGGTCAAATGGAGTTTAGCAGTGCAATAGCTGGTTGTTCTCTTGCTGATGAAAACACAAGTTTAAATTGCCCTGTGACACACGGAGAAAATTTAAATATTTATTACAAGGTTAGTAAAACAGGTTATCAGGAAGTTAAAGAATCTTCTTTAAATTCTGTTGTGGTAAACAATATAGACTTAACTAGCAAGGTAGTCACCTTGGGAACTTGTGCTACTAATTATAAAAAAGATGCTGATGAATATTGTGTTATTTGTGGTGCTGGCGATGGGCCTACGGAAGGCTGTTGTCTTGATCAACAAATATTTTATGGTGGCTCTTGTCAGACTTGTACAGATTTAACTGGTTATATTTTGGAAGCTGGTGCTTGTGCTTGTAATTCTGTTGAACATTTTATTAGCGATGGTGCTGGTGCTTGTACATGTGATGCTGATAATCATTTTATTAGCGATGGTAGCACAGGCTGTGTTTGTGATTCTGCTAATTATTTTGTTAATGATGGCACTGGTAATTGTATTTGTGATAGTACTCATAAAGACCCAGACAATTCTGGCGCTTGTGTAGTTTGTGATGAAGGTGATGGTCCTGAGCAGGGTTGTTGTTCTGAAGGACAAATTTTTTCTGCTGGAGAATGTTTTTCAGCAAAAAATGACTTTAAGCTTTATATTAAAGTTGCTGAACATGATGGAACAGCTTATACAGACAAAGTGGCTGATATAGAAGTTCAAGCTTGTAAATCTGATGCAAATGGTGTTTGTGCTAGCGAATATTATTCACTTGGAACAAGTACTGCAGATGATGTGAATTCAAATTTTAATTTTATTGATAGTAATTTTACTGCCCTTTTTGATCCTGATTGGAATTGCACAATTATAACAAGTCACCCTGCGCATATTGCTTGCACTATGCCAAGAGGGGAGACATTGAATTTGACTTTCAAAGCTCTTCCAAGTGCAATCTATACTCCTTATGAAATTAAAATGCCTATAATTAGCTGGCAAAGTGGGCTTGATATAGGTGATTCTTGGCAGGCTGTAAAAGTGAAAAAAATGGAAGTTTGTCCTATTGAAATACTTGATCCAGTTGTTGACAGGGAAAATAGTCTCATAAAATGGTATTGGGGCTATACAACAACAAATGATTGTATTGAGGCAAATGAATTTGAGTTTTCTTTAGATAGCTCAGAATATCAACCTTTTGATGGATCTGATTTATTGAAAATTGATTTTGATTGTAATGATCATGATTTGCAGATAAAAGGTATTTATGAGGATAAATATGCAGAATCAAATGTTTCTAATTATGTGCCTAATTGTGGTTGTGGCAATGGTTTTATAGATGAATATGAGCAGTGTGATGATGGAGATATAGTTAGTGGTGATGGTTGTAGTTCTGCTTGTCAATTTGAGCCTGTGATGTGTGCAGACTTAATAGGCGACACTAGTTTGCCAACAACGAACTATATGCGAGTTAATGATGTTGTAAGAACTTGTCAAGAATGGGACACAACAAATAATATTTGTTCTTCGTGGGACAATAGTCCAGATGATGATCCAGCTGAGTGGACTTATGATGATTCTGATACTCCAAGACCTTGTTCTTTTGCTTGCAGTCTTGGCTTTACGCATGATTATGATGAAAACGATAATCATATTTGTACTTCAGCAGAGCCTGAATGTGGAAATGGCATAACAGAAGCAGGAGAGGTTTGTGATAAAGGTGAAAATGATGAATATATTGATCTTTGCGGAAATGATTGTACAGGTGGCTTAGACAGCTTTGATTGTAATAATTATCAAACAGATGGTTTAAATATTGAACTTGTTTCTGATGATGTTGTTTCTGTTAAATGTTTAGCGGTTGATGATGTTAATAATCCTACTTATTGTACTCAAAAAGCTGATCCAAGTGTTGTTTTTAGTGATTATGGTAGCTCATGTGCTCCAAATACATGTTGCTTTAACTGCACAAGTTCAGATTACCAAATTAACGGTGAAACTTGTGAATATGTTGCACCAGACGAAGAAGATGATGCTGAGGAAGAATTTTTTGTTTCCAATCCAAATGAAGGTGCAGTAGCAACCTGGAGTAATACAAAAGGTGGAACAGTAGCTTATCTCTGGACTGCAATTAATGACAAAATTAATGAAGTTGGCGAAAAAGCTTTCCAAAGTATTTCCAGAATTGGCAATGGTGAAATGCAAGCCCTTGAAATGCGTTTTAGGATTTATGTTGGAGATGAAAACCTTGGTGGATATGAGCAAGATAAGTGTGATGATAATGGTTTTTGTCAAAATCTTGTTCGCTGGAAATTAAGCGGACTTGATCCTAATACAGGTGAAAAAATTAGCCTATATTCAACAGAAGAATGTCTTTATCAAAGCGGAAGTACTGTTTGTTTACAAGACTTTATGAATGGTGTTGTTGAAGATGGTTATATTACAGTTTCAGTTCTTTCTCCAGAAGGAATTGATAATGAAAACAATCGTCGTGCAATGATCAACTTTTTAACTGACAATGGAGGACTTGTGTATCCTCAGCTTGAGTTTGCTTTTGGCGAAACTCCAGAGTGGGCTGGTATTCATTTTCCAAAAATTATGTATCAATTAAGATTTGGTCTTCTTGGTGCAGTTTCTGACTATGATGAAGATATTGTCACAGTTCCAGATGAATACATTACAATTACCTCAGAAGGAACTTCACAAGGCACAAAACAATCTGTTGAAGTAAAAATTGCGCCAAAGAAAATTTTACCAATCTTTGATTATGCAATTTTCCAAGATTAAAATTAATTAATTTAGCTTTAGCTTAAAAAAAGCGCCGATTAAGGCGCTTTTTTTTGTTTTAATGAGTTAATAAAATTATTAATATACCTCAAACCAATCTCCGTCTGTTCTACCAAATGTTTCTGGATGATACATTTCTTCTGCCACAGTTGGTATTAGTTGAAATTTACCTTCTGTAATTGCTCTAGCCAAGAATCTATACTCATAAACACCACTTGGAACATAATCAGCAAAAAGCAATATCCTATCATCCCTCATTTCTTTGTGATTGAAATACCAAAGATCGTCCCACCAACACCACCATCTGCCACAAGTCTGAGAAGTTTCGTCTAGTAATCCCATATCTTCTGTTTCTAGGTTGAAGTTAATTGCTTCTAGTCCTGCTGGAAGAGGGGAATCAACAACTAAGAAATTCCTTGTATCAGGGATCATGATGGTTATTTTTCCTCTGACTATTTCACCTTGTTTGATTTTAGTAATTGGGGTTTCCATGTCTTTGTCTTCGAAAGTAAAGAATTCTCTGGTCACACCTACTCCATTATTTTTTTCTGTCACTTTTTCACTAGGAAGATAGTAATTTGCAACAATGTCGTAAAATAATTTACCCTCGCCATCTTTTTTAATATTAATTTCATTTTCCAATGGACTAATTCTTAAATTCTCTATATTTTCCATGAAAGTTTCATTTTCTAGCCTTGTTTCTGTTGTCCAAGCTTTTTCCGCAAATAGTTCATCATTTAAGTGCGCAGTAGCTGTGAAATTTGGATTTAATTGACCTGATTTTTCTAACCATTCCATATATGAAATCAACACCCAAGCTGTGTTTTGGGTTGTGCCCCATGGACCTCCATAACGATAGCGTTGTTTTGATTGTTGTAAATAATCAGTTATTTTGGCGATCATTGGGTGATTTGCGTCTTCTCTGCTCAAAGCCAAAAGCGCCATTGCAGTATTGCGAATATCGCTTGACCAATAGTCATAATAATAAGAATTTTGATTGCTAGCGAATTGCACTCCGCGATCTGTTTGTTTGCCCAGTGCCTCAACTTCGCTAAGTAAAATGGCGTTTTTTTCAAAAGCTCCACTTAAATCATCATCAGAGAAATTTTGATAAGCAAGTAAAAGACAGATTTTATTGAAAACACTCAAGTTTTCCCTGTTGTCATAAAATAAATTAGCTAAAGCAAGTTCGTTTTTATCACCCTCAGAAAGCATGAAAATCATAAATATTTTATCACTATCTGATACAAACTTATCTGCTAGTTTTATTTTTAGGTAATTCTCCAATCTTCTTCTGGTGTCTTCATCTATTGTGTAGCCGGCTTTTTTTGTTTCTAGTAAGCCAAAATAAACATAAGCAGAAAGTTGAGGATAGCTTTTTTCAGAACTTTCCCAGAAACCAAAACCGCCATCAGAACGCTGAAGTTTATAAATTTTTTGCATGGTTTCTTCAACCATTTTTTTAAGTTCATCTTCGGTAAGTCCAGTTAATTGCTTGCCAATAGTGTCTTCTGTGCGTTTAATTACAACATTTGCTAAATGCCTACTCATTATTTGTTCTGTACAACCATATGGATAACGAACAAGCTTGTTTAACCCCTCTGTGAAGTCACCAGTTTTAAGGGCAGAAAGAGTAAGGTTAATATTGCCCATGTTTGGCAAAGCTACTTGAGGAATTTTTACAAATTCACTTGTTAAATCTTCTGTTATTCCGCTTGTGGCAAGGCTTTCGCCTACTGCAGGCGGATTAACAGGGATAAAAATCTCCACCTCATCAACATAAACTGTACTTTCTGTTTTAAAGTTTAGTTTTATATCTTCAAAGTCACCATATTTATCAGAATTACTACTTACTACGCCCTCAAACTCAATTAGTTTTTGCTCACCAGGCTCAAGAAAATCAGATTGTGTTTCATTTTTCTTAAGCTCAAAGTTTTCTGTTTTTAATGAAGTTTTTATAGCTATACTTTTTTCAGTTTGATTATGAACAAGAGCACCAACTTTAAATAAATCACCATTAACAGCAAAGCGAGGTAAACTTGGTGTGATCATTAGTTTTTTCTTGCTAATGAAATTTTTTGTACTCATGCCAAACTCGGAGTCATTTGTGGAGGCAATAGCAAGAATTTGCCAGGTTGTAAGATTGTCTGGTAGATCAAAACTAACTTCAGCCTTTCCGTTTTCATCTGTCACTACTGTTGGCAACCAATAGGCGGTATCTCGGAATTCACCTCTTTTTTTGCGAGCAAGGTCAGCCGCACTAAGAAGCTCGCCACCTCCGCCACCTTTTTCTCCTTTTTGCGCTTCTACATTCAACCTTTCTGTAAAGAAAACCATACTAGAGATTGTTTGTACGCCAATATCACGCCTACCCCAGAAATATTGAACAATGTCACCAATACTTCTGCTTTTTAAAGCAAGTACGGACTCATCAACAACAGCAATTGTTATTTCAGTGTTTGCTACTGGCTCTCTTTTATTATTTATTGCTTGAATTTCCAGTTTAACCTCTTCTGATGGTAAATAATTTTCTTTATCAGTTTTTAGGTTTATTTCTAGTTCTTTTTCTTCAATGTTCACTGGTATCTCTGCAATGCCCATTTTTATTTCTGGACTAAAGCTTTCTGAGTCATCGAAATCCATATCTATATCTTGTTTTTCATATTCTTCAATTTGTTTTTTAATTGCTACTTCTTCTGTTTCTAAAGATGATTCTTCGATTTTTTTATTTTTTAGTTCTTCTTTTGCTTTTTCCATTGCTTCACTAATTAGCTTTTCCCTGTTTTCTTTTAAGTCTTCTGCTTCCAATTCTTCTTCGAATTTCTCAATTTTATTTTCAATTTCTTTGATTTTTTCTTCTAATTCATCTAATTCTTTTTCGATTTTTTCACCTCTTTTTACAGTTTTATATACAGCGCTTTCTGCTCCTTTTCCTTTAAATAAAATCACAGAAACATAAGCATTTGGAAGCATGTCTTCTGTCACTTTGATTTTTAGGCCTCTTCCGCTGGAAACTTCTTCTGTAAAATAATCAAGAATATTTTTTCTTTCTATTGTCACCAATGCTTTTACGGGTTCATCAAAAGGGCTTTCTATTATTAAATTTGCAGTATCACCAACATTGTAAGAAGTTTTGTCTGTGCGAATGTTTATACGATCATTATTGCTTCTTGACCAACTTACAAAGTTGTTTGTGGATATGTATCCACTATCAGATGATTTATAGCTTCCTAGTTCTGCTATTGCCTTTATGCTTCCTGAATAATTTGGATTATCTTTATCAATTTTGAAAGTAGCAGTTGCTTTACCGTCTATATCTGTAATTACGCTTTTTTTGTCTAATTCTTTTAATTCTTCTTCTGTTTCCCAATAAAAAGCACCATCAACCCCTTGTTTTTTAATAGAATTCCACTTTCTTTGATAAAGAGTTATTTCCACATCTTGGTTATCAATACCTTTTCCATCTGGATCAACAGTGATCACAGAGAATTCTGCCTTATCTTCACTGCCAGAAAGATAGTAATTATCATTGCGAATACCAACAAGTACATCATCAGGATAAGCTTCATAAGTTTCGCTTTTTGTCACTGTTCTAGCAGTTGCATCTTCTGCTGTTATGCGCAGGGTAAGTAGGCGAGGGGATTTTTCTTCAATATTAATTGGAAAAGAAATTTTTGCCTTACCTTCTTCGTTTGTTTTGCTGTTGCCACTTGCAAGCACATTTTCCTCTGTTTCACAGTACCACCAGCAGTAATTTTCAAGATTGCTAAAGCTATACCAGCCATCTACTTTAGAGAAAAAGTAAGGTTCTTCAACAACATACCAATCAAAGTCAGTGTCTGGCATTTTTGCGCCAAAATATCTACTTAATTCAATATCTGCTTCAAATTTTTCACCAATTAAAAAGTAATTTTTTTCACTTGTTATATCTATTTTGAAATCTGGTTTTTTGTATTCCTCAACCCAAAATGTGTGAATAAACCAGTCATCAGTATCAGCTTCTTCGTTTGCATATTTAACAATCAATGAATATTGTCCCACTTCCGCACTTTCATCAAGGTTTAATGTGCCATTAAAAGTGCCATTAGCAGAAAGAACAATGTTTTCATTAAATAATTCCTTGCTTGTTGGACTTTCTATTTTAACAGAAACAGCAGTGCCGTCCTCAGGCACAACAAGGTCAGCATCATAATCAAGACGAACTATTCCTTTAAAATTAACCTCATGTCCAGGACGATAAATTGGTCTATCAGTAAAAACATAGCCAAGCCCATGACCAAGATATTGCCAATCATTATTAAGATTAAAATCCCAAACAGAAATACCACTATCCCAAGAAGAGCCAACATAAGATTTATATTCACTGTTTTCTGCTATTGCAAAAAAGCGGTCATAACGATTTTCTTTTTTAAACTCAAAAAATCCTTTTTCATCTGTTTCTCCGCGAGCGACAATAGAGCCATCTTCGCCATAAATAGCAATAGGAATTTCTTTAATTGCTTTTCCTTCCAAGAAATCAGTCACAAAAAGTAAGACTTTTTCATCTGTTGTTTTTGCAGTTATAGAAGAATTAGCAGTAAAAAGACCTTCGTGAAAAACAACAGGCCTACTATTATCCCAACTATAAGTATACTCAGGAGAGTAAAATTCATAATAATAAGCACCTCTTTCAATGTCAATGCGTTCATATAAAGGAACTTCAGTAATTACCCACTCATTTTTTTGGTTTGCCAGTTTTTCTGTCCATTCTTGTGCTTCTTCAACACACTCAATTCTGTCCCACCAGCCCCAATCAGCTTCTATTTTTGCAACTTGAGAATTAGTTAATTTGCAAATTTTAAATTTAATCTCTTCTACATTACGAGAGCGAACAAATACGCCAATGTCGTCGTCGCTATCATAAAGCGATCTTCTGCCACCTTTACTCATAAGTTGCATACTTTGAGGGTAGTCTTTGGTTTTTAATATGCTTTTAAAACCTTTTTCAAGAGTTTGGTCTTTTTTGTCTTTTATGCCTTCCAAAAGACCCCACTTATATTCTGTTTGTGCTTTTAAAGGCACATTAATTTCATAAAGAACTTTGGTTTTTTCATTTTTATCGTTAGCACTTCTACCAGAATAACCTCTGCTAACTTTAATTTGTTCTTTATCTACTTCAGGTTCAAAAAATAGCTTTTCTTTTAACTTATCAGTATCAACTGGAGAAGAAAGGGTAACACTCAAAGTATCATTAGGCATTATAGAGCTATTGTTTTGTGGGTAAAAATCTCTAACTTCAGGGTCAGCTAAGGTGACAAAATGAAGTTGATATTCTTCATTTAACTCTTTTTCTCCTTTTAAGCTTTTTACTCCTTTTTCAATCTGCACAGTAATTAGCTCATCTTTTGGAAAAGAAGGCTTAAAAGAAATTAAAGTTTTTGAATAATCTTGTTCGCCATTTTCTGTTTTACCAGGAGCAACTTCCAAAGTGCGTTTTACATCGTTTGGTAAATCCGGAGTGATTGTTAAGTGCTTAAATAAGCTTTCTGTGCTTATTTCTTGGTTCCAAGTGAGCGTAATTGCTTCTCCTGGATCAACAAATTCTTCCATTTCCAAAGGATCTGATTTGATAATTGCTGGAGCCTCTGTTTCAAGGTGCCAAACAATCTCTTCCTCTGTTGTTCCTCCATCTGCAGATGGCATGCCTTTTTTAAGGGTCACTTCTAAGGTATTTCCCATTGGCAATTTATCTGGATTAGGAGTGAATTGTAGGCTCGATGTGCCAAGAAAACGATAATCACCCTCCATTGGAGGATCAAAAATTAAGTAATCTTCTATATTGTGTCTGCGATCATTTGCATCTTGTAAATCTTCTTCAGGAGTGAAAGCAGCTCGAATAGGCCTATCAAACATAACAGTTATTGCCTGATTTCTTTTTAAAGTTGGATATTCATCCAAGTTTTCATCTTCAATTTTTTTAATAGCAGCAGATTTAATTTGTTTTTGTTTTTCCAAGGCAGAGATAGGAGCAATAAAAACAACTTGCGGAGGGCCAACTATAATAAATTCTTGAGAAAAAGTTGTTTCCATTTTTTTACCAAGCCAACTTTTGGCGTCAGTATTTACAGAAACTTTATAAGTTGTGCCTATTTCTAAATTTTTAGTAGGCTTAAAAACAAGCACCTTGTCATTTTCCCAACTAAATTCACCGTCTATATTTGGGTTTATATTAAAAGCATTTTCTGTGCTTTCTTTGTTCATTTTAGAAGAAAACACAACGCGAAAATCCGCATTAAAAGATAATGTTTTTTCAATATTTACTTCATTATAGCCTGTCACTTTTGGTGGAGGAGATAAATACCAAAAAGCACTACCAGTAGCACCAACAAGCCCAATGGCAACAAGTAGTGTTAAAAAATATTTAGCAAATTTGTTTAAAAACTTATTCTCTGGTTTTTGAGAATTTTTTGCTTTAGTTTTCTTGTTATTTTTCATGAAAAAAAGTTATATTTATGCAAGCTTAAAAATCCTCTTTTTCCGCTTGAAAGTCAAGAATAAATAAGGTTTTTAGTGTTTATGAAAAAATATTACCCAATCCTTGGTTCTTTTCCGAAAAAAGGTTTAATAAATTCTTTTTTTTCAGGCTTATTGCTAAAAAAGATTTTTTGTAGAGAATTTTCAGTATTAATCTTAGTATTTAATAAAGAATAAACAGGTATATTCAAGCTATTTGCTAGGTTATTAGCCAATAAAACAGATATTCTCACAGGCGTAAAATCACCAGGACCATTAACAACAAAAACCCCATCTATATCATCAATGTTTTTGTCAGCTTTTTTGAGTGTATTTATAACATTGCTAAGTAAGTCACGATCTTTTTTTGGATCCCATTCTGTTTCAGCAAAAATAGTACTACGATCAAAAACAGCGCAACGAGCAGGGGGTAAACTAGTCTGAAAAGCTAATATTACTCTGTCCATAATTTAATAAGAATTTTATCTTCTAACATAGGCACTTTTGTTAAGAAAAAAGGCCAAGGAGCAATTTTTACATCAGATATTTCTGCAAAATTAACTAAAATATTTTCTGCTTCATCAATTTTTTTGCCTTTTATGGCTTCTTTTACGCTGTTTACAAATCTAATTCCATCTGGATTTTCAGGTTCTATCAAATAAGCTTCTATTCCTTTTGCATTTACATTTATTTTTAAGCCTTTTGTTTCTTCAGGCACATCAAAAGGATTGATAATAACTGAGCTAGGATCAATTTTTTCTAAATACATACCATCGTCAACATTATCAGACAGCTCATCTCTAAGAATAGAGACTAAATCAGAGGCATCATATGCCCAGCTATCAACCTCTATTTCTGCATAAGCTTTAAAGCTTTCCGTGTCTGTGTTTAATTTTTCTTTTTCTACTGAGATATCTGTGATTTTTTTATTTACAAATTTACTTTCAGGCACTAATACAAGGTTTGTTCCTTCTAGGGCATTTTTTTCTCTAATAAATTTTTCAAGATTAGCCTGGGTTTCTTCTTCAATTTTTTCCTGAATATATTTTTTTGCCATTTCAAAATCTTCTTCTGTCACTTTTGGCTCCCAAGAGGTCACACCTCCGCCTAATGGTTCTCGAACTTCTGCCCACATTATTTCTTGTCCAGCTGGCGGTAAGCCGGGGATTATTAGCCTTTCTGGCTCAAGAATATTGCCACTCTCGCCAACAATATCGCCATATATATCTCTTTCGTCTGCTTTTACAGTGACAACTACTTCTCCATTGCCCTCTGCGCTTGCTCCTGGCACTGTTGCCCATTCGGAAATGCGATAAACAACACCTTTATCGCTTTGAAAACGGGTTTTTGGCTTTAAAGATCTTGGCTCTTGATAAGCATTTATTATTACTATTTGTCCTTCTGTGTGTTTGCCTGTAAAAACTTTAGTTATTGTTTTAAAATCAATTTCTTTATTAAAACTAGCTTCTATTTTATAACCAGAAATAATATGCCTTTTCTTATTAAAAGAGATGCTATCAATGCTTTCTTGGGGAGCAAGAGTGACATTAACAACAGTAGGAATTGTTTTTCTTTCAGGTTTTATATAAATAGTTGCACCAGGCAATGTCCACATAGAAACAAAGAAAAATAAAGCCAATGTAATTACAGAAAGAGTAATTAGCATTGCTTTTGATGGTCTGGAAAAAATTTCTCGCCAATTTATTTTTTCTGCTTCTTCGTCTTCTTTTTTTTCTTTTTCTATTATTTCATCAACTCTAAAAGTCTTTTGATTTATGCTTGATTTTTTTTTATTACTATTTGCTTTAATTGGCACTTTTCCTAAAAGTGCTGTTTCTAGTTCTTCCAAGGTTTCAAATGTTGGCACTCCGGCATTTTCAGACATTTTTTGACCTTTTTTGTTTTTTGTCACTATATAAATAGTCTTATTTAGTTCTTCTGATTTATTGCGAAGTATTTTTATATTAATTATGCTTTGAAAAAAAGTGGCTTTTTGCGGAATTACAAAAACCACATTATCTTTTTTGGTTTTTTTTAGATAACTTATAGCTTCGCTTACTTCGTCCTGATTGTTTAAAAAAATAACTCTTTGGTTAATCATTTTTTATTCTTTTAATACTGAGAGTCCTGGCAAAACTTTGCCTTCCAAAAATTCAATCATTGCACCTCCGCCAGTAGAAATATGAGAAAATTTATCTTCAGGTATATTAAAGCGGTCAATTGCCTCTATTGTATCACCTCCGCCAATTATTGTTTTTGCTGATGAGTCTGCAATTGCTTTGCAAATTTCTTTTGTGCCACCAGCAAAAATATCATACTCAAATAAGCCCATTGGACCATTCCAAATAATCATTTTTGCTTTTTTAATAATTTCTATATACATTTTTTGGCTCATTTCGCCAATATCAAGAATTTTGTCACTTGTGGAGACATTTTCTACAGGCATATCAAAAAATTCCGCATCATGGGCTATTTCCTTAGAAACTATAACATCAATTGGTAGTTTTAATTTTCCTCCTTGTTCTTCAGATTCAGCAAGCATTTCCTGTGCTTGTTCCATTCTGTCTTTTTCGCACAATGATTCGCCAACTTCATACCCCTGAGCATACAAAAATGTATTAGCAATACCGCCACCAACAAGCACGCTGTCCGCAGTTTTTAAAAAGTGTCTAATTACACCAATTTTAGTTTCAATTTTTGCCCCGCCTGTCACCAAAACCATAGGATGTTCACGATTTTTAACAGCCTCAGAAAGCACTTTTACCTCTTTTTCAACCAATAAACCAGCACAAGAAGGCAAAAAATGAGCAACTCCTACAGTAGAGGCATGACCTCTGTGTACAGTGCCAAAGGCATCTTGCACAAAAAGATCACAAGCTTCTGCTAGTTGTTTAGAAAAATCACGAACATTTTCTTTTTCACCTGTATGAAAGCGAGTGTTTTCAAGAACTAATATTTCACCAGGTTTTAAATTGTTTTTTGCTTCCAAAATTTCTTTACCAATACAATCATCAACTTTTTTTACAGGTTTTTTAATTAAACCCTCAAGTTTTTTTGCAAGCGGAGTAGTGCGTAAGTCATCAACAATTCTACCGCTTGGTCTGCCAAGATGAGTAGCTATAATCACAGCAGAGCCATTATCAAGAAGATAGTCAATTGTTGGCAATGCCGCTCTTATTCGTTTGTCGTTAATTATTTTCCCATTTTCAATGGGCACATTAAAATCAACTCTCAATAATACCTTTTTTCCTTGTAAATCTTCTTTTTTAAGGTCAGATAATTTTTTGAGGGGCATTTTGTTTAAAAAAATCACTCTTATTTTTACAAAAATTTTTTTTAATTGCACGAAAAATATTTTTATTTTTTATTTTTTATGGGAAAATGCCATTTGCTTTTTAAAAATACTATGAAAAAGAGATTATTATCATTATTATTAGGTTTTACTTTTTTATTTGCAGGAATTGGCAATGGTCTAGCTTATTCTGACACACAAGATGAAGCAGTAAACTACCTCAGAACTCAAAATGTTCTAAATAAAGCTGATAAATTTTATCCAGAAAAAAGAGTCACCAAGGGCTTATTTACGATGTGGGCAGTAAAAAATAGAAGAATTTTCTTTGAAGAAAATGAAAGAGTGCTAGAGCCTTTTGCTGATATAGATGAGCAAGAGTTTGCGCCCTATGTTGCTACTGCTTGGAAGGCAGGTGCCGTAGAAACATCTAAGTATTTTTATCCAAACACACCAATACAAAAATTAGATGCTTTAAAAATGGTTTTTGCAATTGAAGGTATTCCTGCTCCCGTAATGGGATTTGAAGTTGACGATTTTGATGATTTACCAAAAAGCGCAAAAGACAAAGGAATAATCGCCAAAAGTATTGAATTGGGCATTGCTGAACCAGATAGTAAAAATCATTTTGGTGTTGATACTGAAATAACTCGTCTGGAAGCAGTAAATATTCTTTATGAAGCAAGAATTTATCAAAATAATAATCATAAAGTTTATTTGCAAAGCATAAAAACCTCTCCAGAAAAAACAAATGAAGATATTTTTGATGAAGTTTGGACAATTGTTCATAAAAGATACTTAAGATCAGACGAGGTTTTAGATGATGAATTGATGGACGCCGCAATAGAAGGCATGATTGAATACCTTAATGATCCTTATGGAGTTTATTATCCACCAGAGGATTTGGGTAGTTTTCTTGACCCTTTAGAGGGTGAATTAGAAGGAATTGGTGCAGAGGTTTCAATAGAAGAATTAACAGGATATGTATTTATTTCAAATCCATTAAAAAATAGTCCAGCAGAAAAAGCAGGACTAGAAGCAGGGGACTTAGTCAAAGCAGTTGACGGAGTGAATGTAAAAGGAATGACTTTAGACAAAGCAGTTTCTTTAATTAAAGGTAAAGCAGGCACAGAAGTTGTTCTCACAATAATTCGTGATGGCAAAGAATTTGATGTCACATTAGTAAGAGAAAAAATAGACCTCAGTTCAGTTTATTTTGAAGTCAAAGATAATTATTTGATTTGTGAAGTTGATTACTTTACCTCAACCACAGTAAGTGAGTTTGGAAAAATAATCGAAGAAAATTACAACAACAGCACAAAAGGAATAATTATTGACCTTCGTGGAAATCCAGGTGGCTTTTTAGATACTGCTGTTGATCTTTTAGGTTATTTTTTTGAAAAAGGCACAGTTGCCTTAATCACAGAAGAGGCCAATGCTACCGACAAAGAAGAAACAAGAGGCTCAGGATTATTAAAAAACACACCACTTGCTGTAATAGTTGATGAATATTCTGCTTCTTCATCAGAAATTTTTACAGGCGCAATTAAAGACTATGAAAGAGGTATAATAATTGGTTCACAAACATACGGAAAAGGTACAGTGCAAGAGCTTTCTCAGTTTTATAATGATTCTGCCTTAAAAATCACAGTGGCAGAATGGAAAACACCATTAGGAAACAAGGTAGATGGAATAGGCATTACACCTGATATTGTTTATGAAGATACAGAAGGCGATCTTGTTATTACAAGAGCAATAAAAGAACTTAATGCAGGCAAGGGAAAGCCAAAAAAATAATATGAATATACGAAATTTTTTTACTGCAAAAAATCCATTAATTCTTGCTTCAAAAAGCCCACAAAGAGCAGAAATTTTAGATCGTTTAAATATTGTTTTTGAAGCTTGCCCAAGTGATGAAGAAGAAATTTTTAATTCTAATGATCCACTGGAAAAAATAGCTCAGGATTTGGCTTTATTAAAGGCAAAATCAGTGCTCAAGAGGTATCCAAATAGCATTGTTTTGGGAGTCGATACTTTTGTGGTGTCGTCAAAAGGAAAGATAATCACTAAGCCAAAAAACAGAGAAGAAGCTAAAAAAATATTGATGGAAAAATCAAATAGCACAGAAAAAGTGCTGTCTGGCATTGTTCTTGTTAGTAAAGATAAACAATTAGTAAAAACAGAAGTTTCAAAAGTGTTTTTTGCAGATATTAACCCTGAAGATGCAGAGATAATATTAAGTTTTAATGAATGGCAGGGGCGTAGTGGTGGTTTTTCTATTGAGGGAAAAACTAGTTTTTATGTTAAGGGAATAGAAGGGGATTTTTGGAACATTGTTGGCTTGCCTGTGTATTGTCTGAGGCAAGTGTTGAATGAATTTTTAAATTAATTTTATTTTTGTATTACTGTATTAGTGTACTGGTACAGTAATACATTTTTAATGTTGAGTATTTGGCTTTATCTAGGGCAATTAATTTTTTTTAATTGTTTTTATTTTTTGTTATTATGAGGAGTCAGCCGTGGCGGAAAGGATTTTTTTTGGTCATTACTGTTGAATTACCTAAGGCAGGACTTGAGCAAGTGGACAAGGAGATTCTTCGCTCCATTTCATTCCGCTCAGAATGACAGTAAGGGTGTGTTTTTCCGCTTAGAATGACAAAAAAAAGAGGCAGGCTCGCTCAGAATAACACCTCCTGCCTCCCGAGATTGCGGGTCGTAGCCCACAATAACAACCCAAAAAGTTCACAATGACAAATATGATGTCATCCTGAATTTAATTCAGGATCTCCCGTAGTCATTACTGTTGAATTACCTAAGGCAGGGCTTGAGCACATAAACAAGGAGATTTTTCGCTCCATTTCATTTCGCTCAGAATGACAGTAAGGGTGTGTTTTTTCGCTCAGAATGACAAAAAAAAGAGGCAGGCTCGCTCAGGATGACACCTCCTGCCTCCCGAGATTGTGGGTCGTAGCCCACAATGACAACCCAAAAAGCCCACAATAACAACCCAAAAAGTTCACAATAACACCCTAAAGCTCTTACAATGATATTTTAAACAATGCGTTACTATAAATAATTTAGAAAAAATCAGGGTAGTCTTTTTCTGTAAAATTTACCGCTGAAATATCACGAATTTTTTTGATAATATTTGGCAAAATATTAAGAAATTTATTTACATTTTCCTGATTTGTTTCTTTGCCTAAAGTTATTCGCAAGCTACCATGAGCAAGCTCTTTTGGTAAACCAATACCAGTAAGCACATGAGATGGCTCAAGAGAAGCTGATGTGCAAGCACTTCCAGTTGCCACCTGAAAACCCTCTTTATCAAGATGTAAAAGCAAACTTTCTCCTTCGGTATTTAAGAAAGAGATGTTTATATTGTTTGGTAAACGCTCTTTTGGGTGACCATTTAGGCGAGTAAGTGGAATGTTCTTTAATACAAAGTTAATAATTTGATCACGCATTTTTATTAAGCGTTCATTGTTTTGAATTTTTTCTTGTTCAGCCAGTTCAAGCGCTTTGGTAATGCCAATAATTCCTGGCACATTTTCTGTGCCTGCCCTGAGTCCAAACTCTTGGCTTCCTCCAAGGATTTGCGGAGCTATTTTTATGCCTTTGCGTACATATAAAACGCCTGTGCCTTTTGGACCGTTTATTTTTGATCCATTAAGAGTCATTAAATCTATTTCTAGGTTTTTGGTATCAATATCTAAGGCACCACCTGCTTGACAAGCATCTGTATGAAAAATTACTCCTTTTTCTTTGGCTATTTTTGCTAATTTGCTAATTTGGTTAATTGTGCCGATTTCGTTATTTGCGTAAATAAAGCTGGCAAATAATGTGTTTGATTTAATTGCTTTTTCAAAATCAGAAGGGCTTATTTGACCATATTTATCTGGTGATAAAAATTCTACCTCTAATCCTTGTTTTTTGAGTTTTTCAAAAGGATAAGCAACAGCGTGATGTTCTATTGAGCTGGTTATTATGTGATTTTTTTCTTTTGTTTGATTTGCTTCAATTGCACCAAAAATAGCCAAATTATCGCTTTCTGTTCCGCTTCCGGTGAATATTATTTCTTGAGGGGTGCAGTTTAATATTTTTGCTACTGTTTCACGAGCTTTTGTTAGTGCTTCTAGTGCCTTTAGTGATGTTTTGTGTAAACCTGATGGATTGCCATATATTTCTGAGAAATAAGGCAACATTGCTTCAACAACGCGAGGGTCTGTTTTTGTTGTTGCCGCATTATCTAAATAAATATTATTAGTCATTTAATGTTCAAATTTTTTTAAAAGATTTTTAATCTTATTTTCACATTTTCCGCAAACTGTTCCACAGCCTGTCTTTTTTTGTAATTTTTCATAAGTATTTGCGCCTTCTGCATAAGCTGCTTCCAGGTCACTTTTGAGCACATCTTTGCAACCACATACTATTTCGTCATTTGGAATTTTGTTTTTTTGTCCTGCTTGTTTGTAGTAATTATATATTGATGCTCTGAGAGCTTGGTCTCCTAATACAGAACAGTGAATTTTTTGCTCTGGTAAGCCATGAAGCTTTTTTACAATATCATTTGGTTTTATTTTTAAGGCATCTTCAAGGCTCATATCAATTACCATTTCTGATAAGACAGAAGTGGAAGCAATTGCGCTAGCGCAACCAAAAGTTTGCCATTTACATTTAGTAATTTTATTGTCTTTTATCCAGATCCAAATACGCATAACATCACCGCAAGCAGGCGACCCTACTGTGCCTACGCCATCAGCATCTTTTGCTTCATCTTCGCTTGTTAGCGAATTGCGAGGGTTAAAAAAATGCTCACGTACTGTATTTGAATATGCCCATTTTTTATCTTGATTACTCATTGTGTTAATTGTTGATAAAGCAAATTAAGAAGTAATGTGAATAAATCTAAAATAATTATTGCTACAAGTGGAGAAAAATCAATCATACCTGTTCGCGGTGTAATTTTGCGAGCTATTATCAGCATTGGATAAACAATTTTTTTTGCCCAGATTGTGAAAAAATTGTCCTTTGGCCTAAACCAAGACATTATAATCACAATAAAAATTAAAAACTGCAAAGCTTTAATAGTGTTTGCTAGAAATAAAAAACTAAATTGTATGATTTGTGATGACATTGTTTTATTTGATTTATTGCCAAAGCATTTTAACTTTTTAGATTATTATTGTCATTATAAAATAAAAATAGTATCCTATATGCACAATTTTAGCTGATTAAGACAAAAAACAGCTTAGAATAGCTAAAATAAGCTTGCCAAAGCGCAAGAACTTATTAAACTAAATTTTCTATATTTAGTTAATCCTATGCCAATCAAACATATTTATTCCTTTGAAGAAGGGAATGCAAACGAAAAAGATCTTCTTGGAGGTAAGGGAGCAAACCTTGCTGAAATGACCCGACTGGGCTTTCCAGTGCCACAAGGGTTTACTATTAGCACGAAAACCTGCCTTTTGTTTTATGAAGAAGGTAAAAAATTTCCTCATGGTTTAGCTGAAGAATTAACTGAAGCTGTAAAAAATCTTGAAGAAAAAACAGGTAAAAAATTTGGAGACCAAGAAAATCCATTATTAGTATCTGTGCGTTCTGGTGCAAAAATATCTATGCCTGGAATGATGGATACTGTTTTGAACTTAGGCCTCAATGATCGTACTGTTGAAGTTTTGGCTAAAAAATCAGGTAATCCTCGTTTTGCTTATGATGCTTATAGAAGATTTGTTCAAATGTTTGGCGATGTTGTGCTTGATATTGATCATCATAATTTTGAAAGTGTGATTACAGCTAAAAAAGCAGAAAAAGGAGTGCAAAATGACACAGATCTTACTGTTGAAGATTGGCAAGATGTTGTCAGTCAGTTCAAACTCATTGTCAAAAATGAAACAGGAGTAGATTTTCCAGAAGAACCGCGAGAACAGCTAGAAAAAGCAATTACCGCGGTTTTTAATTCTTGGCAAATTCCTCGTGCAGTAAAATATAGAGAAATTCACAATATACCACACGATCTTGGTACTGCTGTTAATGTGCAAACCATGGTTTTTGGTAATTTAGGTGACACTTCTGGTACTGGCGTTTGTTTCACTCGCAATCCAATGAATGGTAAAAAGAATATTTTTGGTGATTTTCTTATAAATGCACAAGGTGAAGATGTTGTTGCTGGCATTCGCACACCAAGAGAAATAACTGAATTAGAAGATGAAATGCCAGAGATATATAAAACATTAGAAGAAACTTGTGAAAAATTAGAAAATCATTATCGAGAAATGCAGGATATTGAGTTTACTATTGAAGATGGTAATTTTTATATGCTTCAGACCAGATCTGGTAAACGCACAGCTCATGCGGCTGTAAAAATTGCTGTTGATATGATGCATGAAGGCCTTATTTCTAAAGAAGAAGCTGTTATGCGAGTTGAGCCTAAGTGTTTGGATCAGCTTTTGCACCCAACCTTAGACCCAAATGAAAAAAAAGATGTAATTGCCAAAGGTGTTCCTGCTAGTCCAGGTGCGGCCTGTGGTAAAGTTGTTTTTACTGCTGACGATGCTGTTAAGCACAATGAAGTTGGTCAAAAGGTTATTTTAGTTCGTCATGAAACTAGCCCAGAAGATATTCACGGAATGCATGTTTCTGAAGGCATTTTGACTGCTTGTGGAGGAAAAGCTTCTCATGCAGCTGTTGTTGCTCGTGGCATGGGCACTCCTTGTGTTTCTGGTGCTACTGAGATTGTTGTTAATCCAAAAGCAGGTAAGTTTACTGTTGGTGAAACAGTTATTAACGAAGGTGATGTAATTACTTTAGATGGATCTACTGGTGAAGTTATTCTTGGTACTTGTAGCACAATTGATGCAAAACTTTCTGATGAATTGCTTGAATTGCTTGAGTGGGCAGATGAATTTGGCGAATTAACAGTACGCACCAATGCAGACACTCCTCGTGATGCAAGTAAGGCTAGAGAGTTTGGCGCACAGGGGATTGGTCTTTGTCGTACTGAGCATATGTTTTTTGGTGATGATAGAATAAATATTGTGCGAGAAATGATACTTGCAAAAAGCACAGAAGAAAGAGAAAAAGCTCTAGAAAAATTATTACCAATGCAAAGACAAGATTTTGAAGAAATTTTTGAAGTCATGGATGGACTTCCTGTGACAATTCGCCTTCTTGATCCACCTTTGCATGAATTTTTGCCAGAAAAAAATAGTGATATTGAAGAATTTGCTAATGTATTTAATCTCACTTTTGAACAAGCAAAAGATAGAGTAAAAAGCATGGAAGAAGTTAATCCAATGTTGGGTTATAGAGGAGTGCGTATTTTGGTCACTTGTCCTGAAATCCTTAAAATGCAAGGCAGAGCCATTATTGAAGCTGCTCTTGCTGTGCAAAAAAAGGGAATTAAGGTTTTGCCTGAAATTATGATTCCTCTTGTTGGCAGAAAAAAAGAATTTGATATATCAAAAGAAGGATTAGAAGAAGTTATTGCAGAAGTTTTTGCAGAAACAGGAGAAAAAGTTAATTATAAAATAGGCACAATGATTGAGCTTCCTCGTGCTTGCATGGTTGCGCATAAAATCGCAGAAAAAGCTGATTTCTTTTCTTTTGGAACCAACGACCTTACTCAAATGAGCTTTGGTTATTCTCGTGATGATGTTGCCAGGTTTTTACCTCAATATATAGAATTAGGAATATTAGAAAATGATCCCTTTGAGATATTGGATCAAGAAGGAGTTGGGCCTTTAATAGAAACTGCAGTAAAAAAAGGTCGTGGTGTTAAATCTGATTTAAAAATTAGTGTTTGCGGAGAGCATGGTGGTGATCCAAGTTCTGTGGAATTTTTTCAAAAAAATAATTTTGATGTTATTTCTTGTTCACCTTTTAGAGTGCCCCTTGCTCGTGTAGCTGCTGCTCAAGCCACAATAATGTTGAAAAAATAATCCTTATATTTAATTTTAAATAATTTTACCTAAAAATCATGTCTTTATTTGAAAATACACTTGCACAAATAGAAAAAGCTGCAAGTGCAATGCGTCTTGATGAAGATGTAAAAAGTGTTGTTTCTGCTCCAGAAAGAATTATGGAAGTTGCTATTCCCGTCCGCATGGACGATGGTAGCCTGAAGGTTTTTACAGGCTACAGAATTCAACATTCTACTATTCGTGGTCCTGCAAAAGGTGGCATTCGTTATCACCATGAAACAGACCTGGAAGAAGTTAAAGCTCTTGCTGCTTGGATGAGTATCAAATGTGCTGTTGTTAATATTCCATTAGGTGGAGGAAAAGGTGGAATTACCTGTAGTCCAAAAGAAATGTCCCCAGCAGAACTAGAAAAGCTCACAAGAGGTTTTGTAGAAAAAATAGAACCTATTATTGGACCAGAAAAAGATGTTCCAGCTCCAGATGTAAACACAAATCCACAAATCATGGCTTGGTTTGTTGATGAATACTCAAAATTACAAGGAGAAAATAAATTGGGAGTAGTCACAGGAAAACCTCTTGAAGCTGGTGGTTCTCTTGGTCGTGATCAAGCTACTGCTCAAGGTGGTGCTTATGTTTTATTGAAATATTATGAATTAAATAATATTGATAAAACAGGTAAAAGTGTTGTTATTCAGGGTTTTGGTAATGCTGGTAAAAATGCAGCAATTCTTCTTGCTGAGCAAGGTATGAAGATTACTGGTGTTTCTGATTCAAAAGGCGGTGTATATAACGCAGATGGTTTAAATGTTGAAGAGCTTATTAAAGTTAAAAATGAAACTGGTACAGTACAAAATATGCCAGGAGTTGACAAGGTGACTAATGAAGAGTTAATTGAAAAAGAATGTGATGTTTTAGTGCTTGCAGCGCTTGAAAACCAAGTTCATAAAGATAATGCTGGTAATTTAAAAACAGGTTTGATTTTAGAGCTTGCAAATGGACCTATTACCCCAGAGGGTGATGAGATTATTGAAAAAGCAGGAGTTGAAATTCTTCCTGATATTTTGGCTAATGCAGGTGGTGTGACTGTTTCTTATTTTGAAATGGTACAAAATAATATGAATTATTATTGGACTGCTGAAGAAGTGCAGGTGAAATTAAAAACAATAATGGAAAAAGCTCTTGCTGATGTATTAAATGAAAGAAAAAGATGCAAGGTTGATATGCGTACTGCTGCTTTTGTCACTGCTTTAGGCAGAATTGCTAGCGCTTTGCAGGCTAGAGGAAAAGCTTAATAAAATATTTATTTTTGTTATTTAAAAACCGCTTGTATGGGCGGTTTTTTTGTTATTAAATAATTAATTTTATTTTTGTATTACTGTATTAGTGTACTGGTACAGTAATACATTTTTAGTGTTGATTATTTGGCTTTATCTAGGGCAATGAATTTTTTTTAAATAACAAAAAAAAGAGATGGACTTGCTCAGAATGACAGTAATAGTGTGTCATCCTGAGTGAGCGTAGCGAAGCGAAGGATCTCCCGTAGTCATTACTGTTGAATTACCTAAGGCAGGACTTGAGCGAATGGACAAGGAGATTCTTCGCTCCATTTCACTCCGCTCAGAATGACAGTAAGGGTGTGTTTTACGCTCAGAATCAGCCTCCCGAGATTGCGTATCAAGTCCGCAATGACACCTTCAAAAAAAGTCCGCAATGACAAAAAAGCTCAACAATAACGGAGTATTTATTATTTTTTACGCAAAATGAACAGTTTTTTGTTTATTTTAGTACATAATCAGCAATTTCTTTAACACTAGGAAAAATATTATTAAAACCAGCTTTTTTAAAGCTTTCCGTATTAGTAGTGCCTGTTAATACAGCTAAAAAATCCACATTAGCACCTTTTGCGCTATATGCATCATACAAAGAATCGCCAATATAATAAGCTTCTTCTGGTTTTGCCTGAAAATATTCTAATACTTTTATTAAACCCTCTGGGTCAGGTTTATAATTAAAAACATCTTCTGAACCTACAATTTCTTCAAAATAATTATCAATACTTGCAGATTTAAAAAGAGGAATAGTGTTTCTGCGACTTTTCATTGTGAATGCACCAATTTTTTTATTGTTTTGGTGTAATTTTTCCAACATTTTTTTTGTGCCTGGAACAAGGTCTATTCCTGCATTTTGTGCTTTTAAATATATTTCTCGATAAGTACTTAATGCTTTTTCTAGATTTTTTCCTTCAAAAAATTGTCCAAGAATATGGTCAAGTCCACTGCCAATTAAATTTTTAATTGCCTCATCGCCAGGAAAAGGTTCATTTAATCGATCAAAAGTTTGTCTAAAAGAAGCGATAATAGTGGGAATTGAGCTAAAAAGCGTGCCATCTACATCAAAAATAATATATTTTTTAGTCATTTAAGAAATTATTGCTTTAATTTTTTCTACAGATAATCCTTGTAGTCCACCGCCGGAAGCAAAATTATCAGATCCACCTCCACCTCCGCCAAATTCTTTATTTAATTTTTGTAATAATTCTTTAGCGGATACTGATTTTGTACTTATTGCTACTGAGCCTTGTTTGCCAAACAGAATTACTATTTCTGCTTTGCCATTTAGTGCTTTTGCTAATTCCACAGGATTTTCTGATTCTCTGATAATTATTTTTTCTCCCTGGTTTTCTGTGAGTATATTTTCTGCTTCAAAGTTGATAATGGTTTTTTTGATTTCTTTGGTTTCTTCTTCAGCGCTTTTCTTTTCTTTTGCTAGTGTTTCTATTCTTTCTTCTATTTTATCAACTGGAGTTTTTAGCTTGTTCGCTAATTCTTCTAGTCTGAGGTATTGTTCTTGGAGTAATTTTTGTGCTTCAAGTGAGCAAACTGCTTCTATTCTGCGAATACCGCTTGCTACTGAGCTTTCTGAGATTATTTTTATTGCACCAATTTCTGCCGTGTTTTTTATATGAGTGCCTCCGCAAAGCTCTTTTGAAACTTCGCCAAAACTAATTACGCGAACTGTTTGACCTTTGTCAAATTTATCTGAAAAAAGCGCCATTGCACCTTTTTTTTGAGCCTCTTCGATTGGCAATTCTTCTCTTACTCCCTCTATTCCTTCTGCTACCCATGAAGAAATTAGGTCTTCAGTTTTTCTAATTTCTTCTTTACTGAGATTTTTTGGATGAGAAAAGTCAAAACGAGTGCGTGTTTCTGAGACTTCACTTCCTGCTTGCTCTACATGCTCGCCCAATACTTTTCTAAGACTAGCATGAAGAAGATGGGCCAATGAGTGATGTCTTCTGATTTGTGCTCTGCGAATTGCGTCAATTATCGCTTTTACAGTATCTCCTTGTTTAAACGGATTGTCTGCTTTGATTGTATGTATAAAAACATTGTTTTTATTTTTTTGTACATCAAGAACTAAAAATCCATCAATTGAGCCAGTGTCAGCTACTTGCCCTCCGCTTTCTGCATAAAACGGGGTTTTGTCTAAAGCGACAAAATAAATATCTTCATTATTTGTGCTTTTTTGGATTGCTAATACTTTTGCTTCTGTTTCGCTTGTGTTGCGCAAAAAATCTGTTGCTGGAAGGTTTTCAAACTCAATTAAATCTTCTTTTCGTTCAAACATATTTGTACTTTTTGCTCTTGAGCGCTCTCTTTGTGCTTCTAATTCTTTTTGAAATTCTTCTTTGTTTACTTTCATGCTATTTTCTTCGGCGATTTCTTCGGTTAGCTCAAAAGGGAAGCCGTATGTGTCGTATAGTTCAAATGCTTTTTTGCCTGTGATTTTATTTTCTTTTTCTAGGGCATCAGCAAGTATTTTTTCACCTCTTTCCATTGTTTGAAGAAAGTTTTCTTCTTCAATGTCCATGGTGTTAAAAATATGAGTATCCCTTTTTTCAAGTTCAGGATAATAATTTTTGTAGTAATTTATTACTACTTCGGCTATTTTTTTGGCAAAACCACCTTTGATACCCAATTTGCGATTGCCATACATTACGGCTCTGCGAAATATTCTTCTAAGAACATAGTCCCTGCTTGTGTTTCCTGGGGAAACTCCATCTGCAATTAAAAAAGTAGAGCCTCTTAAATGGTCTGCAATAACGCGAAAGCTTTTTATATTATTTTGATATTTTTTGCCTGATAATTCTTCGATTTTATTTAAAATATCAGCGAAAAGATCAGTGTCATAGGCAGAATCTTTTTGATTTAAAATAGAAAGAAGACGCTCAAAGCCAACACCAGTATCAACATTTTTTTGACTTAATTTTTCATAAGTTCCATCTTCTTTTTTGTTGTATTCCATGAACACTAGGTTCCATATTTCCACATATCTTTGATTTTCATCAGAATTAGGCCCAACATCAGCTCCATATTGCTCACCACGATCGTAATGAATTTCGGAACAAGGTCCACAAGGTCCTGTTTTGCCTGCTGGTCCCCAAAAATTATCCTTTTTATCAAATTCAAAAATTTGCTCTTTTGTTAATCCTTTGCTGAGCCAGATTTTCTCTGCTTCATCGTCACGTGGAGCATCTTCATCACCTGCAAAAATTGTAATAGCGAATTTTTTTGGATCTAAACCTAAAACATCAACAAAAAAATCATAAGCCAGCTCTATTGCTTCTTCTTTAAAATAATTACCCAAAGACCAATTACCTAACATTTCAAAAAAAGTGTGGTGAGTATCATCGCCAACATCTTCAATATCTGGAGTTCGAAAACATTTTTGGGTATCAAAAAGGCGATCTCCTTTTGGGTGAGGAGCACCCATTAAAAACGGAACAAGAGGTTGCATACCCGCAGTAGTTAAAAGAACAGTAGGGTCGTTTTTGTCTGGAATAAGCGACTCTGATGGTAGTTCCATATGATTTCTGGAGACAAAAAATTCTCTAAATTTTTTTCTTAATTCTTCGGAATGCATTTTGCTTGAAAAAAAAGCTTAAACAGTGTAAAATAGTAAGATACAAAAATCAATCTATTAAAAATAAAAATGCCTGAAGAAAGCAATAAAACAGAAATAAAATCAGGAGAGGAGCTGCAAGAAAAATCAGCTCCAAAACCTGTAGTAAACGACAATATTGCAGATCGAGTTGATCTTGATGATATTTTAGAGCTTTGTATTGATTCAGAGGCTTCTGATTTGCATTTTGGCGCAAAAGCAAGAATAGGCCTGAGAGTTAATGGAAAAATTTGTTTTGTGGAAAATGTTCCACCTTTAACAAAAGAACAGGCAGAAAAAATTATTTTTAAACTACTTGCTAGTGATGAACAAAAGGAAACATTACTAAGAACACGCGAAATGGATACTTCTTATGAATATAAAGATGGAACAAGTTTTCGTGTGAATATTTATTTTAAAAGAGGAAATATTGCTGCTGCATTGCGCAGAATTCCAAGAGCAGCAATGACTTTGGAAAACTTAGGAATTCCTGAGTCAGTTCATAATCTTATAGAAATGAAGCAAGGGCTTATTTTAATAACAGGGCCAACAGGAAGTGGTAAGTCAACAACTTTGCAAGCAATGGTTGAATATGTAAATAAAAATAGAGTTGAACATATTATTACTATTGAAGATCCAGTTGAATTTCTTTTTACTTCAAAAAAATCAATTATATCTCAAAGAGAAGTAGGTGACGACACGCTTTCTTTTTCTAATTCTTTGAGAGCAGCTCTGCGTGAAGACCCTGATGTTGTGATGATTGGAGAGATGAGAGATGCAGAAACAATTATGGCGGCTATTAATCTTGCTGAAACAGGACATTTGGTTATGTCTACTTTGCATACTGCTTCGGCAGCACAAACAGTTAACCGTTTGATTAACGCTTTTCCGCCAGAGCAACAATCTCAAGTGCAAAATCGTTTAGCAGACTCTTTGATTGGAGTTGTTTCTCAAAGGCTTGTACCAAGATGTGATAAACCTGGCAGAACTGCTATTTTTGAGATGATGATAGTTAACGCAGCTATTAGAAATATTATTCGTTCAGGTGATACGGGACAAATAATGAATGCTATCCAAGGAGGAAAAGCAGAAGGTATGATTAAAATGGAAACTTATGCCGAAGAGCTTAAAAACAAAGGAATTATACTTGAGCAAGATTATATTCATTTTTTCCGTAAAGAATAAATACTTGATAAAAATTGAAAATTATGTAAAAATAATTGGATAAAATAAAAAAAATTTAAAAATAATTTCAATAAAATTAAAATGAACACAGAAATTAAAAAGTTAAAAACCATTTTCCTAACCTTTGTAGTAGGGGTTTTTATGACATTTGGCGGACTTGCTCACGCAACTCCCGAAGATGGCTTAGGTCCTGATGATCAGCCACCTTCTTGGCCAAGTATCTTTGAGGCTCTTTTGGTGGATTGGGATAGCGCAAAAACAGTTGCGCAAAACCTTGTAGAATCCAGCGGAGTTGTGAAAGCTGCTCGCACATTGGTTGATGAAGATAATTCTACTGTTATTGTAAGAGTTTTAGGTGGAAAAGTTGGTATTGGTGGCAATCCTGAAGATGGATTTCTTCTTTATGTCCATGGTGATTTATGGGCAGAAAACTTAGAAGGTGATAGTGCTGTGTTCAATTCTTTAGAAATAAAAACAGATAGTGTTGTTTTACAAGAAGGTTCAATAAGTGGATCAGCCTTGGAAAACGATTCAGTGACTTCTGATCACTTAACAGCAGATAGTGTCACTGGTGATCAAATACAAGATGGAAGTGTAGAAAGTGCTGATTTAGCAGAAAATAGTGTTTCTACTAACAATATTATAGACGGTACTATTAAAGGTTATAATGAAGCAGAAAGTAAGGCAGGAGATATTGCAAAAGACGCAATTACTTCATATGAACTAGCAAGTGATGCTGTGAGCAGTGAGCATATCGAAAATCATTCAATTACAATTAATGATTTAGATGAAAATATTATTTTTGACTGGGATATGTTCCCAACAGCAAGTCTTGCTTTAAATATGTTTCCTTTGTGGGACGGAGAAAACCTTGTTTCTTCTTCACTTTCAGAAACAGATAATTTTATAGCAACAAGCAAAGTATTTAAATTTTCTGCTTATACAGATGATGCTAGTATGCCAGCTTGTTCAGCGGAGCTAATTGGCTCAGTTGCTTTTAATTCAGGAGAAGAAAAACTTCTACTTTGTACAAGCGCAGGTTGGCAAGAAATTGGCCAAGGAGCAGGTGGATCTGCTTTTGCTATCGAAAATCAAGGAGCTTGGTGTGGATACCACGGAATAAATAATGGGACATTAACATCAGTTAAAGAAGCTGTTTATGAGTGTGCAGGTTATGATCCTCAAAATTCTTGCCCAGAAGGTTATACACAAGCTTATTTCAGAACTTTACAAGATGATGCTGACACAATTGCTGATGAAGTTTATACTTGTGTTTATAGTGATTTAAATAAAACTTTCCTTGGCACAGGAGCTCAAGGAGCTTGGTGTGGATATCAAGGAGTAAATGCAGGTTTTGGAAATTCTGTATATGCTAACAAGATTAGATGTGGATTAAATAATCCAAAAGACTCTTGTCCAGCTGGATACGCTCAAGTTGTATTTAATTTTACTGCTGTTGATGGTGATCTTTTAGAGGACACAATTTATTCTTGTGTAAAAACAAGCACAGTAGCAGAGGATTATAATAATGGTTGGTATGGCTGGAGTGGTCAAAATGAAGAATATAATTCTGTTTATGACGGAATTATTGAAAATAATAACCTCGATCCAGAGGCTGCTTGTGCAGAGGGATATCTAAAAGCTTATTTCTCAACAACAGCTTATAAGGTTGATGAAAATCCTGACTTTGGCTATTTCTGTGTGAAAAAGCCAGTAGAACAAACTTGTGGAAATTCAATAATAGAAGGAACAGAAGTTTGTGATGACGGTAATACTACCTCGGGGGATGGATGTGCCTCGGACTGCCTGTCGATGGACCTGGGCTACACCTGCCCTCAACCAGGAGTAGCCTGCCAGCCCGTTGCCATTTGCGGCAATGGGCAATTTGAAAGTGGGGAGGCGTGTGATGATGGAAATACTGTAAGTGGCGATGGTTGTACTGCTGATTGTCGCTTTATTGAAACAGTAGGAGGTGACTGTGTTGATTGTCCTAATTGTTGTGGCGATGGTGTTTTGTCTGCCGAAGAAGTTTGTGATGACGGTAATACAGATGGCGGAGATGGTTGTGTGGCAGATTGTTCAGAAATTATGCCAGGTTGGAGCTGTCCAGTTCCTGGTGAACCTTGTTATTTTAATTGTGGTAATGGAGATATAGATGCCGGTGAATATTGTGATGATTTTGATTTACAAAGTGGCGATGGTTGTAATGCAAATTGTCAGGTTGAGCCAGGCTGGGATTGTCCAGCAGATGGTGGTGAATGTACTCCGCTTTGTGGAAATGGCGTAGAGGATGTAATGGATGGTTATGTAGAAGAATGTGATGATGGAAATCAAAGATCTGGTGATGGTTGTTCTTTTAGAGCTTGTCAAAAAGAGCCAGGTTATGAATGTACAGAAGAAGGAGAGCCATGTACTCCTCTTTGTGGAAACAGCACAATTGATATTACTGATGACTATGTTGAAACTTGTGACGATGGTCCAGACAATAAAGTCTCAAACGACGGCTGTTCTTATCCATATTGTCAATTGGAAGTTCCAGGTTGGGAATGCAATACTGTTGGCTCAGCTTGTACCCCTATTGTGAGTTGTGGTGATGGTGTTTTACATAATGGAATTATAGTTCCAGAAGAAGACAGAGAAGAATGTGATGACGGTAATGATATAGATGGTGATGGTTGTAGCTCAGAGTGTAAAAAAGAAGCTGGCTTTGAGTGTATTGCTGCTGGTTTTCCTTGTGTGGACACATCAACAGAATTGCTTAACTCTTGTGAAGAATTGCAAAAAATAGGTGATTCAAATTATCCGGAATATCCTATTGATAAAGATTATGCACTTATTGCTGACATAGATTGTTCAATGACAAATCCAGCCAATCAACCAGATGGCTACGATGGACCTTGGTCAGATGGCAATGGATTTGTGCCGCTTCCAGAATATGACAATATTTTTGATGGACAAGGCTATGAAATTAGCAACTTATATATCAATAATAATGCATATCGGATAGGTTTGTTTAGTGGCTTGGCTAGTAATTCAGAAATAAAAAACTTACAATTAATTAATGTTGATATCACAGGAGAAGACAGTTATGTTGGCGCAATAGCAGGATATGGAACTTCAACAATTAACAATGTTTATGTTACTGGTGTTGTAACTGGAGATGATTATGTTGGTGGCTTAATGGGATCATTAATAGGCTCAGTTGCTGATGCATATTTTAGCGGTACAGTTAATGGTAATTATAGAACTGGTGGATTGGTAGGCAATTTGAGTGGTTCAATTATTAATTCTAGTGCCATAGTCTCTTTGCCTGCTGATATTTCAGGTTATGGTGACTATAAAGGTGGCATTGCGGGCTACTTAGGTGGTTCAGCTCAAAATGTATCTGCTTATGTTGATTTGCTTGAAGGAGATGATTATCTTGGTGGTATAGTTGGCCATAATGGTCAAGTTTATGATGCAGATGCTACTGTAAATATTTTAGGAAACAGTTCTCTTGGTGGCATATCAGGTGGAAGTAATGTTTATGATAGCAAGGCTGTTGCTAGTATTCTTGGTAATCAATATATTGGCGGTATAATTGGTGGACTTAATAATTATTATTATACTTTAAATAATAATACTGCAACTGTTAGTATTATTGGTGGTAATAATCTTGGTGGTATATCAGGAAAAAATGGCGGAATAAGATCAAGTTATGCCAGAGGTAGTATTTTAGGTGCTGGTAATATTGGCGGTTTAATGGGTAATATCTACACCAGTAGTTATGCATCTTTTGTTAATAGTTATGCTGATGTTGATATTAAAGGTTTTTCTTATCTTGGTGGTTTAATTGGTGCTTCTGATAGCAACACAACTTACCCAATAAATTGTTATTCATTGGGTAAAATTGAAGGAAAAACTGACAATGTTGGTGCTTTATCAGGTCATCACACTAGTTTCAACAATAATCAAACAAGTTTTTGGAGTAGTGAATTATCTGGTCAAGAATATCCATTTGTTGGCACTGGCACAGTAGGTGCACAGGATTTAAGCGCAGATGAATTAAAAGATATAAATAAATATATAGATGCAGGTTGGAATTTTGATACAGGTGGTGATTGGAAACAAATTTCTGTTAATCATTATCCTTGTCTTGTTTGGCAAGATGATTCCACATGCTTACCTGTTGCTTCTCAGTGTGGAAATGGTGTTATTGAAGGACTTGAAACTTGTGATGATTTTAATAACAATAGTGGCGATGGTTGTTCCGCTGATTGTTTAGCAATAGAGGCTAATTATTCTTGTCCTTATGCTGGATTTGCTTGTGTTTCTGATGACGGCATAGAGATTGACTCTTGTGAAGAATTACAATTAATCGGTAGAAATAAAAACTATCCTTTGTATGGTAATTATAAATTAAGTAAAAATATTGATTGTTCTGCAACAAATCCGTCAAATGGTGGGTCAGGATTTAATTCAATAGGTTCATCAACTCCTTTCTTGGGTAAATTTGATGGTAATAACTACAGTATTTCAAATGTTTATTATAGCCGTGGTAGTACTGATGGTTCTTATACATCTTCTGGTATTTTTTATAACACTCTCTTTGCAGAGATTAAAAATGTAAAAGTGGAAAATTTTTCTGCAGGAGGTACTTATGTTGCTGGAGTGGTGCATAATGCTGTGGACACAGTTATTGATAATTGTTTTGTATCAACAACACAAACAGGAAATTATTTTGGAGGTATAGCTTATTCTGCTAATTATTCAACCATCAAAAATTCTTCTGCTTCCATATCTGGTGGAAATAGTGGATACATAGGAGGAATTGTCTATTGGCCATATAATAGTAATATTACTAATTGTTCCACAAATTTAGAGCTAACAGGGAATAATATTAGATATATAGGTGGTATTGTTGGTGGAAAATCTAGTGACAATCAAGGTAATACAATAATTGATAATTGTTCAGCAACTTTAAGCTTTGATGGCACTAACAGCTCTCTTTATGTTGGCGGTATTATTGGTTACTTAAATGATCAAACTCAAGTTTTAAATTCCTCTGCCAATGTTGACATTGTCACTAATGGTGAAGGTAGCCACTTAGGCGGTATCGTTGGTTATGCTACTTATGGTGGCGGTAAAATTATCAATTCTTCAGCAAGTGGCTATATTGAAGGACATCAAAACTTAGGTGGCATTGTGGGCTATATAAATAATGGTGCTCAAATTGATGGTTCTTATGCTGACATTATTGTTAATGGAACTAAAATTTTAGGAGGTATTGCAGGCTATGTTTATAGATCAGGATCTATTATTAATTCTTATTCAACAGGTGCTGTTTATGGCGATGAGTATATTAGTGGATTAGCTGGCTATGTTTATGTAAACAATAACTCAGCTCCTACTTTTGAAAATAACTACAGTCTTGCAAGTGTTGACTATGAACGCTTTGGAGGAACTCTTGTTGGTGCTGTTACTAAAACTAATATTAGTTATCCTGATGTAAATCTTGATTCAAATTTTGCTTATCAAAGAAGCACAGAAGTAGAAATACCAATTTGTGGCTCAACTGGCTATATAGGCGGTATTAGTTTGTTGGTTGATCAACTAAAAGAGCAAACAATATTCGAAGACGCAGGTTGGGATTATACAACTCCAGTATGGAAACAAGAAAATATTGATCCACCTCGTGAATTTGCGCCTTGTCTTGCTTGGCAAGATGCAGAAGATTGCTATTCAGTAGATGATTTAAGTTGTGGAAATGGTCAATTGCAAGGTGAAGAAACTTGTGATGACATGAACAATATTAGTGGTGATGGTTGTACTGATAAATGTGCTGTAGAAGATGGCTGGAATTGTTATCAAGATCCTTTTATTGACGAAACAAGCATGAATGGTGTCACTCGTTGTACAAAAGCAACTTTGATTCAAGATTGTGCAGGTTTGCAGGCAATTGAAAGCGACCTAGATGCTGATTATGAAATTATTAAAGATATTGATTGTAGTGAAACAGCAACTTGGAACCCAGATGGTTCAGGTGGATATTATGGCTTTAATCCAATTGGCTTAATAAACGCACCATTTACAGGTACTCTTGATGGTCGTGGACATGAAATAACTGGTCTAACCATTGAAAGAAACGAAAACAGGGTTGGTTTATTTAATAACACAGAAAATGCAACTATAAAAATGCTAGGACTAAAAGATGTTTATATTAAAGGTATTTCTCAGGTTGGCGGTCTTGTTGGTGGTGCAGGTAATAGCACATTAATTTCAGAATGTTTTGTTACAGGCCTTGTGCAAGCAATTAACACTGGTCAATCAAGTACTCAAATAGGAGGTATAGTGGGAAGTGGCGCAGGAATAAACATTGGGGATTCTTATGTCATTGTTAATACAAGTGGTTATGATTCCGTTGGTAGTATTGCGGGTAACTTAAATAGTAGCCATATTATACGTGTTTACTCTGATAGTACTGTTGGTGGAGAATTATTAGATTCTTATGTTGGTAGTATCGCAGGTTTTGCAAATGATATTGATTATGCTTACTGGAATATTGATAAAAATAATTACGAACCTTGTGGAAATATTTGTTCTGCAACTGGTTTAACAACAGAACAAATGTTTGAGTTAAATAGCTTCCCTCAATTTGCTTCAAATATCTGGAAATTACCAACAACTGGCACATCTCCTTGTCTTGCTTGGCAAGAAGATGAGAATTGTCCAGGCTATGTTCTTGATCCAATTGGAATTTCTTCCTGTGAAGATTTACAAAAAATAGGAAAAGAAGAAGAATATCCTATGAATGGTAGATATATTCTTACTCAAAATATTGATTGTAGTGAAACAGTAACTTGGAACCCAGATGGTACAGGCGGATACTTTGGCTTTGAGCCATTAGGTGAATTTATAGGAGTTTTTGAAGGAAATAATAAAACAATTACTGGTCTATATATCAATAGGCCTACTGAAAATACAATTGGATTATTTTCTACATTAAAAGGCGCAGAAGTAAGAAACCTTGGATTAGTTGGTTTAAACATTACTGGTGGTAGCCAAACTGGTGGTCTAGCTGGTGCAACCCTTAATCAAACTGAGATTGTTAATGTTTATACCAAGGGAACAGTGAGTGGTGCACCAAGTCAAAACAGAATTGGCGGTCTTATAGGACAGCAAAATTATACAATAGTAGACAATTGTTACTCAGAAGCCACAGTGACAGGATATGACTATTATGTTGGTGGTTTGGTTGGTGAATTAAAATCAAGCTCAGAGATTAAAAATTCTCATACAACAGGTGATGTCAATAGTAGTAGCACTTCTGTTGGTGGTTTAGCTGGGGTTAGCAATGCTTCAATAGTAGATAATTGTTATTCTACTTCCAGTGTGAAAGGTGGCAATAGCACTGGCGGTTTAATTGGTAATGCTAATAGTGCTGGTGGAAAAACCATAAATTCTCACGCAACAGGTGAAGTAGAGGGTAACAATAGTGTTGGTGGTTTAATTGGACTTAATCAAACTGCAAAGGTTGACAATTGTTATTCAGAGGCTACAGTGACAGCCAATAGCAAAGTTGGTGGATTAATAGGGTCAAATCAATATGCAGAAGTTTCTAATTCACATAATACTGGATCAGTCACTGCAAGTAGTGGTTATGCTGGTGGTTTGGTTGGAGAAAATACTAGTAGTTCAGCTAAAATTACAAATTCTTATAATACTGGATCAGTCACTGCAACTGGTAATTATGCTGGTGGTTTAACTGGCTATAATTTTAATAATGCAATAGTTGAATATTCGTACAATACTGGATTAGTCACTGGAGCTATGTATGTTGGTGGTTTGGCTGGTTATAATTATTTCCCAAATACCAAAATTGCAAGCTCATATAACACTGGTACAGTGTCAGGTAATAGTTATATGGGAGGTGTGGTTGGACAAAATACTAGCAATGCTATAGTTTCAAACTCATATAATACTGGTGTAGTTGTAGACTTAGATGGTAATTCAGATACTGTTGCTGGCTTGGTTGGTAGAAATGCAGGAATAGTTGAAAATTCTTACTACAACACAGAAACATCAAATCAAACAAGTACTTGTGGCACTATACTTCCTTGTGCTGAAGCAGGATTAACAAGTGCAGAAATGAGTACATCAAGTAATTTTTCAACTTGGATATTCTCACCAACTCCTGATGCAGACTGGCAATTACCAACAGGCGGTACATCTCCTTGCTTAATTTGGCAAGATACAGCAACTTGCCCACAATAAATAAGCTAGATTTACAGTAAAAAATAAAACCTCGCCTTAAAAAAGCGGGGTTTTTATTATTCACAAGCAAATTTTCCTTTAATGTTTTTATTAAATTCACTACCAAACGAGCTAGCAGACTTAAAATCTTCCCAAATAGACAAAGGTAAGGAGCAATAATGATAATAAGTGCCACTCAAGTTGATAACCATGTATTCATTTTCTGCATCATACCATGCACCACGAACCCAAGAGCTTTTTGATGTATCTAATTCCTCAAAAAGAGCAATATCCACAGGTTCATCACAATATTTTACATCAACTAGTTTTGGCTCTTGTTTTGGTTCAGATTTTTCTTCTATGATTTTTATTTCTTCTGTAAGCTCTTGATTTATATTATTAACAGGGGACTGCTCAACTTCTTTTTGCGCACAGGCAGAAAAACTTAAACACAAAATAAAAATTAAGATTATTTTTTTCATTTGTTGATTATAAAATATTGCTTTATTATTAAAATATGTTTTTACCGTATTTACAATGAAAAAATTAGCTCTTATCTTTTCTTTTGTGCTTTTGTTGCCCTTTGTTGCTTTGGCAGGGGATTATTTTTCTGATGTTCCTGCAAGTCATCCAAACAGCACAGCAATTTATTATATGAAAGAAAAATTTATTCTAAAAGGCTACGAAGATGGCACTTTTCGTCCTGAAAACGCTGTTAATCGTGCTGAATTGATGAAAATTATTGTTGAATCAAATCCAATGGACTTTGTTTCCGAAGAATATGACAAAACTTGTTTTACTGACACTAAACAAGGTCAATGGTTTACGCCATATATTTGCTATGCCCGTGCAAAAGGCTGGGTATCAGGTTATAAAGATGGAACTTTTGGTCCTGAAAAAAAAGTAACCAAAGCAGAGGCAATTAAAATGGTGCTTGAAGCCTATGGTTTTTATATACCTGATTCTGTTAATAAAACTTCTTTTGAAGATGTAAAAACTGACGACTGGTTTGCGATTTATGTAGAAAGAGCTTATAAGCTTACTCTTATTGATTCTGATGATGGTAATTATTTGCACCCAAATGAACCAATTACTCGTGCTGGAATAAGTCAGCTGATTTATAATGTAATTATGTTGTCTTTTGATGATATGGATGCAATTTCTGGCGAAACTGGTCGAGGTGTCTCTGGTGAACTTGGTAGATAAATAAAAATCAATTTACCCTTGCTTTTTCTGGTTAGTTCAGGCAAAATGCAGTAGATTTCGCTTTTTTGGATACATATTTTGTGTCTGAAACTGCCGACTATATTACCTATAACCCTATGAAAAGAGAAGATAAAAAAGATTTAATGCAAAAACACGGTGCACACAAGAAAGACACAGGTTCTGCACCAGTGCAAATTGCTATTCTTACTGATAAGATTAAGTATCTCACAGGACATTTAAAAACACACCCAAAAGATGATCACAGCAGAAGGGGATTGTTATTGATGGTTGGAAAACGCAGAAAATTACTTAATTTTTTGAAAAACAGAGACAAGCCCGCTTATGTTAAACTTGTGGAAGACTTAGGACTTAGACACTAAAATCAGTTTTCATAAAAAAAGGAGCTACTTAGCTCCTCTTTTTCTTTTTGGATAATTAAAAAATTTTTAAATAAATATAATGAAAGAAGTAAAAATATTTTCCCTTATGCTAGGTGACAAAGAAATAACCGTTGAGTTTGGTCGTTTAGCAGATCAGGCTGATGGAGCTTGTACTGTTCGTTGTGGTGATACTGTTGTACTTGCTACTGCAGTAATCAGTAAAAACCCACCTCGTGATGGTGTTGATTTTTTGCCTTTAATGGTGAATTTTCAAGAAAGATATTATGCGTCTGGATCTATTAAATCCAGTCGTTTTATGAAAAGAGAGTCAAGACCTGCTGATGACAAAATTTTAATCAGTCGTTTAATTGATCGCTCAATACGCCCACTTTTTCCAAAATACGTAAGGCAAGATATGCAAGTTATGATTTATCCTTTAAGTTATGATGGTACTGAGCAACATGATATTCTTGGAGCTTTGGCAGCTAGTGCGGCTTTGACAGTATCAAAAATACCTTTCGAAGGCCCAATAGCTACAGTTCGTGTTGGCATGATAAATGGTGAGTTTGTTCTTAATCCAACCACAGAAGCAAGAGAAAAATCAGATCTTGATCTTGTTGTTTCTTCAACAGAAGAAAATGTTGTCATGATTGAGGCTGGTGCCAATGAAATATCAGAAGAAAAAATGCTTGAGGCAATTGCTTTTGGTAAAAAATGGGCTAAAAAGATTTGTGCTTTTATTAATGAAATTAGAGCAGAAATTGGTGACGAAAAATTAGAAATTACTAAACCAGAAACAAACGAGGAAATGGAAAATTTTGTTCGTGACAATTTTGGTACAATAATTGATGAAGCAATTTTTGAATATCCAGTTAAACTAGAGCGTATAGCACGCAAAAAAGAAATTATCACTGAAATAGAAGAAAAAATAAAAGAAACCCAAGGTGAAGAAGCTGATTTAAGCGGAGTTGCTCCTGCTTTTAATGCTGTTTTTAAGGAAAAAATCAGGGGATTTATTTTAAATGAGGAAAAAAGAATTGCAGGTAGAAAATTAACAGAAATTCGTCCATTAAAAACTGAAGTAGGTGTTTTGCCTCGCACACACGGTAGTGCAATATTTACCAGAGGAGAAACACAGGGTCTTACAATAGCTACTTTGGGTGGCCCTGGTGATCAATTAATTACAGAAGGAATAGAAGGTGAGGCAAAACATAGATTTTTTCATTACTACACATTCCCACCGTTTTCAGTAGGAGAATGTTCTAACAGGCTTTTTACTGGCAATCGTGAAATTGGTCATGGTGCATTGGCACAAAGAGCATTAGAGCCTGTTTTACCATCTGCAAAAGATTTTGCTTATACAATAATGGCAAATACAGACATAATGGCTTCAAATGGATCTTCTTCTATGGCCGCAACTTGCGGAACAACATTAGCTCTTATGGACGCAGGTGTACCAATCAAAGCTCCTGTTTCTGGTATTGCAATGGGCTTAATGACTGATGAAACAGGTAATTATAAAATTCTTTCAGACATTCAAGATGATGAAGACTTTGGTGGTGATATGGATTTTAAAGTGACAGGAACAGAAAATGGTATTACAGCAATTCAAATGGATATCAAAATTAAAGGATTATCACAAGAAATTTTTGAAAAAGCTTTAGCACAAGCCAAACAAGGCAGAATGGAAATTCTTGAAAAAATGCTAGCAACAATTCCAGAATACAGAAAAGAGCTATCTCCATATGCACCTTCTTTAATTACAATGCAAATTAATCCAGAAAAAATTCGTGATGTAATTGGCAAAGGAGGAGAAACAATCAATAAGATTATTGATGAAACAGGAGTTGAAATGGATATTGAACAAGATGGCACAGTAGTAATTACTGCAAAAGATCAAGAAGGCGGAAAAAGAGCTCAAGAATGGGTACTAAAACTCACAGCTGATCCAGAACTAGGCAAAATATACGAAGGAAAAGTAGTAAGAATAGAGGAATATGGTGCTTTTGTGGAAATTATGAACGGACACCAAGGATTACTTCATGTTTCTTTAATTTCTAACGAAAGAATTCCAAGCGTAAAAGATGTCTTAAAAATGGGACAAATTGTAAAAGTGCAACTTGTTGAAATAGACAACCTTGGTCGCTTGAAATTAGCAATGAAAGGTGTGCCCCAGGATTGAACAAATTAACTAAAAAGCATAGCTTTGATTGCATATTGTTCATATGAAGCATGTGCCTGAAGTGATAAAAACTTTAGATATGCTTGATAATCACTTGATCCGTTTTTTGTGTCTTTATTTTTTGCAAGTTTTTCGCAGTATTGCCAAAATTCTTTTTCAAAGATTAGCCTTAAGCCAACAGTTTCTAGCTTTTTTTTGATTTGCTCAACAGTATTGTGTATAAAATCAGCATCTTGAGTTAATAAGTCTTTTGCAACAGGACAAAACTTATTTTCTAGCGTTAAAACAGGTAGCTGATAGTCATATAAAAGAAAAGTCCAGTTTATTGGAAATTCCTTACAGCCTTCTGGTCTAGCTTCTTCAAGCAAACACTTATCCTTAAAACAACCTTTTACAAAACTTAAATTAGCGCCAGCAATATTTCTTGTTGTCATTTGCATTTGATGTCCTGTCTTTTTTTGCACTTCTGCTATTTTTTCTTTTATTATAGCCACATCTGCACCAAAAATAGGTAAAGTTGTAAATTTATCTTTGTTTTTGCAACAACCACCAATAGCACATTGGTCTTTTTGGCAAGTTTTCATCTCAAAAGGATCTATACTAACTCTATTCACATAAAGAAACAAAAGGTAAAAATATTAACACAAAAACCTTATAAGTCAATACAATTAAGCTTGTTTATTGCCTTATAAAGCCGTAAAATAACTCGCGATATTTGTTTTAAAAATGTTAAAAATAGGAATAAATGGCTATGGTCGTATTGGTAGAAATGTACATAGATTATTAATGAATAATCCCAATGTTCAAGTAGTTGCAATAAATACCCGTGCAGATACAAAAATGCGTACACATTTATTAAAATATGATTCTTTACACGGCAAAGCAAATGCAGAAATAAGCCATGAAGGAGATATAATCACAGTAAATGGACAAGAAGTAAAAAATTTATCAATAAAAGACGCAAAAGATATTCCTTGGGGTGAATTAGGAGTAGATGTAGTGCTCGAGAGCACAGGCAGAGCAAAAACACATGAAATAGCCTCAGAACACCTGAAAGGTGGTGCAAAAAAAGTGCTTGTATCAGCACCAATGAAAGACAACACACCAACTTTTGTATTTGGTGTAAACGAAGAGGGGATTACAGATGATCTTAAGGTAATTTCCAATGCCTCTTGTACAACCAACTGTATCGCACCAGTTCTCAAGATTATTGGTGAAGAATATGGTATAGAAAATGTATTCATTACATCAATTCACAGCTTCACACATTCGCAAAATTTATTAGATAATTCTGGCAGAGACCTACGCAGAGCAAGAAGTGCAGTACAAAGCGTTATTCCAACCACAACCGGCTCTATCAAAGCCACAGCAAAAATAATACCGGAATTAGAAGGAAAAATAGACGGACTTGCCTTTCGTGTGCCAATTGCCACTTCTAGTGTTTGTGATGTGCGATTAGTGCTTAACAAAGAAACAACAGAAGAAGAATTAAACAATTTTATAAGCAGAAAAAAAGAAGAAGCAAGTCTAAAAAACATCATCGATACAACAGATGAAGAGCTTGTTTCAATAGATTTCAAAACAAACACCCATAGCTCAATTTTGGATACAAGCTTAACCAAAGTAATGGACGGAAAATACGTTCAACTTATGCTTTGGTATGATAATGAATGGGGATATGCTGCTCGTTTGGTTGATGTTTTAAATAAACTAGCAAGCTTTAAGTAAGCTTCTTTATTATTAGTCTTGTTGAGTCTTTAAGGCTTCCGTTCGTTTTTTAAGGTTTTCTTGGATTTCAAGTTCTCCTTGATATTCTGATAATGCTATCAGTGTTTCATCGCTTGTTTTGTTAGTAAGATGTTTTAATGAAAGCTTTTTTCCTTTAAATTTTGCCAATTCTTTTGCTTCTTTTACTGTTAGATATTCAAAAACGAAACTAAGTTCTTCTGCTTGAAATTGACTTATAATTTCAAATACATCTTGAGTTGGCTTATTTATGCCTAAGTTAATTGGGCATTTGAAAACTGCAAGTTCTTGAGCCACTGGAGCATGTAGGTTTATAAGGCCATTTAAAAACATAATGTCATCTTCCGGAGTTATTTTCACAAGATGGTTTGCTATTTTTGGGGTTAATCTGCGTATGCTATTATATTCATTAGGGATAAGTCCATCAAATTGAGTAGATAAAATTTTATTATGTATTTTTATGTTTTGATCTGTTAATTCTGATGCCTCTTGGGTTTATGTTGGCCTAATAGGATCTTGTAGTAGAAAGATTTTGTGTGCTTAATCTATCCATTCGATCCTGGATTGACCTTGGAACAGCCAGTTGGTTAGACTTATGACTTAATAATATTCTTAGTGTATTATCATCAACTTCTTTGAGTTTATCTAGTATGAGCCAAGCTTCTTTAAATTGTACTAATATTGTTGCAACAGGCTCATCTATTTCTTCAATACCTAGTTGAAGAGTGCTTCCTCTGTATTTTATTATTTCTGTGGCTACTTTTGTGCTTATTTTTTTAACATTTGGCAAAGTAAGACCAGTACTTTTAGACGTTTTTTCATTAGCTTTTTCTATAATTTTTTTTGCCACATCTGGTGTCAAAGTTGTTAATTGTTTAAGGTCAAAGTCTTCAATCTTAAAATCATCAGCCAGAATTTGTTCGTGCAGTTTTTCTTGCTCTGTTAATGGTGCTACTGCATCCTCCATAGGAGCTTCTGCTGTTTCTTGGGGTTGAACTATTGGTGCAGTAGTAGTAGTAGGAGTAGTAGGAGTAGTAGGAGGAGGAGCTTGTTGTGGGTTTTTTTCTTTAAATGCATCTATGCGTGCTTTGATCTCCCCTGGAACAACAAGATTGCCTTTGTATTGTGCTAATTCTCTAATTTCTTGATCGTTTACAATGCTAAGACCACTTAAAACAAGAGTGTTTCCCGTAAATCTTGGTAGTATTTTTACCACTGATGTACGATTTGAATCAAATGATGTAATCTCAGGAAATCTTAATTCATCAAGACCTGCTTCATTAGCTTTTTGCACAATAATTGTTGCAGTTTTTGTAGTTAGCGATCTTAAATTCTCAAGATTAAATTCATTAATATCAAAATCATCAGCTTTAATGCGATCATGCAATACTTTATTCATTACCCATATAAGTCTAAAATGATGAAAACTGAGCTCACCTTTATATTTTGCCAATGCCATTAATATGTGCTTATCTCTTACTTCATAATCACCGCCTAAATGCAAAATGCTTCCATTAAACTTTGCCAATGCTTCTGCTTCTTTGATGGTTATTTTTTTAAGACCACCTAAATAAAGTTTGTCCACTTTAATTCCTGCCAATATTTTTGCTATTTTGATGTTTATTTGCTTAAGGCCATTTAAATCAAGATTATCTCCTTTAAATTCTGCTAATTCTCTTGCTATTGTTTCATCTATGCTTGTAACTCTGCTCAAATAAAGGTTGCAACTTGCTTCATTGGCTTTTTTTACAAGTTGTTTTGTCACATTTGGTGTTAAGGTTGTTAGTTGTTTAAAGTTAAACTTTGTAATATCAAAATCATCAGCCAAGATTTGCTTGTGCAATAAGTCATTCATGCGTTCTCTGATGCTATCTGGAATATGAAGTCGGTTTTTATATTTTGTTAATGCTATTAACGCATCATCACTTGTTGTATTTGTAAGGCCATTTAAGTGAAGATTACTTGTTTTGGCTTTTGCTAATGCTTGTGCCATTGGCTCTTCTATTTTTTTGATTCCATTTAATGTAAGCTTAGATCCTGCAAAATTTGCTAATGTTTGTATAGTTTTGAGGTCTATATCTTCAAGTGCATCTAAACAAAGACTTGCTCCATAAAACTCTATTAATACTTTTGCTACTGCTTCATTAATGTTTTTAACATTAGTCAATTTTAATTCACGCAAATCTGTTTTATTAAGCCTTTCTATAAGCTTTTTCGCCACATTCAATGGTAAAGTTGTAAGTTCCGTAAGATTAACTTGTGTAATATCAAAATTATCATTTAGAATTTGCTGATGTGCTTGCAGATTTGGCGTTTGTATCTTTGTAGTTTCTTGTCTTGCTGGGGAGGCAGATGGCCAATTGCTTGCATTGTAAATCAAATTAAAAGTGCATTTTCTTCCAGCAATATCAAGAGTCACCACTACATTTTTTGTTAAGCCTTCTATTTCTAAAAGTTGATTTTCTGTTATTGTAATTTTTTTAGCTCCGTCTGATGGTTCAAATTTGTCAACCGTAGCTCTGATGCCTTCTTTAATACTATCTTGAGTAAGGCAAACAATTTCCGTTAAGGGAGTGGTCTTACCGGCAGCATATTCTTTTTTTATTAAGAAACTTTTTTGATAAGTCCAGCCTTCTTTTTTATTGCCTAATTCATACCAAGACGCAATTGTTCCTCCTCCTTCTTTGTCTTTTTTATATAGTCCTATATGTGTTAATTTTTGTAACACTGAAAGATTATCAATATTTAGTCCACCGCCATTTAAATGAGTAAGCTCTGAAAAATTTTGTAGCTGTTCTGCTGTAACTGAACAATTATTAAAAATATTGACGTAAAAAATTCTACCATTTTTAATTTCAATTGCGTAAACAGTTTCCATTATTGCTCTTAGTGCATTTTTATCATCTTCATTTTGCAGTTTTTCAATTACAGGATTCCAGTTCTGCTGCTCTTTTGGCTTAAGGAATCCTGACTCAATTAGGCCGAATTTATCAAGCTTAATTGATTCAGGATCTTTAAATAATTCTTTGAATTTATCTAGTTCATCAGCAGGGTTGGCAGAAATGTGGTCAAGTGATTTTAAAATACTTTTAAAATCAAATTTATCTGATAAGGATTGTCTTTCTATTTCAAACTCTCTAATTTTTGAGTCAACTTCATATTTTACTGTCAGAGTATTTATATCACTTGGGTGACCACTAATATAAAGTTCATAATTTCTATATTTTATGATGCCTGAAAAACCTGTTTCGTCACCACTGTAATGAGTAAGTTTCAATGTATCTGGCAAGCTTGCTTTAATATTTGCTTCTATTTCTTCTATTTTGATCGCAGATGCTTCTGTAGACTCTAATGATCTTAGAGTTTGAACAATTTTTGGTGTTGTGTTTTTTCCTGGCCATCCATCTGTGGCAATTGTGCTCTCAGGATGATCTTTATTCCATTTATCTTGGAAGGCTATTACAGCATTTCTTGTATTGGCACCAAAAAGTCCATCAATTTTGCCAACTTGCCCACCATATCCCAAATAACAAAGACCTTGTTGTAATGCATAAACATAAATAGGAGAATTATTAGGCATTTTATTCTTTTTACTCCAGTTAACATTTTCTATTTCTTCAAGTTTTGATGCACATTCAGATGGACTCAAAACCTTTTGTGATAATTGATTTAAACTATCTTTAACCCAGGGTATCATTTCGTTTTTTTCAAGTATGTTGTCGCTACAATTGAATGGTTGTTCCTCAAGTTGCTCAAGGATCAATTTGTTTTCTGTAAAAAATTTTCTTTTCATGTTTATTTTTGTTTAATCATATCATTATAACACAATTTATTCGTAAATGTAAAGAAAAAGCAGGTTTTAGCCTGAAATAAACTTCATTATTGACAAATAAATAAAATTATGTTAAATTCCTAAACTATTCTTTGACAATTTGTTAATAGAAAGCGGATTGCCTGCTTTAAATACTGCGACGCAAAGCGCATGCGCAAAAACAAAAGTAGGTAATCCGTCTTTTTATCACAATAAATCCAATAAATAAAAGAAAGGAGGAGGTTATGAAAAAGATTTTAAATAGGTCATGTTTAGCTACGAAAAAGCTAATCGAAAACAAAACCGGAATTCCGATAAAATTCGTCATGGGAACGCCTTTTATTTGGAACTTTCAGCAATCATTTGCGGTTTTTTTGGTTTTTACCTGGGTTGCAGGAGTAATTGAGACTTGCTATGTAGGATACTACATGACAAAGGTAGGAATCAAAAAAGAGCCTACTGCAATGTTTCAAAAGATACTCAGCATCTTTATGTGGGCCACGATATTGACAGCGGGCTTGTATATGGAACTTTTTATGCATTGTGAGTTTTTATGGTAGATAGACGGAAAAGGGAACGAGCCGGCGGCTTTACAGCACCCGGCTCGGCCCTCTTTTTTTGTATATATAAAAAAACCTTGCTCAGAAAAGCAAGGTTTTTAAAACTTACAAATAAACACAAGATTTATTTCATATATTTTTCAACCATATCAGCCTTAACACGCTTAAGCTCTTGTTTAGGTAATATTTTTAATAATTCCCAACCAATTTCAAGAGTTTCTTCAATGGAACGATTTTCTTGTTCACCCTGGCGAACAAACTTATCTTCATATTCTTCAGCAAATTTCAAATAAGCTTTATCAGTGTCATCAAGAGCAGATTCACCAAGAACAACAGCAAGCTCACGCACATCTTTACCACGAGCATAAGAAGCAAAAAGCTGATCTTTTAAACCTGAGTGATCCTCACGAGTTTTACCCTCACCAACACCAGCACTCCACAAGCGAGAAAGAGAGCGAAGCACATCAACAGGTGGGAAAATACCTTTTTGATACAAAGAACGATCAATCACAAACTGTCCTTCTGTAATATAACCTGTCAAATCAGGAATTGGATGAGTAATATCATCTTCTGGCATGGTTAAGATAGGAATTTGTGTCACAGAACCATCTTTTCCTTTAATACGCCCAGCTCTTTCATAAATAGTAGAAAGATCAGTATATAAATAACCAGGGTAACCACGACGACCAGGAATTTCTTTACGAGCCGCAGAAACCTCACGCAATGCTTCACAATAGTTAGTCATGTCAGTAAGAATAACCAAAACATGCATATTTTTTTCATAAGCTAAATATTCCGCAACAGTAAGAGCTAAACGAGGGGTAGCAATACGCTCAACCACCGGATCAGCCGCAGTGTTAATAAAAAGTACGGAATTCTCAAGAGCACCAGCTTTTTCAAAATCTTTTTGGAAGTATTGTGCTTCCTCAAAAGTCACACCCATAGCACCAAATACCACAGCAAAGCTAGAGCCATCTTTCACAGCAGCCTGACGAGCAATTTGAGTAGCCAATCTGTTGTGTGGAAGACCAGAACCAGAGAAGATAGGCAATTTTTGACCACGAACCAAAGTATTCATGGCATCAATAGTGGAAACACCGGTTTGAATAAAGTCATTCGGAAAAGCGCGAGAAACAGGGTTAATAGGAGCACCATTAATATCTACCTTTTTTTCAGGGATAATTTCAGCACCACCATCAATTGGTTTACCAGAGCCATTAAAAACGCGTCCAAGCATGTCATTAGAAACACCGATTTGCATCGGTTCTCCAAGGAAACGTACTTTTGTTTCAGCTGTTTGAATTCCACGAGTTTCTTCAAACATCTGCACAACAGCACGATCTGATGCTGCCTCAAGAACTTTTCCAAGTCTTGTACGGTTTTCACCAGGTACTTGAACTTCAACAAGCTCATCATAGCCAACTTTGGCATCTTCTGGTAATCCTACTATCAGTAGCGGACCTGCTACCTCTTGTACTGTTTTGAATTGTGTTTGCATTGTTAATTAGAAATAGTTTAGTTATTTGTAAAAATTATCCTCTCAATTTCAAAATTTCTTCTTCCACTCTTTTTGCAAGATCTGCAAATTTTTCAGGTTGATCAGCAGGAATATCCTTTGCTTTTACAACCTCTTGTAAAACAGGAAGTTCTTCAAGATTTTTAAATTCAAAATCTTCACCCTCAATAACTTTTCTGCCAGCTTTATAAATAGTGACAATAGCTTTCAAGATACCATATTGTTTAGAAAGGGAAGTATAAGCATCTTCTTTGTCAAAAGCATTTTGGAAAAGGAAATCCTCACGAACAGATTTAGCAGTAAGAAGAACTAATCTTTCACGACTTGATAAAGCTTCCATACCAACCAATTTTACAATTTCTTCTAATTTTGCTTCTTCTTGCAATAGGTTCATAGCTTCTGTACGCACCTCTGAATAATCTGGAGCAACTTCTTTTGCCCAGAATTCTTTTACATTATCAGTATAAAGAGTATAACTTGTTAACCAGTTAATAGCAGGGAAGTGCCTTTTATAAGCTAATGCAGCGTCTAATCCCCAGAATGTTTTTGTCACACGGAGTGTGTTCTGTGTCACAGGCTCAGAAAGATCACCACCTGGAGGAGAAACCGCTCCAACCACTGTTAAAGTACCTTTTCTGTCATCAGAACCAAGACATTCAACAGCACCAGCTCTTTCATAGAAACTAGCTGTTCTTGAGCCTAAATAAGCTGGATAACCTTCTTCACCTGGCATTTCTTCTAAACGACCAGAAATTTCACGCATAGCCTCAGCCCAGCGAGAAGTTGAATCCGCCATCAAAGCAACATTATAGCCCATATCACGATAATATTCAGCAATAGTAATACCAGTATAAATAGAAGCTTCACGAGCCGCCACTGGCATATTAGAAGTATTAGCAATCATTATTGTACGTTTCATTAATGGTTCACCTGTGTTTGGATCTTCCAAATGAGGAAATTCATTAAGCACCTCTGTCATCTCATTACCACGTTCGCCACAACCAATGTAAACAATTACCTCAGCATCGCAATATTTGGCTAAAGATTGCTGTGTCACTGTCTTACCAGCTCCAAAAGGGCCAGGAATACAAGCAGCGCCACCTTTTGCAACTGTAAAGAAAGTGTCAATTGTTCTTGTTCCTGTAATAAGTGGAATTTGTGGAACAAATTTACCTTTCACAGGGCGTGGTTCACGAATTGGCCATTCTTGTAACATGGCAATTTCATGTTTTGTGCCATTATCATCAATAACAGCAATAGTTTCTTCTATTGTATGATCTCCGCTTTTAATTTCTTTTATAACTCCGTTAATTCCAGGAGGAACCATAACTTTATGCTTAATCAATACTGTTTCTTTAACCTCACCAATAACATCACCTTCTTTAACAGTGTCACCTGTGCTTACAGTTGGTTTAAAATCCCACTTTTTTGTACGAGAAACACCTGGAACATCAATACCACGAGCAATAAATGCAGAACCAGATTCTTTTTCTATAAGCTGTAGAGGTCTTTGAACACCATCGTAAATAGACTCCAAAAGTCCAGGAGCAAGTTCAACCACCATAGTTTGTCCAGTTGCACTAACTGGCTCACCAGGTGTCACACCAGATGTGTCTTCATATACCTGAATAGAGGCTTTGTCGCCATCAAGTTCGATAATTTCACCCACCAAATTAGCATCAGATACGCGCACAACCTCAAACACTTTTGCGCCAGACATACCATCTGCAATAACCAATGGACCTGCTACACGAACTATTTTTCCTTTAATTTGTGACATGGCTTTAGTTTTAAAAATTACAAAATATTTATTAAATTAATTAAAAACAAAATTTTTTATGAATCGCCAAAAATATCAGTACCAACGGCTTTTTCAACAATACTGCGGATTTTAGTTTCACCAAAACCACTAGCACCTTTATGACCAGGTAAAGATATAATAGCTGGCAAAGCACCAGCAGTGAGTTTTTTTAGATCATCTTCACTAACTTCTTTCATTATATCCTCCATAACAAAAGCAATTGCATATAGAGGAGGGGAGTTTTCATCATTATTATCTTGGCGTGCTTTTTTAATGTCAAATAAGGTTGAAATAGCATGCTCTACATCTTTTGTAGGAAAAATCTGCACACCAACAGCAGAAAAACCAATTATTTCTTCTTTTTTGCCAACAATAGCAATCTTATATTTCATTATTATCTTTTTAAAGAGTAATAGAAGGAGTTTTTAACCAAGACCTTATTTGTTTTTCAGGCACATTGTTAAGTTTGCCAACTAAGATAGCGCGAATAATTTCTGCATTGCGTTTTTTTTGCCAAAAATAAGCAAAAATAGGATCAGGACCTTCAGATTCCCATTTAGAAGGTTTTAATATACTAAAAAGGTTTTCATCAAGAGCTTTTTCAAGTTCAAGATAAGAATTTATTTTTTCATCACTAATTTTAGACTTCAGAGTTTCCTTAATAGATAAAGAATTAATTTTATCAATAAAATCACCTAAAGAAGTGCTGTTTTCAAATATTGATTTATCTAATTCGCCACCTTCAATAAAAAATTCTAAATTACTTTCATTGTTATCAAAGTCCACTCTTCTTAAGAAAGAAAGAATATTTTTAACATCCACATATCTTTTAAAGAATTTTTTAATCATAGGGCTAGTTTTTTGAGTCATACTCAAAACTACACCAAGACCAGCTTTTTCAATAATTAGTTCTACTTTTTCAGGATTTTTTGTTTTTTCATATACACTTTTACACTCTTCAATTAACTCTGATAATTCTTCAAAATGCTCAAAATGTTCACCTTCGAAAACAATTCTGCGCATTTTACCACGAGAAACAATACCAAGAGGGGAGAGAAGTGATTTTACATCATCAGCATCTTCTCCCTTTAATAGAGCTTTAATAAGCACCTTGGCATTATAAACATCAAACAATAACCAAAGAAAATTAAAATTACCTTCAATATCCACTGCACTATTGATTAGTTGTTGAACTTCCAATAATCCTGCATCAATAACAGCATTAAAATCCTCTGGCTTATCAGCCTCGCCCAAAAAGTTTGCCCAGTCTAAATCATTTAAGACTTTAAAGGCCTCCTTAGCATTAGGAGCTGAAACCATGCGTTCAACTTGAGCAGTAGTCAAAAGTCTAGACTCAAGTGCGCGAATGCGTGCCACTGAACAAATAAAATCGTTTTTAAGAAGCATTAGAACCTTCAAATAATATTTTAGCTATTTTTAATTCCACTTTTGGACGTACATTTTTGTCCACAATAGAATCAAAAGAAAAGTCAATTTCTGAGCTTTTGCCCACAAAAAGGAAACCTCCTGCAAAATCTTTTTCTTCACCTGTTTTATAGTTTTTACTTGCAGTTTTTAAAGCTTTTTCAATAATACCTTTTTGCCCTTTTGCTGGATAAATAGTGCCATCTTTTTCGTCAATTGTTGTTAAGAAAGCAACAAAAGCTTCTACTAAATCTTTTTCAGGCATTTTACTAAGCTCTTTTTTGGCTTCATTAAAAGCTTTTTCAAGTAAAGCTCGTTTTTTGTTTAAAAACAAGTTTTTACGCTCACTTTCAGCAAGTGTTTTGGTTTTGCGTTCCATTTCCTGTGATTTTTGCTCAATCTCTTCTTGAGATTTTTCACTTATCTTAGTAGCTTGATCTTCAGCATCTTTTTTAATTTTTTGTGCTTCTGCTTCTGCATTATGCACAAGTTGTTTAGCGTCAGATTGAGCATCTTCCAAGATTTTCTGGACTATATCTGCGAGAGCCATTTTAAAACTTTAAAATTATTTTTTTAAATAAGTAATTATCTTTCAATTAAGCAACTGCTTCAAGAAGTCTTTCTTTTGTAGCATTTAAAAGTAAGAATGAAGCAAGAAGACCTAAGATAGCGAATGTTTCAACGATTGCAGCAAGCACAATTGCTTTACCAGCTTCAGCTGGGTTTTTAGCAACGATATTAGCACCTGCAACAGCAACTTTACCCTGGAAAATACCAGAAAATAAAGAAGTGATAGCTAATGGTAAGCAAGCAAAGAAAATTTCCATACCAGCTTCCATTGAAAGACCGCCGATTGTTAAACCTCCTGAGTTAAAAAATGCAATAACCAAGAAAGTTCCAATAAGACCGTAGATACCCTGTGAGCCAGGCAAAGCTTCCAAAACAAGAAGTTTACCGAAAGCTTCTGGTTTTTCTGCAGTCACACCAGCACCGGCTTTACCTGCAGCGCCTACACCGATTGATGAACCAATACCACCCAAGATGGCAGCCAAAGAAGCACCAAGTACAGCAAGAGCTGGACCCCAGTTGTAGACAGTTTCTGTAATAGCGATTGTTTCTTCCATTTTAGTAAAAAATAAAATTTAAAAAATAATTGAAATTAATTTTTTTCCGAAAATAAATATTTAGTTTCCCTTCTTAAAGGCTCAAAGCGCCTTCCTCCACATTCCAAAAACTTCCCAAAAAATTCAACGAATTGCAATCTGCCTGAGTGAATAAAAGCACCAAGAAGATTAAGACCAATATTAATCAAATGACCGAAAAGAATAATAAATACAATAACAAAAATAGATAAATAAGAAGGAAGCATGCCTCCGATAGTCAAAGCTACAGAATTAAACACAGTGGCAATAATACCAGTAGCTAAACCAAGAGCAAACAAGCGAGAGTAAGAAAGCACATTAGAGAGCCAACTCATTGCTTCATCAACAAGTCCTAAAATTCCAATAAGAATTCTAACAATAGGATTTTTGTTGCCAGTACCAAGCCCCCAAATAACAATTAGCAACAAAGCTAACGCACTCCATTTCATAATAGCAACGATACTCTCAGAAGCACCCATTGTAGAACCAGCAACTAACCCTGCTGTCAAAAGAATAAGAACAGCAAGTAAAAAACTAGTAGTAATTGCTTCAAATACTTTATTGTTTTTCAATTTAATAACACCAGATAGGATTACTCCAAATAAAAGTTGGAAAAATCCCATACCATAAGCCAAAGGCATAATTTTATCAGTCAAATCATTGATAGGATTAAATAATTGACCAATAAATTTACCATCTTTTACCAAAAAAGAAGGAGCTTGCTCCACGGTCAATCCAAACCAGCCACCAAAAGCAACACCCATAATAAAAGTGGTAAATCCACAAATAAACATAAGGCGAATCATTTTTCGCATTCCTTCAGCCAAAGGCAATGTTTTTAAGGCTAAAAAGCTAGCAATAATCAATAAAACTCCATAACCAGCGTCAGTAAGACAAAAACCAAAGAAAACAGCAAAAAATGGAGCTAAATAAGGAGTAGGATCGATTTCGTCTTTTTGAGGAAGACCAAAAATTCTAGTGACAGACTCAAAAGCGCCAATTGCTTTGTTGTTTTTAATTTCCACAGGAACTTGTTCGTTTTCTTCGCTTTCAATAGAAATCAAATCAACATTTTTACTTGTTTTACTAAGTTCATTTTTAAGTTCATCCACTTTATCTTCAGGAACCCAGCCTTCAAGCATAACAACTTTTTCACTACTGGCAGTCATCAATTTAGCTTTGTGCTTATTTTTACCCCAAAGATAATAATCATAAGTTAATTTAAGCTTATCAAGCTCTTTTGCCATTTCTTTTAATTCTTTTTCAAGATTAAAAATTGTACTCTTAGCTTCAACTTCTTCGTCAGCAAGTCTTTTTAGCTCTTCTTTCGGAGTTCGTTCACACTGAGAAAAATCCATTTCATCAAAACGGAAAGACTCCAAAAGCTCTTCAACTTCTTTAGCGCTATCTTTATGAAAAAGCACCAAAAAATAAGTATTATTAGTAGTTTCTTCAATGCTTTCCGCATGAGTATAGTCAATACGAGAAAGGCGAATTAAAAAATCAGCAAAATCTTTAGTGCCAATTTCGCCTAAGCGCATTTCAGTATTATCAGTATCACGATCAAAACGAGGAGAAAATTTTAAACTCTCCCACATAGCAAGAGTTCTACGAGTTTCTTCTATTTTTATAATATTTGCTTTTGCAAGGTTTAAGTCTTCTTCAATTTTTTCACCACGCCTAAATAAAGGTCTGTAGTCAAAATTACTAACAACTTTTTTAATATCTTCTTCATTTCCTTCTATTTGAGCACCAAGTAGTTTTTCACGAAAATTTTTCTTCTTATTTTCATAAGGAGTAAGAATGCGAATAAGAAAATCAAGCTGAGCAAGCTTAAGCTCATCTTCACTTGTTTTTTCTTCAGATGGAATAAAAACAGTTTCTTCAAGTTTTTCTTCGTTAATATCCGCAACTTCAAATTGCCCAAATTTTTGCAAACTATTGATAATTTGCTCAAAATCATTTTTATAAGCCAAGAGTAAAGCCTTCTGCATGTTTACTATTGCCATGGATTATTTTGATAAAAAAGTAGATTTTGTATAACTAACAACTTCTTTGACAGCATTTTGAAGATTGCCTTCAGCCGTACTATTTGCATTATTTGCATCTGCCTTTCCTTTTTCTGTCATTTTTGCAAAATCATTTGCACAAGCTTTTTTCTTTTCAGTTAAGCGAGCGCGCATTTCGTCTTTTGCAAGTTCTTCTGCCTTCTGAATAAGTTCATCAGCTTCTTTTTTTGCGTCAGATAAAATCTGATCTCTTTTTTCTTCAGCTTTAGATATAACTTTTTTGGCTTCTTCTTCAGCTTTTTGAATTTCTATGATTGGATTTTGCATCTTTTGTTTATCAAAAATGTCCAAAATATTCTCAATAAGTCTGCATAAATTGTCAATACCAATTTTTTTAAAAAATATATAAACATAGGTAAGAAGCCAACTCTTTTAAATAAGTTTTTTGTTATTGGTTTGCAAACTTAAAAAAATATTTCATAATATAAATTTTTTAAACTAAAAATAAGGATTGTTTTATCTTGACTTATTTAAGTTTTTATTATATAAATAATAACTATTTTTTAGAGACTTAATGCGAGCAAAAGAAAATCCTAATAATAAGGTTTTATTAGACGCAACAAATGCGCCGGAACATCACACAACAAACACCTTAACAGGTTTAACAGTATCTGAATTGCAAGATTTAGCAGGGTTTCGTTTTCAATTTTCCGATCCAGGCTTAATATCACTAGATCCTGATAATGTAAGAACAGTTTCTACTTTTAAGGGCTTAAAACATAAAGAGTTGTCTGAGGATCAGAAAAGACTTTATGAAGAACTTTTTGACCTGCTTAGTAGTGAGGATGATCTTGCAACTTTTAACAAAAAAAGGAAAGAAATTAATGCGATTATGAATCAAATTACAGATATAACACCATATTATGCAGCAGAATTGATCAGAAAATTAAATGAAGCAGAGGTAGAGAGAAAAGGTGGCATAACAGTTGCAGGGCTTATTTTGCCAAACCTTACAAACATTACTCCTGAAGTTGCTGAAATATTTGCTGGCTATAAAGGTAATTTTGTAAAATTAATAGGTACTGAAAATTTACCCCTAAAAGCAATAAAATTTATCGCAGAAAGCAAAAGCGAGCGCAAAAATTCAAGACACTTAACATTGCATCTTAAAGCTCTAACTCCAAAAATTGCAAAAATGTTTTTAGATCTTGATATAAAAAAACTTTCTTTAGCTATTGATAATCCTATTAGCCCAAAATCAGCAAAAATATTAGCAAAATCATCAATAGAATATATAAACTTAAAATTACATCCAATTGTTAATATAGATGCATTAACTGAGCTTGTTAAATTTCAAGGAAAAGGTTTGAATTTTTTTGGATTTAAAAAAACCCCAGAAATAAAAAAAATATTATCTCACGCAAAAGCAAAGCCTTTTTATTTGGTTATTTAATAATCACCCTTCTTCGCCACTGCCACCAACAAGATAAAAATATCCTCTTGGTTGAAAACGAGAGAAAAATCTTTTCATCTCACTGGTTTTATCAACTCCTTTGTTGCGTACAAACTGAAACCAAGTTGCATCAAAACCAGCATGAGAACCAGAAAGAATTTGTCTTTCGCCAGGCGCTAAGTTGTCAGTGTATTCAACTTTAGTAGGCAAAGCAGAGCGCCACCTGCCAGTATAAGGACCAAAAAGAGCAACCTCACGATTATCTTTTGTGCCATAAAAATGAAAATAAAGATTAGCTCCCTCTATTCTTGTTTGCATCAAGATAGCTCCAGGAGTGTCATTTTTAAATTTTAAATCCTTGCCACCAAGGTAAATAGTAGCGTCACTACCCCAAGGTGTATAATAATTAACAGCATAAGCATGTGGCCAACGCTCAACAATTTCTAGTCCAGACAATAATGCAGTACGAAAAGCAGTGGTCGAAACCTGGCATAAACCACCACCATAATCAGGCACTGTTTTGTCTCCCTTAATAACAAGTTCTTTGCGATAACCTGTGCGAGCGCTAACTTCGCCCAAATTTGTATTAAAAGAAAAAACTTCCCCCTTAGGAATAAAAACACCATTAAATCTATTTGCTCCTGTGTGAATATTATGAACCCTATTGCCAGGAGAGCCAGAAAAATCAGATCCACCAATAGCAACTAATTCTTTTATGCCTTGTTTTTGTAATTCCTCATCATCTACTGTCACATTAGGCGCAATTTCTTCAAAAGAAAGCGTAATATAGGAAATATCATTCAAAATTGCTTTTTTTATAATTTCAGCAGATTTTTTGCTATTTATTTTTTCCCCAAAAATACCAATACCTTCAAATTGAACAATACCTTCTTCATTTTTATATATACGCACATTTTGAGGATCCTTGTTCCATTCTGTGCCAACATTTTCTTCTAAATATCTAGCAAGTTCATCTGTATTTATTGACCAATTTTCTTTTATTTCCACTCCATTAGGCAGGGGACTTATTTCTTCTTTATCTAAAGGACAATAATTATTTTGCTCAAAAACAACTTCCTCGCCTTTAAGAAGATAATCTTTTTCTTTATGGAAAAATTCAGGGTGTTTAGCAAGATCAAGAGTAATAGCGTTAAAATTGTGTTTTAATGTCAGTGTTCTTTGCCATTTCTCAGGAATACCATCATCAGCACTTGCCATGATGGGCAAGCTCATCATTATTACGCCAACGAATATCAATAATATTTTTTTCACTATTTAGATTGTCTTAATTTTTTTAATTTTTTTCAATGTTTTTCTTAATAACAAGTTTAATAAATTTATAAGTCGCATTCCAGATCCTTTTTATTCTTCTTGGTTCGGTCATTAACCTCCAAAACCACTCAAGACCAAGAGAGCGAATTATTTTTGGAGCTCTTTTTTGAGTACCAACAATAAAATCAAAACTACCGCCAATTCCCATAGCAAAGGAGATTTTTGGCATTTTTTTTAAATTTCGATTGATCCAAATTTCTTGTGCAGGAGCACCAAAAGCAACAAAAAGCACCTCAGCTCCACTTTGGTTAATTTTTTTTATTATTCTATGATCATCAAAAGCTTTTGAGCTACCTGAGTCTGTACCAGCCAACACAAAGCGAGAATTTCTTTTTTTAAAATATTTACCACATTTTTCTGCAACACCCTCTGCTCCGCCTAATAAAAAAACTTTTTTATCTGTTTTAAGGCAAAATTGCTTAAAAAGATCACTTCCTTGCGATCTTTCAAAAAGCAAGACTCTTTTTTTACTAAAAAGAAACTTAATTAAAGACAAAAAAGCAGTAAAAATATTTTTTGTCTTTGTTTGTAAAGCCCAAATAATTCCAGTGCCATCAGCAAAAGACAAATCAGCTTTATTTAATATTTTTTTAAATTTTGGATTTTGATTTGCCTCAACACACATCTCCGGATTGGGAGTGACAACAAAAGTTTGTTTTTTCCCTCTAGAAGCTTGAATAAGATGATTTAAGGCTTGTTCTTTGGAAACAAGGTTAAAGTTTATTCCACAAATCTTTTTTTTATTTATTTTTTTGGCAATAATACAAATATTAAAAGCATCATCTGGGCTAACTTTTTTTGCCTTACGGGTGAAAAAAGTTTCCTCAATTTCAAAAAAACTTTCCTTTAATAAATTTTCAAGCTCTTCATAATCAAAAGCATAATAATAACGAGGAGCTTTGCCTTTGCCAAAGGGGATAATTAAATCTTTTTGATCCCAAAATGGATTAAAAAAAGCTTTAATGCGAGCCTTTTTTCTTTGAGGCTCATATTTTTTTTGACTCAATAAGTTCCAAACAGTAATAGCTAATTTACCATCTTTTTTAAGAACTCTATGTATCTCAGAAAGAGTTTTAAAGCGATCTTTTTTGTTTTTTAAATGATGAAAAGAAGCAATCAAAAAAACAGAATTAAAAAAATCATTTTCATAAGGCAATCTTTTTTGCATTAAGCCCTTTTTGAACTCAGTTTCAGGATATTTTTGACGAGCAAGCTCCAAAAGTTTTTCAGATATATCTAAACCAAAAGGGATAGCAGAATATCGCAATATAAAAGGAGTTAAGCGACCATTTCCACAGCCAAGATCAAGAATAAAATCATCTTTTTGGATAATTTTTTCAAAAAATTTAAAATCTGGCCATTCATGAGTACGTGCAGAAGAAAAATCTTTTGCAAACAAGTCATAATCTGCCTTTTTTGTGTTAATAATCTTTTTCATTAAATAATTATATCACTTTAATTTTGAAATTATATTTTTTGCCATTCTTTATCCTGCCTGCACAGCTTCTCTGAGTCTTTTGGGTTTTGCAAAAGTTTTTTTACTGCTTTTTCAAGACGCACATTATTTTGAGACCCTTTTATTAAAATTAAATCATTTTTTTGAAGTATTTTTTTAAGCTCCTCGCCAGCCTCGTCAGCATTTTTAAAGAATGTAAGAGGTTTTTTGTTGCCAACACCTTGATAAAAAGCTTCTTGATTTCTTTGTTCACCAACAAAAAATATCATGTCAGCATTTTTTACTGCTACTTCTGCTATTTCGTGATGAAAATTTTCAGATTTTTTGCCCAACTCATTCATATTACCAAGGAGTGCTATTCTTTTTCTTGCTGGTATTTTTGATAATGTTGTCAGCATTTTTTTAACAGCCTCAGGTGAAGCATTATAAGAAGAGTCCCAAATAATGCTTTCATTAACTCCTTTCAATATTCTTCCTCTACCTGGAGGCATTTTAAAATTTTCTAGAGCCTTTTTGATTTTTTCTGCTTTTATACCAGCCTTAAGCCCCAAAATAACCGCAGGAATAATAGAGCTATAATGAAAAGCTCCAAAAATAGGCACAAAATACTTCACACCCTGATACTCAAAAGAAAAACCGTTTTTTTGGTCGCGTGCTGTTTTGCCATCAAAATAAATAGTTTCTTTTTTGGCTTTAAAAGTCTGTGTATAGATACAATCTTTATTTATAACTCCAAGTTCTGCATTTTCAATTAGCTTTCCTTTTTCTTCTGCAATTTCGCCAAGTGAAGAAAATTGCCCCTTTTCCATATGCACTGGTGCAATTTTGGTTAATATTGCTTTTTTTGGTTTTGCAACAGCTAATAATTCGTCCATATCTCCTTTAGTGTCTATCCCATATTCCAAAACAAGCTTGTTTGGAATTTTTATTTTTTTAAATTGGATTTTTAATAAAATCCAAATCCACTTAAAAGGATTAGAAAAACCAGATTTTTCATTAACAATAGAAAGCAAAAGCCCAATAGGAGTATTAAAACCCCCCTTAGAAGCTTGTACGTCATATTGTAAAGACAGAATTTTGCTCAAGGCTTCTTTTGTTGTTGTTTTTCCTACTGATCCAGTTATTCCATATATCTCTACATTTTTATTTAAAAGCACCTTGTTGGCCTTTTTTTTGAGCAATAAAACAACCAGCTTTTTAAGAGCTTTTTTCATCAAATAATTTAAATTCTATTATTAAAAGCTTGAATCCAAAGAAAGGATATTTTTATCAAAATAATAACGATAAACAGTGTCATTTTCTCCAAATAATTCTATATAGGCACCATTTCTTTTGCCAAATTTCACAGGACAATCATTGCAAGCGCCATCAGGCAAAATAACTTCACTCAAAACCTTATTTTCATAATCATATTTAAGCATATGAAATTCTGATTCATTATTAAATCCAGCACCTAAGAAAAAGGCGGTTTTTCCTTCGCTAGACGCGCAACCACCAAAAAAATCCTCAGGTTTCAAAGAGCGATTTTGTAAAGAAAAGAAAATGGCTTCATTTTCTAATTCTGCTTTAAAATCGTTATACCAACCATTTGCATAAAACTTAGAAACAGCACCACAAGCGTCAAAAGCATATTCTTTTTGCTCAATTTGATTTAAATAATCCATAACTATGCCTTTAAATTCCCCAGCACCTTGAGATTGGGCACTAGGACGTTTTTTTAAATTAGCTTCCAAGGTTTTTATTTTTTGATTAGCTTTTTCAAGCTCTTCAATGCAAGCACCTGATTTTTCTTCACATTGTGTAATATCATCATCACCTGTTGTTTCTTCGTCTGTATTTTCCTCTGCTCCTTCTTCAGTTTCAGCATTTTCTTCGTCTGTAGAGGCAATATTTTCATCAGAAATTAGATTTTTTTCAGAAGGTGGCAAAAGTTCTTCTGTGTTTTCTTCTGTGCTTGTTTGTCCACATGCGCTTAAGAAAAGTAAACAAAAACTTAAAACAAATAATTTCTTTTTCATTTTTTAATTTAAAAATTCTCTACCAGTTTGCCAAGTAATAAGCTTTCTTGCAAGAAAACTTGTTAATTTATTATACTTTAATCACTTTTTTATTTTTTAATGTGAAAAAACAAGAAATAATTGGTAAAAAAGTCTCATTCAAAAGTGCTGCTTGGATTTCTTGGGTATATTTTTGGAAATCAATCGCTTTTAGTTTCTTATTTTTTATGATAATGATCTTAATAGCATTAATTTTATCTATAATTTTTTCTAATTCTTATAAAGAAATGGCTCTAAAAATTGTAAACAATAATTTTTTTCAATTAATAATGTTTTTTATGCATATTTTTATTTATATTTTTGTATTACAAAGTAGCCTTAATAAAAAATATAGAAATTTTCGCATAATAATGATTGAAAACTAGCTTAGAGCTATTGTTTTTTAGGCATTTATATGTTATTATTAAATAATATTTTTTTAAAAAAAATGAATCAAGAAATTGAAAAAAACCAAAAAAAACCTTTTAATGTTTTTACAAACAGTGCTGTTTGGACTGCTTTTTTAGTTTGGCTTATTATTGGTGGCATTTCAGTTCCTAAATATTTAAGTGGAACAGAAAAAGATCAAAAAGTAGGCATCATAATGATTATTATGATTGTTGTCTGGGAAGCATGGATTATTTTAAAAAAAGCCAAAAAATGGAGTTTTATTATAGGTTTTCTTCTTGCTTTGCTTGCAGATGGAATTGCTTTCTACCTCCTTGTAATAATGTAATCCTAAAATAGGCTTATAATTAAAACCTCTCAAAATTAATTGAGAGGTTTTTTTAAATTCATGATTTTAATAATTTTATTCAGCTTCTTTTTCAGATACCTCCTCAGAAGTATCTTCTGCAACTGTTTCAAGATCAGCTTCAGCCACTTCTTCTGATTTTTCTGTATTAACTTGATTACCATCTTCAAGCTCAGCTAGTTTTTCCTTAAAAGCTTCATATTCTTCAGCATTATACATATCTAATTCATATTCAACTAAATTAGAAGCAAGGCGTACATTTTGACCTTGCTTACCAACTGCAATAGCGCGTTCAGACTCATCAACAAATACAGCCGCCCTTCTTTTGATCTTGCGACCAGTTTCCGGATCAACACTTTCTTCTGGAGTCACAATTACAACATTGCGTATTTTTGCAGGCTGGAGAGCTCTTCCGATAAATTTAGTTGGATCTTCGTCCCATTCAATAACATCAACTCTTTCGCCACCAAGTTCGTCCATAATAGGGTGAATTCTTGCCCCCTTTTGTCCAATACAAGCACCAACAGGGTCAATTTTTGGATCATCAGTGCCAACAGCAATCTTGGAACGAGAACCAGCATCACGAGCCAAAGAAATAATATCAACTTCACCATGCTCAATTTCAGGAATTTCCTGCGCCATTAATAATTCAACTAATTTTGGTGCAGTTCTAGAAACTACCAGCTGAGGACCTTTTGTTGTTTGCTCAACTTTTTCCAAAAACACACGCATTCTTTTTCCAGGAAAATATTTTTCACCAGGGATCTGATTGCGTGGCATCAAAAGCACGGTAGTTCGTTCAATTTCCAAAAACACATGAGAACCTTCCACGCGAGTGACATTAGCAGTTAAAAGCTGTCTTTCTCTGTCTTTAAACCTTTGAAAAAGTGATTTTCTTTCTGCTTCATTTAGTTTTTGTAAAACAACTTGTTTAGCAGCCTGAGCAGCAATTCTTCCAAATTCAAGCGGAGTGACATCAATTTTAATTTCTTCACCAACTTCTGCGTCATTTTTAATTTTTTGCGCTTCTTTGAGAGAAATTTCATAGTTTTCATTTTCAACCTCCTTTACAACTTCTTTAATAAGAAGAATAGTAGGGGAGTCAGAGTCGTCCCTAAGAACAACTTCAACTTCTTGCTCTTTGTTGCCATAATCTTTTCGCCAAGCAGTAGCAATGGCAATCTTTACAGCGTCAATCGCAACTTCTTCTGGAATGTTTTTTTCTGCGCAAATTTGGTTAAGCGCGGCTATGAATTGTGCTTTCATTTGTTTTAGACTAAAGAGAGGTATGATTTACTATTTAAATCATCCTAAATTAATTTCATTTTTATTTTCTCATGCTCACAGAAAAAAAACAAGAATTTTAATCAATAATTTTATTTACAGTATTGATAATTACACTAACTTTAAATCCTCTTGAGGCAAGAAAGCGAAAAAGTTTTTCCTTTTGTTTTTGTTTCTCGAGTTTTTTATCTATTGTGTTGTATTTTTTCACTCCTGCTTGAGTAGCAAGCAAATTTTCATCAATATCACTAGTTAATTCTGTAATTAAATCTTTTTTTATTCCTTTTTTATTTAATTCTTGTGTTAATAAAAATTTCCCCCGAGGAGAATTATTGCAACGCATTTTTATATATTGTTCTGCATAAACCTTATCATTGATTAAGCCAGTTCTTTCCAGGTTATCTAGCACTTCTTCGATTTTTTCTTTTTCTTCCTCAAATTTATTATTTAGCTTTATAGAAAGCTCTTTTTTTGTATATAGCTTTATTCCGAGAAGTTTTAAAGAATAATTTAATATTTTTTGAAATTTTTCCTGATCTAGCATATTCTTATTTTTGCACGTTTTTAATAAGCTTGAAAGATAAGCATTTTGATATTTTCACCGGCAAAAAGAAATATGTGATTGTGCCTGAAGAAAAGCCAAATTCTTTGAAAATTCAAAAAAAAGAAAACAAAGAAATAGATTTTAAAGCAAAAAATAAAAAAAAATTTTTACCAAAAAACTTCCTTAGGCCAGCCATGCGAATGGCAGGTATTGGTTGTATATTATTGGCAATTCTTTTAATATTAAGCGGTATTGGCAATGCTTTAAATATAAAAAAACAATCTGAAAATTGGGGGCAATTAGCTTTAAGTAATGTGCAAAGTGCCGTAAACAACACACAAAATAAAAATTTTCAAACAGCACTAAAGGACTTTTATGAGGCAGAACAGGCTTTTTCTGAGGTAGAGGAGTTAATTTCTCCGCTTACTTATTCAGTTAGTAAATATCAAACAAATAATGCACTCGAAACAGCAGATAATTTTCTTAAATTTGGTCAAAATATCATCAAATCTGCACAAATTTTTTTAAACATCACTCAAAAAATAGATTTTGAACAAGAAAAAAACTTACTCACAATAATAAAACAAGCCGAAGATGATATTAAACAAGCTCTTGTAGAATTAAAAAAGGCAGAAAAAAATTTACAAGAAGCCAAAAAAGGTAAATTTGCCAATCAATTTTCAGAAGAAATAGAAATTGCAGAAATAGTGCTTGCTGATCTTATTTTTGTCACAGAAAAAGCAAATAAAAATTTTACTGCTTTAAAAACATTATTAGGAGACAAGCACCCACATACTATTTTGGTCTTATTTCAAAATTCTCGTGAAATCCGTGCAAATGGTGGCTTTATTGGTAGTTTGTATTTTATCACCTTTAATAATGGCGAAATCATTAAGAGAGAATTCAAAGATGTTTATGATTTTGATTCTCAGCTTAGAGAACAAATTGATCCACCAGAGCCTTTTTCTTATTTAGCTGATAACTGGGGATTGCGTGATGCAAATTATTATCCTGATTTTTCTCAAAGTGCTGAGCAAATTCAATGGTTTTTGGAGCACACAAAAGGTGATTCAGTGGACACAATTATTGCAATTAATGAGCAATTTGCAGAAAAATTGCTTAATTTAACAGGAGATTTGCAATTGGCAGGCGAGGTAATAAATGAGGACAATTTCACTTTTATTCTTTCTTTCCTGGTTGAGGCTAAGGTTTATGGTCAAAATTCACCAAAACAAATATTAGCTGATTTTATTCCTCAATTTGAAACAGAAATACGAAAAATACCTCCTCAATTATTATTAAAAACGATTGAATCTGCAATTAATGAAAAACAGCTTATTGCCTATTCTTTTAATGATAAAGTTGAGAATTTTTTTAATGAAATGGGTATGTCTGGCAATTTAATTGCAGACAATAACAATGACCAGCTTTTAATAAGTCATACTTCGATTTCTGCTAACAAAAGTGATGGTTTCGTAAAAGAGCAAATAAGCCATGACACAGTCATAAACCTAGAGGGTGAAATTTATAATACTTTAAAAATAAAACGCTCACACAATTGGCAAGAAAAAGACCAAAAACTTTTTGATGAGCTATGGCAAAAATATGGAAAAAATGCGCTACACAGCAAAGAGGTTTTAGAAAATATAGCAGGAAAAGGAACTAATAAGGTTTGGACAAGGGTTTATTTACCAAAAAATAGCACCTTAATTTCTACAAAAAATATCGACAATAGCACAATAAAAACATACAAAGAAAATGAATTTACTGTAATTTCTTTTTATTTTCCACTTCTAAATCCAGGCGATAAAAAAGAAGTTGAGCTTTATTATTCTTTAGCAAAAAAACTTAATTTTGATGATGGTTTTGAGACTTATGGTTTTTGTTTTCAAAAATCAGCTGGAATTTATGAAAATATTCTTAGAAAAAATTATTTACTGGAAAGTGGCTTAGAAATTATGGAGAGTACGGATAAATTTCCTTTTCTTGGCAACTTAAAACAAGATAAATGCTTTAGAGTTCTTATTGGAAAAGAAAGCTTTGTAAATTAAAAACCGTTTTCTGCAAAACTATAAAAACCTGTTTTTGTCACAATAATGTGATCTAAAACATCAATTTCCAATTTTTTTGCACATTCAACTAAGTTTTTGTGCCATTTTTTATCGCTTTCTGATGGCTCATTTTTGCCGTCAGGGTGATTGTGAGCAACAATAATTCTTTGACTATAAAACCTGATAGGAGGATGAAAAACATCAATCAAAGCACAGTGAGCTTCGTTTTGTTTACCAAGGGCAACTGTCTCACGATAAAACACCATATTTTCTGCATTAAGACAGGCAATAGACACATTTTCTCTTTGCAAGCTCTGCATATCAGCAAAATATTTAAAAGCGTCTTGAGGGTTATTGATAACTCCATTATCTTTTGAATTCATTCTTCTGTATATTTCGCTAATGGCAGCTATTTGACAGGCTTTTGCCGGCGGTAAACCCTGCTCAATAACTTCATGAGGGGACTTCATTAAAGCAAACAAACCTCTCATACCATATTCCTTTAAAAGAATTTTAGACAAAGTGTGTACATCAATTTTTTCTTTACCTTTGCGAACGCCGGTATTGAGAATAATTGCTAAAAGTTCGTGATCAAAAAGTGATTTTGATCCATATTGAAGCATTTTCTCTCGAGGTAATAAATTTTCTTTTTTATTAGTAGGATATTTCATTGGCAAAGAGTTCTAAAATTTTTTCGCGTTTTTCAGGCGATAAAGAAAGGAATTTTTTAATATGAATTATTTCAAGGTCATCTTTTTTGCTTGTTTTATAGGGTTTTATTTTTTGACTACGTAAAATATTATAATAATTTTCATCATCATACAAAAAATAATCAAGAGATTTGCCAAAAAATTGAGCAATTTTTTCAAGCCCCTGAAGATCAATTTTGTCTTCTTTGAGTTTTTTAAAAAAAGCATTTATTTTGTCATATTTCCATTGTCTGCTACTACTTGAGCTTGCACCAAGAATTTCACCTAATTTTTCTTTTTTAACTCCATAAAAATCAGCTAATTGATTGATTTTATTGACTATTTTTTCTCCTTTAATTTTTTCCATTTTTTAAAAAACAAACTAAGCCTAGCTTATTAAGTTAATTTTGTTTAGTCAAGTTAATTTATTTACAAAAATAAGACATAATACTTGACAATTTAATTTTTAAATTTATTATTTTTATAAAAATATCCCCTGAATTATTTTAAAAATTTCTTTAAAAAACATGGAAATAATTGAATTTAATGAAGAGGATATTGTTCCGGTGCAGGCAGTTTATTTTGATATTCGTAATAAATTGCCAATTTTTGCCCTAAAAAACGGCAATTTTTATGCTCCAGTTTTTTTGCATGGTGATAGAGGAGTGGAAATGGCAAGTTTTGAAAAAATTTCTCTAAATTAAGCCCTAAAAAATGTTTATTTATTGTTTTTTTTCTTAAAAATTGGTAAAATAATAAGATTAAAAAAACAAATGAACAGAAAAATTAAAAATTTAATATTAACTATTTTTATTGCCTTTTTCCTAGGAATAGGATTTGCACAAGCTGATGATATTACATATACAGTTGACAACCTTACTACTACGACAGGACAAGCTTGTTTGGATGGAGTTGCTGATGATTGTTCTTTTAAGTCAGCTTTAGCATTAACAAATGCTTATCCTAATCCCGACACAGATAAAGTGACGATTAATTTTGATTCTTCGTTAAATGGACAAACTTTATTCATTGATGCTACTACATATATACTATCTAGAAGCAATGTAGATATTATTGGCCTTGGTGTTGATAATTTTGCAATTGATTTTTCAGGTTATATTGTAGGTAACGATTGGGGATCTGGTTTTCATATTCGTGGTTCTGATAAAGACAATACAATTGGTAATGTTACAATTTCTGATTTAAAAATTGTCAATAGTCCTGCTACTAAACACTACTATCTTGTTTGGATTTATAATGCTCATGATGTTTTGATTGATAATTGTGAATTTGGTAATTCTGGTTATGATGTTCTTCATATTGGTAATTATACGAATGATATTACTGTGCAAAATACGGAAATTTATGGAGCTGACTATGGACGCAATGCTCCAGGCTGGACAGCAACTATTGCAACTGGTCTTTGTAGTGGATTAGCGCAAAATAGTAATGATTTTGATGCTCCTGAAAATGCAAATTATCGTGATTGTTTGCCAACAGACATTACAGTTGATACTTGTTATTTACATGATGCCAATCCTAATCATGGTCATTACACAGTTCATGGTGGTTTTAATCATAAAATAATCAATTCAACACTTGATATGAATGAATTAGGTGCAACCATGATTATTGATGGATTTGAGCTTTCTGGAAACACTTTTACTGGTACAGAAAACTTATATTTAACCTCTAATCCAACTAATGTGGAAGAAGCAGAAGTTGTCAGAAACCCTAGCGATTATGTAATTAGTAATAATACTTTTACTAATGCTGGATTATATTTACTTTCTAACTCAAAAGAAGAATATTTTTTTGAAGGACTAGAAATTTCTGATAACACAATTACTAATGGTGATATCCATATTCTTGGCGAAGCTCAAGACCTTGTTATTGACAATAATGATATTGACGGTGGTGCAATAAAATTAAGTAATTTAACAAAATTTTCCAATGCTGAGGTCACTAATAATATTATTAGTAATTTTCCTGAATTTGGCATTTCTGTTAGTCCAAAAAGTAACTATTTAACCTCTGCTCACACATTATCCTATAACGGTGTTGATTATAATGGTGTATCGAATCCAGCTGATCCAAGTCCGAATTTTTTAATTTATTTCTTAAATACCTCTGAAAATACGCAAGTAGCAATGGATGACACGGCTATTCCCGTAGAATACATTAACGATGCAAAAAATAGAGGTGGTTTTTCTGGCGCTTTGATTAATTTTTTTTCAACTATACCTGTAGTTTTTATTAGTCCAAGTGGTCGTAATGCTACTAATTTAGCCTCTTGCCAGAGCTTTGCAGGATCTTTGTTTAGCACTTGTCATGCTTTTAAGATGGATTATTTTGAATATGACTCTGCTACAGATCAGTTTACTTTTACAGGACTTGATGGCTTTGAAGTGGATACTCCTGGAGAAGAGGTGACTTTTTACGCAGGCGATTCTCTTACTCCGCCCCATCTTGAAGATGAGCCATATATACGCAATTTATCTGAAAATACAGAAATAACCTTTTCTGGTAATGTTTTGCAAAACTCAAATAATTCACCAGTGACAAATTATTATTCATCTTTTCATCCACTTGCTTATGATGGAGTGGATTATGTAAGTGACATGGGAGCTGCGGGTGGAGATGAAGCACTTTTTTATCAAAATAATGATGCATCTGAATTTGTCGTAATTAGTTCAGATGACACACTAATAGATAATAGTGACATTATAGACCAAGCAAAAACAGCAGATGGTTTTATGATGATTTTGATAAGTTTTGACCCTGGTTCTGGAATGGCAAGAATGTCTGGAATTTTGCCAAATGGAGCAATTGGTGTTTCTGATCTTGCCTCTTGTGACGCGGTAGTCGCAGGTGCATATGGTGGAACTTGTGATGCGATTAAGCTTGATTATTTTGATTATAATGAAACCACAGAAGAGTTTGAATTTACTGGCTTAAGTGGCTTTGAAACTGCTGGTAGCACTGTCTCATTGGCTTCTAGTTATTCAGGAGACCCCTACTTAACAAAGCAATTAGAATGTGAATATGCTGCTTATAATATTGAAGGCTCAAGTAATACTTTTACAAATGAAACAGTAATAAATGTGGGTAATGGTTTTTATTTTAATAATTATGGTGTTTCCAATGATCTTAATTATTCAGAATTAAGTTCAACTTGTAGCACTATTAAGCAATACAGTACTAAAGTACCACTGTTTATAAGTGAGTATGTATCTTCCTTGCACCCACTTGCTTATGATGGTGTTGATTATGTTAGTGATGCTGACTCTGAAGAAAATGAAGCAATGTTGTATCAAGATCTTACAAGTGGTTTATTGGTTATAACAGAAAACAATACAACACTTCCAAGTACAGTTTCAACACATGGCAGAGGCGCAGGTGGCTTTATGATGATATTAGCAACAATTGATCCGGGAGGTGATAATTATCAAATTTCAGTTTTAGTGCCAAAAGATTTAATGAATATTAATGACCTTGCTTCTTGTTCTGCGGCAATAGCAGCAGCTTATGGCGGAACCTGTGAGGCAATTAAATATAACTATTTTGACTACAACGAAACCACAGAAGAACTTGAATTTACTGGCTTAAGTGGCTTTGAAACTGCTGGTGGCACTGTCTCATTGGCTTCTAGTTATTCAGGAGATCCATATATCAACAAAATTGCCCCTGTGGGCTATGATGATTTAACTAATGTAAATTATTTAAACAACACTAGTTTTGGCGGAGAAGAGGCAACTGATGTTCAGTCAGGTGCAATTGAAGTTAGTTATGATGTTCAACTTAAAATAAATGATCAATCTGGAGTTGTTGTTTCTGATGCAAGTGTTATAGCAGAAGATTCTCAGGGAAATACTACAAACCTTGGCTCAACAAATGCTTCAGGGTTAACAACATTAGCCTCATTAAAAGCTTATCGCATTGATCCAACAGGCATAAATCCCGATTATAATCCATATTCTTTTACTGTAAATCATATTGAATTTTTAGAAAGAATAGATATAGGTGAAGTTCTTCAGGATAATCCAGAAATTCTTTTTCACATTGGACCAACTTTTGGAGGATTAAGCCTAATTCAATATTATGTAGACAACCCTGCTCTTAGTGAGGCGCCGGGGGAATTTATGGTTGAATTTAACATTGGTGATGCTGTGGATGGCATACCTATTGGAGGTCAAATTGTGCTCACTTTTCCAGATGAATTCACAATTGCTAATAATGCTGACATTAGTGGTGATATTATTGCTTTTACTGACGATGGAACAGATATTTCTGCAAATATCGCAGAAGCAAGAGCATTAGACAACACAATTAGCGTAAGCATAACCAATCAAGATATAGAAAAACAAAGCATTATTTTATTAAATATTGACGGAGATGTAATTAGTCAAAATCCTTCTGAGCCAGGAGAATATTATGTGCAAATGACTACGAAAGATCAACTAGGAGCAGTTTTGGACACAGGTTATATTCCTGTAGTTATTGGAGGAGATCTTGTAATGCAGGTAAATGTACAAGAAGCAATGATAATAAACATTGATAACACTAGTATTCTTCTTAATCTTGATCCAGGAGTAAATAATGGTGAAGATTATTCTCAAAAAAGTGAAATCACAATTCAGTCAAATTCGCCTAATGGTTATATTATTCAGACAATGATTGATGGAGGATCGCTTTTAAATGGTTCTCATTCGCTTAGTGGTGGCAACGCAAAGGTTGAAGAAAATAAAATTGGCTACATAGCCTATAATAATCCTGATGCAAGTGAAATAACAAAAACAAAAGAAGAATTACAAACAGATGCTTCTGCTGTTTATGGCTTCACAGGTCTTTCTAATGGTCTTCGTCTTTATGATGGTACAGAAAATGGCATTGGACTAACTTCAACAACAGATAATCAAAAACATACTGTTTATTATGTTGTTAATGTTGATTATGGAATTGCGCCAGGACTTTATTCAGGAGCAATTGTGTTTACTGCTTTACCTCGCTTTTAATTGTTTTTTTTGCTAATATTTTTTTTGCAATAAGCCAAAAAATGAGCATTAAAATCGATAAAGTAATTAAAAGTAAGCGAAAAACATTTAGCTTGGAAATAACCCAAGATGCTCGTTTGATTGTTCGAGCGCCTTTTGGGGCTTCCTTAGGGCTTATTCAAGATATAGTTAGTCAAAAAATAAATTGGATAAAAAAGAAAAAATCTCAAATGAATTTACGCAAAAAAAAGCCTAAAAAATTTATAGAAGGGGAACTATTTCTTTATCTTGGTCAAAAATATCCACTAAAGCTAAAAAGTCAAAAAATAGCCCTTGATTTAAATAAAAATTTTAATTTGTCTGCTTCTGAGATTAAAAATGCAAAAGAAATTTTTACAAATTGGTACAAAAAAGAAGCAAAAATAATAATTCAAGACAGAGTTGATTACTATGCAGAATTAAATAAATTAAAATACCAAAAAATTCGCATAACTAGTGCAAAAAAACGCTGGGGATCATGTAGTGCAAATAATAATCTTAATTTTTCTTGGAGATTAGTAATGGCTCCAATGGAAATAGTTGACTATGTGGTTGTGCATGAGCTTGCACACATTAAAGAAAAAAATCACTCTTCAAAATTTTGGCAAGTAGTTGAAAGAATAATGCCAGACTATAAGCAACGCAGAAAATGGCTCAAAGAAAACGGACACTTACTTAATTTGTAGCTGGTTCTTCACCAGAAATTATATCAAGGACTCTGGCCATTTCATCTTCGCGCAAATGTTTTTCCAGCTCAGAAGGAGTCAATGTTTTAAGGTCAATTACTGGAGTTTTTAATCCTAGCGTTTTTGTCATCCATTCGCTAAGAGGATTTTGTTTTGCTTTAAGTTCGAGTGGTGGTTCTCTTTCGGCCAAAACCTGCAAAATAGCTCTTTGCCTAATTTGATTACCATCAGTAAGCTCAACAGTATCGGGGAAAAATTTTTTTAAAGAAAAATTTTTCATAATTATATTTAAAAGATTATTTTTTGTAGTAAGTAGTTGCAATAAAACAATTTTTTTATTCTAAAGCAGTTATTAACTATATTATAAATTTAAAAAAAGTCAATAGGATTTTTAGTTAAATTTATCTTTAAAAGAAAGCTTATTTCATATAAACTCTCCAAGTATGAATATAACAGAAAAAATACTAGCCAAAAATTCAGGCAAAGACAGGGTAATACCCGGTGATTTAATTGAAGCAAATATAGATTTAATTATTGCTCATGATGTCACAACTCCACCAGCTATTGAAATGCTAAAGAAAAAGGGGATTAACAAAGTTTTTGATCCTGAAAAAATCGTGGTCACACCTGACCATTTTGTACCCAATAAAGATATTGCCTCTGCAGAATTGGCAAAATCTCTTAGAGAATGGGCACGCGAAAACAATATTAAAAATTATTTTGATATTGGTTGTCATGGCATTTGCCATGCAATAGCACCAGAAAAAGGATTTGTTCGTCCAGGACAAGTTATTATTGGTGCTGATTCTCACACTTGTACTCATGGTGCTCTTGGTGCTTTTGCTACTGGTATTGGTTCTACTGATCTTGCCTTTGCTCTTGCTACTGGCAAGTTGTGGTTTAAAGTTCCGCCAACATTAAAATTCATAATTAACGGTAAATTAAAAAAAGGCACAACAGCAAAAGACGCAATATTAGAAATAATCCGCAGAATTACCGTTGCTGGTGCAACCTACAAGGCAATGGAATTCACAGGTGAAATAATAGACACAATGAGTGTGGAAGAAAGGCTCACAGTCTGCAATATGGCAATTGAAGCAGGCGGAAAAAGTGGCATAATCGCACCAGACCAAAAAGCAATAGATTATGTAAACAATGCATCTGGATTAAGTTTAAAACTCAATGATTTTGATTATTTAAAATCAGATCCTGATGCAGAATATGAAGAAGTTTTTGAATGGGACTTTTCCGATCTTGACCCAATTGTTGCCTGTCCACATTTACCAGACAACTGTAAAAAAGCTAGTGAACTAGAACAAAAAAACCTAAAAATAGACCAAGCTTATTTAGGTAGTTGTACCAATGGTCGCATTTCCGATCTCAGAGCAGCAGCAAAAATACTAAAAGGCAAAAAAATAGCCGATGGTGTGAGAATGTTAGTTATCCCTGCCACTACTGATATTTGGAATCAAGCAAACAAAGAAGGATTATTTGATATTTTTTCTGAAGCTGGTTGTGCAATTTCAACTCCAACTTGCGGAGCTTGCCTTGGTGGTCATATGGGTATTTTAGCTAAAGGTGAACGCTGTATTTCTTCAACAAATCGTAATTTTGTAGGCAGAATGGGAGATCCGGAAAGTGAAGTTTATTTAGCTTCACCATACACAGTAGCTACCTCTGCTATAAAAGGCTATATTTCCGACCCTCGAGAATTTTTAAATTAAAATTATGCAAAAAATATTCACAGGAAAAGCACATGTTTATAATAAAAATAACATCAATACAGACGAAATAATTCCAGCTCGTCGCATGAACATACACGAAGAAGCACATTTAGCAAAATTTGCTATGGAGGATTTAGACAAAGATTTTATAAACAAAGTTCAAGATGGTGATTTTATTATTGCTGGTGAAAATTTTGGCTGTGGATCAAGTCGTGAACACGCAATTTGGGCGTTACGAGGAGCAGGCATAAAAGCAGTAATTGCAAAATCTTTTGCCCGTATTTTTTATCGCAATGCAGTAAATAATGGTTTTTTGGCTATTGAATCTGCTGAAGTAGTTGATAAAATTAGCAATAGTGATGAGCTTGAAATAAACACTGAAAAAGGTGAAGTAAAAAATTTAAACACAGGAGATGTATTTTCTGCTCAACAAATACCTGATTTTGTATTTGAAATCGCAGAAAAAGGGGGATTATTAAACACAATTTAATCAAAAACTATGTCAGGACATTCCAAATGGCACTCAATTCGGCACAAAAAAGGTGTAGCTGAATTTTAAATAAGTGGGCAGATATTCACTCGTCATGCTAACTTAATCACAAAAAATATTAAAAATAATATCAAAAAAACTTAACACAATTTAATCAAAAACTATGTCAGGACATTCCAAATGGCACTCAATTCGGCACAAAAAAGGTGTAGCTGAATTTTAAATAAGTGGGCAGATATTCACTCGTCATGCTAACTTAATCACAAAAAATATTAAAAATAATATCAAAAAAACTTAACACAATTTAATCAAAAACTATGTCAGGACATTCCAAATGGCACTCAATTCGGCACAAAAAAGGTGCAGCTGATGCAAAGAGGGGTCAAATTTTTACTCGTCATGCTAACTTAATCACAATAGCAGCCAGAGACGGCGGAGGAGACGCAGATATGAATCCGGCGCTCAGAATTGCTATTGATAATGCCAAGAAAGAAAATATGCCTAATGCAAACATAGATAGAGCAATAAAAAAAGGCACAGGAGAAGACAAAGACGGAGCAAGGCTCGAAGAAATGAGCTTTGAAGGTTATGGGCCAGAAGGAGTAGCTATTTTTGTAAAAGCAATTTCCGACAATAGAAATCGCACAGTTGCTAGCGTGCGCTCATCTTTTAGTAAACATGGAGGTAATCTTGGCGAATCCGGTTCTGTTGCTTGGATGTTTCACCAAAAAGGCATAATAGAACTAGAAAATCTCAATGAAGATTTAGAAATGGTGGCAATAGAAAGTGGAGCAGAAGATATTCAAGATAATGAAATAACCTGTGCAATGCAGGATTTTGCAGAATTAAAAAAAGCTCTTGAAGAAGCTGGAGCAAAAGTTGCAAGAGGAGAAATTGCTATGATTCCAGAAAATACAATCAAAATAGAGGATGAAAGCAAAGCAAAACAAGTTTTACGACTTGTGGAAGCCCTAGAAGACAATGACGATGTCAGCTCTGTGTCTGCCAATTTTGATATTCCTGAAGAAGTGCTTGAAAAAGCAATGAGCTAAATCTATTTTTTAATTAAATAATCTACAAAGCCTTGTCAAGGTTTGTATTTTAGTGTAAAAATATCAAGCTTATGAAAACATTTTTACGCACAATCGGCTATTTTAAAAACCATAAACTATGGGTGGCAGGACTTATTGTACTCGCTTTTTTTCAGTCCGTAGGTTCAATTATAGAGCCAATATTTTTTCGCGAAATCATTGATGCCTTTGTAAATCTTGGCGCAAGCCAAGAAACAGCGGAAGTTGTTTATAAAATCCTAAGTCTTTGGATTGGTGTCACAATAGTAGTTATTATAATAAACATTACTTTAACTTATTATGCTGACTTATTAGCACACAGATTATTTGTTTATGTTTGGGATAATGCTATTAAAAGAGCACTTTCTTTGTCATTAAGCTTTCATGCCTCCAAAAAAGCAGGAAGCACAATGAAAAGAATAGAAAGAGGAGCAGATAATATTTTTAATACCCAATTGGATTTTTTGCGCAATGATTTGCCAAAAATGTTTGCTTTTTTTGTTTTTATTCCTTTGTTGTTTTATCTTCATTGGAAAATGGCACTAATTATTGTTGGTTTTTTACCAGTTCTTGCAGGAGTTGCCTTTTGGGGAAACAAACAAACAAGAGAAAAGCAAGACGCAGTTGAGGAAAAATGGACTCGTGCTTCTGGTTTTGCTTTTGATGCTGTAGCAAATATCTCAATAATCAAAAGTTTCACAGCATTCAAACACAAAACCAAAGAAATAAATGAACTAATCATGAAAGCACATGCTGAGCAAGTTTTAGTGCTTAAATGGTGGGCATTTTTAATAGTATTATCGAAAGGAGTAGGTATGATAGCTAATCTTTTGGTTTTTGTTGCTGGTACATATTTTTATCTTCATAATGAAATTACAGTTGGTGAAATTGTAATGTTTTTGGGCTTTGGCATGATTATTTTGTCCAATATTGAAGGACTTTTTTGGAGTTTTAATCAATTTCTTTGGAAAAGAGGTAAATTAAAACAATTTTTTGAAATTTGGGATGAAATTCCAGAAGTGCAAGATAAAAAAAATGCCAAAAAAATGTCAAAAATAAAAGGTAATGTAGAATTTAAAAATGTCAGCTTTGCTCATGACAAAGGCAAAATATACGCACTCAAAAATGTTTCTTTTAAGGTGAAAAAAGGAGAAACAATCGCATTAGTAGGGCACACAGGAAGCGGAAAAACAACAACAGTAAACTTGCTCTCGCGTTTTTTTGATATTCAACATGGAGAAATACTTATAGACAACATAAATGTTGCTGATGTCACGCAAAATTCACTAAGAAAAAATATAGGCATGGTTTTTCAAGAAAATTTTCTTTTTCATACATCAATCAGAGACAACCTAATAATAGGCAATACAAAAGCCAGCCAAAAAGAGCTTGAAAAAGCTTGCAAAACAGCAGAAGCGCTAGGTTTTATTCAAAAATTACCTAAAAAATTCGAAACAATAGTGGGAGAAAGGGGAGTAAAGCTTTCCGGCGGAGAAAAACAAAGAGTGGCAATAGCTCGCGCGCTTCTAAAAAATCCACCAATTTTGGTTTTGGACGAGGCAACTAGTGCTCTTGATGCAGAAACAGAACAAAAAATCCAAAAAGCTCTAGAAAAATTAATCAAAGGCAGAACAACTTTCATAGTTGCCCACAGGTTATCTACTATCAAAAAAGCTGATAAAATCATTGTTTTTGACAAAGGCAAAATTAAAGAAGTTGGAAATTATAAAGAGCTAATGACACAAAAAGGCGCTTTTGCAAAATTAGTAGAAGCACAAGTAGCTGGCTTTGTGGAATAAATATATACAAAAAAAAGACCCGAACTCACAATGTTGCGATTCCGGGTCAATTGTAGGCTCATTTGATGCACTAGCTTACTGTACCTACAATATCTTCACACTCATTCAGGAGTTTGAAGATCTGCAAGTTAGAAAACCAAATGCAACCTACAATTGACCCGAACAGCGTGGTGGTGTTTTCAAAGGAAAAATTTTACGTTTTACTCTTTTGATAAATCAAAAACAGCATATTCTGCCACAGCAGCAATAATCAAGACTAATATAGTAACAAAACAGGTGGGCCATCCTAGTAGATAATTAATTACCACTAGGATTAAAGATATGAGCACAACAAGTCTAATTTTGCCCATGTCTTTATTGTGCATTGATATGAAAATAATTGCTGCAACTAAGGCTGGTAAGAAAATTAGCTGCGAAAAAACCCTTAAAATAAGCCCTGTCATTTTATCTTCATCAGAAAAAATGCCAAAGATACTAAAGATCGGATAGTGATTATCCCAAAGGCAAACTACAATCACAGCAATCATATAAACCATCAGCCTAATAACTTGCTTTTCTTTGGGGCCTGGTAGTTTTGTCATAAAAAATATCTCCTTTCTTTTTCCTTTGATTGATCACCAAGCGAGCTTCTATAAAACAAAAACCCAGTTGGTGACCAAAAATCGATAATATCAAAGATCAGAGTTGCTTATTATAAATATAATTATATTTTTGTCAAGATATATAAAGCTAAACAAAAAACCCGCCTCTATTTCAAGGCGGGCTTAAATAATTCAATAATTACAGATTATTAAAAAAACCAATAAGGATCTCTTGAAGGACTATCCTGCACTTCACTGCCTTCAAGTTCAACAGTATTTGCCACAGAAATATCATCCCAATTAAGAGCTTTTACAAAACCAGGAGCAACAGAGTAAAAATAATCACCAATATAAATCATTCTTTGAATATTTTTATTATAATCACCATAAAAATACTCACCTGATTTTAAATAAACATCATCATCGTCATCATAATTGCTCACTTTTCCTTTTAAAGAAAACCCATTTTCAAGATCAATGTCATAAACATAAGCGCCAGCAAACACAGTCTGAATATCAGCATCATAGCCATGTTCATCACTTTTATTCTCTGTCACTGTAATTGGAAAAGCTAAAATACCCTTATTTTTGTCAAAAAGAAGTGCTTTGTGATTATTCAAAACCTCGCTTGTTGTACCGCGATAGCCAATTACTTCTTTGTGAATTTCTTTTGGATTTTCCACATCAGAAACATCAAAAATAGCAAGTTTCATGCCAAGCACAGCGGTATAATAGATTGCATGATCTGAATGAATTTTGTCTGCGTCTATGCTTTCATCAACCTCTTTACCAAAGCCGATTAAATGGTTTTCATCATAAGGATGAAGATAATCAGACCAGCCAGGTATTTTTAATTTACCAAGCACTCTAGGGTTTTCCGGATCAAGATCAACAACAAAAAGGGGATCAACTGTTTTAAATGTCACTAAATAAGCTCTATTGCCCATAAAACGAGCTGATTTCATATTTTCTCCTGGAGCTATTTCATCAACTTTACCAGTTTCTTCAAGATCTTTATCTAAAATTGTCACCATTGTTTCAGAAAGGCTATTACCCCAAGCTTGACCTTTTTGTGTGGCAATGCGGAAATAGTCTCCACTTTCACTCATAGAAAATTGATTTAATATTCTTCCTTCTGCTTTTCCTTTGGCCTTATATTTTATATTTGTGCCATCAAGATTGAATTTAAAAATTTGTGTAAATTCTCCGTTTGTCCAGCCTTCATCTGTGCCATCTTTGTAGTAAACTTCTTCCCAAACAGGACGAGTGACATAAAGATTATCAGTAGAAGCATATATTTCGCTTCCAGAGCCTAAAAACATCTCTCTTTCTACTTTTTTACTAGTATCATTAATATCTATTGCTGAGATTATTAAGTAATTTGGATCAGAGAAATTTGGAAAATAATGAACACCACCACAAGCACTAACTATTTCTTCATCTTCAAAAGCAGAGTCATCAAATTTTGGCAAATCATCTTCAAGAATAGGTTCACCTCTATAATAATTTGCTTTATTAGCAACTACATAAACCACATCTTCAATTTTGCGTGAACTTACATAATTAGCATCAAAAGTGACACTACGAACCTTTGATGGACTTGTGCGATCAGAAACATCATAAACAAATACTTTTAAAGTATTATAGTCATAATAAGGATAATATTCTTTGCTTGCTAATCTCGCACTACCTTGAGAAACCCAAGGGGAATAGCCACCATTACCAATAATGACTAATTTGTCCTCATCTAAATACATTTCACGAGGATAAAAACTGTCACCATCAACCTCCAAAATAGCACTTTCCATCATATTTTCCGGTGGATATGCTTTTACAATTCTCACAGTATTTCCTTTTATTAAGAAAATATGAGAACCATCATTTTTAACTATATCTGCCTCGTCAACACCAAATTCTTGTACATTTGTTGTGGAATACTCAGCAGAGGCACCTGTATCCGTTTCTTGTGATTTCGCCATTGATTGTTCTGCTGTAGGAGTAGGAGCAGCAGCGCCAACGGCATCATCTGCTTCTTCTGCAAAAACCATATCTACATCATCTTCTAAGAAACCACCATCTCTATATCCATTATAATAAGAAACACTATTTCTTTTTTGATATTTTGCCATTTGTGTAGAAAGCTCAGCACAAGAATTGACCTGCGGTAAATCGCCTAATTGTTCATTTTCAACCTCATTTCCTGTTTGAATACCCCAGATAATTTCAGACATCTCACCACGAGATATATCTTTATTCATTTTGGCTATTGTGCCAGGAATAACCCTTTCTTGACCAAGAGCATCAACAAAAGCTTGATACCATTCACCATTTTCATCTTCAGTAATTTCTAAATCATACAAATTAGCTACTATTTTTGCGGCTTCAACAAAATTAATTTTATTATCTGGCTTAAATGTTCCATCAGGATAACCAGCCACTATATCATTATTAGTTGCATAACAAACATAAGAATAGAACCAATCGTCCTCGGAAACATCAGGATAAGCTATTTTTGGGTCAGTGCAAGCATCTTCATAATCTTCACTAGCCTCAAGGACAATTTTAAGAAATTCTGCCCTGCTAATATCCTGATCAGGGCGAAAAGTGCCGTCTTGATAACCTTCAATAACACCTTTTTCTTCAAGGTATTGAACAGCACGACTGGATCTTGTGCCATGGGCATCATCAAAATCCATTTTTGCAGCCATTGGTAAAAGCAAAATAGCTACCAAAAAGCTTAAAGAAATGATTTTTTTCATGTTTTCTAGAAAAATTTTAAATATCCACACTTGGATACGATATAGATTATAGAAAGGTTACAAAATAAATACAATTTTTCTTTTCAAAGAAGCTTTTTTATGAAAAAATATCCTTACTCATGAATTTAGCAAGAAAGTACAGACCAAGGCATTTTAATGAGATTGTTGGACAAGAACATGTCACAAAAACAATTTTAAATTCATTAAAAAAAGATTTTGTTTCCCATGCTTTTCTTTTTTGTGGCGTCAGAGGAACAGGTAAAACATCAATTGCTCGTTTATTGGCAAAATCATTAAATTGCTTAAATCCTCAAGATGGCGAACTTTGCAATGAGTGTGAAATGTGTTTATCTGCCAATCAAGGAAGATTGGTTGATTTAATTGAAATCGACGCCGCTTCTCATACTGGAGTAGATAATGTGCGTGAACTAATAGACAAAATGCAATTTCAGCCAACAATGGCAAAAAGAAAAATCCATATTATAGATGAGGTTCATATGCTCTCCAGAGGTGCTTTTAATGCACTTTTAAAAACTTTAGAAGAGCCACCAGAGCATGTTTATTTTATTTTAGCCACTACAGAAAGACACAAAATTCCCGATACTATTCAGTCCCGTTGTCAGATTTTTAATTTCAAACACCTTTCAAAAAATGAAATCGCAGGCAGATTGCAAGAATTATGCGACAAAGAACAAGTTGAAACAGACAGAGATGCATTACTTATGATTGCCAATGAAGCAGGAGGAAGCATGCGAGATGCCATTTTTCTTTTAGAACAATATTCCGGAGAAGGTAAATTAGATGCAAAAATTCTTGCTAAAGAGCTTGGACTAGCTCCACAAACCTCATTGGAAAATCTTTATCAACTTTTAATTGAAAAAAACACCAAAGAAGCAATTGAGTTAGTGACAGGAATAGCCAATGAAGGCTTTTCTCTAAGTAATTTTTCAAAAAGTTTTTTGAGTTTTCTTAGGGATCAAATGTTGGAAATGGTAGAAGCGGACAAAAAAGAAGAATTGCCTGATATTTTAGAAAAAATTAGAATTTTTTCCCGTGCTCATGTGGACTTAAAAAGTTCAGTCATACCAACTTTACCCTTGGAAGTAGCTATAGTTTCTGTTATTGAAGAAAGTGAGCAAGACAAAAAAGAAGAAAAATCAGGTGGTTGGTTTTCATTTGGCGCAAAAAAACAAGAAACAACAAAGAAAAAGGAAGCAAAGCAAGAAGTAAAAGAAAAAAATGAAGAGCAAGTAAAAACAGCAGAAAACACAGAAGAAAAAGAAAAAACCGAAGAAAAAAGTGCTGTCTTCGAAGCACCAGAAATTAATTTTGAAAGTGTGCAAAAGCTTTGGCCAAATATAATAGACAAAATTCCTTCCCCAGGAGTAAAAATGGCATTAAAACAAGCTAAAATAATATCTGCAGATCACGAAAAACTCATACTTGGTTTTTCTGCTAATTTATTTAAAGAAAGACTAGACACACCATTAGGAAATAAAGAATTCATCACAGTTTTTGAAGAATTTTTTAAAACTCCAATTAAACTAGAAACTAAAATTGAGAGAATAAGCTTGGAGCCAACAGAAAACACAGAAGAAAAAGATGACGAAAAATTAACAGGTAAAGACCTAGGCGATGCAGTTGAAGAAATATTTAGCAATCCTGGTGCATAAAAATTCCTCCAAGATAAGGCAGGAAAAACAATCAATAAGAACTAAGCTTCTCAAAAAAAGAGAGAGTATTTCAAAAAAAGAACAAAAAGAAAAATCTCAAAAAATTTGTGAATTATTAAAAAATTCATCTATTTTTCAAAAAGCAAAAAAAATAATGTTTTTTGTTCCTACAAAAAATGAGGTAGATATTTTTCCTGTTATTAAAGAAAGCTTGGAAGGAAAAGAGGTTTTTTTGCCTTGTTTAACAGCAAAAGAGGGGATTATGACTGTTCGTAAAATTACTAAAATAAATCAACTTAAAAAAAATACTTTTAATATTTATGAACCTTGCAATCAGCAATGTGAACTTGCTGACCCAAAAAATTTTGATCTTATTATAGTGCCTGCTGTTGGTATGGATAAAAAAGGTAATAGAATTGGGTTTGGCAAAGGATATTACGACCAATTTTTACCTAAAACAACTGCAAAAACAATTGCTGTAATTTTTTCCTATCAATTGATTGACAAAATTCCAACAGAAAAGCATGATATAGCTATAAAAACTGTCTTAACCGAAGACAGATTACATCATTTTTAAATCTTTTTCCCAAAAACAATGGATTTTACAAAAAATGTTCAACTCTTAAAAGAAAACGATCCTGATATTTACAATGCCTTAGTTGGCGAAGAGGAGCGTGAAAAAAAAGGAATTGAGCTAATTCCTTCTGAAAACTACACTTATCCTGAGGTTTTTGTTGCCAATGGATCGATTTTAACAAATAAATACGCAGAAGGTTATCCAGGGAAAAGATATTATGGCGGTCAAGAGTTTACAGATATCGTTGAAAGTTTAGCTCGCGAAAGAGCTTGCCAAGCTTTTAAGTGCGATCATGCCAATGTTCAACCATTGTCTGGTTCTCCTATGAATCAAGCAGTTTATCTTGCCTTTTTGAAACCAGGAGACACTGTTCTTGGTATGGACTTATCCCATGGTGGTCATTTAACTCATGGTCATCCAGTTTCTCATATGGGTAAAATTTTTAATTTTGTTCGTTATAAAACTCATCCAGAAAATGAAGGAAAAATTGATTTTGATGAATTAATGAAAGTTGCCAAAGAAACAAAGCCAAAAATTGTTCTTTGTGGTTATACTTCGTATCCTCGTGATTATGATTATGCTGATTTTAAAAAAGTAGCTGATGAAGTTGGAGCAATTACAATGGCAGATGTGGCTCATATTGGTGGTCTTATAGCTGGTGGCGCAATGCGCAATCCTTTTGATTATGGTTTTGATATAGTCACAACCACAACCCACAAAAGTTTGCGTGGACCAAGAGGGGGAATGATTTTATGTAAAAAAGAATTCGCACAAGCAATTGATAAATCAGTATTCCCAGGATTGCAAGGAGGTCCTCACATGAATACAATTTCTGCCATTGCTGTCACTCTTGGCAAAGCATTAAAGCCAGAGTTCAAAGAATACGCCCAACAAATACTTAAAAACGCAAAAACATTAGCACAAACCTTGATGGACGGTGGTGCAAAATTAATCACAGATGGCACAGATAATCACATGATGGTTGTAAATACTGTAGAAAGTTTTGGCTTAGGTGGTACAGAAGCAGAAAAAATCCTCGATGAAGTCTCAATCACTTGCAATAAACAAGTAATTCCTGATGATCCAAATCCACCTTTAAAACCTTCTGGAATTCGTTTAGGTACTCCTGCGGCTACAACCAGAGGCATGAAAGAAGAAGACATGAAAAAGATTGGTAATTGGATGCTTGAGGCATTAAAAAATCACCAAGATGAAGCAAAAATGGCTAGTATTAAGCAAGAAGTAGAAGCATATTGCTCACAGTTCCCAGTTCCAGGTATTTAATTTCATTTATTTTTGTTATTTAAAAACCGCTTACATAAGCGGTTTTTTTATTTTTAAATAATTATTTTTTATTACTGTATTACTGTACTGGTACACTAATACAGTAATACATTTTTAATGTTGAGTATTTGGCTTTGTCTAGGGCAATGAATTTTTTTTAATTGTTTTTATTTTTTGTGTTTTTTTCTGTCATCCTGAGCGAGCATTTAGGCGAAGCGAAGGATCTCCCGTTGTCATTACTGTTGAATTACCCAAGGCAGTGTTTGAGCACAATGGACAAGGAGATTGCGGGTCGTAGCCCGCAATGACAAGATAGGACTTGAGCACATGGACAAGAAGATTCTTCGCTTCATTGCGCTCAAAATGACATCCTCGTGGATTACCATGTCCTCTATTCTTGGTGTCGTCCTCATAATGACGACTTCTTTTATTTAATTGTCACAATAAAAAAGAGGCTCATACAAAGCCTCTTTTTAAAAACAAATTATAAATAATTCTTACTCAGCATTACCAGTACCTCTTGATTCTTTAATTTTTTCAGCAACATCATTAGGCACCTTAGAATAATGATCAAACTCCATAGTATAGTTAGCACGGCCTTGAGAAAGAGAACGAAGATCAGTAGCATAACCAAACATGGAAGCCAAAGGCACTTTAGCAGTGACAACCTTAGCCTTACCTCTATCAGTCATTTCCTGAATTTGACCACGACGAGAATTGAGATCGCCAATTACATCACCCATATATTCTTCTGGAGTGACAACCTCAACTGCCATAACTGGTTCCAAAATAACAGGATTTGCCATCTTAGCACCTTTTTGAAAGGCAATAGAAGCGGCCGCCTTAAATGCAAATTCAGAAGAATCAACATCATGGTAAGAACCATCTTTAAGTGTCACCTTAACATCAACAACTGGATAGCCAGCAACAACACCACGAGTCATAGCTTCTTTTACACCTTTATCAACTGCAGGAATATATTCATTTGGAATACGGCCACCAACCACTTTATTAACAAATTCATAGTCTTTACCTGGTTCTTGTGGTTCAATTGTCATCAAAACATGACCATATTGACCGCGACCACCAGTTTGTTTTGAGTATTTTTCTTCAATATCAATTGGTTTTTGAATTGTTTCTCTGTAAGCAACCTGTGGAGCACCGATATTAGCTTCAACTTTAAATTCTCTCTTCATGCGATCAACAAGTACATCAAGATGAAGCTCACCCATACCTCTAATAATTGTTTGACCTGTTTCTTCGTCAGTATGAACACGGAAAGTTGGATCTTCTTCAGCTAACTTCTGAAGAGCAATACCCATTTTTTCTTGATCTGCTTTTGTTTTTGGCTCAATAGCAATGGCGATAACAGGCTCTGGGAAAGTAATTTCCTCTAAAACAATTGGAGCGCCTTCTTCATTAAGAGTATCACCAGTACGACTATCTTTTAGTCCCACAATAGCGCCAATATCACCAGCGCCAATAGTGTCAATTTCTTCACGAGAGTTAGCATGCATACGAACCAAACGACCAATTCTTTCTTTTTTATCATTAGTTGAGTTGATCACATAAGATCCGCTTTTAAGAACACCAGAATAAACACGCACAAAACAAAGTTTTCCAATAAATGGATCAGTAGCAATTTTAAACACTACTGCAGCGAGTTTATCATCGTCAGATGGTTTTCTTTCTTCATCTTTTTCTGTTTTTGGATTAGTTCCTGTAATAGTTCCAATATCCAAAGGAGAAGGAAGATAATCATTTACTGCATCAAGCATAGCTTGTACGCCAGCATTTTTAAGTGAACTTCCACAAAGAACAAGATAAATTTCATTTTTAACTACACCTTTTCTAAGTGCTTTTTTGATTTCATCTACACTAACTTCTTCGCCACCAAGATATTTTTCCATTACTGCGTCATCAAAATCAGCAGCAGTTTCAATAATTTTTTCACGAGCAGTAGCAACTTGATCCGCCATATCAGCAGGAATATCAATGCCTTTTACATTCTCACCATGTTGACCTTCAAATGTATATGCTTTTTGCTCAATAAGATCAATAAGACCAGTAAAATCATTTTCAGCACCAATTGGTAATTGAATAGCAATTGCTCTATCGGAAAGGCGAGTGTGAATTGATTTTAAAGACATATCAAAATCAGCCCCCATTTTGTCCATTTTATTAACAAAAGCAATACGAGGAACACGATATTTATCAGCTTGTCTCCATACTGTTTCAGATTGTGGCTCAACACCTTGAGAGCCATCAAAAACAATCACACCACCATCAAGAACACGCAAAGAGCGCTCAACCTCAGCAGTAAAGTCCACATGCCCTGGAGTGTCAATAATATTAATTGTGCAATCTTTCCATTTACAGAAAGTAGCAGCAGAAGTAATGGTGATACCACGCTCTTTTTCTTGTTCCATCCAGTCCATTTGTGATTCACCATCATGAGTTTCGCCGATTTTATGAGTACGACCAGCATAAAATAATATGCGTTCTGTTGTCGTAGTTTTACCAGCATCAATATGGGCAATAATCCCGATATTTCTATGGTTTTGTAAGTCTTTCATTGTGTTTTTTCGATAAATAAAATTACTGGATTATCTTTGCACAAGATAAGTAATTTGTCGAGAGGTTTTTTTGTGCTAATATCTTGTTTGAATATTTTTAGAAACATGAATAAAAAAATAGCAATTTTAGCAGGTGACGGCATTGGTCCGGAGGTAATGGAACAAGCTGTTAGAGTGCTTAAAAAAATCGAAGAAAAATTCGAACATAATTTTGAACTAAAAGAAGCTTTGGTTGGCGGTATAGCCATTGATAAAACCGGTGAACCATTACCAAAAGAAACAATAGAAATTTGTGAATGGGCAGATTCTATCCTTTTTGGTTCTGTTGGTGGGCCAAAATGGGATAATCTTCCTCGTGAAAAACGCCCGGAAGTTGGCGCTCTTTTGCCTTTACGCAAACATTTTGACCTTTTTGCAAACATTCGCCCTGCAGGTGTGCTCAAAGAGTTAGCAGACTCTTCACCATTAAAACAAAGTATAATTGGTGACGGATTTACTTTTAAAGTTATTCGTGAATTAACTGGTGGAATATATTTTGGCGAAAAAGGAGGAGACAACATAGAAGATGCCTGGGATAAAATGCGTTATACTCGGCCAGAAGTAGAGAGAATTGCTCGTCTTGGTTTTCAGATTGCAAAAAATTCTCGCAACAAATTAACCAATGTAGATAAAGCCAATGTTCTCAATGTTTCTGTTTTTTGGCGTAAAATAGTAGAAGAAATACATCAGAATGAATTTCCAGAAGTAGAACTAGAGCATTTATACATAGACAATGCAACTATGCAGATCCTCACTCGTCCACATGATTTTGATGTAATTCTTACTGGAAACATGTTTGGAGACATTCTTTCTGACGAAGCTGCTCAAGTTTCCGGCTCTATTGGTATGCAAGCTAGCGCTAGCTTAAACTCAGATAATTTTGGCTTATATGAACCGATGGGAGGAAGTGCACCAGACATCGCAGGACAAGGAATTGCTAATCCTTTGGCACAAATTGGTTGTATTGCCTTAATGCTAGAGACTTCTTTTGGCTTACTCGAAGAAGCAAGTGCTCTTAAAAAAGCTATTCTTAAAACTCTTCAAGACGGCTACAGAACAGGGGATATATATTCCGAAGGTACAAAAAAAGTAGGAACAAAAGAAATCACAGATTTAATCTTGGAAAGAATTTAGTTTTCCTTTACTGTTTTTCCTAAATCATCTTTACAAAAAGCACTAAATTGTTTTTTTAACTCAAAAAACATAAGCTCCCTTTCTTTTTCTAAAGGATCTTTAGTGTTTTTTATGTTTTCAAATAAATCTCGTTGAGTACAGTCGTTTGTCTCAAAAAATTGTTCAATAAATTCAGCAACTATCAAATCTTCTTCTGTAGTCTCTCTTTCGTCATTATGCTGATTTACAAGGTCGTTATTATAACGAATATCCATCAAAAAAGCTTGAGCAATTTCGGGGTCAAAATTCTTACCAGCACCATCAATTAAAATTTCAACAACTTTCCACAAAGGCAATGCGCCTTCTCGATATGGTCTATGTTGATCTCTTGTAGCATCAAAAACATCACAAATAGCCATAATTCTGCCATTTAAAGGAATTTCTCTACCTTTAGTGCAATTTGGATATCCTTTACTATCCCATCGTTCGTGATGATAAAGTGCAATTTCAGAAGCAATGTAGGCAATGCTCTCTTTGTTATCACCAGTCACTTCCATCAACATGTCATAACCTTCTTGTGGGTGTTTTTTCATTATTTCCCACTCATTACCTGTTAATTTGCCAGGCTTATTTAATATTGATTTTGATATGCTATTTTTACCTATATCATGCGCCATAGCCGCTATTCCTATTCTGCGAGCAAATCTCTCAGAAGATCCACATTTTTGACAAAGTCGATCAACCAAAAAACGAGTTCTAGTTAAGTGTCCTGCTGTTATCTGATCTTTTCCTTCAATAACACGAACAAGACAAGAAATCATATCTTGTTGCTGTTTTTCATTCTCCTCTGCTAATTGTTCTATTTCTGTTAAAAGCTCAAAGGTTGTCATAGTTATTTGCTCATGTATTTCACTAATATTTTCTAGAGCCATTTCATTGCCTATTTTTTCTGCTAACTCACGAGCTTCTTTAATATAATCAACCGCAGTAGCAACAGAAGAAAAGCTTTTTTGATGAAGATAGTGCTTACTTATCTGCCTACAAATTTCCAAAAAGTCTCTTGTATTATCTTCCACTATTGTTTCTTGAAAAAATCCACCATTCGCGATTTGTTCATCATAAAACTCCTTGGCTTTTTGATAACAATATTTAATCACATTATCTATTGCTTCTTTATTAAGATTAAATATTTTTAATAACTCCTCACCATCTTGAGATAAAATAGCAACTAAAGTGTTAATAATATTGAGTAAATTTGAATGAACATAATCTTCTGGAGAATTGAGTAATTTTTTTAACTGAGTTAAAAAATCACCATTTTCATCTAAGTCAGCAAAATGAGCAACAGTTAAAACATCATTTTTAATATCTAAAGCTTCTTCAGGAGTAAATTCTCTTTTTTCTTTTTGAACAACACCAATACGTGCATACAAACAAGAACAAATTAGTCTAATTTTCTCATATTTTTCTTGAATACCGCCTTCTCTTTGAGACTTAAGACAGTCTTGAATAATAGCCAGTGCCATATTTGGCTTATTTACATTCATAGCAATAACTGCAACTTTATGATTAGCATTTATTAAGTCTTGCATTAACCTTTTTTGTTCTTGCTTATCGTCTATATCTCTTGTTTTAACAGATTTATCATTTAATTCTTGCAAAGATTCTGAAAGATTTGCCTCCGAATTATGACTTAATACAAAATCAACAAAGCGTTTTTTTATTAAAAAACTACGAATAAGTTGTATTTTTAAACAAGTATCTGAATGTTGTTCGTCGTAATAAGTTCCGTGTTGAATAGTGCCATAATAATCACTAAGGCTTTCAAGTTCACCAATAAATTCACCCTCACTAAGCCCCACGCTTTCATATAAAGGCTCAATAGCATGTAAAACTAATGCTTCCATTCTTTCAGGAGATATTCTTTTATAAGCATCTTCCATCAATTCTGGCATACTGTCTATTGCTGAGATTATTTCAGGTATTCCTAAGATTAAAGTACCTTTTTCTGCAATTTCACTCATTTGTTCTCTTTTTGATGCTGATTGTTGAATTTGTAATCTTAAATGAGCATATAAACTAATTAAATATCTTCTAAGTTCTTTTTTTTCTTCTTTATTTTTAGCTTCTATAATAGCTTTTTCTATGTAATGAATTGCTGTATTGATTTCACCTCTTTCGTCTGCCTCAATAGCCAAAAAACGATAATAAGAAACATTCCCATAAGCCTCTTTTAATGCTGAACTAAACTCTGCTTGCATTGCATGTAAAGCAGTAATATCTGGTTGATTTTCCGGAATTTTAACAATTATCTCAGATTGCTTATCTAGTTTATTAACCATTTGTTAAAAAAGGGGATAAATAACTAAGGTATGTTTTTATATCATAAATTAATTCTTTATTATAGAAAATAATACTTGACAATAATAATAAAATATTATACAATATAAACGATTTAAAAAATACATGAATCCGCCAAGCAAAACTTCAGGGTATTTCAAAAACAAAAAACAAGCTCGAAAAGTGGAACTTGGGGTTTTCTGTATAGGCTAATTTTAAGCCAAAAAAACAAAAACAAAATTTAACCCCTAAAAAAATGAGACTTGGAGTAAATGCCTTCGGAGGCAAAAAAATCCACACATGCGGTAAGGTAATCGAAGCCGCTCATCTTTTTGAAAGACCAAACAACAAACCTCCAACAAGTCCAAATGGAGTCAGAACTCTAACAAGAGAAAATTTTCAAATTCCATCTGCACAACTTGCAACAAGAGAAGGTATTTTTAATCTTGCTGCTTAATAAGTAATATCCATAGGATCAAGATCAATTATTAAATTTTGCGTATTTAATTTCGCTAATATTTTCTCGGGATCAGAGGAATAAACAAAGATATTCACATTAAATTTACCATATTTAAAAGGGGTCAAAGGGGGAGCAGTGCAAACTGTTTCCTCTTTGTTAATTATTTTTTTTATCTTTTCTTCAATTTTTCGTGCTTTCAAAAAGGCTTTTTGCTGATTATCTTCACGAATAATTAGCTTTGCAATGCGCCTAAATGGGGGAAGTGTGAATTTTTTTCTTTCATCAATTATTCGTTTATAAAATTTTTCATAATTATTATTTACTATTTCTTGAATTATTTTTGAATTTGGCATCAAAGTTTGCACAAGCGCTTCTCCATCATTATTTCCTCTGTTTGTTCTTCCAATTACCTGCGTAAGAATTTGAAAAGTTTTTTCTTCTGAACGAAAATCCGGCACCTGAAGCGAAGTGTCCGCTAAAACAACGCCAACAAGCCCAATTTGATCGGAGTCAAAACCTTTTGTCACTATCTGGGTACCAATTAAAATATCTGCTGATCCTGCAAAAAATTCCTTAAAAATAGACTCAATATTGCCTTTTTTTATCGCATTATCCCGATCTGCCCTTAATATTTTTGCCATTGGAAATTGATTTTTAATCAATTGTTCTATTTTTTGTGTACCAAAACCAAAAAAATCTAGCTTTGTACCTTGGCAAAATTCACATTTTTCCGGCATATAAAAAACCCGCCCGCAATGATGACAAAATAAAAAATCCTGATCCTGTTTTTTGTGATGAACAAGGCTAATTTGACAATAAGGGCATTTTTGAGAACTTCCACAGTCTTTGCAAAAAGCCACCGAGTGCATACCACGCCTATTTAAAAACAAAATTATTTTCTTTTTTTTCTCCAAATTTTCACCAATTTTTTTAATTAAATCATGCGAAAGAGGGGAGTGCTTATTGCCTTTTATATCAATTATGCTTATTTTTGGCTGATTTTTCTTATTTTCTAGTTTAATTAAATCAATTTCACTATTTTTTGCTTTATAAAAAGTCTCAACTGCCGGTGTTGCACTGCTTAAAACCAATTTTGCTCCATATAAATCTGCAATTTTTTCTGCAAAATCATTAGTACGATAACGAGGAGATTGATCATTTTTATAAGAATTATCATGTTCCTCCTCAACCGCAATTAAGCCCAAATCCGCAAAAGGCAAAAAAAGCGCACTACGACTGCCTAAAATAATTTTTACTTCATTTTTTTTTACCTTCCAATAAGCCTCAATTTTTTCCCTTTCTGTTAAGCGCGAATGAAAAACCAAAATATTTTTTGATTCAAAAAACTCCTTATTTTTACGCAACATCTCAAAGGTAAGAGATATTTCCGGAGCAAGTATTAAAGCCTGTTTTTTGCTATCTGCAATTTCTGCAGATAAATAACGAATTAAAAAACTTTTTCCTGTGCCTGGCTGACCAAAAAGCAATGATTTTTTGCTTTTTTTAAGACTTTCATAAGCACTTTTTTTGTTTTCATCAAGTTTGTGCTTCTTTTTAATCTCAATTTTTTGTTCTGTAAATTTTTCCTCAAAAACTTTTTTAATTATTCCTTTTTCTAAAAGGTTTTTAAGTACAGCAGAACTTGCCCCGGTTTCCTCTCGCACCTGATTTATTTCACTTACACCACTGTTTTTTAAATAATTTATTACTGTTTTTTGTTTTTCTCCTCGCAATTTTTCTTCTTTATTTAATTTCAAAAAAGTTTTCACAGGAGCAAGTCCATCAGAATTCCAAATTTTTTGTGGAATAAAAAGGGAAATCACCCGTGAAAAACTAGTAAAATAATATTTACTAAGCCAATAAGCAAGCTCCAGTTGTTTTTCGGAAAGCAAAGGAGGAGTTAGTGGTCGCAAAACAGGTCTAGTCTCAAAACTAGGCTCTTTATTATTTATATCAATAATTAAACCTTTTTTTTTGGAATTACGAAAAGGCACTTCAGCAATCTGTCCAACTTGCAAACGATCTTGCAAAGAAGTAGGTATTTTAAAAGTAAAACTATCTTTTCCAAATGACTTTTGCCGAAAACTAACCTCTGCGTAGTTCATAACTATATTTTTGCACAAAAAAAACATAAATCCCTAAAAGCATATTGACAAAATTAAATAAAATAATTAAATTAACTATCCGTTTTTTAAAATTATGAGCGAACCAGGGAAAGAATTAGTGCCAGCAGGAGCAGAAAATGCATTAGCGCAACTTGATCAAGTCGAACTAAAAACTCCTGAAGAATTTACACAAATAATTGCCTGTGTTCAAGGAACTGTACCAGAAGTAATAAAAGAGGGAGTAATTACTAAAATTTCAAAAAATACTTTGGGTGCTTTTGCTGAAATATTTGAAGATAATCAAATCGAAAAAACCGATGAGCCTAAAAGTGATAATAAAGATAAAAGTGTTATAGGTTTTGGAGGACACAGACTTTTATCACCAAATCTCAAAAAATCGGATGAACCAGCACTAACATTTGGATCATTAGCAGAAATAGACTGGCTTCCAGGAGAACTTGTTGTTTATTTTGCAGAAGAAATAAACAAATTATTAAAATCAGTTAACAGAATTGTTGAACAAGCTCAAGAAGACATTGAAGACGGAGAAGATGTTGATGTGGAAGAAATTAATGAAAAAATATTAAAAAAAATTAAAAAATTCTTTGAAAACAATTGGCAAGAAATATCAGACTTAATGATTATTAAGAGACTAGGAAAAGAAAAAATTGCCCTAATGAATAAGGCCTTAGAAGAAGCCTGTAAAGAAAATAGTATTACACTGGGAACACTTTATGAAAGCTTCTTCCATGCCTCACTCAAGAAAAATAAAGAATAATCTTATTCCTCCATTTTCTTCAAAAATTCAAATAAATCATCAGGCAGGGGAGCAGTAAACACTCTTTTTTTCTTTTCTCCAGGCAATGTCAGAGCCAATTTTTCTGCGTGCAAAAACATGCGAGGAATTTTTACTTCCAAAGTTTGTTCCAATTTTTTATCATCTTTGCCTTTATTGTATTTACTATCTCCAACAATCGGATAACCAATAGAAGTCAAATGAACCCTGATTTGATGTGTTCTGCCAGTATCTATTTTTACTTTCAATAAAGCATTTTTTGCAAATTCTTTGCTAATTTCATAGTGACTTATTGCTTGTTTACCTTGTTTGTTGCCAGTTGCAATCCACATTTTTTGTCGATTGTGTGGAGCGCGAACAATTGGCGCATCTATTGTTGCAGTTTTGTGTTGCGGAATGCCATGAACAAGCGCTAAATACGACTTTTCTACCAATCTCAAAGAAAACTGATCCGCAAGATTTAAATGAGCTTTGTCATTTTTTGCCATCACAATAACCCCAGAAGTATCTTTATCTAATCTGTGCACAACTCCCGGACGAATAACGCCACCGACAGAAGAAAGCTTTTTGCCTTTTAAATAACCCAAAACCGCATTAACAAGAGTACCGTTTTTGTGTGTAGGATCAGGGTGCACAACCATACCCGCAGATTTATTGATAATCAACAAATCCTCATTTTCAAATAAGATATCCAAAGGAATATTTTCAGGTTCAATTTTTGTTTCCTTTGGTTCTTCTTCTGTTTCTATTATAATTTTTATGCCCATTGCTGGAATTTCTGTGCCTGCTTTAATGGCTTTTGGGCTTACTAAATCAACTTTTTGCCTTTTAATAAGAGCTTGCGCCTTGTTTCTAGAAATATCCAAACTCTCAGCAATAAAAACATCTAGTCTTTTGCCAATATCTTCCTCTTCTGTAATAAAAACTTGTTTCTGCATATTGAAAATATACAGAATTTATGGGAAAATTTAAAAGAAAATTTTATTAAAAGATGAATCAAATTGATGAATTATTAAGTCGTGGCGTTGTGGATTGCCATGTTAAAGAAAATCTTAAAAAAAGATTAGAAAAAGGGGATAAACTAAGAGTGAAATTAGGAATTGACCCAACAGGAAGCGAATTACACCTTGGTCATGCTGTAATTTTGCGCAAATTACGCGCTTTCCAAAAAGCAGGTCATACCGTAATTTTGCTTTTAGGCACTTTTACTGGCAGAATTGGCGACCCAACAGGCAAAGACCAAACCCGCCCACCACTAACAGACGAAGATGTACGCAAAAACGCAGAAACTTTTTTAGATCAAGCAGGAGCAGTATTAGATATTAAAAATGTAGAATTACGAGAAAATGCAGAGTGGCTCGCGCCACTTACTTTTGAAAAAGTAATTAAATTAGCATCTAGCTTCACAGTGCAACAAATGCTACATAGAGATATGTATGAAAAAAGAATAAAAGAGGGGAGAGAAATTTCTCTTCACGAATTTTTATATCCCTTAATGCAGGGCTATGACTCTGTTCCACTTAAAGCAGATATTGAACTTGGTGGCACTGATCAGCTTTTCAATCTCATGGCAGGTCGAACAATCCAAAAACACTATGAGCTAAAACCACAAGACATTATGACTTTGCCAATATTAGTAGGGCTTGATGGCAAAGATAAGATGTCAAAATCACTAGGCAACTACATAGGAATACAAGAAGATCCAAGGGAAATGTTTGGCAAAACAATGTCCATTCCAGATGAACTAATGCGTAATTGGTATGAATTATTAACTAATATCCCAATGGAAGAAGTGGACAAAATACTAAAAGGACACCCAAGAGACGCAAAATTACGCCTAGCAAAAGAAATAGTGACAGAATTTCACAATGCAGAATTAGCTCAAAATGCAGAAGAAGAATTTTTAAGAATGTTTCAAGATAAAGGATTGCCAGATGATATGCCTATTTTAGAGCTTGATAAAGGCATTCATAAAATATTAGACATAGTAATTGCCTCCAATCTTTGCCAATCCAACTCCGAAGCCCGCAGAATGTTGCAACAAGGTGCTGTAAAAATAGATGGAGAAAAAATAGACGCAGAAGACGAAATCACAGTAGGGGACGAAAAAATGATCCTTCAAATTGGCAAAAGAAAATTTGCAGAAATAAAAGGAAAATAAAAATTAATTTTCGCACTATAAAAAAGAGTAAAAATCAGCATAAACATTGCTTTTTTGCTCTTTTTTTTGTATAATAATATGAATATTTTGAAAAATAAAAACCAGTGTTGTTCAGGAAAAAACAAAACAGGGAAGGGGGGTTGAGTTTTTTTGAGCAAAAAATTATATTTTTTAGTGGACCAGAAATAAATGAAATATCAACAAAATCAAGCGAAAGAGCACGAGAACGCCAAAAAAATAAAGATTTTTTTAATGATCTTTTTGGCGATACCTTAACTCAACAATTTGAGCAAATTACAGAAGGACCAAGAAGCATAAACACTGTTTCTGCAAATGGAAAAACAGGTTTTTATATTGTTTTTGATGGTGAAACTCATGTAGCAACAGAAATAAAAGAAAGAACAATGAAAGATCCAGATGCAAAAACCAAAAAAAAGAAATATATTTATATTGAAATTAGCAATATTAAGTTTAATCAAAAAGATTTAAACGATATTAAAAAATTAGCTGAAAAAATTCATGGCATAAAATCAATTGAATACAAAAAATTAAAAGGGGGAAGATTAGCAATAAATATATTTCCCGAAGAAACAGTTAACTTGGATGAAATAAGTTTAGACACAGGTTTTAAAGTTGCCTTTAGGCTTAGATTAGAAACAAAACGAGATCAATTTGAAGAATTATTTAAAAATACAGAAGATACTGTTTTTGATAGCAAAGGAAAAATTAAATCAGGGTTTTTTACTGCAAAACGCGGAAATTGGGAACCAATTTTTGAAAGATTAACTAATGAAGCTGATAAAAGCGCATTGCAAGCAATAAAAGATAAGGTTTATAGCATTACAATTGAAGATGGCAAAATAAAAGTAGTTGCTCATTATAAAAATTGTGATATAAACCTTGAAGAAAGAGATGCTTTTTGGAATAAAACATGGATTGCATTCATTTCAACACAATATCCACAGCCAATAGAAGAGCCTGAATTTGTTGAAGCAGAAACTTACGCATTATCACCAGAAGAAGTCGGGCTTACAGACCCAAAGGAGCCTACTTTTGAATTTGCACCAGAAGAAGCTGATTCATCTCCAAAAATTATGCATGCACCTGAAGTAGAAGACCCAATGGTATATGCAGAAGCTATGCCTGAGCCTATGTATGAAGAATCTGGCGAACCTCAACCAGTAGAACCAGATGATGATTGGGAGCCATATGTAACTAATGAAGATGATTTTATAGACCAAGAATTAGGCAATAAAAATAATAAACCAACAGAGCCAGATATGCCAATAGCCGTTCCGCCACCAGAAAAAGATTCACAAGAGGCAGAAGCAATAATAGTATCTCCAAAAAATAACCCTGAAGCAAAACTAAGACAACCTGAACCACCAAAGGATCAAAAAATACCTAGCAATGTGTTAATTAGAGAAATGGCCACCAATAAACGACCTTTAATACAAGAAAATATTGACAAGCTTGAGTACATCACACCCAAGCTTGCAAAAATGATAGTAGATCAGTGGAACAATGAAAGTAAAAATAGGCTTGAATTTAAAAGTCTAAAAAAACTAAAAACAAAAGAGGCAAAAGAATTTGCAAATTTTAAAGGAAGCAAGGTAGATCTAAGAAACTTAGATTTAGATCATACAAAAGTCGACACCATAATGATTTTAGTTAATACAAATTTTGAAGTTGATTTATCAGGATTAAGTGTCGATTTTTATGACAGACTAAATAAAGAACAAAAAGAATTAATTGGTCGCAATCTACACAGAATATCTTTTCATTCTAACCTCTTAAGAAAGTTCTATCAGCACTTACCTGTGATAAATTTTAATCCCAAAGAATTAACATTTGATAATATTAAAAAATATAATCACAAAGTTTTTACAATAGGAGAAAGCACAGAAAATGAAGAAAAAAATGATCACTTTTATAACATACAAACAAAAACAACTGCTATATCACCTTTTAATGGCGGTTATAACACATATAGCGTGACTATTACACACCCAAACAGTAACTTTCAATTTCTTTTTTATTTAGAAACAGAAGAAAACCAAACAGTATGGAGATACAGACCCACTATTACATCTTTTACCGACATAGAAAAAAGAGGAAAAAGATTTGCTATAATATCCGAATTTTTAAGAAACAATGGGATCATTATTAAAAATCCACAAGAAATAGAAGCACCCGCTCTCTCTGCTAAACAAACAAGCCCACAGCCCGAAGGAGCCCCATTAACAGCTGAACCTGAACCAGCGGATCAATACATGGAAAAACCGGATCCACAACCTGTGTCAGCCATACAAGAAACACTATCTACTGATGATTTGATAAAAGAAATGGAAACAGAAAAAATAAAGATAACACAAAAAAATATTGACAAGCTTGAGTACATAACACCCAAACTTGCAAAAATGATAGTGGAAAAGTGGATTTCAGATGGAGAATATGTTTTAGCATTATCTAACCTAAAAAAATTAGCACAAACAGAAAAAGAAACAATTAAAGTAGCAGAAGAACTGGCGAATTTTAAAGGCGAGATATTAGCTTTAGGTGGCTTAAAAGAAATCACACCTGATATAGCAGAAAAACTGGCGAATTTTAAAGGCGATGCATTAGTTTTAGGTGGCTTAAAAGAAATCACACCTGATATAGCAGAAAAACTGGCGAATTTTAAAGGCACACTTTTACGCCTAGATGGCTTAAAAAAAGTTTCACACAATACAATTGTAGCTTTGATAAATTTTACCAACAATGGTCCAAGAAAAGCAATATGCCTATATGGAATTAGATCTCCTAATTCAATTAGCGTGGAATCTTTAATATCATTAGCTAAATCTAATTTTGAAAAAATTTACCTAGGAGATATAAGTAAAGTTATTGATACTATGACTGATGAGCAGAAAAAAATAATTGCTACAAATCTTAAAAAGTTCACTTTTTCTCCTAATTATTGTAAATATAAACTACTACCATACACACCTTTAATAGAAGATTTTCGACCTCAAGAAATAAATTTTGATAACATAAATGAAAATGATTACAAAAGCGTAATGATAAACAATCATCAATATTTTGTGGAAATTAAAATAGATACAATAAATTTTTTAAACCTAAACACCAAAGTTGAACATATTTTTAGAATATCAATAGAAAATAATGACAAAATAGTTTGGGATTATATAAAACAAGCAAATTATAACGTTATTAATGAGTCAGAGGCGCCAAAAGAACTTGAGCTAGTGCATTATCTTCAAGAACAAGGTATAACTATCAATGAAACACAGCCAGAGCCAGTAAAAATGTTGGAGTAATGCTTTTCTTAAAGCTTAACCTCGTAAACTTTGCTATTATCAACCAAAACCAATCTTTCAGTAGCAGGATCAACCCAAAAATCTCTAATCTCTTCAATGTCCTCAATAACAACCTGCCTTTGATAATAAGCTTCATTTTGACCTTTTGAAAAAATCAAAATGGATTTTTCCGCAGGATTTAGGAAATAAAGTTTATTCAATTTATCATTAGTATAAACCTTTGTTGAGCCTTTAAGGTTGCCATCAGGAGCATCTTTAATAGCATAATCAACTTGTTTTGCACGATGAGCCTTAATAACATCACCCTCGCTAGTCAAAGCATAAATACTACCATCTATTGAAAAAGAAATTGCCTTAGATAAATCCGCATCAGAATTATAATCTTGTGCCTCTGTGAAGCCATTGTCCTGTCTTTCATATTTCCAAATCTCATTATCCTCTGGCGAAAGAAGATACATATATTTTGAAAAAGTTTTTACAGCAATTGCTTTTTTGAATGACTCATCTGTTGTGCTTGCATAAGAACCTTCTTCGTCTTTAAATTCAATAATCTTTCCATCATTAGTTAAAAAAATCATTTCACTTTTAGCATCAAAAATAGTGCCATCAATCACAGATTCACTTTCTTTTAAGTTATAAATATTTTTTACTTCACCACTACCACCAAGAATTTGAAAAAGCACATTGTTGTCATAAGCATAAATCTCGGAATTAAGCTCAAAAACACCACGCAAATCAACATTATCGCGTGAACTTGCAAGATCAACAACAACCTTAGCACCACTAAGGCGAGTTATGCCATTGATTTCATTTCTTTTGTTTTGAGTTTCTTCCAAAATGGCCATTACTTCTTGACGAAAATAACCTTGTTCATTGATTTCTTTTGCTGTTGTTTCCACGCGATCAAGAAGATTATTTGCTTCTGTAATTTTTCCTTCCAAATATCTTGCTTCTGCACTGGATAAATCTTCTTTTATTGTTTGAATTTCTGTGCGATATACTTCTTTTTGTTCATCATTTTTTTGCTGAGAAAGCAAGCCAAAGAAGATAGCCACTAAAACCAAACCAATCAAAACAGCAAAAATAATAGCCGCATTTTTATGGTGCCAATTTGAAGAAGCAATTTTATTCCAAAAATTTTTCACACCAGAAGGCATCTTAGCACCTAAAGAAGAAGCGCTTTTGCTAGTTGCTTTCTTGAAAAATCCTTCACCTTTGCTTTTTGAGCCACCTTCAAAAGGTAATTTGCTTAAAGTTTTAATATGAAAAATAACCAAATTAATAGGCTCATCATCAACCAAAATAAACTTCATTGCTTCCATTGATTCTGTGACACCACTTTGTAAGGCCTCAGCAATTTGATTACCAGTGACATGACGAAGTAGGCGAGAGCTAGTAAAAATAATTTTATCATCATCTTTAAGTTCACCATTAGCAACATTGGTAAACAATTCAGTCACCTTTCCTTGCTCTGTTAAGCCCTCCGAAATAACAGTAAACCTGCCTTTACGCACAAAATAAACCTCTGGAGTACCACAAGAAGTAAAATAAAGATTATTACCAGAAAAAATAGCAATTAGAAAGCCACCATCTTTCCAAATGCTTTCATCAAGCTCTTTAACGTCTTCCTTAATAACCTCATTAACCACTTTCAAGGCCTCTTCAAGTCTGTCAAAATCATCACCCTCTTCATCTTTTTTAAAATAGGCCTCCTCAAAAACTGCGCAAATTTTTTCATAAATATTTTTAAGCACACCATTGTCAGATTGAAAACCTGCAAAAATCCAAGCTTCTTCATTAAAATCAGGTCTTTTTATTTTTTCAATAGCTTGCAAAGATCCTGTTTTAGCTATTGTGTGTTGAGCAGAGAAAATTTTGATATCCATTTGATTTTAAAACTTTATTAAAAAGGTACACATTTTGAGCCAATTCTTCAAGGAAATTTAATACTCAAGAGTGCCAATAATGTCTTTTAAATTTTTAATATTATTTTTTTCACACCAAGTGTCCATTTCCTGATTAATTTTTGCAAAAACATCAACCCCACGAAAGTGCACACCGCTACCAATTCCTACCAAGTTAGCACCAGCTATCATCAGCTCTATTGCTTCTTCGCCAGTATTCACACCACCAGTGCCAATAATAGGAATACTAACTTTTTTATAAATTTCATGCACAGCTCGCACAGCAATAGGAAAAACAGCAGGACCAGAAATACCACCAACTTTATTCGCCAAAATCGGCTTACGAAGTTCAATATTAATTCTCATACCCGGACCAACAGTGTTAATAGCAGTAATCGCATCAGCACCAGCTTCTTCACACGCCTTAGCAATATCACCAATATTAGGAACATTAGGGGAGAGCTTAATTGCCACTTTTTTATCTGTATTTTGTTTAACAGTTTTTGTCACCTTCGACGCAGTCTGAATATCACAAGCAAAAGGTCTACCAAGCTCATCTTCAACATTTGGACAAGAAATATTAACCTCCACCATATCCGCCTCAGTATTAGAAATTTCCTGAGCAATAAGCGCAAAATCAGCAACTTTTGCGCCAACAATACTAGCAATAATTGGTGCTTTACTAATCTTTTTAAAACTCTTAATCTCCTCACGAGCCTTCTCAATACCCGCATCAGAAAGACCCACAGCATTCATCACCATTTCATCAGTAGCAATAATCACAGGATTAGGATGACCCTTATGATTTTCCAGCCAAATACTTTTAGTAGTGACACCGCCAGCACCGTTTTGAATAACCTCATTCATATTTTCCGCACTCACACCCAAAATACCACTAGCCAAAACCAAAGGATTTTCAAAATTAAGTCCGCAAAAATTTATCTCAAAATTAGTCATCTCTCAAATTATTCCACAGCTTGAACGCAAAGAAAAGAATAATTAAAAATTACAGACTAATAATTATATTTTTACAAATTTTTCTCAAAAAACTTTCTTAATTAAATTTTTCAATGAACTCTGATACCTAAAATTTTAAAAAACGCCTTAAAACGCAAATTTTGAGGTCGTTTTTTGGCTTATTCATAAGGCAGGGGAATTTTAAACAAAAATATGATTAAAATTAAAAATTCACAAAAATTTATAAAAACTTAATTAAATTTATTTTTTATGAATAAAATTTTTTAAATAAAAATATAAAAAGAAAAAATTGTATAGAATTTTTTAATAAAAAAGAGTAATTTTTTAGATATCACTAAATAACTTTGCACAAGTTCCATTGTGCAAAGTTAAATATACACATAAATCAAGCCCCCTCTTTTTCCTTAAAATAAAAAAATCTCTCAATAAAATAATAAGAAAAAATTGAAAGAAAAATCGATAAAACTAAAGAAATAAAAAACGCACCATAAACAATAACACCGGTTTTGTAAACAAAACTAATCACAGGAAAGTGCCAAAGAAAAAAAGAATAACTAATCACACCTAGTCCAGCAAAAAGATCAGGTGCAAAAAATTCTTTCACCAGCTTGTTTTTATTGGTTAAATATCCAAATAAAAAGAAAACAAAAAATAAAGAAGCAAAAAAGTGCAAAAAAGTCTGCAGAAATAAAGACTCTCGAAACTCACTACCAAGATAAGCAAAAATCCACAAAATAATTAAAAAATTAAAAAAACCAGTAAACAAGGCAGTATTAGAAACTAATTGCCCTATTTTTTTTCTTGCTGGCGATATCCAAAAAACACCAAACAAAGTGCCCAAAGCCAGTTGATCAAAACGACCCCAAAGCTGTTCTGAGTAAAAAATCCTCTCGTATGTATCCCAGTGATCAAAATATTGAAAAACCCAAATTCGATAGAAAAAATTTGCAAACATAAGGAGTAAAATTGCAAAAATAAAGGATTTTTTTGTTTTAAAAAGAGAAAGCAAAAGAGGCAAAAGCACAATAAATAAAACTTCTACAGTCAAAAACCACATCACAGGATTAAGACCCCAATAAGTATCAATGGATAAACTTTGAATAAAAAATAAATGATAGAACAAATTTTTTATACCCAATGTTGTTTGCCAATAATCAGGACCTTTTAATAAAAAAAATAAAATTGTTATAAAAAAAGCCAAAGGATAAAGCCTTTTTAATCTACGAATAAAAAATTGTTTGCTCACTCTCCCCTCCTTAGCAATAGATAAAAAAAGTAAAAATCCAGAAAAAATAAAAAATAAATCAAGACCAAGAAAACCTGCCTGAAAAGGCACAAAAAAAGCACTTTCCCCTATTATATTTAATATCTCCGCCTTATAAAATCCCCAAAAATGAAAAATAAAAATCAAAAAAGCTGCTATGCCTTTAAGTGAACTTATTCCCTTTATAAAGCCTTTTTCTTTGGTTTTATACCACATTTTTTGCATATAAAAATTTTGCCTTTTTATCCTACTTTTGTCCACATTAAAACTTGAAAAAATCGCTTTTTTATGAGAAAATATAGGGATAGAAATAAAAATGATTAAAAAAACAATTCAAACTTGGGGCGTCAAAGATTGGGCACTTCTCATAGCCGCAATATTTTTTTCATTTATTTTAGTCACTCTTGTCTCCCCTGTCCTACTAAAAGCAGGTTTTTTAGCAGAAAACTGGGACGATTCTTTAAATCAAGTTAGCGAAGTAATTCGCCCTCCTGAAAGCTACTCAGGAGAGGGCATGCTTAAAAATCTAGTGACAAATAATGTAATTCCTTTGTTTAAATACATATTTATTGGCGTATCTATCTTATTTTTTGTGCTTTCAATATTTTTAATGATTACTGCAGGTGGTGAAGAAGAAGAAATTTCAAAACAAAGAAATGCACTTTTGTGGGCAATGATTGGTTTTGTGTTTATTGCCCTTGCTGCTGATGTCTCCGATGCCCTCAATCCTATACAAAACGAAGGTATAGATGTGGACGCCTCCAGAGGAATAAAAGTTTTTCAAAAAATAGTTACTTACCTACAATTAGTTCTTGGGCTAATAGCAGTTGTGTTTACTTTTTATGCTGGCTTCCGTTTTGTCACCGCTGGTGATGATGAAGAAACTATAGATCAGTCAAAAAGACATTTTTTCTGGGGAATTATGGGTTTGATTGTAGTTATTTTAGCTGACCCTCTGGTTAATAATGTTTTTTACCCAGCAGATGGTTCACCTGGAATAGAAGAAACCAAATCATTTACTATGGAAATAATGGGTGTTTTAAAATTCATTCTCTCATTTTTAGGCGTTTTGGCGCTTATTGGTCTTGTTTTTGCAGGCGTTCTTTATATCACCTCGTTTGGAAGTGAAGAAAGACAAAACAGAGCCAAACAAATTATTATGGCAACAGTAATTGGTATTGTTATAATTGCTAGTTCATACACAGCAATTGTTATGTTTACACCAGGAGGCACATCATGAAAAAATTTGAAATAATAATCGGCATGGCAATATTAGGCTTAATAATCTTATTAAGCTTCACCGCTAATGATCTCCTTTTTTCTTCTGTTAGCATTCCTTTTCAAGCTGATGAAGGTCATCATGCAATTACAGACACAAATTATAGCGGAGTTGATGATACAGGCGCAAAAGCAATCACAGGATCAATTATGGTTGGAGTAAATTACATAAGAGCAATAGCTGGCATAATAGCAATTGTTTGGATTATCTGGTCAGGTTTTAGTATGGTGACAGCTGGAGGAGATACAGATAAAGCCAAAAAAGGTAGAGTTGGTATGACCTGGGCCTTAATAGCGCTTAGTTTGATGCTTTTAATAGAGCCATTAGTCACAGATTCTTTGTATGGTGGTGGAAAAATATTACCAGGAGGTGCCTTGAGAGGAAGAGATAGTATAGCACTTTCAATAACCGAAGGAACAAAGCAAATAATGGCTTTAATAGAATGGTTTAAAACAATTGTAGTTGTCATGGCTGTTTTGTATTTTGCTACTTCCGGCTGGAAAATGATCCAACTTTTTGGTGACCAAGAGGCAATAGAAAAACAAAAAAAAATGTTAGTTTGGATTGGCGTTGGTTTAGTTGTAATTGCTTTAAATGAAGTTGTAATCAATCAAGTTGTTTATCGCACAATTCTTGAAGCTAATGGGCAGGTTGTTTTTGAGCAAGATCCTGTTCGGGGAATACAAGAATTTGTTGGTTTACTAAAATTTTTCTTAAAATTCTTAGCAATTATTGCTATTGGTATATTAATTTATGGTGGTGTGCTTTTAATTATGTCTTTCACAAACGAAGAATACACAGAAAGAGCCAAAAAAATTATTATTGACGCAGGAATTGGCTTCTTTATTATTTTAATTTCTTTTGCTTTGGTTTCTACTTTAATAACAGGACAGGTAGGCTAGTTTTAATTTAAAATTTGCTAACTTCTGCAATCTCGGGAGGCAGGAGGTGTCATTGCGGATTTTTTAGGGTGTCATTGCGAGGAACCTGCCTCTTTTTTTGTCATTATCGGACTTGATCCGCAATCTCCTTGTGCATTCGCCCAAGCCATGCCTTAGGCAATTTGTATAATAAATAATTTTTCCCTCCAAAATAATAAAACTAAACCTCCTCCCCCTCCAAAAACCAAGGAGTAAAATTATTTATTAATAAAATTTTCTAAAATAAATAATTTTAAGTTGCCCTTCCGGCATTTAAACTAGTACTTATAATTTCTTTGCGAATAATGCCGTTAAGAAAATTCAACTGAGCTATTTATAGCGAATGATTTGAATTTTTAGGCATTAAGCAATTTTATTAGAAATTAAAGTATTAGTTTAATAGAGGAAAGGTTTTTGTTTCTTTTTGACTGCAAAAAGAAAGTATATAAAAATAATAAAACTAAACCTCCTCCCCCTCCAAAAACCAAGGATTAGCCTTAATCACCTTAACCAAAACATAATCACCAATAAAAAAAGGTTTTTTAGAAGAAAAATAAATATTCTTATTGTGTTCTGTTTTTCCACCAAACCTATTATTTTCCTGAATTTCCTCAACCAAAACCTCACAAACATCACCCTCGCAAGCCTGATTACCAGCAAGAGCACTTGCTTTTAAAATTTCATTTAAAGCATGAAACCTGCGTTTTTTTTCTTTTAAGCTAACATCATCTTCCATTTTTGATGCCATTGTCCCCTTCCTTGGCGAAAATTTAGCAATATAAATCATATCAAAGCCCTCTTTTTCGCAGAGATTTAAAGTATCTTGAAAATTTTCCTCTGTTTCACCAGGAAAACCAACAATAATATCAGTGGAAATGGCTATTTTTGGTATTTTTTTACGCGCATAAGCAGTAATTTTTTGATAATCATCTTTAGTGTGTGATCTGTTCATTTTTTGTAAAATCTCATCAGAACCAGCCTGAATAGGCAAATGAAGATGATTGCAAATATTATCGTGTTCCGCCATAACATCAATCACATCAAAACCCATTTGTGATGGATGTGGTGAAGTAAAACGCAATCTTTTTAAACCACTTATTTTAGCAATTTCACTTAATAAATAAGCAAAATCAGTCTGATTACCTCTCTGTGGTCGTTCAGAATCATCAAGATAATAAGCATTTACATTTTGACCCAAAAGAGTAATTTCACTTACTCCCCTATTTATCATTTTTTCACACTCTTTTTTAATTTCCATAAAACTCCTTGACTGCTCTCTGCCACGCGCATAAGGAACAATGCAATAAGTACAAAATTTATTACACCCACTCATAATTGGCACAAAGGCTGAATAATGTTTTTTTAACTTTGGCTCAATGGAAAAAAGCTGATCCAAATTATCACCAATCTCACAAGAACAAACTGATTTTTTGCTTATTAAATCAGAAATTTTTGGCGCATCTTCTATGCGAAAAACAAAATCCAAATAATTATTCTTTTTAAGTAATTTATCTTCTATTTCATCTCCTTTTAATGAAGTTTTTCGCACCATACAACCTGTTAATCCAACAATTCTTGGCTTTATCTTACGCAAAGTATTTGCATTTCTTAAATAGCCAAAAGCTCTATCTTCTGCATGCTTGCGAACACTACAAGTATTAAAAATAATAATATCTGCCTCCTCCATGTTTTCCGTCTCCACAAAATCAAGATTTTCAAGTATGCTTGCTACACGCTCAGAATCATTGATATTTTGCTGACAACCAAAAGTTTGAATAAAAAATTTCATTAAAATATTGTACAGAATTTTCTCTTAAATTAAGATTTCACCAACGCATTTTGCAAAATTTTTAATTTAAAAGCAAGTGACCAAACTTCCTCATGACAGAAAAAAAGAGCTAAAAATTACCAATCGCAAATATCAAAAATTTGTAGAAATATTTTTTGAACAGGAATTAAAAAATGATGGCGTAGATATTACTTCAGAAATTACAATTAATAAAAGAAAAAACCCTGTTAAGGCTATAATAATTGCAAAAGAAAGCGGAATATTAGCAGGAAGAGCAGAAATTCAATATTTTTTGAGCAAAAATAAAAAAATAAAACAAAAATGGCACAAAAAAGATGGAGAAAAATTCAAAAAAAATGATTTAATTCTCGAATTAACAGGAAATTTGCACATTTTGTTAAAATTTGAGCGAATTTTGCTTAATTTTATTAGCAGAATGAGCGGAATAAGCACAAAAACTGCACAAAATGTACAAAAAATTGCTCATTTTGCAAAATTAAGCGCAACCAGAAAAACCCTCTGGGGAATATTAGACAAAAAAGCAGTAGCACTTGGCGGTGGATTAACCCACAGGCTTAACCTAGAAGATGCAATTTTAATTAAAGAAAATCACCTAGCACACACAAATATAAAAACTGCTTTAAATAAAATAGATAAAACAAAAAAAGAATTCTCTTTTTGGGAAATCGAAGTGGAAAATGAACAAGAATTAAAAGAAGTAATGGAAAATTTACCAAAAAAAAGACCAGGAGTAATAATGTTAGATAACTTCACCCCAAGGCAAATAAAAAAAGTTCTTAAAAAAACCACAAAACCAAAAAGAATATTTTTTGAGGCATCTGGCGGAATAACAGAAAAAAATATTAAAAAATACGCAAAAACAGGCGCTGAAGTGCTTTCTGCTGGTTTTTTAACCAAAAATGCTTTTAGTATTGATTTTTCAATGTATATAAAAACAAATGACTAGTTTATTTTTAGTAAAACTAATTTATTGGGGTAGTTTTTTAATTTTTCTTTTTATTTTAGTGCTTATTTCTCTTTGGAAAAAAAGCAATAAAAAATGGCAAAAAGCCATTATTGCTTTTTTCTTTATTTTAAGTGGTTTTTTTATTTGGGCTCGTTTTATTGAGACACAAATTATTATAAGCAAAGAAACAAAAATTAATATTGGATTTGAAGGAAAAATAGTACTTATTGCTGATACTCACCTGGGTACATATAAAAATAGTGCTTTTTTAGATCAAGTAGTTAGTAAAATAAATAAAATAGACCCTGATATGGTGCTTATTGCCGGTGATTTTGTTTATTTTCCTGAAAATGAAACCAAGCAGGCCTTAAAAGAATTATTTGCTCCATTAAAGAAAATAAATGCTCCTGTTTTTGCTGTACTTGGTAATCATGATGGAGTGGATAATAATTTTGGCACTGCAAATGAAGAATTAAAAGAAGCCTTACCGGAGCTAAAAGTTGTTTTAATTGAAAATGAATACATTAATTTTGAAAATTTTACTCTTTTAGGTCTTGGTTCAAACTGGCGCAATGAAGACAAAATTGAGTTATTGGATCAATTTACAGAAGAAGATAATTTAGTAGTACTTGCACATAATCCAGACACAACTCTAAAATACATCAATAAAAAAGCAGATTTAACCTTAACAGGTCATACTCATGGCGGACAAATTCGCATTCCCCTGCTTTATAAAAAAGCAATTCCCACAAATGGAGATTTTGACAAAGGATTAACTCAAGAAGAAAATACTACACTTTTTATCACAAGTGGATTAGGAGAAACCGGCTTACCTATGCGTCTTTTTAATCCACCAATTATTGATGTTTTAATTTTATACTGAAGGGGCAATCATAAAATCTCTAAACTTTTCCCTTATTAAAGTCTTAAAAAGATCAAAAGCTCCTTTTTCTTCTAATAATGTGTCTTTTTTGCTTAGCATTTCCAAAAGATAAACAAGGTAATTAAGCCAATCCTTTTCAGGGTCTTTATTTCTTAAGATAACAACATAAGCTAAAAGAATATCAATCTCTTCATTAGTATTTGAATCTTCTAATTTAGATATAAGATCATTTATTAGCAATGTATTTTGATATCTTGGGTTATCCATCCAGGATTTTTGTGAACCAACTTTATTTTTCGAGGCGTTTTGAAGACCAAGAATATTTGTAGCCACCTCATTCGCAACATTTTCTCTGATATCACCAATAGAGCTTAATTTCATCTCATGACTATTGTATTGCTCTTTTAAACCTTTTAGCCAAGTAAGAATATCTTCTTTGCTTCCTATATGTGCTTCAAGCTTACTATATAAAGCTTCTTTAATGTTCATAATAATAAAAAAGTGGCAATATTTTTACCACATAAAAAATTTTTAGTCAATTTTTAAATTTTTATTTTAATTCTTGTTTAATTTTGTCAATTGCCTGCCCTGGATTGTCAAAAATTTCCACTATTCTACCTATACCAATAAGCTCAACAACCTCTGCAACTTGCCCTTTGAGTCCTGCAAGAAAAATTTCTTGTTTATTATTTTGACTACTTTTTATTAACTTCAAAAGATAACCAATTGCCTGACTATTGATAAAATCAAGATCAGTAAAATCAAAAACCACCCAATCAAGCTGTTTTCGTTCATCAAGAGTTTTTATTGCTTCTTCAAATTTAAGCACATTTTGATTATTTATTTCACCAACAAACTCCATCAATAAGCACTTATTTTCAAGTCCTTCTGGATTTAGGTGGTAAATATTAAATTCTCTCATTTTTGTTTAAAAAATTAGTTATTTTCAGTGCTTTTTCTTATTTCTTGAATATTTTCAATTTCATCCACAGTTTGGCGAAATTTTTTAAATCTCTCAAGCGAAATCCATTTATTATTAGTATATTTTTCTTCTAATAAATTATATTTTTTAATATAAGCAATTTTTTTCTTTAATTCACTCATTTCATCTTTTGTCGCCCAATTTTTTTCTAATAATTGTTTTTCAACCTGTTGTTTATTGTCTAAGTTTTTTATTTTTTTAATTAATTGTGCATAGTCATGTTCTGGCAACATTCTTGTGCCCACTAATCCAAATTTATAGTGATTTTCTTTTTCTGTAAGAATAGCGCGCAAATACCAAAAACCAGCCACTAAATAAACATTCATCACGATAATATGCAAAGGCAAATCTGGCGCACCTTGAATACCAATAATTCCAAATAAATCACCTAAGCTAATATTGATGTCTAAAATAAAATTATAAAAACCATGAATAAGCATAGCAGAAAGCAAGCCACGAATAAGCATTAGTTCTTTAAAGGTTGTTTTTTGAGAAAATTGTAAAATCTTGCGCAAAAAACGCACAAACCAAGAAACTTTTTTTTCTAAATAATGTTTTTGCAAATACGGACCAGCAAAAAGCGAAATTCCATAATAATAACCAAAAATACCAGAACATAAAACATGCACCATTACAGTAAAAAACGACCTAAGTACAAAAAGTCCGGCAAAATCCCTCACAGACGCCCCCGGTACTGCCATAATTTTTTGCAAATAAATTATATTTTCAACAAAAGCAAAACCAAGTGCGCTCATCAAGCTTATTAAAATAACCTGATCTATTGATTTTAGATTTAATTTTTTATTTAAAAGTACAAAAATATAAAAAGTAGCCCAAAAAGAACCCAAAAGATAAATATCTGTAAGCTCAATAGTGCCAATAATTAGGCTATATAAAACCTGAATTGTTTTTACAAAAAGAAAAAAGATTAACAAAAGAACAAGCCCTGTTGGTTTTTCTTTGCGAATTACAAAATGTTTAATAAATTCTTCCATCATTCCCACGCCAAAAATAAAAATTAGAGCTCTTTGAATTAAGTGAGTTTTTGAAAACTCGGCAAGAGATTGAGTAAAATTTACTGGTGTGACATCAAGAAAAATCAAATTAAGGCTTTGTCCCCATTGTTGTTGATAAAACAGCAAAATTCCTGCTGAAAAACAACCTGCAACAAAAGCTAAAAAAAGCATTATTTTATCTGCTGATCTAGTTTTATAAAAAAAATACGCCCAAATGCTAATTGGAATTAAAGCAACTACTCCTGTGAGAACGATCTCAATATTCATTAATTTTGTTTTTATTATTATCTATATATTTTAGCTTATTTTTGCGCTTTTTTCCAGTGTTTTTACTTAATTATTCCTCATCAGGAGGAATGCCATAATAATCAAGTAAAAATGAAGTAATTTCTCTAAAAACTGGTGCCGCAGTAGTAGATCCCCAGGTGTTATCCCCCACCCTTGGTCTATCAAATTTAACCAAAATAACAAAACGAGGTTTGTCTGTAGGTGCATAACCACCAAAACTAGTAATTACATTGCCCTCTTTTGAGGTATCTTCATAACCAACTCCATCAGTTCTTGCTATCTGGGAAGTACCTGTTTTTCCAGCTATTTTATAGCCAGGAATTTTTGCAGGATTTGCAACTCCATTATTTACAGAAGAAACCAACATAGCACTAATGGTGACAGAAGTATCAGGAGAAATAACTCTACGCACTTGTTCTGGTTCAATTTTTTCAATAATTTCACCATTTTTACGAATTTCAGAAACAATATGTGGCTTCATTAAAATTCCTCCATTTGCCATAGCACACCAAGCCGTAGCAACTTGCAAAGGAGTTGCTGTCAAACCCTGCCCAAAAGCAGAAGTAATCAACAAAGCATCACTCCATTTGGTGTAATACATAACCGTACCTGGTGATTCATTTTCCAAAGAAACATCACTATATTCACCAAAACCATAATCTTTTATGTATTTATAAAAAACAGCTCTGCCAAGTTTTTGAGCCACAAAAGCCATACCAACATTAGAAGAAGTTTCCAAAACATTGGTCATTGTTTGCCAACCATTATATTCACCCAAGGCAGTTCTGATGGTAAATTCACCAACTTCGAGTGGGCCATCTTCCAAAAAACGAGTGGAAGGAGTCACTTCGCCAGCATCAAGCGCCGCAGACATTGCCAAAGGCTTAAAAACTGAACCAGGCTCATAAACAGCCTGTACCAAACGATTTAAATAAGCACCTGGTCCAAGAAAATTTTCATAAATATAAAACTCTGGATCATACTCAAGTCGCCAAGCTTCATCATATTCTTCAAAAGAAGATTCCACTAGCTTACCTTCTTCATCTTTTTTGAATATTGGTGTGGTTTTAAAAATTTTTCTAGTGTCTTCTTGTGTAGTGCGTCTTGTTAAATAAACATTTCCAAATAAATTAGGATCAAAAGTAGGATAATTGGCCATAGCAATAATTTCGCCAGTATATGGCTCCATAATAATAATTTGACCTGAATCTGCTCTAAAGTTTTCTACTGCTTCCTTGAGCACTGTTTCAACTTTTTTCTGAACAACTCTATCAATAGTTAAAACAACAGAAGCGCCATTTTCTGCATCTTGTACTTTGTCTGTTCCTAGTCCAATTTGCATACCAGAAACATCATTTTGACTTTCAATAACACCTTTTTTGCCAGCAAGAAGGCTATTGTATTTTCCCTCAATTCCATATTGTCCCACTCCATCATGATTTAAAAACCCAACAATTTGTGAAGCTAATTCTTTGTCTGGGTAATATCTTAAATGCTCAGGCACAAGCACAACCCCTCTAAAAAAATCAGGAATTGGTTCTTCTTCTGATTTTTCAGCAAAAATCCTATTCTTATCTTTCATGTGTTGTTCATAGGATAATTTCTTAATTTCTCTAATTTTATCAGAGATATCTGGGTCTAATTTGCGTTTTAATTTCACATAACGCAGTTTTCCGCCAATCATTTTTTGAGCAAGCTCTTTTTCATCTTCATTTAATATTTGAGCTAGTGTTTTTGCTATTTTTTTGCGTTCTTTGTCTGGAATTTTAGTTGGATCTGCATAAACAATGCCGGTTTTTTCCACTATATCAATACCCGCCAAACTAAGTCGCATAACTTCATTCATTTTTTCTTTATCAACTCCTCTGGAAAGAGTGACAAAATCAATATCCTCTTTGGATATCCGTGTATAAATATCTTCTGCGTATTTTCGTATTGCTTCATCATAGTCCAAAGGTGGATAAGTCACTTCCACAATCTCAATCTCACCATCAGGTCGTTCTACTTCCTCTTCTTCATAAGTGACTGTGCTACTTGGACAATAATCAGTATCATCAAGGCAATCCTGAAAATCATCTAATGTAAAAAGCAAAGGGGCGAGGCGGTCTGCTACCATTTTTTTATCTGCTGTCACATAAGGATCAATATAAACAAGGTCAAGCGTTGTATTTGTTGCCAATTTCACCAAATCTCCCGTAGAAGTATCTCGAACCAATATCTCCCCTCTTCTTGCAGGTATTTCTATTTTTGACGAACGCTGACTATTTGCCACTTCATAATATGTATCACCATTTATAACCTGTAATTCAAACAAGCGCATAAAAATAATTACAAATGGTATTGCAACAAAAATAATCATCCATTTTGTACGATCAGGAAAAATAATTCTCTTTTGCCTTCTTGGTTTTCTATGCAATCTTCTCACCTTTAAATTTTGCGAAAGAAAATTGTTATAGTCAATTGTTAATTTAATTATATTGTTTTAAAGTATAAAATACTTGACATTTTTTATATTTCGTACTAAAATATAAATGTTTTAAAATCTTTTTAATTAAAAAATGGAAAACAATGCAAATAAAGTCCAAGAAACTACTCCAGTAGAAAGTCCTTTTGTAGAGTCTATACTGCAAAAGTATAATGTTGATCGTGAATCTGGAGAAAGGTTGATAGTATGGTTAAATACAGCCATGAAAAAACTACAAGAAATGACCCCAGACCATATTGACTTGGAAAATATCACTGACGAAGGAAAAAGAGAAGAACTTGAAAAAACATTAAGAGAATTCGCAAAACTTGAAGCTGATTTAGAAACAAAATATCTTAATGCTGGCACAGAATTGTTTATACAAGAAACACCTGAGCTAAGTGATGACATGAGAAAAAATTTAGAAACAGCAGTTAAAGAAAACAGAGGCAATGCATCTGCTGCAGTTGAAAGTCTGCCAGCAGAAATGAAAACAGTAGAAAAAAAAGGTCTCATGAGTATGGATATCAGCGTTCCACCAGGAGAACACTGGCAAGTAAAAGGTCTTAATGGCGTCACGCTCACAGTTGAACCGGGCGCAGAATTATCCGTTAAAGGAGCTGTAGATAGTAAAATTATTATTAAAAAAGGTGGAAAACTAAATGAATCAGCAGGATTAGTAAAAACAGAAGTTGTTGATGAAAATCAATAATTAAATCAATTAAGTTAAATTAACCTGGAATTATTTCATAATTCCAGGTTTTTTGTTATAAAAAATCTCTTCTTGCCAGCAAAAGCACTAAAAAGGTAAAATCTATAAGCATGAAATATGATTGGAAAGTAATTGGGCATGAAAAAATACTCGCAAAAATAGAACGCGATCTTGAACTTGGCAATATTGCCTCTGCTACTTTATTGGTAGGTCCGGAGGAAATAGGTAAATACAGAGTGGCAAAAACTTTTGCCAAAATATTAAATTCAGGAGGTAGTTTTTCTCATGATTCAGAAATATCTCAACAAATAGAAAAAAATATTCACCCAGATGTGACAACAATAAGCGCCCTCTGGCAAAAAGATAAGCTCGAAGATTTTGAAATAATCTCCAAAAGCTCCAATTTTGATCAGTCAGAGCGCAAAAAAAAGAAAATGATATCTGACACTATCTCAATTGATGATGTTATTTCTTTTTCCAGCAAACTTTATGAAAAAACCTCAAGTAAATATAAAATCTGTTTAATTAAAAATGTTCACAGAATGAACCATAATTCTGCTAATGCTTTTTTGAAAATCCTTGAAGAACCACCAGAAAAAACAATATTTATAATGACTGCCTCTCATGAAGATTTATTACCAAAAACAGTCACCTCCAGAACAAGAGTTTTTCAAATGAACCTAGTATCACAGGCAACAATAAGAAAATATTTAAATACAGTGGAAAGAATAATGGAAGATGATGAAAAAGAAGAATTAATCACACTTTCTCAGGGTAGGCCAGCAAGATTAAATAAATTTCTCAATGACTCTGATTTTTTAATTGAAGAAAAAAATTTCTATCATCAAATTGCTGAATTACTCTCCAAAGATGAAATTGGACAAAGAATGAAGTTTGCTGAAGAAATGGCGCAAAACGACCCTCAAAAAATTATTGAATTTTTTAATAGATTTACCCATTTTCTAAGAAGTGTTTTAATAGAAAAAATAAACAATAAAGATATGTATCTTTGCAAAAAACTTAGTTTTGAAGAATTAAAAAGCTTAATAACAAAAACAATGCTTGCTCAAAAAAGAATTCTTGCTAATGTAAACAAAAGATTAACCCTTGAAGAACTATTTATCTCTTTTCCTTAATAAAAAATGAAAAAAATTATTAGATTATTTGTATTTTTACAACAAAAAGTCATTGAAATACCCTATTCAGTAAAAGATCATCAGGATTTTGAGCTAAATCAATTTGTTTTAATAAAAATCCCTGATATTGGTGAAGAATTAGCAATAATTAAAGGTATTGATATTGCACCAGCACTAGATGAAGTTAATAAAGACATAACAATATCAAAAATAGCTACAGACGAAGACATAAAACTACAAAAACAAAGAGAAGAAGAGGCTGTGCGTGATTTTATGATTTTTAAAGACAAAATCAAAAAACACGAAAAGGAAATGTATCCTGTTTCTGCAGGAGTATCACAAAAAGGTGATCTTTTTTATGGTACTTTTACAGCTCCAGAAAGAATTGATTTCAGAGATTTAGTAAAAGACCTAAGTACACAAATAGGAAAAAGAATTTATTTTGAACAAATAGGTGTACGAGATAGAGCAAAAATTGTTGGTGACTTAGGAAAATGTGGTGAATTACCTTGTTGTAAAAGATTTTTAACTAGCATTCCTCCTGTCAGCATGGAGGCTGTGCGCGTGCAAAATCTCAGCTCGCAACAATTAGAAAATATAACTGGGGTTTGTTGCAAGTTAAAATGTTGTCTTAATTATGAAGTTGATAATTATCGTGAAAACAAAAAATTACTACCAAAAATGAAAAAAAAGGTTCTTATTAAAGAAAGAGAAGGAAAAGTTTGCGGTCTCGATATATTAAATAAAAAAGTAAAAGTACAATTTGATGACACAGGAGAAATAATTATTGTATCTGCAGAAGAAATATCGTATCCTAAAAACAAATGAGTCCACTTACATTAAATATTTTTTTTACGGCATTTTTTAGCTCAATAGCTGGTATTGCCATTATTTTTATTCGGCATCACACAAGCTCTTTTCTTAAAACCACAAAAAAAAGAAAAGAGTTATTAAAAGAGCGAAAAAGAGAGTTAATAGAAAACAAAGAAAGAGAAACAGCAATCAAAAAAGAGCTTGAACGAAGACAAAATATGGAAAACGAAACAGAAGAAATGCCAAAAAAAGAAGAATTAACAGAAAAAAAGAGAAATTCTGACACAGAAGTTAATTCATTATTTAAAAAAGCTGATTTATTACTCGGTCGTGGCATGGACAAAGACGCAGAAAGAATACTAATTCAAATACTTGCAATAAATGAAGATCATACAAAAGCAAACATTGCCTTGGGTATGCTGTTTTTGCGTCGCGGAGAACACAAAAAAGCAGAATCTATGCAAAAAAAACTTACAGAATTGCGCCCAAGAGACCCTGCAGTATATACCAACCTTGGTCTTTGTCATTTTAATCAAAAAAAATTTAGCGAAGCTTTGGAAGCTTTTCAAAAAGCAGTTGAATTGGACTCAAGCAGAGGGGCTCGTTATGTAAACTTGGGCAAAGTTTATTTTGCCATTGAAGAATATGAAGATGCGGAAAAATCCTTTCAAAAAGCTATAAAACTTGAGCCAAGAAATATAGAATTTTTATTCCTACTTGCAGACACATTAAAAGAAAATAAAAAACTATCCGAAGCAAAAGCTGTTTTTGAGCGTATAGTTCAGATACAACCTTTTAATGAAGAGGCAAAAGAAGAAATAAAAAGTTTAAATATTTTAGGATTTTAAAAACAATAAGCTTGTAGTAAAATTTACAGGCTTATAATTTTAATTAACTGAAATAATTATGAAAAAAACAATATTTGCTTTGTTGAGTATATTTTTCTTGAGCTCTTCCGTGGCTCAAGCTCAAGAAATACATTCTCCTGATTCTTGTGAAACAAAAAGGGTCGAGGTTTTTGTGCGTGATGGCTGTGGACACTGCGCAAATGAAAAAGAATATTTAAAAGATTTTGAAGGAATTGAAGCTAGATTAGTAGATATTAACACCGCTGATGGCAGAGCGCTTTTTAATCAGGTGACAAATAAGTATGAAATAGACAAAGTCACACCAATTACTCTTGTGGGCAATGAGATTATTGTTGGTTTTTATGGTCCAACAAAATCAGCAATAGAAAATAACCTTCAAAACCATAAAAAATTCTATACTTTTGAAAAAACTCTTGAAGATGATGTCTGTATAGATGTTTATCCAAATAAAACTTGCCCCACAGAAAAAGTAAATGAGCCTGAAGCTTGCGAAACTGACTCAGCAATAACAAGAGCGCTAAAAAATGTGGATATTCCTTTTATAGGAACTGTGGATTTATCCAATTATGCACTACCAACAATTTCTATTGTTCTTGGTTTTATTGATGGCTTTAATCCTTGTGCAATGTGGGTTTTGGTGGCTTTTTTGGTAGCCTTAATCCAAATTGGAGATAGATTTAAAATGTTTCTTACTGCTGGTTTGTTTATTTTTGCAGAAGCAGTGATGTATTCTCTTATTCTTGGTGCTTGGTCAGCTCTTTTCAATTTTGTAAGTCTTGATAAAATAGTGACCCCAATTATTGGAACTGTTGCTATTGGTGCGGCTATCTTCTTCCTTTATGAGGGAATTTTTTCTGATGGCACATGTAAGGTGACCAATCCTAAGCAAAGAAAAAAAATTAGCCAAAGAATTAAGGACTTATCAGAAAAACCAATTACTATTGGATTTTTTATCGGTATTTTAGGGTTGGCTTTTTCTGTAAATATTATTGAATTTGCCTGCTCTGTTGGCATACCACAAACCTTTACTGATGTTCTTCATCTTTCAGGTATTTCATTGCTTTCTCGTATTTGGTATATGAGTCTTTATATTATCTTTTACATGATTGATGACTTGATTGTCTTTGGTATTGCTATTTATTCTATTGAAAAAATTGGTATTACCCATAAATATGCACGAGCTTCTAACGTATTAGGTGGTATTATTATGCTTTTACTAGGTTCAATTCTTCTGTTCAAACCAGAACTTTTTGTTAATATTGGTGGTTAAAACAATGAAAATATTTTTTTTAGGAGACATTTTTGGCAGTACAGGCAGAAAAGCAGTAAAAAAATATTTACCGCAAATAATTAAAGATGAAAAACCTGATTTAATTATAGCTAATGCAGAAAATCTCACCCATGGTGATGGAGCAAGCGAAAAACACTTAACAGAAATGGAAAAAGCGGGAATAGACGCTTTTACAGGTGGTAATCATATTTTTAAAATTGAAGAAATATTTAATTCTAAAAGAAAAAATCTAGCAAGACCTGCAAATTTTCCAGAAGGAACTCCAGGAGTAGGATATGTAATAGTAAATAATGTTTTAATTATTAATTTAATGGGTAGAGTTTTTACTGGTGGAGAATTACTTGATTGCCCTTTTCGAAAAGCAGAAGAAATCATAGAAAAACATAAAAAAGTAGATGCTGTGATAGTTGATTTTCACGCAGAAACAACCAGCGAAAAAAAAGCTCTAAAGTATTTTCTTGATGGCAAAGCAACTGCAATTTTTGGCACTCATACTCATGTTGCAACTTGTGATTACACAATAAGCGAAAATGGCACTTTTTTTGTTTCTGATGTGGGCATGACTGGCCCTGTTGAAGACTCTATTATTGGTGTTAAAAAAGATATTATTCTTAAAAAATTTCTAACCAACCTCTCGGTTAGGCATGCGCCTGCCAAAGGTAAAACTATTTTTCAGGGTTTTTTGCTCGACATTTCCAACAAAAAAGTGCAAAATTTCCGTCGTATTAAATTATTTTCAGAATGAAAGCAACTAGCAAAACTCTTGGTTTTTTACTTATCCCTTTATTTTCATTTTTTTTAGGTTGGCAATTCGCCTCTGATTATCAAATTCAAAACCAAGAAAAAGAAGAGCCTGTAATCAATTTAGATGATATTGATCCAGAAAAAATTCAAGATTCAATGTATTTATTTAAATATTTATTAAAAAAAGACGTTGATCTTTTTCTTGCTGAAGAGATTTTGGGCATTATTGAAGAAAAATATGTAAATCCAGAAGATATAGATCCACAAGAAATAACTTATGGGCTTGCAAAGGGCATTGTTTACTCTCTTGATGATCCTTTTTCTTCTTATCTTACACCTGATGAAAGTGAAAATTTTCAAGATGATTTAGATGGTAGCCTAGAAGGCATTGGAGCAGAATTAAACATGCGCGATGGACAAATTATTGTTATTTCTCCTTTGCGTGACTCCCCTGCTAAAAAAGCAGGATTACTTCCTCAGGATATTATTTTAAAAGTTGATGATGAAGATATAAGTGGACAAAGTCTTTATCAAGTTGTTAAAAAAATCCAAGGCACACCAGGTACGATAGTAAAATTATCAATCAAAAGAAAAAATGAGGACGAATTGATTGACCTTGAAATAATAAGAGCAAGAATACACCTTGAAAGTGTTGAATTAGAAATGAAAGACAAAATTGCAATCATAGAAGTAAATCAATTTGGCACAAACACAAGCGAAGAATTTGAAAAATATCTTTCACAAGCAATTCTAGATGGCGCAGAAGGTATTGTTTTAGATTTAAGATTTAATTCTGGTGGCTATTTAATCACAGCTAAAGATATTGTTTCTGCCTTTGTTGCTGATGGCAAAGTTGCTGTCACAAAAAGCAAACCTGAGGTACAAAAAATTATCTCTGAAAACAATCAAGCTCCAAATTTATATGTTACTGGAAATAAAAAAACAGATTTGCCTTTGGTTGTTTTACAAAATGGCGGTAGTGCCAGTGCTTCTGAAATTGTTGCTGGTGCATTAAAAGATCATCAAAGAGCTACAATAATTGGTGAAACTAGCTTTGGAAAAGGCACAGTCCAAGAAGTTATACCTTTAAAACATGGGGGTAATTTAAAACTTACTATTGCTAAGTGGTTCACCCCAAATGGCACAGATATCAACGAAGTTGGCATTGAGCCTGACATTGAAGTCGAAAACACTATTGAAGATTTTGAAAACAATCTTGATCCACAAATGGACAAAGCAATAGAGGTATTAAAAGAAAAAATTGAAAATTCATAATTTACCAAAAATAAGTTTTGTGCGATTATAAAAGCATGAAAATAGAAATTATTGAATTTTTAATTAACTTTAAGATATGAAGATAGGGATTGATGCTCGCATGTGCGGAAAAGAATTCACCGGTATAGGCAGAATGGCTTATGAGCTAATTAGCAGGCTACCTTTTTTAATGCCACAAGTTGAATTTGTTATTTTTTTAAATAGCAAAAATTATAAAAACTACAAAACAAGAAAAAATGTAAAAAAAGTGCTTGCTGATGAACCAATCTATTCTTTTAAAGAGCAAAGTTCTTTTTTAAACAAAATAAATCAAGAAAAGTGCGACTTAATGTACTTTTTACACTTCAATATACCACTTTTATACCGCAGGCCTTTTGCTGTGGTTATCCATGACATTACTCTAATTGATTTTCCAGGCAAAAAAATGAACCACTGGTGGCATAGAATGGCTTTTTATTTAATTTTTAGAAAAGCAATTAAAAAATCAAAAGGCATAGCCACAGTCTCAAAATATACAAAAAATCAAATAATTAAGCGCTTTAAAGCTAAAAAAGAAAAAATAAAAGTAATTTACAATGGAATTGATGAAAAATTTTCTAAACAAAAAAAATCTAGTGTCAAAAAATTTGGCATAAAAAAACCATATTTTTTATATACAGGAGTATGGAGAGAACACAAAAACATACTTGGACTTATTCATGCTTTTTCAAAAACAATAAAAAATGGTCTAGATGCAGAACTTGTGCTTACTGGAGGACGAAACGAAATTTATGCACAAGAAGTAAAAAACTTAATCAAAAAGAAAAAATTAACAAAAAAAGTAATCTTACCTGGCTTAGTACCGGAAGAAGATTTACTTATTTTATTTAAAAATGCTCATGCTTTTGTTTTTCCTAGTTTTTCTGAAGGATTTGGTTTACCTCCATTAGAAGCTATGGCATCTGGTGTGCCTGTGACTTGTTCCAGCACCACTTCCCTGCCAGAGGTTTGTGGAAAATCTGTTTTATTTTTCAATCCCTACCAATCAGAAAATATGGCAAAAAAAATGATCCAAATATTTACAGACGAAAAACTGAGAACAAAATTGATCGAAAAAGGCTATAAACAAGCCAAAAAATTCACTTGGGAAAATTGTGCTCAAGTAAATAGTGAATTTTTACAAAATTTACTTTAAACTTAATTAAGTTTTTTTATAAATCATGCAGGAATTTCTTTTAGGATTACTCATTTTAGTATTTATTGGTGGATTTTATTTCATAATCCGCAAGTTAGAAGAGCAAAAAAAACCTGAAGACGAAAATGTGGGTTTATTAAAGGCAGAAAATAATAACTTAAAACAAGATTTAGAAAGAAAAAACGAACAAATTGCAAAATTAGATAATGAATTAAAAAATACCACCAAAGAAAGAGATGAATTTGCAGGCAAAAACAAAACAATGTTTATAGATATCACTAAAAAAGAAGAAAGAATAAGCGCATTGGCACAAGAAAGAGACGAGCTAAGATCACAAAAAACCAAACATGAAAGCGAACAAGCTCGCAAAGAAAAAGAGTTTCAAGAAAAAATAGATCAATTAAACATAGCAAGAAAAAGCCTGGAAGAAGAACGCCAAAGAATAATTAAAGAAGATGAAGAAAAAACAGCCAGAGAATTGGCAGAAAGAGACAGAATGTGGAATGACCACGAAAACACAGTAATTAGCAAGTTAGCCGAGCTTTGTAGCCTTCCAGAGCATAATTTTCTTAATTTTAATAACGAAAATTTGCCTGAAGATATAGACAGCAAGCTAAAACCTGATTTTATGATTGAATTTCTTGATAAATATATTATTTTTGATGCTAAAATTTCCCGTTCGGATAACTTGCAAATTTATATGAATACACAGGTAAAAAGCACAGTGGAAAAAATCAAAAAAGAAAATAAAATTTATCCAATGGTTTTCTTTGTTGTACCAACTGAGGCAATTGGTACCTTAAAAAAACTCCATTTTTATGAACAAGGTTATAGTTTTTATGTAGTTTCTCCAGAATCTCTTGCGCCTATTCTTGCTAGTTTGAAAAAAATCACAACTTATGAATTTGCAGAAAAAATGGATCCTGAAGAAAGAGAAAATATAGTTAATTTACTAGCAGAGCTAGATTATCATATTAATTTCCGCAATGCTTTTGATATTTTAATGGCTCAAAGTGGTGTAAAAATCCTTGATAAAAGCGAAAGCTTGCCAGCAGAAATGCAAGAAGAAATTGAAACCAGAAAAAGCAAAATGCGCCTAAAAAACTTCACCCCAACAGAATTAAAAAACTTAATTAAAGGCACAAAAAAGCAAGAAGATGAAATCAAAAAAATGACAAAACCTAAAGCAGACATACAAAATCAAGAATTAGACAGTGCCTCACAACTTTTTCCTGAAAATTAATCTATTCTTTGCTTTGAATATTTTTTTATATAAGCCATAATAATTTTATGTCTAAAGAATTTAAATTAGTATCGGAATTTAAGCCAATGGGCGACCAACCCGAAGCAATAGATTACTTATGCAAAGGTTTAGAAAAAAACAAGCCTTTTCAAACCCTAATTGGTGCAACAGGCACAGGAAAAACCTTTACAATGGCCAATGTTGTTGCACAAACACAAAGACCAACATTAGTTTTGACACATAATAAAACCCTTGCGGCTCAGCTTTGTGCTGAGTTTCAAGAATTTTTTCCAGAAAATGCAGTGTCTTATTTTGTGAGTTATTATGATTATTACCAACCAGAGGCTTATATGCCAAAAACTGATACTTATATTGAAAAAGAAGCTACAATTAACGAAGAAATTGAAAAATTTCGTCATGCAGCCACACATAACCTTTTAACTCGTCGAGATACTCTTATTGTTGCCACTGTTTCTTGTATTTATGGCCTAGGAAGTCCACAAGACTACATAGACCTGGCAATAACACTCAAAGCAGGCACAGAAGTCTCTAGGAATAAACTTTTACGCCAATTAACAGATATTCAATACACAAGATCAGGTGCTGATTTTAAGCAAGGCATGTTTCATGTGCTTGGTGATACTATAGAAATTTTTCCTCCTTCTTCAGATAGTGTTTACAGAGTTGAATTTTTTGGTGATGAAATAGAAGCAATATCTGAAGTAGATTCTTTTACTGGCGAGCTTTTTGAAGAACTAGAAGAGGTAAAAATATTCCCAGCAAAACACAGTGTCACCACAGAAGCAAAAATCGAAAAAGCAACAGTGGAAATCAAAAAAGACCTAGAAATCCGCTATAAAGAATTATTAAAAATGGGCAAAAACCTCGAAGCAGAGCGCCTAAAAACCAAAACTGAATATGATATTGAAATGCTTTTAGAAACAGGGCATGTCGCAGGAATAGAAAACTACACCAAATATTTTTCCGGACGAGCTTCTGGCGAAGCTCCACCAACATTATTAGAGTATTTTCCTGATGATTTTTTGCTTTTTGTCGATGAATCACATATAGCAGTGCCACAAATTGGTGGAATGTTTAATGGAAACTATTCTCGTAAATCCACATTGGTCGAACATGGCTTTCGTTTGCCATCTGCGCATGATAATCGCCCACTTAAGTTTGAAGAATTTGAAAAACTAACTCCAAAAAAAATCTTTGTTTCTGCTACTCCTGGTGTTTATGAATTTGAAAAATGCGCCAATATGGACAAAAAAGAATACTATATCAAAAGAAGAAAAGATGAAAAAACTCCCCTACCTAAAAATTTTGTGGAACAAATAATTCGTCCAACTGGCTTAACCGACCCAAAGGTAACAGTACTTCCTAGTGAAAACCAAATTGATGTGGTTATGGAAAAAATTGAAGACAGAGTAAAAAAAGGAGAAAGAGTGTTAATCACAACTTTAACCAAAAAATCAGCTGAAAAATTATCAGGATTTCTTAAAGAAAATGGCGTAAAAGTCGGCTGGCTTCATTCCGAAGTTGAAACAATGGAAAGAACTGAGATTTTACGCAGTTTGCGTGAAGGCAAAATTGATGTTTTGGTTGGTATTAACTTGCTTCGTGAAGGTCTTGATTTACCAGAGGTTTCTTTGGTTTGCATTCTTGATGCAGACAAAGAAGGTTTTTTACGCAGTCGTGATGCACTTATTCAAACAATGGGTCGTGCTTCCCGTAATGTTAATGGTGAGGCAATTTTATTTGCAGATAAAAAAACTGATTCTATGCGTGATGCAATTTTGGAAACCGAACGCAGACGAGTAATTCAAGAAGCACATAACAAAAAACATGGCATAACTCCAAAAACTATCATCAAAAAAATCCATGATATTGCTCCTCGCAAAAAAGCAGATGAAGACACACTAAAGAAAGTTAAAAAGAATGAAATTCCTCGCCTGATCAAAGAATTAGAAAATCAAATGGATTTGGCTGTAAAAAATCTTGATTTTGAAAAAGCAGCAGAACTTAGAGATGAAATTGAGTTTTTGAAGTACGAAAAATAAATTTTTAGTAATTTTCTTAAACATTTGCTTAAAATCTGCCTTACCTTATCATTGTGGACTACGATCCGCAATCTCCTTGGACATACGCTCAAATACTATCTCGGTTATTACAACAGTAATGACTACGGGAGACCCCTCGACTCGCTCCGCTCACTCGGGGTGACAAACTATTTCTGTCATTCTGAGCGAAGCGAAGAATCTCCTTGGACATACGCTCAAATACTATCTCGGTTATTACAACAGTAATGGCTACGGGAGACCCCTCGACTCGCTCCGCTCACTCGGGGTGACAAACTATTTCTGTCATTCTGAGCGAAGCGAAGAATCTCCTTGGACATACGCTCAAATACTATCTCGGTTATTACAACAGTAATGGCTACGGGAGACCCCTCGACTCGCTCCGCTCACTCGGGGTGACAAAAAGAATCAGGCAAAAAAAGGGCACAAAAAGCGCCCTTCTTTTGTTAAAACTCTATTTATTCTGGCAAAAGAGTTTTTATCTTACCACTAGTAGTATTAATAATACGGCTAAAGCAAGATTTCCAACCTTCAATGTGACAAGCTCCCTCCCCTTCCATTTCCACTACATAAATCAAAGTATCGTAATCACAGTCCGTGCGAATATCTTTAATTTTTAAAGTGTCTCCAGAAGTTAAGCCTTTTGTCCACAATTCATTGCGTGAACGAGTCCAAAAAGTTGCCAAACCTGTTTCCAAAGTTTTTTCAAACGCCTCTTTGTTTACAAAACCTAGCATGAGAATTTCTCCTGTGGATTCCTCCTGCACTATTGCAGGCATTAAGCCATTTGGATATTTCTCAAAATCCAGATCTTGCCAAGTTTCTCGAGGTTTTTTTGATAATTTATTCATTTTTTAAAATTAAAGTTAAAAATCAGTGATTGCGTTTTTAAATTTTTGCATGAGTTCTTTTTCGCACTCTTCAAGTGATTGTGGGTCGCAATCAAATTGCAAAGTTAAAATATCGTCTATTAATTGGGAATATGCTTCCCAAATAGGCCTTAATTTTAAAAAATCTTTTCTTTGCATTGTTTTTCCCATGAAAATCACTTTTGATGATGAATTTTTCATATTGAGTTAAAAAAATTAAATAATTTGTGCCATTTTGTCTGCAACTTCTGCTTTTATTCTCTGGCTAAACACTACTCCTACATTAGTGGGCGTAATTCCCCGAACTCCTAAGCCTAAAAGCTTTAATGCAAGCCCATTAACTAATCTCTTAGGAACTAAAACATTAAGAGCAAGCCAATTAGAATTAGCAGTATCAGACACAGTTGGCGAAACATCAGCAGGTAAAAATTCTTTTACTTGATCCAGTTTGTCTTTTGGCACATTCATAGACACAAAACTAAGTGGCTCTTTTTCTGCACTCAAAACAGCCAACATAGAAACCGCCACTTCTTCAATAAGATTTCTTATTGTGGTGTCCTTGATTGCTTCTGGACTTAAAATCAACTGCGGATTACTTTTGTATAAAGTTGCTAACTCTTGAAATCCGTTTGCTTTTAGCGTGCTTCCTGTTTCTGTGATGTCTGTAAATGCATCAGCCAAGCCAAAAATAGCTTTTGCCTCGGTTTTTCCTTCTGATGGATAAATATTGATATCATCAGGATTAAAGCCACAAAGTTCTTGTAATTTTTTGCTAGTTAAATTCGGCAATTCAGTTGCTATCACCTTTCCTCTGCAGGCTTCTATTTCCGCTATGATTTCCGGATCAGAAGCAAGAACAAGTCTAGATGGTTTATTGGTTTTTTTGGAAAAAACCAAATCTGCAACAACTGGCAATTGCTCAAAACCAGCCTCTGCAATGTAATCACTACCAGTAATACCAGCATCAACTACGCCATTAGCAACATTGTTGGGCATTTCTTTACGATCCAGAACCCTAAAAACCAAATCATCACTAACAGCAGATGGAACTTCGTATTTTCTACCTGGATCTTCTTTTAATAATCCAGATTTAGTTAAAACATTAACAGTTTTTTTGTTTAAACTGCCAGAAGGAAGACCAAAATAAGTCTTGCCTGGAATTTTATTAAATTTATTAGTCATTGTAATTAAAAAAAATTAAAAAAGCCCTTAAATTAAACAATTTAAGGGCTAAAAGTCGTATAAGTAAATTTTTTAAATCAATGGTCAAAAAACCACTCTCGACTTTCGCCCAAGTTGCGGTGATGCCAAAGATTTAAAAATTGCCAAAAACTCATATTAAATTTAAATTTTAAAAAAAACCTTTAAGGTTTAAACTCTTAAAGGCATATACTCTGAAACAAAAATAAGGATTATTCCAGGCAATGCCTAGAATTGATGACGAGCCTTATTTGTTTTTACTAACTTCATCGTATTTCTAATTTACTACTGACTTTCATTATTGTCAAGTTTTTCTTGATCATCACTATTTCCATTAACAGTTTTACTAATTTTTACCTCATCTCCATTTTCTAATCCCAAATTAGTTTCTGCAACTATTGCCTCACCTTCTTCAAGTCCGGAAATAATCTCTACAAAGCCCTCGCCTCTTCTTCCTATTTCAACAATTCTTCTTTCAACAAAGTTATCCTGAATTACAAATACTGTTGGTGGATTTTTGGAAATAAGTGCGCTCAATGGAATACTTAAAAGACTTTCCGCTTTTTTTGCTTTTATTTCTGCTCTAGCAAAAGTATTAGCAAATAAATTTTTCTCTTTATTTTCAATTTCTATTTCAATTTTTACTTTCCTTGTATTTGGGTCTGCTGTTGGTGAGATATTTTTTATTCGACCTTTTTGTTCAATTTCTTGATTATCAATAAAAATGTTAGCTGTGTCACCTTCGGCAATTTTTCCAGCTTCCTCAGGAGCAAGATCGCCCTCAAGAGTTAAATAGTCAACCTCAGCAACTGAAAAAAGTTCAGCACCAGCATTAACAGTGTCACCCTGATCAACACTTTTTGAAACAATAACCCCGCTAACAGGACTTTCTATAGATAACTTTGAGTATGATAATTGTGCTGAATCAAGTTGTTTCTGTGCAGAATCACGAGCAGAACGAGCATTTTGAATTGCTATTTCATTTTGCTTTTTAGTGTTTTCGAGTTGTGCTTTTGCTGAATCCAAAGATTTTTGAGCAATTTCTATTTGTGAAGAAGTGGAAACCTTGCTCACATCAAGAGAAGCTTTTGTGTTTTCAAGATTATGCTCAGCTTGCTCAAGATTTTCTTTGGCTACTGTCACAGCAAGTTCTCTTGCTCTAATAATTTGCGGTGATTGAATTAAATAATCAGAAATACTTTGAGAAATAGAGGTTAAAGTTGTCATTTGCACTTCTAATGAGCTTTTTGCCACTGTAATTTCACTTTTTAATCCAGCAAGAGAGCTTGTTGACAAACCTCCATTAGAAATGGTGTTTTGCAATACTTCGTCCATTTGCTTCAAAAGTTCTCTATAAACTTTTGCTGTTGTCACACTATCTTTCAATATACTGTCAGCTTCTTCTAAATTACCCATACCTGCAAATTCACTTTCAAGTGCTTCTAGTTCTCTTTTTGCTGTTTTAAATTGCATTTTTACTTTTGGCATAAGCTCAGGTTTACGAATTGAGAGTATTCCTTCATAGCTATCATTTAAATTTTTATTTTGATCAGTCACTCCTAATATCTCATCAACAGACTGCAAGTCGGAACGAAACTCTATTAAAACAACTGAATGAGCATTTTCCGCATTTTGAAGTAAATTTTTTCTTGTTTTTTCTTGATTTACCTTTTCGTCTGCTAAGTCTTTTTCTGCTATTTGCAAATTAACTTTTGCTGTTTCAATCGCATTTTCTAATGATTTAATTTGTTCTTCGTTTGACAAATCTGTGCCTAAATCTGTTTTTTTAGCAACAGCAAGAGAAATTTCAGCTTGTTCGATAGCAAGCTGGGCAGTTCTTTCACTACTAGAAGCAGAAGAAATGGTAAAATCTAATAATCTTTGAGCATTATTTAAACTATTTTGAGCTGTTTCCAAGGTAACCCTTGCAGGATTATCAGAGCTATCAAGACTTAAAAGTAAATCGCCTTTTTTTACGCGATCCCCTTCTTTAAAATTAAGTTTTTTTACAGTACCTGATGTTTCTGCGGAAATAATAGCCTCTGTTTTTGTTTTTAAATTTCCAGAAAGCTTAAAAATAGGCTGAAAATCTTGCTTTTTAACATCATAAGCAACAAGTTCACGAGGTTCTTTTTTTGCTTCTTCTTCTACTTCTTCTGTTTTTCCGCAAGCAGAAAGCGAAAAAGTAAGTACAAAAGCCAATAATATTGAAATATATTTTTTCATAATTTTTTTTAGGATTGGTTAATCATTATAAAGAAAATAAGAAAAATAAGCAATCCTTTATGTTTTTTTAAAAATTAAAAATCCAAAAATCTTGACAAATAATTTATTTTAATTTTAAATATAATCTAAATTAAATTTAATGCTTATTTTAATAAAAATGGAAAAACACTTAAACAAAGGTGCTTCAGCTACTGACACAGACAAAAAACCAGATCAAAAAAGAGTATCTACAACACAAAATAGACCATGTGTACATATTACAGCTTGCCAAAAATTAGGCATTCTTAATGCTGATGGTTGGCCTGTTGAAAAAATTCCTGGAATAGGTATGGGAGTGATTGACACCTCAGAACAAGTAGCCAATATTCTTAATGATCCAATTTATAGAGATCCAGTATTAACAAACACACTAGCACAAAATGCTCATTTTTCTCATACAAGCGAAAAAGAGAAAATATAAATTTAATTTTTAATACAATCTAATTAAATTTAATAATTATTTTTAATACAAATGGAAAACTTAAACAAAGAGTCTTCAGTTATGAGCTTAAATAAAACACCTTCAGTTATTGGTGCAAATCAAGAAATAATGGAACAAATTGAAGCTTGCAAAATTACACCTCAGCAAAAAAGAGGAATGATGAACGGTAGCTACTGGGACATGGCTGGATTAAACGAAATTCCCGATACCTCAGGGCAAATAACCGATATTCTTGAGTGCTTAAGATCTTAGTGTAAATAAAGTCCACAATTAAGACTTCTAATTATAAAAACTACAAAAAAATTTGTGGTTTTTTAGTATCAAAATATAAACTCTACATTCTTTCTGGAATTGGAATATTAAGCATATTTAAACCATTTTTGAGTGTTTGCACACTAATATAAACCAAATATTTTCTAATTTCTTTCAAATCCCCCTCAGACTTAATCACATGCACAACACTATGAAAATGATTAAAAATTTGCGCAAGGTCATTTAAGTAAACCGCAATATGATGAGGTGAACAAGATTTGCAAGCAGTTTGTATAATAGCAGGAAATTCAGCCACTTTTTTCAATAAATCTTTCTCAATTTTTTCCAATTTATCTGCCTTTTGCCAATTAATTTGCTTTACATCAGCCAATTCCCCTGCTTTTCGCAAAATACTCTCCCCTCTCACAATAGAATATTGAAGATAAGGCCCACTTTTACCTTTCATAGAAAGAATTCTTTCCATATCAAAATCAATATTATGCGCAGGCGCATTTTGTAAATCATTATAAAACAAAGCACCAATACCAACTTTTTCCGCAATTTCTCTTAATTCCTTCTCATTAAAATCTCTTCCCTCCTCTTTCATATTTTTATAAGCCTCATTAACAACAAAGTCTAATAAATCATCAAGCCCGCCAGCACCAGCACGAGAAGAAATTTTCTTTCCTCCTTCTTTAATCTGACCAAAACCAACATGAACAGCCTCTTTGCCATTTTGATAACCCAACTGACGCACGGTCTCAAAAATTTGTTTTAAATGAAGATTTTGCTCACTACCAACAACATAAATAGCAAAATCTGGCTTAAAATACTGCTTACGATAATAAAAAGCAGCCACATCTCTAGTAGAATAATTAGTAGCACCGTCACTTTTTACTAATAAAAAAGTAGGAATTTTTGACTCAGGATTGTTGCGAGTCAAATCACAAACCACCGCATTGCCGTCTTTAAAGGCAATATTTTTCTCCAAAGCTTCTTCAATAAATTTGTCCATCTTGTCCTGATAAAAACTTTCACCAAGATAAGAGTCAAAATAAACCCCCATGCGCTTATACATTTTCTCAAACTCAACAAGCGAACAATCATAAAACTTTTTCCAAAGAGAAAGCATATGCACATCATTATTCTCAAGAGCATGAAAAGCATTTCTTGCTTTTTCATTTAATTCTTCATTTTCTTTTGCTTCTTTATTAAAATCCGCATAAAGCTGAGCAAGATATTTTACAGGATTTTCCTGACCTTCAAGCTCTCCACGCTCATCTTTCCAAAGATCATAAGCAACACCAACTTTGCCAAATTGTGTACCCCAATCTCCAAGGTGATTAAGGCGAAAAACAGCATAACCACATTTCTCATAAACATTACTCAAAACCTGACCAATAATAGTAGTACGCAAATGACCCACATGCATACTTTTAGCAACATTTGGACTGGAATATTCAATCAAAACTTTTTTGCCTTTAAAATCATCATTTTCACCATAACGATTTTTTAAATCTACAACAGATTTAATAATTTCCTCACCAAAAACGGAAAAATCTAAAGAAAGATTTAAGTAAGGCGGAACAAGCTCAACCATAGTAAGACCAAGGTCGTTTTTTTCGCTATTCAAAGCTTTTTGCAAAGCAGGCAAAAGTTCAGCATTATAAGCCTTAATATCTTTCATTAAAACAGGAATACGCAAAGCAATATCCGCAGTAAACTTTGGCGGAACCGGCGCAAGATTTACATCATCAACAGAAATGTCCTGACCAAACTCTTTTGAGGCAATTTTAGCAATTTTTTCTGCTAAGTTATGCAAAAAATAATTATCTTTTGAAATATAACCCCGTTTTTCTCGTTCTTTTGGTCTATTTTTTGCTACTTCAAGGGCAATTTTTTCTAAATTTCTGTTGTGTTCTTGCAATTTCTGCAAATCAAAGTCGTTTTCCGCCATAAAACTCTAAATAATCTTTTTGTATGATAGTTTATTTGCAAGAAATTGGGAATATTAAATCATTTCTCATTTTCAAGTATCAAAATACTTATTACTATAAAACATATTTAACTAAAAAAATGAAAAAAATCATAATTATAACATTATTAATAATACTAGCCTTGTCTTTGCCTGTTTTATATTTTTGCTTTGAAATTAAGAATCTAGATGCATTAAATTTAATAATTATTTATATTACACTTCTCTCATTGTTAATTTACACATTTTTTACTTTTAAAGTCGTAGAGGAGCAAGAAATCTTAAGAAAAAAGGGGGTTGAACCTTTTTTGACTCTATATCGTGATTGCAAGAGTTATTATATGATTAGAAATATTGGAAATGGACCTGCTATTACAACTAAATTAATTAAACTTAATAATCAAAATAAAGAAGAAATAATAATAGATATAAAACATTTAAACTACATAAACCCTAATAGTCAACAATTGCAAGGCAAAAACATTAATCATGAAATAATAAGTAACATAAAAAACAAAGAACAATTTAAGATAACTTGTTATGATGCCTTAAGGCAAAAACATGAATTTATTTATCAGCTAATAGCTAATAATCCTGTGTTCATAAAACATAAAATAAGCAATTAATGCTTTAAAACATTAATTTGGTTGCGGGGGTAGGAATTTAAAAACCTACTAGCTTCGCGAGTTATGAGCTTGCGAATAACCCGATTAATACATATTTAATTTGGTTGCGGAGGTAGGAATTGATTGCTTGTCGTTTCGTGTCCTCGCCACAGCTTTTGCTTTGGCTCGGTCAGCTCCACTTTCAGCAAAACCTACGAACTTATTGTCACGGTCGCAGGCTCAATTCACGCCAAATTAATAAAATAACCTTATGGCTTCGCCATAAGAATATTTTTTTGGTTGCGGGGGTAGGAATTGAACCTACGACCTTCGGGTTATGAGCCCGACGAGCTACCACTGCTCCACCCCGCGTCATTGTTTTGTTATTACTCTTTCTTCTGTTCGGTCTCATTTTATGAGCCCGCCTGACTAGACTCTCACTGCTCCACCCCGCGTCATTGTTTTGTTGTTACTCTTTCTTCTGTTCGGTCTCATTTTATGAGCCCGCCTGACTAGATTCTCACTGCTCCACCCCGCGTCATTGTTTTGTTGTTACTCTTTCTTCTGTTCGGTCTCATTTTATGAGCCCGCCTGACTAGATTCTCACTGCTCCACCCCGCGTTAATCTAACTTTATTTTTTCTTTCTTGGGGGCTCATTTGTTGAGCCCGACGGCCGATTGGCCTTAGCACTGCTCCACCCCGCATCATATCAAGCAATTCTTAATAATTTAGCCACTCTTTTAGTGACAAAACTTTTTCAGAGCTTTAAAATACTATCAAATAATAAATATTTGTCCAGCTTTTATGCAAATTTCCGAAAAAATCATCAAAATTGCTCTTAAAAATAACTACAAAATTGCTGTAGCAGAAAGTTTTACTGGTGGCTTAATTGCTAATTCTTTTGTGTCTATTAGTGGTTCTTCTGATGTTTTTTTTGGTGGAATTATTACTAATTGTAATCAGGCAAAAACAAAATTGCTTGATATCCCTGAAAAAAAAATTGTTGGCAATAAAGTTTATTCAAAAAATACTGCTGTTTTAATGGCAGAAAGTATTCTCAAAAAAACTAAGGCAAACTTGGCAATTTCTTCTACTGGTGTTGCTAGTGGTATTTCGGAGGGTGTTCAAGCTGGCACCTGTTTTATTGGCATTGCTGGCTTGGGCTTTAAAGCCGAGGCCTACGCACTAAATTTATCTGGTTCTCGTAATGAAATTCGCAAAAAAGCAACTGAAGAAGCACTAAAATTGCTTTTAAATAAAATTTCTTAATTTATTTTGCTCACTTCGCCGTTTTTTACTTCATATATATAGTATGGCTCGGATAAAAAAACTGGTGTTTCTGTGCTGTTTATTACTGCTTGTTCATTTTTGATTAACTTTAAGAATGACCTGCGGTGTATTTCGTCAAGTTCGGAAAATACATCATCAAATAGTAATAATGGTTTTATTTCTTTATTTTCTTGTATGAAATCTCTTTCTGCGAGTTTGAATGCAAGAATTGCACTGCGCACTTCCCCTCGAGAGGCTTTTTTTGTAAGGTTTTCATCATTTATTAATATTTGAAAATCGTCTCTGTGTGCTCCCCTGCTGGTTGAACCGATTATTATGTCTTTTTGAAAATTTTTTTCTAAATCTTCTGCTATATTTTCTGATGAAGGTATGAAGTTTATACTTAATTTCTTTTTATTTTGTGATATTTCCTGAAAATATTTTTCTATTTTTGAGTTTATATACTTCAAAAAATCTTTTCTGTATTGAGTGAGTATTTGACTGTGTTTTATAAATTCCTGATCCCAATATTCAAATTCGCTTTTTTCTGCTTGTTGCTCTGCGTATCTTTGCAGTAATTTGTTTCTTTGGCGAAGAATTTTTTCAAATTTTAAGTGAGACTCAAAATATTCTCTATGCACTGGCGCAACTACTCGAAAAAGCAATTTTCTTCGCTCTGATGGAGATGAAAATGGCAAATTTAAATCATCTGGAGTGAAAAGTACTGCATAAAATTCTTTTTCTTTAAGAAATTCACTGGTTTTTAGTTTTATTTTATCTTTTTTGAATACTGTTCTTGCTGGTGTTTTTTCCCAGTATATTTCTAGTGTTTTTTGATTTGCTTCTATGGTTAATTTGGAATAATTTTCTTCTTCTTTGATGTATATTTCTCTTTTTGTGCTTCGAAATGGTTTTAATATTGCAAAACTATATATTGCTTCGATTATATTGGTCTTTCCTGAGCCATTTTCGCCTATGAAGATGGTGGTTTTTTCGCTAAAACTAATGATATTTTTTGTGTGATTGCGAAAATTTTCCAATATTATTTGCTTTATGTTCATCAAATGAATTTTGGTTTTTATTTTCTTTTTTGGCAAGGGAAAGATAAAAAAACCCATAAATCAAAAAACCCACTCTCGTGGGTGCATTATTATTTTAATCTTATAGCACCGACCTTCCGAGGAATGGGGTTTTGAATTTTCACGAACGAGATTTTAGCAGTATCAAAAATAATGTCAAGACTTTTTTTAAAAAAATATATAAAAAATGTTAAACCTACTTGACTTTTTATTTATTTTTATGTTAAATTTACTTTGAATTTATGTTAAATTTACTTTGAATTTATGTCAGAAAATATTTATAAAATAACTGGCTTTGCATCTCCAAATCGCATAATTTACACAAAAAAAACAATTAATCAAGCTAAAGAGTTATTTCAAAAAACACCTTTGAGTGACTTCAAAATAGCACCATTAATTGTTGAAAAAAATATTTCTGAACAAGCTTATGCTATTTCTACTGCTGAAAATGAAAAACTAACCAAGGAAGAAGCAGAAAAAATAATTATTTCACCTGAAATCAAAAGAAGGCTTAATAAATATCGAAATGACAAAAAAATGTCTATTGAAGAAAAATATGAAAAATTAGAATTTGAAAATGTTAAAAATGTAGAAATTAATTTTGATTCAATTTCTTTTAAAGAGGTTGATTTAAACCTAATATTAAAATTGCATTATGAATTAACAATTGGGCTAGATGAATACGCAAAAGACTATGGTGTAAACAAATACAAACCAGGTGAATTAAGAACAAGTGATAACATAAAAGTAGGAGGTAGAACAAAACAATATAAGCCAATTGAGGCAAAAAAAATTAAGCACGCTTTAACAGTATTAATTAAAGAGTTTTCTCAAAGAGAAAATATTAATTTAATTGATATCATTGAGTTTCATATTCTTTTTTATGCAATTCACCCTTTTCAAAATGGAAACAAAAGAATAATTAGAGTTATTGAATCAATGTTACTAAATCATTACTCTTACAGTGCTAACAGAACAATTTCTCTCTCTATTTACTACAAAGAAAATCAAGACACTTATCATTTTTATCTTTTAGAAAGTTTGCGCAAAAAAAACCCTAATTTTTTTATCAATTTTGCATTAAGAGGCTATTTTACAATCGGAAAAGAAACGGTGATTTATTCTGCTATTTTTCATCGCATAAATCGCATAAACTCAATTAAGCAATATTTAAACAATATTATTACCACATCAAAAAAACAAGAATACATGGACTCTCTTGATACTATAAGTGATTTAAGTATTACTTTTAAGCACAAAGAATTTATGGAAAAAATGAAAAATAAAAAATATAAACAAAGTAAAAGCGCTGAGCTTTTAAAGTATCTTTTAAAAAGTAAATTTATTTATAAGCTTGGCACTGAATATACCCTTTTTAATTCAAAAACGCTAAGTTCAGCACTAAATCATCACACTATATTAGAAAAATTTTATCTAGAAAACGAAATAATTATTTAAAAAATTATTTTTCTTTAGGAAAAAGTATTTTTGCTTCTCCTAATCCGCTTTGCCAATTGTAATTTTTATCTAAATTAAGCACTTTTTTGATCTTTTCTGCTGTTTCCGGCAAAAATGGTTCAAGTATAATATTTACTCTTCTTAATGCCTCCAAAAAGTCCAATAAAATTTCTTTTGCTTTTTCTGACTCTGATTTCATCAATTTCCAAGGTTCTATGGTGTTGATTTCTTTATTTAAAAAATTTGTAAATTCAAATGGAGCAGAAATTGCATCATGAAGGACATATTCCTCCATTGCTTTGTTCATTTTTTCTTCTGTTTCCTGAAATTTCTTTTCAAAATCAGGACTTAGCTCGTTTTTAAATTCATTTATTTCTAAACGAGAAGCAAGGGTGTGTACTCTTTGTAATAAATTGCCTAAGCTATCAGCTAAATATGCATTTTTTATTTCTGTAAAACGGAATTTCGAAAAATCTGCATCTCTACCAAAGGGAACTTCATGCAATAAATAAAACCTAAGTGCATCAACACCTTCTTCTTCAACTGTTTCAAAGGGATCAACTACATTTCCTAGTGATTTAGACATTTTTTGTCCTTCGGAGGTTAAAAATCCATGTACCAAAATTTTATCTGGTGTTTTTAATTTTGCAGAAGTAAGCATAGAAGGCCAAATGCCAGCATGAAAACGCAAAATATCTTTACCAATTAGATGAATTACCTCGCCATTTTCCCAGAATTCTTCAAATAATTCTTCATTTTCACTGCCATATCCTAAGCCAGTTATATAATTAGAAAGTGCATCACACCAAACATACATAACCTGTTCATCATCGTTTGGCACATCAACACCCCAAGGCAAAACCTCTTTTGGGCGAGTAAAAGATATGTCTTTAAAGCCTTTTTTTGCTACTGTGAGTATTTCGTTTTTGCGATAATCAGGAAGTATTTGCATTTTTTTACTTTCTATTAAATCAGTGACTATTTTTGAGTATTTTGAAAGGTTGAAAAACCAATTTTCTTCTGATAATTCTTCTGGTTCTTTTTGGTGATTTGGACACTTGCCGTCAACTAATTCTTTTTCTGTTATAAAGGCTTCGCAACCTGCACAATAAAGCCCTTTGAATGATCTTTTTTCTAAAACCCCACTTTCTAAAATTTTATTCCAAATTTTTTGCACTCCTTTTTTGTGTCTTTCTTCGGTTGTGCGAATAAAATCATCATTGGATATATTTAATGCTTTTGTAAGTTCTTGAAACTTTTCTGCATTGTGATCGCAAAGCTCTTGTGGACTTATCCCTTGCTCTTTTGCTGTTCTATATATCTTTGTGCCATGTTCATCTGTGCCTGTAAGGAAAAAAACATTATTTCCTTTTTGTCTGTGCCAACGAGCTATTACATCTGCTTCAATAAGCTCCATTGCAAAACCAATATGCGGAGCAGCATTAACATAGGCAATCGAAGTTGTAATATAAATATTTTTCATTGAATAAAACAAAACTAAATTCAATATAACACGCGAAGTGGCTTTATACAAAGAAAAACACTATTAAAACTCTTGCTCACAAAAGCCGTTTATTACTTGAAAAAAGGCTTATTTTAGCGTATAATTTAATGATAAATTGAATAATGAAAAAGTTAATTTTTAAATTGGCAATGGCAATGGTGGCTTTTGGGCTATTTTTGCCTTTTGGTTCAGCAAATGATGCTAATTTGGAACTTAGAATTCATAAAAACGACTTAACTGGTGATATTTGGGCAAATGAAAACAAGCAAATTAAGGTTATCATTGAAAAAAATGGTGAAAAAACAGGAATAAACCAAGAAATAAATGAAATAAGCGATCGCACAAAATATTCCCCTTCTGCTGGAGCAATCAAAAAAGTAGATACTACAGAATGTGTTTTTGAGTGGTTTCATGGAGATGAACAAATTAAAAAAATTGAAAAAATTACTCGCTATGAACAAGCTCCTGTTGGTGAATTTTTTGTTCCACCAACAAGAATAAGCGAAGAAAAACTAATTTTTGCTCAAGATGATGTGCCAAATTGTGGCGGTGATGACAAAGATTACGAAGCTTTTTCTGCCTGGCTAGCATCACAAGTAGATAACCCTTTTGACACTTACTCGGAAACTCTATTTGTTAATGCTGACGATGGTTTTAAATACACTGTTTCCATTGCTGGTGAAAATAATATAAAACTTGCTACTGAAGATAATTTACAAGGATATACTTGCCAAGATGCTTTTTGTTCTGATGATATTATCATTAATGCAAATCGCAGAAACTTAATTGATCTGGTAATTTTACAAGATGGCGATTTACCTCCTCTTGAGCTTGCTGGTGCTGACCTTGAACCTGGCAATAATGCTGAATATTCAAGCTTAGTCACAGCAGTAGGAAATTTTACAGCCAGAAGTAGTAGCTTGCTTGATTGGTCGCTTAAAATAGACGAAAACGGTTTACGAAATCCAAAAATAGAACAAATATTTAATAAATTTTTAAATATTGCTAACGGGCTTTTTATTATCACACTTTTAGGCATTGCTTTAATGTGGAATTTTTCTGTTCTTATTCCAAAAGGTGTGCTTAAAAAATCATTGGCTTATTTTATTATTGCCATGATTACTGTTAATTTTGCTTTACCAATAACCAGACTAGCTGTTGATGGAGCAAATTTAATACAAAATTCTCTTTTTCAAGTGACAACTACAGAGGAGACAAAACAAATTGGTGCTGAAGACATTTTGCTTAGTCCTGGGTTGGAATATGGTTCTTTTGTGGGCACAAAAAAATCCTCTTATATAGAACAATCTTATCCTCAAAACCTGGGGGAAGAAGTTAATAAAGAAAGTCTTAGTAATAAAGATGATTTATATGTAGATCGTTATCAAGAACAAGTTATTTTTAATATTATCCTTGTTGCCTTAGGTGCTATTGGTCAGCTTTTAATTGCTCTTATTATTGTATTTCGTTATGTAATTTTATGGTTTTTATTAATTTTTTCACCTTTTTTATTTGTTTTATTTCTTGTGCCTTCTTTGAGAGGTATTTTTAAGTATTGGATTTGGCTTTATTCAAGATGGATTTTGATTGGACCCCTATTAGCCATGTCTCTTTTTATTATTGTTAATATTTGGACTCACACTGGCGTGCCATTAGAAAGCACTTATCAAGCACCTTCTGGTTTAATTTTTCCTGATGCAATTAATTTAAATATTTCTGCTCCGGGATTAAATTATGGCTTCTTAAATACCCCAAGAACAGTAATGAAATATATCACTGCCTTGATGATGCTTTACATGGCAATTATTTTACCTTTTTGGCTTACTAGAGCTATTTTTACAAGCATAAATAATAATCAAAATAACAATGAAGAAAAAAATAATCTAATTTCCAAAATATTTAACAGAAACAAAGAAACAAATACAAACAGAGAAATCTATGAAACAACAAGTTCATCAGGCTCATCAGTACAAGCTGGACAAAAAAAAGGTTTTGTTAAGCCAAAATTAATGCCTGATATTAAAAACTTTTTTAATAAATCTGAAGAAAATGAACAAAAATCCCAATTCATGCAAAGTGAATTAAAAAATCAAGAAGCAATTAAAAATGTACCAACAGAAGATTTAATGGAAAGATCACAAATACTAGAAATAGCAAAAGACAGCGGAAAAATAGACACTGAAAAAGAAAAGGAATTAAACATAATTCAAACAGAAATAAAAGAACGATCAAAACAAGAAGCAGAAACAAAAGAAAAAAATACTCCTGAAACAGAAACTGGCTTAGGCGACTTCACACAAGCAAATACAGAAATCAAACTAGAGGAAAAAAAAGAAGATCAAGAATAATAAGAGTTGATTTTTAAGTATATATAAGGCAAAATTTGCTTACTTTTAAAGCTAAGCAATGAAAGTTGTAATTATTATGGGATCTGAAAAAGACACTCCTCATGCGGACAAAATCACCGCTAAACTTGATGAACTTGGGATTGCACACGAATCACATATTGCCAGTGCACACAAACAACCAAAAAAAGCACTAGAAATACTCGAAAGTAATGAAGAAAAAGAAAAAATTGTTTATATCACAATTGCTGGAAGATCAAACGCTCTTTCTGGTTTTTGCGCAGGTAATACAAAAAAACCAGTAATTGCTTGCCCTCCTTTTGCAGACAAGGTGGATATGTTGGTTAATATTCATTCTACTATTCAAATGCCGTCTAATGTGCCGGTTTTGACTGTACTTGACCCTGCCAATGCTGCTATTGCTTCAGAACGCATTTTAAAAAACTAAATTTAATTAAAATAATAAATTATGAAAACAAGAGAAAAACTTAACAAAGGATTAGCTCAGATGTTAAAAGGTGGTGTAATTATGGATGTCACTACTCCAGAAGAAGCAAAAATAGCTGAAGAAGCAGGAGCAGTTGCCGTAATGGCCTTAGAAAGAGTTCCTTCTGATATTCGCAAAGAAGGTGGCGTAGCCAGAGCAAGTGATCCAAAAATGATTAAAGAAATTATTAAAGCAGTAAGCATACCTGTTATGGCAAAAGTGCGTATTGGTCACTTTGTTGAAGCACAGGTTTTGGAAGCTCTTGGGGTTGATTTCATTGATGAAAGTGAAGTTTTAACACCTGCTGATGATGAATTTCATATTGATAAAGAACAATTTTCTGTTCCTTTTGTTTGTGGAGCTACTTGCCTTGCTGAGGCTCTTCGCAGAATATCCGAAGGTGCGGTCATGATCCGCACAAAAGGTGAAGCAGGTACAGGTAATGTTGTTGAAGCTGTGCGTCATTTTCGTCAAATTTCTGCTGAAATGCGCTCATTAAAAAACACTCCTCCAGAAGAACTGATGACAATTGCCAAAGAAATGGGTGCACCTATTGATATGGTGAAATATGTAGCTAAACATGGTAAATTGCCTGTTGTAAATTTTGCTGCTGGCGGTATTGCTACTCCAGCTGATGCCTCCCTTATGATGCAAATGGGCTGTGATGGTGTTTTTGTTGGCTCTGGCATTTTCCGTTCTGAAGACCCAAAAAAAAGAGCACTTGCTATTGTTCGTGCAACCACTAATTACAATGACCCAAAAGTAATTGCTGAAGTTTCTGAAAACATTGGCGCTCCTATGGACAGCTTGGAGATTGACAGCTTGGAAACAAAAATGGCTGAAAGAGGTTGGTAAAAAGCCATTTTATAAAAATCAATTATTTTTATAACTTGAAAAAATAGAAAAAATCCCTATACTATTCAAGCTTAATTTTTTATTTAATTTTTAATTATTGATGGATACAGCTATTAGCGGAATTAGGAGTATGTGTTTTACAAGAGCAAAAACTGCTCTTAAAGCTATAACAAAAGATGAATTTATTCTTTTTAATGAACTTTACGCAAAATACACAAAAGAAAAAAAATGGAAAAGAAGAAAAAGAACAGATAAGTTAATCAGAATTAGAGAAAATCATGTTTTTTTTAAAAAAAATAACAGAATTTTAGGAGGTTTTACTCCACTAGAAAAAGAAAACGACTGGGTTGAACTAACAACCCTTTGGGCAAAAGTAGAAGGCAATGGAGTTGGCTCAAAATTATTAAAAACAATTAAAAAAGAATATTCAAAAATCTTTTTGTTTTGCAAAAAAGAACAAGTTGGTGCTCATAAATTTTTCGACAAAAACGGCTTCAAAGACTTAGGCAACGAACCAAAAAAATGGAATGTGGATAAATTTATCAAAAGAACACCACATTCAAAAGGTGCTCGTCTTTTCATTTGGCAAAACAACTAAAATCCCTTTATAATAGTATTCATGGAAGGGATTACAAAAATCCGCTGGCATTCTCGTGCCGGACAAGGTGCTATAACAGCTTCAAATGCACTTGCCCAAGCTATTGGTAAAGAAAAAAATAAATTCACACAAAGTTTTTCCGAATTTGGAGCAGAAAAAAGAGGCGCACCAATCAAAGCGTTTACTCGCATTGCCAACGAAGCAATAGATTATTTTCATCAAATACAAAATCCTGATTATCTTGTGCTTTTTGATACTACTTTGCTCAACAAAGGCGAACTTTCTTGGAATAATGTTTTGTCTGGACTAAATAAAAATGGAAAATTGTTAGTTAATACTGGAAAAAAAGAAAGTTCAGCTAATTTTAAAGGAAAAATATGGCATTTAAACGCCACAAAAATAGCCCTTGAAGAAATAGGTAAAAATATCCCCAATGTTCCTCTTGTTGGGGGTTTATTAAAAATTAGCAATTTATATCCTTTAGATAAATTTGAAGCTCACTTAAAAAAAGTACTTTCCACTTTACCACCAGAAATTATCAAAGGAAATTTACGTGCTTTTTGGCGAGGTGCTGAAGAAATTTTTCAAGTTAAATGAGCAAAGAAAAAAAATCATTAGCAGAAAAAAATGCAAAAGTTGACCCTAGTAAAGGCAATTTAGGCTGGAAAGAAATACCAATTGGCGGAGTTGTGCCTTCTGCTGGCAATTCTGTGAATTATCAAACTGGTAAATGGACACCAAAAGAAACAGTCTGGGATCCAAATATATGTATAAAATGCAACAGATGTGTAGATATTTGTCCTGATTCCTGCATGCTATTAGATAAAAACAATAAAATGGCAGGAATAAATAAGGAACATTGTAAAAATTGCGGTCTTTGTGTTGCTGTTTGCCCAGTTAAGGCACTTTCAATAAAAAATCTAGAAAACAATGAGTAAAAAAATGATAATTGATGGCAATTCTGCTGTTGCAGAAGCAATAAGGCAAATAAACCCTGATGTTTTTGCTGGTTTTCCAATAACTCCCACTTCTCATATTATGGAGCAAGTTTCTGTTTATGCAGAAAAAAACAAAATAGATACTGAGCTTATTCTTGCAGAAAGTGAACATAGCGCAATGAGTGCTTGTATTGGCGCTTCTGCAGGCGGAGGAAGAGTGATTACTGCTACCTCTTCTCAAGGATTATCGCTCATGAATGAAGCTCTTTTTAATGCTAGTGGCATGCGCTTGCCTATTGTTTTAATCAATGGCAACAGAGCGCTTTCTGCTCCCCTTTCTATTCATGCTGATCATTCTGATATCAATTCTGTTCGTGATACTGGCTGGATAATACTACACGCAAAAGATGCCCAAGAAGCATACGACTTAACTATCCAAGCAACTCGTATTGCTGAAGACACAGAAATACGCACTCCTGTTATAGTAGCCATGGATGGATTTCAGGTGACACACACAAAACAACAAGTGTTAGTTGAGCAAGATGAAAAAATAAAAAAATTCATAGGAAAAATAAAAGAAATAAATCCACTTTTAGATGTTGATAATCCTGTTTCTTATGGCACAGCAACAAAACCAGATTATTTTACTGAATGCAAAAGAAGTCAGCTTGAAGGCTTGCTTAATGCTCGCAAAATAATTCCTAAAATCGGCAAAGAATTTAAAGAAAATTTTGACCGAGATTACACAGAAGCAGGTGAAAAATTCATGCTTGATGATGCAGAATTTGCAATTGTAATTATGGGCTCTCTTTTTGGTACAATCAAAGAAGGAATAAAAAAATTAAGAAAAAATGGCATAAAAATAGGAGCATTAAGACTGCGTACATATAGACCGTTTCCTGGTGATTATGTGCGAAAAAAATTAGCTCATATTAAAAAAATTGCTATTTTTGAGCGCACTTTTACTGCTGGTGGCGAAGGTGGTCCTCTTTTTAATGAAATAAAAAGCTCACTTGCAGTTGCCTGCGAAGAAAATAATAATTATTCAATATTACCTTTTACTGTTGGACTAGGCGGGCGAGAGCTTTTTCCTGAACACATCAAAGATGCTTATGAAATTATGAACAGCGAACAAAAGCTTGATTTACATGAAGGAATTTGGCTTGGAATAAGAGAATAAAACCACAACTTTACTTATTAAAAACTAAAGCCATTCTGCTCTTAATGTATCAACAAGTAAGTTTAGCTTTGCTCTTGTAGAAGGCCCAAAACCACCAGCACCAATAGTATTAGCGCTATCTATAATCCCCTCTCCAAGCTGAAAACTAAGCAAGGCGCCTGAAAATTGATCATCAAAATCTTCAGTAAGTTCACCATTATAATAACCATAATATTTAAGAATTTTCTTAGCTCTTTTAATGTCAAGATCTATATCGCCTTTTTCTAAAATTTTCTCAAAATACTGCAAGTCGTCTTCTGTAAAAAAAGTACAAACTTTTTCCTCTTGTCTGCCTGGAAAATCTTCCACTAAATCATCTTGATTAAGACTTTGCTGATAAACAAGCACTCTTTTTGTCATTTTTACAAATTCAGCTCGAGTCACATTACGACTAGGCACAAACTCATCACCAACTCCGCCAATAATCTCATTATCTACTGCAAAGGCAACTTCTGGCGCAAACCAATCCTCTTTTGATACATCAGAAAAAGAATTAAAAGCATATTCTCGATCAAGCTCTATACGAGCAGAACGAATAATTATTGTTAATGCTTCTGCACGAGATATTTTTTTATTTGGCAAAAATGCTTTTCCCTCATATGGGCTCATAATTCCCAAGTCAATCATTGTTTGTGCATATTCTGTAAACCAACTTGCCCTAGAAAAATCTAATAAGTCTACTTCTTCTGATAATGGTAAATTAAATGTTTTTGTAAGAATTTTTGCAGCTTCTGCACGATTTATAAACTCATTTGGCTTAAATTGTTTTCTTGCTCCTGCCTCAAAAATTCCTTTATCAACCATATATTCCAAGTCATCATGAAGCCAATGTTCATCTGGGATATCAAAATAAAGTCTACTTAATAATTCATCAATATCCACTTTTGGCTTTGTTTCTGTTACTGATGTTGTATCTGTGTCATCAGGCTGACTATCGTCACTTTCTTGTGTATTTTGATCTGTTATTTCTGAGTCTCCATCACTATCTCCTCCCTCTTCTTCTTCGTTATTATTTGTCTCTGCTTCGTCATCTTCTGGGTCATTTTGATTTACAACAGTATCGCCAATGTCAACTTTAATTGCACTTTCTATACTTCCTTTTTCTACAAAAGCAATAAAACCTTTTTGTGGATAATCTAAGGTGATTAATTTCGCAATATCATCATACTCAAAATCTTGTTCATACCATTTTTTATTATCTGGATTAAAAATCATAAGGTCAAAAGATCCCTCTTCCACATTTTCAGGCAAGGGAATAACCATTTCCAAGGTGGGACTAAAATGTTCAGGCGGAGTTGTGCAGGTGTTTTCCTCTTCTTCTTGAGCTGTGCATGAATTACCAAAAGTAAACAAAAATTGATAAATCACAGTAGCATCAGGATAAGGCACATCAGCAACATTAAATAAGGTTTTTCTAGTTGGCTTTAAAAGCGGATGAAGAATATTACCACTTTTATCTGTAATAACTGTGCCTTTTTCTATGCTCACACTTGCTTTTGTTGAATAATTTGTAATTTCTAAAGGTCTGGAAACACTATCTGCTTCTTCTGGAATTTGCACAGGACGATAAAGCTCAATCTTTGAATCAGACTCAAACAAAGGCATTTCAAAAATACTTGTTGTGTCTATTTGTGACTCAGAAGTCATATCCCCTTCTGCACAAACAAAGCTAATATTTATTAGTAATAAACTTGCGATTAAAAAAAATTTTGTTTTTTTCATAACTTTATTTTTAAATTTTCCTTTGTACATTAAAGAATTTATTTTGTTTTGAAAAGATGAAATTTAAAGCTTTTTGTTTGATTTTTTAGTAAAAATCTCTGAAAATAGGTTTATGCAAGAATTTTTCCACAAAATCCCGGTTCTAGTACCTATTGCAACAGTAATTGTGACAGAGTTTTTAAAACTCATAATTACTTTAGTAAAAAATGGAAAAATTGGACTTAAAGATCTTTTTGCAACTGGAGGAATTCCTAGTGGTCATTCTGCTTTTGTTAGCTCATTGGCTACCATGATCTTAATCATCAAAGGCTTTGATAGCACAGAATTTGCCATTGCCTTGGTTTTTGGCTTTTTAGTAGTTTTTGACGCTATTAAACTACGAGCAGAAGCAGGCAAACACGCTGTTGTTTTAAATCAGCTCTTAGGTGAACAATGTTTAACAGAACGCCTTGGTCACACTATATTTGAAGTTTTAACTGGCATTTTTCTTGGCTGTGGGCTCACTTTTTTAATGCTTACTATTTAATTTAATATGAAAAAAATATTTCATTTGTTCTTTTTGGTGTCTATTGGCTACATAACTGGTATCTTATTTGCTCAAAAACCAGGCAAAAAACTGCGTGAAGAATTAAAAAAGGCAGAAAAGCCTTGCTTAAAGCTTTTTGATGAACTTAAAAAAGCAGATAAAGAATTTATTGATTTTGCAAAAGATCAAATTGACAAACATTTAAAAAAATAAGAATGAAACAAAGTTTTTTTGCTGTAAAAACAGATAAAAATGCACCTCACGACGAGGGTAGCATTAACGCCCAGCTCCTAACCAGAGGCGGTTTTGTAAAAAAAGAATCTGCTGGGGTTTTTTCTTTTTTGCCTATTGGTTTGCGTGTTCTTCAAAAAATTAAAAGAATAATTAGAGAAGAAATGAACGCAGTTGATATGCAAGAAATTTTAATGCCTGCTCTTATTCCTAAGGAAAATTGGCAACAAACAGGCAGAGACAATGTAGATATTGGCTTTAAAACCGACAGAAACTATATTCTTGGTTGGTCACATGAAGAAATTGTCACCCCTCTTTCAAAATTATACATAAATAGCTATAAAGACCTTCCTGTTGCTCTTTATCAAATTCAGACTAAATTTCGAAACGAACCAAGGGCAAAATCAGGACTACTTCGTGGTAGAGAGTTTTCTATGAAAGATGGCTACTCTTTTCACCTTGATCGTGAGGATTTTCAAAAATATTATGATCGTGTTGCAGAGGCTTATTTTAAAACTTTTGAACGCGCTGGCTTAAAATCATATAAAATCGAAGCAGGTGGAGGAGAATTTTCAAAATTAATGTCACATGAATTTGCAGTAATTACGCCTGCAGGCGAAGATGTTATGCTATATTGCTCTGCTTGCGGTTTTGCTCGCAATGCAGAACTAAGGGAAAACGAAAAAGAAGAACCTAAAAAATGTGAAAAATGCGGAAGCGAGCTTAAAAAAGATAAGTGCGTAGAAGTTGGCAATATTTTTGATTTAGCTACAAAATACTCTGATGCTTTTAATTTAAAAATATCAGACAAAGACGGAAAACAAGTAGTGCCTTATATGGGTTGTTATGGCATTGGCGTTAGTCGTTTAATGGGCACTATTGTTGAAGCTTTTCATGATGAAAATGGCATTATCTGGCCAAAAACAGTTGCTCCATTTCAAGTACATATTATTTCATTAAATCAAGACGAAGAAGCAAAAAAACTAGAAAAAGAACTAGAAAAAGAGGGGTTTGAAGTGCTTTTTGATGATCGTGATGAAAGTGCAGGCAAAAAATTTGCTGATTCTGATTTAATAGGAATTCCGCTCAGAATTGTAATTTCCGGTAGAACAATAGAAAAAAACTCTGTTGAATGGAAAGAAAGAGCAAAAAATGAAGCAGAAAACACACCATTAAGCGAAGTGGTAAATAAAATTAAAAGTTTTTATGCTTAATGCGAGAAAGCTTAATAAATAAACAAAAAAGAGCATTAAATATTTTAAAAATTCTTGAAAAAGAATTTCCAGAAGCAAAATGTGCTCTTGAACATAAAAACCCTTTTCAGCTTATGATTGCTGTGCTTCTTTCTGCGCAAAGCACAGACAAAGGAGTAAATAAAATTACTCCTACTCTTTTTAAAATTATTAAATCACCTGCAGAATTAGCAAAAATTTCTCAAAACGAACTTGAAAAACTTATCCAAAGCATAGGTTTATATCGAAATAAAGCCAAAAACCTACGCGCAATTGGCAAAATACTCACAGAAAAACACCAATCAAAAGTGCCAAACACAATGCAAGAGCTTATATCCCTGCCTGGAATTGCCCGCAAAAGTGCAAATATTATCCTTGAAACTGGTTTTGGAATTATTGAGGGCATTGCTGTTGATACGCATGTTAGACGCATCTCAAACAGGCTTAATCTAAGCCAAGAAAATAATCCGGATAAAATCGAACAAGATTTAATAAAAATTTTTCCAAAAAAATATTGGGGCAGGGTTAATCATTTTTTTGTTTGGCATGGCAGAAAAACCTGCACAGCAAAAAACCCAAAATGTGATCAATGTGCCTCATTCCCTTTTTGTCCTTTTGGATTAAGTAAATAATTATCTATTACTATTGCTTTAATGTTCTATAATTTATAATGCCCTTCCGGCAGTATTATATTCCGAGCGAACCTGCCTCTTTTTCTGTCTCTCTGAGCGTAATCCGCCCAGGCGGATGGAGCGAAGAATCTCCTTGTCCACTTGCTCAAGCCCTGCCTTGGCTTTTTGGGTTGTCATTGCGGACTTGATCCGCAATCTCCTTGTCCACTTGCTCAAGTCCTGTCTTGGGTAATTCAACAGTAATGACTACGGGAGATCCTTCGCTTCGCTACGCTCACTCAGGACGACAAAAAAAGGGTCAAAATAATACATGATTTTATCATTGTAAGCTTGATTCGCCACAGCAAACTTACAGCCCAGCAATCTCGGGAAGACACAATAATAAACCACAATCATAAAACATACTTAAGCTATCATCTACTGACAAGTTCCACCATCACAATCACCAGAGCAACACATCTCATCACCTACACATAAAGCCCCCTCTGCTGCACAACCGCCAGCAGTTTCTTCTTCAGTAATCAAAACCCGCACAAAATTAGAAATCAAAGCCCAAGCAAGAATAACCACCAAAAGACCAATAATCACATAATAAACCGTTTTTTTACCACCTTCTACCTGATCCTGACTAGAAGAACCAACAACCATACGCACACCACCAATAGATACAAAAAGTACAGCCACAATACCAGCAACAATCAAAATAATATCAATAGCAGAAAACACTAAATCAAGCACACTTCCCTCTGAATCCTCAGCATTACGCAAAGAAGGGAGATTGTCAGGTTTTTGATCTAAAACCTGATCCATATAAGAACCAACATCAGCTGAAGCAAAATCAATGCCAACAAAAAACAAAGAAAAAGCTCCTATAAAAATAAAGGCCAATATTGATTTTTTTATTTTCAAATTCGATTAAAAGCAAGATTAGTAATACCCCAAACAATCGCATAAGAAAGAGCCATAACAGCAATTCCCAAAGCACCCCAATAAAGCAATTTATTTGCTTTGCTGTTTTGCTCCTGATCACCAAAATTTGTCACATGCAAATAACCAGCATAAGTAATAACAACTGTAATTGCTGCGCCAGTAAGATAAAAAATAATATCAATCATCGCTGGTAAAAACTCTCTAGTTAAACTTCCATCTGGCAAATCTTTTGCATATTCCGAATGTGCTGAGCGATTTGGCAAAATATCCGCACCAAGATAACCCAAAAGATCACCTGATTTTATTTGCAAAAAAGCAACAACAAGCCCAAAAAGCAAAGGAAGTAGTAAAAATAATGAGAAAAATTTATGCCAATCATGTTTTTTTTGTTTATTCATTAACTAGGCAAGGTTATATTTTCAATTACCTTCACTATAAAAAAGGAAAACATAGCAACAAAAAGCCCAATAATAGAAATTGTTATTGTTTTTTTACCTTTACTAATCATTTCCTCATCGCCAAAGTGGAGCAAGATCATGCCCCCACCAATCATAATTGTCACAACCGAAGCACCAGCCGCAAAAATAATTAACCAGCTAATCCAATTTGGAAAACCAGTAGTAAAAAACCAGTGATCTTCTATGTCATCAGTTGCGTCTTGATCACAACCCACAAGTCCTGCATCACCACACTCTATTTTTGGCACAGAATAAACAGAAGAAAATAATTGATCTGCTTTATTAGCAAATAAGCCAGTAAAACCAGCTAAATTTACTGTTAAAATCAAAGATAAAATACCAACTATCCACCTTTTTTGTGGTCTTGGTTTTGACTCTGGCAATAAATACATATTTTTTTGCTGAGTCTGTTCTTTTTTTTCTGGTAGTAAATACATAATTAAAGTTGAAAGAAAGAAGGATTAATCCAATTAAGAATAAGCGCACTAAGCGCAACCAAAACAATGCCTAAAAGCGCCTGTGTTATGCGCTGTTTTCCGGAATCAGTGCTGGCAATACCACCAACCACCATAATCTCAATTCCACCAACAATCAGCATGATCACAGCCACAACCACAACCAAGCCAGTACCAAAAAGATAAACTCGACCCACATATTCTTTCATTATTCCCACTGCTCCACCCTCGATAGCAATTGCTTTTGAGCTTCCTCCATCTTTTGTTGGTAGTGCAACATTAAGCTCTATGTCTTTGTTTTCAGGGCTATTTGCACAATTATCACCCTCACAAGCATTAGCGCCATTTTTTTGATTAGGATCATTAGCTGGAGTGCCATTACCTTGGTCATCAGAATTTGGGGAATTGCCCCCTGCGCCATTAGGGTCATTAGCACCACCATTATTAACACCGTTAGGGTTAGTATCTCCTTCTGCGCCTATAATATTATTAATATCATCAGTACTCAAATCGGGATTATGAGTACTAACAACATCTCTTAATACATCTGCATTAACCGAATTAAGATTTCCATCATAGGTATCAAGAAAAATTTGCTCCCCAGTTGTTAATGAGCTTCTGTCTTTACTAGAAAGATTTTCTTTAATACTTCCAAAAAAAACATCTCTTGATACATCTGAATAATTAGCACTACCATCAGTATTATAAGTTTCATTAACAATATTGCCAGTAGTATCATCATAAATATATTTTGCCTCACAAAAAGGCATTAAAACAAAAGCCAAAGCCAAAATAATTAAGATCTTTTTTTTCATTGTGGAATTGCATAAAGAATAGTTTGTACCAAAGTGACAATCAAATAGGCAAAAATAGCTAAACCAAGACCAATAAGTGAGTATTTAATAATTTCTTTTCCTCTGTTCATCTGGTTTTCACTACCAGCAGAAGTGATAAGCATAATACCACCAATCATCACAGCCAAAACAGCAACCGAAGCTACTGTAATGTTCAAAAATTTCAAAATCTTAAACAAAAGCTCGGTCACACTCTTTGGCCCCCCAAGATAAGTAAACTCATTCAAGTCAACACTACTAGCGTCGTCTTTGGCAAAAACAAGATTGTTTAAAGTAAAAAATGCGCTCAAGACAGCAAAAAATATTCTTTTTTTCACAATTCTTGCCATAATTACTTTTTTTATGCTCATTTTTGTTTTTGTTTTTCAAAGTTTTATCTATTTATTTTATCACAAAAAAACCTCAAAAACAAGGCAAGAACAAAAGAAAAACACTAAATAAAATCAGGTAAAATAAATTTTGTTTTCTTTTTTTCTACTCGAGCAACTTTTTCAATCTCTTTGCGTATTTTTGTCCCCCCTTTTTTGTATTGATTAAAAATCTTGATCAATCTTTCACTTGTAAAATTAGATTGTATAAAAAATTTGTTCATATCAGATGATGCCAAAAAGCTCTTTACTTTGGGCATTTCTGCAAATGCAACAAAAGGTGTTTTTGTAAGCATTGCTATAATTGCTCCATGTAATCTTGAGCTTAAAACAAATTTTGCAGAGGAGATAATTTCCACAATTTCCTTATCACTCTTTGGTGAATAACATGGAATATTAAGCTTTTTTGCTAATTTATGATCATTTGTAATTCTTTTTTGCATTGGCAAAAAAGCAACTTTTTCCCCCTTCTTTTTTAGGTATTGAACAAATTTTTTGATCCTTTTTATTTGCCTTTCTGTCGTATATTTTCCGTGCAATATCAATAAAATTTCTTTATGTTTTTTTTCTTGTTTTTTTATAGGCAAAAAGAAAACAGCATCAGTGCCAAAGCTTATTTTTCGTTTATCTACAGCCAAACTTTCAAGCAAATCAAAAGAATCTTGGTCACGCACAGAGAAAAAAGAAACTTTTTTAAAAATTTGCTTAGCAGTGTCAATAGAGCTGCCTTTATTTAAAGGTCCAATAGAATTTGCTATAAGTGCAATCCTTTTGTTAAAAAGAAAACAAAGACGCAAAAACAAAGACCACATCAAAAAAGCCCTTGGCTCTTTATCTTGAAACAATCCCCCACCACCAAAAAGCACTAAATCAGCTTCTTTTATAGCCCTAACTGTCTCCAAAAACTTTCCCCTAAAAAGGGAACGAAAACCAAAAGGAGGCTGATAGACAGAATTCACTTTATGATGTTTCCTGGTGTGTTCTGGATTAGCGGAAACTACTGTTATCTGCCATTTTTTTGAAGAAATTGAATAAAGCAAACCCGAGAGTATCGCTTCATCACCGAAATTGATACCCCCGTAATTTCCAAAAATCAAAAGTTTCCTACGATTCATTAATTAAGTTTATTTTTCTGAATCTTCTACCTTTTTCTCCTCTGTTTCTTCTTTTTTTACTTCTTCCTCAGCAGGCGCTTCTTCTGCTGGTTTTTCTTCAGCTTTAGCAGGTTCTACTTTTACTTCCTCAGTAGGTGCTTCTGTTGTTTCTTCTGCTTTTTTTGCTTCTTCCTCTTCTTTCACTTTTTCTGCCTGCACAGCTTCTTCAATATCTTCTTCTGTTGGCTCATTGCTTGCTGTCATTTCTTGTAAATCTTTTTCTGTTAAGAATTTTTCCTTAAGTCTTGCAGATTTACCACTTCTTTCACGCATGAAGAAAATCCTTGAGCGACGTGTTTTAGCCTCTTTTACAAGATCAATCTTATCAATTACAGCAGAATGAATTGAAAAAATCTTTTCAACGCCAATTCCACCAATAATTTTACGCACAGTTATAGTTTTGCCTGCGCCTTGACCACCAGTTTGAATAATAAGTCCTTCAAAAATCTGAACACGCTCCTTATCACCTTCTTTAATTTTTTCATGCACACGAACTGTTTGACCAGCCTTAAAAGCAGGAAAAGATCGCTTTGCGCTCTCACGCTGTAGTTGTTGTAATGTTACTGTTGCCATTTTACTTAATATAAAAATTACTCAAGCATTTTTTCAAGCTTATTGATTAATGTCAAGTTTTTCGTATCACTTAATATATCTTTTATAAACTTATCTTTACATTCAAGCCTATACACAAAGTCTTCTTGAGACAATACAGAATAGCGAATTTCCTTTTCAGATTGTAGCTCAGTAGTAATAAAACTACTTAATTTTGTTTTATCTATATCACCAACAACCAAAATGTCAATACCTTCCTTTTTGCCAACAAAAGAACCAGAAAGTATCAAAAGGTCAACTTTTCCCATTCTTGATATTTTTTTTGTAATTTCATCAGCACGAGAATTGCCTTTTTGAAAAATACTTTTTAGTTCTTCATAAATCAAAAAATCAGGATTAACTCTATAATATTTTTTACGATTTTTATTTTTAACCCTTAAAAATCCAATTTTTTTAAGATTATTAAGCTCTCTTCTAACTGAATTTATTTGTTCATCAAGCAAACGAGTAAGTTCACGAATAAAAAACTCTTTATCCTGCGGAGACAGTAAAAACATTTTAAATAATTTTACCCGGGTGTTTGAAGAAAATATTGCTTTGAGCATTTATAATTTTTTTGTATACACATTTTGTACAAGGAATAGACTTTTTGCAAGCCTTTTTTTATTCATATCTTTTAAATGGCTTTAATAAGGCATTTTTTTGTATTACTTTTTAATACAAGTTCATAAATTTTGCACATAATAGGCTGTGTTTTAACAAAACTAATGAACAAAATTTTTATACAACTTAATTTTATTTTGTCAGATAATTGTTTTTGCGTGATAATAAAAAATAATGAATACAATAAAAACTCGATTAGGTCTAATTTACAAAAAACTTGCTCAATATCCACACGCAAAACTTGTTGTTGTCAGCAAATATCGTGATTTAAATGAAATAAATGAGGTTATAAATAGTGGTTTTCCCATTATTATTGCAGAAAATCGAATACAAGAAGCAGAGAAAAAGTTTTCCCAACTCCCCTCTTCGACAAAAAAACACTTAATAGGCCATTTGCAAAGCAATAAAGCAAAAAAAGCAGTGCAATTATTTGATATGATTGAATCTGTGGACTCTTTTAAATTAGCAGAAAAGCTTAATTATGAATGTGAAAAAATTAACAAAAAAATGCCAATCTTATTGCAAGTGAATATTTCTAATGATACTGCTAAATATGGCTTTACTGAAACAGAAATAATAAGTATGTACAAAAAAATTATTCAACTCCCCTATCTTGAAGTACATGGTTTGATGACTATACCAAAATACTCAAAAGACCCAGAAAAAAGCCGAAAATATTTCCATCAATTAAGACAGTTGTTCAAAAAAATTGAACAAGAAAAAATATTCAATCAAAATTTCAAAGAATTATCAATGGGCATGAGTTCTGACTGGAAAATTGCACTGAAAGAGGGTGCCACAATAATCCGTGTGGGTTCTTATATTTTTGAAGAATAAAAAATCCAAATTTTTATATTAAATGAAACATATTTATTTTTAAGTTTCAGATTATTATAACATAAAAAAACCTCTTAAAACAAGTTTCTAATTGCAAAAAACAACCTCAATCAGGTAAAATAAAAAAGATTTTAAAAACAAAACAATGGAAAAAATGCAAATTGAAACAGCTTTAGCTCCTGATCTTGGCGGATTAGACCCGCACGGAGTTGCTTACAATAATGTAATTTACACATCTGGCCAGATTGGTATGGATCCACGAGGGAATTTGCCTGACACCTTTGAAGAGCAAGCAAAAAACGCTTTTTACAACCTTAAAGCAGTGGTGGAAGCTGCTGGTTCCCGCCTTGATCGTATGACAAAAGTCACTGTCTATCTCACAGATATGCAAAATTTTGCAACAATGAATGAAGTATATGGTCGCTTTTTTCGAGACGCCCCTCCAGCAAGAGAAATTATGGAAGTAAGCGCCTTAAGGCATAACTCCGATATTCAGGTTTCTGCAATGGGCTATGTACGCACTGATACATAATATCTCTCTGCAAACTCCTCTCTTTTATCATTATCGTGAAATTTTAACATTCCTTTGGTAATTATTGTGCCAGAGGAATTTTTTAATTTTTTAGCTTTTTTTAGGCTTCTTGGCAATAAAAATCTTTTTAATAAAGACTCAAACCACTTTCCAAAAATTATTTCTAAGAAAAAACAGCCACCATCTTTTTTGATTTTTTTATTTTTTAATAAAATATTCACTCCAACCTCCTGTTTTATCCAATTTTCATTAAGAAGTGCGAATTTTTTAAAAATTTTTTGTCCAAAGATAGGCACAAGAGATGCGCACCAAAAAGCCAAAAAAGGATCTTTTTTTAATTTTATTTTTTCTAGATCCAAATTCTCTGTGTCAGCAAAAAAAGATAAACAAAAACGACTAGCAATTTTATTTCCATATCTACGCACGCCCAAAATATGCAAAAAAAAGGTCACAAAAACCCTAGCAGTCCAAATGTGGTTTTTTTCAGTAATAATAAACAAATCAATATCACTTTTTTGGTCTGCAGAATAAAAAGAAGTGGTATTACAAACCGCAACAGCACGCACAAAAGGCAAAAAACGCAAGTATGGTAAATATTTTTCTGCTTTCTTTAAATGATTTTCGGAAATTTGCCTATTTTCTTTTGTTTTTTTAAAAATAACTTTATCTGCTGACCTTAAAACATAATAGTCATCTTTTTTTTGATATTTTTGTAAATCTTGCTCTTTTATTTCTTTGTTTAAAAATTCTTCAAGCTCTTTTTTTGTTAAAGCTCTATTAAAAATATTAAAAAACGCCAAAATATTATCAATATTATTCATTTTTAAGCGCAATGTGGATATTAAAACCAAAAAATAAACCTGTAATAATCATAACTCCCGCCATAATCAAAAATAAAGTAAAAATACTATATAAATCAGCAATATAACCCAAAAATGGCAAGGTTAAAACCTGAAAAAACTGCACAATAAAGCTGTAAATTGAACTTACTGTTGCACGATGATAAGAAGCCGAACGCTTGTTAATTTCATCACTAAAAAATATTCTCCCAAGACCATAGGTAAACTCAAAAAACAAAGGGAACAAAAGAGTAATATAAATAACACTCACTTTTGCCAACAAGATAAAGCCAATTATTTGAGCAAGAAAAATCACAACAAATGAATTTAAATGGCCAATTTTATCAATAATAGAGTGCGCTCTTGCAGAACAATAACCAGCAAACAAAACATAAACACCACCAGCCAAGCCCCAATATTTCACAGGAAAATTTAAAGATTCATACAAAGGATTAAAAAATTGAAATACAATTTTTTCACTAAGTGTAATAAAAACACCCGTTAAAACAATAAAAACCAGAATTTTGTGAGAAAAAAGCCATTTAAAAGATTTGGTCAAATGATTAAATTGCGATTTTTTTAAGGGTTTTTCATAAACAGGCTCTTCAAGAAAAAAACTTATCAAAAAAAACACCAAAGCAGGAATAATACTAAGATAAATAGCCATGCGAATTGAAAAATAATCCGCAATAAAAGCACCAATTACCCAAAAAGGAATACACAAATACAAGCTCGTTGCAGTTATTTTACCCCAGATTTTTTTGTATTCACCTTCTTGACCAAGATCTTTTAAGCTCTCAAAAACAAGGGCAGTATCAGCACCAGACATACTTGCAATACAAATCCCGTATAAAATTTGAGTTAATATAATATGAGCAAAACTTGTCGCAAAGGCAAGTGAAATCATTCCCAACACAGAAAATAAGCCACCAAAAATAAGTGCCTTTTTTCTGCCCATAAAATCAGCAAAAACCGCAGAAGGAACTTCAAAAAGAATAATAGTGAGAGCAAAAATAGACTCACCAATAAACATTTCCGCCAAACTAAGTCCAATCACGTTTATTTCAAAAGCAATAAGAACTTGTCCAACAAAAAACAGAGATTGCCCCTTAATAAATCTCATGAGCTTAAAATTGCGCTTGAGCTTTTTTTGATGATCATTCATAACGCAATTTTACCTATAAGAGTTTAATAAACTCATCAAATAAAAACTGGGCATCTTGTGGACCAGGACAGGCTTCAGGATGAAATTGCACAGAAAAAATAGGTTTTGTTTTGTGTTTTATGCCCTCAACACTGCCATCGTTTAAATTCTTAAACCAAATTTTAAAATCCTTTGGAATTTTTTTCTCATCAACAGCAAAGCCATGATTTTGACTTGTCACATAACATTTTTCCGTTTCAATATCCTGCACAGGCTGATTTACACTTCTGTGTCCATAAGGAAGTTTATATGTATTACCGCCTAATGAAAGCGCTAAAATCTGATTACCAAGGCAAATTCCAAAACATGGAACACCTTTTTCATAAGCCCATTTAATATTTTTTGCAATTACTGGAGCAACTTTTTTTGGATCACCAGGGCCATTAGCAATAAAAAGTCCATCAAACTCATATTCGCCAGTGCTTGCATCAAAATTCCAAGGAACATGGATAATTTCTACTCCTCTTTTTAAGAAAGACCTTAAAATATTCCTTTTTATTCCTGTATCAACAACTAAAACTCTTTTTTTAATTGAATTTTTTGGCTTATAAACCTGCACCTTATCTATCGAAACCTCTGCCACAAGATTGCCCTCTTCTGGATTTTCGATTGTTTTTTTAGGCTCACCATCTTCAATAACAATCTGACCAAGGCAAGTGCCATGTTCACGCAAAACCTGAGTTAATTCCCTAGTATCAATGCCAGCTATTGCAGGGACTTTGTTTTCTTTTAGCCAATCTGTAAGAGTTTTTTCACCGCGAAAATGAGAAAAATCCTTAGCAGGAGTGGAGCAAACAAGCCCTCGCACATGAATATTTTCACTTTCAAAATTTTTAATAATACCATGTTCGTCTTTATCAAAAGGTGGAACCCCAACATTACCCACCAATGGAAAAGTAAAACAAAGTATCTGTCCTCTATAACTAGGATCAGTCAAAGAAAGCTCAAAACCAACCATGCCAGTAGAAAAAACCACTTCACCATCACTTGGTCCTTCATAACCAAAGCTTTCTCCTATAAATTCCTGACCTGTTGTTAATATTAAGCGAGCTTTTTTTGGCATTTTCTTTCTTTAATTCCAACTTATTTTGCCCCAAAAAAACTTCTTAGTCGAGTGAAAAAAGCAAAAATTATGCAAAAACACCAGTGCTCAAATATTTATCACCCCTATCCGGTAAAATAACAAGCACTTTTCCATTTTTAATCTTTTCCGCCACAGTAATAGCACCACCACTACTCAAACCAGCAAAAATCCCTTCCACTTGCGCTAATTTTTTTGTATTTGCAAATGCCTCCTCATTTTCAATGAAAACTTTTTCACTAAAATAAGAATCATCAACAATTTTTGGCATAAAATCATCATAAGGATTTTGAATACCTTGCACATTAAACCCCTTAGGCGGAATAATAGCCACTATTTTTGTATTTGGAGAATGTTTTTCAAAATATTTTGCCAAGCCCATAATAGTCCCACCTGTACCCACACCAGCCACAAGATAATCAATCTCTGGCATTTCCGCCAAAATCTCCTCTCCATATTGCAAATAAGCCTCAACATTATCTTCGTTCTCAAACTGGTTCGCAAACCAATATTCATCTGGGCTATCTGCCACCAATTCTTTTGCCTTGGCAATCGCCCCTGCTGTACCCAAGTTTTTATCAGTCAAAACAAGTTCAGCCCCAAGGCTACGCAAAATCTGCTTACGTTCTTCACTCATTGCCTCGCTCATAACAATCTTCACCTTAAATCCAAGCGAAGTACCAATAGAAGCCAAAGAAATACCCATATTTCCACTTGTTGCTTCAAGAATTGTTTTTTCTTTGGTCAAATCCCCTCTTTCAATTGCCCTATTTATCATATTACTACCAGCACGGTCTTTTATGCTCCCACCTGCTGGATTTGCTCCCTCGATTTTTGCATATATTTCTTGATCTGGAAAAATTTTCTCCAAACGCACGAGTGGCGTGCTTCCTGTTGCTTTTTGCAATGTTTTTGTATTCATTTTGTTTAAATAAATTTATAAAAAAATACTCTCAGCTTATGTGAGAGTAGTAGTTAAAATACAGTTTTGGCAAAAACTAAGTCACTACTCTCAAACGAGAGCGCAACAACATGCCAAAGCTATTTTTTTGATTTTCATCGTTTTTATTGTAAATGATTTTTACGAAAAAGGCAAACATTGTTCATCTTTTTCTATTCCTAATAATTGCAATGAATTCTTCTCTGTTGCTCCAATAATTTCTTCAACTTGTTGTTTTGTTTCCAATGAAAGACTTGGGCAAAACAAAACTCCTTGCTGTCCTGCCAATTCTCCAAGTCGCGCACAAGCGCCTTTCATACCCAAAGCTCCTAATTCATCACAATATGGCTCATAAACATAACCTTCTCTTATTCCAGTTATACGATCCGAAAAAGGCAATTTTGCTAAGTCAAAATTGTCACAAGGCATAATTATTTAGAAACAGGATTTAAATTGTACGCCATTTAGCTGTGTTGTCAATACAAAGTTCGAGTCCTGTATGGTACCCCCGACAGGAATCGAACCTGTATCTACAGCTTAGGAGGCCGTCGTTCTATCCATTGAACTACGGGGGCAGGTTTTTACATTATTATATCCTCTTAAGATTTTTTAATCTGTACATATTGAGTGTGTTCTTGTGGCAATTTGCTCTGCTCTATCTCAAAAACATCACCTTTTTCTGTGTTTTCTGCGCCCAATTCTTTTAATAATTCTTCAAAAAGCGTTTCATCTCCAGCCATAATCAATATTCGTGGGTCAATTTCTTCTGCAAATTTTTTGAGATCTTTATTGTTCATACCGTCTGTGCTTTTTGGTAAGAACAAAATATCTGCATTAACTAATTTTTCAATTTTTTCTTGAGAAACAAGTTTTTTTAAATCTCCCAAAAAAGCTATGCGTATGCCATCAACCTCGAAATATTGGGCTATTCTCTCCCCTCTTGTGTTGATTGATTTTACTGCTATGCCACCATATTCAAACTCGCCTGGCCAGGCTATTGCTGGCTTATCGCCAAATTTATTATCATCTTTTATGTGTGAAAACAAACTTACTGCAACTTTATTGTCTACCTGACTTTCTGATTCCGGATTTATTAGTATTTTGTGCTTTTCTCCTTCGATTGTGAAAGAAAAATTTCCTTGAAATGTGATTTTCATATTTTTTATTAAATTATTTTAAAATTATTTTACCTCCGAGGGAGTTTATTTTTTTGTCGATATTTTCGTATCCTCTGAAAATATAATTTATATTTGAGATTTCTGTTGTGCCCTTTGCACAGAGGCCTGCGAGCACCATAGCTGCACCTGCGCGAATGTCTTGGCTGGCTATTAGGGTGCCTTTTAGGTCGCTTTTTCCTATTATTAGTGCTTGATGGGGATTTAATAATTCTATTTGTGCTCCCATTTTCTCTAATTCGAACAAAAATGCAAATCTACCTTCGAATAATGTTTCAAAAACTCTTGATATGCCTTTTGCTTGGGTCATCAATACTGCAAATGGCGCCATTAAGTCTGTCGGAAAACCGGGAAATACAGCTGTTTTTAAGTTTACTGCCTGATAATCTTTTTTAGGAGGTTTAATTTTTGCATAATCTGAATATATTTCTATATTTACTCCTGCTTCTTTTAGTTTTTGATAAAAAGAATCTAATTGGCTTTCTATTGCGCCTTTTACTGTGATTTCACCTTTTGTCACTGCTCCGGCAAGGATTAGTGTGCCTGCTTCGAGCATGTCTGGTGTTATTTCTATATTTGCATTTTTTAATTCTCCACCTTTTATTTGTATATTATGTGTGCCTGCGCCTTTTATTTCTGCTCCTGCGGATTGCAATGTCTCGCAGAGATTTTTTACATGTGGTTCTGAGGCGGTCATGCGTATTTCTGTTTCTTGTTTTAATGTGCTGGCAAGAATTATTATATTTTCTGTTGCTGTGACAGACATTTCCGGTAGGACTATTTTTTTGCTTACTGGAAAATCTTTTCTTAGTTTTAGATGTAAATAATTTTGTGATTCGATTATTTCTGCACCAATTTGCACAAAAGCTGATAAGTGTGTGTCTGCTGAGCGTTTGCCAAGTACACATCCTCCTGGAAATGGTATTTTTATTTCTCCAAAACGAGCTAAAAGAGGACCAAGAAACAAAATTGTACCTCTCATTTTTGCAATTCCTTCGTGTTCAATTGTTTTATTTTTTGGTAATTGTACTTTTTCTGTGTTTATTTCTGCTCGATTTCCTGTTTTTTTCACTGTTGCTCCTAGGTCTTCGAGAATTTTCAAAAATACCTGCACATCAGAAATCTCTGGCAGATTTTTAATAACACTAGTGCCTTTTATAACAAGTGTAGAAGCCAATATTGGCAAGGCAGCATTTTTACTACCATTTACCGAAACTTCTCCTTTTAATTTTTTGCCTCCTTCTATTTCAAATATTTTCATCAAAGAAAATTGTGCCTGAAAAGCTTGTTTATGGCAAGGTTTTAGCTTGCTTTTCTGCTTCTGCTTTTGCTTTCATGTCTATTTCCCAAAGCTCTTTATGTGTTTTATAAATAACTACCAAAAGCCCAAGAACACAAAAAATCAAACAAAAAGGCAAAGTTATATACAAATAAGTTTTACCGAAAATTATAAAAAGAGTGTTAATAATTACAAAAACTATCCTAACTTCTGTTGGACCTATTTTTAAGTAAGAAATACGAAATTCATTTGTGGAAGCAAAGGCAAGATAAGCATTAACCATATAAGCACCTAAAACTGCCAATGTGGAAAAAAGCATAAAATCATACTTCATTGGCACAATAAACGAATAAGAAATCAAAATTGAACATAAAAAAATATAATCCAAAAAATGATCCATATAATAACCCCATTTTATTAAACCTGTATTTCTATAACGACCTACTGCTCCATCAAAAAGATCTGTAAAATATTGCAAAATAATACAAACTGAAGACAGCCAAAGCCAGTGCATACTGTATTTTACAGATAAAAAACCAGAAAGCACGATCAAAGCACTCCAAACAAAAGTCATAAAAGTTAAATGGTATGTTTCTATGCACTTAGGAATTTTTGATACATATTTTTTAACTAATCTTTTTTCTAGCTTACCCAAGAGCGAAAGTCCGACTTTTTTATCTCCTGCAAAATCTTTTTTATTAGTCATATCAAATAAAATATCCACTTAATTTTAATTTAATTTTCTCTTGTAAAAAAGGCGTTTTTAAAGAAAAATATGGGTTATGAAAAATATTAGAAATTTTTGTATTATTGCACATATAGATCATGGAAAATCCACTCTTGCGGACAGGCTTTTAGAAATAACCAATACTGTAGATAAACGCTCTATGAAAGAACAATATCTTGATAGTATGGATCTGGAAAGAGAAAGAGGAATTACAATCAAGCTCCAACCTGTGCGTATGGATTATAATGGTTATATTTTGAACCTAATTGACACTCCGGGGCATGTGGATTTTACTTTTGAAATTTCCCGCTCACTTTCTTCTTGTGAAGGTGCTATTTTAGTTGTGGACGCCACTCAGGGCATAGAGGCACAAACTTTGGCAAATTTATACCTTGCACTTGAACAAGATCTAGAAATTATCCCAATTGTAAACAAAATTGATCTTCCTTCTGCTGATCCAGAAAGAGTAAAAACGGAAATTTCCAATGTTATTGGCATTGACCCTTCGGAAATACTTGAAGTTTCTGGCAAAGAAGGAACTGGGGTTGATAAATTATTAGAAGTAATTATTGAAAAAATCCCCTCTCCTGAAGAAGCTGGACTCAGAAAAAAACTCAATATTAATGACGACAATGAAACAAAAGCACTTATTTTTGATTCTGTTTATAATCAATTTCGTGGAGTAATTGCCTTCACTCGTGTTGTTTCCGGATCTATAAAAAAAGGGCAAAAAATCCGTTTATTAAGTACAAATAGCGAACTTGAGGTTATTGATTGTGGCTTTTTTAAGCCAGATTTTGTATCTGCTCCAGAAATTAAAACTGGTGAAGTTGGCTTTATTGTCACAGGACTAAAAGATGCAAAAGAAATTCGCAGTGGTGATACTATTTATGCTGGCTCAGAGCCTGCAAAAGAAAAAATGCTCCCTGGTTTTAAAATACCTATTCCTATGGTTTATGCTGGCATTTTTCCTGCTGATGCTGATGATTTTGTCACTCTTAAAGAGGCTTTAGAAAAACTATCCTTACAGGATAGTGCTTTAAAATTTGAACCTGAAACTTCTTCTGCTCTTGGTAATGGGTTTCGAGTTGGTTTTTTGGGTCTTTTGCATTTAGAAATTATCCAAGAAAGACTAGAAAGAGAATTTAATCTGGAAATTATTGCAACCTCTCCATCTGTACCGCATGAGGTTATCTTAAAAGGCACAAATGAAAAAATAATTGTGCACTCCCCTGTTTTTTGGCCTGATCCTGCACAAATACAAGATGTGCTTGAACCTTGGGCTTCTTTGGAAATTTTTGTTCCTTCTGAATATGTGGGTACTGTTTTAGATATTGTCACCAAAAGACGCGGAGTAATGAAAAATATGCAACACCCATCAGAACTAAGAGCAGTTATTTCCGCAGAAATGCCTTTATGCAATGTTATCACTGATTTTCATGATGTCATGAAAAGTGCAACCAAAGGTTTTGCATCAATGAGTTTTGATGTTCTTGATTTTCGCAAAGATGATTTGATTAAGTTAGACATTTTACTTTCTGGTGATGTTGTCCCCTCTCTTGCACAAATAGTGCATCGTAGCGAAGCTCATCACAGAGGATCTGCAATTTGTCGCACTCTCAAAGAAAACTTACCAAGAAAACAATTTGCCATAGCAATTCAAGCCGCAATAAGTGGCAGAGTTGTTGCTCGTGAAACTTTGTCTGCCCTCAGAAAAGATGTCACTGCAAAATTATATGGTGGTGATGTCACTCGTAAAAACAAACTTTTGGATAAACAAAAAAAAGGAAAGAAAAAAATGATGTCCATGGGTAAAGTTGATGTGCCAAAAGAAATTTTCCTAAAAATCCTTAGAAGAAGGGAGTAAATCAATACAAAACACCTTTGTAGTTCTTTACAATAAATTTAACTGATTCATTCACAAGACTACTTGTAAAAAGTGTTTCTAATAAATTTTCCAAAGACAAGCCTGTAAATTCTTTTGTTGGCAATTTATTTAATTTGCTCAACAAGTTAATAATTTTTCCCCTAAGCAAAGTCTGCTTTGCCCACATATCCACACTGGAAATTGGATAATCTATTGAAAAATACACAGGCGACAAAACATTTTGTTCTGGCTTATTTAGGGTTCTTTTTGTCATTATTTCGCTCATAAAATAAAAAAGCTTAATAATTATTCATTATTAAACATGAAAAAAAGATGAAACCTAAGTTTTTAAGTCACTCTTCTAGCAATTTCTCTTTCAACAAATTGTTTCTCGCGGGCATGTTTCAAGCGAGACAACTGCCTAAAAGCCTCTGCTCCTTCATAATCTTTTCCAGTAGGATCATAAATAGTGGCCATAGAAAATCCTTTTGAAGTAGCATTATTGATATTCAATTTTATATAAGCCTGATAATTTGCAATATTGATCAAATCTTGTTCAGAAAACACAGGAGCAAACTCCTTTGCCATATATTCCGCATCTTGAGCACCAATTTTAAAACACATCATAGAGCCCACATTACCAAACACAGCATCTTTAATTGTGTGATCTTCATGCTTACCTTTTCCACCTTCACTCATCTGAGTAATCTGTGAGATGTACTGATGGGCAACAATAAGATTAAGGCGATATTTACGAGCTTCAGATAAAATACTAGCAAAAGATTCCGTCACAAAGTTCTGAAACTCATCCACATATAAATAAAAATCTTTTCTTTCTTCTTCTGGAGTATCCACACGGCTCATAGCAGCCATTTGCAACTTGGAAACCATAATCATACCAAGTAATTTTGCATTAAGATCACCTAATTTACCTTTTGATAAATTAACAAGTAAAATTTTTCCTTCATCCATTACTTTACGGAAATCAAAACCTGATTTTGTTTGACCAAGAATGTTTCTAACTTGAGCATTAGTTGTAAAAGGACCAAATTTAGCCGCAAAATAAGGAATAATCTCTTCTTTTTCTCTTTGTCCAGATTTTGCCATTTCTTTATGCCAAAATGAATTCACCACAGGATTAGTTACCTTAGCAACTTTCATTTGCTGATAAGCCTCATCAGTAAAAAGACGCATAATATCAAGAATAGTTGCTCCTTCTTTTTCATCTGCCATTAAAGTCAAAACAGCATTTCTAAAATAATGTTGCAAGCGAGGTCCCATAATTTCCTCACCAAACAGTTTAATAAAAATCGCCAATGCCTCTTGGGAAACAAACTCCTTTTGTTCTGCTGTTTCTGCTTCCAAAAGATTAAGACCCATTGGGCGCTCAAGATCACCAGGGTCAAAAAGAATAACATCATCAGCACGCTCGCGAGGAACACGAAGCAAAGCCGCCTCAACTAAATCTCCATGTGGATCAACAACTGCAACTCCTTTGCCATTTTCAATATCCTGACGAATCATATTTTCAAGAATTGTAGATTTACCAGTTCCAGATTTACCAATAGCATAAAAATGTCTTCTGCGGTCATTGTCAGTAATACGCACATCTCTTTTTTCGCCTCTGTAAATATTATGACCTAACAACAAGCCTTCTTTTGGAAGATTGTGCGGGCCAGGCATAATTTTAAATTCTTGCCATTTTATAGCAGTAGAAGGATTATAACGAATATTTGGAAAATGAAGCAATGAAGCCATTTCTTCAGTAGAAAAAACCTGTTTCCATTCCCAAATTTTTAAAAATCTCCACAAAGAACCCCAGAAAGGACGGGAAAAATTTCTATAAATATAATCTTTTAATAATTTTCTATGAGAATGATGATAGGTCACAGAAAAACCATTCATATCCGGCGCATTATATTGCTCAAAAGCACCTTTTAGGTTAGTAAGTTGCATATCCGCAGTTCTTTTGTTTGGCGCAGAGGTAATCAAGCGAATAATTACATCAAAACCAACTTTTGTGTGTTTTTCCTCAATTGCCTTAACTCTTTCTTGGATAATTGGAGTCACTCCTGCTCCAGCCTGATCATCACCATCTATTTTAAAATCATCAGCACCACGCACAGCAATATGAAAAAGAGTGCCCAACCAAACAAATGGATTTATTTTACTTAAAAAACTTTTTTTCTTTTTATTCGCATTAACAGACTCTGCTAAATCTTCACCTTTTTTTTGCCATTCTGTGCCAATCGGACGCAACATAAACTGAATAGCCGCACCTTCATCAGGCTTAATCTTGGAAAGAGCGTTAGCTAAATTGTTCAAAGGATCGTTTTCTAATCTCTGAAGAGTTCTAATAGGATAAGCATAACTTTTACCAAGATTAAGATAGGTTGAAACTTGTTTTGATTTTGGTTGAAAAATATTAGGAGGATCAACTTCCTCGATCACTGCATCAGGATAAAAACTAGTTATTTGTTTTTCTGCTAATTTTTTTGTGTCTGACGGAATACCAATAAAAAAATGGATCTGACTATCAACAACAGCCATTTCGCAAGTAAAATACTCCTGCCCAATAAATTTATATTTTAAACGAGAAGATCGCAAAGCATGCATAGAAGCATAAAATTGTTGCATTATACTAGCAACTTTTATCCAGTCTTTAGCAGAACCAAACTCCTCCCCTTCTGTTTCCCTATCTTCTTTTGAGTCTTTTTTGGGAATTAAAATCTGCAAAAAAACAAGGTCAATTGCTCTTTCTTTGTCACGAAAGAAAAAAATCAACCATTTAGTAATAAAAAAAATGGCGATTAAGCTCGCTAATATGCCGATAATTATCAAAAATGTATCCATCTATAATACTTTTTTTGTATATATAAATTTTCTCATAAAAAGCAATTATTCACAAGCTTTGCTTGCTAATAAAATTCAAAGAATTAATGAAAAAAATAATCAAAAAAAATTTGTAAATTTTATTTAGAAAAAAATAAGAACAGTCTGTGCTAATTTATTACAAAAAAAATTCAAATTGAGTTAAAAAATCTTTTTATTTGACTTATTTCCAATTTTCATTAAAAATATTCTGGCAAATTTAATTTATAGATATATGCCAATTATTGCTTCAGCTAAAAAAAGAATGCGTCAAAACGAAAAACGCAGAGTACAAAATCACGCATTTTTATCAAATATGCGTTCATTATTTAAAAATGTTTTTCACTATACAAAGAAAAAAGAAGGTGAAAAAGCAGGAAAAGCTTATTCTGACGCACAAAGCGCTATTGATAAATGTGTAAAAAAGAATCTAATTCACAAAAACAACGCAGCCAGAAAAAAAGCAAGACTAGCAAAAGCAATAGCCTCATTAAAAGACGCAAAAGTGACTAAAAAAACTGTTGTAAAACAAGCAAAGAAAAAATAAGTGAAAATCCTAGCCATTGATTACGGCTTATCTCGTTGTGGCCTCGCATTTGGCAACAGCGAGCTTTTGGTTGCCTTGCCTCTCTGTATATTAGCTACAAATGAGGATTTAATTAAAAAAATCCTTGAAATTGCTACTGAAAAAGAAATAGAAAAAATACTAATCGGCGCTCCATATGAACTTAATGGCGCAGAAAGTGAACAAACAAAAGCAGTATATAAATTTATTGAATTATTAAAAAAAGAAACAAAATTAAAAATAGAACTTTTTGACGAAAGATTGTCCTCAAAAGAAGCAGAAAAAAAACTAAAAGGCAGTGGAATAAAACAAGATGACGACATAGCAGCAACAAATTTTCTGCAAACTTATTTAGAAAAATTCTATGCTTGATTTAACCAACTACAAACAGGTTCGTGACTTACTCAAGCATTTTAAAGTTTGGAAAAAAAAACGCTTAGGACAGCACTTTTTAGTTAATAAAAATGTGCTTAATAAAATAATTGAAGTTTCAAAAATACAAAAAGGAGAATATATAACCGAAATTGGAGCTGGACATGGCGTTCTCACAGTTGAGTTACTTAAAAATGGTGCACTTGTGGATACAGTAGAAATTGATGATGATATGTTGCCAATTCTTAATTTCACAACTAAAAACTACCGAGATCAACTAGAAGTTCACCATCAACACATTCTTGGTTATCAACAAAAAAATTTTCCTTATAAAGTGGTGGCAAATATTCCCTACCAACTCACCTCCCCTATTCTGAGAAAATTCCTTCCTGAAACTGATAATCCACCAAAAAGTATGACTATTTTAATGCAAAAAGAAGTCGCAGAAAGAATATGTAATCAAAAGAAAAAATCTATTCTTTCACTTATTGTTAGCGCTTTTGGTAAAGCAGAAATTGTTGAAATTGTGCCAGAAGATGCTTTTTTTCCTCCACCAAAAGTAAAATCTGCAATTTTGCATATTGACATTTTTGACAAACCAAAAATAAAAATAAAACGAAAAAAGTTTTACACAATGGTAAAAATGGGCTTTGGATCACCAAGAAAAATGCTTAAAAATGTGCTTTCTGGCGCTTTTCGAAAACCAATATCTGAGATAGAAAAAATCATGGAACAACATAATATTCCATTAAATTCACGAGCAGAAAATTTGGAAATAAAAGACTGGGAAAACCTAGCAAAAGAGCTTATTTCTGGTGCTCTCTAAAATCATTAACAAAAATAGTAGCAATAGAAGCAAGAGGCACAGACAAAATCATGCCAATCACACCCAAAAACTGCCAACCAATAAGCAAAGCAATAATAGTGACAATTGGTGATAAACCAGTAGCTTTTTTCATAACCAAAGGAAGTAAAATATTCCCCTCAAAAACTTGCAAAATTACATGAAAAATAATCAAAGAAATACCAGTCACCAAAGATTGATTAAAAGCAACCGGAGCCGCAACAACAAAAGTAATCAGAGGTCCAACATAAGGCAAAAACTCCGCAAAGCCAGCAACAAGAGCAAGAGTAAGAGCATACTTTAAGCCAATTATTGAAAAACCAATATAAGCAATTAAAGCAACAAGAAAAAACAAGGCAACTTGTCCGTGTACCCACTCCCCTATTTTATTTTGAATTGTGCCTGTTTTAACAAAAATATATTTTTCGTATTTTTTTGGAAATAAACTAGTAAAAAATTCTTTTAAAGCAGTTTTATCCACAACCATAAAGAAAGAAAGCAGTACAACAAGAATAAGATTAAAAATACCATCAACAACAGAAGTAATTGCACCAAATGCATTAGCAGCAAAATCAGTTAAATTTTCTGCAATTGTGCTTAATGAAGCTTGTAATTGTTCTATTATCTCTTTTTGGTCAATTTGACTTACCACATTTTCCACATAAGGGCGGATAATTTCCGGAAGCATGTCACCAGAGCCATTTTGAATAACATTATTAAGATAATCTTTTAAGAAAATAACCATTTCCGAAAGTTGTTCAATAATAATTGGAACCAAGGTGCCAATCATCAAGCTCAAAACAGCAATAACAATTAAATAGATAATAATAACACCAGCCCAACGAGGAATTTTATATTTATTTTCAAGTTTATCAACACCAGGATTAAAAGCCGCAGCAATAAATAAAGACAAAAAGAAAGTAATTAAAATATCTTTCAGTTGAACAATAATATCCTGAACAAATAATAGTAAAAAAATAATTAAAATAATTTTAGTTGCACTCCAAATAGAAATATCCACCACCATTCTTTCGGTTTTCTCTTGTGGTAAATGAGTTTTTGCAGATTTACTTTTTTTTGGTTTTTTCTTTAGATCATCTATTTTTTCTTTTACTGAAGAAAAAAAACTTTTTGATTTTTTTGCTATTTTTTTTAATGGCATTTTTAAGTAGTAAAAAATCGAATAACAAATTCAACAATAACCCAGGACATTATTGCAATTGTAAAGCCTATAAGTGCATTTTTAATTATATTTTTTGCTTTATCTTTGTCATCAGTAATCGAACCAATAATATAATAATAACCACCAATCATAACCATGCCTACAGCAAAAATACCTGCCAATTCAACTAAGGTTTGAATAAGATCAAAACCAAGAACAATAATATCATCTAGAGTAAACTCACCTTCTCTAATTTTTTTTGTCCACTCTACATCATCAGGCAAAAGAGAGGCATTTGCTACTTTGACTGGCAAAAATACAAAACCTATAATTAAAAAATATAAAAACTTTTTCATAAACTCAATTTCGCAGATTTTAGCAATTATTGCAAGAACAATCCTGTTATAAACTTGTTAAAACCGTATCCTATAATTAAGGGTGTTATTGTGGGCTATATATATCCGCAATCTCGTAAGATGTCATTCTGAGCGGAATGAAATGGAACGAAGAATCTCCTTTGCCATGTGCTCAAGTCCTGTCTTGGGGAATTCAACAGTAATGACTACGGGAGATCCTGAATTAAATTCAGGATGACATCATATTTGTCATTGCGGGCTTTTTGGGGTGTCATTGTGGACTTGATCCGCAATCTCGGGAGGCGAGAGGTGTCATTGTGGGCGTAAAACACTCCCTTGCTGTCATTCTGAGCGAAGTGAAACGGAGCGAAGAATCTCCTTGTCCATGTACTCAAGCCCTGCCTTGGGTAATTCAACAGTAATGACTACGGGAGATCCTTCGCTTCACTACGCTCACTCAGGATAACAGAGAAAGAAGGCATGGTAAGAAGATAAGGTTCAGGATAACGAAACAAAAAATAATAAACTCTAAAAAGTAATCCTATTGAAAAAAATATTTATTATGAGAAAATTGGCAAGATGATTGATTTACCTATTTTTAGTGACAAAAACGGCGATTTAATCCCAATAGAACTAAATGAAAAAATACCCTTTGAAGTAAAAAGAGTTTATTTTTTGAAAAATGTACCAAAAAACTCTTTGCGTGGTGCCCATGCTCATCTAATAGAAAAAGAGGTTTTTGTTTGCATTCAAGGATCTTGCAAAGCCCTTATTGACAAAAATGGCACAGGCAAAAAAGAAATTATTCTCAATTCCCCTGCGCAAGGATTATTTTGCGACACTTTATGTTGGCATGAATTTTTTGACTTTTCAAAAGATTGCATACTACTGGCCTTATCCTCGACTAATTATCTACCTGGAGATATTAATTATATTACTTCTTATGAAGATTTTTTGAAAAAACATGACAAATAAAACAGTAATAGTCACTGGTGGCGCTGGATTTATTGGATCGAACTTTGTTCACCATATAAAAGAAAAATATCCTGATTGGAAACTTGTTGTTTTTGATGCACTTACCTATGCTGGAAATTTAGAAAACTTAAAAGGCGTAGAACACGAATTTATACAAGGAGATATTGCCAATAAGGCTGAAGTTGATAGTTTATTTGAAAAATACAAACCAAATTTTGTGCTCAATTTTGCAGCAGAAACACATGTAGATAGATCCATTCTTGGTCCTGATGTTTTTTTAGAAACCAATGTAAGAGGTACATATAATTTACTAGAAGCTAGTAAAAATTATAATATTGAACGCTACTTGCAAGTTTCTACTGACGAGGTTTATGGTGATCTTGGCGATAACTCAACTAACTTATTTACAGAAACAACTCCAATTGATCCAAATTGTCCTTATGCCACCTCCAAAGCCTCTGCTGATCTTTTTGTGCGTTCTTATTTTGAAACCTATAAAACACCAATAGTAATTACTCGCTGTAGTAATAATTACGGCCCTTATCAATTTCCTGAAAAACTAATTCCTTTTTTTATTTTTCGTGCCCTTAACAATGAGCCTTTGCCACTTTATGGCGATGGTAAAAATATTCGTGACTGGCTTTTTGTGCGTGATCATTGCAAAGCCATTGAAACTGTTTTATTAAATGGTCGTCTTGGTGAAGTTTATAATATTGGTGGCAATAATGAAAAAAGTAATATTGAAATTGCAGAAATAATATTAAACCGCTTAGGTAAACCAAAAACACTAATTACATTTATAGAAGATCGCAAAGCACATGACAGAAGATATGCCATGGATGCAACAAAAATAAAAAATGAGCTTGGCTGGGTACCAGAACATTCTTTTGAAGAATGGATTGATGAAACAGTCAATTGGTACTTAAACAATAAAAAATGGGTTGAAAATTGCTCAAAAAAAGCCCAAGATTTCATAGAACAAAATTTAAAAAACAGATAATTTAAAAAATTTTTAATAAAAACATGTTTAAGCAAATAATTATATCACTTAGTTTAGCTTTTTCTCTTACTGGCTGTGCTGATCAAAACCCAACAAAAGAAGAAATACCTAACCCTGACCCAATAGCAGAAAAACCTGCAATAGAAAAAGAAATAGAAACTCCAAAACCAGAGGAAAAAGAAGTTGTGGTGACCCCAAAACAACCAAACACAGAAACAATCGGGGGCATAAACAAAGACTCAGGCCTTGAAGATTTTAAAGGTAAACCATCAGTAATTATGATTGTAGGAACCTACTGTGGTCACTGCCAAAGATCTGTTCCTAGCTTTGAAGAAGAAATTTGGAAAAATTACCACGAACAAGCCAATCTTTGGGTTAATGTGATTGATGGTAAATATTTTGCTGTTTATGATGTAGCTCAAGGCTTAAATAGAAATCTAAGTTATCAAGGAATTACTGGCGAAGAATGTGGTTATATTCCTTCCTGGGTTTTACTTGATAAAGAAGGAGTTGTTGTTATGAGCTCTTGTGGCAACAAAAAAAGTATGACTGAAATGGAAGAAGCTCTGAAAGAGCTAATCTAAAATAATGCTTCAACTTTTTTCATAAGTTCCTCACAAGCAAGATATTGAGCAATAGTATGCTTATCTTTTCCCTTACCTCTTAGCTCTAAGTACTTTTGATAATGAGGATCATTTTTCATTAAATTTAAATCACCTAATTTTTTCATATAATCTTCATATCGATCAAAAAACGGTTGCAAAAGCTCATCTCCTTCCCATGCTTCTGTGTTTCCAAACCATTTTTTTGCCCAGCTCCACTGATAAGCAGTCTCAAAATTAATTTCAGATGAAATATTATACTTGCTTCTCATTTGCAAATAAATTGCCTCCAAAGTTGGCCTTATCTCATCTTTTCTAGTAGGACTAGCGCTATGATATTCATGCATCATATTATCAAGACCTTTCAAAAAAGGTTTATATTTATCATCTCCTTCTAATGCCTCTAAAGGCTCTTCTCGTTTAACAGGAGCACCATCCTGAACTTCATAGTTTTTCAAAAAATAATCAGTAAGCTCATAAGCAACTAATGCTTTTAATACTCTATCTGAACAATATTTATATGCCGCACTTATCTCTAGCTCAAAATAATGCACATCTTCACCATACATATTCTGCTCTGTATGCACATTAGATATTTTTACCAATTCATCACCTATGTCTTCTCTGCCTAATCTTTCTGCAAACTCTCCTTCATATTTATTAAACCAACCAATATTTCTTTCTTTTCTAGGAAACCTTATATCACCAAAAGCTTCTAGGCTACCAATAAACCTGCCATTGAGAAAACTTTTTACAGACCTTAAGTTTCTAGTAGGTAATTCTGAAGCTCCTGCAATATCAAAGCGTATTTCTTCAAATACTTGCTCTTCCGACAAATCAATATTAAATCTTCTATCTTGATCATCCATAATGCCATCTCTATCAGTATCTCTAAATCTCAAATTTTCCCTTTCATCAGGCCACATAAGATTGCCTTCATCATGATCTCTGCCACTATTTGTATAGTTCAAAATTTCATATCTTTTATATAAATCTTCCCTCATTTCTTTGTATGTTTTTCTTTTTGTCATGCCTCGAATGAGAGTATCAAGTGCATAAGCATCATCATTACCACGAGTCATTCTTCTGTTTCCAAAAAAATGTGCTTTTGGAAACAAATATTTAACATCCGGAGCATAGTAACTCATACTACTACAAGCCGCAAAAAACACCTGTTTATAAAGATCTATATTTCTTTCTCCTTTTGGAGCACTATTTATACTTTGTGCTAGCTCATTTCCTCCTCCAGCATGACCAAAATAAACAATTCCATCAATTTCTTCATTATTGATCATATCAAATACATTATTTTCAAAACCCTGCTTTTTTAAACTAGGCTTCACAATCTGCAATTCAATTTCCACTCCATTTAAAGTTTTTTGATATAAATAAAGCTCTTTTCCTTCGCCATTTGCAACTTTCGTCACCAAATAGCCTTTTTTATTAACTTTACCCAAAGTTGGTTTGCCTAAAATCTGCGCTTGCCATTGTTCAAAAAAAGGCTGACTCAAAAAATTAATTCTATAAGTAATTTTTCCATCTTTTAAAATCTCATCATAATTTGGAGATTTAGGTAATATATTTTCTATTTCATTATCTACATAATCTTTTAAGTGCTGATTTTCAATCCATCTTTCTTTTGATACCAATATTTGGTTAATCAGACCCCCTATTCTCTTATCAGATTTTATAATTTTCAATAATCTATCCACATATTTACTATCCCCAGGTGCACGACTGGAAAGCGTCATAACCATTGAAACAAAAGAATAAGTCACCTGGCTTTCGATCTCAGCCATGGTCTCAAACGAAATTTCTTTATTTTTATTAATCTCAAAACTATCTTTTTCTTCAAAAAAACCAAACATAATTTCAATAATTTCATCATGAAACCTGCTAAAATCTTCATAATAAATCAATTGACCCAATTTATCAAAAGCATTTTGTGTAGTTTTTTTATCACTTGAACTTCTAACCACATCAAGTGTTTTTGTTATAATTTCTTCTTGTATTTCTGGTGGCACAAACCTCAGTGTTCTCACATCTGACATAAATGAATAAATACGACCCCTCTCTTCATCTGTAAACTCATCTAAACGATCATAAAGCATTATTAATAACTCTTTTTTAACCTCCTTAGGCACCACAAAATCAGGATCAAGGATAAGATGTAATATTTTTCCTAGAATTATTTCATTGATTTCTTCTCCGCAACAATTAATTTGTTTACCCATATACTCTTTTACAATTTTTCTGCGATTCTCATCCCTCATCCTAAGTATATTAGCCAAGTGATCAACACTACTTGTAATAGATGTTTTTAATATTATTTTTTCTTCATGATCTTTGGTTTCATTAAATCTTTTTATGTTTCCATCCAGGCCTTTTAATAATTTTTTCTTTTGATTTTCTGAGACTTTATCAAAATATTGTGGTCTAAACAAAAAATCCAATAAATCCAAACTTCCTTTAAATTTACGACCTTTTTTCCCTAAATAAAAATCAATAAGCAAAGACAAAAAACTTTCTATACCCTTTTCAAGTGCTGGTTTTAATTCTTTTTCTGTTATTTCAACAGAAAAAATATTTTTTAAAAAATAAAAATCTTTTTCAAAAAAATCTCTAACCAAAAATTTATCTTTTATGCTATCAATTTTATCAGCAACATTATTGGTAAATTCTTCTCTTGATGCAACAGGCTTATTGCTAACACTATACATCAATTGACCATCTTTATATTTTACTGTACCAAGTGAGATCTTTTGGCGATCATGAATAAATCCTACTTTGACTAAAAAATATCCATCTCCATCACGCATATCAAAATAAGCTGATTCTTCAAATTGAACATAAGTTCCGCTATAGCCTATATCTAAAAATTGTTTTTCCAATAAATCCTCCTCTCTCATAAGTAAAGTTTTTTCATTTTCACATTCTTTTTCCCATTCAGCTTTTTCTTCCTGAAAACTAACCTGCACACTCCTAAGCCATTCTTCTATTTCTGCATGATGAGTAATAAAATCATCGGTTGTTTTTAGTTTACTTTCAAATTTCTCAACAAATTCATCTCCTAATTTTTGTGAACTATAATGAAGCACTCTTTCGCCATGCTGTGTTGAAGTAGATATGCCGGCAAAAAGATTCATTTTTCTAAAAGCTAACTGCGAACCATTAAAAACAAGCGGAAATTCCAATCTAAACATTTCGCTTTTAACATAAAGAGCATAGCCCTTGCCATATACGTTGTAATTATGCTGAACATTAAGTTTAAAATTAAAAATTTCAAACTTATTATTAAGCATGTTTACAAACTCATTACATTTTGCAGTTATTTTTCTCTCTTTTTCTTTGGCCTCTTCAGCTTGCTTGTACGTTTTCTCTTCTTTTGACTCAATAATGTGAATAATTTTTCGCAAAAATTCATAATTTGTGAGCTCATCAACAGTTTGCTGGATAGTCGTAATACCTCCTTCAATAAATAATTCTTTTATCTCTGGTGAAATTCTAGTAATTTTTTCAGTTTCAAAATCAAAAGTTATGCCAACAGCAGCGCGCTCGCTAAAACCTGAACCTAAATATTTATACAAAGTAATACTATTGTCATCGGCAAAAAAATGTAAATCTCTTGCATGTCTTTCTATGTATCTTCCTATTTTTTTTAAGGAAGAACGTGTTTCTATTTTTCTTTTAGCTTCCTTAATATCAGAAGCATAAGTATGAATGTCTTTTATATTCTTAAAACCTTTTTTCTTTAAAAGCTTATAAATATATGATGTCTCACCCCATACTAAATCTTCAGTCTCTTGATAATCTATATTCAAATCTTCATCTACCATAAAAACAATATTGTTAATAAGAATTCCATTTTTTCTATATTCGCTAGTGCCAAGATAAATACCTTTGATAGGATCTTTGCGAAATTCTGTTATAAAATCTGCTATAGCACTTTCAGTTTTTACTAAGTCAAGCTCTTCTTTTATTATATCATTAACACTTGTTTCTTTTTTTACTAAAAGTTCTGTATTGCTATCAACAAACTGCTTTAACGATTCATTTGTATTATAACTTGAATGTTTATGTAAAACAGAAATTAAGCCTTTTTTATTTCTACCCTCTTCAGATATAAATATTGTTGCAATATCTAAAACAACAGAGGTATCATCCACAAAAAACAAATCTTGCGCCTTATAATAATACATTCTGCTAAAAAAAGTTTCTAATTGATCTTTTGATAAATATTCAGCATATTGAATTAAAGCATTGGGCTTCATGAGAGCCATTTTTACTACCAAATAATCAAAAAAACCATTTACAGAAAGACTTGAGTGACAAGCGTCTCTAATTTTTGGGTTTCTATAATTTGTTAAAAATTGCTCCAATGAATCTATATCAACTTGATTCCCTTTAATAAAAAAATCTTTTTTGGTGTTTTTTGCAAGTGCCCCGATTTCATCAAGCGGAAACCAGCTAAACATTATAATAAGCCTCTGTTTTTCCTGAGGAGTAAAAAACTCATCTCCTCCCTCAAAAGGAACCATTTTATCCACATAAAGAGGACAAAACCATTCTTGCACCAAAAAATCAAAACCTTCTTTTTCAAAATATTCACTTGTTTCTAAGTATTCACTTTTAAATTCAGTATTTTTTTCACCACTCTTATACTCACTAATATCTAACCCTAATTCTTTAATAATTTTTTTTACGCTTTCTAATAACAATTTTTGTTCTGAGTTTAATTGAGTTTTTTCCAACTGAGAAATTTGTGTTAAATAAAGCTTAAATCTTGTTTCAGTTTGCTCTAATAAGGTTTTTTCTTGTTTTTCTGCTGATTCTAATTTTTTATCTATATCACTTACTTTGTCTGTGTTTTTATCAAAATTTTCAAGGCTTTTGCGTAATTCTTTCAATCTTTCTTTAGTTGCTTTTTCTGGCAAGCCCAAAAATCCCTCACCTGGAGACTGATTTTGCTTAAAAATTAATCTTTGCTCATTAAAAAATCTATTCTTCATTTTTTTAAAAAACTAATCAGAAATATTATTAAGATCACTGTCTAGTTGAATTTCTTTTAATCTGTCTTCAACTAAGTCCAGTTTTTTATTTATTTTTCTCAATTTTTTAATATTATTTTGTTTTTTTTGCAATAATTCTTCTTTTTGCTTTTCATTAGTCATTTTTTTGTTTTTATATCATAATATTTTAACATAAAAATACAAAAAAAGCAATAATACAGCAAAAATATACCTAATAATTGATAAATAGCTTTATTTAGGGTATAATTTAAAGAATAATAAATAAAATAAAAATGCAAAAAATATGGCAAAAAAATCCAACTGAAGTTTTTGACAACTTTGCAAAAAAATCACAATTCAATCAAGGATTAAGCACAAAAGAAGCAAAAGAAAACTTCTTAAAATATGGAGAAAATAAAATTCCAGAGAAAAAAAGATCGCTAATAAAAATGTTTTTATCGCAATTTGCTAATTTTTTAATTGGTATTTTATTTATTGCATTAGTTATTTCTATTGTTATTCCTTTTTTTGAACACAAAAATCCAACAATAATCAATTTTGCTGACGCAATTGTAATTGGCGCTATTATGATTGTTAATGCACTTTTTGGCTTTTGGGAAGAATTTAAAGTTGAAAAAGAAATAGAAACCTTAAGCCAGTTATCAAGCCCAAAAACCAAAGTATTGCGTGATGGCGAAGTAAAAATTATTGACTCATCTCAAATAGTTCCTGGGGATATTATTATTTTTGAAGAAGGTGATCAAGTCTCTGCTGATGCCAGAATTATTGAATCAATTAATATGCTTGTTAATGAGTCTCTTTTAACTGGTGAATCTGCACCTGTGTCTAAGTTTATTAAAAAAATTTCACAAGAAAAATTAGCACTTGCTGATCAACTTAACATTGCCTTTGCTGGCACACAAGTCATTCGCGGACATGGCAAAGCAGTTGTTTATGGCACTGGTATAAATACAGAAATTGGCAAAATTGCCACTCTTGTTTCTGAGAGCACAAAAATTGAAACTCCTCTACAAAGAAAAATTAAAAAACTGAGTAAATTCCTTGGAGCTGTTGTTTTAGCGATTTGTGCTGTGATTTTCATAATTGGACTTATCTTTAATAAACCTTTGATTGAAATTTTTCTTCTTTCTGTTGCTTTGACAGTTTCGGCTGTACCAGAAGGTTTACCAGCGGTAATTACAATTTCTTTGGCACTGGGAGCAAAAAAAATGCTTGAAAAAAATGTATTGGTACGCAAATTAGAGTCTATTGAAAACCTTGGTGCTATAAATGTAATTTGTAGCGACAAAACAGGCACAATCACAAAAAATCAAATGGAGCTTCAAAAATATTATTGTGAAGGTGAAATATATCAAGCTAATGAGATTGCAAAAAATAAAAAAAGTTTTGATCAAATTATAGAAGTAGCTATTAATTGTAACTCTGTAATTTCTGAAGAAATTGGTGATCCAACAGAAGTTGCTCTTTATGTTTATGCAAAAGAGCAAAAAGCAAAAAAATATGAAAAAATAGATGAAATCCCCTTCTCATCAGAAGACAAATTCATGGCAACCATGCACAAAATCGATGGTGAACACATTATTTACAAAAAAGGAGCTATTGAGGTTGTGCTTAAGGAATGCGAAAAAACCTTAGAAAAAGGCAAAATTCGTAATTTTAAAACAAAAGAAAAAGAAAAAATATTTTCACTAGCAGAAGAATTAGCAAAAGAAAATTACCGTATTCTTGCTTTTTCATACAAAACAACAAACAAAAATGAAATAAAAGAACATGAACACGAGATGATATTTGCTGGCTTTGTTTGTTTAATGGATCCTCCACGACCACACGCAAAAAAATCTATTGCTGAAGCAAAAAGCGCAGGAATAAGAACAATAATGATAACTGGAGACAATATTACAACAGCCAAAGCAATAGCAAATAGCGTAGGAATTGAGGGCGAAGGAATGACTGGACAAGAGCTAGAAGAATTGAGCGAAAAAGAACTAGAAAAAAAATTAAAAACATACTCTATTTTTGCCAGAGTAAACCCAGAACACAAAATGCGCATTTTAAAAGCTTTACAAAAAAAAGGATTAGTTGTTTCTATGACTGGAGATGGAGTAAACGACGCACCAGCTTTAAAAAGTGCTGATGTTGGCGTTGCCATGGGCAATAAAGGCACAGACACAGCCAGAGCAGCCTCAGACATCATTCTCCTTTATGATGATTTTTCTGATATTCCGCGAGGCATATTCACAGGTAGAACAATTGATGATAATATTCAAAAATTCATAGTTTTTCTTTTATCTTGCAACTTTAAAGAAATAATTATCGTACTTTTTTCTATTCTTTTTGCCTTACCACTCCCCTTTCTGCCTATTCATATTTTGTGGCTTAATCTCGTCACAGACAGCTTTCCAGCTCTTGCACTTTCTAATGAACCAGCAGAAAAAGACATCAAAACCCGTCCACCAAAAAAGCGTAATGAAAGTATTTTTGAAGGCAAAAAAGCATATATTATTTTTGCTACTCTTATTGGTTCAATTGTTGTAATTTTAAGTTTTGCAATGTTCTCAAATTGGTTTAGTGATTTCAGTAGCATAAATCACATTCGTTCTGCTGTTATTTTACAGGCTATTTTCCTTGAAATGCTTTTTGTTTTTTCTGTACGTACTGATGATTTTATTTTCAATAAACACTTTTTCACAAATAAATATCTACATGCTTCCGTTGTATTGGTTATTTGTTTGCACTTTATATTAATGAGCACACCTATATTGTCGCAATTTTTCCAAATTGAAATGCTGACATCATCAGAAATTTTATTAATTTTAATCTTAGCACTAATTGGAGTTCTTGCTCTTGAAATAATAAAATTTTTCTCAAAAAAACTAAAATGCGCTAAAATTTAGCGTATGAAAATAATAACTTGGAATGTAAATGGTGTTCGTGCAATTTATAAAAAAGGTTTTTCAGATTGGCTAAAAAAAGAAAATGCGGATATTGTTTGCCTTCAGGAAACAAAAGCAGATCCAAAAATATTATCTGATGAATTCAAAAAACCATTAGATTATTTTTCATATTGGAATAATGGCTCAAAAAGCGGTTATTCCGGAGTTGTCACTTATTCCAAAGTTCAACCCTTGGAAATCACGAATAAATTTCCAAAAACACCCGAATTTCACGAAGAAGGGCGTGTTGTTGAGACAAAATATTCTGATTTTACCTTATTAAATATTTATTTCCCCAATGGTGGTACTCGTGCAGATGGTACAGAAATGTTGAGTTATAAACTAAGATTTTATGATTTATTTATTGATTATGTGCAAAAAAAGCACAAAAAGGGCGAAAGCGTGATTATTTGCGGTGATTTTAATATCGCTCACACAGAAATAGACATTGCCCGCCCCAAAGAAAATGAACATTCAATTGGCTTTTTGCCAGAAGAAAGAATAAAGCTGGATAAGCTTATTAAAACTGGCTTTGTTGATATTTTTCGCTGGAAAAATCCCAAGCTAAAGGATCAATATACTTGGTGGTCATATAGAACTCGTGCCAGAGAGCGTAATGTTGGCTGGAGACTAGATTATTTTTTTGTTTCTCCTGATTTAAAAAAACGAATAAAAAAAATTGAGATTTTGACTGATGTAATGGGCTCAGACCACTGTCCTGTATTGTTAGAAATTAATTAACAATCTAAATTGCAAATAAACCTGCTCCCTTTTCTGCTATTCCGAGTTAACCTGTCTTTTTGAGCATAAAACACACCCTTTCTGTCATTATGAGCGTAATGAAACGGAGCGAAGAATCTCCTTGTCCATTTGCTCAAGCCCTATCTTGTCATTGCGGACTTTTTGGGTTGTCATTGCGGACTTGATCCGCAATCTCCTTGTCCATGTGCTCAAGCCCTATCTTGTCATTGCGGACTTTTTGGGTTGTCATTGCGGACTTGATCCGCAATCTCCTTGTCCATGTGCTCAAGCCCTATCTTGTCATTGCGGACTTTTTGGGTTGTCATTGCGGACTTGATCCGCAATCTCCTTGTCCATGTGCTCAAGTCCTATCTTGTCATTGCGGACTTTTTGGGTTGTCATTGCGGGCTACGACCCGCAATCTCCTTGTCCATGTGCTCAAGTCCTGCCTTGGGCAATTCAACAGTAATGACAACGGGAGATCCTTCGCTTCGCCTAAAGGCTCGCTCAGGATGACAAAGTAAGGAGAGCTCAAAATGACAAAAAAGCACTTAAGATAAAAAAATAACCTGCTTCGTCGCCCACCTAAGCAAATCCCTTGCAATAACAAAAAACACAAAAAATAAAAACAATTAAAAAAAATTCATTGCCCTAGATAAAGCCAAATACTCAACACTAAAAATGTATTACTGTACCAGTACACTAATACAGTAATACAAAAATAAAATTAATTTACAAAAATTTAACAACCATCAAAGTAATATCATCTTCCTGAGGATAATTACCCATATACTTTCTTACTTCCTCTAAAATTGCATCATGAACTTCTTGAGCATTCTCTTTTTTTCCATGCTTTTTAATTATCTCTTTAAAATAATCCATACCTAATTGAGTTTCTGGCGCACTATATGCCTCTGGAATACCATCAGAATATAAAAACATCATATCTCCGCTCTGATAATCAACTTTTACTGCCTCGGTTTTGCTAGATATATCCGGCAACATGCCCATAGCAAGACCACCAGAGGCAAGAGTTTCAATTTCTCCTGTTTCTGCTTTTAATAAAAGTATTTGATCATGTCCACATTGAACAAAGTTCATTATTTTTTCCTGCATATTCCAATGGCAAGCAACACAAGTTAAAAATGTTGTTGGCCCTGTCTTTTCTGCCAATATTAAGTTTGTATCATCTACTATTTTCTTTGGGTCTGTGCTATCGAGAGTAGCCGCATAAAAACCTGAATTTGCCAAAGCAACGAGCAAGCTAGCGCCAACTCCATGCCCTGTTGCATCTCCCACATAGAAAAATTGATTGTCGTCTGTGAGTTTTTGAAAGTCATAACAATCTCCGCCTACTTCTGAGGCTGGTGAAGTAGATACTGCTATGTCTAATCCTTCTATTTTTGGTGCTTTTGTTGGCAAAATCCCCTCTTGAATTTTTCTAGCTATTTCTAGTTCTTTTGACACTCTTTCGTGTTCTATTTTTATTTCTATGCTTTTTTCAAGATCAATTGCCATTTGATTAAATGTATCTGCCAATAATCTTGTCTCATCATTGGTTTTTACATCAACTCGCACTGTAAGGTCACCAGTGGCTATTTGCTTTGCTCCTTTTGTTAAGCTCATTATTGGATTTACCAATTTTCGAGCAAAAACAAAAGCAATCAAAAGACCCACAATTGCAATCACCAATAATACAAGCAATATTGTGCGTACTGCTGACAATATGCGTTCTTCTAAAAATTTATAAGATACTGAATAAACAATTCTGGTTTGATTATCTCCACTTGGATAAACTATTTCACGCACTATTTCGTCATTTTGAACTACTGGAACCTCTTTTTCATTTGCATCTACATAAATATTTTCTCCATTATCTCCTTCTTTTACATAAATCACTCTTTTGTCTGTAATTATTGCTGGTTTTATATCTTGAATTGTTTTTTCTAATCGCTCTTCTACTTCTCCCTGCCCTTGCTCACCTATTGGCAAAGAAGAATCAAAAACAACTTCACCAGAAAATTTTGCTATTTGAATACGACTTATGTCTTCATTAAGAGAAAAAATATGATTTAATTCTCTGTCAAAAAATAAATAACTTTCTGATTTAAAATAAAGCTCATAAGCATCTTGCAATGGCTCTGTTGCTAATTCTGCAAAATGCACACCATTTTTCCAAATATCTTGTTTTATATCTTTACTTTTTTGGTTTATAAGAAAATATCCACTAACAGCAATACTAAGAACTAATAATATTGATATTAATAATGGTAATTTATGTTTAATTGAGAAAAAAAATCTTTTCATGGTTTATTAAAAATGAATTATGCCATCAGAGCGAATAGAAATATTATATTCTGACGGAAGATAGGCAAGAAGATTGTCTATTGCAAAAAGCGGTAAACCAATCATGTCTTTTGTTATAATGATTTCCATGGCTTCCTGAAGAGCTTTTAAGCGCTTTTCCTCGTCAACCTCAAATAAGCTTTTTTTAATATATTTATCAAGCTCCTCATTACTATATTCAAGTAAATTTAATTCACTACTTGAAAAAACAAAATCTCTTAAAAAATCATCTGTACTTCCTTTTGAGAAATCCCAACCAATTAAATAAAAATCTGCTGTTTTTTCTTTCATACTTTGCACCAATTCCTGCTCTGAAATTGTATTTATGTTTATTCTAATATCTAATTGTTCAAATTGTTCTTTTAAAAATTGTCCCAAAACCAAGTTTTGTCCTGTTAAATTTAATTCAAAAATTCTTTCTTCTTGAATTTCTATTATTTCTTTTGCTTTTTGCAAATTATATACTGGCAATTCTATGTCTGGTTTATAGCCAAAAATACCACTTCCTGCAAATTGGCTTGTTAATTTTATTCCTTTAATTAATTCTTTTATTTTTTCTCTATTTATAGCGATATTTAATGCTTGTTGATTATTTTTATTTTGTAAAAATTCTGTTTCTGGATTAAATAATAAAAATACTGACTTTATGCCCGGACTTTCTATTATTTTTACACTTGAGTTGTTTTTTATTTGTTCTATAAAAATTGGTGGAACATCAGCAAGTACCTGTGTTTCTCCACCTAATATTTGACCTAATCTAGCATATTTATTTTCTTTTTTTTGTAATATTAAATTTTTTGGATAATTTTCTGGATTTTTCCAGTATTGTTCATTTCTTTGAAAATTTACCTTTTTTTCATCTATTTCTTTTAATTTAAAAGGACCTGTTCCTATATATTCCGAAACTTTTCCTTCTCTTACTTGCTCTTCTGGGGTTATGTAGATATTTGTTAACTCAGAAAGCAAAGTTGGCATTGGGTCTGCTGTGTTTATTTTGATTGTAAATTCATCTACTTTTTCGATTGATTCAATATTTAAAAGAAAATCTTTAAAAAGAGAATTTGAATTTGACCTTGCTCTTTCTAAGGTAGCAATTACATCATCTGCATTAAACTCACTGCCATCGTGAAAAACCACTTCTTTTCTAAGATTAAACTGCCATTCTGTTTCTGAAATCATGCCCCAAGAAACTGCCAAGGCAGGTTTTATGGCAAAATGATCATCAAAATCCACCAAAGACTCATAAGTAAAAGCTAATTCTCTTTTTCCATAAAAATCATAAGCAATTGGGTCTATGTCATCTGATAAATTGTTTACTGTAATAGTAAATTGTTCTTGTTCTGGTGCACTTGAGTGAATTGGACTCTCGTTTAATTTTTTTATTTGATCTGCATTGTAATAAGCAAAAACTCCTACTGCTAATAAAAAATGTACGCCGATGATTGCTATAAATTTTTTAATCATTTTTTGTTTTTATATTTGTTTCTTGTTTTGTTGCTTTATTTTCTTGTCTTCTGCGAATAAAATAAAAAGATGAGATAATAAAGCTAATCAATATCAATAAGTAAAAAAACATTTCTAAGCTACCTTCTTCTACGAATATGTATTTATCGTCAATTTTAAAAGGAATTGTTAGTGTTTCACTTTTGATATTATCTGGTGTTATTGCGTATAAAATTACTTTATGCTCTCCTGGCTCTAATTTTCGCGGAGAAATAAGCTCAAAATCACCAGCAGGACTATCTGCAATTACTGACGCAGAGGTTAAAATACTTTGAAAAGTTCCGTGCACTGTTGATCCATAATAAGTATTGCCACGAACAATCACATTGCCGTCTTTTATGATAATTTCTTTTACTGTTAGTGGCACAAATTTGCCCACTTGATCTGCTTCAAGATAATTATCATTTATTGCTAATACTTGCGGAGAAGGCAGTGCAAAGTCATCGGCCACTATAATTTTTACCGGCCTACTTTCTTTAATCACATTTCTTGTTTCCACATCTACTGCTGTAGCATGTAGTGTGTATTTGCCTTCTAGTAATTCTACTTCGGAAGGTAAAATATATTTTCCTTCTGCATCTACTAAAGCAGAACCAAGACGAATAGTTTTGTTATTTTCATCTATTGCCACTATTTCCATCATTTGATTGGCTGGTCCAGCGCCTTTCACAAAAATACTGCTTTCACCTGTTTTATCGTTGTCGCGCCAATTAGCAATAGTTGCTAATAATTCACCTTGATCTGGCACAAGTGGGTCTGTTCCTAGTTCTAAAACCTCTTCACCATCTGTAGCTCCATCGCCATCTGTATCTTTATTGTTTGGATCTGTGCCATATTGAGCTTCTAATCCATCACTAAGACCATCTTGATCACTATCTTTAATTCCACTACTTGTTAAGTTATTTAATGCATCTGGCAATACACTTTCGTCCTCAGGCACTATTACTAATTGGTATTGTGTCTCTTCTGGCGTGTAAATTGCTTCCTCTTCTTCCTCAGGAATAATAGTCACTTCTATCTCCGAAGGGGCACCAAGCAAACATTGCACCAAAAAATTAAGTCCATCAGAAGAATTATTTGCATCTAGATTGTGTGATTCTTCCCAGTAATCAGGCATGCCATCATTATCACTATCTATTAGTTTACAATCTTTAAACTCAAGAAATTTATCTGCAATTATTGCAAATTCACCTCTGTTTATTTTTTCTTCTGGATAAACATTGCCATCTTTATCTGAAATCAAACCTAAGTTGTAGGCTGTGTAAACTTCTTCTTTATACCAAGCTCCTTCTGGTACGTCTTTTAATGGCTTACTTGCTTGTTCATCAAGCTTCATACCACTTTGACGCAATAAAATTGCTACTGCTTGTGCACGAGTAATGTTTTCGTCTGGTCTAAAATATCCATCACCAAAACCCTGCACCACGCCCAAAGCTTTTGATTTTATGATACAAAAATAATACCAAGAATTCGGCGAAACATCTGGAAATGGCTGTACATTACTATATTTTGCTTTTTCTTCTGCTGTTGGATTAGCACAATTCAAACAATTTGTTGCTCCCATGGCAATTTTTACATACTCAGATCTGGTTATTTTATCTTCTGGTCTAAATTCTTCCGAAGACATTATTAATCTGCGATCATAAAGACTATAAACTGCCTCATATATAGGAGTATTTTCTTCTAAATCAGAGAAAAATTCCTCTTGATCTTGATATTGGCTGTATTCAAAAATACTGTCTAGTTTTTCAAGAGTTGTTTGCACTCTTGTAGCAGAAACTTGCACTCCTTCCTGACCATAATATTCAAGTTCAGCAATAATTTCCCCTATTTGTGCTTGAATTTCTTGATCATAACCTTCCTCATCAGGAACATAGCTCATTAATTTGTCTATGGTTTCTTGGGAAATATACCCTTCTAAACAAGAAAAATTTGAACTTCCTGTTAGATCGCTAGGACTTGCTGGACTTGATGGTATTGTTGGAGAAAATGAAGAATCTGGCGAGCTTTCTGCTTCTTCAGACCCCTCTTCTCCTGACTCTTCCGGTTCTTCTTCACCTGATTCTTCAGGTTCTTCTTCGCCTGGCTCTTCCGGCTCTTCTTCGCCTGGTTCTTCAGGTTCTTCTGGAAGAGGCTCTTGTGCCTCTGCATCTGGCACTATATCAACAAAATAAGAATAATTACGCTCACAATTTTGCCTATTGTTAGCACTTAAAGTAATTCTTACTGTCCCTTCTTCTGTGATTGAATTTTGTAAACTGCCTTCAGCTTGCACATCTCCATTACTTAGTTCTGTAAAAGTTAAATTTATTACTTCACTATCAACAACAGCAGTAATTGAGCTGTTTATTAAATCACTACCTCCACCAGATATAGAAAATTGAACATAATTTAATGAACTTATTTCTGCATTATTTTCAGGATTTAAACTATAAAATTGTGGTCTTAAACTTGGAGTACAAGTCACTGGCTCTGGTGGCTCTGGTGGCTCATCTGACCCAGGGTCATAACCACCTCCTCCACCTCCACCATCATCTGGATCTTCTGGAGGTGCTGTTCCACATGCAATCACAGTATGATTTTCTAGTTTGCAACTTTCACAATCTTCTCGACTTTCATTACCACCTTCGTCAAAGGCACGAACTAAAAAATCCCAACTTTCACCAACTTGCGGTGTTGTTAAATTGGCATTGGGTGCTGTTGGCACATTAACTGTTGTTAATAATACATAACTTGCTTCTGAGCTTTTTTTGCCATAAATATGGTAACCTGCAAGTCCGCCACTCAAAATATGCAGACTGTCCTCCCAGCTAAGCTCCAAGCCAGCTGTATCTCTACAGCCGGCACTAGTGTTAGTGGGAGGAGCAATCTGTACATATACTTGTATATCAACATCTTCGCTCACGTCCGCAAGGACGATATTATTTGTTGCAATTATGGTTATTAAAGCCAATATTGCTAATAATTTTTTGCCAACAATGTTAAATAATCTGTTTTTCACTTTAAATTTTTTTATTTTTATTTTTTGTTTTTTGCTTATTTCAGTTTAGATCAGTTTATTTTTTTGATCTACCTGCGTAATAAACAACAACCAAAAGAATTAATACAGCAAGACCTGCTACTGCCATACCTTTTGGAGTTTGTAGGAAACTTTTTGCTGTACCAGCAGCTTCAGCACCTGTGAAAGTTGCTTCACTTGTTAGCTCTTCGCCAGTAAGACCGTATTTTAAAGCTAATTTAGCTGTGTATTCACCTTCTGGAACTTCTTTACCTTCTAACCAGTCTATTTTTACTGTTTCAGATGAACCAGGAACAACATATTCCATATCTTCTGGTAAATCAATTTTTACAACAGGAGCATTGTATTCATTGAATACCTCAATTGCTCCAACTGGTTTTTCGTATACCTTACCGCTATTTTTAAATTCAATAGCAAAATAAGCTGAACCATTTTCTGTCATCAATTTAAAACTTTCAACTGAAAGATCAGAACTTGTATCAAAATCTAATTCGCTTGTAAGCATGTCTTCTTCATTACCATAAGCAAGATTTAGCTTAGCTGTGTATTTGCCTTCAGCAATATTTTCTGACCATGTAGGACGGAAAACTCTAGCACTGCCAGGCAAAACATTACCACCGTTGATATTAACAGGAATTTCATCAGCAACTACTTCTTTTCCTGTTTCAGGGTCTTTATAGCGAGCAACTTCTTCTAATTTTTCGCCACTCTCGTTATAAAGAGCAATTTCACCAACTGGTTTTGAGTGAATATTACCTGTGTTTTTAAAATTAACAGCAAGTGTCACAGCTTGATCACTGTAAAGTTTGTCTTCATAAAGACTAAACTCATCTAATTCACCTGTTAAAATTTCTTCACCAGTCACCTGAATAAGGATCAAGCTAGCAACTCTGCTACGAACCTGAACACCTTCAGTGTCTTCTACAACTGGTTCATATAAAATTGAAGCATATCTACCACCTGGTTCAGCACCTTCTGGAACTGTCACTGTAAAAGTGGTTTCTTTTTCAGAATTTGCCTCAAGAGTAATCTCTTCTTCGCCAAATTGAATCCATTTTTCAATGTTACGAGGATCATTTTCTTCTAAATCAATGTTTTCTGGATAACCATCAAGATCATTTGCCACATAAACATCAATTTCTGGCTTAACAGTCACTTGTTTGTTTTCACTGTTAATAACTTTGATTGTAGCTGTTGCAGAAGAGCCTGGATCAATAGTCAGCTCTGTTCTGAGGGGCTTAACGCCAACAGCAAGGGCGCTTGAAGCATAAAGTAGAAACGATAATGCTCCCAAAACCAACAATTTGGTCAGTTTTTGTGTGTTAATGTAAGTCATTTTTTGTATATAAAAAATTTTTTAAAATTCTGTCATTTTTTTGCTGTTTAAGCAAGTTTTTTTAATATAAAAATTAAAAAGTAGGTAAAGCAGTATAATAAATAATACCTGAGTAAATACCTGCGGGAGTTAAAAAGTTAATATTTAAGCCATAATATATTGTATGTATCTGCATATTTGTATTTGTTGAATAACCTACAGCATCTATGGTCCCATCATATAAATCTAACACTTCAGAAGTATTTGAAAAAACAGAAACTGGATTTGCGTCTGCTTGTAATTCTTCTTTTGTCTTATTCACATCATCATTATAAGCAATATAACCAAAAACATTCTCATCTACCTCTGGATCACCAGGTAAAATAGTGCTATCTGGACTTTTTAATGTTGCATTATCTTCGCTATCTAAAAGTTGTCCCAAAATTTTATAACCACCAATTGCATTAGTGCTTACTTCAATTTTAGTACTTTGGGAATAATCCTCACCATTATTAACAGATGGATCAACGCTGATATTTACAATATTACTATCAAGGGTCATAATTAAGGCTTCTTGAACTGTGACAACAACATTAACTCTATTGTCTATATTGACATAGCCAATACCAGCGTCTATGAGAACATCACTAGTATCTCTGGTAAGTGTACTGATAGTATATTGACCTGGTGATGATGGATTTGTGTCTAAAACAGTAGAGTCAAAAGCCAAATTAATCACATCACCCGCATCAATACTAGAATTTAATTCAATATTTAAAACATTATTAAGAAGACTAGCTGAAGTAATATTGCTTTGAATATTGGTTTCATTAACTGTAAAACTAGTTATATTAGGTATAATATCTGCAATATTGTCCATCACAAAATCAGCAGGAAAATGAACAACAATGTGACTTCCGCTAGGAAAATCTGATCCCAAAATAATATCAAAGTCCATTTCAACATTCTCTGCTAAAACAGAACTATTGCTTAATTCTAAGTCAGAAAACAAATCCCCTGCTCCAGGCATTATTATTAAAGAATAAATTGCTGAAAATGTATCACTGTCGTCAGTGTCAGTAATTATAAAATTAAATTCATAATTATCAGCAATATAAGGATTTACATCTATTACCGTAGAATCACAACTTATTACTAATTCATCACCAACATCAAAAGAACTATTAGCGGTAAAATGCAACTCTTTAGCTGATAAATAAGTACTTACATCATCTTCAACTAAACTAGATGGCGTAGTGTTTATCTCAAGGCTACAATGATCCCAAAGATGATTATCGCCTGGGCCGTTAATGTTATCTGACATAAAAAGATCTGGTATTGTAATTGCTATTTCTGCTGTGTGACCAGCCTCAGATGCAATTTCAGAGGTGATAGAAAAAACAGCATTACCAGGCGCTTGATTAGCAATATTGTTATCCAAAACAATGCTTTCGTTTGAAGCAAAAACAAAATCACTCACAAAAAACAAAGAAACCATACAAACAATGGTTGTAAATTTTTTTGCCAATTTTTTATTAAGCGATTTTATTTTCATTTTTTTATTTTTTGCCTAAAAAGATGGCACAGCAGTATAAACAACACTGCCTGAGTAAATACCAGCTATTGTTTGATAATCAACATAAAGAATATAGTAAATTGTGTGGTCTTGTGAGTTTGTGTTTGATGCAAAACCTACTCCGCTTGCTGTACCGTCGTATAGTGTTAAGTCTGATGATGAGCTTGTGAATAATGGAGTTGACCCTGTTGCTTCAAGATCAGTTTTTAGACCTGCTTTGTCTTTTGTTGTATCTGCATTATAAGCCAAATAAGTAAACACATTTGGCACATATGAACTACCATCGTAAACACTACCTGTATTGATGTTGTGTGTACCGTTTTTTAAAGTAGCATTAGTGTCTGAGTCTTGAAGTTGTGCTTGGATTTTATAACCATTAGCAGCATTAGTTTTAACGTTAAGTAGTGTTTTTTGAGAATAGTCTTCACCGTTTTTAACAGAAGGATCAACATTCAAATTTATACTCGTATCATCAATGGTCATAATTAAAGCCTCTTGAACTGTAGTTGTCACAACAATTTCATTATCAATATCAGCATAAGCAATACCTGTATCAAGAGTTGTGCTTTCTGTGTCTTTTGTGGTTATTTGTATTCCATATTGTCCTGCAACAGAAGGATTTTGATCAATTACATTCACAGAAGCAGAAAGATTAATTGTGCTACTTGCAGTAATTTCTGCACCAACAACAATACTTAATACATTACTAGTAAGATCAGCGCTGGTAATCGTCACACTTGCGCTATCATCCGTAAGAGTAAGCTCGCCAGTGGCATCAACAATATCGTCCATTGTAAAATCACTAGGAAAATTTACAATTATCTCACCTCCAGAGGGAACAGTAGTATCATTAATAAATTCAAATGCAGAAGAAACAGCAGTAGCATCAACACTATTGTCACTCAAAGTGACAGTGGCATCAAAAGCTTTAACAGCAGGAATAAGAACAATTGTAAACAAAGTGCTAAGCACTACATAGTTCAAAAATTTTCCGATTTTTTTGGCAATTTCACACTGCATTTTATTTTTATCTCAAAACAAACTAATCTTAAAATTTTATTTCATATCATTATATCATAAAAAAACCCGTTTTAAAAGGATAAAATCATTATTTTTTAGTATTTTAAAGCGGACAATTAAAAAAATAATTCATTGGTTTTCTTTTAAAAAAACAAAAAAACACATAAGGCAAAAAATCAAAGAAAAAATGCAATAAACCAAGAGGTAAAAATCTAGCAAGATTACCTGTGTCTTTGTGAATAAAAAAATATTCACCCTGATCTATTGCATGAATATGACGAAAAAGATTTTTTGACCGATAACTTTTCCCTTTATGAAGGCAATTTTTCTCACAAATAAAAAACTTTTTAATTTCTAAAAAATCTTCTTTTTTAATCCACAAAAATAACCTATCAAACGGCTTTGTTTGAGCAATTTTTTTAAAAATTATGTAGTTCCACAATTCTTTATCACTCATAAAAAAACAAAAAAACCTAAAGAACCTCTCTGGGTAAAAAATAAATATACATAGCGCTAAAAAAACAAAAAACAGACATAACAATAAACATAGCTCCAAAACCAAAAATGGTAACAACCAAACCGCCAACAATAGCACCTATTGCACCAGTGAAATAATTAATCGCCTCCCAGGCTCCCCATTCTTTGCCGATATTATGAGCATCAAGATGTTTTGAGTAAATCGCATCAAAAGCCGGTGAATATATTGCCTCCCCTAAGCCAATAACAACTTGTATCAAAAAAACCGCCACAATTGAATTTGCCCAAACATATAAAGCAAAACCCAACCCCATAATCGCATAACCAAAAGCCATTATCAGCTCTTTATTTTTTATCTGATCACTGAAACGACCAGAAACCAAACTCACTGTCCCAGCTATAAAAGCAAAAATCGCACCTGCAAAACTAGCATCAAGAAGATCGCCACCAATTTCTTTCACAAAAAGTGCGTAAATTGGACCAAGCATAGCAGCAGCAAGCAAAATTAAGGCATTTGTTACCAATAAAATCCTTAACGCCTTATTAAATAAAAATCTTTTCATTTAAATTAATAAAATTAAGGACAAACATTAGGACACTCTTCATGAATTTGCTCAATCCCCTGCTTAATTTCTTCAGAAAGTTTAATGTCCAAAGCAGAAATACAGTCTTCTAATTGCTCTACATTTGAAGGGCCAATAATTGTGCTGATCACAAAAAATTGTTCATAAACAAAGGCAAGTGCCATTTGTGGTAAAGTTAAGCCATGTTTTTCTGCTAAGGCTTTATATTTTTTAATTAAATTTTCCACTCTTTCTGTGCGATAGCGAGGCACAAAATCAGGATAATTGGTGAAACGACCACCCGCTGGCTTAGCATTATCTAAATAACGCCCACCCAAAACTCCATAAGCCAAAGGAGAATAAGCCAAAAGACCTATGCCTTCCCTGTGTGTAATTTCTGCCAAACTATTTTCATAAGTTCGTGTTAGCAAACTATAATTATTTTGAATACTTGCAATACGCGGTAAATCAAACTCTTTTGCCAATCGTAAATACTCCATCACACCCCAAGGGGTTTCATTACTAACTCCAATATGTTTAATTTTTCCTTCTTTTTGCAATTCTTGAGCCACTTTCAAAGTCTCTACAATCGGCACAGCTTTCTCATCGTCCATAGGCACATAAGCTCGTTGTCCAAATTTGTTCACATTTCTATCTGGCCAATGAAATTGATACAAATCTATATAATCAGTTTTTAGTCTTTTTAAGCTACCTTCCACAGCCAAACGAATATTTTTACGATCAAAATGAGTATTACCATCGCGTATGTAATTTTCCTCTGCACTACGAGAAGGACCAAAAACTTTAGTTGCCAAAACAACTTGATCGCGTTTTTTTCGTGATTCAAACCAACGACCAATTATTTCTTCTGTTAATCCATATGTTTCCTTGGACGGAGGTATTGAATACATCTCTGCTGTATCCCAAAAATTAATCCCCAATTCCAAGGCTCTATCCATAACTTCAAAAGCGGTTTCTTCTGAGACATGAGCGCCAAAACTCATTGTGCCCAAACAAATTTTACTTATTTTAGTATCTGTGCCCGAAAGCTTTGTATATTGCATAGTGATTTATAAATACAAAATTATCGTAATGTTTAATTTATTTTTGAGCAAACCTAAAAATATACAGTAATCAAGAGAGTTTATTACTATATACACATTTTTAATCTTTAATCAATTATGACTGTGGCTCGTCCAACTCCTCAGCAACTTCAGCTGTTCTTTGATTATGACCCTGCAAGCCCCTAAAAGAAGCTAATGCATAGTTATTAGCACCTGCTTTTTCAAATTTTTCAACCAAAGCCTCAATTTTCTTTTCTGAAGACCAGTTCTGAAAATATTTCTGTGCTGTATCAAAAGCTTCTGTGTATTCTTGATTTATAATAACAAATTCAGGCTCTTTTTTAATTGCACTTTTAAGCGCTTCGTTCAAATTGGCAATAGCATCTTCCCCTCCTTGTTCTATTGCATCTAAGGTTCTTTTTTCTGCCCCTGTTGTGCGAAAAATTCCAAAAGCTGAATCAATACTATCACTAGTGGCTTCTATATCTCTTTTTAGTCTATCTGCATTAGATTTCATAACACTAACACTGCTTTCTATTGATTTTAATTTCTCGGCTTTTTTGCCTCCTTCTTCAGTTTCATCATATTTTAAAGCTGATTTTAGCGCATTTGTTTTGTCAAAGGTGCTGTCAAAACCTTTAGTAGTTCTTAGCTCTTGATCAGAATAATCCGGTTCTAAAAAGTCAGGTGTAGCCATTTTGTTTTTGCTTAAATTAGTTAATAGAATCCAAAAGTTCATCAGCCTTTGCACTATCTTCAAGCGCCTGCTGATTATCAAGTTCTTTTAGTTTTTTGCTTCTTATTTTCTTTAAATCATCTAAAAAGCCTTTTTTTACTTTAAATAGCTCTTGCATATTTTGCACAATCAGAGCCAAAGCTCCTTTTTGCGCCTTTTCGTCCATCTTGGAAATATTTTTAACTATGATTTTTTTAAGGCCTTCGTCTAAGTCAAAAACTCCCAAATATTCATAAATCAATTCAGTTATTTCAATATCTACATTTTTGTTTTTTATTTGCATATTTTTTATTTATTTTTCTATTTATTTTAGCATTTTTATAAATTTTTTGCAAGGGGGTGAGGCGACCGCTTTATTAGGCGTGAGGTCGCAGAGCCGAGTCAAGTGCGCAAATCAATTTAAAAAATATTCATGCTTTGCATGAATCTTTTTTAAATGGTCGGGGCAGCAGGACTCGAACCTGCGACCTCACGGTCCCAAACCGCGCACTCTAGCCAACTGAGCTATGCCCCGATGATGTTAAAAATCTTTACTGTCCTCCAAAATCTTTTTTAAAAACTCTCTGCCTTTACCTGATTTTAAAAACTTTTCTCTTTTCATTGCCTCTCCTCTGCTACTTACCTCCTCACAATATACCAATTTCCAAGGGCCTTTCCCAGTTGTCCAACGATTACTACCATTATTGTGAATATCAATGCGTCGATCAATATCTTTTGTAATACCTTTATAAAGAATTCCTGCCTGATTTTTAATAACGTAAACGAACATAAAAAGTAAACCTGCGACCTCATCCGCCTAAGGCGGACGCACTCTAGCCAACTGAGCTATGCCCCGATGATGTTAAAAATCTTTACTGTCCTCCAAAATCTTTTTTAAAAACTCTCTGCCTTTACCTGATTTTAAAAACTTTTCTCTTTTCATTGCCTCTCCTCTGCTACTTACCTCCTCACAATATACCAATTTCCAAGGGCCTTTCCCAGTTGTCCAACGATTACTACCATTATTGTGAATATCAATGCGTCGATCAATATCTTTTGTAATACCTTTATAAAGAATTCCTGCCTGATTTTTAATAACGTAAACGAACATAAAAAGTAAACCTGCGACCTCATCCGCCTAAGGCGGACGCACTCTAGCCAACTGAGCTATGCCCCGATGATGTTAAAAATCTTTACAAGCTCATCCACCACCTAAGGCGGACGCATTTTACCCAACCAAGCTATGCCCGAATTTTAAACGAGCTTTCCTATTCTAATTAAAAATTAAAATAAATCAATATTTTTATTGCAAAATCATCATTGTTCAAAAAATGTATTCAATAAATTCAATCATAATAACATTAAAAATAAACATTTTTTACTTACAGAATAAAATTTTTATACATATTATTCATTTCTATTAAAAGCTATTTATGAATTATGAAATCTATTTAATTTTCAGGTTTGACAGTAATATTTATTTGATTTAAAAAGTAAGTATATGTATAAAAAAATTTAATCAATGCCTGTTTTAACAAAAAAGACCCTTGGTCTTTTCGAGAGGTGGCTGGATTTTTTACTAACTGCGAATAATAATTCTGCGAATAAAGTGGTTTTAATAGACTTTTTCTTAAAAGAATTTACCAAAAACACTAAAGAGTTTTATCGTTTTTTGTTTTATCTGGAAAATATTTTAACAAGCAAAAAACAGAGTCACATTGCGACTAGAGATAATCTGGCAACAAAGCATATTAATATTATTTCTCCGCTTAGTGATCGTTTTAATTTTTATGAAGAAAAATGTAAGTTGGACGATATCTGTTTTAAAATTTTAGAACCTAAAAAATACAAAAAACTTTCCAGAGAGGTTTTGAGGTATAAAAAAAACTCAAAAAAAATAATTAAACAAGGTTCAAATATTTTAAACAATCTTTTGTTGAATAAAAATTATGAATTTATTCTTAGAGGTCGTTATAAAAACATTTATAGCATCTATCAAAAACTACAAAAAAAGCAAAAAAAGAAAATAAATAGTCTTAGTGATGTTTTTGCTTTTAGGATTATTCTTAAAAACAATAATCCTCAGGCTTGTTATCAAATACTCAGCCTTCTGCATGATAATTTTAATGTTTTGTCTAAAAAATTTAAGGACTACATCAATATTCCTAAAATTAATGGCTATCAAAGTATTCACACTAGCTTAAAAGACCTAATACCTAACCTTGATTTACTTATTGAAGTTCAAATCAGAAGTCAAAAAATGCATGATTTTGCTGAAAAAGGTTTGGCTGCACATTGGCTTTATAAACACCAAATAAGCCACTTTGAATTTCAAAATAAATTTTTTCCTGCCCATAGAGCTGAGGACATGGTTTACTTTTTTTCTTTTGAGGGTGATCTTTTTAAAATGGAAAAAGGTGTTAAAATTATAGACTTTGCTTATAATATACATACAAGCATAGGCAACAAGGCAAAATCTGCAATTGTAAATGGTAATATTAAAAATATTGATTATGAAATTAAAGAGGGAGATAAGGTAAAAATTCTTAAATCTAGTTTTGATAGGGTAAAAATTAAGTGGCTGGAATACACAAGTAATAAAAACACTCGCAAAAAAATAATTTATGCTACAAAAAAATATGGAAACAACCTACAAGCAACTAATTAAAAATATGGGTGAAGCTGCCTGGCTTGGTAATATAAATGGAAAAACTACCTTTGCCAATACTGCATTTTATAAATTGCTTGATATCAAAAAAGAGACTTTAAATAAAAAAAATATTTTTGATTTCTTAGAATTAAAAAATAAAGGGGTAAAATCTTGTCATGAGGCTGTTTTATTAAGAAAAAACAAACAAAAAATTCCTATTTATTTACACAATATTAAATTAGATGATGATTGGTGTATAAAAATAGCTACTGATTTACGAAAAATAAAAAAACAAGAGTCTGTTTACAAAAAATTGATTGAAAATATGCATGAGGGCGTGTGGATGGGTGATGAAAAAAACAGAACTATTTACGCCAATCCCCGCTTCTGCTCTATGCTTGATTATTCTTTTGAAGAAATGGCTGGTAAAGACTTTTTTTCTTTTTGGGACAAAAAAAGCATTGAAAAAATTAAAAAATTAAATAAAACCAAACACAAAAAAGGCTTAAGCACTGCATGCGAAGGAATTTTGCTTTCCAAAAAAAGAGAAATGCCAGTATTTTTAAGCGCCACTCCTCTGTGTAGCGGTGGTTTTATTGGTATTATTACTGATTTAAGTGAGCTAAAAAAGAAAGAAAAAAGCGAAAAAATGCTCTCAAAAGCAATTAAATATTCAACTGATGCAATTATTGTCTTCAATGACAAAAGAAAAGTTCTTATTTGGAATAAGGGTGCAAAAACAATGCTTGGTTATAAAGAATCAGAAATAATCAACAAAGATATAAAAACAATAATCCCCTTACAAAAGCTAAGATTAATGTTGAAAAATTGCGAAGGTCTACAGAATCTGGAAATCGAAGTAAAGCATAAAAATGGAAACAAAATTAAAATTGCTACTACTTTTACTCCTATTTTTAACAAAAAAAACGAAAATCATGACAATGAAGATAATTATTTAATTATTGCCAGAGATATTACTACTCAAAGAAGCCTTGAAGAAGAACTCGATATTAAACATCAAAAAATAAAAGAGGTCTATGGCGATCTTGGCAATATTAAGCGCCAAACTGACTATATGTTTGAGCTTATTGATCTTTGTAATGAAAATCATGACAAAAAAACAATAGCTGATTTCATTGTGAGTTCTATTGCCATGTTAACCAAAATTGATGCTTGCGTTTTTAGAATTCATGAGCCTGGAAAAGGTACTCTTGAATTACTTTCTTCTTTTGGAGTTGGTGCTGATTGGGCTGGTAAATCTACCATTAAACTAAAAAACAGCCTTTTAGAAAGAGCTTACAAAAAAAACTTTCCTTTAAAAATTATTGATATTGGCAAAGAACTTCAGTATCAATCAAAACATTTGGCAAAAAAAAATAATTTATATTCTTTACTTTTAGTTCCTATTCAGTTTCAGGGTCAATTAATTGGCAGTTTGTCGCTTTATGCAAGTCCGGAGAAAAAAATTAGTATCTTTGAAAATGATTTTATTGAAAAATACAGCAAGCTCATCAATATGATTGTCTATCACATGGTTTATTTGAGCTAATTTAATGCACTGTTTGCTTTTGGGTGGCAAAAATCTCCTCAGCTATTTTAATGTGTTCCTCAAAAAGACCTGCTTCATCTGGAGTAATAACTTCTGGTTTTCCATATTGCAAATGCTTAACCGGAACTATAAAGGCTGGATTATCACCTTGAAATAATACTTTATGATGCAAAAGAGGATGATCAAAATTAGTTATATTACCTAAAGCATTGCGCACTCCACTAACCTGCCACCTAAATAAATCTAATATATCAGATGGTAAACGACTGTCTGCAAAATAAATAACTTGATCTAACTGATCAGGTGAAAGCAATTTAATTACCGGTAAATCTGGGTCATTTTTATCTATCTCAAGTGGTAATTCTTGCAAATTATCACGACATTCATTTGCATTTACAGCTATTGGATCTAATGCCTTTTTTTTAATAAAACCTCTATAATAAGGGGCGTCTTCTGGTTGCTCAAAAAAATATTGCATTTTTCCGCCTGTGCCAGATTTTTCCCCTTCAAATATTTTTTTCCAACCATGCTGAGGATGATACATTTGTCTTCCTGCTTGATATTGAGCAATGGCCATTAAAAGCCTTTTGAAATAATGAATTAACAATTGTTGATATTCTGCGTTAAATATTTCAGAAGGCACTAATTCTTCAGCTTTTTCAACTCTTTCTTTTTCTTGATAAAGTGCTTTTTTTAAACCATTTTCATTTAAAGCAGTTCTTAACATTGCTTCTCTTTCTTTGTCTGCCTCCTGACCTGATAAAAAACTACTTCTATGATCTTTAATGATCATTCCTGACTTTTCGCTTTTATATTCTGCGGACATTTTAAAAAATAAAAGGTTGGCATACTAAAATTGTTTAAGCTATTTGTCAAGCTTAATTATCTCTTCAAGTTATCTTGAACTATTTTAAAATACTTGACAAAATAAATTTTTAATGTATTATATTGACCTTTTTAAATTAAACTATGAAAAACAACCAATCTGACACCAAGATTATTGCAACAGAAACTGATGCGGAATCTGTAGCACGACAGCTTGATCAATTATCAGAAACTGACCAATCCCAAGCTTTAAAATTAATTATTACAAGTCATAAAGATCAAGTATGTTCCTTATTAGACTCTGTACCGCAAGAAAGTCCAAAAAAAGAGCTTCCTTCTCTGCATATAAAGGACGACATTATGAATGATGAAGTTGCGAGCATGATAGAAGAATGTTTTAAAAAAGTAGGGGGCGAAGTAACAAACTTAGGGCTTGACCAATATAACAATCCATTCATAGAAGGTGAAAACCTATGGGTGCCTCAGATAACACAAGGAAGCATATCGAAAATTACTTTTGTAGAGGGATTGTTAAGAATAGAAGGAGAAGGTCTTCAGCTTGCAAGTCATTATAAAGATCTAGTTGCAGGAGGCGATATTAAAAGTGTTATGTTTGCATATAATAGAGATACATTATTTGAAGTAAGCGGGACAGAACTTGTTCTTGGTAGCAAATTTGATAAAGCAGTGAAAAATGGAAAAGTGACTAGACTAGAAAATAGTTCAAAAGAGTATGAGATAACAGGAGATAATATCGAGTTAGATGAAAGATATAAAACCTTTGTTAGAAAAGGAAATCTTAAAAGTGTTAGATTTAACAAGAGCGACGGCTTGGATTTATCAAGCATTGAAAGCATGGAAGACGATCACATCCAACTTGGAGATATGTACAAAGAACAAGTAAAAGGCGATATTCATTATGTCGGCTTTCATGAAAAGAAACATGTAATATCAATGTCTATTAATGACGAAAGTCCAACTAGACACAGTTCATATCAAGCCTTGCATCATGTAAGCGGAAGCCATCTTCTCTTAGGAAACGCTTATCAAAATTGCACAGCCAATATTCCTACTAGAGGAAATATAACCACTTTGTTCTTTGACGATGATTTGAGTCAAAATCTTACCACGGTATTCATGAAAAATTGGCAAAAGGAAGACTTTTCTGATTATGTTGTTCCCGAAGATGTTGATTCAAATAATAGCGTTCTTATTAGGTTTGATGATGATGGAGAAGTTAACACAGTTGAAGCCCATATGCTTTCTGATAATCTAAACCCAAAAAAATTAGAACCAAAAAAACCTTCAAAAATCTCAAGGCTTTTATCTGCATTCTCCAGGTCCTAAAAACATCTTAGAAATTCACAAATTTGCAGTAGAAGCGATTATTTCGCCTTTATGTACAAATTCATTTGAAAAACAATACTGACTTTCATGGTATTGTTTTTTAAATGGCGTCCCCGACAGGATGCTCATCCGCCTAATCGGCGGATAAGGCCTTCTGCGCTCGCTCGGAATTTTGCGCAAGCACAAATTCACTCGCTCGCTTGAGTGTCGAACCAGGTTCTCGGTCCTGTGGAAACATAAAAAACAACCTGATGACTGCGTCATCAGAACATTTTTTATGGCGTCCCCGACAGGATTCGAACCTGTGACCTCTGGCTCCGCAAGCCAACGCTCTATCCAGCTAAGCTACGGGGACACAACAAAAATAAGCTTGCCTATTCTTACACACTATCAAGGCAATTTCAAGATTAAATAGAAAACAAATTAACTAATCGCATTTTTACAAATTGTTTTCCAATCATAAGGAAAACGATAATTCTCATTTGCTCTAACAAGTGCTTCATAAGCACTCCAAATGCTCCCTTCTTTAAAAATAAACGCATTACCACTTTCCTGATTAGGATTGTAGTCATCAAGCACACCTTTTAATGCTGGCGCAATTGGCACTACTCCATATGAAAGTGCATTAGCAATCTCCTGCTCTGTCTCTTTGTTCAATGTAAAAAATACTACTGCATCAGCAGCAGCATATAGCTTTCTAAGGTTATCTTCATTGTCCTCTAAAACTGTCACTTTTCCCTGGTGTTTATCTGCAAAATCTACTATTAATTGCTGAAATTTTGCTGTACCTACTCCTTTGATTGCCAATTGAATATCTAAATTTTCTATGCCAGCCAAAAGATCTTCTAATAATTCAAAACCATTGTTGTCTGTTAACTCTGTTGTTATTCCAAGAAGTAATGTTTTCTTTTCTGGTATTAGTGAAAATTCTTTCTGAAACTCTTCCTTGTTAAGACTTTTTTTCTCAATAGTCTTCTTTGAAAACTTACTATAAATCTTGTTATCGTAAGCCGCTGTAGGGAGATTTGGTGTCATTTTTTTGTTTTTAATTTTAATTTTCCTTATATAATAACATCTTTTATCTCTTTTTTCAATGTAAACCCCTTGCCTAAAATCAATTCTGGTTATTAAATAAATCTTGTATGAATAATAAAATTTTACTAATTGACGTTTCTAATTTGTTTTATAGGGCTTTTCACGCTATTCCTAAGACTTTGACTTCACCTGAAGGTGAACCTGTTAATGCAGTTTATGGAATTTGTTCTGCCTTGCTTACTTTGATAGAAAATAAAAAACCTAATTATATTTTTGCTTTTCGTGATAAAAAAGAAAAAACTTTTCGCCATGAAAAAGATGAAAATTATAAATCTCAGCGTCCACCAATGCCTGATGAGCTTGTTTCTCAGCTTAAAAAAATAGCGGAAACTTTGGATGCTTTTGGCTTTCCCGTTCTTGCTGAGGCTGGCTTTGAAGCTGATGATTGCATTGCTACTGTTGTACACAAATTTTGTTCAGATAAAAATAATGAAATTAATATTCTTTCGTCTGATCAAGATTTAATGGGTCTCGTCCATGATAATGTTTATATCCTTAAGCCTATTCAAGGTGGCAAGACTGAAAAAATGGATCGCAACAAAATAAAAGAAGCTATTGGAGTTTATCCAGAACAAATTGCTGATTTTAAGGCTATTGCTGGTGATAATTCTGATAATCTTGCTGGTGTGCCTGGCATTGGCAAAAAGGGAGCAAGTGATTTGCTTGCTGAGTTTGGCGATCTGGAAACTATTTTAAATAATATTAATAAAATCACTGGCAGAAAAGGTGAGCTATTAACACAAGAAAAAGACCAAGCAATTCACACAAAAAAAATGGTTGAACTTTATACAGAAGTTCCTGGTTGCGATGTTCCTCTTTCAGAAGGTAATATTAACAAAGTTGATTGGGAAAAAGTTCGTGATCTATTTGAAAAATATGGTTTTAATAGTCTAATTAAGCGACTTAAAAAAATGAACTTAATCTCAGACAAGCCTGTTAATACCGAGGATCAATTAAGTTTTTTCTAAATTAATGAAACTAGAAATTACTTTTCAAAATCCTAAAGAAAAAGACATTAATACTCAATCTCTTGAGGAATTATTAAATAAAGCTAATAAACTACTTGATATACCTGAGGGTATGATCTCTCTTGTATTTACTAATAATCAAGATATTCAAGAACTTAATAAGCAATGGCGAAATAAAAACATGCCTACTGATGTGCTTTCTTTTTGTGCTCTTGAAGGAGAACAATTTCCTAAAACTGACGAAGGGCAAATTCTAGGTGAAATTTTTATCTCTACAGAAAAAGCTAAGGAACAAGCAAGAGAAAAAAATCATTCTTTACAAAAAGAAGTGGAAATATTGTTTGTACATGGTATTTTACACATCATTGGATTTACTCATAATACAGATAGTAATTATAAAAAAATGCACAAATGGGAAAAGAAAATTCTTGAAAATTAAAAACGAAAAACAAAAAATTTGTTCAAAAAAATATTGTATAATTTTAACAATTATTTTTTAAAAAAAATAATTGTTTTTTTGGCTTCTAGTAAGCATAAACCTGTGGATAAAAAAAGTGAACAAGTGGCTTAAATAAGCCAAAAAAACAATAAAAAACTTGCATGTGTGTTTTTTTTATGTAAAAATCAGTTAGAAATTTTTTTTAAAAATTCTTAAAAACAAATAATAAAGCAAAAAAACAAAGAATAAACTTTTTGTACAACTAAAAAAATGGCTAAAGAAAAAATTATTACCGGTATTGATATTGGCGCTTCAAAAATTAGAACTGTGATTGGCGTCGTTGAACCAGAAAAAAAAGAACCTCATATTATTGGAGTGGGCATCTCCCCTTCTCTTGGCTTAAGAAAAGGTGCTGTTGTTGATGTTGATGAGGTTATTGCAAATATTTCTGCCTCTCTTGAGGACGCAGAAAGAATTAGTGGCATTCCTGTTCATCATGTTTTTGTTGGTGTTGGTGGTGCTCACATAGAATCTATAGACTCTCGTGGCGTTATTGCTATTGGAGGCAAAGAAATCACTGAAGATGATGTAGAAAGAGTTTTAGAAGCAGCCGAGGCTGTTTCTCTTCCTCAAAACAGAAGAATATTAAGAATTATTCCAAAAAGCTTTGCTGTTGATGAACAAAAAGGCATTCGCTCACCTATTGGCATGAGCGGTATTCGCCTTGAAGTTGAAGCTCACATTATTACAGGACAATTACAGTCTGTTGATAATCTTGAAAAATGTATCCATCAAGCTGGTGTGGATATTGATGATTTTGTTCCTTCTTTTTTAGCAGCTGGTGAGGCAGTGCTTTCTAGGAGACAAAAAGAACTTGGTGTTGTTTCAATAAATATTGGCTCTGATTCTACTTCTCTTGTTGTTTATGAAGATGGCGCAGTTCTTCATTCTTCTATTATCCCCGTTGGTGGTGCTAGCGTCACCAATGACATTGCTATTGGGCTTAGAAGTTCTGTTGATACTGCTGAAAAAATTAAAATAGAACACGGAACTTGTCTTCCTGATGAAGTATCTGAAAGAGAAACTATCGACTTATCACTTGTATCAAAAATAGATAAACAAAAAGTATCAAAAAAACATTTAGCTGAAATTATTCAGGCTCGTTATCATGAAATTTTTGTTTTAATTAAAGATGCTTTAAGAGAAATTGGTAGAGATGGTATGTTGCCTGCTGGCGCTATTTTATCTGGTGCGGCTGTTAAAATGCCTGGAACTACTGAGCTTTCTCGTGAAGTACTTGGTTTGCCTGTACAAATTGGCTTTCCACATGAAGTATCTGGAGTTGTTGATAAGATAGATGATCCTGCTTTTGCTTCTGCAACAGGGCTTGTGCTCTGGGGATCTCGTTTTGAAGGCAAGAGTTATTCGCTTTCTTTTGCTAATTTTGGAAAAGCTTTTTCCGCAGTTGGCAATTTTTTCAAAAAATTATTACCCTAAAAAAAGGGATTTACACTTTTTTAAAGAACAATGGCTGATGCAAGCTTAAAATCATTTTTTTCCGGCAAAAGACCAGAAAATTCAGGCGCTTCTATGTCTCAAGAAGTTAATCCTGAAATTTCACCTGCTGCTGTTATTCGCGTTTTGGGCGTTGGTGGCTCAGGAGGCAATGCGGTTAATCGCATGATCGAAGCTGGAATAGAAGGAGTTGAATTTATTGCTATCAATACTGATGCTCAGGCTTTATGGCATTCTAATGCTGGCAAAAAGATTAATATTGGCAAAGGCACTACAAGAGGTCTTGGCGCTGGTTCTAATCCTGAAACTGGTAAAAAATCAGCTGAAGAATCATCTGAGGAAATCAGATCTATCCTAGAAGGATCTGATATGGTATTTATTACATGTGGACTTGGAGGTGGCACTGGCACAGGCGGTGCTCCTGTTATTGCTGAAGTTGCTAGAGAACTAGGCATACTTACTATTGGTGTTGTGACTAGACCTTTCTCATTTGAGGGTGCCCGCAGAAGACAACAATCTTTAGATGGTTTTAATGCACTTAAAGACAAAGTTGATACTTTGATTACTATTCCTAATGATAAAATTCTTTCTATTATTGATAAAAAAACACCTTTAACAGAAGCTTTTACTGTTGTTGATGATGTGCTTAGGCAAGGTGTTCAAGGTATTTCTGAGCTTATAACTACTCATGGTCTTATTAACGTGGACTTTGCTGATGTAAAATCTATTATGCAAAATGCTGGCTCTGCTTTAATGGGAATTGGTTTTGGTAGCGGTGAAAACAGAGCGGTTGAGGCTGCTCGTGCTGCTATTGACTCCCCTCTTTTGGAAATGTCTATCGAAGGAGCCAAAGGAATTCTCTTTAATATAACTGGTGGTAATGATATGTCTATGTTTGAAGTTGATGAAGCTGCAAGAATTATTACAGAAAGTTCCGACCCTGATGCTAATATCATTTTTGGTGCTGTTGTTAATAACAATTTCACAGGAGAAATTAAAGTCACTGTAATTGCTACTGGCTTTGAAACTGAACTACCTGAAAAAACAGAAAGTTCTGGCAATACTGCTGTTAATAGGCTTGGTGGAGCACGCGCTTTTAGTGGTAATCCTCAGCGTAACCAACCTCAATCTGAAGAAGATCTTGAGGTTCCTGCTTTCATGAGAAAAACACTTAATAAATAATTAAAACACAAAGTGATTTTTTAAAAAGGACTTAATTATTAGTCCTTTTTATTTTTCCCAAAAAATAAACTGGCCAAAAAAGTACTAATTGGCACAGCAAAAAGCAAAGAGGTACTACCAACAAGAGTTCTTATTACTTCTTCTGAGATTGCTTCTGAATTTAAAACAAGCCACCAAGGCAACTGGTCAGCAGAAAAAAGAAGCAAAAGAGGTAAAGAAGCTCCTGCATAAGCCAAGGCTAATGTGTTTATTAAAGAAAATATATGCTCATTACCAATTTTAAAACCACTCTTGATAAGTTCTTTGGTTCCCAAATTATTGTTGGCTTTTTTGAGTTCATAAATAGCTGTTGTTTGCGTAGTAGTCACATCATCTAAAACCCCCAAAGCACCAATTAAAATTCCTAAAAACAAAATACCCTGAAAATTAAGCTCTGAAAAAACACCCATCTGTGCATAAAAAGCACTTTCTGAGCCCATGCCAAACAAAAAGCAAATTTCCACAGCAAAAAAAGCAAAAGCAACAGATAAAATCAAAGTAATTAAAGTACTTAAAAGCGCAATAAGGGTAGTTTTTTTAAAACCATGAGAAATTAAAATTGAGCTTATTGCCATCAAAGGCAAAGACAAAGCACCTACAAAGAAAGTACTTTTGCCGTTTGCCACCAAAGGCACAATTAAAAAAACAATAAAAGCAATGGTCACCAAAAGACCAATTAAAGCTTTTAAACCTTTACCTCTAGTTAAAATCAGGGCAAAAATAACAAAAACTAAAAACACAAAAACAATTCTCGAAAAACGATATCTTTCAGCATAAAAATATTGATAAGTATTATCTTCATTTTTTATTATTTCAATCACTATCGCGTCTCCTTTTTTTAATATTTTTTCTGATTCTGATTCATAAAAATTACTACCAAGTTCAATAGTGATAATTTTACCTTCGGAACTATTAGGAGGATAAAGAGCTTTAATTATTTTTCCTTCTTGTGTATCAGCAAGCTCTGTCACTACTGCTTTTTCATAAATACTTGTGTTTTCTGCAAAAACACTAGGGAAAAAAGCTATTATAAACAATAAGCCCAAAAGAATATTTTTTATATATTTCATCAAGAACTAACTTTAAGAAAATAAAATAAATTTCACAATAAGCTTTTTATTGATTTTATTTTAATTTTATTGTATAATATAAAAGAAATAAAAATAAAATATGAACTTAAATCAATTACCTGCCGGCAAAGAACCGCTTGAGCTACCTGCTAGCGAAGAGCATCTAATGCTTCCAGAAGGTCATCTTGAAAACAACTCTGAAATATTCAAGAGTTTTTATCATTTGCTTGTTGCTAATCAATTTTTACCTATGGCAGACACAAAAGTATCATTAGATCCCAAAAGTAAAATGGTTATAGCGGAACAAGGTGATAAAACTATGCAAATCAACTTAGAGGCTTTACAAAAAATCGCACCACATATAGCCCAAGTCTGCACAGAAAGAGGATATGTAAAAATAACATATCGAAAAAAAGGCGAAGAAGTACCAAAACACAAAAACATAATAAATAAAATAGCAGGACTATTAAATAAAATGGGTATAGCACCACAAGGTCACAAATTAAACCTTACTATTCCTGAAGAAGCTTAATTAGAAAACTTTTCAACAATTTGCGGAGCAAGCCCAAAAAACTGTTCTGGATTGAGTTCAAGTAATCTTTTTTTGTCGTCTTTGTTTATATCAAGACTTTTTATAAACTCTCTTAGATTTTCAAGAGTAATTTCTTTTCCTCTGGTAAAATCTTTCAATTTTCCATAAGCATCTTCAACTCCATTTTTACGCATAACAGTTTGAATTGCCTCTCCTAATATTGCTGGACTGTTTTTTAAGTCTTCTAATAATTTTTCTTCATTAACTTCTATTTTGCTTAATCCTTTTGAAAGTTTCCTAAGAGCAATTAATGTATGTCCAAAAGCAGTGCCAATACTGCGCAAAACAGTAGAATCTGATAAATCTCGCTGAAAACGAGAAATTGGCAACTTAGTTGAAAAATGAATAAAAAGTGAATTCGCTACACCAAAATTTCCCTCTGCATTTTCAAAATCAATTGGATTTACCTTATGTGGCATAGTGGAGCTACCTGTTTCTGTTGCTACTGCTTTTTGTTTACAATAATCAAGAGAAATTAGTCCCCATATATCACGAGCAAGATCAGTTAAAATTGTATTCAAACGATAAATAGTGTGAGAAAATTCAGCAATAAAATCATGCGGTTCAATCTGTGTCACAACGGGGTTCCAAGTTAAGCCAAAACTTTCTACAAACTCTTTAGAAAGCTCAATCCAGTCCACATCAGGAAAAGCAATAGAATGAGCAGCGAAATTACCAGTTGCACCAGCGAATTTACCTAAATAATCTTGTTTTTTTAGCTGATCTATCTGTCTTTCAAGGCGCAAAACAAAAACCAAAAATTCTTTTCCTATTGTAGTTGGAGTGGCTGGTTGACCATGAGTACGAGAAAGCATAGGTATACTTTTCCAATCTTTTGCCATTTTTTTTACTGTTTCTTTAATTTTTTCAAAATTTGGCACTACCACCTCTTCTATTGATTCTTTAAAAATCAATGACCAGGAAATATTATTAATATCTTCTGAAGTGCATGAAAAATGTATCCATTCAACAATATCTTTTAATGAAGTTTGTTCTAATTTTTCTTTCAAAAAAAGTTCAACTGCTTTTACATCGTGATTTGTCACTCCTTCTATTTCTTTTATTCTTTCTGTATCTTGATCAGAAAAATCTTTAATTATGTTATTTAGTAATTTTTCCTCTTTATCTGTAAATTTTCTTAAAGGAATATCCTTGCGACCAGAAAGCAAAAAAAGCCACCTAATCTCAACGCCAAGGCGAAAAAAATTAAGAGCTTCTTCAGAGTAATAATCTTTTAATTCTTTTGTATCTGCTTCATTACGACCATCAACAAGAGATATTGCGTTTTTCATAAAAAAATTATTTAAAAATTAGTTTTTATTATAAATAATTATCCATAAAAAACAACAAAAATTGCTTTATTGATTAGTAGCAAAGCCATTTAGTTTTTTCTTTTCCATTTTTGGGGTGACATTAAATTCTAATTTCTTCCCAGATGCTAAAATAGTTTGAGCTGTTAAAGAAGGCAAAGAGCCAAAAAACAAAGTCACCACCGGCAAAAGAAGCCATTGAAACAAAAGAGTAAACTTCTGAATTTTTCTTGGCGGAGGTGGCAAAGTTAAAAAACAAACCAACATAGCCACGAATAAGCCAAGTAAGGCAAAAGTGAAAAAATGTCCTATTAAATAAGCTGAATTTTCTGCAAAAACAGTTTCTCGAAAATTGGCATTAATAAGTCTTGGCACAGGGGTAGTTAAAGTAATAAGAATTGGTGCTGTTGCCCACATAAAATGAGACTCACACAAAATCCAAGCACGCCAAAGAGTATACCAAAAAGGTAGTTTTTTCTTATCTTTCCACCAATTTAAAAAAACAAAAGGAATATCGCTCGACCCCCACGCCCAACGCCTAAGCTGTAAAAACTGACCTTTTAAGCTTTTCCAAAGAGTCTCCTGTTGCATTGCATCTTGATAAACCGGAATAAAAACCGGAACTACCTTGTAATCACCTTGAAAATGAAAATAAGAACGCCAGTATTGGTGTCCATCTTCTACTATTGTTTTTGTTGACCAAAAATCCATTTCCGCCAAAGCATCAAGAGGTTGAGAATGAGTAGCAAAATTGCGCACAATATCAGGTCGAACATTAACGATCATGTGCCAAAATCCACTTGCAATAGAAACAAGCCTGTTCATCATTGGCACTTCCCAGATATTGTTAAAGAAAAAAGAAATTGGCTGAAATGATTTATGTTTACGCTTTTTTGCAAGACAATAATTATAAGTCATTGCATTAAAATAATTTTGATGCACGCAATTATCTGCATCAAGAGTAGTGACTAGCACTTTTTCAAACTTAAGCCCTTCTGCTTGCAAAATTTTTGAAACCTCTCTGCCTGCATGGGTTATATTTCCACCTTTTCCACGAACCTCACCTGCTATGCCATCTGGGTGTTCTGTATGAAAAATACGCCCAAAAACATCACCATATTGTTCTTTTATTATTTTAGCATGCTCTAAGCCCCTATCATGATCTCGTTCTTCGGTAGCTAAACATAAATAAATATTTTTTTTATTATAATTAGCATTAGCAACTGAGTTAATAGATTGCTTTAAAACCTCTAATGGCTCTTTGTAAGTTGCCACCACAACAAGATGGATTAATTCCGAAGGATAAATAAAATCATTGTTATTAACTAATTTTTCTCTTTTTAATTGATCTTTTCTTGGTAAATTTACACCTTGCTCCAAGTTATCTATTTTTTTAAACCAATTAATATTCTGACTTCTTTTGTATTTCAAAAAAGAATAAAGCAAAAACCCCATAAACTCCATTGCTCTCACAAACCACATAGCAGAAAAAGCAACTATAAAAATCGCCACCACCATAGGATATTTAAAAGAAAGCACAACCGGTAAGATGATTGCTCCCCATGAAAAAAAAGCCGGCATTATTTCCAAAATTCTTCTTACTAACATTCTTATAAAGCTTTAATTAAAAAATAAAAAGAAAAAACAATTAAAAAAGTGGAAACAGAAACAACAGAGGCAGTAGTATAAAAAACTCGAGGACTTAAGCTACGCACTTCAAAACTACGTTTTACGCACAAAATGGCAATAACAATATAAGCAACTAAGGCAATGCCAAATAAAATAATCAATAATATATTCATAGCTAATTTTCTTGGCTTAGATTTTGACATATTTTTTATCAAAAAGCAAAACTTGACTTTTTTTCTGCAAAGGTCCATAATTTTTACGAAAGGACATGATTTTTAAGAAAGCGTTTAAGAGAGAATTGAGGTCGTGGCTGAAAACCTCAAAAATAGCGCTTAAAAATTACCACCTTTGACAAAAATTCGACTAAATCAACCTAAAACGAGTGTTTGGCACTAGCCAAGAAGTTGGGTGGAACCGCCCCTAAAGGGTCCCAACAAAAAAACCTCGTTATTTTTATAAATTTTATAATAAAACCATGAAAAAAGATGAAAGACTGGAAAAAATCCGGCACTCCGCCTCCCATGTATTAGCAATGGCGGTTTTAGAAATGTTTCCAGAAGCAAAGTTAGGCACGGGCCCTGCTATAGATAATGGTTTTTATTATGATTTTGAGCTTCCTCGTCCGCTTATCCCTGATGATCTTCCTATTCTTCAGAAAAAAATGACAACAATCAAACAAGCCAAAATCCCATTTGAGCACTACACAGAAAAAATTGACGATGCAATTAAGTTTTATGAAAAAATTGACCAAGCTTATAAATTGGAACTAATTAAAGACCTTAAGGAAAAAGGTGAAAAAGAAGTTTCTTTTTACAAAAATGGTGATGCTTTTGTTGATGTTTGTGCTGGCCCTCACGTTGAACACACTGGCGAAATTGGCGCTTTTAAACTCACTAAAATTGCTGGTTCTTATTGGCGTGGTGACGCAGAAAACACAATGCTAACTCGTATTTATGGTCTTGGTTTTGAAAATGACAAAGACCTTAGAAAATATGAAAAATTTCTTGAAGAAGCCAAAAAGAGAGATCATCGAGAAATTGGTAAAAAAATGGATCTATTTTCATTCCATGAAGAAGGAGCTGGTTTTCCATTTTGGCACAAAAATGGCATGATTGTGCGCAATGAATTGATTGATTACTGGCGCGAAATTCATAAAAGAGAAAACTATGAAGAAATTTCCACTCCAATAATTCTTAATGAGCAACTTTGGCATCAATCTGGTCATTGGGATAATTACAAAGAAAATATGTACTTCACTCAGATTGATGAACAAAACTTTGCAGTAAAACCAATGAACTGCCCTGGAGGTATGCTTGTTTACAAGGAAAAATCTCACTCATATCGAGAATTACCTTTAAGAGCTGGCGAGCTTGGATTAGTACACAGACACGAACTTTCCGGTGTTTTGCATGGACTATTCCGTGTTCGTGCTTTCACTCAAGACGATGCACATATTTTCTGTACTGAAGAGCAAATGGAAGACGAAATTCTTGGTGTAGTTAATTTAATTGATGAAGTTTATTCAAAATTTGGATTTCCTTATCATATTGAGCTTTCAACTAGACCTGCAAAATCCATTGGCTCTGAAGAAATGTGGGAATTAGCAGAAAAAACTTTACTCAATGTTCTCAAAAAATCAGGTAGAGATTATCAAATAAACGAAGGTGATGGTGCTTTTTATGGACCAAAACTAGATTTTCATATCAAAGATTGCCTTAATAGAACATGGCAATGTGCAACTGTGCAACTTGATTTTTCTATGCCTATGCGTTTTGAGCTTGAATACACTGGTGCAGATGGTGAAAAACACCGCCCAGTTATGCTCCATAGAGTAATTTTTGGTAGTATTGAGCGCTTTATTGGCATTCTCATTGAGCACACTGAAGGACTTTTACCGTTTTGGTTAGCCCCTGTACAAGCTGTTTTAGTTCCTGTGAACGACGCTCAAATGAAATACGCAGAAGAAATAATGGAAAAAATGAAAAAAGAAAATATGCGTGTTGAGATCTGGACTCCAGAAAACTCTCTTGGCAAAAGAATTAGACAAGCGGAAATAAACCGCATTCCACAAATTTTAATTATTGGCGACAAGGAAGTGGAAAACAATTCTCTTACAATCCGCAAGCCAAAAGAAAAACAACAAGAAAACATGGGAGCCAATGATTATATCAAAAAAATAACTGAAAAAATCAACAAAAGAGAAAGTTAATATTATACTTTGTAAACAAAAAAAGACCTGATACTCAATATCAGGTCTTTTTAATTACTTAATTTAAACTGAACCTTAACCCAAACTTCCTCCACTAGGACTGCTTGAATCAGTTAATCTATCAACAATTGCTCCCATCATTTGAGTAATTTTACTCCAGCTAATATAAGAAACTAAGTCAAAATTAAATATACTTCCTAAAATTGCAATAATAGTCACAGCAAAAATGGTTACGATAAGACCAATAATAGCATAACGAATAGTATGAACAGCTTGTTTTACTTTATCTTCCTGTCCACCAGAAAGAATAAAAGAAATACCTCCAACAAAAATATAAAAAACAGAAAGACCAGCCGCTATAATAATAGCTAAAGCAACAAAAAGATTAGCAACATCAACAAAAGTAAAACCTTGCTCACTTGCAGTAAGAACAGCATTTGTGCCACTACCAGGAGCTACTGTTGTAGTTGTTTCACCGCTAATGTCTGTTGCACTTGTGCCTTGCAAACCAAAGCTAGTGCTATTGGAAGTATTTGTGTTTTCATCCATCTTGTGAGGGTTCTAAAATTTTTAAATTAACTTGTTGATCTGTTTTAGCTCCCATTGCTCGCAAAAGGACGCGAACAGATTTTACAGTTTTTCCTCCTTTGCCAATAAATCTACCCATTTCTTCTTCTGGCAATAAAAGCTCAAAAAAGACTCCCCTATCATCAATTTTGCCTTTTAAATCAGCTTCGTCAGGATTATTTAAAATCCCACTTAAAATGAACTTTAAAAATTCTTCAAATTTTTTAATATCCTCACTCATATTTTATTAAAAATTATTATTTTTCCTCTGTTTTTTCTTCCTCTTTTGCTTCTTCTGCTGGAGCCTCTGCTTTTTCTTCAGCAGGTTTATCCTCTACTTTTTCTTCTTCTGCTGGGGCTTCTGTTGCTTCCTCAGCCGAAACTTCTTCAGCTGGCTCTTCTTTCTTTTCTTCTTCAGCAGGTTTTTCTTCTGCTTTTTCTTCTTTTACTTCCTCAGTAGGAGCTTCTTCGGCTTTTACTTCTTCTGTTGCGCCTTCTGGCTCAGCTGGAGCTTCTGTTGTAGCAACTTCTTCGGCTGGAGCCTCTGCTTTTTCTTCTTCTGCTTTTTTAGCAGCTTCTTCAGCTTCTCTTTCAGCTTTTGTAGGTTTCATTTGTCTTTCTTCAATGTATTTTTCACATTCAGAAATGCCATTTTTTGCGCATAATCTTGCCACTCTATCAGTTGGCAAAGCGCCTTTTGAAATCCAATATGAAATTCTTTCATTTTTTAATGAAATCTCTTTTGTATTAGGATTAAAATAGCCTAAAATTTCAACAAATCTTCCTTGTACAGGTTTTGAATGTTCGGCAACAACAAGTCTAAAAAATGGTGCTTTTCGTCTGCCTTGTCTTTGAAATCTGATTCTTAACATATTTGCTTTAAAAACTAAAATCAAAGCCTATTCTGCTCAAAAAGTCTTGAAAAGTCAATAAAAAACTTAACCTGCCTTAACCACAATGTCATTTATTTTTATGTCCTGCAGGTTTTCATGTAAAAAACCTAATATATCTTGTTTTTTCATATGTATTTGATGAGCCCAAACAGGAGAAACAACTCTGATATATAAAGTTGCTTTCTTGAAAACAATACCTAAAACAACTTGATTATAGTTATCTTGCCAATTTGCTTGAAAAAATCTGCGAAAATGCTCAATAACCAAAGAAGACTTGGCAGAATCACCAAGTCCATACTTGTTTAATACTTTTGGCAAAATGTCGCTTAATCGCTTCATTCTTGAATTCTTTGAAGAAATTTCTTTTCTCTTGTGTCTACTTTTATTTTATCGCCTTCTGATACAAACAATGGCACTTGCACAATTATACCGTTATCGAGAGTGGCTGGTTTTGTGCCACCTTGTGCTGTGTCACCTTTGACCCCTGGAGGAGTTTCTATAACAGCAAAAACCATAGACACAGGCAATTGAACAGAAATAGGATTGTTTTCAAAATGCTGAATATCATAAGTTTCCCCTTCTACTAAAAATGGCACTTCTTCTTCTAAATTTTCTGTTGGAATTGCAAATTGCTCATAATCATCTTCACGCATAAAATTTTGAGATTCATTGTCGCCAAAAAGAAATTGTGCCTTAAAATAACCCACATCCGCAGGTTCTAGCTTTTCATTTCCTTGAAAAGTTTTTGGCAAACTTGCTCCTGTTTTAAGGTTTTTTACAGTTGTTTTTAAGACTCCACCTCCTCTTGCTTGCTTTGAGTGAATTGCCTTAATTACTAAATATGGCTCACCATCTAAAACAACTGTGTGTCCTGGTCGAACTTCTCCTATAGATAACATAAGTAAATATTTAAAACTTCAAAAAAAATCTTGCCACAAGAAAAAAGAAAATTCAACCAGAGATTGCCACTTGATTTTTATAATGATGATTAAATTAAAATCTTTTTCTTTCGCCATTTATAATTTTATTTCCTTTTTGGCTGCAAAAAGGAAAAATAAAAAAATCAAACCCAACTCATTCAGGAGTCTTTTTTGGGCACAAAAAAAGAAATGGAAACAGTTAATAATATTTCATTCCTATAAAACTACTATTCAAAAAATATAAAAATTGAATTTATTAAGCAGATCAAACTTTGCATTTTTGCCACTTGATTTTTATAAAAATCTTGTGCAAAATATAAACACATAAATCCAAGGAAAATAATTTGTGAAGTTGGAATAATAATAATTTTACTGAAAAACTTAAAATAATGACTTTTTTACATAGCAAACAAAGTAAAAATTTAGATCAAATTAAAAAAATATAGATCAAAGACAGTTTTTTCTGTGTAAAAATTAAACTTCAAAAAACAAATTTTTATCCTTGGAAAATATAATTTTCCAAATTTTTTAACGCACTATGGAACCTATGCAACTTATCATTGGGATCGCAATTGGTTTAATGGTAGGAATTGGTGCAGGCTACTTTTTTAAACGAGAGGACATTAGAAAGAAAAGCCTAGAACTTGAAGCTGAAAACGAAAGAAAAATTCGCCGTGCAGAGCAAAAAATTCATGAAAACGAAAAAAAAGCTCAAGACATCATCAATTCTGCCAAGGATAAATCCCATGACATTGTTTCAAAAGCAAAAGACGAAGCACATCAATTTAGAAAAGATATCGAAAAAGATGCTGTTCGCATTGAACAAGAACAAAAAAACCTCAAAGAAAAAACCAAAGAAATCGAAAAACAAGCCCAAACAATTGACAAAGAAAAAGCAGAAATCACAGAAATGAAAGAAGAACTTACCCTCACAATTGAAGAAGAAAAATCAAAGCTAGAAAAAATAGCTAAATTAAAACAATCCGAGGCAAAAGACCTTCTTTTAAAATTAGTTGAAAAAACTCACGAACAAGACATTCTCGAAAAAATGCGCAGAGCAGAAGAAAATTTAAAAGAAACTCTTGATGACAAAGCAAAAAACACAATTGTCCAAGCTATTCAAAAAATCGCCTCTGATGTGACAGCAGAGTCTACTGTCACTGCTGTTTCAATTCCAAATGATGAAATGAAAGGACGCATTATTGGTCGTGAAGGTCGTAATATCAACACATTTGAAAGAGTGACTGGTACTGATGTGATTGTTGATGACACTCCTGGTGTTATTACTATTTCCGGCTATGATCTTCTTCGCAGATTTATTGCAAAAAGGTCTCTTGAAAAACTAATTGAAGACGGAAGAATTCACCCTGCTCGCATAGAAGAAGTTGTCAAAAAAACAACCGATGAAATTGATAAAATGGTCAAAGAATTTGGTGAACAAGCTGTATTTGAGACTGGGGTCACTGGCCTTCCTTCTGAGATTGTTAAAATCCTTGGTCGTCTTCGCTTCCGCACTTCATATGGTCAAAATGTACTTAAGCATGCTATCGAAGTATCTTTCTTGTCCGAAGCTATTGCTAACGAAGTTGGTGCTGATCCTGAATTAGCAAAAAAAGCCGGCTTGCTTCACGACATTGGTAAAGCAGTAAGCCAAGAAGTTGGCGGAAAACATGCTCTTCTTTCTGGCGAAATCTGCAGAAAATTCAAATTAAATGAAAAAATAATCAATGCAGTTGAAGCCCACCATGAAGACAAAGATATGGAAAGCCCAGAAGCATTTATTATTGCTGCTGCTGATGCGATTTCCGCTTCTCGCCCAGGTGCTAGAAAAGAAACTCTCAACGCCTTTATTAAACGCATGAAAGACCTTGAAGAAATAGGTTGTTCATTTGAAGGAGTTGAAAAATGTTTTGCTATTCAAGCTGGTCGCGAAATCCGCATTATTGTTGACCCTGAAAAAATATCTGATCTTGATGCCAAAAAACTTTCCTGGGATATTGCTCGCAAAATCGAAAGTGATATGACTTATCCAGGCGAAATTAAAGTCTTGGTTATGAGAGAATTAAGAAACGAAGAAATAGCCAGATAATAAAATTGCTCATAAGCAAATGGTCTTGTAAAATAGTGGTAAATTTTTGCCACTATTTTTAATTTAAAAAAATAAATATGAAAAAAATAATAACAGGATTAATGATTTTAGCTTTGCTCATCTCGCTTTCTTATCAAGGTAAAGCAATAAGCGAAGATAATATTAACAAAGGAGAATTCATAAAAACAATGATTGATCTCAAAGGAGGACCTCTTGCAGACGATTCTCTACCAGAAACTCCCACTTTTTCTGATGTTTTAACTGGTAGTCAATATTTTTCTTATGTTGAAACAGCTTATATACTTAAGTTAATTGAAAAAAACAGTAGTTTTTTTGAGCCTTTGGGGAATATAAAAAAAGACGAAGCTGTCAAAATATTTGTAAAAACTTTAGGCATACCAACAAACACTAGTAATGGACCTCATTTTAAAGATGTACCAGAAAACTGGTGGACATATGAACAAATAGAAAGCCTATATCACAGAGGAGTTATTACCCTTGGTAATGGTTATTTTTATCCAAAAAATGATTTAACAAATAGTGAGCTCACAGAATGGATAGAAAGAGAAGAAGGCACTTATCATGGCGAAGATAAACCAGATATTACAGTAGACAGTATAGAAATTGAAAAAAGAACTAGTAATGGTAAACAATATTATTATTATGAAATATATATAACTAATGTTGGCAATGCGAGTGCTAAAAAATCCAATACAAATGTTGAATTTTTTCCATACCAACCAGTAAGCATAGACGGAAAAAACAGCTATGAATGCTTAAGTGAACTAAATAAAACAATTCCAGGTAATTATTTGATCACAGAAGATTCTCTTGAGCCAGGAGAGCGAGAATTAATTACCGGCTATTTCAACCCTGTTGTTTCCGGTGATTTAAGCATTTCTGTCACAGTGGACACAGAAAACGAACTAGAAGAAGAAAATGAAAGTAATAACAAATTTACAAAAACATTTTTAGTAACCAAAATAATTGAAAAAATGTATTGTCCTGAGCTGTGTACGAATAAATATTGCAGTAATCAAGAAAAAAGACCTGATTTAACCATCGATAGAATTGAATTCAAAAAAAATAGCGTAAATAGCGGACAACTTGCTTATAATTTTTCTGTTTATGTAAAAAATATAGGCAATAGTGAGGCAGAAAAAGCTAATTTAAAAGTGGAACTATTACCTTCTCAGCCTAAAAAAATAATTCTTGATAATAATGATTTTGAATATCAGTGTTATAACGAAGCAGAAAGCACTGTTCCAAATGGTTATTTAGTAAAGGAAGATGTTTTACCAGTTGGCGAAGAAGAAGTTTATACCAATTATTTCAATCCTATTCAGCCAGGCGAAATAACAATAAAAGCCACAATTGATGAAGAAGAAAACATTGACGAAAGCAATGAGTTTAATAATACATTATCAGCAACATTTACTGTTAAAGATCTTGTTGATTCTTCTTTTTGTCCAAACCTTTGTCACGACAATCAATGTGGATCAGTCAATAAAACAGCAACTGACCTAGTATTAGACTCAATAAACAGCACTAAAACCGGAGAAAATGAATATAAAATTGATTTAACAAGCTGTATGGAGGGAGCAGAAAGCATAGATGATCTTTATGAAAACGGTCAATCAAGCAGAGAGCTTGAATATCAATACACAACTTATGACCAAAACAATCTTGAATATACTGTTTCTGCTAGCTCAGGCAAAAGTGGATTTAAAGATGGTGAATGTGAAAACATTTCTTTTTATGTAAAAGATAACGCAGGCGAAAGAATAAGCCAAAACGCAAAAATAAAAATAAATCTTGACCCAAATAATAAAATCACTGAAAAAGACGAAACAAACAATAGCGAGCTTCATTTAGTAAGCATTGGCTGTACTCCAGAAGGACAAATTATGGATATAGGCGGAAATTGTTGTACTGGCTTAATTATGAGCTCTACTGAATGGAGCGAACGAAGCCAAACTTGCTCAGAAAATAAATTTAAGCGCTGTATCAAATGTGGTGATGGTATTTGTAATACTGGTGAAGATATTTGCAATTGTCCTGACGACTGCGAAGAAGTGGAAATAGTAAGAAATGAAGACAATGAAGATAGCAATGAAAACAATGCAGAAGAAAATAATAAAATTTTTGCAGACATAGACGAAACCACCATAGAAGGAAAAGCATCATTAAATCTTTATGAAAAAGGAATTATTGGTGGCTATCCTGATGGCGAATTCAAAGGAGAAAATGCAGTAAACAGAGCAGAAGCTGCTAAATTTATTCTTCTTGCGCGTGATGGCGAGATTTCAGAAGAAAGTGATAATCCAGACAGATTTCCTGATGTCAGCAGTGGTCAATGGTTTCATAAATATGTTATGACTTGTGAGCTTGAGGGAATTATTGAGGGCTATCCTGATGGATTTTTTCGACCACAAGACACTGTGAATACTGTTGAGTTTCTAAAAATGCTAGCCATTGCTTTTGATCTTGAACTTGGTCTTGATTATTCCTATGAAGATGTGCAAAAAATAGACTGGTTTAGTGATTACGCAGGTATTGCAGAAAAATACACTCTTTTTCCAGATCGCATTACTTTATTAGAACCAGATAAAGAGCTAACTCGCAATGAAGTTGCTGTGGCAATTTATCAACTTTTAAAAGCTGTGGATTAAAACTTCAACCACTCTCGCACTTTAAACTCTGCCATTGGAAAAATTTCAGTCTCCAAGTCTCTTAATTCAAGGTCTGTAAAACGAGATAAAACAAAGTCAGAAGTGTCTATTGGCGAACCTTTTTCTCTTCTCTCTACGCCAATCTTTAAACGAGCAAAATTTTCTGTCTTCAAAATATTCATAATACTCAAAATCCCCTTATGACCACCTGACCCGCCACCATCACGAAAACGCAAAGAAGAAAAAGCGAGATCCTTGTCATCATGCACAATTAAAAGATTATTATCAGTAATTTTATAAAAACTCTTCACAGCACGCACGCTCTCTCCGGACAAATTCATATAAGTTTGTGGCTTGAGAAAAATAATTTTTTGACCTTCTTTTATTCCCTTAGATATTTTTCCTTTAAATTTCACTTCTTTTTTAAAAGCAGTGAAGTCCCATTTTGCCTGAAGATGGTCAGCCAATAAAAAACCGGCGTTATGACGCGTCTTTTTATATTTTTCGCCGGGATTTCCTAAAAAAACTATTAATTTCATTTCTTTTTAAATCGCTTTATTTTTAAATTAGGACTTTTAACGAGCCAGCAAAAACCCAATATTATAAAGAGTCTTTTTATATTTTTCGCCGGGATTTCCTAAAAAAACTATTAATTTCATTTCTTTTTTAAATCGCTTTATTTTTAAATTAGGACTTTTAACAAGCCAGCAAAAACCCAATATTATAAAGAGTCTTTTTATATTTTTCGCCGGGATTTCCTAAAAAAACTATTAATTTCATTTCTTTAATTCTTGCTTATTTCCGGAGAAAAAGCGAGATCTTTTTCTTGTTCGCCAAAATAAATCTTATCTTCTCTTTGCGCGCCTTTTTTTAATAGTTCTTTTTCTATTCCCATTTTTCGCATAACATCACGCAAGCGCATTACAGCTTCATGATTGCCATAATCTGTCATAATGCTGATTTGTTCTATTCTTGGCCCTATTACTTTCCATTTATTTTTCTTAATTTGCTCAACTTCAAAGCGCTTGGAGAGCTTTGTGTCTAGATGTGGGCGCAAAACAACATGATTTTCTTTTGTCTCCTCTTTTTTTTCTTTTGTTTTGTGCTTTTGGGTCATTTCAAAGGCTTTTTTGAGCAATTCTTCTGTGCCTTTTTGTTGCAATGCAGAAATTGCCATCACTTCCCTTTTTGAAAACATTTTTTTAATTTCTTGAAGCCGTTTTTCATCAATTAAATCTATCTTAGAAATTGCTAATATTGTTGGTGTTTTTGCTAACCCAGCACTAAATTGTTCTAATTCATTTTCAATAATTTCAACATCTCGTTTTGGGTCTTCGCTATCTGCAGAAATAAGATGAATAAAAACTCTATTGCGAGAAATATGTCTTAAAAACTTGTCTCCTAAGCCTTTTCCTTTATGTGCTCCTTCAATAAGACCAGGTACATCACAAAAAACCAAAGAATCACTTTTGCCAATCTTAGCAACGCCAAGATTAGGAACAAGAGTAGTAAAAGGAAATGCACCAATTTTTGGTCGTGCGTCTGACAAAACAGAAATTAAGGTTGATTTTCCCGCAGAAGGAAGACCAATAATGCCAACATCAGCGACTAATTTAAGTTCTAATTTTATTTCTATTTCCTGTCCTGGTTCGCCTAATTCAGCAAAACGAGGTGCTTGGCGAATACTGGACTTAAAATGAGCATTACCATAACCACCTCTACCACCAACCGCAGGCACAAAAACCATATTATGCTGATTAAGATCGGCTAATAAATCGCCACTATTATTATCAAAAACCTGTGTACCAACTGGCACTTCCAGTATTAAATCCTCTGCTGATGCACCATTTTTATGCGTGCCCATACCTTGTTTACCATTTTCTGCTTTAAATTTCTTAATAGTATGCAAATGAATTAAAGAATTTAAATTTTCATTTGCTTTAAGGATAATGTCCCCTCCTCTACCACCATTTCCTCCGTCTGGTCCACCTTTTGGTTTATATTTCATGCGCAAAAAAGACACACAGCCATTACCACCATTACCCGCCTTTACCGAAATTGTAGTTTCGTCGCAAAACATAAAAAATAAAAAAGCAAAGAAGAAAATAGCACAATCAATTAAGTTTTTAAAGAAAAATAGAAATTTCGGCAAATTCTCCAGTTAATTTAAATTTTTTCTGGATTTATAAAAAAAACTCTGGCACAATCAAAAGGTCTTTTTAGCTCCTCTTTAAGTTATGTGCGGAATTTTAGGAATTTCGGCAAATTCTCCAGTTAATCAAGATTTATTTGATGGACTAACCTCGCTTCAACACAGAGGACAAGATGCTGCGGGTATTGCCACTTATGATGGCAAATTTCATATGCGCAAAGGCAATGGTCTTGTGAGAGATGTGTTCTTTTCTCAACACATGGAAAGACTGATTGGTAATATAGGCATTGGTCATGTAAGATATCCCACTGCTGGTTGCAACTCTTCCTGGGAAGCCCAACCTTTTTTCGTTAATTCCCCTTTTGGTATTGTACTTGCTCATAATGGAAATTTAACCAATGCAGACGAACTTGCTCCTCATTTATTTAAAGAAAATTTACGCCACTTAAATACAAGTTCAGACTCTGAAGCTCTTTTGAATGTATTTGCTAATAAAATATTAAAACTTGGCAAAACTCACCTAGAACCAAAAGATGTATTTCAAGGAGTTAGAGACACAATGAGAAGATTAAAAGGTTCTTATGCAATAGTAAGTATTATTGCTGGTCAAGGACTAGTTGGTTTTCGTGATCCTCTTGGTATTCGCCCTTTGGCTATTGGTGTACGTGAAAGCTCATTGGGCAAAGAATATTGCCTTGCTTCCGAAGGTCTTGTTTTTGCTCCACTTGGCTTCAAACTTTTGCGTGATGTTGAGCCTGGTGAAGCTGTTTTAATTAGAGATGGTGAAATATACACAGAAGCCTGCGCAAAAGATACATCATTAAATCCCTGCATATTTGAATATATTTACTTGGCAAGACCTGATTCTATGATGGACAATATTTCTGTTCACAAAGCCAGATTGCGTATGGGAGAAGTTTTGGCAAAAAAAATTAAAGAAAAAATAGATCCAAAAAATATTGATGTAGTTATACCAATTCCTGAAAGTTCTCGTGTTGCGGCTGTACAAGTTGCCGAAGAGTTGAAACTACCATACAGAGAAGGCTTTATTAAAAATCGTTATATTGGAAGAACTTTTATTATGCCAGGACAAAAAGTTCGCAAAAAATCAGTAAAATACAAACTTTCTGCCATTGATTTAGAGTTTAAAAATAAAAATGTTCTTTTGATTGATGACTCTATTGTAAGAGGCAATACGTCTAAACAAATTGTGCAAATGGCTCGTGAGGCTGGTGCAAAAAAAGTATTTTTTGCTAGTGCAGCTCCACCACTGCTTCATCCTTGTGTTTATGGTGTTGATATGCCATCTAAACAAGAATTTGTAGCACATAATCTTTCTATTGAAGAAATTCGTCAAGTTATTGGCGCAGATGAACTTGTTTATCAAGATTTAAAAGAGCTTGTAAAAGCTGTTCTTAGAAAAGGTAAACACAAAATTAATAAATTCTGCACTGCTTGTTTTAATGGAGAATATCCATCGCCAGACATAACTGAAGAAAAACTTGAAGAATGGGAACTATGCCGAGCTCAAAAACTAGCTGCTGGCGATCAAGAAAGCAGTCAAAACGACAATCCTGTCACCTTATTATAAATAGTCCACAACCCTACTGTTTCTTGGTAAATAAATTTCAAGCTTAAATTGCTCACAAAAATCAAGAGTATTTTTGTTGTATGTGCCTTCTTCTAGCCAAACTCGAAAAATCCCCTTATCTCTCATTTGGCGTAAAAACTCTATTGTTTGCCAAGGCTCAATATCTGTAATCAAAACTGCATCAGGAAAAGGCCGAACAGAAGAGATATCAGGAAAACAAGGCTCTCCTTGAACTTCTTTAACAAGACTTTCTTCTGTTTTTACAGGCACAACCTTGTAGCCATTTTCTAAAAAATTTTCAAAAACATAAAAACCAGGCTTGTGCTTATCGTTAGAAGCACCAACTATTGCAAAAAGAAAATTTTTATTAAGAAATTTCTGAGGATCAAAAACAGTATTAAGCATGTTTTATGCAAGCAGAAATAAAAGAGAAAAAAAGCGGATGAGGTCTGTTTGGACGAGATAAAAACTCAGGATGAAACTGAACACCTAGCATCCAAGGATGATTTTTTGTTTCAACAATTTCCACTAATTCACCATCTGGAGATGTGCCAGAAATAATAAATCCATTTTTTTCCAAACAATCACGATATTTATTATTAAATTCATATCTATGACGATGGCGTTCGTCAATTTTTTTCTTTTTATATGCTTTATAAGCAAGAGTACCTGGCTTTAATACACAAGGCCAAGAGCCAAGTCGCAAAGTACCACCTTTTGCTCGTTTTTCACTTTGCCCAGGTAAAAAATGAACAATTTTATCTTTTGCTCGCTTCTTAAACTCCTCTGAATCTGCGTCTTTTAGTCCGCAAACATTGCGAGCAAATTCAATAGCCATAATTTGCGAACCCAAACAAAGACCAAAAAATGGTTTTTTGTTTATTCTGCAATATTCTGCGACTTTTATCTTACCTAATGTTCCCCTCTTTCCAAAACCTCCAGGAACTATTACTCCTGCACAATTTTTAATCTTTTCTACTACTTTTTTCTCTGTAGATTTTTTTTCTAATTTTTCTGTATCAATCCATTCAATTTCTGCCTTATGTCCATTTGCAAAAGAAGCGCTTTTTATCGCCTCTATTACGGAAATATAGGCATCATCTAAGTCAGTATATTTTCCAGCAAGGGCTATCTTAATTGGTTTTTTTGCAGAATGAATATTTTTAACCATTTTTTGCCAATCGCCAAGATCAATTTTTGGCTTTTTAATATTCATTTTTTCTGAAATTACCTCTGTTATTTTTGATTTGTGAAATCTAAGAGGAATTTCATAAATAGAAGGCAAAGTTGGCGCAGGAATAACTGCTTTTTTCTCAACCCCGCAAAATTTAGCTACTTTTTCTAAAATATCTTTTGGAATTTCAGCATCAGCACGAGCCACAATAAGATCAGGACTAATACCAGCACGACGAAGTTCGCGAACAGAAAGCTGAGTTGGCTTAGTTTTTAACTCTTTTGATGCTGCCAAATAAGGCAAAAGAGTAAGATGAATAAAAATTACATTTTCACTTCCTTTTTCCATTCTTAATTGACGAATGGCCTCTAAAAAAGGCTCTCCTTCAATATCCCCTACTGTTCCACCAATCTCACCAATTAAAATTTCTGCTTTGGCTGTTTTTACTGCTTCTTCAACACGATTTTTAATAGCATTGGTAATATGGGGCACAACCTGAATAGTGCCACCCAAAAAATCGCCTCTGCGTTCTTTTTGTAAAACTTCAGTATAGATCTTACCAGTAGTAATATTGGAATACTGATTTAAATTTTCATCAATAAAACGCTCATAATGACCAAGGTCAAGGTCTGTTTCAGCGCCATCGTTAGTCACAAAAACTTCTCCATGCTGAAAAGGACTCATTGTCCCCGGATCTACATTTAAATAAGGGTCAAGTTTTTGGATAGTGACCTTAAAACCGGCATTTTTAAGCAACATGCCGACGGAGGCGGCAACAATTCCCTTTCCAAGGGAGCTACATACACCACCAGTTATAAATACATACTTCTTAGGCATATATAAATTTTACACAAATATTTTTTAAAAACAATAAAATCTTATTAACGAATTAAAAACGGATAATAAAGAGCTTTTAGTGGTTTTTTTACTGATCTAAAAATATTGTTAATGAAATAATTTTGCTTATTTTTATTAATTTTATAATTACAAACTTGGTACAAGGTTGCATTATCATAATCAGTAAAAGCAAAAAAATACAAACTTGTACTTTCTTCTATGGTAATAGAATTTTCATACATAAAGCCTTCTGCAGGTGAGCCATCAGAATAAATAGTCCAAAAAATTTTTGCTTGTGGATTATTTGAATGCAGTTTAATTTCAACTTTTTCATCAAAATTACCACCACAAATATCTGCCCAAACATCTAGATCAAGGCTTTTTACTTGAACCACATTACATCCTAAAATAAAAATCGCAATCAGAGGAAATAAAATTATTTGCTTTAAAGTCATTAAAATTATGAAATTTTGTGTTAAGAACATTTTTTCAAAAAACACAAAAAAATGAAAGATTTTTTATTAAATTTTTATGGTAATTTTTAAAAAAATTTGATTTAATACTCAAGCATCATATTTATCTTGAATTTATCAAGTATTTATGAGATAATATTAAGATAATTATCAAACAAAAATGACAAATGACAATCAACAAAATCCTACACAAGGAGATCAAAATGTAAATCCTCAGGCTGGTAGTGGAACACCTGCTTCTGCAAACACAGGTGGAACACAGGCTAGTGATCCACAAGCAAGTGCTCAACAACAAATGCCACCTCAAGGACAAGATAATCAACAATTTCCACAAGGTCAACAAATGCCTCCGCAGGGTATGCCACAACAAGGAGGTCAAATGCCTCCGCAGGGTCAATGGGGCTATCCTCCTCAAGGTCAAATGCCTCCGCAGGGTATGCCACAGCAAGGACAATGGGGTCAAATGCCTCCGCAGGGTCAATGGGGCTATCCTCCTCAAGGTCAAATGCCTCCGCAGGGTATGCCACAGCAAGGACAATGGGGCCAAATGCCTCCGCAGGGTATGCCACAGCAACCGCAAACTCCTGTTGAAAGAATAGGATCTTTTGGTCGAGATAATGCTTTTCAAACAAGTATTAAACTTCCTAAACACAACCTAAGTTTCGATGAAAATAATTTTCTCAGATTGCTTGCAGGTTCAATCTCTCTTACAAAAGATGAAAAAAGAAGAGTTATTGAGGCTGTTCCTCGTTTAACACAAGCCCAAGTTGATGAACTAATTAAAATTCTTGACGAAGAAAAGAAAAAATTCTCTGAACTTGATGTAAAACATAAAGATCAATTAAGAATGCTTGAAAATCAGCATAAAGTTGAATGGGAAGCACTAGAAGCAGAGCTAATGAGCGAAGAAACTGCTGTAGAAGAAAAAAGTCAAGCAGAAGAAATTCGCAAAAGCCTTGGCGTAAAAGATGAAGGTGAAAAAAAAGAAGAAAAATAGATAAATATTAACTAAATTGACATTAAGCCACTTTTAAAAAAGTGGCTTTTTTTTAATTAATTTTTATTTTTTTTAAAAATTGAACAAAAAATTTATACACAAACATAAAAAATCCTTTATTTAATAAGGTAAAATAAATATTAAAAAAGTGTATTACTGTACCGGTACAGTAATACAAAAATAAATTAATTCTTCTTACCAACCACCAGAAAAACCACCGCCGCCAGAAAAACCACCGCCAAATCCACCAAAACTACTACTACCCAAAGAAGAACTACTGCTCCATGAAGAACCGCTACTAGAGCTCCAACCACTACCACTACTTCCTCCACTTCCTCCAGATAACCCACCAGAAATAATTGCTTTTATAAAAAGCAAAACCATCCACATAACCACATAAACTATCGCAACATCAAGACCACCAAGAAATAAAGACAACATGCCACCAAAACCTTGTCCATAATAATTCCAAGGTTTATCAATAATAAAAACAAAAATAATAAGCCAAAAAGCAAGTGCTACCAAAAATCCAGCTGCAAGCTCACTTGTTGCATAAGAAGGTTCATATTGTGCAACTATACTTTCATCACCACGCAAAATAGCACCAAACTCTTCACAAACCTTAATTACACCTGTGTCATAATCGTTATTACGAAAATTAGGCGGAAAATATTCTTCAGCAATTCTTGCAACCAAAGCATCTGGCAAAGTTCCTTCTGCTCCCAATCCTGTTTCTATTCTATACTTACGATCATTAACTGAAATTAAAATCAATAATCCATTATTGTTTTCTTTTTTGCCAATCCCCCATTCTTTAAAAATATCTACCGCAAAAGTTTCAATTGTGTGAGTTTCTGGCAATTGATCTATTGTAATTACAGCTATTTCTGCTGTGGTATCTTTTTCTATTTGATCTATTATTTGTTCAATTTGCTCATCTTTACTTAAAACATTTGCAAAATCACTCACATATCCTGTTGGTGTGTGATTTGCAATCTCTGCATATTCTATTGCAAAAACAGGAGCAATAAACAAGAAAAAAGCCGTAAATAAAGCAAAAAACTTTTTAATCACTATTTTTTATCAACAATTTTTTCAATTTTTTCTAAAATTTCCAAAAGAACTTCTATTTTCTTCTCATCAAGAAAATTGTCAAAAACACTGCTCACACTCTGCTGGTCTATTTCTTTAATATTAAGATATTCAAGACCATAAACAAGACCCGTTAAGGTCACTACAATATCTTCTGTGTCTAAGGAGATTTTTTTAAAATAAGCCTGTCTAGCAGAAGCCAATAAACGACGAACTTCTGTTTCTAATGCTCGTCTTAAATCCTCCTTGTTTATTTCTATATTTAAAACAGTGTCCTCCCCTTCTAAAAGTTTGTACTCATTACGCATAACGAGGAAATCTAAAGCAAAAACATCAGCGCCTTTCTTGAAATCATCTTCTTCAAGAAAAATTGGAAAAGCATTTTCTGTTTTAATTTTTACCTCTTTTAATTTTGAGGAAGTCCAATTTTTTGCGACCAAAACCTCAAAGACTCTTGGTCCTTTTTTAAAAGTAAATCTAGAAATCATAATTTATTAAGAAAAATCTACTTCCGGAGCAGTTTCTGCACCTTCTGATGCTTCAAAAAGCTCATGGCGTTCAAAACCAAAAATCATAGCTAAGAAATTTTTTGGAAAACTACGAAAAGCTTTATTTGCAGTTGTTGCAACAGCATTATAATTTTTCCTTGCCACAGCTATACGATTTTCTGTGCCTTCTAATTGCACTTGTAAATCCTTGAAATTTTGAGTTGCTTTTAAATCAGGATAATTCTCCACAGTCACTAACAATCTTGATAAAGCTGAGTCCATTTGATTTGAAGCTTCAAATTTTTCACCAGGAGTTTGAGCCTTTGCCCAAGCACTTCTCGCTTCAGTCACTTCTGTAAAAGTGCCTTTTTCAAAGTCTGCTGCACCTTTTACAGTAGCCACAAGATTATCAATTAAATCAAAACGGCGCTGAAGAGTTGTTTCAACATCTGAATAAGCTTGATTAGCTTGTTCATCTACATCAACTAATTGATTGTAACTTGAGCTAATCCAAGCGACTAAAAGAAGTGCTACAGCACCAATTATTAATAAAGTTTTTTTCATTTAATTTTTTAAAAAAATTTAAAACAATAAAAAATTACCTGAAATCATTCTTTTTGTAAAATTTTGACTTAATTTTTTGAACAAAAAATTTATACAAAAATACTATATTTACCTTATTTATGAAGTCTTCATGAAACTATTGACTTTATATTGTTTTAGTGTTAAATTACTAATCCTTCAAATCAATGAAAAAACTAATTATAATTCTCATTGGCCTAATTACAATCTCCCTTACAACAGAAGCAAAAGCTCCCTGTGAATATGTTTTATATCCTTCTGCTAAAGAAGAGCTTGCTATTAAAGACAAAGAAGAAATTGAAGAAAAAACTTGTAAAATTGAAGCAGATTTGTCAATTCTACCAACTAAGCAAGAAATTGTTTTTAAAGAAGTTATAGAAATTTATGGTTGTGAAAAAATTCAATCTTTAAAAACTTTAGAAATTTATGACAATGAAGACTTGCCACGAGCTTTAGCAGGCGCTAGCATTGTTAAGCTCAGAGAGGATATTTTCAAAAAAGATGAATTTAAAAATATTCTTATTCACGAACTAGCTCATGTTGTTGATTTAGGTTATTTTCGAGGATCACCTGCAAAAGGTGAAAGTGATTTCGTAGATGGCTCTTTGCCTATTTTTAAAGGTGATTTAAGTTTAGATTTTTATAAAATCTCTTGGGTAAATAGCGAAGAACTAAGAGAAGATGCTAATGAACTGGATTTTGTCACAGGTTATGCAATGACTGACCCTTTTGAGGACTTCGCAGAAAGCACTCTTTATTACATAAGTCATAATCGAGAATTTAGAATCCTGACTAACAACAATAAAGCACTTGAAAAAAAGTATAACTTTATTCGTTTGTATGTTTTTGAAGGAAAAATTTTTAACACTGGCAATAACTTTGTTGATATCAACAATCGAGAGTGGGATGCCACTAAGATTTAAATAAGATTTATTTTACTATATGTGTCATTGCGGACTACGACCCATTTTTCGCCCTTACCGGGCTTCAAGGGGCAAGTCCGCAATCTCCGCTCAAGACCTGTCTTAAGTGTTCCCCTGCTGTCATTCTGAGCGGAGCGAAGAATCTCCTTGTCCATTGGCTCAAGTCCTGTCTTGGGCAATTCAACAGTAATGACAACGGGAGATCCTGAATCGAGTTCAGGATGACAGAAAAAAGAGACAGGAGGTGGTCATTGCGGACTTGATCCGCAATCTCCTTATCCATGTGCTCAAGTCCTGTCTTAGGTGGTTCAACAGTAAAGATCCTTCGCTTCGCTATGCTCACTCAGGATGAAAAATAAAGGAGCTCACTCAAGATGACAAAAAAAGAGGGTGATAAAAAAAGGGCAGAACGACAAAATACAAATTACTTCGTCGTCCGCCTTTGGCGAACTTCTAATGATAATAAAATCAAAAACATAACAAAAAGACAGGCTCGAAAACCTGTCTTTTATTTTTACTAAATTTAAACAATCTCTTAACTAATAACTAAAGATCCAGCAATAATCACTGCAATAGTATTTATAACTTTAATCAAAGCATTGATAGCAGGACCTGCAGTGTCTTTAAATGGATCACCAACAGTATCACCAACTACAGCGGCCTTGTGAGCATCTGAACCTTTTCCGCCGTGATTACCATCTTCAATATATTTCTTAGCATTATCCCAAGTAGCACCACCATTTGCCATTTGAATAGCAACAAGTAAACCAGAAACAATAACACCAACTAATAATCCACCAAGAGCGTAAGGCCCAATAAGGAAACCAACTAAAAGCGGAGCAACAACTGCTAAAAGACCAGGCATAATCATTTCTTTTAATGCAGCGCCAGTGACTATAGAAACAGCATTACCATATTCAGGCTTGCCTTTTCCTTCCATAATTCCTGGAATTTCTTTGAACTGTCTGCGAACCTCTTGTACAACTTTGTGAGCAGCGCGACCAACAGCTTTCATACACATAGCAGAAAACAAGAAAGGAAGCAAAGCTCCAATCAATAATCCAACTAATACTTTTGGATCAGAAAGTTCAAATGTTAACTCAGCACCTAAAGCATAAGTATAGTCTTGGAATAATACCAAAGCAGCCAAAACAGCAGAACCAATAGCATAACCTTTTGTCACTGCTTTTGTTGTATTACCAACTGCATCAAGTGCATCTGTGTTTTTGCGAACATTTTCAGGCAATCCGCTCATTTCTGCAATACCACCAGCATTGTCTGTAATAGGACCATAAGAATCCATGGCAATAATAATACCAGTAGTAGAAAGCAAAGAAACCGCAGAAATAGCAATTCCATATAAACCACCAAGAGCATGGGCTCCTAAAATAGCACCAACTAAAACCAAAACAATTGGGAAAGTGCTTTCCAAACCAACAGCAAGACCAATAATAACATTAGTTCCTGCACCGGTTTCAGATGCCTTAGCTGTATCGCGAACAGGTTTATACTCTGTTGAAGTATAATATTCAGTAATCATAATAATAAGAGCAGTAGCACCAATACCAACAAGAGATGCATAAAACAAATTCATGTCAACTTCCATATAACGAGTGACAGCATAAAAACCACCAATTGCAAGAACAGCAGTGGCGATCAAGCCTTTATACAAAGCAGCCATAATATTGCCACTTTTACCAAGGCGAACAAAATAAACACCAATAATAGAAGCAATAATAGCAACTGAACCAAGAACAAGCGGATACATAATCAAGCATTCAGATAATCCAGTCACTGAGGCTAGCATCATTGATGCAATCAAAGTGACAGCATAAGTCTCGAAAAGATCAGCACCCATACCAGCACAATCTCCAACATTATCACCAACATTGTCAGCAATAACAGCAGGGTTGCGTGGGTCATCTTCTGGAATACCGGCTTCTACTTTACCAACAAGGTCAGCACCCACATCAGCAGCTTTTGTAAAAATACCACCACCAACACGAGCAAAAAGAGAAACCAAGCTAGCACCAAAGCCAAATCCAACCAATTCATGAGGAATATCAACAAGCTCAAGCCCCATTTTGTTGAAAATTAAAAAAGTACCAGCAATACCAAGAACAGAAAGACCAACAACAGCCAATCCTGTCACACTTCCTCCACGAAAAGCAATATTTAATGCTTTTGAAAGAGAGTCCTTGGCAGCCTCTGCAGTACGCACATTAGCACGAACAGAAACTTTCATGCCGATAATACCCGCAAGAGCGGAAAGTATAGCGCCTGCCAAAAACCCTGAAGCCATGTAGAAATTAATACCAAATCCAATGGCAAAAAAGAGTAATACAGCAAAAACGCCGATCACAGAAAATTGACGGAGCATGTAAGCATCCGCACCCTCAGAAATAGCACCGGCAATTTCTTTCATCTTGTCATCACCTGCACTTTTTTTGAGTATACTTACGGTGAAAAAGATCGCAAAAAGCAATGCGAGAGCTCCAACACCGATTGCAACAACTACGTTTTCCATAGAAAAACAAAAAAATCAGCAGTAAGTTTGCCATAATTTTGCATATCTGCAAAGGCTTTAATATTGAGAAGAGCTAAAAATGTGCTAAAATATGCGCACTCTAACCTTTGAACATAAATGAAAGAATGTAAGAACCTTTTTCACCTTGTCTCTCCTGGAGATAATGCACCAAAAGAAATTAATGTTTTAATTGAAATTTCCCGTGGTAGCAGGACGAAATATGAATACAATAAAGATTTTGGAATAATTGAAGTTGATCGCATTTTGCACACACCAATTCCCTACCCTTTTTCTTATGGACTTATTCCGCAAACCTGGAATGATTACGACCATGATCCTCTTGATGTTATTGTGGTTTGTAGTGAGCCTTTAATGCCTGAGGCTATGGTCAAGTGTCGTGTTATTGGTATGATTTCTGTTGATGATAACGGCGAGCGTGATGACAAAATACTTACTGTTGTTTCCAGCGATCCTTACCATGAACATGTTGAGTGTTTTAATGACTTAACTATTAAAGAACGCGAAGATATGGTTTATTTTATGGAGCATTATAAAGATCTTGAAGAAAAAGAAGTAAAAATTCTTGGCTGGGAAAACAGCAAAAAAGCTCAAGAGTTTATTAACGAATGTCTTGAAGTTTATAAGAAAAAATTTTAAAAAAAATTGTTTCTATTCCCAAGGATCCCAATCTTGATTAATAATTCTCTCGTCCTCAACAATAGGATGATCTCCTTTTTTAACCATTTCCAAAAGTCGTTCAACCAATTTTTCTGGATTATCGTCAAAAATAATCCTATTTCCAAGTTCACGATGACAAAGTTCAACAATATGTGGGATATTATCAGAAATACCATCAGTTCCAGTTAAAACCCCAATATATTTTCCTTCATCAAAAGCTACAGTAAACTCATTAAGTGTGCCAATTCCGCCACCAACTGTAATAATCGCATCAGATGAGCGAATATTAACAATATCACGCTCCATCAAGCCCATACCAGTATATAAAATAATGTCATAATTTTTAACTGGAGAAAGAAATTTCTCTACATGCTCACGAACAGAAAAAGCAGGAGAAATACCCAAAACAAAACCACCTGATTGCCTTGCTCCCCTAGCCGCATCATCTGGCAAACCAGGACAAGCACCATTAACAAGAATGCAATTATTTTTTGCAATTGCAATACCAAGTTTTTCTGCTTTTTTAATGTTTTCCTGTGCCATAATCGCCGGCCCTTGAGCAGAGCCCATAACCCCAATTTTTATTTTCATTATTTATTTTATAACTCTATATATTTTGACATAAAATAAGCTAAATCTCAAGTCTTATTCTTCTTCAAAATTCTCAGCTGTAAATTTTTTCACATCTAATTCGCCAAAACGCCAAAAATTACCCTCAAAACCTGCTTTTAAACATAATTCTGTTAAAAAATTTTCTTTTTTAGGAATTTTTTCCCAAACTTGTGGCAAAAAAACTGCTCTATAAGGACCACTTTCAATAATAATTCCCATTGTAGAGTTAATTTTTTTCAAAAGATCTTCTGCGTCCTCATAAGGTAATCTTTCCGGCTTAGATAACAAAGAAATTTCTATTTTTATTTCTGATAATTCTTTTTTTTCAAGTGGTTTAAAGCGAGGATCTTTAAAGCCAGCAGAAACAGCGTTTTCAACTACATCAAAATACATTTCTTGCACTGGTAATATATGTCCTATGCAACCTCTAAGTCGCCCATTTTTTGTCAAAGTCACAAAAACAGCCCTATGTTCCTTAAAAATTGGATCTTCAACTTTTATATCAGTAATATTTTCTGTTTTATAAAGAACAGTTTTAATTGATTCTCTGGCGAGATTTAAAAGAAATTTTTGCTGTTTTTTATTAAGCATATATAGTGAATTAAAATACTGCAAAACTAGCATAACCAACAACTGAGCTCATGTCTCCTCCTGTTTGTCCTGAATGCTTATAATCAAGTAATTTTATTGATTTTGCAAGTCGCATTGCTGTTTTTATTGGCACATGCCCACAAGCATCAATAATATTTTCATTTTGTAAATCACGACCTAATATTACCTCTATTGTGTCTCTGTCTACTATTTCTGCTTCTTCTGCTGGCAAAAAATGAGACAAATCAGTAGAAAAAACAAATAAACATTCCTCATTCTCAAAATAGGGCTTGAGTATTTCTTTTAAATAATCAGGGCTTATGCTTCCGCACAAAATTGGAACTATCTTAAAACTTTTTAAAACTTGTTGCAAAAATGGAAGTTGCACCTCAATAGAATGCTCTTTTTCATGTGCTTCTAATACAAATTCAAAAGGTAATTTTTTGATAACTTCTAAATCCACTGGCACATCGCCTAAAGGACTTTCATAAAAATCATAAGCACCAACAGAAACAGATATTGGATATCTATGGGCTGGAGCAAGCAAGAAAACTGTTTTTTTTTGACCTGCAAATTGCTCAAATTGCTTAAATCCCTTCATTGCAACTTTTCCAGAATATCTATAACCTGCATGAGGCACTATAATTCCTCTAATTTTCTTAAATTGACAATCTTTTGCTGTTGCGAGTAAACCTTGAGTATAATCATCAAGATCTTCGTATTCTGCTGGATAAAATGCGCCTTTTACAGCTGATTTTCTTTTCATAAAAATTAAAAAACACCTGTTAAAATTTGTTCACAATAAGGGCATTTGTTTTTATCTTTTAGTTTATTTTTAATAATATAACGCTCTCTTTCGATTATAATTTTCCCACAATTTGTACAATAAGTGCTTTCTTTGTGATAATTATCAACATTTCCTAAATAAACATAGTTTAATCCTGCTTTTTTTCCTATTTGATAAGCTTTTTCAAGAGTTTTAAGTGGAGTTGGAGGTGCATTATAAAAATAATTTGGAAAATAACGAGAAATATGCCAAGGAATATTTTTATCAATTGAGGCAATAAACTCTGCTATATTTTTTATTTCTTTTTCAGAATCATTTGTTTCTGTAATTAGCAATGTTGTTATTTCTAACCAAACTTTGCTTTTCGCTAATAATTTTATATTTTTTTTAACTGGCTCCAAACTTCCTCCGCAAAATTCTTGATAAAATTCTTCTGTAAAACCTTTAAGATCAATATTAGCTCCGTCAAGATATGGTTCCCATTTTTCCAAAACCTCTTCGCTCATATAACCATTTGAAACAATTACATTTTTTATGCCTGCTTTATGAGCCAATTTGCAGGTATCATAAGCATATTCAAAAAAAATACTTGGTTCATTGTAAGTATAAGCAATTATCTGAATATTATTTTCTTTGCAAAATTTTATAATTTTCTCTGGAGACCAATCTTGACCAATAGGATTACTGTTTCTCATTTTATACTGAGAAATATCCCAATTTTGACAAAATTTACACCTAAAATTACAAGCAATAGTGCCAAAAGAAAAAACTCTTTCCTGAGGATAAAAATGAAAAAATGGCTTTTTTTCTATTGGGTCTATATGAACAGCAATTGCTTTGCCATAAATTGCTAATTTTAAATCCCCTTTTTTGTTTCTGCGCACACTACAAAAACCCACTCCGCCTTCTGGTATCTTGCAAAAATGATTACAAACTCGGCACTCAACTACATTATCATTGAGTTTTTTTGACATCCAAGCCTTATTAGTTGGCTCTTTTTGTAAGGTCAATTTCTCCAGAAAAGACTATTTTAGCTTCACCTAGCATTTTAAAGGAATTTTTATTTTTATCCCAATAAATTTTTAAATCACCACCTTTTAGGTGAACAATAATCCATTCATTTGATAAAACATGATTATTTTTTATAGCTCCAGCAACAGAAGCAGTAGCACCAGTACCACAGGCTAAGGTCTCCCCTGCTCCCCTTTCCCAAACACGCATTTTAATTTCTTTATTAGAAACAATTTCAACAAACTCAGTATTTATACGATTAGGAAAAATAGATAAATTTTCAATCATAGAGCCATATTTTTTAATAGGAAATTCATCAAGATTATCAACAAAAATAACTGCATGAGGATTTCCCACGCTCACACAAGTTATTTTTAATTTTTTATCAATAATTTCTATTTCACGATCTATAAAATCATCAGGAAAGTCAGCAATGTCTCTAAAATAAGCGCCTCCCATGTCAATTTGTACAAAGTTTTCTTTTACAATTTCTGCTTTTTTAATGCTAGCAAGAGTTTCTATTGAATGAATATTTTCTTTTTTTACACCTTGATCTTGAGCAAAAACAGCAATAGCACGAGCACCATTGCCACACATCTCAACCTCACTACCATCAGAATTTAAAATACGCATAAAATAATCTGCTTTTTCACTTGGTTCTAATATAAGAATTTGATCAGCACCAATTCCAAAATTCCTATCACAAAGAAAAATTGCTTGCTCCTTGGTAATTTTAATTTTTTTATCTAAATTATTAATAACAACAAAATCATTACCAAGTCCCTGCATTTTCCAGAACTTCATATTAAAAAAAATAAATTTTTATTTAACTTTTCCTTTTGCAGAAAGAATTATCGCAATTGGACGAGTGGAATTAAACTTTGCCAAAATAATATTGATAATCACCATAATAGGCACACACAAAAACATGCCCAAGATACCCCAAATCTTTCCCCAAAGAGCAAGTGAAAGAATAATTACCAATGGGCTCAAATTAAGCGATTTACCCATCAAGCGCGGATCAAGAATACTGCCAACTCCAATTTGAATTGCTGTTAAAAAAACCAACAAAATTATAAATGGATAAATAGTGTCAAATTGCACCAATGAAAGGGTGACTGGAAAAAGCACAGCAACAATCGAGCCAATAGTTGGGATATAATTAAGAAAAAATATTAACAAACCCCAAAAAGGCGCAAAATCAACACCCACAATAAGTAAAACAATATAACTAAGCATTGCTGTTAAAAAACTAACAAATGTTTTTATTTTTACATAAGTTTTAATGTCTTGATTAACATTTTCAATTGTTTTTTGCACACGATTATAACTTGTTTTGTTTGGCAACAATGCTCTTAATTTATTTTCAAAAGTATGAGATTCGAGCAAAATTAAAATCAAATACACTGTAATCATTGCTGTTAAGCCAGCAATAGAGGAAATAGTTGATGCTAAAGATGACAAAGTAGAAGTAAAATCAATTGAAGATAAAACCTCTCTTAATTGAGGAACTTCGGGAATATTAAACTTTTCACAAAATCCAAGAATAATATTTTGTAATTTAACCTGATAAAAAGGAGCTTCTTGAATCAATTTATTAATATTGCTATCAATAATCATTATTAAAAACCAAATCACAAGTCCCATTGTGATAAACGAAAAAAACATTGCCACCGCCCAAGGTGTATTTTTTCCAAATATTTTCAAGCGAGCATATTCTGTGGCAATTGTTTTAACCAAGTACCAAATTACAATACTAATAATAATTGGCACAAAAAAAGCTTTGCCAATTGCTAAGACATAAAAAGATATGACCAGCAAAGCAGATACTAGCGTTATATTTAATAATTTCATATAAATAATAATAAGCGTAGTATTAATTTAACTTTTTATTATTATAGGGTCAATAAATTGACAACTATTATTTTTTTACTCGTTTTTTTACAGATAGCTGATGGGCAACAAGCGAGGTAATTACTGCAACTTTATTTTTCATTTGTTGATCAATTAAGCTGTTGGGATGAGTAAAAATTTCACTATCTAATTCTCCTGAGGCTGGCAGTGGTGCCATAACATGAATATTGTTTTTTTCTACTGTTGGTGCAGATAAATGATAATCAACTACTTTTTTGCCTGCTCCTTTACCGCCATCACCTGATGTTCCTTCTGGATTTGAAATATAGATAAAATCAGCATCAGAGCTTATGTTTTGCACATGCTCCTGGTCTAGTAATTGATCATCTTCAATTACTGTCAGGCCTTCGATTTGAGGATTATACGACTCACCTTCACTAGCATTAGGATGAAGTGGGACATAATTAACAACTTCAAATCCTGGCAAATGCTTAAGTATAAATTTAATCAAAGCTTTGTCAGCTCTTTTGTTTTTTGTGTGTCCCATGAAAATAATTTTTGGCTTTAATTCTGCTGTTTTTTCACGCAATTCTGCCACGGTTTTGCAGCCATAAATATCCATAAAAGCTAATATTTCACCTAATGTTTGAGTGGGATGATGAATATCGCCACCTAGTGATATCCTTGATGGTTTTGAGCTTAAATCATTGGCTTTTTTTAATTCCTCTGCGTCAGTTTCAAATGATTTTGACCTTGCCAAAACAACATCAAAATCATGAGCAGAAAAAGCTGCATCTTCACTAACAAGAGATTCTCCTTTTGCCTGAGAACTTGCGCCAGAAAGAGCAGTTTGCACGTTCATACCCAATGCTTCGAGAGCTTGTTTTGATGCAGTTATGGTTCTAGTAGAAGGTTGTGCCATATTAACTAAACCATTTTTACCTTTAAATTCAGAATAAACAACACCAAATTGACCAGCACTGGTTTTGTTGTCATCAGTAATTTGTAAGGATTTACCCCAGGCTTGTTTAGCAAAATTTGCTACACTTAAAACACTATCTATTTGTTCCTCAGTCATATCATCAAGCCCTGAAAGAATATCTGGAAAATTATTTATTTTTTCATTTTCACAAAAATCAACTAACTTTCTTTTTATTGCAATATGTAGTCCCAATCTACGAATAGCCTCTCTGTCAGCCTCATTTGCTTGTGTTTTTGCTACTTTTTGTAAGGCACGAACAACATCTTTGATATTTTCAGGGTCAATAAATTTTTGAGCAAAAACAGGCATACCAACAACATTTTCAATCCCCTCTCCTGTTGGATTGCTATCGTATTTTTTCAGGTTTTCACCTTGCCCATAATCACAATAGTCAACTTCTCCTGTTTCTTGATTTTCAATAGCAACCATGAACTTAAGATAGGTTTTTTTATCTGTACCTTCCGGCAAGGTAGGCATTTCGCCTTTTGAGACAATGCCTCTAAGCCCTTCCCATGTGTATTGAGCTAGGGCAATTTTTGCTTTATTTGCTGTGTTTTTTAAAACCGTTTCATTTAATATTGTTGCTATAATTAAATTTTTTAGAGTACTATTTAAGCCTTCCAATCCTCTTTCAGGGTGCATTAGTAAATCACAATAAAGCTCTGATGCTTCCGAAAAATCCTCTCCACTTTCAGCTTGTTTTTTAAATCTATCAATAATATCTTCTATAAAAACTGGTTTATATGGAGTGTTTAATAATTCTAATACTTTTGTATGAGTCAATGCTTGGATTGCCTGAGCTTCAGCCGTAAAATCAAGCGTATCAAGTTGATGCAAGACAGCAGAAAACAACAAGGGGCGAAGCTCAGGGTCTGGCATTATACTACTTAATGTTTCTGGGTTTATAATTTTCGCTAATTGATCAAATTTTTCTTGATAGCCCTCTTTTTCTGGGTGATCACTTAAAACACCATGATCTTCAGCTATTTGAGCATAGGATAATAATTTTTTGTCCATATTTAAAAAATAATGTGTTTCAACATACAATATAATATAATTCTTGTCAAGAAAAACTAAATCAAATTTTTATTGATGCACAAAAACTCTCGACCCATCAGAGTTAAACAAATATTTAAATCTTAGAAAACGATCGTCACCTTCATTGTAGGCACTAAGAACTTCAAACAAAGCATAATTTTCATCAGAAGTTTTTAGACAATAAACTTGCCCTGAACTAGCATTGATCGGATCACCAAAGCCTTCTTCATTAACATTTGTAACACTAGCATAGCCATCTTCTGGGCATTCTGTAATGTCTTCAAAATCACCTTCCATTGGTACAACCATCCAATCCATGCCACGCGTCCAAGTGCCACTGAAAAATATTCCACTAAACATAATATCCACATTAACATCTTTGTTTGTTCTTAGTCCTGTTTCAAAATCAAACATACCAGAGCCATTATCTGGATCTGAGTCATCCAATGTCACTTCCCTAACCTCATTTTCTGCTACATTATCATCAGAAATTGTTGTTTGTGGGTTGTCTATAGAACGATAAATCTCTCCATCATAAATTGAATAAAATTGAGTATATGGCTTGTCTTTTATTTTTTCTTTATAGCGATAAATAATTTCTGCCATTTCACCACGAGTAATATCTTTATCAATTGCATCTAAGCTTTGTGGAGTAGTTCGCAAATCTTCTAGGATAGCAATGTATGGCTCATACCAATACTGAGCATTTTCTGCGCCAACTATCTCAATATCAAAAGTTTTGACAATAATCTTGGCTGCTTCTGCAAAAATAATGTTTTTCTTTGGCTGAAATGTGCCATCAGCATAACCATTTATAATATTATTATTACTAGCAATACAAACATAAGGCGCAAACCATTCACTTGCAGGTACATCAGAAAAAGTTTTTTCAGATTCGCAACTATTAATTTCCTCTTCACTAAACTGCGCTCCTATTACTATTTTTGTAAACTCTGCTCGATTTATTTTTTGATCAGGTTTAAATGTGCCATCTTTGTATCCATTTACAATTCCTTCAGATTGCACATAATTAATAGCATCAAAATTGTCATGGTCCTCGCTGACATCATTAAAATCAGCTTGAACAACTGCAATGACTAAAGCTAGACTTAAAATAGTAATAAATTTTTTCATTTAAACAAAATAAAATACAAAAATACAATAACATTATTATTACTAAACAATAAATTATCCACTTTACAAAAAATTATCTTAAAAACTATTTTATTATTAATTTTACAGCTTCCCTCTAAGTTTTTTCATCAAATCTTCACATGCAAGGTGTTGAGATATTGTGTCGTTATCTTTTCCTTTTTGTTTAAGTTCCTCATATTTTGCAAAATGAGGGTCATCTTTCATTTGTTCTGGATTTTTAATTTTTTGTGAATATTCTGTGTATTTATCATACAAAGGTCTTAAGTAAGTATCATCTCTCCAATAGTCTTTATTTCCTGCGTATGCTTTTGACCATACAAATTGATAGGCTGTGATGAAATCTATTTCTGAAGATATTTCATATTTCTGCCTAAATGATTCATATAAATCACGATAGATTTCAAAGTTGTCTCTATTTTGTGGCATTTGGAATGCACGCATTAAATCTACGATACTGGCGTATAAAGTTGCTTCTTTTCCTTTTGTTTTATCTGGTTCTTCTTTGTTTAATTCATATTCATCATGATCTCTTATGTTTCCTTCTTTAAAGTCCCTTTTCCATTGATCAACATCATAGTTTGCATATAAATAATCTCCTACTTCTTTCATTGCCATTAAGACCAAAGCTCTATCAGAAGCACGCATAAATCTAGCATTAAAACTTAAATCTAAATTTAACACTGGCATCATTTGACCATTAATTTCCATGAAATCATTTTGATTACCATAAAAATCTGTTCTTATTCTAAGTAAATCTTGATTTCTATCATCATTTTCGTGATGCCAACCTTGAACATTATATCTATTCGCACTCTCATCAACACCCAGATTTACAAATGGAAAAAATACTTCTCTTGTTCTATCAACCACATTCAAAATATCTAAAGGTCTGTGCCCCGGTTGCTCATTAGAATTGGGCAAAGTAGGGTCACATGTTTCCTCTGATCTAAAACGAGAAATAATCAAGTTATGTGCATTATCTCGACTATCTGGTATGCCATCGCCATCGCTATCAATAACATCTAATATTTTTGGATCATTAGGAAGCACATAGTTACTTGAAGTTATGCCTCTGGTTTTTTTAGGCAATGTCCATCTGCCATTTTTCTTGATAAAAGGACTTGGTCTTTTTCTCATTTCTTCAGCAATTTGATCCCAGTTTTGATCTCGCAAAACACCATCAAGAATAACTTCAAAAACATTCTGACCTTCAACAATATTGCTTATATCTTTTGTTCCTATGTATTGAGCATAAGGAAACACTCTTTTAATATGTGGCGCATAACTCTTAAAGCTCCAACAAGCTTGACCAACAAATATTTTTGATTGATCTGATTCTTTAATAGCATATTTTTTATAAGCACTTTGAATCGCACTAGAAAGTTGATTTCTACCTCCTGCGTGTCCAACATATTGAACATAATCCACATTTGGGTCATTCATTTTTTCAAAAACCTTTTCATTGTTACTACCAAATGTTTTAGGAATGTGTACTTCTATGGGTATATTCTTGCCATCTTTATCTGTTTTTGCTCCATGCATGATGTACACCATTTCTTCTTTTCTGTCTTCTCTTTTCCAGCCATATTCAGGACGCTCAAATAAATCTGCCTCCCAAGACCTAAAAAACTCTTCCTGTCCAAAATAAATATAAGAAACAAATTTTCCATCAGCCAAAATCTCTTTTCGTGGTGGAGCATCAGGTAATAAGTTCTGAGATTGTTTTAATTTTTCTATTCTTTCTGCATATTTCCGATATTTAAAACTCCCTCGTCTTAAGCCAATGCTTAAATTTGTTGTCAAAAATCTAGCAATTTTATTTTTATCAGACTCTGCATAGGTTAAAATCTTATCAAATTGCTCAGGTGTGCCTTTTTTAAGAAAAAGGAAGCCAATTGCAGAATAAATTTTATTCAAAGCTTCTATGTCTGTAATTGGAAGCTCTTTTCCTTCAAACAAAATATCTTCAAAAAGCTTGCTGATATCAGCAATGCTAGAGCTATTCGGAAAGTTATCAACAAAGCGCATTAAAAGCCTAAAAGACATCATTGTTTTTTTTGTTTTATCTATATTTACATCTTTTTCAACATTAAGATTATTAATGTTCCAAAAAATAAATTCTGCGCTAAAATTTTCTACAAGAGGAATAAAATCAATTTTTTCCACTTTAAGCAAACCTAAAAACAAATGTTGTTTTTCAGCCTGAGTGAACTGATTTGTTTTTTCTAAAAAACTTACACAAGATTTTTTAGAAAAGTTTTTAACAACATTTAATCCATCACAAAAAGCTTCTATTATCAAAAGATTATTGTTTTCATTGTTTTTAATTAAAAACTCTGACACATCTTCGCCGTTTATAAATGCAACTAATGCATTAAAATAATTTTCATTATTTATTTTTTCTGGCTTAAAAAACTGATAAAATCCTTCAGTCCTAAGCTTAAGGTTAATTTTATTTAATTGAACAATTTTTTTAGCATACTCACCATTCACGCCCTCCTCAAGTGGTAATTCATCAATAAATGATGCACGTTCAAAACTGCAAATATTTAAATTAGTAAAAAAGATTATTAAGGCATCAACATAATCTTTGTTAACACCTTTTTCTAAAACAAAATTACTAATAAATCCGTCATCAAGTTTTATGCCTGCCAAACCCAACCTAATTAAAGATTTAACATAATCTTCATTAACTGCTTTTTCAATACTAAACACTCTCACAAAAGAACCATCAACGTCAAAACCTGCTTGGGCAAGCTTTATTAATATTTTTACATAATCCTTGTTTTCTGCCTTTTCTATACTAAGGCTGTCAACAAAAAATCCATCAACATCAAAACCTGCTTGGGCAAGCTTTATTAATTTATCGATATAATTTTTGTTTTCTGCTTTTTCAAAACTAAAGCTGTAAACAAAAGAACCATCAACATCAAAACCTGCTTGGGCAAGCTTTATTAATATTTTTACATAATCCTTGTTTTCTGCCTTTTCTATTGAAAAATATTTCAATAAATACTCTCTAATTCTAGAACCTGTTTTATAAAGACTGATTAATGCATCAATATATTCTACGGTAGTGGCTTTTTTAATTGTAAGATTTAGCACTAATTCATGTTTAATTTCTATATCTCCCTGATGAAGCTTAATTAATGCATTAACATAATCTGTGTTCGTAAATTTTTCTCTCGGAAAATCTTTCAAGCAGTAATAAAGCTCTATTCCCGCTTGATCAAGTTTAATAAAATTATTAACACAAACCGAATCAAGAGTGTTTTCCGGACAATATTCAAGAACACCGTAAAAATTTATACCAACACTACTTAAGACGATTAAAGCATTAACATAATTCTCATCACTTGCCTTCTCTAGGGTTAAACATTCAATTAAAGAATCTGTTATTTTAATGCCAAATTTTTGAAGCTTAATTAAAACATCAACATAATATTTATTTTTTAGTTTTTCTGGAGTCAAAACTTTTATTAAATCACTTTCTTCGCGCAAAGAACAAAACTTCACAATATTATCCATATAAACTTTATCTCCTACTTCTGCAGATTCCAGCAATTTAACTAAATTTACATCAAAACTTGCTCCTAGTTTTTGTAAAATAAATAATCGCTCAACACAAGCCTTGTCTTTTATTCTTGCAAAAGTCAAATAGGAAAGTAGGCTAGAAGTTATTGTTAAACCTAATTTGCATAAAGCAAATAATTCTTGAACATAAATTTTGTCTTTAGCTTTTTCCAAAGTAAAATTTTCTATAAATTTACCATCAATTTCTATGCCTGCTTGATGAAGCTTAACTAAGGTGTCAATATAATTTTTATCTTTGGATTTTTGAACAGAAAGACTAAAGCTAATTATTCCTATTTTATTATATAATTCAACTACTACATCAACATAAGCCTGATTCATTTTTTCAGACCCAAGACTTTGTATCAAATATTCATCATAACATCTTACGCCTATTTTCCGCAAATCATCAAAAATTTCAATATTATCTTTAACAAGGCTAGCACTATTTTTACACCAAAAATAATCATTAAACAAATTATTATCAACCTTAAATCCTGCCTGATGAAGCTCTATAAAAAAATCCAACTTGTTAATGGTAAATTCATTAAAATTACGACACAAAGGTTCAACTTCTATGCCTGCTTGATGCATTTTAAGTATAGCGTTTATATATTGTTCTTGTTTAAATTCTTCAACCGAAAAACCATCAATCAACCTACTATCAACTTTTATGCCTGCTTGATGAAGCATGATTAAGGTTTTAATATAATTTTCATCTTTGCCTTTATCTGTATATAACTCTTTAACTAATTCGCCATTAATTTCTATGCCTGCTTTATGCAGAGCTATTAAATTTTTGAGATAAATTTCATCCTTTACCCTTCTTGAGTCCAATGCTTTTATTAAGCTTCTATTAATTTTTATGCCTTCTTTTTGTAAGCTCATCAAAACATCAACATAACCTTCCTCTTTAAATTTCCTAGGATAAAAATATGCAATTAGCTCACTATCAATCTCTTCTGACTGCCTCATTTTAATCATTGCATTGACATATCCTGCTTTTGTAGCTTGTTGTATAAAAAAATTTTTAACTAATTTGCCATCAACTTTTATACCTGCTTGATGAAACTTGATTAAAGCATCAATATAATCTTGATTTTGAGATCTTGCCAAATCAAAATGCCACAAAAAACTTCCATCAATATCTATCTCTGCTTTGTGCAATTTTATTAAAGCATCAATATATTCTTTGTCCCAACTCTTTAAACTGTCTAAGGAAAAATTATCTATGTCTACAGCCTGTTTGAAGGTGATTAAAGTGTTAACATTGTCTTCATTTTTCAACATTCTTACAACATTGTTTCGAAAAAAATTGGAATCAATAACTATACCTAATTTCTGAAGTTTTACTAATGTGTCTATAAAGTGTTCATTATTTAGTTCAACACCGCTCAGTGCTCCAATAAAAAAGAAATCTATCTTTGCTCCCAATTCATGAAACATTATCAAAGTATCAACATATTTTTCATGGTTTACTTTAATACAAGACAAAAATCTAATTGTTTCACTATCAATCCTTATACCTGCTTCACTTAATTTTATTAAAGCTTCAGAATATTTTTTATTATATACTTTTTCTAAGGTAAATCTTTTAACAAATTCACTGTCAACTATCACGCCTGCCTGATGAAAACTTAATAATAAATCTGCATCCAAGTGTCCCTTGATTTGATTTAAGTAAGCATTTAATAAATCAGGATTACTATCTAATATAACAAATAATGCATCTTCAAGATTATACACTGGAGCAATATTTTCAATTCTTGTGTACTGCTTAAAATCATTAATATCCTTTTTAATGTCAATTATTTTTTGAACAAGCTCTTTTTGTAGTTTTTCAATATCAATATCTGACTTTTCTAAATCTTCTCTAAGTCCTTGAATATCAATTTTAACTGCCTCAAATTTCTGAGAAAAAGACTCATTATTGCTCATTTTTTTTAGATAAATTTATTGATCTTAGCTCTTGCTCTATTAATTCTAAGTCTTTCAAAGCTTTATTTAACCTTACTTTCTTAATTTTATTTCTTTTTAACTTACCTTCTATTAAACAAGCTTCTTTTTCTGCCTGCTTATTGCTTTCATCTGACATAGATTAATTTTAATAATTCTTATTATTATATAATATTTTGCTTAAAAAAGCAAATTATATACTAATTATTGCAAATAATACACACTGAAATATTAGAGCTCTAAATTGGTCAATGTTCAAAAAATTTTTATTTTAAGTCAATAAAGTCACAACTACATTAAAATTTTCTTTTTCTGTTTCTTTTTTTAGAAAATGACTTTTTAAAGCTAGTTTTTTTTCTTTTTGGTGAACCTAATTTTCTTTTTACAGGTAAATTTTTTGATTCAAATCCACTTATTTTTTTAATTTCAATTACTGTTCCTTTAAATTTTGCTTTTTGAAAAACTTTTAATAAAGTTTCTGTAAATTCAGCATCAATCTCAAAAAAGGATTCGCTTTGTCTAATGTCAATTTGCCCTATTTCAACATACTTTAAAGCTGATTTTTTGATCAAAGTTTCTATTAAACGCTTTGGTCCAAAGTTGTTATTTTTACCTAAATTAATCTTAAACTTAGCAAATTGAATATTTTTCTTCCTTGTAATTTTATCACCTCCTTTTGTAGCAACATTTAAATCCGGCGCGTTCTTGTAAAAAGATAAAAAACGATTAAATTCCATAGAAATAATTTGCGCAATTAAGTCTTTTTTGCTTAATGTTTCAAATTTTTTACACAAAGGATCAAGATAGGGTTCAATCTCTTTTTTGTCAATTTCTACATCAGCAATCTTGTTCATTAACTGAAAAAGTTGAGCTTCACAAATTTCTTTACCAAGAGGAATTTGTTTTTGCTGAAAATCTTTACCTATTTTTTTCTCTAAAAAGCGTATTTTTTGTATTTCTTTCATATGAACAATAACTATCGAAATACCGCTTTTTTTAGCTCTTCCAGTGCGCCCACTACGATGAATATAAGTTTCCAAGCTATCTGGTAAATTATAGCTAATTATATGTGTCAAATCATTCACATCTAATCCACGCGCTGCGATATCTGTTGCTACCAAAAGCTGAACTTGCTTATTTCGAAAGCGATTCATAGTTGCACTACGCTGTTCCTGTGACATATCTCCATGTAAAGCTTCAGCAGAATAATGATCACGAATTAATTTATCAGCAACCTCTTGAGTCTCTCTCCTTGTTCGACAAAAAATAATACCATAAATATCAGGATTTACATCGGCAATACGCCTTAAAACTTTATAGCGATCTTTTGCATGAGCCACATAATAAAAATGTTCAATTTTAGTGAGACTGGCGTTTTTTTTATGTATTTCTATTTCTTCTGCCTCACGCATGTATTTTTGTGCAATTTTTTTCACATTACTTGGCATAGTTGCTGAAAAAAGCAAAGTTTGCTTTTTCTGAGGAGTTTCTGCCAAAATAGCATCTAAATCTTCCTTGAAGCCCATATTTAAAATCTCATCAGCTTCATCAATAACTAACCATTGAATATTATTAATTTTTAACTTTTTCTTACGAATTAAATCCAAAACTCGCCCTGGAGTTCCAACTACAATACTCTTTTCTTTTTTAAGTTCTCTTATTTGAACATCAATACGCGCCCCTCCATAAATAGGAACAACCGAGATATTTGGTAGATATTTAATAAAATTATTTATATCTTTAGTAATTTGTACACAAAGCTCACGCGTTGGGCAAATAATAATTGCCTGAACATGCTTGGATTTTGGATCTATTTGTTCAATAATCGGCAAACCAAAAGCAGCTGTTTTGCCAGTTCCAGTCTGAGCAAGAGCTATAAGATCTTTTTTTGAACTCAAGATATAAGGAATACTTTTTTCTTGAATTTCTGTAGGCTTATCAAAACCAAGATCCTGAATAGCATCAAGAATTTCTTTTTTTAAGCCAAGATTTTTAAAATTCATCAATATAATTTAAAGAGCTGTAAAAATATACTCAATTTATTTTTTATTTTGAGCGCTTTCTGTCAATTTCTTTTAGGTATTTTTTTCGTAAACGAATTCGAGTAGGAGTAATTTCTGCGTATTCGTCGTCTTTAATATACTCTATTGCTTTCTCTAATGTAATAGGAATTATAGGAGTCAGAGTAAGAGCATCATCAGAACCAGAAGCTCGCACATTAGTTAACTTCTTGTTTTTAGTTGGATTAACATTAATATCAGTTCCTTGATTGTGTTCACCAATAATCATTCCTTCATAAATTTCTGTAGCTGGTTTTATAAACATTGGTCCACGCTCTTGAAGTTTCCATAGTGAATAAGCCATGGCAACACCTGTTTCTGCGGAAATCATAGACCCAACACTACGCTTTTCAATATGTCCAAGGTGAGGAGCAAAATGGTCAAATGAATGATAAAAAGTACCTTCCCCGCGAGTAAGAAGCAAAAATAAAGACTGAAAACCAAGTAGTCCTCTAGTTGGAACAGTAAATTCCAAAAGAGTATTTCCATTATCTGATTGCATATTGGTCATAACTCCCTTTCTTTTTCCTAAAGCTTCAATAACTGAGCCACTCATAGCATCAGGAACATTAATAACTACATTTTCAATGGGCTCATGTTTTTTGCCATCAATATTTTTCATAATAACTTCTGGCTGAGAAATCTGTAGCTCAAATCCTTCGCGTCGCATAGTTTCAATTAAAACTGCTATATGCATTTCTCCACGACCATAAACCTTAATTGCATCACTATTATCTTGAGGCTCAATTCTTAATCCAACATTAGTTTCTAGCTCTTTTTCTAAGCGATCTTTAATATGCCTACTAGTGACAAACTTCCCTTCACGACCTGCAAAAGGAGAATCATTCACCATAAATTCAATAGCTAATGAAGGAGGATCTACTTTAATGCTTGGCAAAGCTTCTGCGCTTGCATCAGTACTAATTGTTTCACCCACATAAATATCTGGCAAACCAGCAATAGCGACTATGTCACCTGCTTCAACTTTAGAAACCTCTTTTCTCTCCATACCTTGAAAAGTAAAAAGTTTTGCTACTCTTCCGTTACGTTTTTTATTATTACTTCCGGTTATTATTACGCTTTGATTATTTTCTAAAACACCTTCATAAACACGCCCAATAGCAATTCGTCCTAAAAAATTATCATAACTCAAAGTTGCTGGTTGCATTCGAAAAGGCACATCCATATTGCCTGGTGCGGGCTCTACATGTTCCAAAATAAAGCTTATCAATGGCTGAATATTTTCTCCTTTATCTTCTAGTTTAGCAATGGCAATACCCTCCTTGGCATTAGCATAAATATATGGAAAATCTAATTGTTCTTCAGTTGCTCCCAATGTAGCAAAAAGATCAAAAGTTAAATCCAAAACCTTATCTGGACGAGCCATAGGTTTGTCAATTTTATTAATCACTACTAATATTTTATGACCTAATTCAAGGGATTTTTTTAATACAAATTTAGTCTGTGGCATAGGTCCTTCATAAGCATCCACTACCAATAAAACAGCATCAACTGTTTTAAGAACACGCTCTACTTCTGACCCAAAATCAGCATGCCCAGGAGTATCTACGATGTTAATCTTTTTCCCTTGATAATTAATAGATGCATTTTTCGCATAAATAGTAATACCACGTTCTTTCTCTTGATCATTGCTATCCATAGCTCTTTCCTCAAGCCCTTTATGAGTGTCAAAATTCTCACTAGATTTTAAAAGTGAATCAATAAGAGTAGTTTTTCCATGATCAACATGGGCCACAACAGCAATATTATAAATTTCCATCAATTTTTACTAAGAATAATCAAAATGTCCGATAGAATTTACACTAAAATTTATAGCTCGTCAAGTGTCATATTTTTGAATTAAAAAAAATCAATAGAAATAAAAGCTCAAAAAGTAAACATGGCTATACTTAAAACTTTATGATATTGTTAGCTTTGAATAGAAAAATTTTAAAAAAATATATTTGCAAGTGCAATATTGTTTTTTGTTACTTTAAAACAAACTTATGAACAGCAAAATTCCAATTAGATCTAAAGACGATATTCTAAAATTCTTTTATAGTGCCTCTGTCCCGAAAAAAGAATTACTAATTGGACTAGAAGTAGAAAGAAGTGGTGTTTTAGATATAGACTTAAGTCCTGTTTCCTATTCAGGGAAGTCTGGTTATTTAGCAATATTAAAAAAACTTGTAAAAGAGGTTGGCTGGAAAATATCGAACCAAGATGATAACGGCAATATTACCTCACTAAAAAGAGGTGGAAGCGAAATACACATAGAAGATGATGGTCGACTAGAATTAGTCAGCAAACCCAGAAAAGGACTTATTAATCTCTGCCGAGAATATGAAATGCATGCTCACGAAATTGATGAAATTTCTAAAGAGTTTGGCATACGTTGGACATCTATGGGTTGGCAACCTTTTGCAAAAAAAAGTGAAATAAGATATGCCTTTCCAGAACAAAATGCTATATCAAGCAAACATTACAAAAATCACTATCCCGATTGGCAAGAAAAATTATTTGCAGGATGGGAAAAGAAAAATAACGGAGTTCATGTAAACTTTGGCTACACATCTGAAGAAGACGCAATTAATAAATTTCAAACTGTATTAAAAATATCACCAATTTTAATGGCAATGTTTGCCAATTCTCCACTTACAACTAGTAAATATTCAGGTTTTTTAGCAAAACGTAATCAAACAACATTTATGTGTTGCCCACATCGCACCCAAATACAAAAAGCTTTCTTTGAAAAAAATTTCAATTTTGATAAATGGGTTGAATACCTTTTAGACTTGCCTATGCGTCGAATTAGTCGTAAAAATAAACAAATATTTGTTCCATTATCTTTTAGAAATTACCTAAAAAATGGCTACAAAAATTATCGTCCCCGAATTCAAGATTTATATTTGCATATAAAATCAGTTTGGAATGAAGCAAGAATTAAACACTACCTTGAATACAGAGCATTTGATACAGTACCTCCTCACCTTATTCCATCAATTCCAGCAATCATCTGTGGTCTAACTTTAAATTTAGAAACCATGAAAGAATGCCAAAAATTAGTTAAAAATTGGACATTTAGTGATTATTTAGAAATGCGAAAAAAAGCATTTAAGTATGGATTGCAGGCAAAAACGCCTAATGGAGAAAAACTACTTCACCTTGCAAAAAAACTTATTAATATTTCCTCCAATTCTTTAAAAATAATGCATAAAAACAAAGTCGAAAGAATCGATGTGTCTCGCTTCTTGTGGCCAATTAAAGAATATATTTTTGTTCGCGAACAATCTCCAGCTGAATATGTTATGGAAATGTGGCGAGGAGATTGGCATAAAAATCCACGAAAATTACTTGAATGGTCAGAAAAATAATTCAAACTCTTTTTTGTCAAATTTACTAATTTATTTTCTTTAATAGCATCAACTTCCACGTTAACACCGAAAAAAATCAATTTCCATTTATAGAAAATTACTAAATTATTTTAAAAAATCAATTTTTACCCAGACTGCGTCGTCAACGAACCCGAGGCTTCGAGGTAGCCATTTCCTGCTTCACAATGAAATAACCTTTGGCTTCGCCACAAAAACATTGCATTGAAGTTCCATATTGAATGATGTACGAAAAATTTTAACTACAAAAAAAGCCAGTTTGAACTGGCTTTTTTTAAGTCATTAAGTTCTATTTTTTATTTTATTAGCTGATAAATAGCTACTGCTGTTTCCCATCTTGTCAAAACTTTATTTGGTTCAAGATAATTTCCTTTTTCTGGAAATAAATCATATTTTTGCGCTACACCAGCGTACTGATAATACCAATCAGCTAAACTAACGTCATAATATGAAACTGATAAATTTTGCTGAAGATTGTGCGCTTCTGTAAGCATTTTAAGAAACTCAGCAGTGGTCACCGTTTGTGCTGGACGAAATTTGCCATCAGCATATCCGTGAACTAAGCCTTTTTCTTTTGCCTTTTGAACATATTTTGCATACCAAGCATCAGCAGAAACATCTGGAAAAGGAGAAGTATTAATATCTTCAACAGAGCCATAAGCAGACAAAACAATAAACTTACATACTTCAGCACGATTTAAGGTTCGATAGCCTTTAAATTTAACCTCTAAAGTTTCTCTGTTTAGATAACCCTTAATAATATTTTTATGAGAAAGATAAATAGCAGCACGACCTCTAAGTGTTTCTGCAACACTACTATTTATATCTGCATATGGATTAGATAACTCTTCTTCCTCTTGCACCTCTTGCTCATAGTCATCTTCATCGACAATAGAGATATTTGTGTTTTCATCTACACAAAGACCATTTTCACAATAACCTGAACAAGTAACAAGCTTGTAAGTATATTCACTACCATCAAAATAATATTCTTTTAAGATTTTGTCTGACAAACAAACATCTTCATCAACAAAATTACTTTTATCAATAAATAATGTGTAAATCCTACTTTCTAAAGGAAAATTGGCATCAATTTCCACTGCATCACCTGTATCTAAAGACTCTGCATCTATATAGCTACTATTTGGAATTGATAAATATATATTTGAGTCAACTTCTCCATCAAAATCTACTTTTATATCAAAAATTTCTTTTTTTCCTGCCTCTATTTCAAAATTTAAATTATCAAAATAAGCATAGCCATTGTTCAAAAATCCTGTCTCTAATAAAACAGATCCATGATAAAGATTAATTTCATCTACTTCTTCTTCATAATCTATAGATCCATTAATTCTAAGCTTAATTTCCTCTATTGCAATATCGCTATTTTGACTTTCATTCGTGAAATAAATATCTAAAGCATTAAATTTTTCAAAATTATAATCAACATTTTGATTAAAAGGAGAGCTTACTTCTATTTTTAAAACTTCATCATCTAATAAATTATCATCATTTTGGCTATTATTAGTGTCATCGCCATAAACTTCATCATAACTAACATCATAACTAACAGAAGAAATTACGTATATATTACCCCTTATAGGAAAATCACCATGAATATCTCCTGTAGTAAGATCATCTCCTGATGATAAATCTTCTATTTCTATGTTATTTGCACTATTAAGTTCAATAGAAAAATAATCACCTGCAATAGCATCATCATCAATATCAAATTTGAGAGTTAATTCCAACTCTTGATCCTCCTGCAACATAAGATTTAGATTGTAAAATCTTAGCTCCCCATCATTGTTTAAGTCTGCAAAATCTAAAACAGTATTACCTTGTAATAATTTTATGTCATCAAATGACTCTTGATGATATAAACCATACATTTTAAAAACAAGGTCTTTCAGTACAAGATCACAATTATCTGCACGAACATTAAAAACAAGGACTTCAAAATCTTCAATATCCTTAGGGACAACCTGAGCAGGTTGATTTGATGAAGATAAGGATACATATAATTGCGGTGAACCAACAGCCTGAGCAGTGTTAACACCTTGAGAGCTTAAAAAAAATAAACTCATTACAGTAAATAAAATACTGATTTTTCTTATTAAAATTTTCATGATTAAAAATAAAAAGTTAAATGTTTAATTATTAAAACGAAAGTGAAGATAAAAATCTTACACTTTTTTTGTAATTTTTTATAATTCCTGCTCAAAATCATCTAAATTAACATCAGAAGGTAAAGGCAAAAGGCATTTTCCATTCTCGCAAGTCCTATCTGAACCACATTGCAGAGCAACATTCCAACTTAAATATGGCTCTGCATTCCAATAGTCACACTCATACACAGCATTATCTACACATTTTTTTTGACCTTGATAAAAACATTCATCAGCATGACTCACTATGCACTGTCCTTGCTGACAAGTGGTTCCACTAGCACAATTTTCATATTTCCATTCAGTATAACCATCATTATTTAAGTCAGTGCAAACTCGCACTTTACCATCAATACATTCTCTTGCGCCTCTTGTGCACTGATTTGTTATTTTTTTTTCACAAATTCCTAGACTACATTGTTCACTGGAGTCACATGTGTTTATTGTTTGCCAAATTAAACAGCCACTATTATTGACCCTGCAAACTTGCACTTTATTGCCTGAACAAATTTGTCTACCAATAGTTGAACACTGATTTTCGCAAGACTGAATACACTCTCCGTCATCACAAAAATAACCATCACCACAACTTGTTGTATTTTCAAAGCTTAAATAACCTTGGTTATGCCAATTGTTACATTCTAAAATATAATCACCATTACACTTTCTTAGTCCTTGATACTCACACTCATCTGGCCTTTCTGCCTCTTTAACACTAATAATAAAACTATTTTTATTATTATTTTCATTAATTTCATCAATTAATTTTGTTGAATCTAATACAACTTTGACATCATATTGATCAATTCTTTCGTAATAATGAAAAAAATTAATTTCCAATGCCTCTTGAGGCAATAAAGAATTAACTAAGCTTCTGTTTACAATTCCATCTCCCCAATCTATTTCCACAAAAAATTCATTTGCATCAATTTCGCCTAAGTTATTTATTTTAATATACACATTGCTTATTTTGCCAAGCTTAAAATCATCTAAATCAACTCCAGTTATTACTAAATCGCTAAGTTGAACTTTTTTGTCAGAATTTTGAGTTGTTGTTTGTTCAATTTCTTTAATTGTTTCTGTAAATAATTCTGTTTCACTAATAATTTCTTCTGACCTGCTAATTTCACCAGAAACAGAAACTAATTCCTTGCTATCTAATCTAACAACTTCACTCGACAACGATACTGGCTCGATAATCTTTATTTCTTGTTTTTTCTCTATTGTTTCAACAACCTTTAATAATGTTTCTTTTTGGTTTTTTGCAGAATCAGTGATTAGATTTTCCATTTCCTTTTCTAGTACAGGATCTTCGATTTGATCAACAATCTCAATCGCCTCATTAATATTAGCGCTAATTTCATTCAAAGAAGCTTTATCAACAACACCGCCGTCTGCAAGAACTACAACCTCTTCTAATCTTCTTTCAGCAAATTTTATATTTTTTTTAACTTTTCCTTCATCAGAAAAAGTAAGATCGTATTCAATTTCTTCAACAAATCTTTTTAAAAAATACAAATTACTCTCTCTGTTAACATTAGGTGATATATAAGCATAACCTGTTGTTATGCCCATTGACACAGTCAAAATTACCAAAGACAAAAGAAAACTAAAACTACGCATTCCCAAAAACACACTCCTAAAAAACAAAACAAAAAATCCTTTTTCATGTTTACCTTTATCCTGTTTATGTAAATATTTATTTACAAGCCTAGTAAACAAAATATCTCTAAAAATAGGATTGGGCTTATTCTTATTAAATTCTTTTAAAAGAGCCTTTTTCATTATTTCTTTTTCTGCCTTTAATGATTGTTTTTTATTGCTCATTAACCAAGTAAGCTAATTGTTTTTTTAAAGTACTAATAGAACGATGGATCATAACATTTATATTTGCCTCAGTAGTATTTAATGTCTTTGCAATTTCTTTATGAGACAAGTCTTCTGTTAATTTTAATGCCCACATTGCTTGTTGTTTTTTTGGCAAAACTTTAATTGCTTTATTTAAATGTTGTTGAATTATTTTTTGGTCTATTGATTTTAAATCAAAATCCTTTTTTGGTTCTTCTGCTGGCAATAAATCTTCAAATGAACTTGTTTTTTTATTCTTTTGTTTTCTGTAGTAATCAATCAGCTTATTATGTGCCACTGTGTATATCCAAGAAGAAAACGAACCTTGTGAATCATCAAATTTATCAAGAGATTGAAATATTTTTTCAAAAGTATCTGATGTCAAATCCTCTGCCTCTTCTCTTGCTTGCAAACGAAAATAAAAAAACTTATAAACCTTGTCAAAAAATCTATTAAATAATGCTGAAAAATAATTCAAATCCTTTTTTGCCAAATTTACTAATTCATTATCTTCAATATCGTCAATTTCCACATTAGCGCCGAAAAAAATCGATCTCCATTTATCAAGAACGATTTCTAAATCAAAAATCTTACATATTTTTTTAAGCCAATGTGCAAAAAAACCTGCAACAAACATTAAAATAGAATTCTTATATATAAATTGTACAACACACTACCTTAATTTACTTATTTATGCAATATTTTTTTTATAAGTCAAATTATAATACATAAAACTATAAAAAGTAGTCTTACGACTTAGCTATAAAAACATTTTAACCACTTAGAAAACTACTAAATTATTTTAAAAAATCGATTTTTACTGTGTGTAAAAGATCACGATTTTATTATAAATAATTTCCCCTCCACTCCGCGCCCTCGTTATTCACTCGGTCGCTCCGTTGCGGGTCGTAATTCTCGCTAAGCAATTGGAGCGGGTAACGGGAGCTTTTTTGCTTCGCAAAAAACTTCCTCCTCGTCCTCGGAAAGTTCAAAATAAATTTTTCACTTTCACTCGGACTGCGTCGTCAACGAACCCGAGGCTTCGAGGTAGCCATTTCCTGCTTAACAATGAAATAACCTTGTGGCTTCGCCACAAGAACATTTCATTGGAGCGGGTAACGGGACTCGAACCCGTGCCGCCGGCTTGGAAGGCCGGAGCTCTAGCCAACTGAGCTATACCCGCTTACTTAAGTCAGCAAGCCATATTTTACCTTTTGAAATAAAATTTGCAAGCTTTTTTTAGCTTACAATAAATCATTGCAATTCAATTCTTGACCAACTAATCTTTAAGCATTTTTATTAGTTCATCAATAGTTTTATTTTGAGCATCTTCTCTTCTTAATTTGCGCAATAAATTTCCATTAATTATCACTCCTCTATCACCTAAATCGGATAAAACATCTATATATTGCTCATCTTTTGCTTTTTCTAGTGTAAGTTCTCTCACTAAATAACCATCAATTTCTATGCCTACATCACGAAGTTCTTTTAAGGCATCCAAATAAACTTGATCATTTGCTTTTTCTTGTGTAAGTTCGCTCACTAAATAGCCATCAGTTTCTATGCCTACATCACGAAGTTCTTTTAAGGCATCCAAATAAACTTGATCATTTGCTTTTTCTGTTAATTCTTCTGTGGATAAACTTAATACGTTAATATCAACACTTACTCCTCCTGCTTGCAATTGCCTTAAGGCATCTAGATATTCTTTATTACTAACTGTTTCTCTATTAAGCCTGCCTACAAAAAGACCATTAATTCTTATGCCTGCTTCGTTAAGATCTTTTAAGGCATTCACATAGCGTTCATCACTAAGCTTTTCCAGGGTTAAATAATTTAATAACAATTTAGCAGAAGAATTAATAGCTATGCCTGATTTATGTAAGTCTATTAAAGCATCAACATAAACCGTATTTTTAACATTTTTTGGTATTAAATTCATAAAATTATACCCACTAACAACAACTCCTCCTTCTCGAAGTCTTATTAGTCCATCAATATATTCTTGATCCTCGGCAGTCTCTTGTGTCAATTCAGAAGCAACAACACCATCAACATTCACCCCTGCTCTTTGCAAAGAAACTAAAGCCTCTACAAAGGTGGGTATACTAGCTTTTTTTGGTGTCAAATTACTTATTAAATATCCACTAATATATAAATTAGCGTTTTGAAGCTCAATTAAAGTTTGTATGTAATCAATATTTTGACCTTTTTCTAAAGATAATTCATCTACTAAATTGAAATTAATGTCCACTCCGGCATTTTTAAGTGCTATTAAAGCTTTTATATAATCACTATTTTTGCCTTTTTCTGGAATTAATTTTTCTATTAAACGCTCATCAATGTCTATCTTTGCTAAAGATAATTCTCTTAACATGTTTAAATAAGTCTCATCTTCAAAAATTTTACTTGTTTTTAAATAAGACATAAGCTCATCACTAAACTCACTAGGATCTATTCCTGCTTGGTAAAGATTTTTAAGTAATTTAATATAATCCTTATCTCTCACTAGCTCTAGCGACAAACGATCTATAAAAAAACTATTAACCAATGCTCCTGCTTGAATTAGGTCCTCTAAGACAATCATGTAAATTTTATCTTTGGCTTTTTCTAGTGTTAAGGCCTCTATTAAAAATCCATCAATTTTCACTCCTGCTTTTTGTAGCTTAATTAAAACTCTTATATAAACATTGTCTTTGGCTTTTTCTAGTGTTAAAGAGCTTATAAAAAAAGCATTAATATCTATTCCTAGTTTATGAAAACTTTTTAAGATTTTAATATAAGTATTATCTTTGAATTTTTCTAAAGTTAAAGCATCAATAAAAAAATAAGTAATTTTTACACCTAATTTAGAAAACTCCATTAAAGCATTGATATAAGCATTATTTTTGGCTTTTTCTGGAGTTAAAGCATATATAATATCATCATTAATTTCTATTCCCGCTTGATTAAACCTTACTAAAACATCAATGTATTTTTCATTGGCTCTTTTTGGAAAATTTTTTGTTAAAAATTTTCTATAATAAGAAACAAATAAATCAGGATTATCTTTTAAGATTTTATTAAAAATAAGCAAAAATTTATCTTGAGCATCATAATCTTCTACTTGGTCAATTTGCTCACGAACCTTAAACATTTTTTGAGAAATTTTTTCCTGCAAAACTTCATTGGTTTTTTCAGATTTTTCTAATTCTTGCTTAACTTGAGCAATTTTTTCTTCAACGCCTTTAAAGCTTTCATTTACCACTTTTTTAATTCAAATTTGTTAATTTTAATTTTTGTTCTAATAGCTCCAAATCGTGCAAAGCCTTGGTTAATCTTTGGTGTTTTATTTTATTTCTCTGAGTTTTATTTTTTATTGCACAAATTTCCTGTTCTTCTTTTTTGTTATCTGTCATTATTTATATAATAATTCTTATTATTATAACATAAAAAGATAAAATATGCAAAAACCTATGAAAAAAAATAAATACCCACAACAAATTGAGGCCGAGCTTGATTTACATGGCTTAACCAAGGAAGAATCTAAAAACAAAACCCTTACTTTTCTTGTTAGTTGCAAGAAAAATAAATTCAAAACTGTGCAAATAATTACTGGCAAAGGTATTCATTCTAAAAATGGCAGTATTTTAAAACCATTTATCGAAAATTTACTTAAAAAAGAGGGTTATTTTTTTGAAACAGCAAAAATAAACGAAGGTGGCTCTGGAGCTATTAAAATTAAACTCAATTATTGAATTATTCCTAGCCTATCTTCTATTTCCTGATCTACAAATATTCTTTTTCTACCATTTTTCATGCGGGAATATTTTTTTACTATTTCTGCTATTTTTTCGTTTTTTCCTGTTTCGTCCCAAATTGTTTCAAGCGAAAATGGTCTTGAAGTTGTATTGTCTATATTTAGTTTTATATACGCTTTGTAATTAGCTATTCCGAGAATATCTTGTTCTGATAATACTGGTGCATATTCTTTTGCTAGGTATTCTGCATCTTCGGCACCAACTTTGAAGCTCATTATTGAGCCCACATTACCAAACACTGCATCTCGCAATTTTGATTGTTTTTCATAATTTTGAGTTGTTTGAAGCTGAGCTATATACTGATGAGCCATTATCAAGGACAAATGATATTTTCTAGCCTCTGAGAGTATGTCTGCAAAGGCATCTGTGGCAAAATTTTGAAACTCATCTACATAAAGGAAAAAATCTCGTCTTTCTTTTTCTGGCATATCTGCCCTACTCATGGCTGCCATTGATATTTTATTTACAAAAATCAAACCGAGCAATTGCGCGTTAATATCACCAATCATACCTTTTGAAAGGTTTACTAATAATATTTTTCCTTCGTCCATTATTTTTCTGATATCAAATGCACTTTTTGGTTGTCCAATAATATTACGCATTGTTGTATTTGTTATGAATGGACCGAATTTACTTGAAAAATAAGGTATCATTTCTTCTTTTTCTCTGGCTCCGGTTTTTGCCATTTCATTATCCCAAAACTGACGTACTACTGTGTTTTTACACTTTGAAACTTTGTATTTTTGAAACGCATCATCAACAAAAAGTCTTGGCAAATCAATTAAGGTTGCTCCCTCTTCTTCGTCGTCCATCAGAGTTAAACAACCATTGCGAAAATAGTGCTGAATTCTTGGTCCAAATATCTCATTGCCAAATAATTTAATAAAAATATTCATAGCATCAAGACTAGCTCTGTCTTTTTGCTCGTCTGATTTTGCTTCCAACAAATTAAGTCCCATTGGTCTTTCTGTATCCGCTGGATTAAACACTATTACGTCTTTTGCTCTTTCTTTTGGTACATAACAAAGAATATCTTCAATTAGGTCACCATGAGGATCAACCACACAAACGCCTTCTCCATTTTGAATATCCTGACGAGCCATGTATGACAACAGTGCGGACTTACCAGCACCAGATTTACCAACTATGTAATGATGACGTGAGCGATCTTTTTTCTTCATGCACACTTTTTTCTCAACAGCTCTGTATCTATTAATACCTAAAACAATCCCCTCTTCTGGTAAATCTATTGGCGGTGGAAGAACTTTATACTTAAGCCATTTTATGATTGGAATTCTATTATAACGAGAATCTGGAAAATGAAATATTGTAGCCAGTTCTTCAGGCACCATAAGTGATGGTTTTTTCTGAAAAAAGTACCAGCTCAATCTCCTTGTAAAGGCGTGCTTAATAAGTGGAGCATTAAGAACATTTAAAGGTATATGCCTACGATTTTCAAAATAATTAGCAGCATCATCACGCACAGAACCGAAAGCAGCCACAAGATTGTTTAAAATATGCTCTACTCGAATTGCAGTTTTTGAGCTAGCAACAACGCGAATAATAGTATCAAAACCAACTTGAGTTGATTTTTCACCAATTCTTTTTGCAACCTCTTCTCTGGTTTGCAACATACGAATATATGAGTCACCACCTGATGCACCAGGCTGATTTGTGCTTGCGCCTATTGCGCCTGCCTTATCAGGCCCAAAGATTAAAGTAGCAAATCCAGACCAAATCCAGCCAAAAATAGGAATATTTTGAAAAAATCCTGTTTTTTGCCTTTTAAACATGGCAGTACCAAATTTTTCTGCTTTTTTTTGCCAACCTTTTGGTCGAGGATTTATTATGATCTGAATTGCTGCTTTTTCATCTTCTTCTAGCTTTGAAAGTGCATTTGTAAGATCATTAAGGGGATCATTTTCTATGTTCTTATAAGTTTTTATTGGAAACCAATTTTTTTCTTTTAAATAAAGATAAAATCCATTAAAAAAATATTTCTTTGGTCGAATTTGATATTGTTTTTCTATTGTTATTTCTGCGTCGGGATAAAAACTGGTTATTTGTTTTTCAACTATGTTTTGGTAATACCTATCTGTGACAACATAGAAATAAAGCTCGTTATTTTCCAAAAACATTTCAAAAGAAATTTTATCATTTTGAAAAATAGCTGTTTTGATTGTATTCCAAAGGTTTAATTCACTTATTTCATAAACCGCACGAAAAAATTGCTCTGCTATTGCTAATTTTTCCTTAAAGTCTTTTTCTGTGCGTTTTTCTTGGTCTATTTTTGAGTCACTACGAGGCAGGGTCACTTTCATATAAACCATATTTTTTGCTTCATGTTCGGCATAAAAAAGCCGACCAAGCAAGATAGTCATTTCAAAAACAAAGAAGACTGTAAGAATATTAAGCACAAAAGCCAATGGATCTGCTTTTATATGACCCCAAACTAATAAAAAATGTTCAAGCTGAAAAAGCCAACCTAAAAACGCCCAAATAGTTGTTGCTATTGCGAGTAATAACCAGCGAAGGCGAAAGGCAATTTTAATCATTTTTTATTTTTGTTTCCAAATAAACACAATTTATTCATTAAATTATATCATTTTCAATATAAAAAATAAAGCTATTTATGCTTATTTATTACTTATTTTCTTACTGTTTATTGAACAAATTTTTTATACAAATTAAGCTAAATCAGGAACAGCAAAGTTCATAAACAAAACAGTTAAAAACAAAATAAAAGAAATAATGATTAAAACAGCATCAACCATTGGAGCTTCAACTAGTTCGTCCTTTTTTTTCTGATCAAAAGAAGAAAGTTGCTCATTAACAGAAATCCTTAAAGAAGTAAGAGCAAAAAGAATTCCAACTAGTGCAAATGGAATATCAGCAAGACGCAAAAAAATCTCTGAAGAATAAGAATAAAAATTATTTTTATAAAAAAGATAAGCAATAAGCATTGCTGAGCCTATTATAAAAAATAATAATTCCGACGCCGTATGTAAATTTCGTAAAAATTTCATCTGTATAAAATTCTCACACAAAATATTTTATTTGAAAAGACAAGTTTACCTTGAAAAACAAAAGGCTTTTATGGCAAAATCAGTATATGTTATCAGAAAAAGAAATACGGCATATTGCCCACCTCGCCCGCCTTGGGCTCACTGACAAAGAGGTAAAAAAATACACCCAAGAGCTTAGTGATATATTGGGTTATTTAGAAAAATTAAATGAACTTGATGTTTCACAGGTTGAACAAATTGGTCAAATTACTGATCTGAAAAATGTAACCAGAGAAGACAATGTTGAACCTTCTGATTTTGCAAAAGATCTTTTGAATTCAAGTTCAAACGAAATTCAAGATTCGCACATTAAAGTAAAAAACGTATTTTAAAAAAATGGAAAACTTAACAATAAAACAAGCTAAAGAATTATTACAAAGTGGTAAAATAACCGCTGTTGAATTAACTAAACATTATCTTGATCGCATTGAAAAAACTGAACCAAAAGTTGATGCTTTTTTGACTATTACAAAAGAAGAAGCCTTAAGAAAAGCTGAAGAAATAGACAAAAAAGGTGATTTTTCAGCTCCTTTGGCTGGCATTCCTATTGCCCTAAAAGATGTTATTTCCACTAAAAACATTCGCACAACTGCGGCTAGTAAAATATTAGAAAATTATATTCCACCTTTTTCTGCTGTTGTTTGGCAAAGACTGGAAGAGGCTGGAGCTATTCTGCTTGGCAAAGTAAATACTGATGAATTTACCATGGGGTCTTCTTGTGAAAATTCTGCTTTCAAACCTACAAAAAATCCTTGGGACGAAAACAGAGTTCCTGGAGGTAGCTCAGGTGGCTCTGCGGCTTCTGTTGTTGCTGATGAGTGTGTATTTGCTATTGGAACTGACACTGGTGGTTCTATTCGCCAACCTGCTAATTTTTGTGGCTGTGTTGGACTAAAACCAACTTATGGACGCGTGCCTCGCTATGGTGTTATGTCTTATGCTTCTAGTTTTGATACTATTGGCCCTCTTACAAAAACCGTAGAAGATACTGCTATTGTTATGGAGATTATCGCTGGTCATTCCGAAAAAGACGCCACTACTCCAAAAAAAGAAGTTCCAAAATATTCAGAAAATCTACAAAATAGCTTAAAAGGTAAAAAAATTGGCATACCAAAAGAATACTTTGAAGAAAAAGGCTTAGATGAAAAAATAAAAACTCAATTATTGGAAACAATTAACAAATTTGCAAAAGAACAAGGCGCAGAGATAAAAGAAATTTCACTCCCACTCACTGAATATGCTATCCCTACTTATTACATTCTTGTTAAATCCGAAGCTTCGACCAATTTAGCTCGTTATGATGGCGTTCGTTTTGGCTACAAAACTGACGATGCTCATGATCTAAAAGAATTTTACGAAAAAACTCGCGAAGAAGGTTTTGGCCCAGAAGTAAAAAGAGCAATTATGATGGGTACTTTTACTCTTTCTGCTGGTTATTTTGATGCTTATTACAAAAAAGCAGCCCGCGTGCGCAACCTGATTAAGCAAAATTTTGATAAAGCTTTTGAAGAAGTTGATGTGCTTTTTGCTCCTGTTTCTCCTTTTCAGGCTTTTAAAATTGGCGAAAAAAAAGACGATCCTCTTCAGATGTATCTAGCAGATATTTTTACTGTCACTGTTAATCTGGCTGGTATACCTGGACTAGCTGTACCAACTGGCCTAATTGACGGCTTACCTACTGGTTTGCAAATTTTAGGCAAACAATTTGCAGAAGAAACCGTACTTAATTTTGGTTGGCACTTGGAAAAAATGGTTAACTTTCAAGAAAAACCTAACTTATAAAATTATTCTGATTCCCAAATACCATGTATATTGCAATGCTGATAAGCTTTTAGGTCTTTAGAATATTCAATATCTTCAAAAATAGCCTCTGGAGCTGAGTCTGGCAACAACTCTACTCTTTTTAAGCGTGGACCTTTTGGATCAATGCGTAAATCCACCCACTCAATATAATGCTCTGGTGTCATTGGGTGTGCCACTAAGCCTATTTTTACTTTTACTCCTTTTTGTGCTTTTTCAATTACTGGCACATGCTTTTCTTGCGCTTCTCCGCCAGTTTGTTCTTCACCTTTTTCATGAATTACTTCAAATGAACTCTTTGGCGCACCGCAAACAGGACAAACCCAGTCTTCAGGTAAATTATTAAAACCAACTCCACCTTCCTGGGCAGGATTGTAAACAAAACCACAACCAAGGCAATAATATTTTTTCATAATTTACTTTTAAAAAACTATTAAAAATTTACATTCTCAATTTAAAAAAGCAAGAAATTAAATAATTTTAATAAAATTAAAATCATTATTGCTCCACTTCAAAAACTTCTTAAAATCGTTAATACTCAATAAAACAGAGGCTTCATTTGTGTTTGGGTGAATACAAATTTGTTCATAATCAATTATATCTTCATCAATTAAAACTTTTACCTGATTTTCTTGATCATTTATTAGTCCCAAAGGTGAAACACTGCCAGGTGTTAATCCTAAAAATTGTTTTAGTCTATCTGCGGACGCAAAACTTAATTTTGTTTCATTTAAAAATTCTTGAATTTCTTTTAAATTAGCTCTTTTTTCTTGCAAAATAACTATTAGATAATGCTGATTACCTTTTTTGTTGCGCAAAAAAAGATTTTTTACATGCGCACCAGGAATTTGCGAACAATATTGATCTGCTTCTTCACAAGTGAACACCGCAGGATGACTATATTTTTTGTATTTTATCTCCAAGTTGCCCAAAATTTTATAAATATCAAACATTTATTTATGTAAATTTTTTTAAACTATAACACTTTACTTAATTTTAGTAGCCTAAATTATATATTTTAATAAAAAGAAGCAAGCAATATAAGAAAATTTATTTTTGAGACGAAAAAAGCGCACATTATAGTGCGCGTTTGAGCGAAAAAATAAAATTGACGCAATAGTGCAAAGCTTATTTTTTTTAAAATTAGATATCAAGATTTTTCACATTCTTAGCATGAGTCTGAATGAATTTTTTACGAGGCGGAACCTCAGGCCCCATCAAAGTTTCAAAAGTTTGATCAGCTCTTTCTGCATCTTCAATAGCCACTTTCATTAATGTTCTTGTCTCTGGGTTCATTGTGGTTTCCCATAATTGATCTGGGTTCATTTCACCAAGACCTTTGTAGCGCTGAAGAGAGTATTTTTTCTTTTTTGATTTATTTGCAACTTCTTCGTCTCCTTCTTCTGTTTCTGCAATATCTTCAACTTCATCTTCATCAACTCCAAATTCAGTCAAAATTCTTTCTTTTTCTTCATTATTAAAAGCATATTTACTTTTTGCACCAACAGTAATTTTATACAAAGGAGGACAGGCAATGTACACATTACCTTTTTCAATCAAATCTTTAAAATAACGATAAAACAAAGTCAAAAGCAAAGTGCGAATATGCGCACCATCAACATCCGCATCAGTCATGATAATAATCTTGCCATAGCGTAATTTTTCATAATCAAAAGTTTCCCCAATGCTAGTACCAAAGGCAACCACCATTGATTTTATTTCTGCATTTTTAAACATTTTATCAATACGCGCTTGCTCTGTATTTAAAATTTTACCTCTTAATGGAAGAATGGCCTGAATATGCCTATCTCTTCCTTGCTTTGCGCTACCACCAGCAGAATCGCCCTCAACAATAAAAATTTCTGATTCATCTGGATTTTTACTAGAACAATCTGCTAATTTGCCAGGAAGAGTCAAACCTTCGAGTGCGCCTTTGCGGATAATAGTATCTCTGGCTGCACGAGCAGCAACTCTAGCTCTAGCCGCAAGAGCACACTTTCCAAAAATATTACGAGCTTCAGAAGGAAATTCTTCCAAGAAAATATTAAATCCTTCAGCAAAAGCACTTTCCACAGCTTGTCTAATTTCTGCATTGCCCAACTTTCCTTTTGTCTGACCTTCAAACTGAGGTTCAGCAAGACGAACAGAGATAACAGCAACTAGTCCTTCACGCACATCCTCAGCAGTTAAATTATCGTCTTTTTCTTTTAATAAAGTTTTTTCACGAGCATAGGCATTGATAGTACGAGTTAAAGCAGAACGAAAACCAGTTAAATGAGTTCCTCCTTCGGGAGTGTGAATATTATTTGCAAAAGAAACAATATTTTCAGAAAAACTTTCTGTATATTGCAAAGCAATTTCTATATCACACTCAGGCAAGCTTTTTTCAACAAGAAAAACTTCAGAAAGAGAATTTTTATTTTCAGATAAATGTTGAACATAGCTCTTTACGCCACCTTCAAAATAAAATCTATACTTTTTTGGATTTTCTTCGCGTTCATCAGTAAGAGAAATTTGAACACCTTTTGTTAAGTAAGATTGTTGGCGAAAACGAGTAAGTACAGTGTCAAACTCAATCACAGCATCACCAAAAACCTCTTTATCTGGATAAAAAGTAATTTCTGTGCCTGTTTTTGAAATATCACCAACAGGAGCAATGTCGCCTAATACTTTTCCTCTGGAATAAGATTGTTGCCAAATTTTGCCATCACGATAAACTTTTGCTTCTGTTTTTTCAGAAAGAGCATTAACCACACTAGCACCAACACCATGCAAACCACCAGAAACCTTATATCCCCCACCATCACCAAATTTACCACCAGCATGAAGAATAGTCATAACAGTTTCCAAAGCGCTTTTGCCAGTTTTTGTGTGCACATCAACAGGAATACCACGACCATTATCAAGCACTCTCACTCCCCCGTCAGCCTGCAAAACAACGTCAATTTCTGTACAATGGCCAGCCATTGCCTCATCTATTGCATTATCAACAATCTCCCATAGGAGATGATGAAGACCTCTTTCGTCCGTTGAGCCAATATACATTCCCGGGCGTTTACGAACAGCTTCCAAGCCTTCTAAAACTTGTATATTATCCGCTGAATAATTCTGATTATCTGCCATTTTTTTGCATAATTAAATTTCCTGATTATTGTACAGGATTGAGCGCAAAAAACAAGGAAGAAAAAGGTATTTTAAGTAAATTTTTTAAACATTTTTAAAATCTCTTTTTCCAAATCCACAAAATACACCTCTAAAACTTTTTCCGAACCAAAAATAACCGCATCAACAGGCGGACAATCTGCAATATTAAGCCTAATTGCCTCCGCCAATCTACGCTTAATTCTATTTCTTATTACTGCTTTTTTGGAAATTTTCTTAGAAACAACAATAGAAAAACGTGACCCACCTTCTTCTTTTTTAAAAAATTTACACAAAAAACAAGGTGAAAAATATTTTTCACCTTTACTAAAAAGGGCGCGAATAACTGGCTTATCCCTTAATCTATTTTCGCGCTTAAGCATGTTGATTATTTATTTAAACACTAAGAACTTTTCTACCTTTTGCTCTTCTTCTTTTAATAACTCTTCTGCCACCAGGTGTGCGCATGCGGGCAATAAAGCCATGTCTTCTTTTTCTGCGTCTGTTGTTTCTCTTTGAAAGCATATTTCTCTTTAAAATAAGTGCCAAAGTATTTTCTATGAAAAGAGCTTTTCTGTCAAATCTTTTTCATTTATTTGATTTTTTTGTTATTTTGACTTAAATTACCCTTAAAGTAACAAGAAAATAAATGGAAATAAATTTAAGCTGGGATTTGTTCGTTGTCGTATTTTTCACCATTATAGTCGCCTATAGCTATGTTATAGGAAAATATCAAACTCTAAAGATCATTCTTAGTTCTTATATGGCAATATTAGCTGCAGATGGAGTTGGCAACTTGGTACAAAGATATATGATTGGTGAAGACCCTATTTTAAACATATTTGTAGGTCAAAACAGCATAAAAGCACTTATTTTCTTAAAAATATTTATTTTTGTAATTTTGACCATCATCTTAGCAACAAGAGGAAAATTTGGAATTGTTGTTTCAAAAGAAAAAAATCAATTTATTGGTTTTATAACCACTGTTTTATATGGTGTGCTTTCCGCAGGACTAATTGTTTCCACTATTTTAGTTTATATTTCCGGCTCATCGCTGGTGGAAAATAATTCACTTTTTGCAGAAAATCCACTTTTGCCCATTGCACAACAATCTGAAATTGTTGGACTAATGATTGGACATTATAGTGCTTGGTTTTCTTTGCCTGCAATTGTGTTTATTATCTCTAGCATTTTTGGTGATGACACCGAAAGCGCATAAAAAACAAAAAGTTTTTATTGACTTAAGCGCTATTTTATATAAAATAGCTGAGTGCTTTGACAATTTGGGTGAGTAGCTCAGTGGTAGAGCAGTAGCCTTTTAAGCTATTGGCCGTGGGTTCGATCCCCACCTCACCCACCATTAAAAAAACAGTCCTGCAAAGCAGGAGTGGTCTTTTAATTATGAGTTGGGAGCGAGCACACAGCCATCTAATTAGCCCGTGGGTGCGGTCTGCAGTGGAGGGCTTTTGCGAAGCAAAACCCGAAACAAAAGACTCGATCCCCACCTCACCCACCATTTGAAATGTTCTCATGCGAAACATGAGGTTTTAATATTGACAAAAATAAGAAAATAATTAATACTATCTACCTTTTTCGCCTTATCTTAAATGAGCAATAAACCGAATAAATTAGATATAAATCAATATAGAGACGCTATTATTGCTTCAAAAATAACAGATGTGGGAGAAATCTTCCGGCTAATCACAGCAATAGAAAGCGACAAAGAGCCAATATTAGATAATCCTGACACATTTCCCCTTATTGTGTTTTTACGATCACAAATAGCAACAGTGGACAGCAGTTTATTGCTCAATGCTTTAATTGAAATTTTACCAGAAGCAAAAGGACTTATTGAAAAAGAAAAAGTAATAGACAATCTTGTGTCTCTAAATAAAATAAGTATAGAGGGTGATTTTCAATTAAATGAAAAACAAATAAGACAAATTATGAACATAGCTGTCGACAGACTAGCTCTAGTAGAAACAAATCAACTAGATAATATAACTTACGCAACTATTATAATTAAAAATGATAGAATAAAAGTTGCAATATATTATCCAAATTGTTCTGCGTTTGAAGCAGAAGCTAAAACATTTGGAATTAATCCTGAAAACTTAAAACAATAAATAAATAAATAAATTATTTATTTCTTCTCAAGGTAAACTGCAACTGGATGACCTGTTAATCTTTCTTGTGGTATATTTCCTGCTTCAATTTGAACATTTTGCCCATTCCACTCTTCTGTAAAATTAGGATTATCAGTATTACCAACATGATAAACAAGTGGCGTAAAATCACCAGTCTCTTTGTTGATATTAGCAAGAGCTTGTGTTGCTGAAAAACCACTAACACCAGGTGGTTCAAAACTAATACCGTCAATCATTATTACCTTTGGCTTCACTATTTTATGTAAAAATTCAGCACCTTCTGGCAAAAATCCAGGCCTATTTTTTTGTGATTTTGGCAACTGATCATAATCAGGATTACCTTTATCATCCGTGATTTCCAAAACATCTTTCATAAGTTTTGTGCGACAAAGCACAATGCAGTCCTCAATAGACCGTTCTGAATCTGTTTCAATTCCAATTTTTTTTAATAATGTCTCCATCTCTTTTCTTCCGTATTGAACACCTTGCTCTAAATCTAAAACAAGTAACTCTCCTTGCAATTTTGATCTAGGAACTGTATCCATATTTAAATCACCACACGTTTTATCAAATGCAGATGGTGTTAACATAGCTGTTCCATTAAAAGCAAAGCTACTAATCAAAGCGCTACGTTCATATGTTTCCTCTCCTGTATTAGGATTTACAAAACAAATTTTTGGCAATCTTAACACTCTATCATTTCCGTCAAAAAACCGTGGCGACACTTTTGTTGGCACAGAATCCATAGAAAACACATTTGGTGGAATAGTAAGATTTTTTTCAGATAAACTTTTGACTGAATTCATAGTTTATTATTAAAAGGATATTTATTTTACAAAAAATAATCACTTTGTCAAATATTTTCCTAAGATATTAAATCTTGACTATCTAACTTAAAATAACCTAAAATCTTTCTGTTTGACTTGTGTGTGGCCCGTTCGTCTAGTGGTTAGGACGCCGCCCTCTCACGGCAGAAACAGGGGTTCGATTCCCCTACGGGCTACCATTGCTTTTAAAGGCGTCCGTGATAATTAGTCGCTGCCCTTGAACCCAGAAACAGGGGTTCGATTCCCCTACGGGCTACCATTGCTTTTAAAGGCGTCCGTGATAATTAGTCGCTGCCCTTGAACCCAGAAACAGGGGTTCGATTCCCCTACGGGCTACCATTGCTTTTAAAGGCGTCCGTGATAATTAGTCGCTGCCCTTGAACCCAGAAACAGGGGTTCGATTCCCCTACGGGCTACCAAGAAATGGCGAGAATTACGACCTTACTCCCCCACTTTCCTCAAAGGTGCAACTGAGGCGGCTAGTCTTTTTGTGCCACCTTTATTAAAACTAACTGTAAGAATATCGCCTTCCACCCTATCTATTCTGCCATCACCAAAAACAGGATGAGAAACAGAGTCACCTTCAAAAAACTCAGCGATATAATCTGGAAAATCATCATAAATTGGAGTCATGCTAATGCCATCTGCATCGCCTTCTGTTGCAATAGGCTCATTCAAAAAATCCGGTTTTATTTCTGATAAAAATCTTGATGGCTGGTTATATGTTATGTCTCCAAAGAGCATTCTGCTTTTTGCATGAGTCAGATAGAGCTTTTCCATTGCCCTAGTCATACCCACATACATCAATCTACGCTCTTCTTCAATTTGATCTGGTGCAAACATGCAATTTGCATGAGGAAAAATATTTTCCTCCATACCACCAACAAAAACTACTGGGAACTCCAGCCCTTTTGCATTGTGCAAAGTCATAAGAACTAATCTGTCTTTTTTTTCGTCTAATCGATCCATATCGGATATTAACGCCACTTCTTCTAAAAATAAATCTAGAGAATTTTCCACTCCGTCAAATTTGCGTGCTACTGAAACTAGCTCGCGAATGTTTTCCCACCTTACTTCACCTTCCTCTGTGCCGTCTCGAAAATAATTTTCTATACCAAATTTTTCAATTACTTCTAAAATCATATCTGCGACTGACATGGTGTTTTTTTCTTTTTGTAGAGCTAATATTTTTTTATTAAAACTTGTTAGTGCTTCTTTTGCCCTTGGTGCTATGCCCTCTGCAAATTCCACATGATTTAACACGCTAAATAAATCCATGCCTTTTTCTTGAGCAAAACTTTCTAAACGCTGGATTGTCACTTTGCCTATTTTGCGTGCTGGCACATTGATTATTCTTAAAAGTGAAACTGTGTCACTACTATTGGCAACAACTCTTAAGTATGCGAGTACATCTTTGATTTCTCTGCGGGCATAAAATTTCACTCCACCTACTATTTGATAAGGAATTCCATATTTTAATGCTGCTTCTTCAAAAATACGAGATTGTGCATTGGTGCGATATAAAATTGCAAAATCTGTATATGGCCTGTTGTCCAGCACTCTAAGATCGGAAATTTCACGCATTATTGCTTCTGCTTCTTCTCTGCCATCTTGATATTCAAAAACATTGATTTTTTCTCCCTCACCATTAGCTGTGAACATTTTTTTTGGCACACGAGAAGAGTTGTTTTCAATTACGCTATCTGCTCCGCCAAGTATGTTTCCTGTTGAGCGATAATTTTGCTCCAATTTTACTATTTTTGCTTCTGGAAAATTCTTGGAAAAATCGAGAATATTTTGAATAGTTGCTCCACGAAAGGAATAAATTGCCTGATCTGAATCACCAATTGCGCAAAGATTTTGATGATTTTCTGCTAATAAGTCTGAAAAAAGTGACTGAACTGGATTTGTATCCTGAAACTCGTCAATCATTATGTACTTCCAGCGTTCTTGAAACTTTGCCAATATTTCTGGATAATTTTGAAAAATCTTTACCGGTAAAACCAAAAGATCATCAAAATCAAGCCCGTTCATGCGCACAAGCTCTTTTTCATATATATTAAAAACTTCACTTACCTTGCGATCAAACTCACTAGCTATATTAAGAGAAAACTCATCAGCAGTCATTAAGGTATTTTTTGCTCCGGAAATGCGATTTTGGATTGCTTTTGGATGAATTTCGTCTTTTGGCAAGCCAATATCTTTGCATATTTGCCTAACCAAAGCCTTTACATCATCTGAATCCATGATTGTAAATGATTTTTTGCGATTTAGTGCCTCAATTTCTTGTCTTAATATGCGCACGCCAATGGAATGAAATGTGCCAATTAAAGGACGAGCATACATTTTTCCTTGCAATAAGCCATCAACACGAGTTTGCATTTCTTCTGCTGCTTTGTTGGTAAAAGTCACTGCCAAAATATTAGCTGGATGCACTCCTTGGTTTATTAAGTTTGCTACCCTGCGAGTGAGTACTAATGTTTTTCCACTACCTGCTCCTGCAATAACCAAAAGAGGGCCTTCTTTGTGGCTTACTGCTTGCTTTTGTCGTTCGTTTAAATTCTCAAAAATATCCATATTTTTATTATTTTATGTAATTAACTGAGTATTTATTTTGCTGTAAAAATTAAAAAATTAAAAGGCAAATAAAATAAAAATTACCCTTGACAAATAATTGTTTTCTTGAATAGAATACTGCAAACAATTTTTTATTCCACTTTTTCCCCAAAATTATGACAACACCAAGCACACCTTCTAGTGGACCAGAACTACCAAGCGGAATTGAAAGCTATTTGAAACGTGAAGATCCTTGGCATCCTGAAGGAAAAGCAAGAATGGATAAAATTGCTGAACAAATAGCAAAAAAAGCAGCAGATGCCACAAAGGCAGATGAAAACTGGGGCAAAGAAGTTTAATAGTCTATAAATAATCATAATTAACCACTAGGCTTAACCATCCCCCTAATCATGGTGTATAAACCAAAAATCACAGTATTTGACCCAAAAAATCCTGACAAATATGAGGATAGTGAGCAATTGCGTGAGTTAGATCGCTTTCCAGGGGCTCTCTTGAGCGCACGTGATATCAATCTTTTATCTGTTCAATATTTAAGATTGACTCAAAAAGCAATGATCTTTAAAGTGCTAAAAAACACACAATGAATATTATTTAAATTTCCCCTAATTATATCATGAAAAAAATCGATAATGTTGCAATGAGTATGCTAAAAAGAGATAAAGAAAAAGATGGTCAACGCGACAACACCTTGCCTCCTGTTTCATTCAGACTGCGCAAAAAAATAAAAAGAGTAATCAATAATGAACCAGGAAAAATACTCGATCTTAAAGATAAATCAAACCTTGTGCCTCTTAATAGAGATGATCTTGGTGCACTTATGATGAATTTTGCAGGCAACTTAAGCACAAAACCTAATGTTTTAAATGGCATCAAAAAGGAGCACTGATTTTCAACTCAACAAACAAAAAAACTCACAATAAATTATTGTGAGTTTTTTTAAATAAATACTAAATTTACTTCAAAACATTTTTCAAAAACTGCCCTGTATAACTTTTAGTGTTTTTGGCAACCTCTTCTGGTGTACCCTCTGCTACAATTTCCCCTCCTCCATCACCACCATCAGGACCAAGATCAACCAAATAATCGCAATTTTTAATAACATCAAGGTTGTGCTCAATAACAAGCACTGTATTTCCTGTTTCCACAAGAGCATTAAGCACAGTGAGTAACCTTTCAATATCTTGAAAATGAAGACCTGTTGTAGGTTCATCTAAAATATACATTGTTTTACCTGTTGAGCGCTTGGAAAGCTCCGTAGAAAGCTTAATTCTTTGTGCTTCACCACCAGAAAGAGTGACTGCACTCTGACCTAAGTGAATATAACCTAAGCCAACTTTTTCCAAAGTTTGTAATTTTTCTTTAATTTTTGGAACCTTGGAAAAAAACTCAAGTGCTTCATTGACAGTCATATCCAAAACATCAGCAATATTTTTACCTCTCCAGGTAATTTCTAATGTTTCTGCATTAAAACGCTTTCCTTTACATACTTCACAAGGCACAAAAATATCAGGCAAAAAATGCATTTCTATTTTTGTTAAGCCATCTCCAGCACAATGTTCACAACGACCTCCTTTAACATTAAAAGAAAATCTGCCTGCTTTATAGCCTCTCAACTTTGCCTCTGGAGACTGCGCAAACAATTCACGAATATCTGTAAATACACCTGTATAAGTTGCTGGATTAGAACGAGGAGTTCTGCCAATTGGACTTTGGTCAATTACAATAACTTTATCTAATTTATCTGTGCCAATAACCTGATCATGTTCACCAGCACTAGCATTCGCCCTATTTAATCTTTCTGCCAAAATCGGAGCAAGGATTTCATTTACCAATGTTGACTTACCACTGCCAGAAACACCAGTCACTCCAACAAAAACACCTAAAGGCACTTTTACATTTATGTTTTTTAAATTATGCTCACGAGCACCAACAATTTCTAAAAAATTACCATTACCTTTTTTGCGAGATTTTGGAATAATAATTTGCTTTTCACCACTTAAAAACTGACCGGTGACAGATTTTTTTGTAGCCATTAACTCTTTTGGCGTTCCTGTAGCAACAACCTCACCGCCATGCTTACCAGCACCAGGACCAATTTCCAAAAGATAATCTGCTTCACGCATCATATCTTCATCATGTTCAACAACAATCACAGTATTACCAATACTCTGTAGCTCTCTAAGAGTTTTAATCAATTTTTCATTATCTTTTTGATGAAGACCAATAGATGGCTCATCTAAGACATAAATCACGCCTTGCAATTTTGATCCTATCTGCGTAGCAAGACGAATTCTTTGCGCCTCACCACCAGACAATGTATTTGCTGCTCTGTCTAAAGTTAAAAAACCAAGACCAACTTGCTCCAAAAAAGACAAGCGACCTTTAACCTCTTGCACAATTAAGCGTGCAATTTCATTTTCTCTTTCTGATAAATTTTTAGGCAATTGATCAAAAAATTTATTCAAAGATATTATTGACATAGAGGCAATATCAACAATATTGATATCAGCTATTTTCACACTCAAAACTTCAGGTCTAAGCCTAGCGCCATTACAAGAAGAACAAAGTTCTGTTTCCATAAATTTTTCAATTTGCTTGCGAGCAAATTCACTATCAGTTTCTTTATATCTACGCTCTAAATTTGGCACAACTCCTTCAAATTTGGTCATAAAATCACCAGAAAATTTATCAGAGTCCATTTGCACAGAATACTCTTCATCACCAGTACCATACAAAATAATGCCTCTTTGCTTGTCAGTTAATTTGCCAATAGGAGTATTAACATCAAAACCATGTCTTTTAGCAACTGCTTTTAATATACGATAATTCCAGCTTTCACGAGAAAGCATATTAGCCCAAGGCAAAATAGCACCCTCTGCAAGAGTAAGGCGTGGATTTGGCATCACTAATTCTTCTTTTACCATCAACTTACTACCCAGTCCATGACAAGCAGGACAAGCGCCAAAAGGAGAATTAAAAGAAAAATTACGAGGTTCAAGCTCAGAAATAACATTACCATGCTCTGGACAAGCAAAATTTTCAGAAAAAATCTCTTCTTCGCCGGTTTCAGCATCAAGAACAATTAATTTGCCTTTACCATGCTTCAAAGTAAGCTCAACTGAATCAGCCAAACGACTGCGTTCCGGGTTTGGTTCTTCAATTTTTTCACCAGTAGAAAGTTCTTTAAACTTTCTCTTAAAATTCTTCACCACCAAACGATCAATCACAATTTCAATAGTGTGCTTTTTCTTAGGATCAAGCTCAATTTCCTCAGCCACAGACATAACATCACCATCAATACGCATACGAACAAAGCCCTCTCTGCGAATATTTTCAAGAATTTTTGCATGTTCACCTTTTTTGCCTTCAACAACAGGTGCTAATAAAATAGTTTTTTTACCCTCAGGAAAATCAGCGATAAAATCTACAATTTGCGAAGCAGTTTGTTTTTGTACCAATTTTCCACATTCAGGACAATAAACACGACCCGCCTTAGCAAAAAGAAGACGCAAATAATCACTAATTTCCGTCACAGTACCAACAGTAGAACGCGGGTTTCTGTGAGCCACTTTTTGATCAATAGAAATCGCAGGAGAAAGCCCAGAAATATTATCAACATCAGGTTTTTCCATCATACCCAAAAACTGGCGAGCAAAAGTAGACAAACTTTCCACAAATCTGCGCTGACCCTCAGCAAAAATAGTATCAAACGCCAAAGAAGATTTACCACTACCAGAAAGACCAGTAATAACAACTAATTTATCTCGGGGAATTTTAACATCAATATTTTTAAGATTGTGAACACGAGCACCTTTGACGCGGATAAAATTACTCATTTTTGCTTATTAAAAAATTGTTCAATATCAAATTGACACTGAATTGCACACTAGCACGAAATTTTTAATAAAGCAAGGGTTTATTAAGGAGTAGAAGGATTTACTCTTGAACGATTTATCAAACCAGTAAATTGTTGTTTTATACTAAGCATTAACGAAAACAAGCCATCATGAGCCATTTTTACAAACTCATCTCTAAAAAAATTCTGCGTTAATAAATCAGCATTCTTAAAATCATCTTTTCCCTCTTTTCCTGTTCGAAAATTATACTTTTTTGCCAATTTATCAAACACATAAGCAAAATAAACTTTATTAAACTCATAGCTCTCAACTCTTATATCAAGATTTTTAACATAATGATCAACTGTCTCAATAAAATCATCATTATCCAAAACAGAAAGTTCTGTAACCACAGAAAGAGCATCATCAAATTGCGCAAGAGTGTACATACGACCCTCATAACCAAGTTTATAGTCTCTAAAGTCAGATATTTGAGCAATCTCTTCTTTAAAAAAATTATAAAAAAGCAAATGACCAGACTCATTAGCAAGAATTTGCCCTTGCTTTTCCTTAATAGCCTCTGGCGAAGCATTGTTTGCTTTCATTTCCTTTTTTATTAAGCCAGCAAAAATGATCACCCTGTTATCAGTTGGCTCTGACATACCATAAGGCCTGATATATGCATTTCCAACCCGAGTAGTCCGATACAAACTATCTGTTAAATCTTCATCCAAAAACAAAACATCAATCGGAGGACATTGGGACAAAATAGTGTTATCTGGAAAATATTTGTTAATTCCATGCTTCTTTTTCGCTAATATCGGACAACAACAAATATCAAACAAAAAAGCCCTTTCTTTTTTCTTGTTAAGCAAAGGAGTTATGTGCACATCAAAATAATAACCCCAAGAAAGCATTAACTCCTTTAAGCGACTTTTAAATTGAGATTTTGGCGTATTTTCAAAATATTTTTTTAAATGCGGATGATTTTTAAACTCCACCATGAGATTATTAAAAGGCTCTTGATAATCACGCTCAAGCTCTTTTATGTCTGTAGTGAAGGCTTTTCCAGAAGCAATAAAATCATTGGTAATTTTTATAATAGTATCTATTACAAATTGCTTAGTTTTCTCTGTGTCTTCCTTTAAATGAAGTTTTTTTTGCTCTATTTCAGGATTTTGTAATCTTTTTTCTGGAATTTTTGGGGAATTTTCTGGGGTTTTTGCCATTTTATTTTTATATATTGTATTATTTTAACATAAAAAATATAGTTTGGCAAAAAGGAAATTTAACCAGGTTTATTCGTTCTTTCAATTTTATCAATAAGCCCACCTAAATGATAAACATATCTTTCTGCCCGTTTTTTGTCTCTTTTGTCTTTAGCTTTATCTTTTAATATTTTTAACTCATCCCTGTCTGCTTTAAATTTTTCTAAGTTATGACAACCTAAATTAAACAAAATAATAAATAACTCATAAGCACCTTCTTGTTGTTGTTGCATAAAACCTTGCATTTGATCGCTTCCTTCAATATAATCAAACACTACAATATGACTAATATAGCCAAACGTTTTTTGTGTTTTTATAAGCAATTCTAAATCATTTCGCAAAAACATATAATATATTAAGCTTGATAAAGTTATAGGATCTGCTTCTGGAAAAATGTCGCTAAACACTGAGTCTAAATGGCTATCATAATCTTCTGTATTTTTTGTTACTATTTGTTTTTTTAAATTGCTATTTATATGATCAAGAATAGATTCTTTTGCAATTAATACGATATATCGAATTTTTTCATCTTTATTACTTATATTGCCTACTGTTATTTTCCATTCTCTAGGAAAATCAATATCATTAATTAATGTGCCAGCTTTCAAGTTATTATTTTTATAAATAACATTTAAAAAACTATTAAACAAAGATTTAAAATGGTATTCTTTTCTTTTTAGTTCAATATCGATGTCAATTACTTCTCTTTTTAGTTCCTCAATTTCACTAACTTTTTCACTTACATACTCTTTGAAAATTTTATAAAAATAATAACTTGCACCAACGCCTTGATGAACCAACATTTCTTCAGTTAATGTTTCAAGAAAATCTTTAAAAACATCCCATTCGTAAAATTCCATATAAGGACTTTCTCTTTTCTGATTTATTAATCTATGGTGCACTTTCTGCATCTCGTAAAGTCTATCATGCCACTCTAAAACTTTTAGTAAAACATTTCTTCCGAAAATATTAACCCTTTGCTCTCTAATATTGTCAAAATAAGTTCTTGCTAAACTTACAGCAAAAACAATATTTTTGTTTTCTATGGCACTATCCACTTGCCTAATGAGTTCATTAAAAAAATCTTTTTTAAGATATTCATTTTGACTAAAATTTTTCCAATATTCTTGCCAATATCCTTCTATATGTTTGTTGTCCTGATTTATTTTAAAATTTCTAATTTTTAAATATTCTAATATAAAATCATTTCTTTCGCCTTTTACATATTTAATTATGTCAAAAAATGCATTTTTAATAGGCAAAACGCCAATTAAAAAAATCAATAAAGATATAAATCTTATTTTTACATCCATTATCAAATTAGAATTATAAAAAAAAGAAAGCAATAAAAGGCTAACTACAGAACAACAAAAAAGCCTCCTCGTCTTAAACACATGTTCAATTAAAACATGTATATCAAAAGTATTATCTTGCTTGAAATTACTTTCTGCACATTCTTTATCTTTTTTTTCTTTTTTTCTTATTTCACCTTGCAAAAGAGCAATCATAAAAGGAATCAGTATTGTTAAGCCACCTAAAATAACTGTTTGAAAAAGAGAAGGATCAAGATATGTAAACAAAAAATCAATTAAATTAACAAACTTCAAATGTAATATGTTCCACTCCCATAAAAATTTATTCTGATAATCACTAAAAATTTCAATTAAATAAGGGGTAAAAAACGTAAAACAAAACAAAATAGATAAGAATAAAATAAGGTATTTATCTTTGATAGATTTTGCAACACTTGTTGCTGTCTTTTGTATATTTTTCATAAGAATTTATTTTACATAAAAAACAACAAAATACAAAAATTGTTTCATAAGAATTTTCCCAAATAACAAAAAAGTTCCCAACACAAACGACATAAGAACAAAAAATTTCAATCTCCGATGTGTAAAAACATCAGTAATCCCTTTTAAGGGGTGGTCCATCCGCAGATTCCCCTACGGATACCTTGTTACGACTTAGTCCCAATCAATAGTTTCACCTTAGGCACGCTCCCGAATGGGATAACGCGACTTCGGGCGCCCCTATCTTTCATGACTTGACGGGCGGTGAGTACAAGATCCAGGAACATATTCACCGTGACATAGCTGATTCACGGTTACTAGCGATTCCAACTTCATGAGGGCGAGTTTCAGCCCTCAATCCGAACTTAGACTGGCTTTATGGGATTGGCTCCACATTACTGCTTAGCTACCCTCTGTACCAGCCATTGTAGCACGTTTGTTGCCCAGGTCATAAGGGCCATGCTGATTTGACGTCATCCTCACCTTCCTCCGATGTAAAACCGGCAGTCCCGTATGAAAAATACAACATACGGCGAGGGTTGCGCTCGTTAACGGACTTAACCGAACACCTCAAGGCACGAGCTGACGACAACCATGCAACACCTGTCATTCGGTTCCCGAAGGCACAATTCTATCTCTAAAATCTTCCGAAGATGTCAAGACCTGGTAAGGTTCCCCGCTTATTGTCGAATTAAACAACATGCTCCACCGCTTGTGTGGATCCCCGTCTATTCCTTTGAGTTTTAATCTTGCGACCGTACTCCCCAGGCGGGATACTTAACGCGTTAGCTTGGGCACTCAGAGGGATTGAACCTCCGAACACCGAGTATCCATCGTTTAGGGCGTGGACTACAGGGGTATCTAATCCCTTTCGCTCCCCACGCTTTCGATCGAGCAGCGTCAGTAAGTGCCCAGTAGCCTGCCTTCGCTTTTGGTGTTCCTTCCATTATCTACGGATTTAACCCCTACAATGGAAATTCCAGCTACCTCTGCACTACTCTAGTCTTATAGTTTCCGATGCAGCACCCCGGTTGAGCCGTGGGTATTTAACATCAGACTTACAAGTCCACCTTCGATCTCTTTACGCCCAGTAATTCCGGATAACGCTTGCGACCTACGTATTACCGCGGCTGCTGGCACGTAGTTAGCCGTCGCTTATTCCTGAAGTACCGTCAAAATGTCTTCCTTCAGAAAAGAGGTTTACGCCCCGAAAGGTGTCATCCCTCACGCGGTATGGCTCCGTCAGGCTTTCGCCCATTGCGGAAGATTCCTTACTGCTGCCTCCCGTAGGAGTATGGGCCGTGTCTCAGTCCCATTCTGTCTGGTCGTGCTCTCACACCAGATACGCGTCAATGGCTTGGTGAGCCGTTACCTCACCAACAACCTGATACGCCGCAGGCCCCTCTTGAAGCGCCGAAGCTTTACCCTTGCGGGCATATGCGGTATTAGCTACGATTTCTCGTAGTTATCCCTCACTTCAAGGCAGGTACCAACGTGTTACTCAGCCGTTCGCCGCTCCCTACACCAAATCTTTAATTAAAGTTAAAAACTTAGTGTAGGGCGCTCGACTTGCATGTATTATGCCTACCGCTAGCGTTAATCCTGAGCCAGGATCAAACTCTTTTGTTAAACTATATAATTTCGCATAAGCGAAATTGATTTCAAAAGAATGATCACTCTTCTGCTTAAAAGCAGAAGGGCTTTCGACTTAATTAGCGAGATTCTTTTTCAATATTTTTCTTGGGCAAAAGATCTCCAAAACCCAAGTCGTCTTATGCCGTTAGTGTTAAAGAACTTTCCTACGCTCCCCATGAGCGCGAAGCACATTTTCTCTTGTTAATTTATTTTTGTCAATATTTTTTTAAGCTTTTTTTTATAAAAACTAACTTATCAATTTACTTTTGCTACTTTTTTAGTTATAATTATATTAAATTTAGTAATAAAAATGTCTGATCCATTTTCACGAGAAGCTGATTATTTAGACAGAAAACTGCGCAAATTTAGAAATAGTTTATTTCCTTTTTTCTTTTTTGCTATTCCTTTTGTTTTATTTTTTATTTTCACTGCCTTTGTTGGAGCTGTAATTTTAGTTTCTTATGTAGATTTTTATATCCTTGGTCACGAATATCCTAACTTATACATACCAATTCTTTCACACGAAAATCAAACAGGTGTTGAGCAAATCCCTGAAATGTACAAAATAAGTTTAATAATTATTCCTATTATTCTTTACATTTTTGTTGGCGGTATTATTAAAAAATTCTTTGGCTTAATTGGACACTTTTTTAATAGTTTTTCTCTTACATTAGATAGTGAAGAGCGTCAAAAAGCTGTAAATATATTAAAGGCAACTCCGCTTACATTAAAAGAGGCTAGAAAATTTACTGATTCCAATAGAGAATTTAATAAAATTATTTCTGTTTTAAAATTCGCAGAAATGATCTGGATAAAACAAGGCTATGTTTACCAAATTGGTGCTATTTTAGCTGGTTTTTAATTAAAAATTGACCAAAAACAGGTTTAAGCCTAAAATAAAACCTGTTTTTAATTATTAGCCAAAAGTGCTAGCCAAAGTTTATTCAATGACAACCGTAGGCTTAATCCCCGAAATAATTGAAGTTGAGGTTGATTTAGCCAATGGATTGCCATCTTTTACTATTGTTGGACTTGGCGACACTGCAGTACAAGAGTCAAAAGAAAGAATTAGAAGTGCAATTAAAAATAGCAATCTTGTTTTTCCGCTAAAGAGAATAACAGCCAACCTTGCTCCTGCAGATATTCGCAAAACAGGTCCTAGTTTTGATTTGCCCATGGCTGTGGGCATGCTTTTGGCCTCCGGACAAATAGAAAATACTGACCTAGAAGATAGTGTTTTTGTTGGCGAACTCGCTCTCGAAGGCAAACTCCGTCACACAAACGGAATTTTGCCCATTGCCACTGAGGCAAAGAAAAAAGGCTTTAAAAAGATATTTTTACCAAGCATAAATGCCAAAGAAGCAGCTTTGATAAAAGACTTAGAAGTATATGCAATAGACAATCTCGAAGACTTATTTTCTCACTTTAACAACGAAAAAAAACTCTCTAAATTTCCTGAAATAAGTTTTGAAGAAATATTCGAAGAAGATAATTACGAAGAAGATTTTACTTATATAAAAGGGCAAGAACACGCCAAAAGGGCAATGGAAATAGCTGCCGCTGGTGCACATAATTTATTGATGAATGGAGCGCCCGGAGCTGGAAAAACCCTGATGGCAAAAGCATTTCGCACAATCCTGCCAAAAATAACCCAAGAAGAAGCTTTTGAGGTTAGTAAAATATTTTCAATAGCAAACTTGTTGCCAGAAAACACACCATTAATAACAACAAGGCCATTTAGAACAGTTCATCACACAGCTTCTGATGTTTCTATTGTTGGCGGAGGAAAAGTCCCCCGCCCTGGAGAGATTTCCCTTGCCCATAAAGGAGTCTTATTTCTTGATGAGCTTTCTGAGTTTCCCGGACAAGTTTTGGAGGTTTTGCGTCAACCATTAGAAGACCGCAAAATAACAATCTCCCGTGCTCAAGGATCAGTCAGTTTTCCTGCTCATTTCAGCCTAATTGCTGCCATGAACCCTTGTCCATGTGGCTATTTTGGCGTACCAGATACAAACAAAGAATGCACTTGCTCTTCTGGACAAATTTCTCGTTATCGCAAAAAAATCTCCGGCCCGCTTCTAGACAGAATTGATTTATTCATAGACATTTCCCCTGTTAAATTTGAAAAACTAAAAAGCAGAGAATCATATGGAGAAGGCTCAAAATCAATCAGGAAAAGAGTACAAAAAGCCCGTGATATTCAGGAAAATCGCTTTGCAAATGAAAATATTTTCACTAATTCAGAAATGAATGTGAAACAAGTAGAAAAATATTGCCTTATTCCTGAAGAAGCTGAGGATTTAATGCGCAATGCCATGCGCCAATTCAATCTTTCCGCTCGTGGTTATCATCGTGTATTAAAACTAGCCCGCACTATTGCCGACCTAGAAGGCGAAGAAAATATTTCCCTACAACACATTGCCGAAGCTTTGCAATTTCGACCTAAATTGGAGGAGTTATAGAAATGCCATTGAAAAAAGAAATGCCATTGAAAAAAGAAGCGTCATTGCAAAAACAACGCCAAAGGCGGAGGACATGACAATTTATAAGAAAGTGTTATTCTGAGTAAACTCATTCATTCTGTCATTATCGGGCTTGACCCGATAATCCAGTGGAGATCTTAGGCGGTTTTCTGAATTGCCTGATCAAGTCAGGTAATAACAAAAACAAACACAACAAAAAAGCGAGTAAGAAACTCACTCACAAAAAAAACTCGGTAAGGGGTGGCAAAGCCACCCCAATACCGTATCCCATCTCGTTTGCGATTACTTCTTCTCGAGGATCACAATCCTCTCGAAGTCTTTCAGAGCCTCTTCGTTACAAGTGCCCTCGTAAATTTTAACAGAGGAAAGACCTCTAGAATGCAACAGCGTGTCAAGCGTCTCCGGAAGGAAGTCGCCACTTTCAATGGCAACCTCTTCATTCGGAAAGCTGTCGGCAATTGCAGCGGCTATGTTGCCGCTGATATAGGGAATTCGCATCTTCAAACTGCCAGGAAACCTTTTTAGTTCCCGAATGGTAGCTGCCGCTTCCCAGCCGATGGTGCAAGTCATCTTGCTGACTTGAAAGTCGCAAAGCTGCCTTGCTGTCTCGATATTGAGACACCCCCCCTCCAGGTCAAGTGCGAGGCCGTCAAATTTGGCCAATGATGCCAGATTCTGGCCAGGACCACAGGCAATTGCCAGCTTTTGACCGCCGAATTTCGCCAGCTGATCAAAAACATCAGCAGGCACAACAATGTTGCCGTCAAAGGCAACCCGCAGCTTAGAGCCACGAAAACTCGCCAGCTCCCTAGCCATCTCAACACTAGGAGAGGTGGCAAAGGTAACTTCAAGGGTACTGCCCTTGAAATTAGCAACTCGAGAAACAATCCTCGAGTCAGCTTTTTCCGTAAAGGAGACCTTTAAACAGTCACCACGAAAACGGGATATCGCCCATGCCTGCCAAATACTCAGGCCTTTGTCTTGCTTGTAGGTGTACAACACCTCGCCTACAGCAAAATCGAAAGCTCTTTCATAGTACTTTGAGGGCTCCACAGTCAAGATAACAAACTTTTGGGGAATGTTCTTAATTGCCCCAAAGGAAATCTTACGCCCATAAGGGTAAGCGGTTGCTGAAGCATTATGCCCGTTGGCTAGCGCAGAACTTGCGGTAAGGGTGAACATGAGAACAACAGCGGTTGCCAAAAGGACCATACTTCGAGTATTCATAGCAAATCTCCTTCCTAATACTAAGGGGATAATAATGTTTCAATCTGAGGGTTAATATTTACTAGAAGTCTCCTATGGACTCCTAGTGCCTAATGTGAATCTACTGCAATCTAAAGGGTTAAACTCCAAACTGCCGGGTCCTTTATATCTGCTTAGACAACCTCCTTACTTCCTGTGGATAGATGTTAATAAAAATCGCAAAGAGTTGGACTACCAACTTTTGCGATTACGCACACACAAGGTGTGGTTATTGTTGAAAGTTAATAGTCCACTCTTCACAGCCAAGTTGTTAAAGAACAGTCGTGTATTATACATCTTTTTTTATTATTGTCAAGGGTAAAGTAATTTTATCCACAATAGGCAAACAACTAAAATCCTGCTAAAATCAGGCAAGAATGAAAAAAGCACAAAACAGCAAAGGAAAATTACTAATAGTGAAATTTCCTCTTGAATCAGCCTGGGGAGGAGAAGAGGAAATCCACCTACTTCTTGCAAAAGAATTGCGAACCAAAAACTACGAAATAGGGCTTTTAACCTCCTGTCCTCACTTATCCAAAGCTTTTATTGAACAAAATTTTTATACAAAAAAACTTATTTATTTTCCAGACCCGGTTAGTAAAAAATCCTTAATAATTTTTCCAATAACTGCGATTTATTTTTTCTTTTTGGGTTTGTTTTTTCTTGGATTTTTTCGAGCAAAAGGCTATAAAAAAGTGCTTTTTTTGCGCTTGGGAGAAAAAATTATCTGGACTCCATTGGCAAAATTATTTGGATTTCAGGTTTTTTGGGGTGAACATATTGAATTTGGCAAATGGATGCACAAAAATCCACTTTTACCTTTATGGAAATTTTGGAGTAAAAAAGCTGTTTTCGTCACTCCATCAAACACACTAAAAAAACAAATAAATAAATTAACCAATGCTCCTGTGCAAGTTTTACCCAATGCCCTTGCTCCATCAAAAGATTTATCATCAAAAAAACCTTCAAAACAAGCTTTAATACAATTCTTGAATAAAAAATTTATACAAAAATTTAAAAATACTGATATTTTTATAGGTTATGCTGGCAGATTATCCCGAGAAAAAGGCTTAGAAATGCTAATCGAAATTGCAGAAAAAGTGGTTAATAAAAACAAAAATGTCTATTTTGTGCTCGCTGGCGGTGGCTCAGAAAAAGAAAAACTAATGCGCATGATTAAAGGTAGAGATTTAGAAAATAAAATTTATCTCTTGGGCTTTCTTGAAAAACAGCAATTAGCTGATTTTTATCTTGGCTTAGATATTTTTTGCCTTTTTTCCGACACAGAATCTTTTGGAATATCACTTCTTGATGCCATGAGCGCGCGCTTGCCTCTTGTTGGCAGAAACAGAGGCGCAATTCCTGAGGTAATTCAAGAAAACAAAACTGGTCTAATCATAGAAACTAAGCAAGAAGCAGTGGAGGCAATCGAAAAACTAATTAAAAACCCAAAATTGCGCGAAAAAATGGCTAAAAATTCACGCAGTTTTTACAAAAAACATTTTACTGCTAAAGTTTTTGCGGATAACGCAGAAAAAATTTTTTTCTTGAATAAATGAAAATTTGCTTTGTTGTGCCAGTCGATTTCATAGGAGGAGCTGAGGTTTTTGCTCTAGAGCTTATGCGCACTGCAAAAGAAAAAGCAGAAATAATAATAATTCATTCAGAAAATCCAGAGTTTAAAGAGAAATTACCTCTTAGCGCTCAATCTATTGAAATGGAATTTCCAAGGCTAAAAAAAGTATCTTTAAAATCTTTATGGAACTATTTTAAAACAACAAAAAAACTCAAAGAAAAAATAGAAAAAATAAACCCAGACATTGTATTAACTAATTCAATTAGGGCTCATATTCTTGCCACAAAAGCATTAAAAAAACTTAATTATCCTCTTGCATTTTTTGTTCATGATTTCACCTTTCCTAAGCGTTTTTTTCAAATTGCTCAAAAAAGAGCAAATCAAATCTTCACTTGTTCTGAAGCAGTAAAACAAGACCTTTTAATCAAGGGTGGGCAAGAAGAAAAAATACAAATTGCTTACAACGGGGTTGATATTGGCAACTTCCCTTTTAAAAAACGGGAAAATATTAAAAAAATTGGCATAATGGGTAGAATAGACACTTGGAAAGGCCAGGATATTTTTATTGAATCAGCAGGATTATTAAAAAATTATGATTTTGAATTTTTTATTTATGGCGAAAGCTCGCTTTATGATGAAAAAACTCGCAAATTTGAGGAATATTTAAAAGTAATGACAAAAACAAAACACCTGGAAGACAGAATTCATTTTATGGGCTTTGTACCTGCGGAAACTGCACTGCAAAACCTAGATTTAGTTGTGCATGCCAGCACAGAACCAGAGCCATTTGGCAGAGTAATAATAGAAGCTATGGCAAGCGGTATTCCAGTGATTGCCACTGATGCAGGCGGTGCTTCGGAAATTATTCGCAACCGCGAAACTGGTCTTTTAATAGAACCAAAAGACGCCAACCTGCTTGCAGAAAGAATAAAGGAATTAAAAAATAATTCTGAACTTAGGGACAATTTAACTACAGAAGCACGAAAAGATATTGAAGAAAAATTTAGCCTTGAGGCTAGTACTAAAAATCTTTTACAAGCCCTTGAAGATATGAGAAAATCAAGCTAATGAAAAAAATAGCAATAACAACCAAACACGATTTAAGAAAAGACCGCGAGGTTTTGCCAAAAATAATTAAATTTCTCCAAAAAAAAGAAAAAACAGTTTTAATAGATAAAAACTGTGAAATTAACTTACTAAAAACTATTGAAGGCTGTGGTGAATATGATTTTAAAGAAAAAATTGATCTTTTAATTGTTGTTGGCGGTGATGGCACTGCCTTACGAGCTGTGCGTGCTTTAGAGGATTTAAAAACTCCCCTCCTTGGCATAAACACTGGCACTCTTGGTTTTTTGTCTGAAGTTGGTCCTGATGAATTTGAAAATGCTTGTGAGCAAATTTGGCAAGGTGAATTTACTGTGGACTCTCGCATGCTACTTGCTGTGGAAATTGTTCGCAGAGGAAAAGTTGTTCATAGTTTTCGCGCCTTAAACGAAGTAGTTATTGACCAAAAAAATGTTTCTCGCTTAATTGAGCTTTCTACTTATGTTGATGATGCAATGATTGCCAAATTTAGAGCAGATGGATTTATTGTTGCTACTCCGACTGGCTCTACTGCTCATTCTCTTTCTGCTGGCGGACCTATATTGCACCCAAAAATGGAAGCATTTGTCTTAACACCAATTTCACCTCATTCTTTTAATCAAAAACCAATTGTAATTACTCCTGAAAAAATAATCGAAGTAAAACCAACAGGCAGAAACAGAGAAAACAACGCTGTCACAATTGATGGACAAATTTCCGAAGAACTCAAAAAAGGAGATACTGTAAAGATCTATAAATATTCAAAAAAGGCCAAATTTCTTCGTCTTTTGCATGAAAACTTTTTCAGCACAATAAAAATAAAACTAGGCTGGGGAAAAAGCTTCAAAAAACGCTAAATCTCAGGCGAATTAGTAATTTCAAAAGTAGCAGGATTAAACCAAATAACCCGTTCATCACGTCGCCACCAAGTGAGTTGCCTTTTTGCAAAATTACGAGTCACTTGTTGCATTTTGGCAATAAAATCTTCCTTGGAAATAATGCCCTCTAAATAATCCAAAGCTTCGGGTATGCCATGAGAAATCATGCCTGGATCACCTTTTTTATAACCCATTTTTAATAATTCCTTAACTTCTTTCATCAGACCATTTTCGAGCATGTCATAAACCCGCTTATTGATGCGCTCATAAAGTTCCTCACGATTTACACTAACACCAAGAATTAAACTTTCAAATTTAGGTGACATAATCCCCTCTTGCGCACTTTTTGCCTCCTTGCTGGTCTCAAAAATCTCCAAAGCACGCACAAGATAACGCCGATTATTTTCATGAATTTTTTTTGCAGACTCTGGATCTTTTTTGTTTAGCTCTTGCCACAATTCCTGATTTGTCATTTTTTCCAACTCTTCTCTAATTTCTGCTTGTGGTGCAACAGCTGGAATAGAAAAATTTTTCGTAATTGCATTAATATAAAGACCAGTTCCTCCGCAAAGCATAGGAATTTTACCTTTGTCTAAAATGTCTTCTGCCATTTTTTCTGCCATTTCTCTCCACTCCACCACAGTAAAAACCTGATCAGGTTCAACAAAAGAAAAAAGGTGATGTGGCACACCCTCCGCTTCTTCTGGTGTTATTTTTGCGCTAACTATATCAACGTGCTTAAAAATCTGACGAGAATCAGAATTAATAACTTCACAATTAAATTTTTTAGCAATTTTGATTGAGGCAGAGGTTTTTCCGCTCGCAGTAGGACCAACAACGGCCAAAAATGGTTTTTTTGCTGTTTTTAAAAATTCCCCTGCTTTATCAAAAATCTGCTCTTTTTTCATTGCAAAAATCATACCTCTTTTTTGGCTTCATAAAAACATTTTTTTAGTTTTTAAAAAATTTTATACAAAAAACTCAAAGAAAAACCCTTGACAGATTAAGAAATCCGAATAAACTATATAACCAAATTTAAATTTTAATAAATTTTATCCATTAAAAATATGTCAACATTATCATCAGCAGTGCCTATGAAAAGGGCAACGCCTGCAGAAGTGCGAATGAAAACAGATTACAAAACCGAAAAAGGCAAAAGAGGTCATGTAGCACCAGAAACAGAAACTGACAAACTTGCTTTAAGGCAAACTGCCAGAGAGGCTTCAAGCTCACCAGACCAACAAAAAACAATATTTAAAAACATAATCCAAGATATTCAACATGCCATTAATACTGCTAGCAATGGAGGAGCTGAACATGCTCTGCAAAGAGCTGAAAAAGTGCAAACTCAATTGGTAGAAAGTGGCTTAATACTAGACCCTACCCTAGAAACATTGATCAATGACACCATAAAATCAGCCCAGCAGGCAATTAGCTGGCAAAACAAACCTGAACACAGTCCTATTCATACTATGACAAAAGGTAAAACTTTATCTTTGGAAATGGTTTATGAAATCGTAAGTAAAAGACTTAAAGATCTTACCCCTGAAAATGCTGTTGATTTTGAAAGAGAAGTTATGTCAATGATGGAAATGGTAGAAGACCCAACTTCTCCAGATGCTGTAGCAATCTTTGATGAAGCTCATGAAAAATTAGCTACTATGTATCGCAAAACAAATCCTGAATATTTTTGCGCTCATATTAAAAAAGATTAAGAATAATTAGTTTTATCTAAGCGTAAAAGGTCTATTTAAGTGAAAATTTTATACAACTAAAAAGCTCGAGTATTACTCGGGTTTTTTTGTTGCTTTCTGTTGTTACGGATGAGCGAACTTAGTTGCTCACCTATTCTGTCATTCTGAGCGGAGTGAAATGGAGCGAAGAATCTCCTTGTCCATGCGCTCAATCCCTATCTTGTCATTGTGGACTTTTTGGGTTGTCATTGCGGACTTGATCCGCAATCTCGGGAGGTGTCATTCTGAACGAGCCCGCCTTTTTTTGTCATTATCGGACTTGATCCGATAATCCAGAGAATCATGTCATTGCGGACTTTTTAGGTTGTCATTACGGGCTTTTTGGAGTGTCATTGCGGACTTGATCCGCAATCTCCTTGTCCATGTGCTCAAGTCCTGCCTTAGGTAATTGTGCATTAATGACAACGGGAGATCCTGAATCGAGTTCAGGATGACATACTATTTTTGTCATTCTGAGCGGAGTGAAATAGAACGAAGAATCTCCTTGTCCATTCGCCCAAGTCCTGCCTTGGGCAATTCAACAGTAATGACAACGGGAGATCCTTCGCTTCGCCTAAAGGCTCGCTCAGGATGACAAAGTAAGGAGAGCTCAAAATGACAAAAAAGCACTTAAGATAAAAAAATAACCTGCTTCGTCGCCCACCTAAGCAAATCCCTTGCAATAACAAAAAACACAAAAAATAAAAACAATTAAAAAAAATTCATTGCCCCAGATAAAGCCAAATAATCAACACTAAAAATGTATTACTGTACCAGTACACTAATACAGTAATACAAAAATAAAATTAATTATCTTTTTATCCCTCTGTAGGCTTAATCGCCTTCGCAACTGCATCCCAATCAACACCCTCATTAATTTCTCCTTTTAATTGTGTTATTAGGTCATCTTGCTTGTCAGCAGGTGCCTTATTTACAATCTCAATTACAACTTTGTTTTTATCACTAGCACCAGCAATTGCTGTTTTTACTTTGCCCAAATCATCAGTTCCAAGCTTAGCATCAAAATTAACTCCACTCAGATCTGCTGGTGCTGAAGAACCTCCCCCGGCTTCATCTGAACCTGCTTCACCACTTGAGCTACCAAATTTCTCTGCAATTGTTTCCACTTCTTTAACGCTAGTACCAAGACCAGCAGAATAAGCTGCTGCTCTGGCAAATTTTTCTGGTGAAACCCCAGAACTCTTGGCTTCTTTTGCTGCTTTTGCTAATGGTGTGTCTTTAAAACTAGACCAAAAACCAGCTACATCCTGCTTGTCACCTGCTTTTGTCAAAGCATTTCGCACATCACTACCTTTACCCTCTAATTCTTTCATCAATTTTCTTAACTTGCCTGGCAAATCATCAACCGGATTAGAGCCAACACCAGCAAAAGCTCTTGATCTTGCGCGATCTGCATTTCTTAATTGCTCCATTTTTAATGGCAAATAATCTGTCAAATTGCCCAAGGAAATTCTATCATTAGAATCATCACCATCACCATCAACATCTTTTTTAACTGGTAAAAATGGAATATATTGCGGAGATTTTGCCAACCACTTTGTTGCATCTTTAATTGGTGCTGTCACTGTGCTTATTACTGTACCTGCTATGTCACTGGATTTTTCTGCAACCTGTACACTACTCCACATAATAGCAATCACCAAGATATACCACATTGTTTGTTGCAAAAAATTCACATTATTGAAATTTTTCACAAGCTTATCTGCATCTAATTCAGCAGGATTTGCTGTGAATATATTCAAGCTTTGACCTGCTATAATCATTGTTAAACCAACTACCATTGGCAAAGCCATTGCTGCTGGAATAAATGCTTGTTTCAAAAATGCTTTTATACCAATAATGCTATCATCGCCTGTTGGCACATTAAAATCCTGCAAAACAGGTAAAAGCACAAAAATCGGCGATAAAATAATATTAAGCCATAGCAGAATTATGCGCAAAAAGAGCACAAAAACCATAACAGCAAATATGATCAAAACAATTACCAAAACAATAAAAGCAAAAATTGAATTTATTGTTAAATTTATTATTTTCCCATCTCCATCAACTGAAACTGGCAATCTTTCTATGTGTAAAAAACTAAAAGCAAATAATTTGGTTATATTTTCTCCATCAAGCTTAGACAAAATATCTTTGTCTTCTTTCCAAGTAATTTTAAATTTACCGTAATTTACAGTTTCCTGAGGGCAACCTTCTGCTTCATCTTCGGGTATTTGTACTTCACCATTTTCTATTACTTCAAAATCTTCAACCAAACAATAAGCCTTATCATTAGTGGCGTTTATTGCTTCTGATGCTGTTTGTGGTATTGCAAAAACAATATGTGTGGCAACATTGGCAGCATCAAGAATTAATTTTGCACCAAACCAAGTAAAATTTACTGCCACTAAGGCTATTACTATTTTTGGCAGAGTGGTTTTTATTGCAAATTTATCGTGCATAGAACTGCCCGCAGAAAGCACGTTCATAAGAGCAACAACAACTAAAATAATTATAAAAACATAATTCACTATGTCGCGAACTAACATCCACATTGTTTTAAGTACATCAGCCATCTTTGTTTGATTTGCTTCTTTTTCTGCATCATCAACTCCTATTGCGCCATAAACCCAGTCATTACTGAGCAAAGCACCAACCATGTTGGATATTCCGCTTACAAGTGGTGCTGTTGAAGAAACAACAAAAGAAATTATTTCTCCAATGTTTACTTGTGTTTTTGTTGGCTGTGTTTCTTTTTTGTCTGAACCTCCATCATCTCCAGCTCCAGCTCCATCTCCAGCTCCATCTCCATCTCCATTTCCATCTCCATCGTCAGCATACACAACAGCACTAACTCCAATATTTAATTCTGTTCTACTTTCTATTACTGGTGCTAATGCATTAAAAGTAAAAAATAAGAGAAACAAACCTGCTAAGCAGATTTTTCTTAAATTTACCCATTTATTTATTTTGATATTTATTTTCATCTTGTTTTTAACAAAAGCTGGTTATGATATCTGAAAAATTATGAAGAAGGTCAATAAAAACAACTGCTGTGCCCGAAGGATCAACACTCTCCGGAGCTTCACTTGCTTTTTGTGCAAGATCTGTTGCACCTAAACCAATCAAAGCACCAAGTCCACCAAAAGCACTACCTGCTGCGACTTTAATTAACATTTTTCGTCTTTTGCGTGCTTTTAGTTGATGTTTTTGTTGTGTTTGCTGTGCAGCCATATATTGCTCTGCCAATGCAAGTCTGTATTTATCCATTTCTTGGCCAACTTTTTCACCTTCTCCTTGTCCTGCTTTATATTTTTCTGCTGACTCCCCTCTTCTGTTTTGCGGAAGCGATACTCGCATATTTTGATCAGGCAAAACCAATTTGCCAGCAGTGCTTCCTGTTGGAAGTTCTTGCATAACAGGCGGAGGGCCTGCTGTTGGCTTTTTCATAAGTATCAAAACACCAGCAAGGGCAAGTTTTTTACTAAAATTAGGATCAAAAATATCTTCCCGTGAAATAATTTCCGGAGCTTGTGTTAGCGCTATTGCTCCTTTTGCTAACATTTCCCCTGAAATATAATTTTGAAAATTATTTTCTCTTTTTTGCTCTTCTTGTAAGGCTGATCCACTTGTTATTAATTTTTGTTTTTGTAATTTTTCATAATGCATCATTGTTAATAATCCAAGTTTTTGTTTATATGGCGAATTTTTAAGAAAATTTCTATTAAAACTAAAATTATTGCTTAATTGTTGGCACATATTATTAAATTCCTCTGGATTTGCTTCTAAATAAATATTTTTTGCTACTGAAACAATTTCTCGAACTTTTTCTTTGGAAAATTTATTTTCAAATTCAAGATTTATTTCTTCTGTGTTTTGATCAAAATTATAAGCCAATTTCGTAGCGCTACTTTTAACACGCAAAGCCTCAGCAGGAGCTATGTTCTGCTCTTTAATTTCTTGATCCAAAACTACTTGGAGTTTTTCTGCGCCTTGTTGTGAGGATAATATCTTCATAGTCTTTTAGCGTGATAAACCATTTCTTGTATTGCTCCTTGGTTTGGGAAAACTTTTTCTTTATAAGCAATAAAGCGTAAAAAATCATATCTTTGCTTTGCTTCTATTTCTCCGCCAATATTTTCTTGAATTGTTGCTTTAAACAAAGCTTCGTCAACACTATCTTTAGTAGGAAAACTAGACAAAGAAGCATCTTGCCACTTTGTTTTATCTCTATCTTGCTTAGAACTAAAATATTTACGAGGGTTTTTTTGAACTTTTTTCCAGTCAATCATATTAACCAACTTCATCTCATTTTCATTCCTAAAACATTCTAAAATTCTCTTACCTTTTGTTGATGTGCTAAGGTCAGAGGCAAGTCGAAAACGCATACCCTCTGGATCTCTGGCATTATCTATCCAATCACCTCCCTTATAAGATGCATACATAATACCACCACCCAATGCTATGTATTCATTATCCCAATTGCCTGAACGAAATGACACCAATGTATTTGCCAAGGTTGTTGCTGCACCATAGAAAAAAGCAAAAAATCTAAAAATATTTCCTGGGGTCATATTAGCGTTTAAATCAGTTTCTCTGTTGTAATCTTCTCTTGATCTTCGCATAGTAAAAGCATTTACCCCTCTTGCATCTCCATATCTATCTTCAGTAAATTCTCCGTATTGCTCTTTGTTCATTGCCAAATTTCTAGCATGAATTGCTCTTGCTTCTGCACAAAGCTCCAAAACCGCAGCATTTTTTATATGCCCTTGTGTTTTTAATTTCTTTAGCTCTTTATCAGTTAATCCTTTTTTTGCTTTATCTACAAACAATTTTTTTATTTTTACTGCCTGAGTATCATCACGAGAATCATTTAAAAACTTAAATAAATCTTCCGACATATGCGCACCATTTGTTTGAATAAAAAGCACAACCTGATCCATCATGTGTAAACAATCACCATTTTTGTTAATTATTTCCTCTTTTCTTGCTTGGATTGCTGTTTTTATTTTTTCATCTACGCCATCAAATAATTCGCCTGACTCTCTTTTTTGTTCTTTTTCTGCTTGTTCTTGTCTTCTTTTTGCTTCTGCTATGATTTCTTTATTATTTGCTATTGCTCTTGGTGAATGAATTTCTTCTTTCATTAAATCCACTATTGCTTTGTGAAAAATAAAATCCTCTTCTGCTCTGGCTTTTTCTGCTGGACTTGCTGTGTCGGATTTAATTGTTGCCCTTGCTAAAAGCATTTGTTGTTCAGACGATTTTCTTATTTCACTTGCATTTACAAATTTAGAAGATCCAGCAGTTCTATAGAAATCAAGAATAACTTTTTGTAAATAAGCAACATTATAAGGGGTTCTAGTAAGCAAATTAAGTCTCTCTTTCATTTGTTTAATTTTCGAATCAAAATCATCAATCTGCTGATTAAATTCAGCGATTGCTTGATTTTTTTGAACTATTTCTGCATCAATAGCTTTGGTTTGCTGGGTCAACTTTTGAATTTCTTGATTTTTTTCAGCTATTTCTGCATCAAGAGGGTCAATCTGCTGAACAATTGCCTCAATTTTTTGTTTCTGTTCAAGAAATAATTGGTCATCATCACCTTTTTCCCATTGCATTTTTACTTTTGGATTTATATCTGGATTTATAAAAGCTTTAAGCCTCTCTGCCTCTTGAGCTAATTTTTCTTTTCTTTCAAGCGTTTGTAGCAATTCTTGAGTTAAAACATTAATCCTTTCTTTTAAGGGGTCTCTTAATTTAACTTTTTCTTTAATAGCCTGCTCAATAGGCTTAAGCTCTTCTTTTAATAAATCTTTAGCTTCAGTTCCTTTTGCTATTGCTTGTTCTAAGTCTTGAATTTGTTTTCGTAAATCAACTTGTTGTTCTTTAAAATAATCTGTGAATTCCTGAGGTGTTTTTGTGCTTAAAAGCTTAATAAAGTCTAATATTTCTTGTCTTTTTTGTGCTATTTTTGGTAGTCTTTCTGCTAAAAATTTACTTTCTTGCAAAATACCAAGTTGCAATTCAGAACCAAGTGCAGAATTATTTAATATATCTCTTTCTGCTCTTTCTATTGCTCTTATTCTGCGCTTATCCATTGTTTCTTCTGCTAATATTTTTTTTAACAATCTTATTTCTTCTAATAAGCCTTTATTTTTAGGATCTTCTTCTAGTTCCTGCATTTTTTTTAGCAATCTTTTTTCTATCCTTGCCTTGCGGGCTGTGAGAATTTTGATTTCAATAGTAGAAATTGCGTCTTCAAATGATTTTTCAAAAAAATCAACTTCTCTATGCAAAGCTAAAAATCTTTTCTGATGCTCCTCTTTTAATTCTAATTTTTCTGATTGCGCAAGCTGATCCTGCAAAAACTCTCTCAGTTTCACTAATGGCTGATCTTGAATATTTAATTCTTTAAACATATCCAATCTTTCTTTAAGTCGATCTTTTGTGCCTGTAAGCAATAAATCTTCCTTTTTTATTATTTCTGCAATCAATTTATCATCAACTTTTTGTAATTTTTCTATTTCATCATCTCTTTCTTTTAATTTTGTCCTTAATCCTTTAGTTTCATTTTTTCCGCCACCATTTAATTTCAAGTTTATGTCTGCTATTCTTTCTTTAGTTTTATCAAGTTCTTTCCTGTCTTCTTCTGTCAACATCCTATCAATTTGATAATTTTGACGAAGAAGTTCTTTTTTCTCTGCTAGTTGTTTTGCTTCCTGCTCTAAATTAAAAACTTTTATTCTAAGTTGCGAAGCATCTGCTTTTAATTCTGCTACTTTTGCTTCACGTTCTTTTACATTTTCAAGCCCTTGAGCAAAAAAACTTTTTAAATTTTCCACAGCCTCCCAACTAACTTGTCTTTTTTCTGCTTCTTCTCTCGCTGTTTTTTCTGTTATCACTTCTCCTGTGTGCTGATATAAACCTTTTCTTTTGTTTAAAATTATGCCTGCCAAATCATCTATTAAGGCTTGTAAATCATTTGGTTTTATTATTATTTCATCTTCTTTTAATGCCTCTAAAAATTTATACAAATCTGAGCGCTCATCTTCTTTTCTTTCCCCTCCTACATCAAAAATAACAGAATTTATATCTGTATCTGGAAAATCTTTTTTTAATCTCTCATATAATCTTGTTTCAATTTCTTTTTTTATCCTTTCCCGTGTCTTTTTTTCATCAATTTTTTCTACTACCTCTGTTTCTTTTGATCCAGGAATAGGCACAGTTTCTTTTGCATAAACTGTATATGGGCTTAAATCTTTAACTAAATCATCAAAATAATTATCTATTTGATCAGCTCGCTCTATAACGGGCTCTTTTTCTCCTGCCGGCAATTTTCCTTCTATTTCTGCCACTTTTTTTAAAGCTTAAAAAGGCGAATTAAAATTTCAGAAAAAGTTTCTGTGCGATTTTTCCATTCAGAAACCTCCTGACTCAAAAGAGCTCTTACCTCTGCTGGATTTTGATCTCCCAATTGAATTGCGATCTGACGCACAACTCCACGAGTAATACGCAAATTAAGCGTTTTTACATGAGGAGGATCATAAATAATCCAAAAAAGACCAATGTCTTCATAAGGATAAAACCTTGGACCAAACTTAATTCCTGCATCTGTTATTACAATATCTACAATTTCCGGCTTGTGGTTATATGTCAAAAAAAACACTACTGCCAAAAGCACAACCACAACTGAAAAAGCGATTGAATCAGTTAAGATTCCATAAAGAATAAGGCCAACAACTAAAACACTCATCACAAAAACCCAAACAGGTCCTCTTTTGTGCTCTAAAAACTCTGGCGCTTGCCAGGCAATAAGCGGTGTTCCATAGGAAATTTGGTTTTTATTTTCAGTTGTCATTTTTATTTATATTTTATCCTTATATTATCTCATAAAATAAAGAAAAAATCAATTTAGCTGTCTTGGCTAAACAAAAAACTTCATTGACAAAAATAGGTTATAAATTATAATATTATTCTTACTTAAAAAATTTATTCCCGTATGTCATTCTGATGGAATGAAATCACCTTTTTTGTCATTCTGAGCGGAAAACACAACCTTTCTGTCATTCTGAGCGTAATGAAATGGAGCGAAGAATCTCCTTGTCCATGCGCTCAAGTCCTGCCTTAGGTAATTCAACAGTAATGACAACGGGAGATCCTTCGCTTCGCCTAAAGGCTCGCTCAGGATGACAGAATAAGGGGGATGGATGACATTACATTTGTCATTGTGGATTTCTTGAAGGTGTCATTATGAGCTTTTTGGGGGTGTCGTTGCGGGCTACGACCCGCAATCTCGGGAGGCAGGAGGTGTCATTCTGAGCGTAAAACACACCCTTACTGTCATTCTGAGCGAAGTGAAATGGAGCGAAGAATCTCCTTTTCCATTTGCTCAAGTCTTGCCTACATAAAAATATTACTTCTTCTTTTTTAAAGAAATTATATTTTTCTCAATTTTCGCCTTAATTTCCTTAAGCCTAAGTGCGTTTAATTTATGTAAAAAACGAGCCAATTCACTATCTGATTTATGTTGTTTATTCATTTTTTGCGCCTCTTCTTTGCCAAACAAAGAAACATGAGCAAGCTCCTCCTCAAGATCATAAATTTCTCTATTGATCGAGTGAATATGATGAGCACTTAAATATGGCTTTAGTATTATATAATCCACTCCCCTATTAAACATTTCCAATCCCTCACGAGCAGAATTTGCAATAGCAATAACAATTGGTTTTTTGCTTAAATCCATTTGCTCTAAATGTTTTAAAAGAAAATAGTTATCATTCTTACTTGGCAAAGTGCTAATAATAATCTCTGCGTCCTCCAAATCAAGCTTACTCAAAAGATCAGTGTCATTTGCATCACCAAAGATACAATTTATGTTTTTAGACATCAATTTTTTAATTACTGCGTTGTTGTAGTCAACAACCACATAATCCTCCTTAAAACTCAAAATTTGCTCCAAAATCTGCTCTCCAATTTGATCACAACCAAGAATAACAATGTGATTTAAATATTGATTATCCTTATTACCATTTATTCTATCTTTTTTGCTTAATTCAAAAATAGAAAGATATTTTTTTAATTTTTCATAAAGTTCTTCGTTGTAGGTTATCATGTAAGTTGAAACTACCATGGTAATCATGCCGATCATACCGATCATTGAGGTAATTTGATCATTAATGTGTCCTATTTTGTGCCCAAAAGTAATAACAATCAAAGAAAACTCACTGATATTTGCTAAGCTAACACCAACAAAAAAAGCATTACGCTTGTCATAGCCCAATAAGCCCATTGTGGTCATGATAATTATTGGTGTGCCAATAAGCACAAAAATAGAAATAACAACCAAAGGAACAAGAATACTGCCTATAGAGCTAAACACAAGCCCAGCACCCAAGCCAGCAAAGAAAATAGTGATAAAAAAATCACGAATTACTTTTGCTTTTGAATTAATTTCAAATGTATAAGGCAAATTTGCCAAACTCATACCTGCAATAAAAGCTCCGATTTCCATCGAAAAACCAATTTCCATCGCAATAATGGAAATAAAAAAACACCAACTTAAACTAAAAAGAACCAATAACTCATGTGAGGTTGCAATCTTTGCATAAAGATATTTGAGAATTTTTTCTGCAAAAACAATAGTGGCAACACCTAATGCAATTCCTTTAGCAAGAAGAAAAAGAAAATTAAGAACATCAAACTGAAAAGAACCTTCTTTAAATCCAGCCAAAAAAAGCAAAGTCATAATTGCCAAAACATCCTGCACAATCAAAACACCAATGCAAATCTGACCATAAAAAGAATTAGTATCTTTTTTATCAGACATCAATTTAACTGCAATAATCGTACTAGAAAAGGTTAAAGCAATAGCAATATATGAGCTTTCTAATAGGCTAAAATTAAACAACACCCCTAAAACAAGCCCCACTATGGCAGTTATGCTTATCTGCCCTATACTAACTAGCAAAGAAACTCCTCCTAAATCTTTTAATCTTCCCCAATTCATCTCCAATCCAACCAAAAAAAGCATAAGCATAACACCAATTCCAGAAATTGCGTGCACAAAATCCGGATCAGGAATTAAGCCAAACCCAAAAGGCCCAAGCAAAATACCAGCCAAAATATACGCTAAAATAAGCGGCTGCTTGAAGTAATAACCCACAACAGCTACTCCGGCTGAAGCAAGAATTACTAAGCCAATTTCAAAAATTAAGGTTTCTATTTTTATTTTAATATATCTTTATATTTTACAGTAAATAAGGGCTTTTTTCAAGGGGATTAAGCAGGCTTAAGAGGTATTTTTGATAAATACTTTAAGTAATTCAATAAAACCATAAGTATTTACAAAATAATTATTTTTATTTTTTTTTAAATTTTGCAAAATATTTTTTCTTTGCTCAAATGGCTTACCACTTTTTATTGCTTCATTTGCTAATAAGTTAAAATAAATACCATCCAAAAAAGAAATATAGTGAACATCTTTATCTTGATGTGATATAAAATCTATAATCTCAGACATTTGCTTATCTTGACCACCTCCAGACTCTTTCATGTGTTTATGCTCCATAATAAGAATATGGTCATTAATTTTGATTAAAAAGTCTGTCTGTTTTTTCTGCTTATTTTTTGACCACTTAAATTTTAACTTAAAATGTTTTAATATTTTTTCAAACAAAATCTTGTCTGCTTTGTCAGGACATATATAAATATGATTACTTTTAATAAATTCATCTATATTTTTTGATGAAAAATATGAAAATCCAAACTGATTCAAGATATTTATAATTTTTTTATTTGCAGCATTGCCATTACCTTTATGTGCTTTTGAGTCTTTGATCGCCTGCAACGAAGAAAATGAATAACCGTGAATTTTATACAACAAGTGTCTATCTTTTATAAATTCTGGTATTACATTTTTTAAAAACTCAATTTGTATAAAATGATTTGAATTAAATGTTTTATAAGCACTATATGACATATCTTTCAATGCCCAATAACTTGTAAATTCAGTATTATTTATTCCAGATGTTTTTAAAATTTTTACAATATTCTCCAATATAATATTTTGCATTTTTTTATTTTTTGACTTAATAGCAATTTTATATGCAGCAATGTTGTCACATATTTCCACATTGGATTTCATTAAGTTGTTTAGCTTTTTTGGATTGTCAGTAATTATCGGCTTACTATCTTTTACATAATATTCATCAATATAAGATTCTTTATTTTTTATGCTTAAGCTAAAAATTTGAATATTACTAATCATAATTTAAGTTATTAAAATAATTTTACACTTGGCATAACTTTTTCATAAGCTTCTTCTAAGATAGCTCTTGCTGTTTGATAATCTAACCTTCTTCTTCTTTCGCCATTTTTTTTATTACCTTTAAATGGCGAAAGAAGAAGATCATTAGTTTTTAATCTAAAACTAAATAGTATTTGATTACTTTTTTTAATTATCTTTTCAATTGCTTCTTCGTCTGCTTTCATTTCAATTAAAGTTATCAATCTTGAGCTAACTTTTATTGTACTAAGATCATAATCAATCTCTTCTGGTTTCATAAACTGAATTAACTTTTTTGTGCTTGTTGTGTCTACTGCCCTCAATGCTATTTGCCCTCTAGATGAATTAAATCTTATATCAATATGTTTTTGTGGTATTTTTCTCATTTTTTCTATTTCTGCAAAATTACCAATATACTTATCATTTTTATAAACTTTTATTTGACTATAATCTTTATTTTTATTATCAAAACAAATTACACATACAGGATTTTCTGTGTCAAAAAACATTAAATCCTCAATTATTGTAATATTTTGTATTCTGTGTTTTGGAAACGATGAATTAATAAATGTTTCTGGGACTATCATTACTCCAAAATCATTATTCTCCATACACCTGCTAATTGCTAATTGATATAAATCATTATAAGAACACATATTAAAATATTTACTAACTCCGTCATAAATGCCTTTTCTTTTTGCGCTATAGTTTGTTAAGTACGGCGGATTAGTGATAATTATAGAGTTTTTTATTCTGGGAATATGTTCTAAGCTATTATTAAATTTCCAACCCAAAAATTCATCTATATCTAAACCAACAACTTTTGAAAAACCTATTTTTTTAGCAATATTTAATAAATCTCCATTGCCAGCAAATGGATCAAAAGCTATTTCTGCTTTAGTAGACTTAATAAAACCTAAAACATGATCTTTTAACCAAAAATGTTTTTTTGTAAAAAACTGACCCAAACTTTTCTTTTTTGCAATTATACTCATTAACTTCATTTTACAATAAAAAAACTCTTTTTAAAAAGAGTTTTTATGGTGGGCAGTGAGGGATTCGAACCCCCGAACTCAGAGAGAGCAGATTTACAGTCTGCCGCCGTTGACCGCTTGGCTAACTGCCCACGATTATATAATTTATTGCTAATTTTTAAGTTTCTGGAGAACAGTTGCTAAGTCTGCACGGGTTGACCGCTTGGCTAACTGCCCACGATTATATAATTTATTGCTAATTTTTAAGTTTCTGGAGAACAGTTGCTAAGTCTGCACGGGTTGACCGCTTGGCTAACTGCCCACGATTATATAATTTATTGCTAATTTTTAAGTTTCTGGAGAACAGTTTGCAAAATTTATACAAAATTCTAACTGCTCTTGCAAATTACAAAGCTGGAGCCAGCACTCGGATTCGAACCGAGGACCTGCCGCTTACAAGGCGGATGCTCTACCACTGAGCTATGCTGGCAATATAAAGCACAATCTTTTCTTGTAAAAGGTCGAGAAAAATTGTACTCGTTTAACTAATTTCTGTCAAAGCTTTCTCAATGTCTTCAGTCACTTTTTCAATAGACTGTTCACCATCAATCCTGATTATCTTGCCTTCTTCTTGATATTTTTCAATAGCTGGCAAAGTTTCTTTCATAAAATTTTCTATTCTTGCAAGAATAGCTTTTTCGTTATCATCACTGCGCTTAACAAGCTCTCCTCCACAAGCATCACAATTTTCTTCTGTGTATTTAGCTGGGAAAACTTTTTTACAATTTTGACAAATTCTGCGATTTAATAATCTATTTTTTGACTCTTGCTCTGATATATCAATCCAAACTCCCATAAAATTGTCTCTGTCTATTTTTTGCAAAAGAGCATCAAAAGTTTCTTTTTGCTCCATGCTTCTTGGAATACCATCAAACAAAACAGCTCCCTCCCCTGCTTGATTTAACAAAAAATCTTCAATTACATCCATTACTATACTGTTTGTGACTAAATTACCACTTTCAATAATCTCTTTTACCTTATTGCCAAGCTCTGTGCCACTTGAGGCAATAGAGCGTAAAGCACCGCCAGTTTCAAAAATAGTCAAATCGTGTTCTTTGGCTATAATTGCACCTTGGGTACCTTTTCCTGATCCTTGAATTCCAAAAAAAATCAAATCTTTCATGTTTTTTATGTTAATTTTTCGTAATCATGCATAAGAAGCTGAGAATTAACTTGGCGAATAAGCTCAAGCACAACACCAACTACGATAATCAAACCTGATCCGGAAATAATAAGATCAGAAGAGCTCAAATCAGTAAACATAGTAAACACAAGCGGAACCAAGGCAATAAAGCCAAGGAAAGAGCCTCCCCAAAGATTCATACGATTAGAAACTTTACCTAAATGTTCTGCTGTTTCTTTGCCTGGACGTACACCAGGAATAAAACCACCTCTTTTTTGCAAATTTTCTGCAACATTTTCAGGATTAAAGGTTATAGAAACATAAAAATAACTAAACAACACAATAAGAAGAAAGTATAAAAGTAGATATTCTGGTGTTGGATTGCCTGAGTTAAAATGAGCATTCCAAAAAGTAATAGCTTGTTCTGTTATTGATAATTCTGGCATTTTTGTTGCCAATCCTGACAAAACTCCTTCGTATGAGCCAATATTTTTGCCCCAAAAATCAGTAAAAACTTCCAAATTTGCATAAGTCCCTAAGTTGGTAAACTTGCTTGGATCCATAAAAAATCTTAAGAATACACTTGGGAATGTAATCATTGAAACAGCAAAGATAATTGGAATCATACCAGCTTGCAAAATACGGATAGGCAACACTGATTTTTCACCTCTTGCTGTACGAGAAGTATGAGTCACTGTTATTGCTCTGTGTGCATCAGTAAAGATAACAACCAAAATCAAAAGAGCGACTGTCACAAGTGCAAAAACTGCAAAAGGGAGAACTTTTTCAGTTGCACCCAATTGAGCATTAGATAAAAGATTAACAACAACGCCTGGCATTGCGGCTACGATACCTGCAAAGATAATCATTGAAATACCATTACCTATTCCTTTTTCTGTAATTAATTCACCTAGCCACATTAAAAACACTGTACCTGCGGAAATTGTTATCATTGCAGGCAAAACCTCGGCTGGGTTTGTGTAATCAATAAAAGCTCCTTCTGCACCATGCGTAGAATTAGCAAGAAGCACTATCATTCCGTAAGACTGCATAAAGGCTAATGGAAAAGTAAGCCAACGAGTTATGCTATTAATTTTTTTTCTTCCTGCTTCACCCTCTTTACTCATTGCTTCTAATTTTGGAATAGCTACTGTCATCAGTTGCACTATAATCGAAGCATTGATATAAGGAGAAAGTCCCATCATGATAATAGAAAAATTCTCCATAGAACCACCTGTTAAAGCAGCAAAAATAGAAAGCGCTCCACCAGCACTAAAAGTTTCCTTAAGCACTGTAGGATCAATCCCTGGTACTGTTATATGTGCAGCAAGACGAAATACAAAAATAACAAATATTGTGAATAATATTTTATTTCTAAGGCTTTTTGTGTTCCAAATTCTTGATAAGTAATTCATAAGGTTTAGTTAATTATTTTTCTTGAGTTTCTTTTTTTGGAGCTTTTTTTTCTGCTTTTATTTCATTTTCTATTTTTCCGCCTGCTTTTTCGATTTTTTTGCGAGCAGAAGCAGAAACAGCAACTCCTTGAAAAGTGATTTTTTTTGTTAATTCACCATTACCAAGCACTTTAATCATATTTTTTTTCTTAGTAATTCTTTTTTCTCTCACTGTTTCCAATGAAACAGTTTCACCATCTTTATAAAGTTCTTCAATTTTTGCTAAATTAAGAGGTGTAAATTCTTCTTTGTTTGGATTTTTAAACCCTTTTAATTTTGGAATTCGTCTTAAAAGTGGGGTTTGACCACCTTCAAAGCCAAGACGAACTCCCCCTCCTGTGCGAGAATTTTGACCTTTCATGCCTCTTCCTGAGTATGTACCTTTTCCAGAAGCATTACCTCTTCCTAGTCTTTTACTTTTTTTGCGAGCACCTGCCGCTGGCTTTAAATCATGAAGTTTAACCATATTAGTATTAAAATAATTTTTCTAAGATATTGTTTGCAAATTTTTCTGCTGTAGAAGGTCCATTAGCTGTAATTATATTGCCATCAACTGTCACTTCTTCATTTGTAAAATTTGCCCCTCTTTCTTGTAATAACATACCTGGTCCACCATCTCCGTTCCAACAAGTAGCTGAAACTCCATCTAGAACACCTGCTTCTGCAAGAATGGTTGGAGCAATGCAAATGGCTGCTAAAATTTTACCATTCTCCACTGCTTCTCTTGCTATCCTGTGTGCATCAGCATCTTGTTGATAACTAACTGCACCAGGTCCTCCTATAAATATAATCACATCATAATCAACTGCTTTTACTTTATTTATTGCTATTTCTGCTTTTATTTCTTTTCCAAACTTACCAATTGCTTTTCCTGCTTCTTTACTTGCTATTACCACTTTTACTCCTTTCTCTTGTAATTTTTGGTAAGGATCTGAGAATTCCTGATCTTGAAAATCTTTTTGGGCGATAATAAAAAGTGCTTTTTTCATTGGATTTTTTGAGTTTTGGTTATTGTTCGAAATTATACAAGATGCTAATAGGAGTATTAAACATAAGGCCGAAACTGTTTTAAATATCTTTAATAAATTCATTACCCAGCTTTTTCTGCCGTTTTAGTTTCTTTTTTGGCGGACTTTGCAGGGGTGTTTTTATTATTAGGTTTTTTATTTTCAACCTTTTTTGGACTTGGTTTAACCTGAAGAGCTTCAAGAGCTTTTATGGTAGCTTGAGCATTTACAAGTCTATTGCTTGTGCCTATTGTTTTTGCAACAATATTTTCAATACCAGCTAAATCGCAAATTTTGCGAGTAGCACCACCAGCAATAATACCACTACCTTCTCTTCCAGGCATCAATAATAAACGAGATGATTTATGTTTTATTTTAACTTGATGTGGGATAGTTCCATTTTCAATATTTATTCTAATTAGTTGTTTTTTTGCTTTTTGGATAGCCTTTTGGATACCACCAACTACTTCGGCAGATTTACCAATGCCAACACCAACCCTGCCTTTGCGATCACCAATAATAACAGTTGCTCGAAAACGCAATCTGCGACCACCTTTAACCACACGAGTCACACGGTCTATTTGCAAAACCTCCTCCATAAATTCTTTTTCTTTTTCAGGAGCACCACGCCTACCTCTTTTTCTGCGTGGAGGGCGTTTTTTCTTCTCAAATGAGCCCTTTTTATTAGCTTTTTGATCACTTTGTTGAGGACCTTTTTTAGCTTCCTCTTTCTTTTGCTCTTGTGGCTGATTTTCTTCAGCTACAACTTCTTTTGCCTCTGTTGTTTCCTCGGTTATTTTTTCTTCTACCATATTATTTAATTATTAAAATTTAAGACCACCTTCTCTTGTGCCATCAGCCAATGCTTTTACACGACCATGATAAGCAAAACCATTGCGATCAAATACACAAGAGGTGATTTTTTTATCTTGAGCTTTTTTTGCAAGCTCTTTGCCTGCCTCAAGAGCAGAGTTAATTGTTTTGTCTTTTGAGCTCACAGAAGCTAAAGTCACACCTTTATCATCATCTATAAGCTGTGCATGAGTACAAGTCAATGAGCGATATACACTAAGTCTTGGTCTTTTTGTAGTACCGCTTACTTTAGCCCTTACACGCGCTTTTTTTCTTAGCCTTTGAGCTTGCTTTTTAGTTGGCATATTTCTCTTAATTAAAATTATTTAGCACCCGCTTTTTTACCAGCTTTGCGAGTAATGTGTTCATCAATATATTTAATACCCTTACCTTTGTATGGTTCAGGCTTTCTGTATTCTCTGATCTCTGCAGCAAATTGACCTACTTTTTGCTTATCAATACCTTTGATTATTAAGATATTTTTCTTTTCTTGATCAATTTCCACAGTCACACCTTCTGGAGCTTTCATGATAACAGGATGAGAAAAACCAAGATGTAATGTAATTTGAGCTCCTCCGCCTTCTGCTCTATATCCAACACCATTTATTTCTAATTTTTTCTCAAAACCATCTTTAACACCTGTGATCAAGTTGGCTAAAAGGGCTCTAGTCAAACCGTGAGCTGCTCTATCTTCTTTGATATCACTATTACGAGCAATCGTAATTATTTTATCTTCAATGTTAACTTTTACATTATCCATTACTTCCATAGAAAGCTCTCCTTTTGAGCCTTTTACTGTAATAAGCTTTTTTTCAAGCTTTACTTCAACTCCTTCTGGAATTTCAATCGGCAATTTTCCTATTCTAGACATTATTTAATAAATTAAATATCAATAAACTTCACAAAGAATTTCTCCGCCAATTTTGTCTGCTTTTGCATCTTCTCCTGTCATTACGCCTTTTGATGTAGAAACTATATAAATTCCTAAACCATTTAAACTGGACATAATTTCTTCTGACTTTTTAAATACTCTACGACCAGGCTTAGACACTCTAGTTAAAGTAAGTGCACTTTTGTTGCGAGGAAGAAGTATTTTAATATCTTTAAATTTTTTATCTTGAATCAATTTACTACCTTCTATAAAACCTTTTTTCTCTAAAATCTGGACAATGTCCATTTTTATTTTTGAATAAGGAACAATTGTATATTCCTGCTGAGCCTTAAATGCATTACGTATTCTTGTTAAAAGATCTGCTATTGGGTCTGTATTCATACTTAATTTAAATAATAATTACCAAGAAGATTTTTTAAGTCCTGCAATTTCACCTTTACTAGCCAATTCCCTAGCACATTGTCTGCAAAGACCTAGAAGGCGGATATGACCACGAGGGCGACCGCATTTATTACAACGATTACGAACGCGAATTGCTTTTTCTGGCTTTTTACCAGCTGCCAAAGCACGCTCTACCTGCTTAATTCTTTTTTCATTTCTGACAATTTTAGATTTCTTAGCCATAATTACTTTTTAAAAGGAAAACCAAATTTATCCATCAAAGCGAATAATTCTTCATTATTTTTAGCTGTAGTAGTGAAAGTAATTTCAATACCATGTAATTCTTTTGATTCAACTTCGCCAATTTCCGGAAAAGCATGGTGTTCTTTGATGCCAATTGAAAAATTGCCATGACCATCAGCTTTGCGAGCAAAACCACGAAAATCACGAATACGAGGAATTGAGACAAAAATAAGTCTGTCTAAAAAATCATACATTTTTTTACCACGAAGAGTGACAGAAGCACCAACTGGCATTCCTTCTCTTAGTTTAAAATTAGAAATTGATTTTCTAGCTTTCTTTACAACAGGTTTTTGACCAGTTATTTTTGCAAGAGCTTCTTCAAATCTTTCAGTTTTTTTCTCACCACTTCTTGTCAAAATAGAGCCAAAACCAACATTAACAGTGATTTTTTCTAATTTTGGCACTGCCATCGGATTTTTGATGCCCAGATCTTTTTGAATAGCTGGTGCAACTTCTTGCCTATATGTTTCAACTAAACTCATATTATGATTTTACAAAAGATTGTTCAAGGCTAGCAGAACATTTCTTACATGTTCTTGCTCTTTTTCCAGATTTAGTCACCAAAACAGTAACTCTGGTTGGTTTTTTGCAAGATGGACAAACAACTTGCACATTAGAAGCGTCAATAGGAGCTTCTATTTCCACTCTTTGTCCAGCTTGTTCACGAGTTTTCTTAATATGTTTTTTAGCAATATTAACTTTCTCTACAACAACACGACCATTTTTACGGTCAGTGCGGATTACTTTTCCTTTTTTACCTTTGTCTTTGCCGGCAATTACAATTACATTATCGTTTGTCTTTACTCTCATTTTATTTACAAAACATCAGGTGCTAAAGATATAATTTTCTGGAAACCTTTGTCTCTAAGCTCACGAGCCACAGGCCCGAAAACACGAGTACCTCTTGGTTGTCCTTCGTTATTTACAATTACTACTGCATTTTCATCAAAACGAATTGTGGTGCCATTTTTTCTGCGTACAGCTTTCTTTTGGCGAACAATAACCGCCTTTTGAACTGATTTCTTTTTTACAACACCTTTTGGGCTGGCTTTTTTAACAGCAACAACGATAATGTCGCCGATTTGTGCATAGCGTCTTTTTGAACCGCCTAAAACCTTAATGCACTGTACGCTTTTTGCGCCTGTATTGTCAGCCACAGCCAATTTTGTCTCTGGAATAATCATTTTTCTTCTGAGTTAGATTCTTTATCTTCATTAGAAGCTTCTGCTTCTACTTCTTCTTTCTCCTCTTCTTTTTCTACTTTCTCCTCTGTTTCTTCTAGCTTTTTAGCTTCTTCCTCTTGTTTAGCTTTCTCCTCTTCTTGCTTTGCTTTTTCAGCTTTGCGTTCAAGAATAGCTTTTGTATCCTCCTCTATAACATCTGCACCTAGTTCATCAAAAGCTTTTTTAACAATTTTGTCTATCTTCCAGCGTTTTAGCTTAGATATTGGTTTTGTTTCAGAGATAATTACCTCGTCACCAATTTTACATTCATTAGCTTCATCATGAGCATGGAATTTTTTACTTACTCTATATGATTTTCTGAAAATTGGATGCATTTTCTTTGTATGAACAGTGACTATTACTGTTTTATCTTGTTTAGCCGATGTTACAAGTCCTTTTTTATAGCGCATAATAATTTAAAAACTTATTTAGCAGTTGTTACTGCTTCTTTATTTTTTTCACTTAAAATTGTTTTTAGACGAGCAATATATTTCTTTTGCTTACCTTTCTTGCTCAAATCTTTTTCTTGACTAGCTTCGGTTTTAATAGAAACTTCCACTAAGTTATTTTCTGCTTTTGCAATCTCTTTTTCTATTTCTACTGCACTAAGCCCTCGAATTTCTTCATTATTTTTCATATTTATACGTGTGATTTTTCAACAAATTTAGTTTTAATAGGGAGTTTTGCACTAGCAAGGCGAAAAGCTTCTCTCGCTAATTCTTCGCTTACTCCTTCCATTTCAAAAATAACTTTACCTGCTCGAATTGGAAAAACATAAAAATCAACACTACCTTTTCCTCCTCCCATTGGCACTTCTGCGGCCTTGCGAGTAATTGGTTTATGTGGAAAAATTCTAATCCACACTTTACCACCACGCTTAATACTACGTGTAATAGCTCTACGAGCTGCTTCAATTTGTCTTGAAGTTAATTCTCCTGGAGCTTGGGCTTTTAAGCCGTATGCTCCAAAAGCTACTTTATGACCAGAAGTTGCCTTTCCTTTCAAGGAACTTCTTTGTCTATGTATCTTCCTATACTTTTGCTTCTTTGGAATAAGCATTTCGCCAGTAAAAAACACAAAAAATGCCAAGAAAGTTTGCCTTGTTTAAAAAGATAAGTCAAGGATTTTTTTTAAAAAAAGCAAAAAAAGAATAAATATATAAAAAAATAGGCTTATTAAGCCTATTAAGAACTACATTTAAGCAATATTATTAAATATTATTTAAATTCTGGATCTATACAAATTTTACTTTCCTCTGGCATTTCTTGATTTTGATATTTTTGAGATTTTTTTTGGTGATAAGGAACTTCCGCAGGAGAACTCATTGTTTCAAAAGCAAGCTGACAAACACGCATGCCCGGATAAAGAGCAATTGGCATACGATTTAAATTGGAAATCTCCAAAGTGATAGTGCCTACAAAACCAGCATCAATAAAACCAGCAGTAGAATGCACAACAATACCAAGACGCCCCAAAGAACTACGCCCTTCTACTCTAGCAACCATGTCATCAGGTAAACCAACTTTTTCCTCTGTGACACCCAATACAAATTCACCAGGCTGAACAATAAATGGCTCATCCCCTTCCACTTCAATTAACTTTGTTATGCCATTTTCTTGATCTTTACAAGGGTCAATAAGAGCATGCTTGGAATGCTGAAAAACACGAAAATATTTACCAAGACGCAAGTCCATAGAGCTGGCATGAACTTGTTCCATATAATTAGGACGAGGACTTTCTATTAGTATCCTGCCATTTTCAATCTCTTTTTTAATATCACGGTCAGAAAGTATCATTTTTTATTCAAAAAACGCTTGTTAATTTTCCATGTTTTTAAAAACTAGTCAAACCAAAACCTCTTGTTCAACTGGTATTTTTCTTACTCTCAAGATAAAAGTAAGTCTTAAAATTATAAATAAAACAGAAGAAAGAGCACTAATAACAACTGAAAAAAGCAAAGAAAAAGGAGCCAAAACTGCAAAAATAACAAAACCAAAAAAAGCAGAAAGAGGAAAATCTACAAATTCCTCAAACTGTTTTTCAATTTGATATTTTAAAACTGATTCTTTGCCGATGTTTTCATTTTGATCAATGCCAAATTCTGCAAAAATTTTATTTTTCGCCTCTGTGAGTATGCTTTTTTCACAATTTTTGTTCCCCTGACATTCAGTTAAAAGTGGCTCTGTTTTAGTATCAACAAGCTCGTCAAAAGTCATATCAGTTAAACCTTTTTCTCCGCCAAATTCAATATTTGTTAATAAATCAGTTCCATCAAGTGCCAATTTTTTAATATCATCATAAGTAGTATTAAATGCTACAAAAATAGCTAAAATTAAAGCAGATAAAATAAAAGTTTGACTCAAAGCAGATCTAACACTTTTTTGATAATCTATTTTAATACGCAAAGCAAAATCTCGCCTAACAGCAAAAAACAAAAACGCCATTGGCAAGCCAATAAACAAAGACAAAGGCACAAAAATATCAATAACAAAATCAAGAATTAACCACAACAAAGGAAAAAACAAAGAAAGCCAGGTTTTTTGCGTAAAAGAAGCCAAAAAAATCACCACACAAATATGCGCAAAAAATAAAACTAAAATTAACCAAAAACTCAAAAAATAACTTATTGCAACATAAAAACCCAAAACAGTTAAAGTTGCTATAAATAAAAATGAATATTCTTTTTTGCTTAATGGCTCCATAAATTATTTTAAACTTCAAAAAAGATTGTAAATTATGAAATTTAGATTGTCTATAAAAGAGTTTTATGTAAAATAAAATATATATTTTTTATAGATAAAAATGGAAAAAACATTAATTATTATCAAACCTGATGGTGTACAAAGAGGTTTAGTCGGCGAAGTGACTCGCAGATTAGAACGCAAGGGGCTTAAGCTTGTTGGCATGAAAATGATGAACCTTGAAGAAGCAATGCTTGCTGATCATTATTCTCATTTAAAAGACAAACCTTTCTTTGGCGGTATTGTGAATTTCATGAAAAGTTCACCTGTTGTTGTGCAATGCTGGGAAGGAAAAGATGCATCTAATGCTGTGCGTTTAATTTGTGGTATTACTAATGCCCGTGAAGCAGACGGAGGAACAATTCGTGGTGATTTTGCTATGAGTATGCAATGTAATGTTGTTCATGCTTCTGATAGTGCTGAAAATGCTAAAAAAGAAGTTGCAAGATTTTTTAAACCAGAAGAAATATTTGAATACAAAAAAGACGAATATATTCATGTTTACGCAGAAGACGAAAGAAAATAATAAAGCTTTAAGCTAGCAAGTCGAACATAAAAACCGTTTTTTAAAAGCGGTTTTTTATTGACATAAAATAATCTTATGTTTAAGTTATATATAAAATTTTATTTATTATGAAAAAAACGCCAAGCAAACCAGATATAATAAATCCTGAACAAAAAATAGTTGATAATCTTTCTCAAGATGCAATAAATCAAATGAATTTAATGATGCAAGCAACAACAATTGACGCAATAACTGCCTACGCAATTGTCACAGAAGACGCAAAAGATAAACTTGACCCAGATAGGCTTTTTGAAAATCTTATGGCAAAAATCACAAAAGCCTTACCTGAAATTTAATTAAAAAACTAAAAATTTGTTATATTAAAGCCATTTTTACAAAAAACTTCCAAAAATAATTTGCAAAATTTTGTTTTTTATGTAAGAATTTTATGAACTTTAAAAATTTATGAAAAAATTAGACAATTGGATTAAAGATACTCTTGATCCAAAAAACAAAAAAATAAATAAGAGTAAAAAAAATATAAAAAACCCTAAAAAATTCAGACCAAAAAAACCTAAAAAAATGCGTATTATTGCATTAGGTGGTTTAAATGAAGTTGGTAAAAACTGCATGGCCTTTGAATATGGTAATGACATTGTGGTTGTTGACACAGGGCTACAGTTTCCTGAAGAAGATATGCTGGGAATTGATTTTGTAATTCCTGACATGACCTACCTTGAGGACAATAAACAAAAAATTCGTGCGCTGATTGTCACCCATGGGCATTTAGATCATATTGGCGCAGTCCCCCACTTTCTAAAAAAATTTCCTGATATCCCAGTAATAGCCACAAAACTAACAATTGGTATGATTCAAAAACACAGCGAGGAATATAAAATTAAAAACACCAAACTAAGAACAGTTGATCCAGAAAAAGACACTGTTGAAATAGGTTCTTTTAAAATTTCATTTTTTAGAGTAAACCATTCTATTCCTGATGGCATGGGGGTTTTCTTTGAAACTCCAGCAGGCAATTTTATGCATACTGGTGATTTTAAGTTTGATTTTCGCCCTGCAGACGGGATTATGATGGACATTGGACAGCTAGCCAGAATTGGCAAAAAAGGAGTTGATGTGCTTTTTGCAGACTCAACTAATGCACAAAAAAAAGGCTACTGCATGTCTGAATATGTAATTGCTAAAAACCTGGAACAAGTTATTGCTCAAGCAAAAGGCAGGTTAATTATTGCTTCTTTTTCTTCACTAATTGGCAGACTACAACAAATAGCAGATATAGCTATTAAAGAAGACCGTAAAATTTTTATTTCTGGTCGTAGTATGCTAAAAAATATAGAATTAGCAGTAAAACTTGGTTATTTTAAAGTACCAAAAGGCGTAATCCATAAACTATCCTCAAAAAATCTTGATTTGCCACCAAACAAAGTGCTAATTCTAACTACAGGTTCACAAGGAGAGTCTATGAGCGCCTTAACTCGCATATCACTAGACGAACATCCACATATTAAAATACAAAAAGGAGATACAGTTGTGTTTTCATCTTCTCCTATTCCAGGCAATGAACGTTCTACAACAAATGTAGTTAATAATCTTTTTCGCCTTGGTGCTCATGTGATAACTAATGACGCAATGGATGTGCACACATCAGGTCATGCCCACAAAGAAGACTTAAAAATGATGCAGTCTATTGTGAAACCACGCTATACTGTGCCAATTCACGGTGAATTTTATATGCGCATGGCTCACAAAGAAATGCTAATCAATGAATATGGACTAGAAGAAAAACAAGTTGTTATCTTAGAAAATGGCTCAATTTTAGAAATTGAAAATGGCTATGCTCGCAAATCAAAAGAGAAAGCATCAGCAAACCTAATTATGATTGACGGAATTGGTGTTGGAGATGTTGGCACCAGAGTTATTCGTGATCGCCAAGTAATGTCTGAAAATGGTGTTGTTATTGCCCTTTTCCGTGCTTTTGAAAAATCAAAAAGATTAGTTGGTGACCCAGATATAATCTCCCGAGGATTTATATATATCAAAGAAAGCAAACAAGTAGCAGAAGAAGCACGCGAAAGAGCACGCAAAGCTTTTGAAGAAACAATAAAGAAAAATCCAAAAGCAGATCTAAAAACTATTAAACATGATGTTGCTCGTAGCTTGCGTACTTTTATAGCTAAACGACTTGCTCGTGAACCAATGGTGATACCTTTGATAGTTTTTGTTTAAAATTGTGAAAAAACTTATTATTACTGCCCATCCCAGCAAGGAAGGATTTACTCATCAAATCGCCCTTGCTTTTGAAAATGAAAGCAAAAAAATGGGATATGAAACAAAAATCCTTGATTTATATCAAGAAAAACAGGAGTTTTTAAGTTTTAATACAGAAAAAGACCTTTATCAAAAGCCACAAACAGATTTAATTAACTGGGCAGATGAATTTGTTTTTGTTTTTCCTATTTGGTGGTACAGCGCACCTGCTGTTGTTAAAAATTTTTTTGATGCCAATTTTGTAGCAGGACTTGCTTATAAATATGAACACGGCATACCAAAAGGCTTATTTAAAAACAAAACTGTAAGATTTTTGACCACCAGTGGAGGCCCGCCACTTTTCTATTATCTCCGTCTTGCGCCCACTATTGGTCTTTGGAAAAGTAGATTTAGATTTTGTGGAATTAAAACAAAATCATTTTCAGTATTTGGACCAAAGTCAAAACGCACACCTGAGATAATAGAAAAACAATTAAAAAAAGTGCGTAAAATAGCAAGAAAGTAAAAATTATACACTCACCACCTTCAGCTTTCCTTTAACTTTAAGATTATCTTTGTCTTTTTCTTGCCATTCAAAATCAATTTCTTGACCCAAATCATCAGCGTTCATAAGAAGATTTTCCTGCATTTTTTCCTGCGATGGAATAGCACAATAAATCGTTTTTTGCGCTTGTAGCTCAGGAAAAGCAAGCACACTCTCAAAAGAAAAAGATAATTTTTCATTATCCAGCGTAATTAACATTGTACCTTTTTTGTTTAATTCAGCGTCTTCTTTGCCGTCTTCGCTATATAACTCTAACTTTTTAGTGCTAATTTTATCCACAACAGCAATACATCTAGGTTTTCCTAATTGTTCAGCAACTTGCTTTTGTTCTTCCTTGCTTAAATCCGCACCTAAACCGCTCAAAAGAGAGGCTATATCGCCTCCCTGAGCTTTTAAAATACTCTCCAAATCAGCCAAAAATTCAATTTGGCTATCAACTTTATATTGATGACCTTCAATATTTGCTAATAATTCCACATCAACAACAATGCGATGACTTGGGCTCATGTCCTCTGCAACTTGCTGGCCAGCTTGGTTCATAGCACCAAGCCCGCCAGAGTAAGCATCTTGCAAATCTTCCATTGCATCACCAAGGGCGCCAAAATCTATACCAAAAGGGTTGTTCATAAATAAAAGCTATTGTTGAGCTTTTCGAACCATAATTTGAACTTGTTTATATTCTTTGTCGTGTGATACAGAAATTGTGTATTTACCTTCAAATTTGCCATTCAAAGTATTAGTCACAGACATAACAGATGCTGACCAACCTGCATCTTCTAAATCAGCTTCATATTTCTCCAAAGCATCTTCATCAACTTCATCAAAATCAACAATCCAAGAGCCCATACCACTTACATTTTCCTGAGCAGAGCCATATTTAAACTCTGGCACCTCAGAAGGCATATCACTTGGCCAAGAACCAGCTGTGCTATCATTAGAATTATATTTATCATCACTTTGATTCCACACACTATCTTTATCATTAGAAGCATCGCAATTTTTCTTGCACATAGCTACATTTTCACTACCTCCTCCCCATTCTTCACACTGCGCATAACATTCATTTTTTCCAAATTCATCATCATTTTGACCAGAAGCTTGCTCATTTTCTTCAGCATGATGACAGCCAGCTAGAACAGCTGTAAATAAAGTCATAAAACAAAAAATTGCCAATGTTTTTTTCATTATAAATTTAAAAAATAAAAAAATATGGCTTTAATATACTCTTTTTTTGAATTTATGCAAAACTGTTTTTTTGAAATTTAAAAAACTAAACAAACATAATTACTAAAAAAATCCACCTAATCCAATGAAAAATGCGAGCAAGCCTGAAACGCTCAGGTTTCCTACTCGAACCCACGGGTTCTTATCTCTGTTTCTCATTCGCAGGAGCAAAACCTCGTGCCTTTGGCACGAGAACTTGCTCCTGGCGGGACACTCGGGTCTCCTACCTTTTTGGGTAAAAATGAGAAGATGCAAAAAAATAGCGAACGCCAGTGAGCGAGAGGGGTGAATTGGGCGGGCGTGTACCGCCCAAGAGGGGCGACGCTAGCCCCTTATAATTGGCGGAGAGAACGGGATGCTCATTTTTTCGGAGCTTTGCTCCTCAAAAATAAGGCCTTCTGCGCTCGCTCGGAATTTTGCGCAAGCACAAATTCACTCGCTCGCTTGAGTGTCGAACCCACGGGTTCTTATCTCTGTTTCTCATTCGCAGGAGCAAAACCTCGTGCCTTTGGCACGAGAACTTGCTCCTGGCGGAGAGAACGGGATTCGAACCCGTGGTGACTTTCGCCACACACGCTTTCCAAGCGTGCGCATTCGACCACTCTGCCATCTCTCCTTAGTTTAATATTTTTTCTGACTTGCGCACGCTTGTTTTTTGCGTGCTCTATTCATATTGCGACCACTCTGCCATCTCTCCTGAAAAATCAAGATACAAAAAAGACGCTTTTAATTTATATTTTTCGCGCCTTTTAATCAAACAAAATTATTTATCTATGCTTTATTTAATGTTTTTAAGCATTTTGTGCATATTTTTTTTCTTGAAAATGCTTTTTTTACAGGATCCCAAATTCTTTTTCTAATCAAATTTGGCAAAAATTTTCTTTTTGTCCTGCGAACAGAATGACTAACATTATTTCCTGTTGAGCTTTTTTTCCCGCACATTTCACATACTTTTGCCATTGTTTTTTTTAATATATCTTTTAAAATGCTAAGAGATTTTCTATTATTTTTCGTATTTAGTCAATGAATTTTTTAGGTTTTGAGTCTTTAACAGGTTTACTTATATTTTCAGCTATATTTTTATTCTCTATTTCTTTCCATGAAGCTGCTCATGCTTATGTGGCTTATCAGCTTGGTGATCCTACTGCAAAAATAAATGGTAGAATTACTTTAAATCCACTTAAGCATCTTGACCTTCTTGGTGCTTTGGCATTTTTCATTATTGGTGTTGGCTGGGCTAAACCTGTACCTATCAATCCTAATAATTTTCAAAATCGCAGAAAAGGCATTATGCTCAGCTCTCTTGCTGGTCCTGTGTCTAATTTCTTTCTTGCTTTATGTGGTGGATTACTATTTGCAATTGCTATAAATTTTTCCTGGCTCTTACTTGTTGCTATTGCCAATGGAATTATTTTTATTAACACCTTGTTAATGATTTTTAATTTAATTCCTATTCCTCCTTTGGATGGAGCTGGGGTTTTGGGATATTTTATTCCTCGTAGATATCGCGAACAATGGAACAATTTTGAAGAAAATGGCTCAATGGTCTTACTTATCATCATTGGTATTCAGTTCTTTTTTAATATTCCTATTTTTTATTGGATTATCTTTGTTCCTGCTAATTATATTATGTACTTTATTAAGCTTATTTCAGGTATTTTCTAAGTTTTTCACTATTCGTACTCGCTCTATTTTTTTGTCCCCCATTTTATCAACCACAATATATATTCCACCTAAGTCGATTTTTTCACCATTTTTTGGAAAACGACCTAATTTTTCTAGTACTATCAATGAAATTGCTTTTGAATCATCAGGATCAATGCTAATGCCAACATGATTTTCTATTTCATCTAAAGTTGCATTGGCTTCTGCTAGCCAAGAATTTTCAGATACTTTTTTAATATGGTCTATTGGTATGTCTGACTCATCTTCTATTTCTCCAAAAATTTCTTCCATAAGATCTTCAAGTGTACAAAGACCTTCTGTGCCTCCATGTTCATCTACTATAATTGCTATTTGTACTTTTTCTTTTTGAAAATCTTTGAGCGCAAATGATATTTTGCGAGTATGTGGTATAAACAAGACATCTTTTAGTTCTAATGCTAATAATTTTTTACTCCCATCATAACTTTTGTGGTATTCAAGTAAGTCTCTAAGTGTAATTATGCCTATAATATTATCTAAATCATCTTGATATACTGGTATTCTGGAATGAGAATGATTTATTGCAAAATCAACTGCTTCATCAAGTGTAAATTCTTGATTTAATGCGTCTATTTTGGTTCGTGGGGTCATTACTTCTGCTACTGTTGTATCAGAAAACTCTAGAACATTTTCTATTATATCTTTTTCTCCTTTTTTTAGCGCTCCACCTTCTTCGCCGATCTCTGCAAGAGCAAGTAATTCGCTTTCTACATCAGCCTCTGACAGTTTCTTTTTTTTCTTTTTTGAAACTAAATTGCTAAATTTTTCTAAAAACCAAACTAAAGGATAAAGAACAAGACAAAGATATTTAACAAAAGGAGAGGTAAAAAGAGAAAAAGATGATGCATGTGTTTGGGCGTATGTTTTTGGCAAAATTTCACCAAAAACAAGAATTAATAAAGTTAAAAGACCTGTTGCAATACCAAGAGCTTGTGAGCCAAATGATTTTGTCACATAAACAGTAGTCAAAACTGATGCTAAGATGTTTACAAAATTATTACCTATTAAAATAGTAATAATTAGCTTGTGTGGATGATTTTTTAACCACACCAAAGCAGAAGATCCTCGTTTTTTTTGATCTTTTAATGCACGCACTTTTGCCTCTGTCAAAGACAATAAAGCTACCTCCGAAGCAGAAAACAAGCCTGAGAGTAAAAAACTAATTAGAAGGAAAATTAAAATCCACAACTGCGAGTCTGGGTCGTCCATATATTTATAAATTCATGAAAAATTTTGCCTAAGTGAAAAAAATAAGTCAAGAAAAGAAAAAATTATTTTTTGACAATAATAAGCAATTAGTTATAATTTATAATTGCCTAATAACAATTTGATGGAAAATCAATTCAAAAAAGCTGAAAGAATTGATCCCCTCAATTTACCTAGCTGTTTAATAGACAAAATAGACAGTACTGGCTACACAAATATCTTTTTTTGCCCAAAAGGCTATAAACAAATTATTTTTGGCATAAGAGAAGGAGTAATGCTATTTTGCCCCCAAGCTTTTGCTAGTGCGAATATTTGTTTTCAAGATCATCAAATAGTGAATTGCCCCATTGGAGTTTTGGGTTATGTTTCTAGTGATCTTAAAAAAATTCTCACAGAAATTAGTGATGAAGTTTTAGATGAGCTAGAAAAATGTAAAATTTAAAGATTTTCTCCCCATTGTGCAGGGTTTTCTTTAAATTTCATAACCAAATCAATTTGTTCTTTGTTGATATAGCCTTTTTCTTCTGCCATTGGAATTAATTCAGAAAAATCAGTAAGAGTCCAGTGTTTTACCTGCTTGCTGTCAAAATTTTCTTTTATAGCTGGCAATTGCCAACTCATTACAGCTAAAACCCCCAAAACCTCACATTGACCTTCGTTTTCTACTGCATCTACTGTGATCATAGAGCTTTTTGCAGTTGAAATAAGGTCTTCAATAATCAAAACCTTGCTTCCTTCTGGCATTCTTCCTTCAATTTGTTTTTTTGTACCATGTCCTTTTGGTGCATTACGAACAAAAACCATTGGTAATTTTAATCTATCTGCCAAAAAAGATGCCCATGGAATACCTGCAGTAGCAGTACCAGCCAAAAAATCAGGTTTTAAATTCTCTTCTTCCATTTTTTGGATTAGTGCTTCTATAATCCTGTCTCTTTCTTTGACAAAAGAAATTAAAACACGATTATCGCAATAAACAGGAGCTTTTATACCGCTTGTCCACGTAAAAGGTGGATCCATTTTTACCTTTACTGCCTCTAAATCTAAAAGAATTTCCGCTATTTGTTTCATATTGTTTTAAAAATAAATTTTTTGACCTTCCGGACCTCGCTTAAAAGATCCAAAATCACTTTGACTTAAAATAAAATCACCACTAACAACAGGCCCATCAGTACACATTCTTTTGCCGTTTAATACACACTGACCACAAACACCAAAACCGCACTTCATATAACGCTCAACAGAAACTTCGCAAGACACATTATTTGCTTTTGCAATTTCTGCCACTTTTTTCATCATCAATTCTGGCCCACAAGTTTGGATCATGTCTATTTTTTCTTTTTTTAGAAGATTTTCCAAGATATTAGTGACAAAACCTTTTTCTCCACAACTACCATCATCAGTGGCAATGCAAGTATTAAAACCACTTTCCTCACACTCTTTATTAAAAACAATTAAATCATCACACCTAGCACCAATAAGCGCATGTACATCACAAGCGTTTTTTTGATGTTCTTCACCAAGGAAGTGCAATGGTGCAGCGCCAAAACCACCAGCAACCAAAGCAACTTTTTTATTTTTTAACACAGAAAATCCTTTACCAAAAGGCCCTCTAATTCCCACGCTATCCCCTTCTTTCAGTTCAAAAACTTTTTCTGTAAAAGGACCAACCTTAGAAATAGCTAACCAAAGCTCTTTGCCATTATCTTTAGCTATTGAAAAAGGCTTCTCATCAACACCAGGAAGCCATAAATTAACAAATTGCCCAGGCAAAGATCCAAAATCTTCGCATTCCAAAACAAAAGTCTTAACATCTCTGGCTGTGTCAGAGATTTTTAAAATTTTGCAGGTTTTTGGTAATAAGTAAGGCATTATTCGCCAATATTATAAATATCTAAATTATCTTCACCAACTCTCTCTACAATTTTATCAACAATATCATCAAGAGGAAATGTTTCTTGTGCTCCTCTTTCCATATTGCGCAGAATAAAGATATTTTCACGCACTTCAACTTCACCAAGAATAATAGTCCAATCAACATTAAATTTATCTGCCATTCTAAGCTGTGCTTTCATGCTGGTTTTTCCCATAGCACCAAGAGCATGCACTCCCCTGTCGTTTAAATCTGCAAGAATTTTTACTGCCTTTTTCTTTGCAAGATCACCAAGACAAGCCACATAAACATGAATTTTATCTTTGTCCGGAGGTTGCACGCCAGCTTCTTTAAGGTGTGAAATAACTCGCTCCATACCAAAAGCAACACCAGCAGAAGGAGTTGGCTGACCGCCAAGAATTTCAGCTAAGCCATCATAACGACCTCCACCACCAATAGCATTCTGTGCTCCTTCGTTTTTATCCCAAAACTCAAAAACAGTATCAGAATAATAATCAAGACCTCTGACTAATTTTTTGTTTTCATTATATTTAATGCCAAGTTCATCTAAGAATTCTTTTACTTTTTCGTAATAATCTTTGCTGTCTTGATCCAAAAAATCGTCAAATTTAGGAGCAACAGAGGCCAAAATCTGACAATCTTCATTTTTACAATCCAAAATTCTTAAAGGATTTTTTTCTAATCTCCTCTTACAATCCTCGCACAAATTGCGCTCTCTGCCAAAAAAATGATTTTGCAATGCTTCTTCGTATGCCTTACGAACCTCAGGAGTGCCTATGGTGTTAATTTGCAACTCAAAACGATCTGCAATACCCAAATCTTCTAAAATCTTCACAGAAAGCAAAATAACCTGCACATCAATAGAATAATCACGAGCACCAATTACCTCAAATCCAAATTGCCAAAATTGTCTATAGCGACCTTTTTGCGGACGATCATAACGAAAATGAGGCTCAATATAATAAAGCTTTACTGGCTGAGACCATGAGCTCATACCATTTTCAATATAAGAACGCATAATAGAAGCTGTGCTTTCTGGCTTCATAACAAGTTTTTTGCCTGAGCGACTCTCAAGACAAAACATTTCTTTTTCTACAATATCAGTAGCATCGCCAATACCTCTTTCAAAAACTTCTCTATTTTCCAAAATAGGCGTACTTATGCGACGAAAACCAGCTTGCCTACAACGGTGGCGTACTGCCTTTTTTACAACTGTAAAATACTCATGATCAGCAGGCAAAATATCCTTCATACCTCTAACAGCTTGAATTTTTGCTTGTTGTTGTTCATTTTGTTCATTTTCTGGTGTATTTTCTTCTGTCATTTTTGTTTAAAAACTGACGAGTATTAAAGCATATTTTTCGCAAAAAAGAAAGGTTTTGTTAAATTTCTATTGCAAAAATTAGGTTTTTTTAAGAAAATATACAGGCTGAAAACATAAGAACAGCACTAAATTAGCTTATATAAAGGTGGGTAGCTCAGTTGGTAGAGCATCGGTCTCCAAAACCGAGTGTCGCGGGTTCGAATCCTGTCCCACCTGCCATTTTTAATATAATTTTAATAGCTAAAAACAAAAAAACCGCCTAATAAAGCGGTTTTATAATTTCTTAATAATTATTTTTCTTATCCTCTGGCTTGTTGTTTTGCCATCTTACCACCATGACTTTTAAACTTACGAGTTGGAGCAAATTCACCTAATCTGTGACCAACCATGTTTTCAGTCACATAAACTGGAACATGTTGCTTGCCATTATAAACAGCAAAAGTATGACCAACAAAATCAGGATGAATTTCTGAGGCTCTTGCCCAAGTTTTAATAACTTTACCGCCTTTATCGGCCTGCTTAACCTTTTTCATAAGGTTTTCATCAACATAAGGGCCTTTTTTTAAGCTTCTTGCCATATAATTAAACTAAAATTATCTTTTTTTGCGTGTTCTACGCTTAATAATAAATTTACTTGAAGGTTTGCGTGCTTTGCGGGTTTTTTTACCAAGTGCAGGTGCTCCCCAAGGTGTTTTTGGGTGCTTAAGACCAATTGGAGAATGACCTTCACCACCACCATGTGGATGGTCGCAAGGGTTCATAGATTTACCAAGAACTTGTGGTCTTCTGCCTAATTTTCTTTTTCTACCTGCTTTTCCTATGCGCACCAATGAATGATCCTCATTAGAAACTTCACCTATTGTTGCAAAACAGTCTTTATGAAAATATCTTACTTCTTTTGAAGGAAGCTCAACCTGAGCCATATCACCATCAAGAGAAACAAGACGAGCGCTTGTGCCAGCACTGCGAACAATTTGACCCCCCTTGCCTGCTAAAAGCTCAAGATTATATATTCTATATCCAACTGGTATGTTTTTTAGCATTAATCTATTTCCCATTTTAATTTTTGCTTTTGGATCACATACAACTTCATCGCCTGCTTTCATGCCTTTTGGAGCTATGATAAGCCTTTTTTCACCATCTACATAATACAAAAGTGCAATATTTGCAGTTCTGTTTGGATCATAGTGCAAAGAGTTTACTTTTGCAGGTATACCCATTTTATCAATCCTCAAAAAATCAATTTTTCTAATGTGTCTTTTAACACCTCCGCCTCTATGGCGTACTGTAATATGGCCATGAGAATTGCGTCCACTTGTAGATTTTTTCTTTACAAGTAAATTTTTTGGGAGTTTTTCACTAGAAATCCCCTCTCGAACGAGATAACTCATTTTTCTTTGGCCGGGTGTGACTGGTTTTACTACTTTTACTGGCATAATTATTTCTTAGTTTCTTTATCTTTTTTAGCAGGAGCTTTTTTTTCTGCCTTTTTGGCTGATTTTGTCGAACCTGCAAATTTCAATACTTCAAATGAAGTTCCTTTTTTAAATTGAATATAAGCTTTTGCTTTTTCGCCTCTTTTTGTTCTTTCTTTTCCTCTGCCAACTAATTTTACCTTTTTTGGTGTTCTTGCCATACGCACAGAATCAACATTAGCTCCCCAAAATTTTTTAAAAGCATTTTTAATATCAATTTTTGTAGCATCTGGATGCACAAAAAAGGCAAACTGATTATTTTCTTGTAATCTCACGCTTTTTTCTGTGGTGACTTGGCCTACAACTACTTGATGTAAATTCATTTTTTATCAGTAAAAATCTCTTCTGTTTTTGCTATAGCGTCTTTTAAGAAAAGTATTTTCTCTGCTTTTAATATGTCGTGAATATTTAAAAAATTTGCCAATACAACTTCTACATTTGGCAAATTTGACGCACTTTTTTCAATAATCATGTCTTTTCCTGAAAGCACAACCAGCACTTTTTTTTCAACTGGTAATTTTTCTACAAGTTGAGCAAATGCTTTTGTGCTCGGTTTTTCTGCTTTAAACTCTTCTAGTGCTAATATTTCTTCTGCTTTTGCTTTTAAGCTTAATGCACCGAAAAGAGCTTTTCTGCGCATTTTTTTTGGCATTTGTTTGGTGTAATTTTCTTCACCAGTAGGACCAAAAACAGCTCCACCACCTCTCCATTGCGGAGAGCGAATAGAACCTTGACGAGCACGACCTGTGCCTTTTTGTCTCCAAGGTTTTCTGCCTCCACCACGAACATCACTTCTATTTTTTGCATAAGCTGTTGCTACTCTTTGATTAGCAAGATGACGAACAAGCGCTTCATGCAAAAGACCTTCTTTTGCTTCAACCTCAAAAATATCTTTTGGCAAATCTATTGTGCCTTTTTTTGCGCCGTCTTGTGTAAATAATGGTGCTTTCATTTTTATTATGACTCAATTTTTAAAACTACTTTACTGTTAATTGCTCCTGGCACTGAGCCTTTGATAGCAACTACATTTTTATCTGTATCAATTTTAATTATTTTTCTTCTATGTGTGGTCACTTGTGCATTTCCCATATGACCTGGCATTTTTAAGCCTTTTTTTGTTCTACCTGGGTGAACACAAGCACCTGTTGAACCATGTCTTCCTTCTTTTGTACCATGTGTATGGCGTGCTGTGCGAAAATTATGTCTTTTTACACCACCTTGAAAACCTTTACCTTTAGAAGTTCCAACAATAGTCACTGTTGTAATTTCTCCTAAGTCAGCAAGAGTGACCTTGTCTCCTTTTTTAAACTCTTTTTCTGGCTTTGGTAGTTGTTTTAATGTTTTAAATTTCTTGGTCTTGGTTGGTTTTTTGCAAGGATTAGCACCAATAACTATTGCATCTGCATTATCTTTATCGGCAGTTTTAATTTGTACTACCTCATTAGGTTCACAAAGTACAAAAGTCACTGGGATCATATGCCCATTTTCCTCTGCAATTTGCCCCATGCCTAATTTTTTTCCTATTATACCGGACATTGTTCAAATTTTTACAAGCCAAGCCATTTTCGCTGAATTTCTGTTTGAAGTCAAGAGAATTTTATAAATAAAACTAATATTAATTTAATTCATACTAATTGCATTAAGTATTAAGCATATTTCATCTCTAATTTTAATAAATTTTTTATAAAATTCATCAAATTGATCTCCTGAATTCCAATCTATTTTTGACACATCTAAAAGTTGCGACATATTGCTAGCTAAGTCACCATTTGCACCTATTGTTTTTAAGTCTTCTATTGCTTTTTTTAATCTACTCTGAAATTTATTTTTATGTTCATCTATTTTTTCCTTTCTGCCCGCCTTAGCAAAACGGCTATATTGTATATCAGCAACAAAAACATTATCAGATAAACCATCAAATGTGTTTTTAACTAAATCAAAAACGCTTGGCGGACTTTCTTTAATCATATCAAAAAATACAGAGGATAAAATTAAGTAAAAATAATACTATTTACCTACTTAATGCATATTGAGCAAGTTCAACTAATCTATTTGCATATCCCCACTCATTATCATACCAAGCAAGAATTTTTACCATATTATTACCAATTAGCTGAGTGGCTTTTGCATCAACAATACTAGAACGGGAGTCCATTTTGTAATCTACTGAAACAAGAGGTCGCTCTTCATAGCCTAATATGCCTGCTAATTCATTTTCTGAAGCTTTTTTGAGTTCTTCGTTAATCTCCTCTTTTGAAGTTGCACGATTTAAATTAACAGTAAGATCAACAATAGAGACAGTAGGCGTAGGAACACGCACAGCACAACCATTTAATTTACCATCAAGCTCAGGAATAACCAAAGCCACTGCTTTTGCAGCGCCAGTAGTAGTAGGCACCATAGACAAATTCGCGGATCTTGCTCTGCGTAAATCTTTATGAGGAGCATCAAGTAATCTCTGATCACCTGTATAGGAATGAATTGTTGTCATTAATCCTTTTTCTATGCCAAATTTCTCATGAAGCACTTTAGCAACAGGAGCAAGTCCATTGGTAGTACAGCTGGCATTAGAAATAATAAAATGTTTTTCAGGATCATATTGAGCTTCATTAACACCCATAACAAAAGTACCGTCTATTTCACTTTTTGCAGGAGCAGAAAGCACAACCCGCTTAGCACCAGCAACCAGATGCTGACTAGCCGTCTCACGAGTGCGAAAAACACCAGTACACTCCAGAACCAAATCTACTTCCAGCTCTTTCCAAGGCAATACAGTTGGATCTTTTTCTGTATAAATAGGAATTTCTTTACCATTAACAGTCATTGAGTTTTCTGTATATGAAACCTCTCCTTCAAATTTTCCATAAGTTGAATCAAACTCAAAAAGATGCGCCATAGTCTCTGCAGGAGCAAGGTCGTTGATAGCCACAACCTCTAAGTTCATTTTTCTTTTTAAGATAGAAGCCAAAGCCATTCTGCCAATCCTACCAAAACCATTAATTGCAACTTTTTTCATTATTTTTAATTAAAAAATCAAACAAAACTAAAAAAACAATTTAGAAACAGAACGTTTCTCAAGAACATTTTGAATTACATTTGCCACCAAAGGAGCAACAGAGACAACTTGAAGATTTAATTTTTTCTCTGCGTCTTCAGGCAAAGGAAGTGAATTTGTCACTAAAATTTTATGAAAATTGGCTTCTGCAAGCCGATCAACAGCAGGACCAGAAAAAATAGGATGAGTAGCAACAAGATAAACATTATCATTTGCACCTGCTTCTATAAGTGCATTTTTTGCACCCAGCACACTCCCCGCAGTGTCCACCATATCATCAACCAAAATTGGAGTTTTCCCTTTAACATCACCAATAACATTACTCATCATTTCCGCTTTATTATGATCAGGACGAGTTTTATGCAAAAGAGCAAGATCTGCACCAAGCGCATCAGCAAACTTCTTAGCATATTTAGCGCCACCAGCATCAGGCGAAACAACTACAGGATTTTCTATTTTTTCCTTTTTTAATTCTTCAACAAAAATATACTTAGCATTAAGGTTGTCAACAGGCACATCAAAGAAAGCCTGAATCTGATCCGCGTGTAAATGCAAAGTAATAAGATGATCTGCGCCAGCTTCGACCAATAGTTTAGCCATTAACTTAGCAGAAATTGCCTCTCTGGCTTTGTGAATTTTATCCTGACGGGAATAACCAAAATAAGGCAAAATTACATGAACTTTTTTAGCAAAACTCCGCTTAGCAGCATCGCACATTAAAAAAGTTTCCATAAAATCCTCATTCACTGTATAGCGAGTGGTTGTGTTGATGATAAACACATGCTTTCCGCGTACAGAATCCTCTAAGTTCACAAAAATCTCACCACAGGCAAATTTTTTCAGAGTTATGTTTGCAAGTGGCACGTTCAAAAGTTTGGCTATTTCATCTGCCAGTTCTGAGTGAACTGTGCCTGCAAATAGCCGGAAGTCGGTTTGTTCTTTATTCATTTAAGTAAATCTTACAAAAAAATTCTTTATTTGGAAATAAAATTTTTTAAACACAAGAAAAAAGCGAGTAAAAAAACTCACTTACAAAAAAATGGCGAGGGGTGGCAAGTGCCACCCCGTTGCCGGATTCCATCAATTTGCGATTTTGGCTGGATACACCCCACCAGCCGAAAAGTTAACCTTACCATTGAAGCCACTCAAAGCCTCGATGGCCTCATAATTGACCTTGTATGGGGTGGCCAGGGTCAGTTCAGAGCCCTGAAAGTTTGCCAATATTTGCACAAACTCTCTAGCGTAGCTTGCTGTCTCAGGAGACAGCTGAAAGCCCAATTGAACGGTCAATTTTTTTGCATTTGACCGACTAATGGCTTCGAAGGATTCCATGTAGATACCCCGATTTTTTTCGCAGGTTTCGAGGCATACTTCCAGTTCATCGCCGGCAAAAGCCACGATTTCATTGACCGCAGGGCTCTGACGTATGTGATACGTAAAGCGAGCCGAAACGCTCAATTTTTCGCCGCCAAAAGTGGCAAGGGCCTTCCAGACTTCAGGATCAAAGCAGATATCGACATCGAGCCTTAGCTCTCTGCCTTTGAAATTGGCAATGCGGCCAACAGTATCACCACTGGGAATGTGAAGCATGATGTCCAGCGTATCACACTGAAAGCTGGAAATTGCTTCCAGTGATTCCACTGTGGGCTGACCGAAAAACATGAGCTCAATGGCCCCCTGAAACGCAGACAACGCCTGCAATTGCTCGAAGCTGGGACAGTAGCGCATACACCAAATGCTCAATGTGTCACCCTGAAACTTGGTGGCAAGACTAGAAAGCACGCTGGGAGTAAAACAATCCCCCTCTTCCTTGTCAGCAAAACTCAGCCTTAGCGTATCTCCGTCAAATCGAGACAAACGCATGATTTCCCAGGGAGTAAAGCCATTTTTACTAGTGCTATACCAAAGGCCATCAGTAAACAGGGAAAAGCCCTGGTATTTTTGACTACTGCCACTACTGCCGATGCCTAAGGTGCTGACGTGCTCTGAAACCTCCTGAATGTTCCAAAGAGGAAAGTTGGGAAGATCAAAGACTTTTTCCTGAGGCAAATCAGGGTCAACATAACCAATTCCGCCTGCCCAGCTCGCATTAGCGAGAGCAGTCAGAACGACCAATACGACAGTCAGTGTTTTACATGTTTTCTGCATGGATAATTCCTTTCTACGTGTTCTTGAAGTTTAAACAAGGATGAGCAGTAGCTAGAAAACACCTCCTTCCAGTTTCCTGTTGAAAGTTTATATGTTTGAATGACTTTAAAAGTCATAATTAATCGCAAAGAGATGGACCATCAGCTTCTTATGAAAATCACGCACAATATGCATGTGGTGTTTCTTTGAAACTAACAGTCCACTCTTTACAGCCAAATTGTTAAAGATCAGTTTAAGTATTATATACTTTTTTTTATATTTGTCAATAGTAATATATATAAAAAAATAATTCTCCTAATAACGCATATAAAAGAGAAAAAAACCGCTTTGTCATTCTGAGCGGAGTGAAATGGAGCGAAGAATCTCCTTGTTTATTCTTTCAAAACCTGCCTTATCTTGTCATTGCGGAATTGATCCGCAATCTCCTTTACCATACGCTCAAAAACTAATTCGGTTATTACAATAGTAATGACTACGGGAGATCCTTCGTTTCACTCGGGATGACTGTTTTATTTGTCATTCTAAACAAACTATTTTTGTCATTCTGAGCGGAGTGAAGTAGAGCGAAGAATCTCCTTAAAACATATACTCAAACCTTGCCTTAGGTGTTCCTCTGCTGTCATTCTGAGCGAAGCGAAGAATCTCCTTGGACATGTGCCCAAAAACTAGCTTGGCTATTACAGCAGTAATGACTACGGGAGATTCCTCGACTCGCCTAAAGGCTCGCTCGGAATGACAAAAAAGAAGATCAGGATGACAATCATTGTAAATGAAAACACTAAGCGATCCGCCTAGGCGGACAATGCGTAACTTATTTTTATTTAAAAATACAAAAAATCACCCCAGTACTTACTAGAGTGATTTTTAGCTCTTAAAATAATAAAACTATTTTAGTTCAACAGTAGCACCAGCTTCTTCAAGCTTGCCTTTTATTTCTTCTGCTTCTTCTTTTTTAACACCTTCTTTAAGAGGTTTTGGAGCACCATCAACTAAATCTTTAGCTTCTTTCAAGCCAAGACCAGTGATTTCACGTACAACTTTGATAACGTTGATTTTTTGACCACCAGCAGCAGCAAGAACAACATCAAAACTGTCTTTTTCTTCTGCAGCACCAGCATCACCAGCAGGAGCGCCAACAGCAGCTACAGCAACAGGAGCAGCAGCAGAAACGCCAAACTTGTCTTCCATTACTTTAACAAGGTTAGCAAGTTCCAATACAGATAGTTTTTCAACTGCATCAAGAATGCTTTGTGCTTCTTTTGAAAGCTCTGGTAAGTCTTTTTTTTCTTCTGACATGATTTTATTAAAAAATTGAAAATCTTTATATTGTTTTCATGCTTCGCAAAGCTCCACATGATAAAAAGTTAACTAAATTAAGCGGTTTGTTCTTTTTGTTTAGAAATTTCTGACAAAGCACGAACAAAACCGGAAACAACTCCGTTAGTTGTGCCAACAAAACCGGAAATTGGTGAATTGATAGAGCCAAGTAATTTTGCCAAAAGCTCTTCGCGAGAAGGAACAGAGGCAAGAGCAATAATATATTCAGCATCTACTGGTTTTCCTTCAAAAACTCCTCCATGAATAACAAGTTTTTCATTGTCTTTTGTATATTTATGAGTGACTTGAATGCTTGATAACTCGTCTTCAAAACCAAAAACTGCACCAATAGGACCTTTCATAACAGAATCACCTATTTCTTCAATTCCGTTTTCTGCCAATGCTTTTTTGAATAAAGTTTTTTTAGCAAGACCGTATTCAGCACCTTTTTCGCGCAATTTTGCACGATAGTCTGTGATTTCTTCTACTGTTAATCCTTTATTTTCTGCAAAAACTATACTTTTTGCATCTTTAAATTTTTCAGTTAGTTTTTTTAGTATTTCTTCTTTTTGTTCGCGTGATATTGCCATTTTGATTTAAAAAAAATCTTGAAGCATAGAGACATCAAGAAAAGCAAGTTAATAAAACGATTTTTGCTTGTCTCGGCAGGGCTTATTTGTTTGCCTGCTGTCTCTGACCAACTCATTTTCGCAAAAGATTTTAAAATAGTCAAGAATTTTCTTTGAAATTGCAAACTTCTCATGAGAAAATGAATTCATGATTGAATTTATTGGAGCAAAAAAAACTTTTGTATTAGGCAATGAAGAATGGAGCTTGGGTCCTTTGGATGTTAAAATAAAAAAAGAGGAAAGAGTAGCTATTATAGGCTCTTCTGGTTCTGGAAAATCAACCTTACTTCATCTAACAGGAGCTTTGACAAAACTTGATGCAGGTCAAATTAAAATTTTTGGCAAAAATCTAAGCACAATGCACGGCTCAGAAATGCGCAAATTCCGCAATGAGCAAATTGGTTTTATTTTTCAAGATTTTTTTCTTTTTCCAGAATTTAGCCTTATTGAAAATGTAGAAATGCCAATGTTAGTGGCAAATATCAAGAAAAAAACAGCACAAGAAAAAGCCAAAAAAATACTAGAAGAAGTTGGTCTATCACACAGATTAAATCATCATCCAGCAGAGCTTTCCGGCGGACAAAGGCAAAGAGGAGCAATAGCCAGAGCACTAGTTATGGAACCAGATATTTTACTAGCAGATGAGCCAACTGGCAATCTAGACAAAGACAATAGCCAAAAAATAATCAAATTAATTTCTGAATTACAAAAAAAACGCAAGATGACACTTTTGCTTGCCACACATGATGATAATGTAGCAGAAATTTGCTCCCGCAAAATTATTTTAGATAATGGACAAGTTTCTAATGATCAAATTTTATAATTTTATTTTAAAAAATGGCTAAGATAGGACTTATTGGTTATGGAAAAATGGGCAAATTAATCCACAAAATTGCGCTAGAAAGAGGGCATGAAGTTCCAGTTATTATTGATGTTTCCGCTCCTGAAGCAACTGCGAGTGACATAACAGAAGAAAGCGTAAAAAATGCTGATGTTTTAATTGATTTTTCAATCCCCTCTTCTGCATTAAGCAATCTTGAAAAAGCTAGTAAACTAGGAAAAAATTATGTCATGGGCACAACTGGCTGGACCAACGAAATGGAAAAAGTAAAAAAAATAGTTGATGACGCAAAAATTGGCTTTATTTGGGGCTCTAATTTCTCTTTAATGGTGCAACTTTTTTTCAAAATTGCTCGCGAAACAGCAAAATTGGTCAATAAATATGATGATATTGATGTAGCCACTTGGGAAGCTCATCACAAACACAAAATAGACTCTCCTAGTGGCACAGCGGAAACCATTGGTGAAATTCTGCTTTCTGAAATTGACCGCAAAAAAAATTTACTTTTAGATAGACCCGATGGCGCAATAAATCCTGAAGACCTACACTTAGCTACTATTCGTGTTGGCGAAGTACCTGGCACTCATGGGATCATTTTTGACACTAATTCAGATACTATAGAAATCAAAAATACTTCCCGCTCTCGTGATGGTTTTGCACTTGGTGCTGTGATTGCATCAGAATTTATTGTTGATAAAACCGGTTTTTTTGATTTTAGAGATGTTGTGTAAAATTTTTTATTGCTTAAATAAGCTATATGTCATTGCCCGATTTGATCCACCACGGCGGACTTACAATCGGACAATCCATTTGCCATCTAAATTTTCTGCTGGATTATCGGATCAAGCCCGATAATGACAATAATGAATTATTAACCTTGTTATTAGCGAGTTTCTTTTTTTGTCATTGCCCGACTTGATCGGGCAATCCAGAAACTAAAAAATTATAACAAATCATTATATAAATCATTCCACTGAGGATTAATTTTTTCAATTAATTCAATTTTCCACTTACGACTCCATTTTTTAAGCTTTTTTTCATAAATAATTGCTGAATTAATATCATTAGTTTTCTTGTAATATACAAGCTTATGAACATTATATTTACTAGTAAATCCATTAATTAAATTATTTTTGTGCTCATAAATTCTTTTTATTAAATTATTAGTAACTCCTGTATACAAAGTTCCATTGCGACCACTTGCCAATATGTAAACATAATAATCTTTCATTGGTTTTATTTTTATCGTTCTGGATTATCGGATCAAGCCCGATAATGACAAAATAATCAAAAGTGTGCTAACGAATAACAATGAACAATGATAAATTTTATTCGAAAACTTTAAAAATACGCAAAACATACATAAAATATGTACATAATAAACATAAAAAGTGTACATTTTGTACACTTTTTATGTAAATTTTGCGCAAAACAACAATTTAATTCAAATCCCAATTTCGCAAAACATCTTCAAAAGTTTGCCTTTTGCGAATTAAGCGCGTGCTACCATCAGACTCAATCAAAACCTCTGCTGGTAAAAGATGAAGATTGTAATTTGATGCCATGGCCATACTGTAAGCACCTGCATTCATAATAGCCAAAATATCTCCTTCTCTTGGCTCTGCGATTTCCCTATCTTTTGCAAAAACATCACCAGATTCGCAAATATTGCCACCAACTGTGACTACTTTTTTTTCTGCATCAGGATTAGAGATGTTAACTATCTCATGATATGAACCATAAAGCATTGGTCTTACAAGCTGGCTATAACCTGAATCCACCATTACAAAAGTTTTTTGAGGATTATTTTTCACTGCATTCACTTTAGTCAATAAAACACCAGATTCTGCAAGCAGTACTCTTCCTGGCTCAATCCACATTTCAACTTCATCATTGCCTTTTGTTTTGCGAAATTCTTCAAATTTTTCCTTTGCTTTTTTACCTAATTCTTTTAAGTCTAAAGCTACTTCATCTGGTTTATAAGGAATGCCAAATCCGCCACCAAAATCAACAAACTTAAGGTCTTCAAAATCTTTAGCAGTGTCTAAAATAATATCCATCATTTGTAGATAGGTTTCTATATCGAGAATACCTGAACCAATATGAGTTTGTGTGCCTATTAATTTTAAATCATATTTTTTTACAATTTCTTTTACTTGGTCTGAATAAGTGTAATCTATGCCAAACTTTGAGTCAGTTCCGCCAGTTATATTGTGCTCATGGTGACCACCACCAACATTAGGATTAACACGAATAGAAACTTCGGCACCTGGCTGAATTTGTCCAACTTTTTCCAGCTCAGCCAAAGAGCCAACATTAAGCACAATGCCAGCATTAAGGGCAAAACGAATTCCTTTTTCATCTGTGCTAGCAGGAGTAAAAATAATATTTTCCGGCCTAAAACCAACTTCTAAAGCAAGTTTAGCTTCGCCCAAAGAAACTGTATCAACTCCTGAACCTTGACTTAAAAGAGTTTTTAAAATTTCTGGATTATTATTAGACTTCATTGCGAACAAAATTTTTGTTCGCAAACCATCAAAAGACTCTTTAACAAGAGAATATTGATTTATTATTTTTTTGGCATCATAAACATAAAGAGGTGTGCCGTATTGTATTGCTAAATTTTCTAACATTTTTTTAATTGATTAAAGTTTTTCTAAAATTTTTTTAATTTCTTCCTGTTTTTCCTGTTCTGGCGAATATAAAGGTAGCCTTAAAACAGGCTTACACAGGCGCTTTAAAAACATTATATATTTTATCGAAGCTGGATTACCTGCCAAAAAACAAGCTCCAAAAAAATCCACATATTTTTTATGGATTTTTTCTGCTTCATTAAATTGTTTATTATTTAAAAAATTCATCATCTCAGTAAGCTCTGCTGGAAAAAGATTGGAAGCAACAGAGACAAGCCCTTCTGCGCCCACTTGTGCAAAATCATAAGCCAAGGCATCATCACCAGAAAGCACTGTAAAATCATCAGGTTTTTTATTGCAAATTTCTCGCACTTGCTCAAGATCACCACTTGCTTCTTTGATAGCAACTATATTAGGTATTTCTGCTAAACGCAGAGTTGTTTCCGGAAACATATTTACTCCTGTTCGTCCAGGTACGTTATAAAGCATAATCGGTAAATTTGGTACAGACTCAGATATAGCTTTAAAATGCTGATATATGCCTTCTTGTGAAGGTTTATTATAATAAGGGACTACTTGCAATGTACCATCAACACCTAACTTTTCTGCTTCTTTTGTGCGGATAATTGCTTCTTTTGTACAATTTGCACCTGTACCAGCAACAACCTTGCACCTTCCCTTTGCTGTTTCTACTGCAATTTTAACTACTTCTAAATGCTCTTCCTCGGAGAGAGTTGGGCTCTCACCCGTTGTTCCACAAGGAACAATGCCATTTATGCCTGACTTTATTTGTCTTTCAATAAGATCGACAAAAGTATCTCTGTCTAGAGATTGGTTTTCCCAAAAAGGGGTCACCAGGGCTGTGAAAACACCTTTGAATTTGCTCATGTTATTTTATTATATTTTTTTAGCTTTCTTGATCCTCCCCTCCTCCTGAGTCATCTTCAAAGACGTCTTCGATGGCATCACTCGCCTTCTTTATCTTGTCCACCTTATTTTCTATTTCATCAATCTTTGTTTCTAAATCCTCTTTTGCTTTTATTGCTTCCTCTTTTACTTCTGTAATATCAGCTTTTAATTCATTTGCTTTTTCTCCTGCTTTTTCTTTTACTTCATTCAATTTTTCCTCAGACACAAAAGAACAAGCTGATAACAGCAAAACTGAAAAAATAATTGTAAGAAATTTTTTCATTTTTTCTCAAAAAAAGCAGATAAGCTTTTTGGATTTGACTCTAAGGTTTTTTGTGCTGTGTTTACTTCTTCTTCAGAAATTTCTGTAGGAGAAATATTTTTCATATCAGGATGTTTTTTATCAGAGACAATGTTGATAACAGCCTGAGCTATACTATCAAAATGACACTCAGAGCAGTGTATTTTAAATAAACAAGTTTTATCAGAAACAGATTGGACTGATATATTACCAATTTCGATTTTAGCATTGCATTTTGGGCATTGCTCATTTGCCAATATTTTTTCTAAGAAAATGTGAATATGATTCGAATCCATGCATAACAAGAAATACACTTAAATTGTACGACTAGTCCAAAAAAAAGCAAACTTTTTTTATAAATCTTTAAACATCAAGTTTTGGCATCAATTCTTCTTCTTTGTCGGTTTTTTCAGCACCTGTGCTAATCAAAGAAACTCCTGCCAATTTATCATCATCTCCAGAACGCATTAAAATAACACCTTGTGTAGATCTGCCAATAGTTGGAATATCGCTTACTTTCATGCGAATAGACTGACCAGCATGGGTCATAAGCATTAAATCACCATCAAAATCAGGCTTAATTACTTTTGAGCCAGCAATTTTACCTGTTTTTGCTGTAATGTTCGCAGCTTTTACGCCTGTTCCTCCTCTATTTTGTTTGCGGAAATTTTTCAATTTAGTCATTTTACCAAGTCCATTTTCCATAACAACCAAAAGATTAGAGTGGTCATCGCCTGCTTCTACTACGTCCATTTCTACAACTTTATCATCGCCTTTGAGCTTAATACCACGAACACCGGTAGCAGCACGACCCATTGATCTTACATCATTTTCGTCAAAACGAATTGATTTGCCATTTTTTGTTACAATCATCACATCATCACCTTTTGTTGTATAGCGAACCCAATAAAGCATGTCTCCTTCTCTAATTTTAATTGCTATCAAACCACTTTTGCGAACATTTTTAAAATCTTCTATTTTGGTTTTTTTGATAACTCCTTGTTCAGTTGCCATCATAAGATATTCGCCAGTATTAGCTGTTTCATCAAGAAGAGCAGTGACAAATTCACCATCTTGTAAGTTTAAAAAATTCACAAGTGATTGACCTTTAGCAGTGCGAGAAGCCTCTGGAATTTCAAAAGCTCTCAATCTAAAGACACGACCTTTGCTAGTGAAAAATAATAATTCATTATGATTAAATGTATGAAGAACTATCTTTACTTCATCGTCCACCTTGGCAACACCGCCTTTTAAGCCTTTTCCTCCTCTGGATTGAGTGCGGAAAGATGCAGGAGAAATACGCTTAACCCAACCTGCTTGAGTAATAGTAATAATTTTTTCCTCATTTGGAACTGTATCAACTGCGCGCATTTTGCCCAATGCTTCTGGAATAACCTCAGTCTTGCGTTCATCTGTATATTTTTCTTTAATTTCGCCTAATTCTTCCTGCATTATGCTTAAAATGCGTTCAGGTTTTGCCAAAATATCTTCACAATCTTTAATAAAAAGCATTTTTTCATTCAATTCATCTTCAATTTTCTTGCGTTCCAAGCCAGCTAAAGTTTGCAAACGCATTGCCAAAATTGCATCAGCTTGTAAATCAGATAATTTAAATTTTGTTATTAAGTTTTCTTTGGCTATTTCTTTGGTTTCCGATCCACGAATAGTGGCAATAACTTCATCAATATTGTCTAATGCTATTTTTAATCCCTCTAAAATATGAGCACGAGCAAGGGCAATTTTTAATTCATATTCTGTTCTTCTTTTAATTACTTCTTTTCTGTGATCTATAAACTCTTCAAGAATTGATTTTAAATCAAGTAATCTTGGCTGAATACCGCCAGTTAAAGCAATAAAATTACAACCAAAAGAAGACTGGAGCGGAGTTAATTTATAAAGCTGGTTTAAAACCTTACCAGGAAAAGAATCTCGCTTTAATACAATAACCACACGAATACCTTCTCTGTTGGATTCATCGCGCACATCTGTGATACCTGTGATTACTTTATCTCGCACTAAATCAGCAATTTTTGTCACCAAATTTGCCTTATTAACCTGATATGGAATTTCTGTAATTATAATTCTTGGCTTACCTTTATCTTCGTCAATATTAGCAACTCCACGCATAATAATAGAACCTCTTCCTGTTGCATAAGCTTCTCTGATTACACTCTTGTCATATATTTTACCTCCTGTTGGAAAATCAGGACCTTTTATATATTCCATCAAATCATCTATTGTGGCTTCTGGATTATTTGATAAGTGAAGAACAGCATCAACAACCTCCTGTAGATTGTGCGGAGGAATGTTAGTTGCCATACCAACAGCAATACCAGTACCGCCATTTAGAAGCAATGTTGGTAGCTTTGAAGGCAATACAGATGGTTCTTTTTGGGTGCCATCGTAATTATCTCTAAAATCAACTGTTTCTTTTTCTAAGTCAGCAAGCATTTCAGAGGTAATTTTTTGCATTTTTGCCTCTGTATAACGCATAGCAGCAGGACTATCCCCATCTATTGAGCCAAAATTACCCTGACCATGCACTAGCATATAACGCATAGCAAAATCCTGTGCCATACGCACCATAGAGTCATATACAGCTGCATCACCATGAGGATGGTATTTAGCTAAAACCTCACCAACAACAGCTGCTGATTTTCTAAATTTTGCCCCTGAAGTAAGACCCAATTTGTGCATAGCGTACAAAATACGCCTATGAACAGGCTTTAGGCCATCGCGAACATCTGGTAAAGCACGAGAAACAATCACGCTCATTGCATAATCAAGATAGCTTTCTCGCATCTCATCAACTATTTCTCTTTTTGGGAAACTTTCAAGTAATGTTCCTTGTGTGTTTTCGTTATTATCTGACATTGATTTAAGGCTATAAAATAGGGCTTATTTGCTAATCAGCTCAATATAAATAATCAACCTGATTTAACTAGACAGATAATGCCAGATAAATAAAGTTTCTTCAAGTCTAAATTAGTTTTTATGCTACAAAAACTATTGTTTTAATTTCGTACTTGGTTCCACTAAAAGCAAATATTCAAGATTTTTAAGCTCTTCTGTTGTCATACCTATATCCTCAGGTACAACAAAGCCACTATCAAGCCATATTAAAGCTGTTTTTATGATTACCTCAGAACTTGTGCCAATATTTTTAATATTTTTTGCAAATTGTTTCAAAGTATCAATAATCATTTGCTCAGTTAATTTTTCAACTTCATTAATATTAAATTCAAAATCTTCCTGAATATAACCAGCAGAAAACAAAAAGGTTAAACATGTATTTTTTATTACATTGATAGCAATAATGTTTTCACCTACAGGTTTTTCATTTAACTCTCTTAATATTTCTAACATTGAACAAGCTTGCGCTCCATAAAACATTTTTTCTTCCTCTGGCGTGAATTGTTGACACAAAGAACAACAGCTATCACACAAAAAAATATCCAAAACCCTAGAAGCAGCCTCAAATTTTTGCTCTCTTTTGTTCAAAACTTCCTGCAAAAGAAAAGCTATATTAGAAGCGCACTCTTTTTTTGTTTTTTCAATTATTCGCTCTTTAGGAACCTCTTTTTTTACCGGAGACAAAGCCTTTTTTAGTCTATCTAATGAGCTAAACATATTATTATGAATTAAAGCCGTCTATTTCTACTGACAACATTACAAGTTGTTCAAATTCCTCCTTAGTTGTACCTAATTCTTCATAGGTCACAAAACCACTTTCAAACCAAATTTTTACTGATTTCATAGTATCCATCGTCATAACTTTACCTTCTTTAAGACTTTTTATAACAACTTGAAGTGATTTATAAATCATTTCTTCAATCCAAATCTCAACCTGATTAATATCAAACTGAATATTAATATTGTCAATAACACCATAGCTACGCAAAAGCCTTAAGCAATATCTTTCAAGAGCCTGTACCTCAACATTAAGACCACTAGAATCCAACATTCTTATTGCTTCTAGCATCAAAACAGCATCTGACGCACAAAATACAAAAGTTTCCTCTGCAGAAAGCATGCCTAATAAATTTTCTGAACCATTTAAAAATAAATTATTAATTTTTTCACTTGCTTCAATTTTTTGTCGCCTTTTAAGAATTCTTGTGAGTGCTTCTGCTAACAATTTCGCTTCTTTTTGTATCGGCTCATGCAATTTACTATCTAGCGATTCTGGTTCACTACCTTGCCCTAATTTTTCTAAATTTTTTACCATAAATTATTAAGAATTAAAACTATCAGTTCCTGCTGACAACATTACAAGTTGCCCAAACTCCTCCTCAGTTGTGCCTAATTCTTCATAGGTAGTGTAGCCAAGATCAAGTAAGGTTTTTATCTGTTCAAGCACATAATCAGGAACAACATCCTTATTTTGCATGATTTTGATTGCTGTTTTTGCAAGAGCAATTTCCAGATCACCTTCTCCTGCTAATTCTGCTAATTCATCTCTAGTTATAGAAGATAAATTTTCCAGCCCAAAAACTCCTCTTTGCACTCCCTCCAAACAAAACTGAACAGTTGCATCAATTTGATCACTGTATTTATTAGGATCTAAGTCCTTAACTTTTGATAATGCGTAATTTGCAACCATAGCAAAAATTTTTTCAACAATTGGACTAAAAATATCAACATTATCAGTATTATAATTAAACCCATTACGCAAAATAGCTACTATATCTTCTCCATTAAGGGACATCTGAATATCTTGCTCCACGCAACTTATAGCCTGCATCATAATACCTTCAACATTACTCATAGCATATGCTTGTTTTTCAACAGTTGTATTAACAGCTTTTTGCAATCGAAATTTAAGCTCAACAAGGTTGCCATATCCCAAATCATGTACCTCAAGATTATGCTGTGCTATCAACTGATTAATGCTATCCATAAGATTAAGAGCGGCTTCCAGGTTGCCATTTGCAACATACAACTCTATTTCTTTCATGCTAGCTACAATTATTTGTATTGCTTCTGCTCGTTCTGTGTTATCGGATGATTGCTCAAAATCATCATCTTCTTCAAAAAACTCATCATCTCCAAGCAAATTATCAACCTCATCTGCAATATCACTTGCAACTTCTTCGGCAATCTTTGTTGTATCAAGTTCTGTTTCTGTGCCGGAACTTTCAGGATTTATACCTTCTGTTTCATCTTTAAATTCCAAACCTTTTCTTGTTTTATCAGTCATTATTTTAAAAAAATGGTTAATATTTATAATTTATTAACCATTTTTTGTCAATATAATTTTTACAATTTTGGCTTATTTGAGGACAATTTCAATATTGTCTTTTTTGCCTCTAACTAGTTTCACCAATTGTCTTGGAGTAATTTTTCCTTGCAAAATATCTTCTGCTAATGGATCTTCCACCATTTCACGCACTATCCTGCGCACTCCTCTGGCACCATTTTTTGGATCAAAACTTTTTTCTGCCAAAAAATTAGCAACTGAATCAGAATATTCTATTTTTATTTCCTTTTCACTAATTCTCTCTTGCAATTCTTGTAAATGAATTTTGACTATTTTTTTAATGTGTTTTTTTATTAATGGCTTAAAAACAATTACTTTATCAAGTCTGTTTAAAAACTCAGGACGAAAGAATTTTTTAACCTGCTCAAGCACCATTTCTTTTTTGTCCAAAAACTCTTGTTCTGCTTTTTTTTCTTCTGTGTCTGAACTAGAAAAACCAATTTTTGTTGCCTCTTCTGTTAATTCTTCTGCTCCTAAATTAGAAGTCATAATTATTATTGTGTTGGTAAAGTCAATTTTTCTACCTTTTCCGTCTGTCAAAGTGCCATCTTCCATGATTTGCAAAAGTGTGTTTTGAAAATCTCGATGAGCTTTTTCAATCTCGTCAAAAAGCACTACAGAATGGGGTTTTCTGCGAATTTTTTCTGTTAATTCACCGCCTTCATCATAACCAACATAACCTGCTGTTGTACCAGTTAAGCGAGAAACATTATGTCTTTCCATAAACTCACTCATGTCTATTTTTACTAATGAGTCTTTAGAGTGAAAAACCTCTTCAGAAAGAACTTTTACAGTTTCTGTTTTACCAACTCCAGTAGGCCCAAGGAACAAAAAGACACCAATTGGTCTTTTTGCGTCTGATATACCTGCTTTTGATCTGCGAATAGACTTGGAAATAGCTTCCAAAGCCTCTTGTTGACCTATTATTCTTGTGCCAAGGTTTTTTTCAAGATCAAGCAAGGCGATTGCTTCTTTTTTTGCTAATTTTGAAAGCGGAATGCCTGTCACTTGAGCAATAACTCCCATGATGTCCTCTTTTTCTACTTTTTTGCGCTGAGCCTTGCTAATAGTTTTTTTCTTTAATGCTTCAATTTGCTTTTTATAATTTTCTTCTTCTCTTTTTAGGTCTAGTGCTTTTTGAAAATTCTGATTTTGCACTGCTTGTTCTTTTTTCTTTGCAATATTTGTAATTTTTGTTCTTAGTTTTTGCACTTCTTGTGGCTCTTTTTCAGAACGAGCACCTTTTTGTGCAGCAGCCTCGTCAATTAAATCAATTGCCTTGTCTGGCAAAAAACGATCAGAAATATAACGCTTTGACAATTTTACTGCTTCTTTCAGTGCTTCATCTGTAATTTCTAGATTATGAAAATCTTCAAAATTCTTGCGAATACCAATAAGAATTTTTTCTGTGTCGTCGTCTGTTGGCTCATCAACCATTACATTCTGGAAACGCCTTTCCAAAGCCTTATCTTTTTCTATGTGTTTTCTGTGTTCATCAAAAGTAGTAGCACCAATTACACGAATTTTACCCCTTGAAAGAGCTGGCTTGAGAATATTGGCAGCATCAAGAGAACCTTCGGCACTACCTGCACCTACAATTGTATGGAGCTCATCTATAAATAAAATAACTTCATTATCTGTTTCAATTGCTTCTTCAATTACTTCTTTTAATCTTTCCTCAAACTCGCCCCGAAATTTAGTACCAGCAATTAAACTGGTCATAGAAAGCATAAGAACACGCTTTTCTAAAAGGGAATCAGGCACCGCACCTCTTTCAATGGCTTGTGCAAGCCCTTCCACAATGGCAGTCTTACCAACTCCTGGTTCACCAACCAATAATGGATTATTTTTAGTTTTTCTGTTCAAAATATTAATTGTTCGTTCAATTTCTTGCTCCCTGCCAATAATTGGATCAAGTTTGCCATCTGCTGCTTCTGCAGTAAGATCAACAGAAAAGTAATCCAAAGCAGGTGTGTCTGACTCGTCCTCTTCTTCATGTGGTCTTTTTTTATGCTTAAAACCCTGCTGATAGTCTTCGTTTTTTTGCAAAGAAACAAGTGCTCCCTGCAAACCTTGCAATAAATCTTCTAAAATTTGCGGAGGAGGATTGCCACTAGCTTCTTTGCGCTTACTAGAAAGCTTAACCAAGACGTCTTTAATTTGTTTTTGCAAATCAAGCAAAGAAACATGCATCTTAGAAAGCACTACAGCTCCTGCTGTTTCCTTATGTTCTACCAAAGAAAGCAAAAGATGTTCTGTGCCAACAAAATTATGCCTAAATTGAAACGCTATCTTAAGCGCACCTTCTATTACTCTCTTAAGTGAAGGAGAAATACCTTTTGGCTCTGTTTTTGGGTCACCTGGTTTTACAAATTCACCCAAAACCTTTTGCACACTTTCATAATTAACCCCTACTGAGTTTAAAATTGAGTATGCTATGGAATTTTTATTCTCAAGAATGCCTAAGAGAAGATGTTCTGTGCCAACTTCGCTTGTGTGCATTTTTTTCGCTTCATCATCAGCTTTTCGAAATGCCCTACGAGCATCATCGGAAAACCTTTCAAATGGATTTTGTTCTTGCATTTAATACTTTTAAATATCTCAAATTATTCTCTCATATTTTAAACAAAGATGAAAGGTAAAATCTACCCCATTCTCCATTGATTTTTTGTTTACTTTATGAGATAATTTAAAGAAACATAAAAATTAAATGCCAACACCAACAACACATGACATTCAGGCTGTTAAGCAAGAAGAAAACAAAAAACCAGAACAAAAAGTAAAGCCAGAATTAAACACAAAACCAAAAAAAGAGAAAAAATCTCTACTTTCCGGCTTAATGGACACTCTTTTTGGAAAAAATAAGAAAAAAAACAAAAAAACTGACAATAAAAACGACCAAGAAGACAAAATACTTGATAAAAAAGAGCCTGAAAAATTAACAGCAGAGGAAATAAAAGCATTAAAAGAAGCAGAAAAACACTATCGCGACGGAATGGCGACAATTCTTGACTTAATTTCACCAAGTTCCATGCAAGTTGAGTATAATCATGTGAAACTTGGTGATACTTATGTAAAAAGCTTTTTCGTTTATTCTTATCCTCGTTTTATTGAAGCAAACTGGCTTTCCCCAGTTGTTAATTTTGACGCTACTATGGATATTTCCATGTTTATATATCCAACTGACTCAGCAAAAATAATGAAAGTACTTCGTAATAAAGTAGCTCAAATGCAATCTACAATGCATATGTTTCAGGAAAAAGGTATGGTGCGTGATCCAGCGGTTGAGGCTGCTTTAGAAGACGCAGAAGAACTAAGGGATAAGCTACAAAGAGGACAAGAAAAATTTTTCCAATTTGGACTTTATGTCACTGTTTATGCTGATGATTTAGAAAAAATCAAAAAAATACAAACTCACTTAGAATCAATTTTGGGAGGCAAATTAGTATTAACAAAAGCTGCAGACTTACAACAACAGCACGGTTTCAATTCTTGTGTACCTTTAGCTCTTGATGAACTAGAAATTCACAGAAACATGAACACATCTCCACTTTCTACTGCTTTTCCTTTTACAAGCTCAGAACTAACCTCAAATGAAGGTATTTTATATGGTGTTAACCGTCATAATGATTCTTTGGTTATTTTTGACAGATTTTCTCTGGAAAATGCTAATTCTGTAATTTTTGCAAAATCTGGTGCTGGTAAATCTTATGCAGTTAAGCTGGAAATTCTTCGCTCTATGATGATGAATACAGATGTTATTGTTATAGATCCGGAAAACGAATATGAAAAACTTTGTGATGTAGTTGGTGGCACCCATTTAAAAGTATCACTTAATTCAGACAAGCGCATAAATCCATTTGATTTACCCGAACCACTGGAAGACGAAGTCACAAAACCTGGTGATCTTCTTCGTTCTAATATTATTGCCTTACATGGTCTTTTTAATTTGATGTTAGGAAAATTAAACCCAACAGAAGAAAGCATACTCGATCACGCAATGCTTGATACCTATGCCTTAAAAGGTATAAGCATTGACACAGAAAATCCTGGGGAGCTTGAACCCCCAACAATGGAAGATTTATATGATGTACTTTCCACTATGAAAGGCGCTGATTCGCTTGCAGAAAGATTAAAAAAATTCACCAGTGGTACCTATGCAGGCATATTTAACAAAAAAACCAATATCAATCTCGATAGTGGCTTGGTTGTTTTTCAAATTCGAGATCTTGAAGAAAGCTTGCGCCCAATTGCCATGTATGTAATCTTAAACTTCATCTGGACAAGAGTGCGTAGTCAACTAAAAAAACGCATTATGGTTGTTGATGAAGCCTGGAATATTATGCAATACAAAGATAGTGCTCGTTTTATGTATGGACTTGTTAAAAGAGCTAGAAAATACTGGCTAGGAGTGACCACAATTACCCAAGATGTAGAGGATTTCTTGAAAAGTGAATATGGAAAACCAATTATCACCAATTCATCTTTGCAATTATTACTAAAACAAGCACCAAGCGCAGTTGATGAACTTGCTAAGGTGTTTAACCTTACTGATGGCGAAAAATATCTCCTGCTTAATTCTGGAATTGGTCAGGGTATCTTCTTTGCTGGAATGAAACATGTGGCAATTCAAATAATCGCCTCATATACAGAAGATAAAATAATTACCACTGATCCAGAGGAAATTATGAAATCAAAAGAAAACTTACTCTAAAAACTATTTCTTAGTTTTTACTAAGCTTTTTTGGTGTGCAACATAAAGCCCACGAATACTCACCAAAAACCAAACAGCATTCAAGGCAACAAAAGGCATAGAGCCTGTGTGAATAGAATATGCAATCAATAAAACACTACCAAAAAAATTTACAGCATTATACTGATAACCATCACCAGCCCACCTATTTCGCTGAACCATAAAAAAACCAATTAAAATATTACTCATACCAACCCAGCCAATAATTTCCATAGCTAAATTCATGTTTTTGATTCAGAAAAAGAAATTTCTACCAAAACTCCCATAATTAACAAAAGACCAGCATCCCACCAATTCAAAACACGAAAATCCTGAAAAACCAGAGCAACAGTGGCAACAACGGCCAAAATAATCCCCTGCCTTAAAGAATTATTCACAGCAGAACCAATGGAAACAAAAGGCTGAAAAGTCATACGAGTCAAAGTACCCAAGAGAGTTAGAGTAGTAAAAACAGAAAAGAAAAAAGTAATATAAAAAAACGAAATAGCAAATTGCGGAGAAGAAAAAGGCGAAACTTCATTCAAAATAAGACCCCAAGCAGTCCAAGATAAAAAAGTAGCCAATAAAAAAACAAATAAAGGCCAACTACTTTTTTTCAAAAAAGGTAAAACCTGCTTTTCTGTTGCATTTGCATTTTCTTTTTCCTTGTTTTCTTTTTTTTCGCTCATAAATATTTTTTTTGCAAAACAGGAGCAAGGTCAAGCTGTTCCCAAGAAAAACTTTTCCTGCCAAAATGACCTCCTACTGCGGTTTTTTTGAATATTGGTTTTTTTAAATCAAGCTTTTTAATAATTTCCGCTGGTTTTAAAGGAAAATATTCCTGCACTATTTTTTGCAATTCTAAATTAGAAAATTTAGAAGTACCAAAAGAATTAACATAAACAGAAACTGGCTTGGCAACACCAATAGCATAAGCAATTTGTACTTGGCATTTTTCCGCCAATCCACCAGCAACAAGATTTTTTGCAATATAACGAGCCACATAAGCACCACTCCGATCAACTTTTGAAGCATCTTTTCCAGAAAAACACCCACCACCATGCGCACAAACTCCACCATAAGTATCAACAATAATTTTTCTTCCGGTTAAGCCAGAGTCCGCAACCGGACCACCAAGAGCAAAACTCCCTGCAGGATTGCATAAAAACTTGGTTTTTTCATCAACCCAATCACCAAGCGAAGGCAAAACAAGCTCTTTCCAGAGAGACTTTTTTAATTCTTCTTGTTTTATCTTTGGATCATGTTGAGCAGAAACAACAACAGTATCCACTCTTTTTGGCTTTGCACTGCCATTTATATCGCCATTATCATACTCCACAGTCACCTGTGTTTTTCCGTCAGGTCGCAAAAAAGACAAAATATCTTGTTCACGCACTTTTGCTAATTTCCTAGCCATTTTATTTGCTAAGGTAATTGGCAAAGGCATATATTCTGGAGTTTCATTTGAAGCATAACCAAACATCATGCCCTGATCCCCTGCTCCTTGTTCTTTTTTACCTACTCCTTTAGCAATTTCTCGACTTTGCTCAGAAATTGAAGAAATCACACCACAAGTGCGATAATCAAAACCTAATTCTGAAGAATTATAGCCAATTTTACGAATTACATCACGAGCCACTTTTTCAGTATTACACCATGCTTCTGTGCTAATCTCACCAAAAATAAAAACTAAGCCAGATTTAACAGCACACTCCACAGCAACATGAGACTCCGGATCTTTTTCCAATAAATTATCAAGAATTGCGTCGGAAATCTGATCGCAAACTTTGTCTGGGTGCCCCTTTGTGACTGATTCTGATGTAAAAAGCATGATCCAATTTTATAACAGACCATGCTTTTTGGTAAAGACGAATTAAATTAAAACTTTTTATATTAACAAAGTTATTTTAAAACTTTCCTGCTTGTTCATACTGAAACTGAATTAGCAACATAAAAAAATTACGATAAACAGGATCTTTGTCTTCTAAAAATTGATAAAGTTGATTTATTTTTTTTGCCACATGTTCAAGCAATTTTGCATCATCACAAGCTTTTAAAGCATCGCGAACACTCGCCCAAGATTTTAATTTCTCTGTAGCATTGAGCAATCTAGCCATAAACTTAAACAAAGGAGAAATAATCTCTTGAGAATAAATATCCAATCTATTTTTTTGTGCACCAGCAATTAATTCAAATAAAGACTCAAGCTCATTCATTGCAAAATTTTGCAATTCTTCTATTGCGCTTTCTTCGTCCATATCAACTAATTTTCCTAAAACAGCGTCAATATTGCCTGCAACATCATTTTGTGCATTTTTTAATGTATCTCCTGATGGAGTTTGCTCTTTTTTTGGTAAACCAGATGGTTTATCGCTCAACTTCATATTTATTTAATTAAAATTAAAATTACCAATTCCAACTACCACTGCTTGGAGCATAGTTATATGGATCTCTAGGCAGAGGCATTCTATCTTGTTCTAACATTTTGTCAACTTGTGCTCTTTTAGCTTCTGCTGATTCTCTTTGGTCAATTCCATTAACAACTGGTCTATCTAAAAAAGCCTTTTGCTTAGATGGTTTTCCTTTGTTTGGATTTGGATTTCTGTGTTTAGGCTCAAAATTTGTATCACTTATAACACGATCTACTTCTCGCATAAAATGAGCCAAAGAAAATTGAAAACCATCAGGTAACTCAATTTGACCAAACATAGTCACTTGATTTTTAAGAATTCCTAATTCTTTTGCTCTTTTGCGATTATCCATACGACCTAAAATTGTATTATTGATTTTATCTATCATGCCTTTTAGCTCTTTTGCAACATCTTGCTGTAAATCTGTTAGCTCACTATCATCAACAAGCCTAACTTCACCATACTTAATTTGTACTTTTGCATACACTTCTTCTCGTGCTTGCATTTTTGCTGTGCGTTGATTTATTTCTGATTGATTTAGTCCCATATTTTTATTAGTTAAATTTAAAAAAAGGAAAATATTTTATTCCAATTTTGGATTATGTCAAGACCAAAATTAATTTTAGAGGTTTTTCACTGCTTTTATAAAATCATCTCCTTGCTCTTTATAGTCTTTCCAAAGGGAAAAACTAGCACTAGCAGTAGAAAGCAAAACAACTGTGCCTCTTGGTGCCTCTTGAGCAGAAAAACGCACTGCCGAGAGCATATTTTTTGCAAAAAATATCTTTGGTTTATAGTCTTTTTCTTTAATTTTTTTAATTTCTTTCCAAATTTTTTTACCATTTTTTGGAAAAAACACCAAAACCGGCACTTTAATTTTAATTATTTTCTGCGCTAATTCCTTGAAATCCAGCCCCCTATCATGCCCACCAAGAAAAATTGCACCCATATTATCACTAAATACTTCCAAAGCAGCTATTGTCGAATCTGGGGTTGTAGAAATCGCATCATCCCAATATTCTATTCCTTTTTTTTGTGCAATAAAATTAAGCCTATGTGGAAGCGGACGCATTTTGTTTAAACCTTTTTCTATATTTTCATTACTTATTTCCAATGATTTTGCCACATAAACTGAGGCCAATAAATTTTGTAAATTATGATGACCAAGTAATTTAATATCTTTTATTGAAGCCACTTCTTTTTTTTCAAATTCAAAATGTTCACCCCTGACCATGCCAAATCGCAATATTTTTGATTTTGGACGAAAAGACAACTTAAAACCATCAGGAATAATAGCAATATCCTCTTTTTTTTGGTTTTTAAAAATATTCATCTTAGCATTAAGGTAATTATCAAAACCACCATGATAATCCAAATGCTCAGGAAAAAATGAGGTTAAAACCGCTATGTCCGGAGAATACGGAAAATGCTCCAGTTGATAACTAGAAAGCTCAACAACATAATAAGTACTTTTTTTTATTGCTGTTTTGCGAGTGTTTAACTCGTTTAATACTGGATTGCCAATATTGCCAATTATTTTTACATTTTTACCTGCTGTTTTAAGAATTTTATAAATTGCTGTGGTGGTTGTTGATTTACCTTTACTTCCCGTTATTCCTATTATCTTCCCCTTGGCATTGGCAAAAAAAATCTCCATTGCTGAGCTTATTCTGCTTGCTTTTTCTAAGCCTTTTGTTGTCGGCTTTATCCCTGGGCTTTTAATCACCAAATCAAACTCTTCAATATTTTTTAAATAATTTCTGCCTAAATTTGCTTTATAGCCAGTTTTTTTAAGAGCTTCTTTTGCCTCTTTGCTTAATTCTTTGGTTTTTTTAATATCTGCGACCTCAACTTTCTTTGCTTTTATTTTTTTCAAAAAACTAAGCACAGAAACTCCCTCCACACCTAAACCAATAACTAATATTTTTTTGTCTTTTAATTTTTCTATTTTCATTTATTCAATAAGAGATAAAAATTCCTCTGGAATATTGTGCTCTGCGCGTTCATTTAATATCTGATCCAAATCCACAAATGGCAAATCTGCTTTTATAAAATCCTGCAAAACCACCTCGTCTTCTGTTGGTTCTTGTAATTTTATTGCTTTCTGCAAACAAGCTTGCACTTCTTTTTTTGTGCCTACACATTCAAAAGGCTTAATTTTATTTTCATCATATAGAGCCTGAAAAGCAGGCACTAACGCATTTTTTGTAAATAAATTTGCACCAAAAATTTCTACTAATTTTTCGCGAGGCAAAAATGCAGAAAAAAGCGCAAAAACAAAGGCACATTTTGGACAATTTCCACACCAATTTCCTTCAAAATCTTTATCACTCTGGCGAAAATTTCTATTACAACTAGTAAAATCCTGAAAAAATTGCTTATTTTCCACAAAAATCTGCACTATTTTTGGCTCAGAATACGGACGAAGCAAAGAAAAATAATTCAACAAAGGACAATTGCAATTTTTTATATATTCTCTGATTTCTTTTTCTGCCTCCAAACTTTTTGACCATTGATGATTTATTTCCATGCCTAAAAACTCAGTATTACCAAAATTTGCAGAATTCTCATTGGCAGTAATTATATCTTTTGCACCAACAAAAAGACCTGCCAAAGTTGCAGAAAAAGCTAAAATAAGCGAAAAAGGAACATGACCATTATAAAATTTACCTGTTTTATTTAATTCAAAAAGTTGCGGATCAAGTTGGCGCTTAATTATTATTGGTTTTTTAGCTAATTTCTCCGCTTGTTTAAGAGAATATTCATTATTGCCTAAAATTAAAGGAGTAAAATCAATTTTATTTTTTTGCATTAAAATTCCTGCAGTAAGGGAATCCTTACCACCGCCTAAGCAAAGTAAGTTCAAGCCTTTTTCTGGCTTACGATCACGCGGATCAATAAAAGATTCTGCACAAGTTTTATTTTCAAAATTAATTAAATCGCGAAAATCAATTTTGTTTTGATAAAAAAACTCGCCCAAGCCTTTTGTGTAAACCTTTTTCCAAAATTCTTTTTGTTCATAAGTCAAACAGCCACTTTTTATAATTATTTTTGGCGGAACAGTAAGCTTATAATAACTAAGCCCCAAGGCAAGATGAAGAGTAAAAAGAGCTCTTTTTAATGCTGTTTCTGTTGGTTTTCTTAATTCTATATCGTCAGGAAATTGCAAAATTAAATTTTCCTGAAATTCATAACCATTTAATTTATAATTAAAAAATGCTTTATGTTCTTTTTCGTCAAAAGAAAAGCTCTCCAATATAAACTCTTTGCCTAGTGATTTATTTAGTTTTTCCATCTTTATTTTTATTTTAACTCCGCCCTGCTTTTTTGGCAATTTTGATAATTTCATCAATATCATCATCACTTGCTACTTTATTTTTGATAATTTTCCCGCACTTTAAACATTGATGATGAATTATATAATTATCTGGACCACCATCTATATAAAGTGGCTTCATTAAGCCATGACAATCTGAAAGACGATCACCTGGGAAATCCTGATCCACATGCAAAGAATAAAGGCATTTTTTGCAATGATTACGACAAGTTTTTTCTGCTGGTGGATTTTTTTCTCCACAATTTTGGCAAATAAAACCTTCGTTTATTACTTTAAAACTCATGTAATAAATTCAAAACCAGCTTCTATTAAAACTTTTTTTACTTTTGTGAAATTTTTTTCTTTTGTAAAAATATAATCTGTATCAAATGTGCTAATTGCAAAAATAGAAATATTGGCTTTTGCAAGAGGTCTAGCAATACTCTCTAAAATACCAATAAAATTAAAATCTAATTGACCTGAAATAAAAAATCCTTTCCAGTTTTTTTCAATTTCACCTCCAAAATTAGCCAAATTCTGTGGACAAACTATTGATAGCTCATTTTCTGTACGAGTTATGGAAGTAAGTTCACCATTTTTTAAATCTGGCACTTCTGCATTTGAAGGTAATTTAATTACTGCATAAACTTCTTTTAGCTCTTTTAGCTTAAGCATTGCTTAAACATTAAATTTAAAAAGTAAAATATCGCCATCTTGAACTATGTAGTCTTTGCCAACGCTTTGTACTAGGCCTTTTTCGCGTGCACCTTGCCAGCCATTTGCGGAAATAAAGTTTTCCCAACCTACACAATCTGCCTTAATAAAACCTTTTTCAAAATCTGTGTGGATTTTGCCTGCAGATTGCGGAGCTGTGCTGTTTATTTCTACTGCCCAAGCACGAGCTTCTTTTTCACCTGCTGTAAAATATGAAATTAATCCCAATATTTTATAAGATTCTTGAATAAGTCTTTCTAGTCCACTTTTTTGCAAGCCTATACTTTCTAAAAATTCTTTTCTTTCTTCGCCTATGAGCAAGGCTATTTCTGATTCTATTTTTGCAGAAATTGGAATTAATCCCTCTTTTTCGTTTAGGTCTAATGCTTTTCGCGCTTGATCTATATCAAAACTTGCTACTTCATCTTCTGCAACATTAGCAACATATAAAAATGGCTTACGAGTAATTAAAAATAATTGATTTATTGCTTTTTCTTGTTTTTCATCATCAAATTGAACTGTATTTGCCTTTTTTCCATCAGAAAGAACTTGATAAACCTGTTCTATTGCTTCTGCTATTGCGATTTTTTCCTTATCCCCTGTTTTTGTGTCATTTTTAGCTTTTTGCAAGGCTTTTTCTGCTGTTTCCAGGTCTTTTAGTACTAGTTCTGTTTCTAAAATTTCTTTATCTCTTTTTGGGTCATGCGAACCCATGACATGAGTCACATTTGAATCGCCAAAAAACCTGAGTACTAAACAAATTGCATCAGTTTCGCGAATATGCGCAAGAAACTGATTTCCTAGACCTTCCCCTTTTGAAGCCCCTTCAACAAGACCAGCAATATCCACAAATTCAACTGTTTCATAAATTGTTTTTTGTGTTTTTACTGTTTCTGCAATTTTATCTAATCTTTCATCTCGCACTGGCACTTTGCCAACATTAGGATCAATTGTGCAGAAAGGAAAATTTTCCGCTCCTGCTTTTGATGACTCTGTGAGTGCATTAAAAAGTGTTGATTTGCCTGCATTTGGCAAGCCGACTATTCCTATTTGTAATGACATGCGAAAATCATACGGATTTATATTCTGCTTTTCAAGCCTTTGTCTCTTGTTTGATAAATAAAACTTTTGACAAAAAATAAAAATTATTATTATATTTTTCTGTTGTTTTTAACTTTTTTAAAAAAATTATGGAAATACTCAAAAAATTCATTTACTTCAAGGAAATGATAGTTGCCAAATATCTTTTGGTTATACTTCATGCGGTTATTCAAGTGTTTGCTTGTCTTGGCATCTTGGCAACTGCTTTTAGGGAAAATCTTTTAGCAATTTTCTTAATTCCTATTGCTTTTGTGCTTATTCGTTTTTATTTTGAGCTAATAACAGTTATTTTTTCAATCAATAACAATCTTTCTGATATTAAAGACGAATTAAGTAAAAAATAATCTAGATATCAATACTATCCATATCTAGGTCTGAACTTGCTTTTGCAGAACCTTTCCAAATAATACGAACTCTACGAAAACCCTCCTCTCCTACAGAATCAGTTGTTAAATCAGAATATTCATCTTTGGCAAGTTCTAAATGAACTAATCTTCTCAAAAAAGGATTTAAAGGCGGAAGAATTTGTGTGATTTTAGTTGCACGAACAGCTTCTGCCTTTTCTTTTGCCATTTCCATAATTTGTTCCTGCTTTCTAGTTTTAAAACCCTCTATGTCTACAACCAAAAAAATAGTTTCATCTGGAAATTTCTTCCAAAGTAAATTTTTTGCAAGATGTTGAAGTGCTTCAAGATTTCGTCCTTGGGCGCCAATCAAAAGAGGTGCTTCCTCGCTTTCTATATTAGCTCGCACAATATTACCATCTTCTTCTGTGGTTGTTATTTTGCTATAAGTAAAACCCATTTTGCCTAATAATTCTGACAACAAATCTTTTACTTCAACTGTTTTTTCCATAATGATACAAAAATCAGTTTAGATAATTACACAAGTTATTTTTTAATTCAAGCCTTGCAAGAAAAAAGCGGTTATGGCAAACTTTTATGCGATTAACTTATCAAAAATGATTGGCGCAGAAGTATTACTAGAATGTTTAAAAAAAGAAGGCGTAGAAGTAATTTTCGGTTATCCGGGAGGCGTTGTCTTGCCTTTTTATGATAAATTAAATCAACAAAAAGACATTCGTCATATACTTGTTCGCCATGAACAAGCTGCTGCCATGGCTGCAGATGGCTATTCTCGTTGTAGTGATAAAACTGGTGTTTGCTTAGCCACTTCCGGCCCTGGAGCAACAAACTTAGTCACTGGTATTGCCAATGCTTTCTTGGACTCTATTCCTATGGTGGTTATCACTGGTCAAGTATCTAGTTTTGCTATTGGCACTGATGCTTTTCAGGAGGTTGATATCTTTGGAATTTGTACGCCAATTACCAAACAATGTTATCAGGTGCTTGATGCCAATGATTTACCAAGAATTATCAAAGAAGCTTTTCATATAGCCAAAAATGGCAGACCAGGTCCTGTACTTATTGATATTCCTAAAAATATTTTTGAACAAAAAGTAGAAAATTTTAAATATCCAAAAAAAGTTGATTTACCAGGCTATAAGCCAATTCGCGAAGGCAATCCAGGTCAAATCGAAAAAGCACATAATTTAATCAAAAAATCCAAAAAACCAGTTGTATTAGCTGGTCATGGAATTGTGCTTGGCAATGCAGAAAAAGAATTCATCGAATTTGCTGAAAAACTCCAAGCTCCAGTTATTTCCACTCTTTTGGCTATGGATATTCTGCCAAAAAGCCATGATCTTAATTTTGGAATGCTGGGAATGCATGGCGAGCTTGCTGCTAATCTCGCTGTGCACAATAGCGACTTAGTTATTGGTATTGGTCTTCGTTTTGATGATCGCGTACTTGGACGGGCAGATGAATTTGCCCCTAATGCTAAAGTTATTCATATTGATATTGATCGTGCAGAAATAGGCAAAAACAGAATTGTTGATGTGCCGATTGTTGGTGACACCAAGCTTGTTATTCCCGAATTGCTCAAAAATTTTGCAACAAAAGATCATTCCAGCTGGTTAAAGCAATTAAAATCATGGAACGATGAAAAAGAAACAAAATTAAAAGCAAAAATTAGAGAATATACTCATCTTTCTGCCGGCGATGTTATTAAAAAAATCTCAGATATAACCAAAGGAGAAGCAGTTGTTTCTGCAGATGTAGGACAAAATCAAATGTGGACTGCCTGCAGATATGAATTTAAAACACCAAAAAATCATATATCCTCAGGAGGTCTTGGCACAATGGGCTTTTCTGTGCCTTCGGCAATGGGTGCTAAAGTTGCCCGCCCAAAAGACACAGTACTTGCTATTTGCGGAGATGGCGGTTTTCAAATGAACATGCAAGAACTTATGACTCTTATACAAGATGATATTCAAGTAAAAATTGTTATCTTAAACAACGGCTTTTTAGGAATGGTTCGTCAATGGCAAGAGTTATTTTATAATAAAAACTATTCTTATACTCCTTTAATTGGTCCTGATTTTACAAAATTAGCAGAAAGCTTTGGGGTTAAGGCTTATAAAGCTGAGACCATGGAAGAATTAGAAAAAAACTTTAAAGCTTGCTTAAAACACAATGGTCCAACTCTTTTAGAAGTTCGTACAGAAGCAGAAGAAAATGTTTTCCCTATGGTTTCTCCTGGTTCAACTTTAAAAGAAACAAGAATAAATTAAAAATATGAAATCACACATTTTAATATTAAAGGCAATAAATACCTATGGTGTCCTTGGAAAAGTCACCAACCTACTTCGCAGAAGAAGATTTAATATCGAAGGCTTAACAGCAGGTCATACAGACCAAAAAGGAATATCACACATCACTGTTGCTTTTTCTTCGGAGGATGATTTCAATGCAGAACAAGCCAAAAAACAACTTTCCAAAATAGTTGAGGTTATTAGCGTGCGTGATGTACAAGAAAAATCAGTAATCAGAGAAATTGCCTTATTTAAACTTCATTGCTCAGAAAAAACCAAGGCTCCAATTTTTGATGCAACAAAATTATTCGAAGGAAAAATTGTAGATAGTAGTAAAAAAACAATAATAGTAGAAATAACCGGCACACCAAAAAGAATAGACCAATTCCATGAATTAGTAAGAAATTACGGCGTAAAAGAATTCATAAGATCCAGCGTAATTGCTGTCAAATCTGATATAAATTAAAAATTTAACCATAAAAAAATGTCAAAAATAATCCATGATGCAGATGTAAGCACAAATGTAATAGAAGGAAAAACTATTGCAGTAATCGGCTATGGCGCTCAAGGAAGGGCACAAGCAAGAATGATGCACGAATCTGGACTTAATGTTGTTGTTGGTTTGCGTGAAAACGGCCCAAGCTGGCAACAAGCCCAGGAAGACGGTTTAAAAACAAATCCAATTAGTGAAGCAGTAAAAACAGCGGATATTATTCACATTCTCATCCCAGACGAACATCAGCAAGATGTATATGAACAAGAAATCGCACCAAATCTAAAAGAAGACGCTACTCTCAGCTTTTCGCATGGATTTAATATTGTATACAAAAGAATTACTCCACCAGAAGGAGTTGATGTGATTATGGTTGCACCAAAATGCCCAGGAACAGAAGAATACAAAAGATATTCAGAAGGTTTTGGCGTTCCTGCGCTAGTAGCTGTGGGTCAAGATGCTTCAGGCCAAGCGCTTAACAAAGCCCTTGAAATGGCAAAAAAAATGTACTTCACAAAAGCTGGCGTCATGCAATGCACTTTTGAAGAAGAAACTTATGAGGATCTTTTTGGTGAACAGGCTGTGCTTTGCGGTGGCTTGGCGCAACTTATTAAATATGGCTTTGAAACATTAGTTGAAGCTGGTTATCCACCAGAGTTTGCCTATTTTGAGTGCTTACATGAAATGAAGCTTATTGTTGATCTTGTTTACGAAGGAGGTTTTTCAAAAATGAATGAAGTGGTCTCAAATACAGCAGAATATGGCGGTCACACTAGAGGATCTCGTGTTATTGGACCAGAAGTAAAAGAACGCATGAAAGAAGTCTTAAAAGAAGTTGAAAATGGCACTTTTGCTAAAGAATGGATGCATGAAGCACGCGAAAACAAAATGCAAAAACTTTTTGAATATCGCAAAAAAGAAAGCGAACATCCGATTGAGCAAGTGGGTAAAAAAATTAGATCTTTGTTTGAAATGGATTAAGTTGCTTCCGTTGGAGCACTACCAGGAAAAAGAAAATTACTTACTGGTGCATTGTTTCCGCTAGCGCCTCCACCAGCATTAATAATCTTGCCAGCAATTCCACTATTTGCCACTCTTGATCCCCAATTTACATAAGAATCAGCAACAGAAGTGCCAATTTTGAGTATATCTGTGCTGGTATCTTTTGTGAGCTCACCAAATCTACCCCAGCGCTCTTTGACCCAGTTCATAGTGCGATCTGTTTTGGCTTGCTCTGCTACTTTTAATCCTGGTAAACGACCAAGGGTAAAATTCCACATCTTATTTAAACCAAGTGCATTGCGAGTACCATTAACAACATCAGCCACAGCACCAAAAGCAACTCCTGGAGCTTCGATAGCGCTTAATGCTGTTGATTTTACCCCATCCAAAGCCAAATCTTTTGCGCTCATGGTAGCATTAAAGGCATTTTTTGTTGCCATCAAAGGAGCGCCAATAGCAACATCTTGAATACCACCAACGCCAATAGCCAAACCCGTTTCCGCTGTATCTTTACTAACACCTAAAACCGCCCCTAAGCCTTTACGAGTACCGCTAATAATACCATTAAAAGGTGTTTTTCCTAATTGCCATAAGCCATTCGCCAAGCCCAAAGTTGCATCAACAGCAAGACCAGCAGGCAACATAGCAATTGCCAAACCTCTAGTTCCTGCGTCTAATATTATATTACCATGGGCTGAAGTTAAGAAATCTTTTGCAACACTAGTGACTGGCATTTTTGATAAAGCACCTCCCTCATTAAAAATTTTTTGATATTTTGAGCCAGTAAATTGAAATGGTATTTGATGCATTTTATTTTAATTAAATTTTTTATTTATAAAGTTGTTTAGTATTCTGACAGTTTACTTCCTAATTTTTCCTTTACCTCTTGTTGGTCCCTGAGAGTATTATTTAATGATAAACGGTTCAAGTTGCCTTTAGATAATTTTTCTGCGACTTCTGAACTTATGGAAGTAAGTCCGTATAAATGCAAATGACCCAAGTTGCCTTTAGCTAATTTTTCTGCGACTTCTGGAGTTATGGAAGTAAGTCCTTTTAAATACAAATAATTAAAGTTGCCATTAGCTAATTTTTCTGCGACATCTGGAGTTATGGAAGTAAGTCTGTCTAAAGACAAAAAAGTCAAGTTGTTATTAGCTAATTTTTCTGCGACTTCTGGAGTTATGGAAGTAAGTCCGTCTAAATGCAAAGAAGCCGAATTGTTATTAGCTAATTTTTCTGCGACTTCTGGAGTTATGGAAGTAAGTCCGTCTAAAAACAAAGAAGTCAAGTTGTTATTAGCTAATTTTTCTGCGACTTCTGGAGTTATGGAAGTAAGTCCGTCTAAATACAAACGACCCAAGTTGCCATTAGCTAATTTTTCTGCGACATCTGGAGTTATGGAAGTAAGTCCGTTTAAATACAAATAATTAAAGTTGCCATTAGCTAATTTTTCTGCGACATCTGGAGTTATGGAAGTAAGTCCGTCTAAAGACAAAAAAGTCAAGTTGTTATTAGCTAATTTTTCTGCAACTTCTGGAGTTATTGAAGTAAGTCTGTTTAAATGCAAAGAAGTCAAGTTGTTATTAGCTAATTTTTCTGCAACTTCTGGAGCTATGGAAGTCAGTCCGCTTAAATGCAAAGAAGTCAAGTTGTTATTAGCTAATTTTTCTGCAACTTCTGGAGTTATTGAAGTAAGTCCGTTTAAATACAAAGAAGTCGAATTGCCATTAGCTAATTTTTCTGCAACTTCTGGAGTTATGGAAGTAAGTCTGTTTAAATACAAATAATTCAAGTTGCCTTTAGCTAATTTTTCTGCAACTTCTGGAGTTATTGAAGTAAGTCCGTTTAAATACAAAGAAGTCGAATTGCCATTAGCTAATTTTTCTGCAACTTCTGGAGTTAGGCTTTTTAAAGCTTGAATATCACTATATGAAAAATTACCCTCTAATATTTTTTGATATAATTGTAATTGTTCTTGTTCATCTTCACTAGAAGCTTCTTCTGCTTCCGCAGGCATTTCATCTCCTATATCATCAAGTAAATCATCTATTGCTTCATTTTCTGTATCTGATAATCCTGTTAAAACATCACCTACTTCTTCTTCCGTGATCTCAGCATCTTCTTCTAGGCCTAGTTCTAAATCCTCTTCGTTTGCGCTTTCTGGTGCATCATCAATTTGCGATGCATCAATCACCTCTTCAGAAGCAGAATCATCAACCTCTGACCATTCTGCATCTACCACCTCATCAGAAGGGCTTGTTTGTAATGATGACTGCTGTTGCTGTGAATCTGCCTCTTCTTGAGCTGGTTCTGAACCTAATTCAGAACCTAAGCCTAGATCGTCAGCATCTTCTTCTGCCATTGCCTGTATATCTAGCTCTGCTTTTTTTTCGTTTGCGCTTTCTGGTGCATCATCAATTTGCGGTGCATCAATCACCTCTTCAGAAGCAGAATCATCAACCTCTGACCATTCTGCATCTACCACCTCATCAGAAGGGCTTGTTTGTAATGATGACTGCTGTTGCTGTGAATCTGCCTCTTCTTGAGCTGGTTCTGAACCTAATTCAGAACCTAAGCCTAGATCGTCAGCATCTTCTTCTGATTCTTGTTCTGCTACTTCTGCTTCTGTTTCTAGGTCTAAACCTAGATCGTCAGTGTCTTGTTCTGATTCTTGTTCTGCTACTTCTGCTTCTGTTTCTAGGTCTAAGCCTAGATCGTCAGCATCTTCTTCTGATTCTTGTTCTGCTACTTCTGCTTTTTTGTTGATCACAGCAGTCTCTGTTGCATTATCTAGGCCTATTATTTCACCTTCAAATTTAGCCAAAGCTAAAATAGCTGCATCATCACTTACTGATAAGCCTGAAAACATTATTGATCCAACTGTAGATTGTGCCAACTCTTTTATTGCGTTAGGAGTTATGACTTGAAGGTCATTCAAAATTAAAACATATCCATTATACTTTGCTAGTTCTTTTGCTTCTTCAGACTCTAATTTAGCCAAGCCCTCAATTTTCAAAGTGTAACCATTAAAACTTGCTAGCGCAATAGCTATCTCAGGACTCAATTGATTAAAACAATTTACAAAACAAAGTTCACTTACAACAGCCTTGCATAACTCCTTCATTACAAGTGGGCTAATATGTGTAAGACTTTTAAACTGAAGTCGATTTTTTATAAAACCTCCTAATATTTTTGCTTCATCAAGTTCTAACCTACGAAGTTTATCAAAATCAATATTTCTAAAACCTGAGAATTTAATCTTGTGAGCAATATCTACAGTAAGCTCTTCTATGTTTTCTATGTCATCTTTATTAAAATCACCGCTTAATATTCTTTGCTTTATTTGTTCTTGTTCATCTAAACTTTCATTTGCTTCTTGATCTACACTATTCAGCAAGTTATCTAAATTATCTTGACTTAATGCTCCCTCTTCATCGAGTTCTCTCGACGCTCCTATATCTGTATCTAAGTCTAAGCTTGGTGCTAGTTCTTGTGGGCTTGGTTCTGACTCTGGGGCAGACTGTGGCTGTGACTGTGGCTGTGGTTCTGGCTCTGGGGCAGACTGTGGCTGTTGCTGTGGTTCTGGCTCTGAGGCAGACTGTGGCTGTTGCTGTGGTTCTGGCTCTGGGGCAGACTGTGGCTGTTGCTGTGGTTCTGATCTTGTTGCATTAGCTCTTCTTTGATTTGATACATCCTCTACTTCTACAAAATTAGCCACTTCTTCAAAAAATCCAAGTGTTTTCTTTGGCAAATCTCCACCAGGATCATTATCCTTCCCTCTTCCAAACTGAAACCATTCACCCAAAGTCTCTATTATTGGACCTAAAACTTTTCCCGTTCCAGATGCAATATATTTAGCGCCAATATTAATTGGGCTAATACCTTTTTTCAAGCTTTTGTCTACTTTCTTTATTTTCTCTGCAATTTTATTATTAATATTAGCTGCATAAGGATTACCTTGTTTTTTGCTAAAAGGATAATGTTTGTCAATAGCAGCTCTTCTAGTTTTTTCTCCAATTTTTTCCAATAATTCAACTCTCTTGCCCTCTGCTTCTTCTCCATAAATTTTTTCCAAAATATCATCAAGATTATCAGCATTAACTTGCTCTTTAAATTTCTCAAATACAGCTTTTTTGCCATAATGCTCAATTTTTTTTCTTTTCGCAATTGGCAATTCATTAACCATTCCCTCAAGATTGGTTAAAATCGTATCTTCTTCAAGACCTAATGCGTCTTGCATTATTGTTAAAATACTTTCTGAGTCTAATTTTTTAAACTCAACTTTGGACGGAATATCCATTTCTTCTGGTTTAACCGGCTTGCCATCGCTCGTTTTGCCAGCATAAAAAAGTTTCTTAAAATTAAGTTCATTGTTGCCTAAATTGCTTATAGCAATTTGATACAATAATTCTTTTATTTCTGGTAAATCCAAGCTTTCTTTCAGTAGCGCAAGCGCATAAAAATGCTCCTTGTAATCAATTGCTTCGCTCAATTTAGATAATTTTTCAGGAGTTTCAAAAATATCTTCCATTAAATTGCTCATAAAAGCATCACCACTTATAAGTTCTTTGCTGATTTTTTTATCATTCATCCAAAAAGGCTTCCCATTCGGTTGCCTTGCTTCAAACTTGCTATAGTCTTGTCTACCTACTCCTTCTGCTTCCAAGTCATCAGCAGCTTCCATAAGCATCACAAACGCCTCTGATTTTGTATAATTTCTTCTCCAAAGCTTAGTAATATTTACAAAATCTGCCACCTCATAAGCTCCTCGACCAAAATTAGCGAAAATACTATCTCTAGAATTTTCAATTATATTATCAATAGCGCCTGTGCCACTAAAAACCTCTTTGTCGCTTTTTACAGAGGTAATATTTCTTACAAGAGAATTTAAAACACCCTTTCTAAGATCATCCCTGGTTCCTGTTCTTAAATCACCAAAATACGAAGCATTACGACCTTGTACTCCTATTTTTTTAAGCATATTTGGTAAATTTCCATTACCAACACCTGGCAAATTTCTAGTCAAGTGATTTACTGCCATTTTTCTGTCTTCCTCGTCTTCGTTACTAAGAGAAGCTCTAACTATCCAGTCAATAATCACATCTAATCTTCTTTGGATTTCTATTGGTGGATATTTTTCTAAATTATTTCTGGTTCTATTTACTGCTTCTTGTTGTTGCAGATTTGTTTCTTCTTCGTCCCCTTGTGATAATCTCTCTTTTTTTGATGTTAATTTTTCTATTGTTTCAGCTTTGTCAGCATTTGCAAGACCGAGCTCATTTGGAAACAGTTTTTTAATTTCTGCTTTTTCTTGATCACTAAATTTTTTAGAAGCAAGTATGCGAACTGCATCATTTCCCTCAAAACTCGCTAACTTATCTGTTAATTTTGTAAGCTTATTTGCTTCTTTTAATTTTTCTTTAATTTGCTTTTTGTCACCTTTTACTTGCGGAATACTTCCAAATCTTTCAGTTTCAAACAAAGTATCTAATTCTTTTTTATTAAAAAAACTATTATTTGTAGAACCTCTTCTGTGTGCACCTCTTAATGCATTTGTTGTTGCAAAAACACCAGCAAATGCCCATGGTCCTAGAGCATAAGCAGGAAGCGCTGCCACAACAGCACCAAGAGCCAAACCTCCCACAGCAGTTGTTATAGCGTTATCAGCTGCTATCTTCCAAGGCTCTTTAATCTTTGCTTGACGATATCCTTCATAAGAATTATATACAAGCGGTGTTGCCATAAGCACAGACTTACTAAAAACAACAGAACCAAGACCTTTGAAAAAAGCAGCAAAAGCTGACATACCCTCTTTGCTTGCTTCATTGATTACATCTTGCACCCCTGTTTCACCTAATGTTTCCTGAAGATATTGTTCCATTTCTGGAGGTAATTCAAACTCATCAGCTTGCTCTTGAGCCAAGGCCGAAGAAGACAAAGCAGTTGCTGTTGTCACTGTTGCCAGTCCAGTTGCACCTCCATATTTAATAACCTTGCTAATTTTTTGCGCCAAACTAGTTTCTTCTGGTTCCAAAACTGGATTTTTATTTTTATCATCACCCAATACATCAGCCATTTTTTCCCTATTATCAGCCATAGGAGTCACAACTCCCTCAGCTAAAGTAAAAGTTTTTTCAAGCTCTGCTTTTGTAATTTGCCCTGCTTGTTCTATTTGTTCTGGTGTCAGATTTTTTGCATCCAACCCAGCTCCCTCTTGAGCTTCTTGTAAAGGATCTGCTGTATTTTTGCCATCACTTCTGTTTATTGATGTCATTTTTTGTTTTTAATTTTTGTTTTTATTGCTATTTTTTGTTTTTATTTACTAGGTTACCTCGAGAGAATATTGGCAAGCACGAATTCTAACCAATTTTTCATGCCACTTTTTGTGTATTGACCGCCCACACCTTGAGATGGATTTTGCAATATAAGATTTTTAAATATTACTTTAAATTTTTCTGAATTATCCTGCATCAATATTTGTCCTTTCTTCGGATCAACAGATTTAAATGATTTACCCTGAACTAAATTTGCATGGGCTTTTTTGAAAACCTCATCTCCCAATTTATCAACCATTTCCACTGTCCATGGAATTTTTTTGTTTCCATTTTTTTCTAAAGACTTTTGAATTTGATCAAAACTGATTATTACTTCTGGCAATCTTGATCCTTTTTTAATATTAAAATCATTCAATTTAGCACCTTCGAGCAATGTATTTCCATCTTTAAAAAATTTATCAACATTATCACCAACAAATGGAATAAGGGAACCAGTATCACCAGCAAAAGAATTTAGCCTTTGAAAAAGATCAACACCTTTTCTTTCCCCAGCAGTAAGTTTATCAGCCCCATAGTCAAGCAACTTGTCCACACCAAGAAGATTAACCAAAAACAATCTACATATTTCACCTTGTGTAATAGAATCTTTTGCAAGATCAGTATCTTCTCCAACTGCTTTTCGAATCTCTGTAATCAAAGTATTAAAACTCTTCGCAGTAGAGCTATTTGCAGTAGTAGGATCAAAAAGATATTCCAATGCCAAATCCAAATCACCTGGACGAACAAATCCATAAGCCTCTTGCACTTGTTTATGAATTCCTGCATCTTTTACCGCTTGTTTTAGGGCATCTGCGCTACTAATTGTCACCTCTTTTTCAGGATTCTTCATGCTACTCAACATATTGACATAGCCCCCAACCACATTGAATGAAAAATGCCTAAGCAAAGTCAATGCTTCTGGCAATTTTTCTGCACTAAATTCCAAAGCCCAACCAGCAGTCTCAAAAGGCAACTTAGCTGTTTTAAGAATAAGCCCGTCTGTTCCAGGCGTACCCATAAGCAATCTATAGGTCTTGCTTCCTTGTGCTATTTCTATGTATTCTTTTCCTTTTTCTATTCCTGTATCAACTATGTTCCAGCCCTTGTTTGCCATATCTTTCACAAATGGTATTGCATCTTCTTTGAAAAATTTTTTCAAAAGAGCAATAACCACAGGCAATTTTTCTTTTCCACTTCTAGCAACATCTTTAAGATAAGGCACTGCTGTAGCCCAAGCTTCGCCAAATTTTTGTGTGACAAAATCGGTAATATCTCTGTTTTTCTCAAGACTACGATTAAAGTCTTGTTTGTCAATTGCTAATGCCAACAAATTACCAAAAGTAACCTTTTCTTTTGCCTTTCTGTTAAACAAATTACTATTGCTCATCATTTTTTCTGCTACTTTTATACCCTCTTCAACACTAGGTTTTTTGTATTTTGACCTCTCCATAGAAAGATCTTTAAAATACAACTCCAAAAGACCAAGAGAAATCATAGCAAGATCAGCCTGCTTACTTTCTGTTGTTGAGCCTGGCAAATCTTCAATAAAAATCTTCAATTCATCAGGCATGCCATTCATTATAACCTCACCCGCATTATCCACTTGAATTTCTGATGCTCTTGTTTTTTTATGCCAATCCAAAAGCTTGTGCATTTCAATATCATTCATTGCCTTCATCAATCTTGGACTTTGTTTTGATTCCAATGCTTTCTGTTGCCATGCTGTTGGATTTAGTTCTTCTTTTTTCCAATCAAGTTTATCTAGATAAATCTGAAAAATTGCTCCTTCTTGTCCTTTTTCCTCACTAAACAAGCCAATTTCCTCAAAAATATCATAGCCATTATATTCTTTAATAAACTCACGCAACAAAACTCCACCAAAAATATACTTACCATATTCTCCTAATTTACCACCACCAAAAGCAACTTTGTAAATTCCATACAAAATTCCAACTGCAGTAGTCATTTTCAATGGGTCGCCAGAAGTCACCATATCCATCCAAGTATCAAAACCTCTTTCCATAAAATCCGGATCCAATCCGCTTTGTTCTGCATTATAATAATCAGAAAGAGTTTTTTGATAATTATCCATTCTGCTTAATAATTCACCCTGCAAAAGCTTCAAAAGCTCAGTATTTTCAATCAAAGCACCACTAGCCTGGCTTGTATTTTTTGCTTCTGGGTTAATTTTTCTTTGCATTACATCATTATGCATAACCAAAAACTTCTCTAGCATACTTGAGTTCACCTCCTCTTCATTAAACTTTCCTTTTTCATCAAACCATAAATGAGGATCAATAATGTTTGCCTGACCATTGCCCTCCTGCCCAAAATAAAGACGGATAAATTTTTCTCTTGTTGCGCGCAAATCCACTCCTGTTTTTTTCTCAAAAGCCTCTAGTTGCAAATTTCTTAATCTTTCTGTTAATTTTTTTGTTTCAATTTTCTTAAACTTTGCCAAAGCTTCACTTAATCCCGCTAAGCCAGAGCTAGTAGGCTCACTACTGCTAAGGCCTTTTGCAACTTGACTATATAACAAGTTTGAATTAGTGTTTAAACTTGTAATCATATTGCCAAGCTCAACATAGCCATAAAAACAAGCAAACAACAAAAACTCCTTCACTTTTGGATCAGCAGGCTCTGGAATACCTGAATCCAGCCATAATTTTCTTTCAATATCATCAAATCTCTTCCTTAACTCTTTGCGCTCAAGTGCTTTTTCAAAAATATTCCAATAGCTACCACCCTTATCAAGAGGTTTTGACTCTGGAGATCTTCCTTGAAATGTCTTTTGCCATTTTAGATTTTCTTTGAGCCCATCTATTTCTTCTTTTAGTTGATCAACTTCTCTTTTGTCGAGTTCATATTCAAGAACTGATTTTAAATACTCCTTTCTTAATTTATCCAATTGAGTTGCATCAGGTGATGTCTTATTTTTTTCTTTATTATAAGCGTCTTTTGCTTTTGCCATTTCTTGTCCTTTTGCTTTTAGTTGAGCTTCTTTTGGACTTAATTCTTCTTCTTTTTCCTGAATTTGAGTTTCTAATGTAGAGATATCCACTAGGTCAAAAATAGGATTAGAATGATAAGCTTCCAGTCTCCCATAAAATTCATCCTCTTTTTTAATTATTTCTTGAGCCAATGCTTTATTTGGATTTGCTCTATATTTTCTTCGCAAGGTTCTTAGGTCAATTTCTTGTTGGCTTAATCTAGCATTTACCAAAGCAAAATTGTTGTCCTCCGAAACACGATCCTCACACAATCCATCAAAAAGACGCATATCACACTGCATCATTCTTCTTTTGTATCTCTCCGCCACATCAGCATTGGTTTCTTTGGCACTAGGGTACACAATAGCAATAAAACTACCTGAGTCTATTTTTCTCGCTTTTTCACCAGCTGGCAAAGAGGCATAATATTCATAAATTGCTTTATTAACAAGCATTCTTACCTCCCATTCTCGTAGCTTAGATAGTTTTCTTTTTTCTTTCTTTAGCCTTTCCTCTAAGCCACTCTTCTCTGTTCCACTTGCAGTTGAAACTTGCTCTTTTAATTTTTCCACCTCTATTTGCTTCAAAATAACAGCTCCAAGTACATTTTTTGCTGCCAAAACAGCAGCTTGATATTCTCTTTGTAATCTTTCTAGCTCTTTTTGCTTACTCACATTTTCTCTAGCTTTTGATAATAATCTATCTAATTTTTCTTTAATTGCTATTAATTCTTTTTTAGTTTTTTCTATGTTTTCATTTTTTATTAAATCAGGGAGCACTAAGTTTACTTTTTCGTATATATTTAACAAAAATGAAGATATCAGATTTGTCTTATTACTAAGATTAAACTTTACATCTGTATTGCTATCCAACAATTTATTAATGATGTTTAATTCTGCTTGCGTAAACCCAAAATCTTGAAAACTTGCCTTTTCTTGTGCAAGTTCAAGTTTTAATTTTGTAATCTCTTCTTCTTTTCCGCTTGCTTTCAAGTTAAAATATTCTTTTATTTGCTCATTTTCTTCCACCATGCTCTCATCCCAAACAGTAATCTTACCAGCAAGTTGCAAATATTCATCCGGATCACTATTTCTAATGTCATCAAGACTTTCTAAAAACCCATCAAAAATTTCATTACTATCAAATCTTTCTGCACCAAAACTAGGTCTTTCAGGTGTTCCCAAAAAAACTGGCAAATTGCACAAAAAAAACTTTTTCAACTTGTTATTTTCAGGTTTCTGCCAATGAAAATTACTATTTTCAAATTTCAAGTTTTTATTTTTATTTCAGAAAATCATATTATTATCTCATAAATAAGCCTTTTTTTCAAGAAAAACCTCCTTGACGAAGCAAGGGAAAAACATAAACAAAAAACAGCCTATTTTTGTCTTATCTCGTCATTGCGAATCTAAAAAAAAGGATCGTCATTGTGGGCTTTTTGGGTTGTCATTGTGGACTTTTTGGATTGTCATTGCGGACTTTTTGGGGTGTCATTGCGAGGAACCTGCCTCTTTTTTTGTCATTATCGGACTTGATCCGATAATCCAGAGAATCATGTCATTGCGGACTTGATCCGCAATCTCCTTGTCCATGTGCCCAACTCCTATCTTGTCATTGCGGGCTGTTTAGGGTGGTGTCATTGCGGACTTGATCCGCAATCTCGGGAGGCAGGAGGTCTCATTGTGAACATAAAACACACCCTTACTGTCATTCTGAGCGGAATGAAATGGAGCGAAGAATCTCCTTGTCCATGCGCTCAAGTCCTGCCTTAGGTAATTCAACAGTAATGACAACGGGAGATCCTTCGCTTCGCCTAAAGGCTCGCTCAGGATGACATACTATTTCTGTCATTCTGAGCGAAAAACACTCCCTTTTTGTCATTCTGAGCGGAATGAAATGGAGCGAAGAATCTCCTTGTCCATGCGCTCAAAATCTATCTTGTCATTGCGGACTTTTTGGGGTGTCATTGCGAGGAACCTGCCTCTTTTTTTGTCATTATCGGACTTGATCCGATAATCCAGAGAATCATGTCATTGCGGACTTGATCCGCAATCTCCTTGTCCATGCGCTCAAGTCCTGCCTTAGGTAATTCAACAGTAATGACAACGGGAGATCCTTCGCTTCGCCTAAAGGCTCGCTCAGGATGACAGAGTAAAGGGGCTCAGAATGACAAAAAAGAACTTAAAACAAAAAAATAAAAACAATTAAAAAAAATTCATTGCCCTATATAAAGCCAAATAATCAACATTAAAAATGTATTACTGTATTAGTGTACCGGTACAGTAATACAAAAATAAAATTAATTATCTTTTTTCTGTTGCTTTGGCCTATTAACAGAATTTTTATTAACAGATTTATTAACTTTTTTATTCAAATTTTTTGCACGAGGCTTATTTCTATTAACAGATTTTTTATTATTTTTTTTAATTACCACCTTGTTATTTTTAGGCTTATTTACTGACTTTGCCTGTTTTTTAGATGATTTTTCACTCTCTTTTTCCAAAGAAAAATTCTCAACTGCTTTTTTTGCATTAGCCAAAATCTCATCAGGACTTACTTCTTCTTTTTTTTCTTTTTTTGACTTACTTAAGCCATTATTTAAATCAACTGACTTTTTCTGCTCTGCCTTTTGATCAAAATCCAAAACAACTTCTTGTTTAATATCGCCCTTTCTCTCATTTTTAACTGAAAAATCCGGTTTTTGCCTATCTTCTGGCTCAATCCCTAATCTTCTTGCTTGATAATCTTGAATTTTACTAACAACATCATTAGTTATGGCTTTAAAATCTGCACTTTTTTTAGGTATTTTAAAGCCGGCAGCTTGCCTATGTCCTCCTCCACCAAACATCTCTGCAATTTCCACTGCATCAATGGCATTAGAGGTTGTTCGCAAGCTACCGGCTACTATCTCATCTTCTCTTTCTTTAATTAAAAGTACAACTTCTGCTCCTGGAGCAGAAGAAAGAAGGTCGTCTAATATGCCTGCAAGCTCATCAGAAGTGGCTTTTGACTCCTGCAAATCCTGCAAAGAAACCGTAGACCAAACAAAACGATGAACTGGATCATTTTTTATCTTTGAAAGCACCTTGCCCCAAAGTTTTAAAGTAGTTAAATTCTTAGTTTTAAATAATTTTCTAATAATTTCTTGTTGCCTTGCTCCATATTCAATTAAATCCGCCGCAATTTCAAAACTTTTTGGTGTTGTATTTGGATTTTGAAAACTACCTGTGTCTGTAATTATTCCTGTTAATAACAAAGTTGCAATATTTTCGTCCATTAACTGAACACCAAATTCTTGCTCCAAAGTTTCAATCAAAGAAAATATTACCTCTGTTGTTGAAGCAGACTTAGGATCAATTAAGTTAATTGTGCCATAATTAGTGTTGGAAACATGATGATCTATATTGACTATTGTTGACTCTGAAAACATTTCTGTATTATTTGCATAAACCTTACCTAATTGCGATACATCAGCAGCATCAAGAGTAATAATTACAGAAAAAGCATTTTTACTTTTATCAAAAGTAATGTCTTTTTTTGCAAACTCTCCTTCTGATGGGGTCACTAAAATATTTAAAATATTACCTTTTTTATTCCAGCGTAATTTATCAACATTTGCGTTTGTACAATCTAATGAAATAACCAAGTCAGTTGGAAAACCATATTTTTGAATAAATTTTTCATAACTTGGCAAAAAGGAAAAAACCTCAGGCAAAGGATCTGTGCTTGCTATTGTCACATCTTCTTTTCCTAGTTTTTTTAATATCAAATAAAAAGCCAATGTTGAAGAAATCGCATCTCCATCAGGTTTTACATGAGTAGTTAAAAGAATTTTTCCTTTCTTTTTTAATAATTGTGCGACTTGTTCCTTTGGTGAAAGTTCCATTTTTCGGTTAAAATATTTTTGAACTAAGTGTTCATTATATTTTACAATCAATGAGAAGATTTGTCAAGAGCAATATTTTTATTGCTTCCGGCGCATTATTATTAGGTTTTTGCTTCATCACTCTCTGGATTTATCTTTTAATTCCAATAAACAAAGAACTAATTGAGCCAAATGAAAGTATAATAATTTTTGATCAAAATAAGCAAAAATTATATGAAATTTTGCAAAAAAACCAAGAAAAAAGCCAATATATAGAATATGAACAAATTTCTTCTTATTTTATTAAAGCAATTGTTGCTACAGAAGATAAAAGATTTTATAAACACAATGGAGTGGATTATTTAGGTGTCTCACGAGCAATAAAAGACAATATTTTAATTGGCAGAGTTGTTTCCGGCGCATCTACAATAAGCCAACAATTGGCCAGAAATATTTTAAAAAACAAAAATCGTGGATTAAAAACAAAAATCGAAGAAACTCTTTTTGCTATGCGACTAGAAAAACAATTTTCAAAAGAAAAAATCCTGGAATTATATGCTAATAAAGTTTCTTTTGGTGGAGTATTGATTGGAATAGAGAGTGCAAGTTGGGCTATTTTTGATAAACCCGCTTCTAATCTTGACCTTGCTGAGGCAAGTTTTTTAGCTGGTATCCCTAAATCCCCTACTAAATATTCTCCTTTTGACAACTTCAAAGAAACAAAAAAAAGGCAGGAGTTTGTTCTAAAAAGAATGTTAGAAGAAAACTTAATCAATCAAGTTCAATATAATGATGCAATAAACGAAGAATTAAAAATCAACAAAGAACAAAATCCAATTAAAACACCTCATTTTGTTTTTTATTTACTAAACGAAAAACAAGAAGAGTTTGAGAAAGCAAAAAAAGAAAATAATAAAATTTACACAACTATTAACGCTGGCCTACAAGAGCAAGTGGAAGACATAATAAATAGCCACCTAGAGCTTATTGGCAAACAACATAACATTAGCAATTCTGCTGTTTTGGTTTTTGAAGCAAAAACTGGAAAAATTCTCGTAATGGCAGGAAGTAAAGATTATTTTGATGATAATATAGATGGCAATGTTAATGTTTTATTGGCAAAAAGACAGGTTGGCTCAACATTAAAACCATTTTTATATTTATTAGCTTTTATGGAGCTTGGCTGGAATGAAAAAACCACTATTCTTGATGAACCTGTGGCTTTTGAGACCAGCGTTGCTTTGCCATGGGAACCAAAAAATTATGATCTTGATTATCGCGGTGAAGTGAGTGTCCGTGAGGCATTAGCTCAAAGCTTAAACATACCTGCAACAAAAACATTAAATGAAGTTGGTACAAATAAGTTTCTAGTTTTTCTACAAAAATTAGGAATGTTTACTGTTAATAAAAATGAGGACTATGGCTTATCTGTTGCTTTAGGCACTCCAGATATTAGACCAATTGACTTAGCCTATGCTTATGGACTTTTGGCGCGCGAAGGAAAAAACTTTGAATTTCAAGTAATCGAGAATGAAAATATTTTTCAGGGTGAGCAAATTTTGCCCAAAAATAAGGTCTTGGAAATCACAGATATATTAAGTGACAATCAGGCAAGAATTGATGCTTTTGGTGAAAATTCTGTTCTAGATTTTGATTATTCTGTTGCTGTAAAAACCGGCACAACTCGTAATTTTCGAGATAATTACTGTATTGGATATACTTCTGAAGTAGTGGTTTTAGTTTGGGTTGGTAATTCTGATGGTTCTAATATGCGCAATGTTTCTGGTATTACTGGCGCTGGCCCTTTGTTTCACAAAATTATGAACTTAGTTATGGAAAATTATGAAAAGAAAAATTTTCCTGAATTTCAAGAAAATGAAAATGAAACAAGTATCAATAATAATTTAAGAATTCTTAGTCCATTAAATGGCTCTATTTATCAAATATCTGACCAAGAATTAGAGAATCAAAAAATAAAACTGGAAGCAAATGAAAAATGTAATTGGTATGTTAATAATAAAAAAATTGGCACAGGTAAAAAATTGCTTTGGCTACCAAAAAAAGGCACTTGGGACATCAAAGCAAAAAATGGCACAAATGAAACTAGTATAAGAATTTATGTAATGTAAAATATCACCTTTTTGTTGCTATTGTTTTTTTGAGGGTGTCATTGTGGGCTTTTTGAGGGTGTCATTGCGGACTTTTTGAGGATGTCATTACGGACTTTTTGAGGATGTCATTACGGACTTGATCCACAATCTCGGCAGGTGTCATTCTGAGCGCAAAACACACCCTTGCTGTCATTCTGAGCGAAATGAAATGGAGCGAAGAATCTCCTTGTCCATTTGCTCAAGTCCTGCCTTAGGTAATTCAATAGTAATGACTACAGGAGATCCTGAATCGAGTTCAGGATGACATACTATTTTTGTCATTCTGAGCGTAATGAAATGGAGCGAAGAATCTCCTTGTCCATTTGCTCAAGTCCTGCCTTAGGTAATTCAACAGTAATGACACAGGAGATCCTTCGCTTCGCCTAAAGGCTCGCTCAGGATGACAGAAAAAGTAAGAGAGAGGGAGAATGACAGAAGAAAGGGGCTCAAGATAACAGAGTAAAGGAACTCAAAATAACGAAATTAACTATCTTTCTTTTCCTGTTTCAGGCTTTCCCTAATCGCATCAGCTTGCTCTTTTTCTACATCACCTTGTATAGATTCCGCCTTTTGATCAAAATCCTCATTAGCCTCTTTAATTTTTTCTGTTGTTTTTTGCTCCTCTTCTGCAAGAAATTTTGGATATTTTTCACTAATTTCTTCTGTCTTTGTTTGTAATTTTTGCTCTGCCTGCCTAAGACTATCCTGCAAATGAATTAATTTTTCCTCTTTTTCTTCAATTTGCTCAGAAACATAAATATCTTCAGATTCTATGAGTGCTTGTATTGCCATTAAAAATTCTTCTGGATATGGCTCACCTTGCTCAAAAAAACTTAATAAAAGATTTTTACCTTCATCATTGAGGATACGAGAATTCTCTACTAACCATTTTGCCTTTTCTATGTCTGCTTGTGTGTACATTTTTTTATTTATTTTTATGAAGCTTTTTTATCTATTTTATTTTTAGAAAAATCTATTCCTGCTTCTTTTGTCCAAGGATCACCCTCTTTTAATTCTTCAGCTTGACTTGAGTTTGCAAGGTCGCACACAACTTCATCATCATTAGCCTTAAAAAATATCAAAACTTCATCAGAATTATCTTTTTCTGTAATAGAAATTATTTCTCCAAAAACTAAATCATTTTCAAAGCTTTCTCCGTAATTATCTTTATTAAACTCTTTTATTTGATTAGAAAGTCTTTTGTCTCTAAATTTATCGCTACTATTAAAAGTATTAATAATTTCTTTTGCGTCTTCTAATAGTTCTGAGTCTTCCGATGCCTCAGTTGTTTCAGCTTCAGTATTTTTTGCAGTTTCTTCTTTTTCTGTTTCTGATTTTGCAGTTTCTGTTTTTTCTGCTTGTTCACCTTTTTCCTCTTTTTTGTCTTTCACCTCCTCTCCATCTGTCATAACTGTATAGCTAGTTATTCCTCTCATTGGAGCCCTATTCGAACCACTATAAATTATCCCTGTATTTAAATCAAAAATAATTTTTTTACCATTAGCCACAAGCTCCATTTTTTTACCTAATACTTTGGTGACTGTTAATTTCTTACCAGGAATAGTAAATCCCAAAAGGTTATTGTTCTTTTTTGTTATTCTTATAATTGACCCTTCTTTAATTTTGCCATTTAAAAGCTTAGCAAACATTTCATTTGCTCTTGCCATGTTTATTTTTGCTTTTTCTTTACCTTCTGCGCGATCTCTAAATATTTTTTGCATATCGCTTATTTCTGCCATTTTTCCTCCCATGCTTTTTAGATGTTTCACTAAACTTTGCATGTCTTTTTTGTATGGATTATCTGGTGGCAACCCATTTATTAAAGTAAGAATTTCATTTGGGTTTTCGCCTTTTTCTTTTGCCTTTTTAGGATTGAGATAATTATTTATTAAATCCTGCACCTTTGCCTTACTCATACCAAGATTTTCTGAAATAAATTCAGCTGTTTGATTAGGTTTTTTCTGTAGTTCAGATATTCTTGAACCCTCTCCCTCTATATTAGCTATTTTTTGTTTTGTTTTTTCTCGTGCTTGTTCTAGGCTGGCTATTGTTTTTTCTAGTCTTCCTATTCCCCAGTGACCTTTTCTTTTTTCAATGCGTAAATATTTATCACCAAAATCATCCACCTTACCAGCTATTGTCCCTAATTTTTCTTTAACAAAAGCATTAAATTGAAAATCAAAAAATTTCACTTCTCTAAGGTCTTTCATCATTGCTTCATGTTTTTTTAGTTGCTCTAAGGTGCTATTTGCTTCGTTTATTGCTGATTCTATATTATCTAAACGAAGCTTTAAATCTCTTAATAATTTTACTGATTTTTCACCCACAAAGCCTATTCTGTTTTCAAAGTCACCAATGGTTCTATCTATAAATCCAAGTCTTTTTTGATTTAAACTGTCTATTTCTGAAGTTGATCTAGTTTCTAAGTTTGCTGATTTTCCAGCTAATCTCATTCCCCCTTTTACTGCCAAGCCTGTAGCAATACCAGTGCCCAACCCAAGAGTTTTTATGCCAACTGGCGTAGCAGCAACAGACATAGCTCCACTCATTTTATCATAAGCACCTGCCCTAATCCTCTCTAAAGCAGCCTTATTCATATTGTTCATTTCTGCTTCAGTAAGCATTGAAACAACTTTATCTCCTTGTGATGTTTCTACTGCTTCCTGCCCTTCATTTGCCTTATTTAAATAAATATTTTTGCCAAAAAAACTATAATTTCTGCCAAATTGATTATTTTTATTAATTTTCATTTTATTTTTTCATATTATTTTATCATTAAAAGCAATTTTTTTCAAGTTTTCCTTTGCTTTTGAGGCAATTTTCTGGCAAAATTTTCTGGCATATTTTTAAAATCAATGAAAGTCACAGTAAAAAAACTCCCTAATTCAGAATTTGAATTAACTATTGAAGTATCAGAAAAAACGCTTGAGCAAAGCAAAAAAGAAGTAATGAAAGGACTTGCTCAGAAAAAAATAGATGGATTTCGCGCAGGTCATGTGCCAGAAAATGTTTTAATTAAACACTACGGCGAAAACATGATTAAAGCCGAAGCAATGGAAAGAGCAATTAACGACACTTTTTTAAAGGCAATTCAAAAAGAAAAAATTCAAGCTTTGGAAATGCCTCGTATTGAAATAAAAAAGCATGATCCACTTGTTTATGTAGCTACTGTAGCTGTTTTACCTGAAGTAGAAGTGCCAGCACTAAAAGAAATACCAGTGCCAAAAGCAAAAACAATTAAGGTTGAAAAAAAAGAAATTGAAGAAAGCAAAAAAATGCTTCAAAACCGCATGGCGGAATTAAAAAAACAAGAAAGAAAGGCAAAAAAAGGCGATTTAGTAGAAATTGATTTTGAAGGATTTGATGAAAAAGGCGTTTCTCTGGAGGGCACAAAAAGCAAACATCACCCTGTTGAAATCGGTACAAATGCTTTTATTCCTGGTTTTGAGGAAGAAATAATTGGACTAAAAGCCGATGATGAAAAAGAATTTGATATTACTTTCCCAAAAGACTACCACAAAAAAAGTTTTCAAAACAAAAAAGTAAAATTTAAAATCAAAGTTCACGATGTTTTTGAAAAAATAGTTCCTGATTTTGACGAAAAACTAATTGAAAAATTAACAGGACAAAAAAAGAAAGTCGCGGACATGGAAAAAGAAATCGAAGAATCATTAAAAGAAAAATATACTCAAGATGACAAAAAACGAAGAGAAAATGAATTTTTGGAAACATTAGGTAAAAAAGTCAAAATTGAAGTACCGAAAGTACTTATCGATAAAGAGTTGGACGGAATTATGAATAATCTTCGTCAAAATGCGCAAAAAGCACGCGTCACTTGGGAGCAATATTTAGCAAGTTTGAAAAAAACAGAAGAAGAAATGAGAAAAGAATTAAGCACAAAAGCAAAAGAAAATGTTTGTATTCGCTTGGCTTTTCAAAAACTAATTGAACAAAACAAGCCGAAAATAAATGAAAAAGACGTGGAAATGAAAATCAAACAAGTTTTGATGACTATTCCTGCTGACCAGAAAAAAGAAGCTGAAAAATATTTCAGTAAAGGAGGAAATGGTTGGCAAGAAATAGCTGGCGAACTTGCTGTTGATAGATTTTTCGAAGATTTATTTAAAAATTAATCTTCTCTTTTAACACTTACAACGCCATCTACACTTTCAATCCTATCCATGAGAATAGTGATCATTTCAAAGTTATTCACAACTGCTTTTAAATATATCTGAGCAGAAATTGGTGAAATACGCTCCAAAAAACCAAAGCTTTTTAAGCTAACTCCTGATTTTACAAAAATATCTACAATATCACGCAGAAGCCCAACTCTGTCTGTGTTTGTGTTAACAATAAAGGTCACTAAAGCGCTTTTGTCTGATGCCCAACGAGCATCAACCATTCTGGCATGATCAAGGTTTTTTATTGTTTTACAATCAGTCTTATGCACCGTCACGTGTCCACCTCTAGTAATAAAACCAATAATTCTGTCCCCTTCTTTTGGAGCGCAACATTTTGGCATTTTTACAGGTATTTTTTTCTCTCCACTGACTAAAATTTCTCCTACTTCTCCTGTTTCAGAAATTATTTTTGTTTTATATGTTTTATTTGCTGGTTTTTTTGACAAGTCTTTTTTTCCTAATAAATTTTTAACTATTTTTGAAGCACTTAAAGAGCCATTGCCAATTCTTTCTAAAATTTCCTCTCTTTCTTTAAGAGTTCTTTTTTTGTTGTTTATATTTTTTAAAGCTTGTAAGTGTGGATCAAGCTCCTCTAAACCAAATCTTACTAATTGTTTGTTTAAAAGCTCTCTGCCTTCTCTGACTATTTTTTCTCTATTTTGAGACTTTAAATAATTTCTAATTTTATTGCGAGCACTAGTGGTTTTCACAAAAGAAATCCAATTTTGATGTGGGTTTGAATCACGAGAAGTGACAATTTCTACAACATTACCGTTTTCAAGCTGATAATCCAATGGCACAATCTTGCCATTTACTTTGGCAATTTTTATGCGCATACCAACATCACTATGCACAGCAAAAGCAAAATCAACTGGCGTAGCGCCTTGTGGTAAATCTTTCACATCACCATTTGGAGTTAATACAAAAATCCTGTCAGAAAAAGTATCTATTTGGATATTTTGAAAAAACTCTTTATTACTTTTGATTTTATTTTCAATATCAGCCAAGTGCTTTACCCATACGCCTGGTTTAAGCGGTGTTCTACTTCCGTCTTTATAATGCCAATGAGCAGCCACACCATATTCTGCCTCCTCTTGCATTTTTGGGGTTCTAATTTGAATTTCAATAGGCACAGACTTTGTTTTAATACCAGAAAGACCAATTACAGTAGTATGAAGAGATTTATAGCCATTTGGCTTAGGCACTGCTATATAATCTTTAAATCTTTTTGATAAAGGAGTCCAATATTGATGAATACGACCTAAAACCACATAACAATCTTTTATTGTTGGCACAACAACTCTAAGGGCAAAAATATCATAAAGACTGTCTATGCTTTCGCTATTCTTGCGTTGCATCTTTTTGTAAATACTATAGTAGTGTTTTACTCTGCCATTTATTTCTCCTAACACATCATCTTCTTCAAGAGCTTTTTTAAGCTCTTTTTTAGCGTTTTTTAAAATACGGGTTCGATATGGCTCATGTTTACGCATTTGCTGAGCAATATCTGTGTATTTATCTGGATAAAGATAAAAAAATGATAAATCTTCTAAGGGGCCTTTGAGGGCATAGATACCCAATCTTGCAGCTATTGGCGCATAAATTGTTAAAGTTTCCTCTGCAATTCTTTCCTGTTTGTCTTTGCGTAAAAAATGCAATGACTGCATATTGTGCAATCTATCAACCAACTTAATTAAAACAACTCTTATGTCTTTTGCCATTGCCAAAAACATTTTTCTCAAACTACCAATTTGCCTATCTTTTCCATAAGCTCGCACATGAGAAAGTTTTTCCATGCCATCTACCAAATTAGCTACTGTTTTACCGAATTTTTTTTCAATATCTTTTGGTGTTAAATCGCATTCTTCAGTGACATCATGAAGCAAAGCTGCTATCAAAGCATCTTCATCTGGCAAAAAATCTAATAAAAGATTAGCTATAGTAAGTGGGTGATAAATATAATCTTCACCTGAAGCCCTTTTTTGCCCTTTATGCTGTTCTTTTGCAAACACAAAAGCTTCCTTAACCCTTTTTTTGTCTAAATCAGGGATAAATGTGTCCGCTTTTTTTAAAAGTTGATCAACAGAAAGCATAAATTATTAAAATTAAGCCTTAAAACAAGCCTATTTTCTTTTTATTCTTATTAAACTGGATAAAGGCAAAACTTCAACTCCTTTTTTCTCATATTCATCAAGAATGTGGTTCATGCCCAAGGAATCAGCAGCCATATGTGAACAAACAATTACATTTAAATGATGTTTTTCTGCTTCTTTTTTGTTATCTTCAGAAATATGCATTTTAATTATTGTCCCCACTCCTGCCTGAGCAAGTCGTTCAAACATTTTCTTGCTTCCACTAGTGCCACCTGTCATGCCTGTTGCAGCAATTTTTCCTGGCTTTGAGTTTTTATTGCCCACAAAAATCTCCGGCGGATTACCTCTACGAGCAGATTCTTCAAACTCAGGAATTTTATAAATAGCATCAAGTACATGACCTAGAGTTTTAAATTGTTTTGAACAAACATGTTTATTCATATAGGCATAAGCACAGTTATCAGCAGGAGTATGAATATTAAAATAAGGAATACCAAGTATTTCTGCTGTTCTTTCTTCACGAAAAGCATTGATAGAATGTAAAGATCGATCTATTTCTGCCATACGAGGAGCTAAAAGCTTTTCTGCTACATTTGGCGCAACACCTAATTCTTCAAAAATATCTTCTTGCAAACGCATAACACCTGTTAATCCGAGCAATGCTCTGCCTTCTGGGTGATGTGCCATAACTGCGTCTATTTTTTGTCCACTTTTATTAAGCTCATTTACTAACAATAATTCTGGTGTTTCTATGTCAATTCCCACTGCAATTTTTTTAATTTTTGCTTTTGGATCACCAAATAAAACACGAGAGTCAGAAAAAGGGTGCTTAAATCTTTCTTTATCAAAGTATTTTTGCTTTTGTTTATCTAGTTTTTTATATGCTTTTTCCTGCTCTTTTAGGAATTCTTTTATGTCGTCTTTTTTACGGGGATCGTTTTTAAGCCCCATAGCAATAGCTAAATCAAAAATTTCTTGTAATGTTTGCATAAATCTATAAATAAAAGCTTTTTTATTTTCTCATCAAACTTTGAAAATTACAATTATTTGTGTAATAATGCTCAATGTTTTTGACATTTTGAATTTTTGCAATGAAAACACTAAAAAAACTAACAGCCCTACTAGGCTCACTTGCCTTATTTATGGGCATGAGTGCTGATGCACTCGCGATCTCTCGCATACCACAGGCTATGCAACAAACAAACCAAATTATTGAAGAAAGATCCGTTGAATTTCAAGGATCAAAAAACACAACTGAACCTTCTAGTGAAACAGAAATGGAAAGCATGGAGCTTCAAAGGCAATATTGGGAAGAACTTTTTGCTTTTGAGCAAAAAGCCGACGAAGAAAAAGGTCAATTCTTAATGGAGCTTGATGTTGACATTAAAGCTGAAGATTTTGAGGCAGTAATAGATCTTCAACTAAAAGCTATTGTTGATGTTGTTAAACAAAAACTAGAAGAAAAACTTTCTGGCTCTGTTTACTTCAATGACAAGTCACCTTACCTTGATGAACCAGAAGATGGAAAAATTCAAGGAAACGTCACTATTCGTGTAATAGAAGATGATTTTTATCTTTTATTAGAAGACTTTATTACTGAAGGTAGCGCTGAGGAAGAAATGATGATTTTTGATCTTCTTTGTGGCAATTGGGTTCACTTTGACGCCACAGAAGCTCTTGGTGAAAATTTCTGGAGTCAATCAGGCGATATCAACGCTTCTGACTTAAACGCTGGCTCTGTTAAAGACATTGAACAAGTCTTTGCAGAAGTTTTAATGCAAGAGGCAAATTTATCAGAAATAGAAGCATATAAAGTAGCAAGTCAATTTTCTTTGCAAAAACTATTTTATATATCTAAACACAAATCTAGCGACGGACAATTGGTTTATAACTTAGAGCTAAGAAAAGACAGGGTAAAAAGAGCATTTTTAAGCACTGGACAAATTATTGACGAACCTCTTGATAAAGAGGATGTTGCTGAATTGGAAGAATTTTTAGACAAAATAGAATTAAAACTTAGCTTTTATGCTAATGAAGAAAAAAATACTTTTGAAGCTATGAGAATAGTTTTCTCAATGGAAGATATTGAAGATATAGACAGTGTTTATGTTAAATTTTCTATTGATGTTCTTGATTGGGACGATGATACAAAAATCAGAGCACCTGAAAACTACGAAGATTTAGAAGATTTCTTTATGATGCTAGAGCCAGAATATGAAGAATTTGAATACGAAGAATATGAAGAAGCAGAAGTTTTAGATAGTCCTGAAGCAGTAATCGAATAAATCAATACAGCTTAAATAGACTTAAAAAACCCGCTAAATAATTAGCGGGTTTTTATTTTTTTAAATAACTAATCAATATCTTCACTATTATTAAAATCCAATTCCATTTGTTGATTTGCAGGGCTATCTTTAAACTCTTTTTTTCCGAATTCCACAAGAAGACTATGAACATAAAAATCAGGTAAATCATCGGGAATACAAGAGCCTGGCAATTCTTTAATATTTTTTAATAATTCTGTCTCAAAAATAAATAAAAATGTTGTTAAATCAATAATTGGGCTCATTACTTCTGCATTATCACGACCAAAAATACCAATTATCCTAAAACATTCTGATAATGCATCTTGCACTAAACTTTTAAACCTGGAAATAACCTCATTTAATGCATTTTTGGATTTCTCTTGATTAAGTTCTCCATTTTGCCAATCATTTTTTAATAATTTTATAATATTCATCATTTTAGCTCCTTCGTTATCAAACTCGCTTTTTATATAACTTAAATAAGAAAGAACCTGTTCAGTTGCTTCCTTTTCTTGCTCTTTAGGATCAACTATTTTTAAAACTTTACCTTTTGTTTCCATAGCTCTTGATGGAGCAAGGGGATTTTTTTTATCCAAAAAGGGAGTTATTTGATGAGCAAATAATTTTTTTTCTGGGCCTTTAGGGGAGTTTGGGTTCATTTGAGAGAAAAGCTTTTGAAAACCTTTTTTATTTTAAAAGGTGCTTATTTCTACATCATTTTTATAAATTTGTCAATAGTTTTTCTATTTCTTTTTTGTCCAATTTTTTAAATTCACCTATTTTTATATTAAGTTCATCTAGTTTTAATGAGCCGATTTGCACTCTTTGTAAGCTTTTTACTTGCGAACCAACTTTGCGCACTATTCTACGAATTTGTCTATTTTTTCCTTCTTTCAAAGTTATATAAAACTTGGTAGCAGAAATTTTTTTTATTTTTGTGGGCAAAGTTTTAGAGCCAAAAAGATTAACTCCTTCACGCAATTTATCTAAAGCACCTTTTACTAGAGGTTTATTTAGCTCAACTAAATATACTTTTTTATGCTCAAAACTGGGATGAGTAAGTTGATAAGCTAAGTCACCATCATTAGTAAGCAATATTAAACCTGTTGTTTCTTTGTCTAGCCTGCCAACAGGATAAACTCGCTCTGGCACATCTAATAAATCAATTACTATTTTTCTCTCTACTTTTGTTTTATGAGTTGAACAAACATAAGCCAATGGCTTATTTAAAGCATATACCACTTTTTTTTGCTCTCTTTCTTGAATTGCTTTTTCCGAAACTTCCACCTTGTCTTTTTCTGGATCTATTTTTACCCCCTGCTCTGTTATTGTTTTTCCATTCACCTTCACAGCACCCTGATCCATAAGCTTTTCTGCTTCTCTGCGAGAACATACACCTTGATCAGCCAAATATTTATTTAATCTTATCTGCACATAGTTATTATAACAAAAAAATTATTTGCCATTTAAAAAAAAGCATGACACAATTTTTTCATCTTTTTTTAAAAAAACATGGCTGACAACGACAATAAAGTACAAGTTAACCAAGATCTTTGCATTGGCTGTGGCATGTGCGCATCAATATCTCCAGATATTTTTGCAATTAATCACGAAATCGGCAAAGCTGAGGTTAAAGATGACATGGAAAATGCTTGCGATCAAGCCACTCAAGCAAAAGATATGTGTCCTGTTGGCGCTATATCTTGTGAATAAATAATTTTTATATTTAAAAATGATAACTAAAGAAATGAAAATTTCTACGATAGTGACGCGCTATCCGGAAAGTATTGATATTTTTTTCGATTTTGGAATGGGCTGTGTTGGTTGCCCTTCTGCGGCTTTTGAAAGCGTAGAAGATGGCGCAAAAAAACACGGTCTTAACGAAGACGAGCTAGAAGACCTTTTGGATCAACTAAACGAAGTTGCAGAAACAGAAGAGGTTGCAAATGAGGAAGAATAACTAACTTAATTCTTTTAAAAATAAAATTTCTAAAGGCTCTTTTGGCATAATCAATGAACCACATTCTTGATATCCCAATTTTTTATAAAAAAATTGAGCCTCTTCATTAGATAAAGATGAAGTCATTATTAGTTTGTAATCTTTTTTTCGCATTTCATTTTCCCAAAAATCAAGTATTTGCTTGCCAATTCCTTGATTTCTAAAGCTTTTTTGTGCGTACAATAAATTAACAAAAGGAATATTATCCCAAAAATATCCCCACCGAAGCCAAGCAATAATTCTATCTTCTTTTTTTACAACAATAATTTCTTTGTTTTTAATTTTTTGCTCAAGCATTGCACTTGAAATATGCTTATCTTCTTTGAAGATATTTTTGTCTTTTAATTCAAGATATTGAATATTTAAACTCATAGAGTTTTAATCTTTTTCTCTGTTTTAAATCCTTGAAGAATATCCCCTTCTTCTACTTTTATCTTACCTTCAAACTGAATACCACATTCTTGGTTTTCTTCTATTTTATCTACTTTTTTCTCAAAATGCTGAATAATAGAAGCAGTACCCTCACCCACTTTTTCATTATTTCTAAGTACAACTATTTTTTGACCTTTTTCTATAAAACCCTTATTAACTTTACAACCAACAATAAGCACTTTTCCTTTTGACCAAAAAATCTTCTTTGCTTCTGCTTCTCCTGTCAATATTTCTTCATATTCTGGCTCAAGCAAGCCCTCTAAAATCTTTTTCACTGTTTCTGTAAGTTCAAAAATAATATCAAAATTTTGAACCTCGGTTTTTTCTTGCTCTGCTATTCGTTTTACCCTTGGCGAAGTGCGAACATTAAAGCTCACAACAATTCCTTGGCTTGCTGCTGCCATCAAAACATCACTTTCTGTCACAGCGCCAACACCAGCATGAATTACTTTTACTGCTACTTCATCATTTTTGATTTTTTCCAACTCCTGACGAACAGCCTCAAGAGAACCATCACTATCTGCCTTAAGAACAACTTTCAAAAAATTCATCTTGCCCATTTTAAGTTGTTCCATAATTTCACCAACTCCCATACCAGCACCAGATTTATCACCTTCCAGATCTGAAATTTCTTCTAATTTTTGCTTAACTATTTTATTTGAAGCAAAAACTTGCAATATTTCACCAGCTGGCACGCTTTCTGAAAGACCGGCAATTTGCACAGCATCAGAAGGACCTGCTTTTTTTATTTTTTTACCCTCATCAGTAAGCATGGATTTAATCTTTCCACCTACTTTTCCAACAATAAAATTATCAGCAATTTTTAAAGTACCTGTATTTATTAAAATAGTAGCAACTGGACCTAATGATTCATCTAAATGAGACTCTATTACAGTGCCAACTGCTAATCTTTTTGGATTTGCTTTTAACTCAAGCATTTCAGAAACAAGTACAATCATATCTAAAAGCGTGTCTATGCCCTCACCAGTAAGACCAGAAACAGGCACTGTGACGGTGCTTCCTCCCCAATCTTCTGGAGTGAGATCATGAGAAGATAATTCTCCTTTTACCTTATCTATATTTGCACTTGGACGGTCAATTTTATTGATAGCAACTATTATAGTTGATCCTGCCTCACGAGCATGATTAATAGCCTCGATTGTTTGTGGTTTTACTCCTTCGTCTGCTGCAACAACCAAAATAGCAATATCTGCTGTTTTTGCACCTCTGGCACGCATGGCAGTAAAAGCTTCATGCCCAGGAGTGTCTAAAAAAGTAATTATCTTACCTTTTTTTGTTATTTGATGAGCACCAATTCTCTGTGTAATGCCCCCTGCTTCACTTTCAGCAACTTTTGTTTTATGAATTGCATCTAATATTTTAGTTTTACCGTGATCAACATGACCCATAACAGCAACAACTGGTGGTCTTTCTGTTAAGTTTTCTTTTTCATCTGCGAGCAATTTATCTAAATCTTTAGCAAATAAATCCTTAGAACTAGCGGTAGTTTGCTCTTTTTTAACCTTCACCTCAAGCTCATCAGCAACAATAGCGCAAGTGTCAAAATCAATTGTGTTGTTTATTGTTGCCATTACGCCATTTTTAATCAATATTGCTACTATTTTTGATGGACTAACGCCAATTTTTTCAGAAAATTCTTTCACAATAATTTTTTCTGGCAATTCTACTGTGCCTTCTTTCTTTTTTAACTCTGGCGTCTTTGATTTTGCTTTTTGAAAAACTTTTTGTTCAAGCTTTTCCGCTTCTATTTCTTCTTTGGATTTTCTTTTTTTCTGCTCTACTTTTGACTTTGTTTGTGCTTTTTTAGCTTCTTCAGGTGATATTTCTATTTTTCTAAAAATAGCTCTTTTTGGCTTATCTTCTTCTTTTTCGCTTTCTTTTTCTTCTTTTTTCTTTGCTTTAATTTTCTTTTCTTCTTTGCTTTGTTGGCTATCTTCTCTGGATTGCTTGGCAATTCTACTCATTCTTTCTAAGGCGCTTTCTTCTTTTTGTTCCTCTGCCTCCTCTTCTTGAACCTCCTCTACTTCCTCCTCAAAACTAATTAATGGTGCAATTTTTTTGCCCAATTTGCGAGCAACAAAGCGCACAATACCATTAGCAATGCTTTCTGGAAATTCACGCTCCGAAGGGCGAACGCCAAAATTAACCTCACTAAGATATTTTCTAAGTTCTTGTGTGCTTATGCCTAAATGTTGTGCAACTGTTATTGCGCGTATCTTTTTATTCACCTATTTAGGATGCCATTAAATAAAAGCTAAGGCAAGTCAAAAGCTTAAACACTTCACATTTTCTAAAAAAAATGAGAAAATATTAAAGATGAAATACAAAAAAATACTTTTAAAGATATCTGGCGAAACTTTTTCTGAAAATAATTCAAATATTAGTAAGAATCGTTTAGAACAATTTACAGAAGAATTAAAAGAATTATTAGAGCTTGGTGTAGAAATCGGTCTAGTTATTGGTGGAGGAAATTTTTGGCGCAAACGTGATTTTGGCGAACTTGAGCTTGAGCCTACAAAATCAGATGAAATTGGCATGATGGCAACAATAATGAATGGACTTATTTTTTCCGCTTACCTAAAAACAAAAAATATTCCTGTTAAGGTTTTTTCTGCCAAACTTGCTCCAGGATTTGCAGAAAACTACAACGAAGAAGAAGCAAAAAAAGCATTAAAAAAAGGCAAAATAACAATCTTAACCGGAGGCACAGGTAATCCATTTTTTACCACTGACTCCGCTGTAGTTTTAAGAGCACTAGAACTAGGTTCTGATGTTATATTCAAAGGCACAAAAGTAGATGGTGTTTTTGACTCTGACCCAGAAACAAATCCTTCTGCCAAAAAATTCGAAAAAATATCTTACGAAGAAGCAATAGAAAAAAACCTTAAAGTAATGGATCAAACTGCTTTTTCTTTAGCTTTAAACAAAAGACTTCCTTTGCTAGTTTTTAATATCTTTGAAAAAGGAGCACTCAAAAAGGCAGTAAATGGAGAAAAAATCGGCACCCTTGTAATTTAAAATTTTTTCTGGCAATATTTTTTGCGATCTTTGTTTTTCTTATGCCAGAACATACTTTGCAGGAGGCAAAAGACCGCTTCCAAAAGGCTCTTGATTTTCTAAAAAAAGAATATTCCACGCTTCATACGGGCAGGGCAGACTCTCGCCTTGTTGAAGATGTTTCTATAGACGCTTATGGCTCAACTCAGCCCTTAAAGCATCTAGCTAATATCTCTATTGATGCACAAACAATAATGATCTCACCATGGGACAAATCCATGCTTCAAGTAATTGAAAAATCTTTAGAAAATAATTCAAAAATTAGCTTTAGTATGCAAAATGATGGCACTGTTATTCGTCTTAATGTGCCACCTCTAACAGAGGAAAGCAGAAAAGAAATTGCAAAAACAGTTCATTCAATGGCGGAAAACGCTCGCATATCTGTACGCAATGCTCGTCACGATCTTCACTCTGTTTTAAAAAAGAAAAAAGACGATAAAGAAGTTTCTGAAGATGAATTTTTCAGAACAGAAAAAGAGCTACAAGAAAAAGTTGATGAAACAAATAAAAAAATCGACGAACTAGCAAAAAATAAAGAATCAGAAATTATGACAATTTAAAAACAATAAATGACTATTTTATTATCTATCCTAGCCTTTTTAATTATTTTTTCTGCGCTCGTACTTGTTCATGAGTTTGGACATTATATTGCAGCGCGCAAAAGCGGAGTATATGTAAAAGAGTTTGGCTTTGGATTACCACCAAGACTGTGGGGCAAGGAAACAAGTCGCTGGGTGACCTATAAAGATAAAAGTGGTAAAAAAATCCGCAGAAAAGAAAAAATGATCTGGTCGTTAAACTGGATACCTTTTGGTGGTTTTGTGAGAATGTTAGGAGAAGATGACACCAGTAAAGAGATAAAAAACGATCCTCGTGCTTTTTTTAATAGACCTTTAGGCTCAAGAATATTGATTGTTGTTGCTGGGGTTTTGATGAATTTTTTAATGGCTTGGGTTTTGCTAACCATTGCTTTTTCTATTGGCGCACAACCATTACTAATCAATGAAAAAGAAGCCAAAAACTACCTAGAAACAGGCGTAATGGAAAGATCTAATGGTGTTGTTTTGGAAAGCATAACACCAGAAATCAAAGAAAAAGCAGAATTGGAAGCAGGCGATATAATTCTTAGCATAAACAATAAAGAAGTTAATAGCCCAAAAGAAATAACAAGCCTATTAGAAACAGCAAATCTAACAAATGATGCAATTGAATTAAAAATAAAAAGAATATCTGAAGAAGAAGATTTACTATTTACTACAAACATAGCTATTGGCTCAGGTGAAAAATTAGGAACACTATACCCTATCCCTCCAATAGAAAAAGTAAACAACTTAAAATTACCTGTTCATAAAGCAGGTTTTTATTCTTTAGTAAAAATAGGTAAATTTTCTGTTTTAACTGTTGAAGCTTTTGGTAAAACAATAGGAAAAATTATCAGAACCGCTTCTCCTCCAGATAATGTTTCTGGCCCTGTGGGCATTGCTCGTTTAACACACCAATTTGTTCAACTTGGAGACATAATGACTTTAATTCTGTTTACTGCCATGATTTCTATTTCTCTTGCTGTTTTAAATATTATGCCTTTGCCTGCTTTAGATGGTGGTCGTTTAATGTTTTTACTTTTTGAGTTATTCACAGGCAAAAAACCAAGTGTAAAATGGGAAGCCATGATTCACGGCATAGGATTTGCCTTGCTATTGGCGCTTATTGCAGTGGTGACTTACTCAGATATTTTGAAAATTTTTAACAAATAGAATTTTTTATTCTTTGTTCTGCGTTAATTTTTTCTAAAATTTGCAAAACTGTAGGTAACACTAACTCATCTATTTTTTCATTATTTTTTATTTTTGTGCGCACTATAGTAGCAGAAATATTTAATCTTTGCTCAAGGTCGCAAATTTTTATGTCTTTTTCGTATTTTTCAAATAAATCTTTTACTATTTTTGATCCTGTATAAACTGTATTAAAAGGTGGCAAAAAAGACTTCACATGCTTTGTCCATAAAGTAAAATTATTAATATCACGAATTGAGGTAATAAAATATTTATCACGAGGAATACCAGCTTCTTCCAAGGCAGACCAAATCATTAAAAATCTTTCCCCTGCTGTAAAAGGATTATTTTCTTCATAGGCATCTTCTGCGCTACCAATAGCAATTAAAATTGTATCTGGATTTTCTTTTTCTAATATTTGTTTTATTGCATCAAGATGACCCAAATGAAATGGTTGAAATCTGCCAATATAAAGCACTGTCTTTTTCATCTATTTTAATTTTACATATTTTTTAATATTTTTAAAAATACTCCCCTAGTAAAAAATCAAAATATAAGGTAAAAATATAAGGTCTTATTTTTAATATTCAATGTCTAGCTACGAAGAATCAGGCGTAAACATAGCCCTCGGTGATTCAGCCTCAAGAACAGCTTTTTTGTATGCAGCAAAAACATTTGGCGTACGCCAAGGTCTCATAGGCGAACCATTAGCAGAAGAAGGCGGTTTTACAGGCTTACTTAATTTTGGCAATTTCTATCTTGCCATGAATGCCGATGGCGTGGGCACAAAAATAGAATTAGCTAGAAAATTACAATATTTTGACGGCCTTGGCTATGATCTTTTGGCTATGGTGGCTGATGATGGAATTTGCATGGGCGCAGAAACAGTAGCAATAACTAACACTTTTGATACTGACAAAGTTCGTCCTGATGAAATTGAAAAAATGATGAAAAGCTTGTCAAAAGCTTGTATTGAGCAAGAAGTTGTTATTGCTGGCGGAGAAATTGCAGAAATGAACACACTCTGCAATGGCACAATGTGGAACGCAACTTCAATTGGCGTAGTTAAAAAAGACAAAATTATTAACGGAGATAAAATTGAAATTGGCGATGCCGTTATTTCGCTTTATGAAGAGGGTTTGCGCTCTAATGGCTTTTCTCTTGTGCGCAAAATAATAAAAGAAAAAAACTTGGGACAAGAAATGGAAAAACTTGTCCTCACTCCATCAACAATATATATGCGTGCTGTGCTTTCAGCTTTACATGGTGCTTTTGATCAAGATAAAAAAGTAGATCTACACGGACTTTGCCATGTCACTGGCGGAGGCATTGCTGGTAATTTACGGAGAATACTCAAGAAAAAAGGCTTAGGAGCAAGGCTTGATGACATTTTTAAACCTTCAGATTGGGTCAAAGAACTACAAACTGAAGGAGAAGTTGCTGACAAAGAGGCTTATTCTGTCTGGAATATGGGCAATGGTATGCTGATTGTAATTAATCCAAAAGATGCAGATAAGGCCATATCTGAACTTAAAAAAGTAGGAATAAAAGCAAAAATAGTAGGAAAAATAAGCAAAAATCCACAAATAATTGTGCGTAATCACGGAGCACAAAAACGAGAAAGAAATTTAATTTTTGACGAATAATTTTATATTTTAAAAAACTCCCAAAACATGATTGAAAATTTCGAAACCCTATTTAAGTGGTCTCAAACAGATTTTCTTTCCCCTAAAAAAATTGACGACCTGAGAAACTTTTTTGGTAATCTTGAAATTGCCTGGGAAAAAGGCGATGAAAAATCATTCAAAAAAGCAGGAATAAATCCAAATAGCGTAGATGGGTTTTTTCAGCGCAAAACAAAATTAAATATTGAAAAACTTTGGCAAAAATACCAAAAAATCGGTGCAAAAATGATGTTTATTGAGGACGAAAATTACCCTCAACAATTAAAAGAAATAGACGCACCACCTATTTTTTTGTTTTATAAAGGTGAAATAAAAGAACAAGATAATTTTGCCTTTGCTGTGGTTGGGTCACGGGTTTATTCTGCCTATGGCAAAGAAGCCACACTAAAAATAGTGCCTGATATTGCCAAAGCTGGTTTCACTATTGTTTCCGGGCTTGCCAGAGGAATAGACACACTAGCACATAAAGAAGCTTTGCGTATGGAGGGTCGCACACTGGCCATTTTAGGCTCAGGAATAGATAATATCTGGCCTAGTGAAAATCGTAGCTTGGCTGAAAAAATTATTGATGGACAAGGTGCGGTTATTTCTGAATTTCCTCTTGGTACTGCGCCAATTGGCTATAACTTTCCTCGCAGAAACAGAATTATTTCCGGTCTTTCCAAGGGAGTTTTAGTAATCGAGGGCAAGAAAAAATCCGGCTCACTCATCACAGCACATATTGCGCTTAATCAAGGCCGAGAGGTTTTTTCTCTGCCAGGCAATGGCTTTTCTGCCCTTTCCGAAGGCCCAAACACGCTAATTAAAAAAGGTGAAGCAAAACTAGTCACTTGCGTAGAAGATATTTTGGAAGAATTTAATCTTGATTTAAAAACTGAAAAAAAAGATTTACGCGTACCAAAAAATGAAAAAGAAAAATCTCTTTTAGATATTCTGGGTGATAATCCAAAAATGTTTGATGAAATTGTAGCAGAAAGCGAGCTTGGCTCTGCAGAGATTTCTTCCTTGCTTACTATTTTAGAAATAAAAGGCTATGCCCAAAATTTAGGCATGGGGCAATGGGTGAGAATATAAATCACCTCACAACAGTCGCCTTAAAAGGGTTTCTGTCTGAATAATTACCGGAAACATCATGCAAATCAGGAATAATTACTTGATAATATTCCCCTTTTTGATTTGTAATACCTGATAATGTCAAAATCACTGCCAAATCTTTTATTTCTACATTTTCAACTTTAATTTGTTCATTTACCCTATTTTCTTTGTCTAAATCAATTACTCGAATAACCGAAGAAGCAAGTGAAGGTGCTATTTTTTCTGAAAATCTCAGCTCAAGATGAGTATCGTCATTAAATTCTGCCCATTGCAAAATAGGTGAAAACCTGTCTGGACGACGAAAAACAGAAATTTTTCTATCAATAGGCAAGGCAAAATCACAAGTAAGCACATTTTCAGTATCACGCAAATTATCGCAACCATAAGCATCAAAGCTAGTATCATTTGCTCCACGAAAAACAAGACTATATTGTTCACTTAAAACTCCTGGCTGTTTTACAAAAATAAAATCAAATTGCTGATCAAAATTAATTTTATGTGGCAAATTAAATTCATAAGTAAAAATTTTACTCTCTCCAGGTTCAAGTTCAAAAAAATGACCAAACTCAGTGCGATTTTCCAAATCTTCTTTTGTAATTGCGGTTTCAAAGTCACCAGAACTAGCACTAATTTTCGCTCCTTTTGGTCGTAATATTCTTAAATAAGCCTGATAATGATCAGATTGCAGATTATATGTGCCCTCGTGTGCTATGCGAATTGTTAATTGTTCAGTCAAATTGCCATCTTCATCAAGATAAAACGAGCTCCAATAATTACGTTTCATAAAACGATCTGCTTTTCGGCCTCCTATATTGGCAATATTGATAGAAAAAAAGTCCTGCTCCGGCAAAGCGCCAGTCCAGCCATGCTCTGTGAAATCTTTTTGCAAACTCTTGTCATGGAAAAACACTAAAAAATGCTTTTCGTTTCCCATTTGCGCCAAAAGTTCAAAAAGATTATCCCAGCGAGAAGGAGTTGAAAAAATCTTAGCAACTAACTGATCTGCTAAAGGTCCAAAAAAGTTTTTTCTATTTTGCCATTCTTCTTCATTGTGCAGATCGAAATCTTTGCTGTTTTTTTGTAAGGTTTGGAAAAAATTCTCACTATTAAGAACTTTTCCGTCGATTTCAAAAGGACCAAAAAGGTCAATAAGCTGAGCGATTGTGTGAATATCTACAGCAAAAATTGCATCAAATTCTGTGCCAAAAAATCGCGGATCATTGCGCAAAAACAACTCTGCCTGCTTTGCATTCTCGACAAAATCAGGCGAAAAACCAGAATCATGAAAAACCCAACCTCTATATTTTTCATCCTGGGAAAAGATTTTTTCAATTGGTTCTGGTGCTGTAACTATTTCTGTTGGTGGTTCAACAGAAATAGAGTCATAAACAACCACTTCTTTGCCCCCAAAGCTAACTTTAATCACAGCAAAAGAAGTAATAAAACCACCTGTTGGCCTTAGTTCGTTTTCATTTTGCAAAAGAACTAAATAAGTTTTTTCTCCAAAAAAACCAACCAAAGAAGGTAAATCATCTGCCAAAAAAGCAAAAGGTCCAAGAATAATTCTGGTAATCCAAAAGAAAATTATAAAAATCAACACTAAAATACTAGTAATTATTTTATGTCTCCAAATAAATCTACCTATTGCTTTCCAAAAATTTTTAAACTTTTGCCAAAAAGTTTTTTTTAGAAAAATATTTTTTGATTGAAATTCGCTTTTTTGTTTGTTCATTGGTTTGTGAAAGTTAGCCAGTGAAGATATTTTTCATCTTCACCATGAACAATATTCATAAATTTTTCTCTTAACATTGAAGTTATTTTCCCTTCTTTGCCATCTGCGATTTTATTGTCATCAAGCTCAGAAATAGCAGAAATTTCCGCTGCAGTACCAGTAAAAAACAATTCATCAGCAGAATAAGCCTCTTCTAGAGTGATTGATTTTTCTGTAATTTCAATACCTTCATTTTTAGCAAGCTCAAAAATAGAAGCACGAGTAATGCCTTTTAAAATTTTACCCAAAGGTGGGGTGTATATTTTTCCGTCTTTTACCATAAAGAAATTTTCCCCTGGACCCTCGGCAATATTACCTTCAAAGTCAAGCAAAAGCGCTTCATGGTAACCTTTTTTATGCACCTCTAAGCTTGCCAAAATTGAATTAACATAATGACCGGCAATTTTTGCATCTGCTACTGTGCTTTGTGGATGAATACGAATGTATTTCGAAGTTTTTACTCGTAATTGTTCATCACCAAGATATTTACCCCAAGGCCAACAAGCAATAGCAACATCAACAGGCGCACCAGTTGGATTTAGTCCCATTTTTCCAGCTCCATAAAAAGCAACCGGACGAATATAGCCATCAGAAACATTATTTTTATTTATCAAATCAATTTGCGCTTTATTTAATTCATCTTTTTCATAAGGCAAATCCATTGCCAAGGCACTGGCAGAATAAAAAAATCTATCTGTGTGCTCTTTTAGTCTAAATATAGCTGGACCCTTTTTTGTATCATAAAAACGCACTCCTTCAAAAAGCCCACTACCATAGTGCAAGCCATGACTTAAAATATGCACTTGAGCATCTTCCCAAGCCACAAATTCACCATTAACCCAAATATAATCTGTGGTATCCATTGTCCAGTTTATCTTCATTTTACTTTTAAAAATTCCTGTTTATTTTTTCATATAGCAAAATTTTGAGCAAGGTTTTTCAGCTTCTAAAAGCCCATTTCTTTACGCAAATAATTAATACTACGCCAAAACGCAGGGTCTGTTTTCTTTTTGGCTTCCACTCGCTTAATAGAATTCATTACGCTTGTGTGGTCTCTGCCACCAAAAAAATCTCCTATTTTTTTGAGCGGTAATTTTAAATATTTTTTACAAAAAAACATGGCAACCTGTCGAGGAACAAGAAACTCTCTTGCTCTACTTGAGCCAATAACCTCCCTCTTGGTGACAGAATAATGACTTGCAACATGCTCAACCAAATCATTCATATCACGAGAATAGGCTGGTAATTCCTCTGGATGATCAGAGTTTATGCGCATATCTTTATTTACTCTACCAATAATTTCAGAAACTGATTTTTTAGTTGGATAATCACCTTCTATGTCTATTTTTGCTACTATTTGCGTTAAAATTCCTTCCATTTCGCGAATGGAATGATGAATATTTTCAGAAATAAAGCTCAAAATATCCATATCTAAAACAACACCAAGCTCCTGGGCTTTTTGTTGTAAAATAGCCACCCTGGTTTCAAAAGCAGGTAAATATAAATCAGCAATCATGCCCATTGAAAAGCGCGAAACCAGCCTTTTTGACATATCTTTTAATTCTGATGGGGGTTTATCGGAAGAAAGTATAATTTGTTTACCGGCATCAAAAAGATCATTAAAAAGATGAAAAAAAGCCTCCTCTGTGCGCTCTTTACCAGCTATAAACTGAATATCATCAATAATAAAAACATCTGCTTTGCGCCATTTATCACGAAAACGATCTCCTTTTTGATTACGAATCATTTCAATAAATTCTGCGAAAAAATTCTCCGCAGAAACAAAAGCAACAGCTTTGCTCGGATTAGATCGTAAGATCTCATTGCCTATCCCTTGCAAAAGATGAGTTTTTCCTAAGCCAACTCCACCATATATAAAAAGTGGGTTATATTTTCTGCCTGGTGCTTGTGCAACTGCTTCAGCAGCTGCATGAGCAAGGCGATTTTCCGGACCAACAACATAGTTTTGCAAAGTAAAACGAGGGTTCAACATTCTTGAAAGAATACTGCCTCTTATTTTAACTTCAGAAACTTTTGGCAATTTTCTGGTCTTTTTTTCTTGTGGAAATACAGTTAATAAATCCAAAACCCTAGGATCTTCCTTGTTTTCCAGTCTTCCATCAACCAAAAATTCAACCTTACGCACTTCCGGTCGATATCCTTGAGCTACTTTGACAATTTTTGTGCGAGAATTTTTTTCATGCCAATTCACAAAAATCTGTCTTGGTAAACCAACAACCATAGTTTGTCCGTTAATATCAATAACACAACTACCCTGAAACCAAGTAATTAAATGAGGACGAGAAATGTCATCCGAAAGCCCGACTAAAACTTTTTTCCAAAGTTCTTTCATAAAATATCGTCGCAGGATTTTTTAAGATACAAAAAAACAGAGTTTGAAGCAATAGCTCCCTCTGCAACCGCAGTTGCCACCTGATGAAAATGATTAGAACCATCACTCACATCGCCAGCAGAAAAAACACCAGGAACAGTTGTTTCCATGCCTTTATCAACTTTGATAAATCCATCTTTATCTATCTCCGCTCCTAATTCTTTGGCAAGTGCATTTTCCGGCTCAAAACCAACTAAAACAAAAACTCCATCTACTTTTAAGTCATTACCAGTGCTTAATTTTACTCCTTCTAATTTTTCTTCTCCTAAAAATTCTTCCACCTCTGTTTCATATAAAAACTCAACATTTTTATAAGTTTTTAATTTCTCAAGCCAAAAAGCTTCACAGCGAGTAAAGTTCTTGCGAATAATCATATAAACCTTTTCGCAAATCTCGCCAAGAAAAATAGCCGCAGTAATAGCAGAGTCACCTCCACCAACAATAGCCACTGTTTTGTCTTTGAAGAAAAAACCATCACAAGTGGCACAATAGCTCACTCCTCTGCCAAAAAAACGCTTTTCCGAAGGCAATCCAAGCTTTCTATGCTTTGAGCCAGTAGCAATAATTACAGATTTTGCCTCATATTTTTCTGAGCTCATTGTTTCAAGCTTAAAAACATCACCTTCTTTTTTAATACTAGTCACCATATCGGTTTTCATTGGTACATCATAACTTTCTGCGTGTTCTTTGAATTTTTTTGCCAATTCATTGCCACGAATTTTTTCAAATCCAAGATAATTTTCAATTTCATATGCCATAGAACAAGTGCCCCCAGCATGAGCGCCAATCATCATTGTGTCTATTTTTGAGCGAGCAGCATAAACAGCAGAGCTAAAGCCTGCTGCGCCTGTACCTACAATTACTAAATCGTGCATAAACTAAAAAAATGCAGGATTTATTCTGCACTTTTTTCGCTCAAATATCAAGAAATTAGCTAATAATATATTTGTTTAATTTTCCTGCTCCCATGCATTAATAATATTAGCAATACCATCACCTGAAAATACTTCATAAGCTGAACCATCTCCACCGTCTATTAAAGTCGCTCCATTATTTACTTGAACTTCTGCATTACCTCTATTGGCAACAAATTGTTCACCTCTCTCAGTTGCAACTTGTGCAAGAAAAAGATCTGCCTCTTCTTGTCCTTTTGCGCCAGAAGCAGAAGCAACAAGAGTATCTACTTCTGTTATATTTAAATCATCACCAACTCCTCCTGATCTAACAAAAGCAAGTAAGCCACCACGATTAACTTTTCCTCCTGCTTCTTCCATTGCCTGCACAATAGGATACAAATTATTTAAATCTAATTCTGCACCATTTTCAGCAATAATATGCATAAGATCATTTTGGCTTAACCCACCATTTAAATTTAACATTGCAAGCATTTGAGCTTGTCCATCCGCTTTTGTATAATGATCTTTTTCCGCCTGCACATAATTCTCTGAAGCCTTTTGAGCACTCATTTTTGCAAACTCTAATTCAACCATCGCATTTGACTGATCTTGCCAAGAATACAAAAGACATAAAGCCATAACAAGCACTAATGCAGTCGCTGTTGATTGTATAGCACCATTTAAGCTTACCTCCTTGCCTAAAGCATCTCTTACTTGACCAACAATATCCTTGCTCTGCTCTATAAATTCTTTTGCTTCTGGTGGTAATTTCGCTAATAATTTATCCAACTTACTTCTTTGTAAGCTTTCTGGTAATCCTTTTGCATGATCCTGCATAGATGATTCCACTGAAACTAAAGATGATTTTTTTGTTGGCTCTGGTTTTGATTTTTTTGATTTTAAACCCCTAACAACTCCTCCAATAGTTTCTTTAATTTTTGCCATTGTACTGTCTTGGACTTTTACAAACTTTGCCCCTGTCTGAGCCTCAGCACAAACACCTTCAGACGAAGGAGAAAATCTCATTTTATTCAAAACAGCCTCTTGACTAAATGGTGTCCCGTTGGCCTTTTCATATTCTTGCAATCTTTTGCCCCACTCGTCAGCAGTTAAACGCCTATTATCTGGTCTACGCTTAATTTTTTCACCTCCGTCTTTTATTATGCTTACCATTTTTCAGGGGATTAAATTTTAAAAGATATTTTACAAATGTGTAGATTTGTTTTTATTATAAAATTTTGATTTTGTCAAGGGTTTTTATAAATTTTTTAAAAAAATTTTTTTTATTCTTCTTCATTAATAGCCTTTGCGTCGCTTTCTATAGCCAAATTTCTTTCTATGGAATTTACAGCATCTAAAGTGAGCCTACTTGCAATAAATAATTCTCTTCCATATCCATGCTTTCCATCATCTTGTGCTAATGTTGTTTCTACAATTTCATCTATTTCTGGCTTATCACCCGCAAAATCAATACTTGCAACATCATCGTCATCTTTTCCGATTAAATTTAACACCGCATTCACCGTCTTAACTCTTGCCTCCTCTGGATCTGTATTATTTGCAAGCTTAGGCAAAATCAAACCTTTTGTATTCCTTAGTTCTTTTAAAAATTCTTCTATCTGCATCCTGGTTAAATTTTGCTGTCCATTAGGTATAATATCAACAACATCATAAGGCTCTTTTGTTTCTTGAGTATTATCTTGAAAATACTTATAACCTTCTTTTGCACCCACAGCAACAAGAGCAATTAATAATATTATCCTACACTTAATAGCTAACCTTATTGGGATTGTTGCCACACGCAACAGTGTTAATTTTTTTTCTGCTTTTCTTCTTGCCTTTAGTCTCTCTTGAATAGGTGGCAATCCCCCATAAGTATTCATAAGCACTTTAAAAAGTACTGCACTTTAACCATTTTTTCTTTTTTTTGCAAGTTATTTTTTTGGCTCAATTCTTTTTAGTCCACCAGCAAAAGGCCAAAGAACTTCAGGTATATCCACTGATCCATCTTTATTTTGAAAATTTTCCAAAATAGCAATTAAAGGACGAGAAGAAACCGCAGTGCCATTAAGAGTATGCGCTGTTTCGATTGTGCCATCTTTTCTGCGTACACGAATATTAAGTCTCCTAGCCTGAAAATCAGTACAATTTGAAGTACTTGTTAGCTCTCTATATTGATTTTGACCTGGCAACCAAGCTTCTATGTCATATTTTTTTGCTGCACTTCCTCCAAGGTCACCACCACAAATATTTACCACTCTATATGGTATTTTAAGTTGATCCATTATGTGTTTTTCCATGTTCAAAATTTCTTCATGCATTTGCCAGCTATCTTCCGGCTTAGAAATAATCACCATTTCAATTTTTTCAAACTGATGAACACGCAAAATACCTTTCATATCTTTACCATATGTACCCGCCTCTCTACGAAAACAAGGAGAATAACCAGCAAAACGCTTTGGCAATTCATCTTCTTCCAAAATTTCGTCCATATGATAAGCAGTAAGAGGAACTTCTGATGTACCAATCAAAAATAAATCATCTTCACCAGGATTTACTGTATAAATCTGATTTTTATCTGCTGGAAAAAAGCCAGTACCAAACATAGCTTCCTCACGCACCATAAAAGGAGGAATTGTTGGACAAAAACCTTTTTTTTGAATTTCTAAAAAAGCCCAATTCATCAAAGCCATTTGCAAAATAGCTAATTCGTGTTTTAAAAAGAAAAAACGAGAACCAGAAACCTTTGCAGAACGCTCAATATCAAGAATACCAAGATTTTCAGCCACTTCCCAGTGTTCTTTTGGTTCAAAATCAAATTGTGGAATATCACCTACTTTTTCAATTTCTATATTATCTTCCTCTTCTAATCCCTCTGGCACGCTCTCATGCGGAGGATTTGGCAATGTGTACATTATTTCATTATATTTTTCTGTTGTTTCTTCTATTGCTGTTTCTACTGTTTTTAAGTCAACAGAAACCTGTTTCATTTCAGCAAGCACTTTTTCTTTTTCCTCTCCTTGCAATGAAGGAATTTTTTTTGACGCTTCATTTTGTTTATTTCTAAGTTCATCTCTTTTTTGCATTGCTTCTCTGCGTTCTTTGTCCACCTCTAAAAGCGAAGTAATAAGTTCAGGATCAATATGTTTCTTTTTTAAGGTTTTTTGAAAATCTTCAGGATTTTCACGAATCTTTTTGATATCAAGCATGATTTTAAATATAGGTACTTTTAATTTCTCATAAAAAAAGCCTAATTTCAAATAAATAAAACTTGCTAAAAACCACCTTTTTATGGGAAAATTAAAGTAATGAACAAAGAAATAGAAAAAAAATTAGAACAAATCAGAAAAAAAAGAGATTTAAGTATTACTGATCTTTGCTCAATTGACGACTTAAGCAAAAAAGACATTGAGCTTATTTTTGATCTTGCTCAAGAATTTAAAAAAATAGGCAATAAAAAACTCGATTTATTAAAAAATAAAACCATATTTAACACTTTCTTTGAAAATTCAACTCGCACAAGATCAAGCTTTGAGCTTGCTGGAAAAACATTGGGTGCAAACACAATCAATATCACAGCAGACACAACCTCGGTCAAAAAAGGAGAAACAATAGTAGATACCGCGCAAACAGTTGATTCTCTCAATGCTGACGCAATTGTTGTTCGCACTTCTTATGCTGGTATTCCTGCTCAACTAAAAAAACATGTAAACGCTTGCATAGTTAATGCTGGTGAAGGTTGCCAGGAGCACCCTTCACAAGGCTTATTAGACGGATTTACTATTACTGAGCATTTTGACTCTCTTAAAAATAAAACTGTTTTAGTCATAGGCGACTTGCTCCATTCTCGTGTTTTTGGCTCTTTGGGCAGAATTGTGCTCAAACTGGGTGGTAATTTACGAATTTGCGCTCCAGAAACACTAATTCACAAAGATACAAAAAAAGTTTTCAAAGGAATAAAAATTTTTTCAGATATCAACAAAGCACTTAAGGGAGTTGATGTTGTTTACACTCTTCGTGTACAAACAGAAAGAGGAGCTCAAGGATATGTTCCAAATTTAAAAGAATTTTCCAAAGCTTTTGGGATAAACGCAGAGCGCTTTGCAATGGCAAATAAAAACGCTATTTTGATGCATCCTGGTCCTGTTATTCGCAATATTGAAGTTAGCTCAGACCTAGTTGCACACAAAAACTCAAAAATATTAACTCAAGTAAATAATGGCTTAGCTGTTCGCAAAGCTATTTTATGGCTGTTAATCGACAGGCGTGATGGAAAAATTAAAAAAATTACCCGAATTTAATGTATTACTGTACTAATACAGTAATACAAAAATAAAATGAAAAAAATAATTATCACTAACGGCAGAGTTATAGACCCAAAAAACAAACTAGATAAAATAGTTGATATTTTAATTGAAAATGGAAAAATTAAAAAAATAGGAAAAATAAGTGACTCAAAAACAGAAAAAATTAACGCCAAAGGGCTAATTGTTGCCCCAGGGTTTGTAGATATGCATGTGCACTTGCGCGAACCAGGTGGAGAAGCAAAAGAAACAATAGAAACAGGATTAAAATCAGCCTTAAAAGGAGGTATTACCTCAGTTTTAGCTATGCCAAACACAAACCCTTTAATAGACAGTCCTGTTTTGGTTAAATATCAACTTAACAAAGCAAAAGAGCTCAATCTTGCCAACCTTTTTGTTTCCGCCAGGATTACAAAAAATGGTTGCTTGTCAGATATGCGTCAGCTTCAACTTGCTGGTGCCATTGCTTTAACTGATGATGGCGATGATGTAGAAGATGCAGGCCTATTGCGTCATGCTTTTGAGTGGGCAAAAACATTTGATTTGCCTATTCTAGTGCACGCAGAAATGACCAGTATTTCCGGGAATGGTGCAATGCATGAAGGGGAAATTTCCAGCAAACTTGGATTAACTGGCATTCCTCGTTCTGCCGAAGATTTAGCTGTTTACAAGAGCATTCTTCTTGCAGAAGAAATTGGTGCAAAGGTTCATATTACCCATGTTTCCACCTTTGGTGCTGTAGAAGCAATTCGACAAGCAAAAAAAAGAGGAGCAAAAGTGACAGCAGAAGCCACTCCTCATCATTTTTCTCTAACTCACGAAGAATGTTTAAATTGGAATACAAATGCAAAAATGTATCCCCCGCTTCGAGAAGAAAAAGACATAAAAGCAGTTCAAAAAGGGCTCAAAGATGGCACAATCGACGCAATAGCCACTGATCATGCACCTCATACCGCAATGGACAAACTTGTCCCTTTTGATGAAGCTACTCGTGGCACTGTCGGCTTAGAAACTTCTTTTGCTGTTGGTAATACATATCTTGTGCGCAATAAAGCGCTCACTCTCAATGAATTAATCTCAAAAATGACCTATAAGCCAGCAAAAATATTAGGAATTAAAAAAGGAACTTTAAATATTGGTACTGATGCAGATATAGCTATTATTGACCCAAATAAAAAATGGGTAGTTAATCCTGACAATTTTGAATCAAAAGGCAAAAACAGTGCCTTTGCAAACAAAACATTATATGGACAAATTGTGCACACACTCGTTAATGGTGAAATTAAATTAAAAAACAAAAAAATAATTCAATAAAAGTCTTTGCTTTGCAAAAAAAACAAAAGCGTGTAAGAATTTACAGGCTTAAATTTTTAATCGAATATTATGTTTCAGAGATTTTTATCTTATTTTATATTTTTCATGACCCTTTGGTTAATTTTGGGTTTCTTTTTTGGTCCTGACAAACAAGAAGAAACACAAAATAGTAATTTACCAATCACAATATCAACCAAAGACGAATGGGTACACGGTCAATTAGTCAATTTTACAATTAAAAATAATACAGATCAGGAAATTGTCTTAGGTGAAACACAAAACCCACCAGAAAATATAACTTTTCAAAATACAGATCCTGCCTCACAAGATTTTGTAAATATTGATATCAATAGAGAAAAACTGGAAGAGCCCTTGGTTTTGCCAGCAGGTGAAAAAGTCACACTATCTTATACAGACTGGAATAATGAACTTTTTGATAAAACAGGAGATTATAAAATTTGTGTTAATCATGATAACGAAAATTATTGCGAAAAATTTACCCTGGAAAATCCTGGCATTCTAAGATCACTTTGGAGGGTTGTCTTTTTTAAGCCAATTTTTAATATTTTAATTTTCTTTGTAAAAATCTTCCCTGGACACAGTCTTGCATTAGCAATTTTGGTTTTAACCCTAATAATCAAACTTTTACTTATTTCTCCAAGTAAAAAATCTCTTGTACAACAACAAAAAATGCAGGCTCTGCAAGATGAGGTGAATGCCGTTCGTCAAAAATACTCAGGCGACCAACAAAAAACAGCAGAAGCAACTATGGCAATCTGGAAAAAACATAAGGTAAACCCGTTCTCCTCTTTTATGCCTATGTTTATCCAGCTTCCTGTGATGATTGCTTTGTTTTATGTTGTTAAGCAAGGTTTAATGCCACATAATGAAATTTATCTTTGGTCTCCATTGCAGGATTTTTCACTTGATCTTGTTTCTAAGGATTTATTAGGAATTCTCGATCTTGGCTCACAAAATGTACTCTGGTTAGCCATTGCTGTTGCTTTATTTCAATTCATTTCCATGAAGCTAATTATGGTGATGAAGAAAAACGGCAAAAATAACAAAAAAGACACTAAAAAAGAAGAAAGCTCTGAACAAAAACAAGTTCAAAAAGCCGGACAAATTATGATGTATATGATGCCTCTTTTAATTGGCTTCTTCTCTTATTCCATGCCTGCTGCAGTTGGTTTTTATTGGGCTATTTCTACTGTGTTTACTATTGGGCAACAGTATTATTTAAGTAAACACGCCTAATAATTAATTTCGCCCTTATTTGGCTTCAAGGGGCAAGTTCATAATCTAATCTGCTTGTCATTGCGGACTTTTTGGGGTGTCATTGTGATGTCATTGTGGGCTACGAACCGCAATCTCGGGAGGGGGAAAAACACACCCTTACTGTCATTCTGAGCGTAATGACAAAACAAAAGTACTCTCTCAAAATCACAGAGGAAAAACGAACTTGAGATACCAAAAAAAGGGAGTCAGGATAAAAAAATAAAAGTCTCATTCAAAACAAGTCTCATCACAAAAACAACAACAAGATCAAACCTCGCAACAAGAAAAAATTAATTATCCACCTTAAGAAAACCACTCAAAAACTCACCAAGAGCCATAAAAATAGAAACCAAAAACCAGCTAACAGGCAAAGCAAAAAGCAAAATTACAATCATCATTGAACCCCCAATATTAAAAAGTTGCCAAAAAACCAACATTAAAACAAAACCAGCAAAAGCAACACCAGCAAATTCAAAAACTGAAACTTCTTTTGCGGAACGCTCCGCCAAAAGAACACTAATCATTGCAGAAAAAATAAAATACAAACCAACAACTCCCAAAGAAGCACCACTTTTAATTAAACTAAAAGGTATAATTGCGAAAAAAAGCAAAATTGTGACCAATAAAGTTTCGAATAAAATTTTCTTACGATTAAAAAATTTTTCAGGATTAGCAACAGCAAGAAAAAAACTAGCTAATAAATTAGCAGAAATAGCACCAACAAAGGCAATAACTAAAACTGAAAAATTAGAAAAAGCATCATTTTCTATACTACCTGAGGCAGGCAATTGCAAAAGAGCAAAAGCTAATAAAAAAATACAAGTGCCCAAAAAACCACCAGCGGTTGCCGGCATAATGCGAAAAAATATATCTGTTGCGGAAAGGCGATTTTTCATTATAGTTTTTAACTCCTTTATATTATGCCAGATTTTTTATCTTTTTTAAAGCTGGAAAAAAGCAACAAAAAAGCTCCAATACAAATAAAAAAGTCAGCAAAATTAAAAGAAGGCCAAAAAGAAAAATCAATAAAATCAACAACTTTCCCAAAAACTACTCTTTCTATTAAATTGGCTATTGCTCCGGCAAAAATCAAAACCCCTGCCCAAAAATTTAATTTATCTAAAGGCAAAGAATAATAAAAATAAATTCCCAAACCACCCAAAAGTGCCAAAGATAAAACAATTATTGCCAACTTTGGAAAAGGAATGGAAAAAGCAAGTTGTTCATTATATGATAACTGGAGAGTAAGAAAATTATCTATTAAAACAACAGGTTTTTGTAAATATTGAACCGCAGAATATTTTGAAACTAAATCAAAAGCCAAAAAAGCTAAAACACCTAAGAAAAATCTCATAAAAAAGTAAATCTTATTCATATAATATAAAAAGTATTGATAAATAATGATAGTTTGCTCTTGACATTTATATAAAATATAGTAAAGTTAATATCCTTTATCCCTTTAATCAATGAAAGTAACTGTAATTGGCACGGGCTATGTTGGCTTGGTTTCTGGCGCTTGTTTCGCAGAAAAAGGCGCTGATGTTGTTTGTGTTGATATTGATGAAAACAAGGTAAACAATCTTAAAAAAGGAATTATTCCAATCTATGAGCCTGGGCTTGAAGAAATTGTGAAAAAAAATATTGCCAGAGGAATGCTAAGTTTTTCTACAAATATTAAAGAAGGTGTGCAACATGGAAAAATTATTTTTTCTGCTGTAGGAACTCCACCAGACAAAGACCATAAAGCAGACCTAAGCGCAGTAAAGGCAGTTGCCAAAAGCTTTGGTGAAGTTATTGAAGAGCCAAAAATTTTTGTGAATAAATCTACTGTGCCTGTTGGCACTGCAAAAATTTGCGAAGAAATTATCAATCAAGAAATTGCAAAAAGAGAAAAAAATATTGAATTTAGAGTTGTTTCTAATCCTGAGTTTTTGCGAGAAGGAGTAGCAGTAAGCGACACACTCTATCCAGAAAGAATTATAGTTGGCACAGAAGATGAACAAATAAAAGCCATTATGAAAAAATTTTATGCACCTTTTGTGTCTGAGGAAAGACCACTTATTTTTACAAGTGTAAAAAGTGCAGAAATTATCAAGTATGCTTCTAATTCATTTTTAGCTACTAAAATTTCTTTTATTAACGAAGTTGCAAATTTTTGCGAAAAAAGTGGAGGCAATATAGACCAGGTTGCTTACGGAATGGGCTTTGATAGTAGAATTGGCAAAAAATACCTTCAAGCTGGCATTGGCTATGGTGGATCTTGTTTACCAAAAGACGTAAAAGCGCTTTTAATGACTGGCAAAAAACATGATTATGATTTTAAAATTCTCTCTGCAGTAGAACAAGTAAACAAAGAACAAAAACTAAAACCATATCAAATAGCCAAAAAAGAATTTGGCGACTTAAAAGGAAAAAATATTGCCATACTTGGCCTTGCTTTTAAACCAGACACAGACGATATGCGCGAAGCACCTGCTATTGATGTTGTTAATGCACTTGTTGCTGATGGCGCTTTGGTGCGTGTTTTTGACCCAATTGCCCAAGAAAATGCAAAAAAAGATTTGCCTCAAAAAATAGTTTTTACAAAAAACATCAAAGAAGCAGTAGAAAACGCTGATGCTGTTCTTTTTCTAACTGAATGGGGTGATTTTTACAATCTCGATCTAGTAGAACTGAAAAATATTTTAAAAGGAGATATAATTATTGATGGAAGAAATATATTTAACCCCGAAGAAGTAAAAAAAATAGGTTTTAAATATTTTAGCATTGGTAGGTAATGAAAATTCTTGTCACAGGTGTTGCAGGATTTATAGGCTCACACACAGCAAAAAAACTTCTCCAAAAAGGTGATGAAGTTGTTGGTTTGGATAATTTTAATGATTATTACAATCCAAAAATAAAAGAAAAAAATGCACAAGAACTAAGTGAATTTAAAAACTTTAAGTTAATTCGAGGTGATATTTTGGATTATGGGCTTTTAGAAAAACTTTTTGAACAAGAAAAATTTGATAAAGTTTGTCACCTAGCAGCAAGGGCAGGCGTACGTCCAAGCATTGAAGATCCTTTTTTGTATGAAGAGGTTAATGTACGTGGCACTCTTAATCTGCTTGAGCTTTCCCGCCAACATAATATTAAAAACTTTGTTTTTGCTTCTTCATCTTCTGTATATGGTGAAAGCAAAACAATCCCCTTTTCCGAGGAACAAAAATTGGACAACCCTATTTCGCCTTATGCGGCCACAAAAAAATCCAACGAAAATTTTGCCTATACTTATAGCAATTTATATAATCTCCCTTGCGTTGGCTTGAGATATTTTACTGTTTATGGACCTTCCGGTAGGCCAGATATGGCACCTTTTTTGTTTACTAAATGGATTTATGAAGGCAAACCTTTGAAAAGATTTGGTGATGGCTCCACAGCAAGAGATTATACTTTTGTTGATGATATTGCTAATGGCACTATTTCTGCCCTTGATTTTAAAACTAACTTTGAAATTTTTAACCTTGGCAATGGGTCACCTGTAAAATTAAATGACTTCATTGCTATTATTGAAAAAAAACTTGGCAAAAAAGCAATAATTCAAGAAGCACCAATGCAAGCTGGTGATGTGCCTATTACTTATGCTGATACAAGCAAAGCAAAAAAATTACTTAACTTTGAGGCAAAGGTCAGTATTGAACAAGGAATAGATATTTTTGCAGATTGGTTTAAAAAAAATTACAATCTTTTTAATTAAAGATCTTCTAGCTCACTCAAAAGATTTTCTGCTTCTTCCTGAACTTCTTCTTGGTGTTCTGCTTCTGCCTGCTTTCTTTCTTGGCGTTTTTTTTGCCTTTCTTCTTCGGCTTTTTTTAAATCTTCTTCACTAATCTCTGGAGCTTCATCTGTATTTTGGTCATATTTTTTATCAATTTCTTTAATTTTTTTCTGTTCACTGGTAAGAATGTCTCTTAATTCTGCAACTTGATCATCAGACATAACAGGTAAAACAGAAAACCAATATTTCCGCTCATCATCGTCCATGGAAATACTTTTTAAAATCATATCCACCAGATCAGGATATTTTTCTTTTACCTCTTCTGGTATTTCTATTGTTGTGCCTGAATTTTGATTTGCGTCTGTCATATGCTTTTATTTCTTTATATTATCTCAAAAAATTACCAAAAAATCAAACTGCCTTTTTCCAAATTTTCACATTCCTTTTAATTAAAAAAGCGTGAGAAAGAAACAAAAATCCAGCCATCAATATTGGAACAACCAAAAAAGTCAAAGAATGGCCAAAAACCTCAATTTCTATCAAAAGATTAAAAACTGTATGCAGAATTATTGCCATTAAAAGCGCCTCTGCTACTAACTCTCTTTTTTCATGACCTTCTGGAGAAGGTTCGCCTTTAAGAATGTGCTGAAAAATAATATGAAACCTAATTGTTTCCCAAAATTTATGGAAAACTTTCTTAACAGAAACAGTATGATGAGGGGTAATTTTCATAGACAAAAAGGCATAACCCCAAAAAAGACCAAAAACACCGGAAAAAATAGTGTGTCCCATCATAGTGCCAAAACTTCTAAAAGCAAAAATTGGCCAAAAAGATTGGCTGATGCCATTTGTTATTAAAGCTTCAAAAAAATAAAAAATATTCTCCATAAAAGCAAAACCAAGCGCAGCAGAAACAGAATAAATAACTCCATCTACTATTTGATTAAACTCTATTTTTAAGCGACTACCTAGCTCTAAAACTGCTATGTGTTTTAATCCTTCCTCCAAAACCGCCAACAAAAAAGTTGCTACCACAACAGAAATATAAAAAGTTTTGCCTGCAAAAGTATTCCAAAATTCCATTAAATTTGGCGAATGATTAAGCACATGACCAATTCCCAAGATTGGCAAAATAGCCAAACAGCCATAAATAAAACTGCGTGCAATCATTTTTTTTGGTTCTGGCTCTTTTGAGTCTTTTTTGTACCACAAAACAAGCCACAATAAAGCTGGCGCAAGAGCAAAGAAAAAAGCCAAAAAATGAATTAAATAATCTTTCATCTTATTATGATAGCATTTTTCGCTTAATAAAGCGAGAAAAAGCCTATAATTTTATTTAGTTTTGTAGATATTTTTAATTTTAAAAGCTTTTTTTCTAATTAAAAAATAAACACCAATTAGGGCTACAATAAGAGCAATTATGATAAAATAAATTTCCAAGTCAGTTGGATAAACCATAATTTCTATTATTCTTTCTCTGCTTTCGTCTTTTATGTCTGTGACTTTTAAAATAATCTTATTTTTACCTATTTTTCTGAGTTTCTGCTCAAAAATTGCTTCTGTTTTTACTTCATCACCTGGAAATTGCCATAAAAACTCTAATTCTCCTCCCTCTGGGTCACGTGAGCCACCAGCATTAAAAGAAATAATATCATTTTTTTGCACCGAAGTATCAGAAATAAGTAACATAATTTCTGGCCCTTTGTTTTTATCGTTTGGATCAGCATTATCACCTAGCCCATCATTATCTGAATCTTGTGATTCGTTTTTATCAAGAGGAAAAGCATCTTCGCCGTCTATTACGCCGTCTTTATCTGTGTCTTGTTTGAGTGGGTTTGTGCCTATTGCCAATTCTTTTTCATCTTCCAATTTATCATTATCGTCGTCTTTGTCTGCGTTATCCCCTATGCCGTCTTTGTCTTTGTCTTCCCATTCTGTTGCATCAAGCGGAAAAACATCTTTTTTGTCTTTAATCCCATCATTATCGTCATCATCATCTTCATTGTTATCTATTCCATCTCCATCTGTATCAAAGCCTTTTTTGTTATCTAAAGGAAAATCATCTTCACTGTCTATTATTCCATCTTCATCTGTGTCTGCCTTTAGAGGATCTGTGCCTTTTAATTTTTCTCCTTCATCAGAAACACCATCATTATCATCGTCTTGATCTTCGTTATTGCCTATTCCATCGTTATCTGAGTCTTCTGTTTCATTGGGATTATTTGGAAAAGCATCGATGAGGTCAGGAACCGTATCATTATCGTCATCTTCGTCTTTGTTGTCACCTTCTCCGTCATTATCAGAATCCTGCCATTCCGCAGGATTTAATGGAAATTTGTCTTCACCATCATTCACACCATCACCATCATCGTCATTATCTTTGCGGTTAGGCACGCCATCAGCATCTGTGTCTAAATCCACATAATAATTTATTATTATTTTATTATTAATTGTGTTGTCCCCTACTTCTTCCCAAGGAATTATTTTTACTGCCAACGTGTGTTCACCCTCCACGCTTGGCATAAAATCAACAAAAACATCACCACTGGAATTACCAAGAGCAGTAATAGACTGATCACCGCCAACAAAAACTCCTTCTGTTTCATCAAAAACCTTAACAACACCTTTAAGTGGCTCACTAGAGCTATTATTTACTTTTACAAAAATTCTTAAATTTTGACCCAAAATAGGATCAATTGGAGAAAAAGTAATAGATTGTGTGCTCACACTTAAATCAGCAGAGCAAAAACAAGTTCCAACTAAAAAAAATAGGAAAAAAGAAATTATTTTAAAAATTTTTTGTTTATACATACCTAAAATTTGCCAAAATAAAGCTCTAATGTCAAAATTAAAACAATGGATAAATTAAATAAATTTAAAAAAATCAAAGCAGGAATTTTTTCAATTCTTACTGCCTTATTTCTAGCTTGTTTTAAGATTGTGGTTTTTGCTCTTTCTGGCTCTGTGGCTATTTTAGCTAGTGCACTTGATTCTGTTTTGGATATGTTTGTTTCTACTATCAACCTTGTTGCCATTCGTGAAGCAGAAAAACCACCCGACAAAGACCACTCTTATGGTCATGGCAAAATTGAAGCTGTGGCTGGATTTTTTCAATCTATTTTGATTTTTGGCTCTGGTGTTTATCTTTTTTATGAATCTTTTTTGCTTCTAATCAATCCTCAGCCAATAGTTCATTCTTCTTACGGAATTTTAGTAATGATTGTTGCTATTTTTGCTACCTATTTTCTTTCTAGATATCTCCATAAAACAGCAAAAGAAACTAATTCACTTGTTCTTCATTCAGACAGGCTTCATTTCATTACTGATCTTTGGCGTGATTTAGCTGTTATTATTTCTTTAGTAATTATTTATTTTTTTAATTTCTACAGACTAGACAGTATTATTGGCTTAATGATTTCTTTTTATATTGCTATTTCTTCTTTAAAAATTTTTAAAGAATCTTTTGATATTCTCACAGACCGAGAGCTTAATAGTATTTTTCGACAAACAATTATTCAAGAAATCAACAATTTTTATCCAGAAATTAAAAGTTTTCATGGGCTCAAAACCAGAAAATCTGGTAATGAAAAATTTGTGGACTTTGATTTGGTTTTTAATGAGGATATTTCACTCAAAAAAGCTCATGAAATAGCAGAAAAACTAACTCAAAAAATAAAAAATAAAATAGATAACATCAAAGTAATGATCCACTTTGACACTTATGACGACAGCAAAAAAGATGATTAACTAAAGGCTTTTTTGATTTTTTCCATAGCTTTTTCGCAAGTTTCTTCATCAGGAACAAGTGCAAAACGCACGTATCTACTGCCAGGATTTATACCATCAATGGTACTAGAAATCCACTCTCCAGGAGTGACAATAACGCCAATTTCCGGAGCAAGAAGAGCTTTTGCAAAATCCACAGAATTTTCATAATTATCTGGTATTTTCTGCCAAAAATAAAAAGTGCTTTCTGGCGAACAATCTTTCCAGCCAATAGAAGAAAAGGTGTCTTTTAAAATTTTTCTTCTATTTCTATATTTTTCACGCATTTCTGCTACATGATTTTCGTCTTCGAGTGCGGATATTCCTGCATCTTGAACAAAAGTTGGTGTACCAGAATCCACATTAGTTTTTACTTTTTTAAAAGCAGTAATAATATCTGCATTACCAGCAACCCAGCCAACTCTGTAGCAAGTCATATTTGATCTTTTGGAAAGAGAATGAAAAGTCACAACAGGGTCATTTTTTTCACAATATTCCAAAATAGAATGTGGCTTATCTTCTTCATTAAAATAAATCTCTGTATAACACTCATCGCTAGCAATAATCACATCGTATTTTTTGCCAAATTCAATTGCTTTTCTAAAAAATTCTTCAGTAGCCTGCACTCCGCAAGGATTAGAAGGATAATTAATCCACATTATTTTCGCTCTTTTTGCTGTTTCTTCTGGTATTGAATCAATATCCATTAAAAAATTATTTTCTTCCAAAAGAGGTAAAAAATAATTTTCTCCACCAGCAAACAAAGTCCCTCTTTCATAAGGCGGATAGCCAGGGTTAGGACTAATCACTACGTCACCTTCGTTAAGATAAGCTAATGGAAAATGAAAAACAGCTTCTTTTGAACCAATACTTGAAGTTATTTCTGTTTCTGGATTAAGCTCAACTCCAAAACGATTTTTTGTCCAATTAGCAATGGTTTGCAAAAATTTCTTATCACCAGCATAAGACGGATAACCAGCAGACTTGCGATCATCTACTGCTTTTTTGCAAGCAGAGCGAATAATCTCCGGAGTAGGATCAATAGGATCACCAACACCAAAGTCAATTGGCTCAATTCCTTGTTCTTTTAATTTTTGCACCTTCTGATTAACTTCATCAAAAGCATAAAAACCAAGACTGTTTAGCTTTGAGGATACTTCCATTTTACTGTAATAAAAATTTAAAGACCCCAGAATTTTACAATCAAAAGAGTGCTAATTACAACCAATATTATACTCAAAGGAGCACCAACTTTGAAAAAATCTTTAAATTTATAATTACCAGCACTAAAAATCATTGCATTTGTCTGATAGCCCACAGGGGTTAAAAAAGTCATCGAAGAAGCAAAAATAACCGCAAGAACAAAAGAAAAGGGATTTAGTTCTAACTTTTCTGCAACAGAAAGAGCAATAGGAATAAGCAAAATAACCGAAGCATTATTGGAAATAATTGAGGTTAAAAAGAGAGTAAAAAGAGAAAAAATACCCAAAATAAAAATAGGTGGTAAAAAATTAGCTAAAAATAAAATAATTTTTGCCACTTCTTCTGCGGCGCCACTCTTTTCAAGAGCAATTCCCAAGGGTATAACACCAGCTAAAACAAAAATAATATTCCAATTAACATTGGTACGAAAGCTTTTAAAATCAAGACAATTAGCAAAAATCATCAACAAAACGCCAGTTAGCGAAGAAACCATAATTGGCATAATTCTTAAGGCAGAAACAATAACAACACCAATAACAATAGCCATTGCTGTCCACATTTTTTCAGTATTAAATTCTTTTTCTACAGTTTCTAAAACAACAAAATCATTGGAATTTTGTATCTCTGTCAAAGTTTGCTTATTTGTTTTTATTAAAATAATTTCTCCTGTTTTAAGGGGCATATTACTAAGCCTTTTTTCACTCACGTCATCTCTTTGTATGCCTACCACTGTTGCATTAAATTTTTTCCAAAAATTTATTGCTGAAAGTGATTTTTGGTGAAACATAGTTGAAGATCTAACAACTACTTTGACTATTTGACCTGTGCCAGCAGGAAAGCGCTTTTTTGTTTCATCAAAATCAAGAAGAAGTTTAATTCCATCTTTGCTGTTTTTATCTAAATCAAATATTCTTTGTTCATCAGCTTTGATTAAGACAATATCTCCCTCTTCTAAGGGCATATTTTCACAATCTTTCACAAAAGAATTATCACCTCTAATTAACTTTATTACTTTAAGTTCATTTTTTTCTAAAAAACCTGATTTTTTTAAGCTTTTTTTAATCAATTTTGATCCTTTTTCAATAATAATTTCTGCTAAAAAATCATTTTCAATTTCATTTTCTTCATTATTTTTTTCTGCTCCGCTATAAGGCAACAAAAACCTGCCAAAAAACACAAAAAAGGCAATAGTTGCCAAAAGCATGATTATACCTAAGTTAGTAAACTCAAACATTTCTATTGCCGGAAAGCCAGAGCTTTCCAAGATGCTACTTGCCAAAATATTAGTTGAATTACCAATCAAGGTTAATGTGCCACCAGACATAGCAACAAAAGAAAGTGGTATCAACAAGCGACCTGATGGAATTTTTGATCTTTTTGCAAGATCTAAGACCATAGGCAACATAATAGCCACCAAAGCGGTATTGTTTACAAATGCAGACATGGGCCCAACTATCATAGAAATAGCCAAAATCTGTTTTAGCTCGTTATTGCCTGCAAAAGAAAAAATATGTCGACCAAGAATATGAATTATGCCTGTTTTTTGGATACCAGCAGACAAAATAAACATAGCCATAACTGTTATTGTGGCTGAATTGGAAAATCCAGAAACACCCTCTGTTGGAGTCACTATATTAAAAATCATCAAAACCACCATAATCAAAAAAGCTGTCAACTCGATTGGCAGTTTTTCAGTTGTAAATAAGTACAAAGCACCAACAATAATTACAAAAACACGAAAAATATCGCCACAATTGATTAAGGTAAAAAGCAACAAAGCAATCCCTATGGTTATTAAAACTAATCTTATTTCTTTTTTGTGCTTTGAGGGCTTTTTAATTATAGAAGCCAACGATGTCATGAATGACATATTCTTTGGATAAATTCCTCAAGCTATTTTCTCATAATCAAAAACAAAAGCAACTAAGCTGACTTGCTAATAATTGAGATTTTTGGCAAAAAATGTTAAAATTAAATAAATTAAAAAACAAATGATAGAAAAATTAACAGAAGTACAAGAGACTGTTTTCTCGTCTTCAAGCGAATCAATAGGTCAAATAGTTTATCTTTGGCCAACTGTCCTAGCTGCAATTGGCGTTCTGGTTTTAGGCTGGCTTCTGTCATATTTGGTAGGTAAATTTTTTGTTAAATTAGGCGAAAAAGCTCGTTTAAATTATGTTTTGGACAAAATTGGTTTTAGTAATTTATTAAAAAAAGCAAAAATAAAATCTCCACCAAGCTTAGTTATTGGTCGTTTTTTTCAAGGTTGGATTATTACTGTTTTTCTTCTTGGTACTGCCAATATTCTTCAGCTTGATCCTGTTTCTGATTTCTTAACAAAAATTATTGATTTTTTACCTAATATTCTTGTTGCTCTATTGATTATGCTCTTTGCTTTTCGCATGGGCGATTTTGTTGGCGCAATTGTAAACAGTGTTCTTTCTGCAACCGGATCTCATGGTGCAAAAGTTTTATCTATGGTGATTAAAGGTATTTTAATTGCCTTTGGTGTCTTGGCTGCTTTGGTTGAGCTTAATATTGCTCCTGAGCTAATGCAAATTTTATTTACTGGTTTTATTTTTATGATTGGCTTGGCTGGCGGACTTGCTTTTGGGCTAGGCGGAAAAGATGTAGTAAGAGAATTTTTGGAGGATTTGCGTGATGAGAAAAAAAATAAGCAAAAAAAATAATTTTCTTGCCAAAAAAAACATTAAATAGTAAGGTTAAAACCTTTTTTATTTTTGAATGAACACGGAAATAGGCAAAAAAACAGTGACTGAAGCTGTTATTGGTGATGATTGTATTACCATGATAAACGATCCACGCGGTACTGGTCCAAAAAAAGACTATTTTTTAAGCCCAGATACTATTGCTAAACACTGCCAAGACAGGCCTCTTACTTGTCCATCTTTGCGCTTTGTTCGTGGTGGTTGGCACTATTGCACCCTAGACCAACCTGGTTTTGCTACTAATAAAGACCACAGACCGCCTTTTGATTGCCCAATTTCAAAAGCACAAAAAAATCTAGCTGATTCAATTTCTTTTGTAATAAGACCTATTCCTCAGATTGAAAATACTTCTTTAAGTTCTTCTCAATCCGAGCAAGTGAAGTAGGATTACCAAGAGCAGGCTCAAAATAACTACCTGTAATTGTTTCGTACGCATTGATATAGCGCCTGGAAAGCTCGATAATGAGATCATCAGGTGCTTTTGGTAATACTTTGTCATTGTATGGATCACAATTTTCTGTAAACCAAAGACGCAAAAATTCTTTATCAAAACTATCTGGCTCTTCTCCGTTAGCAAGGCGTTTTTCATAAGTATCTGTAAGCCAGTAGCGTGAAGAATCAGGTGTCAAAACCTCGTCCACAAGCATGATATCGCCATCTTCATCTTCACCAAATTCAAACTTTGTATCAACAAGAATAAATCCATGTTTTTTTGCTATTTCCGAACCTCTTTTAAATACAGCCAAGGCATATTCAGTAATCTTTTGCCATTTTTCCGCAGAAACAAGACCTGTTTGAATTATTTCCTTTGGGGAAATTTGACGATCATGCTCATCTTCTTTTGTTGTTGGAGTAATAATTGGTTCATCAAATTTTTCATTCTTTTTCATACCTTCCGGCAATTGAACTCCGCAAAAATCTCGAACTCCATTATTATAATTAACCCAGGCTGATGTATCTGTGGAGCCTGTTAAATAGCCACGCACAACCACCTCAACAGGAAAAACTTCTGCTTTTTTTACAACCATAACATTGGGATCAGGCACACCAAGCATGTGATTTGGCACTATATCAGCAGTTTGACGAAACCAAAAAGCTGAAATTTGATTTAAAACTTGCCCTTTAAAAGGAACTGAAGCCAAAATACGATCAAAAGCACTTTGACGATCAGTAGTTATTAAAATTCTCTTCCCGTTTATTTCAAAAGTATCACGCACTTTTCCTTTGTGAATTCTTTTTGCATCAAGCAAAAGTTCAACTTGAGTAAGCGTATCAGAAAGATGGTTTTTGATAAATTCTTCTGGAGGAGGCATGTTTTTTGTAAAAAAGTAGCGAAAAAATTATGACATTTTAAAGCTAAAAAGCAAATATTTTTAATTCATCCCTGATAGCAAATCTTTTATAGCCTCATCAGGTGTGTTGGATTTGGTAATACCACTGGCAACCAAAACGCCCATTGCGCCAAGCTCAATAGAAATTCGCACATCTTCGCCATTTTTTATGCCAGCTCCTACTAAAACTTTACCTGCACCAATTTTTTCAACTGATTCTTTGATAAGTTCTGGCTGAGCAGTAGAAACAGAAATATCCCCACCAATTAGCTCTGGTGGCTCTACTGCTATTAAATCTGGTGAAAAATTTTGCATTATTTCTGCACCTTCGTCTGCGGTTTCTGCGCAACAAACAACAAAAAGACCAATTTCTTTTGCCCTAATAATTGCTTTTCCTAATGTTTCCATATCTGAAAATCTATTTTCAGAATGATTTAAGATTGTGCCATAAGCGCCAGTATTTTTTACAGTTTCTGGTAATACTTTACCTGTATATGAACCATAAGTTATTCCGTCTATATGTTGAGCAAAAACAGGAATACTTGTGTTTTTTACTGTTGCACTCAAATCAGCTGTTTGCACAGCAACGGCAATGCTCATGTCAGTTTCATTTGCTATTTCTTCGTGTATTTTTGCCATTTTTAAGGCATTTTCACCAATTGAACTTTCTGTGGCTTTAAAGTTTGTAAGTAATACTGGTAATTTCATTTTTATTATTTAAACATCAAAAAACATTCTCTCAAAACCTGGGTTTTATCTCAAGTTTAATTTATAAATCAGCTTCTTCTTTGCCTAAAAATTTAGGATTATGCGGAAATACATACACCTCATATACAGTGACAATTTTACCCAACACTTCACGCACATTTTGCCTAAGCCAATATAAATAAATGTGTTTATCTGCAATTACTCCTGCTGAATCAATGCCAAAACTCTCACAAATAAAAATACAACGAGGCAAATGAAACTTTTGACTAACTAATAAGGCTGAGTCCACCCCAAAAATTTTTTTTGCACGAGCACAAGTATCATAAGTGCGAAAACCCGCATAATCTAGATAAATATCCTCCTCTGGAACCCCAAGTTCTACTGCATAATTTTTCATTACTATTGGCTCATTGTAGTTAACAAGTGAGTTATCACCACTCATTAAAATTTTTTCCACTTTTCCGTCCTTATAAAGATCTACTGCGGTTTGAACACGGTCTGCAGTCACATCAGAAGGCGTGTATTTGCCAAAAACCGCAGCACCAAAAACAATAGCTACTGGCTTTTCTGGTGCTTCTGTGCGGGTGTAAATTTTATTGTGCGTTTTTAAAAAAATAATCAACAAAGGCAAAACAGCCATTAAAATACAAATAATAATAAAAATTATAATTTTTTTCTGATGTCTCTTTAAAAATCTAAGCATAAATTATGTTTAAAAATTCTTTTACTGCCTCTTTTTCCGGCACAGTTTTTATCAATTTGCCTTGTTTATAAATTGCATAAACATTTTTACCTGCAATAAGGGCAAAATCCGCATGTTTTGCCTCACCAGGACCATTAACCACACAGCCCATTACTGCAATAGTTAAACCAGCTGGCAAATCTTGAGTTTTTTTATAAACCTCATGGGCAACTTTGCGGTGATCAGTCTCGTTTCTGCCACAAGCTGGGCAAGAAATAAAATTACGATTGTGTTTTGCAAGCTCCAAATCCTGCAAAATTTGGTAAGCAAGTTCAACTTCTTTCACTGGATCTTCTGTTAAGGAAATGCGAATTGTGTCACCAATTCCCTCAGAAAGCAAAGCACCAAGGGCAATTCCGCTTTTTATTGACCCATTCTCAAAAATCCCTGACTCAGTAAGGCCAATATGAATTGGATAATCTGTATTTTCACTTAATAATCTATTGGTTTCGATTGTTGTTTTAACTGAGCTGGATTTAATTGAAACACAAATATCAAAAAAACCTTCTTTTTCAAGAATACTAGCATGACTTAAGGCACTTTTTACTAAATTTTCCGGACTTGGTGATTTATATTTTGTTTCCAAAGAGCCCGCATTAACCCCAATTCGTATTGGTATTTTTGCTTTTTTACAAGCAGAAACAAGCTCGTGTAAATATTCTTTACGATTTATATTTCCTGGATTAAAGCGAATTTTGCTAGCTCCATTTTTTATGCATGCAAGCGCAAGCTCATGATCAAAATGAATATCAGCAACCAAAGGCAATGGTGATTTTTTAGCAATTTCTCCAAAACTTTCACTAGCAGTAATATCAGGAATAGCAAGACGCACAATCTGACATTTTATTTGGTGCAATTTTTTTATCTGAACAAGGGTTTTTTTGCTATCTCTGGTGTCTGTTTTGCACATAGATTGCACAACAATAGGCGCATTTCCACCAATGATCACTCCGCCAACATTAATTTTTCTAGTGTTTTTTCTTTTAAACAATTTTTACAAAAATAAGGTATTATGATTTTACTTTATGAAAGTTCAAATTAAAACCCTTGGCTGTAAAATGAATTTTGTAGATTCAGAGCGAATTGCAAAAGAGCTTAGCACTATGGGCTTTGAAATATCTGAAAAAAATCCTGATTTAATTATAGTAAACACCTGCACAGTCACAGATAATGCAGACAAAAAATCTCTTTCTTTTGCAAAATCTGCACTAAAAAAAGGAAAAAAAGTAATTATTACTGGCTGTTCTGTAAAAATAGAAAAAGAAAAAATAGCTCAAAATTTGCCCAAAGCTTTAATTTTTGATAACAAAGAACAAATTATTGAATATCTTAAAGAACTAAAAGAAAAAAAATCTTCATCTAAATCTAATATTTTTGAATCCCCTCGCACACGCGCTTTTGTAGAAATTCAAACTGGCTGTGATACTTATTGTAGCTATTGCATTGTGCCTTTTACTCGTGGACCTAGTGTAAATCGAGATGAAAAAGAAATAATTCAAGAAATTAAGGAATTGGAAGAAAAAAATTACAAAGAAATTGTTTTAACAGGAATAAATCTTGCTTCTTGGGGTGCATCAAACACAAACAAGCCAGAAGAAAGTCGCTTTAGCTACTTACTTGAACAAATTTTAAAAAAAACTAATATTCCTCGTATCCGTATTTCCTCTGTGGGTGCAAAATTTTTAGATAATTATTTTTTTGATCTATTTTCTGATCCAAGAATATGTGATCATCTACACATTTCTGTTCAATCGGGGTCTGACCAAATCCTCGCAAAAATGAATAGAGGGCATGGCACAAAAGAAATTATTTCTGTGGCAGAACGGGCAAAAAAAGTACGCCCAAATGTGGCTTTGACTTCGGATTTTATTGTTGGTTTTCCTGGCGAAACTGAAAAATATTTTTTAGAAAGCGAGAATCTAGCTCATCAAATGGGCTTAGCAAAAATGCATGTTTTTCCTTTTTCTGTGCGGTCAGGAACTGTTGCAGAAAAAATGCCTGAACAAATTTCCACTCAAATTAAAAAAGAACGTGCTGACTATTTAAAAAAAGTTGGCGATAAACTAAGAAAAAAATTTATTGCTAATAATTTAGGCTCAAATCGCACTGTGCTTTTTGAAAATGACGGCCTGGGTTGGACAAAAAACTACATTAAAACAAAAAAACTAGGTGCAGAAGAAAATGAAATAATTAAAATTAAGCTTAGTGATGATAATATTGTGTTTTAATGCTCTATTTTATAAGTTGCAACTTAGGTGCTATCCCTCTAAAATTCACCCTGACTTCTCTTCGTTTTGTCATTGCGGACATCTTGGGCTCTTTTTGGATTGTCATTGCGGACTTTTTGGGTTGTCATTGCAGGCTTGATCCGCAATCTCCTTATCCATTCGTGCAAGTCCTGCCAGGTAATTCAACAGTAATGACAACGGGAGATCCTTCGCTTCGCCTAAAGGCTCGCTCAGGATGACAGAAAAAGGGGCAAGAGGTGTCATTGTGAGCGAAAAACACCACCTTGCTGTCATTCTGAGCGTAATGAAATGGAGCGAAGAATCTCCTTGAACATGCGCTCAAAATCTATCTCGGTTATTACAACAGTAATGACAACGGGAGATCCTTCGCTTCGCCTAAAGGCTCGCTCAGGATGACAGAAAAAGGGGCAAGAGGTGTCATTGTGAGCGAAAAACACCACCTTGCTGTCATTCTGAGCGTAATGAAATGGAGCGAAGAATCTCCTTGAACATGCGCTCAAAATCTATCTCGGTTATTACAACAGTAATGACAACGGGAGATCCTTCGCTTCGCCTAAAGGCTCGCTCAGGATGACAGAAAAAGGGGCAAGAGGTGTCATTGTGAGCGAAAAACACCACCTTACTGTCATTCTGAGCGTAATGAAATGGAGCGAAGAATCTCCTTGAACATGCGCTCAAAATCTATCTCGGTTATTACAACAGTAATGACAACAGGAGATCCTTCGCTTCGCCTAAAGGCTCGCTCAGGATGACAGAGTAAGTAAGAGAGAGGGAGAATGACAGAAAAAAGGAGAGGTCAAGATAACAGAGTAAAGGGGATCAAGACAACAAAGAAAAGGAGGCAAGATGACAAAAAAGCACTTAAGACAAAAAAATAGCCTGCTTCGTCATCCGCCTAAGCAAATCCCTTGCAATAACAAAAAAATAAAAACAATTAAAAAAAATTCATTGCCCCAGATAAAGCCAAATAATCAACACTAAAAATGTATTACTGTACCAGTACACTAATACAGTAATACAAAAATAAAATTAATTTACTTAATCTTCACAATCAAAAACTCATACTCACCACCAGGAGCAGAAACTTGAATTGTCTCCCCTTTCTTTTTACCTAAAAGTGTTTTACCAATTGGAGACTCATTAGAAATACGGGCAGAAAACGGATCAGCTTCAGTAGAACCAACAATAGTGTATTCTTCTGGATCTTCATTTTTAGTAAGATTTTGAATTACTACTGTTGTTCCAATACGAATTAAAGCTGTTTTGTGAGCTGTTTTCTCGTCAATAATCTGCACATTCTTAATCATTTTTTTAAGCTCTGCAATACGCCCCTCACAAAAAGCTTGTTCATTTTTTGCCTCTTCATATTCTGCATTTTCTGAAAGATCACCATAAGAAATAGCTTCTTGCAAACGCTGAGCAACTTCATCTCTTTTAGTTTCTTCTAAATATTTCAATTCATCTTTTAACTTTTGCAAACCATCTTCTGTTAACAATACTTTATCTTTTTCAGAGACAGGTGTGTTTAATATGTCCTCAGTGTTTACTTTTGGAGCTTTTTTAGCTGGTTTTTCTGCTTTTTTTACTATTTTTTTAGCTGGTTTAACAACTTTTTCAGATTTTTTAACTACTTTTTTAGGAGCAGTTTTTTTAACTTTTTTATCTTCAACTTTCTTTTTTGTTGTCTTCTTGATCTTCTCTTCTTTTTTTGCCATTTTTTTAAAAAATAAAAGTTTTAAAATTAACTATTTTTTGCCTTTTTCGTCTTCATCACCAACAAAAAGGTCTTTAAAAGAAACATTTTTCTTTACTCTCCTTGGTAAACTTTTTTCATCATGATTTGGCTCTCTTATGCGAACAGAAGCTGGATGTTCTCTTAATTTTTGCATTACTTTTGCTTCAATCTGACGAATACGCTCGCGAGTGACTCCGAATTCTTTTCCAACCTCTTCTAATGTGTGTCCAACGCCATCAATAAGCCCAAAACGCATTTCAATAATTTTGCGTTCACGCGGATTTAAAAAGCGTAATAAAGAGCGAATATTTTCTTTGATAAGTTGGCGATTAGTTGAATCAGATGGAGAAATAGCCTCTTCATCTTCAATGAAATCAGCTAATTTTGAGTCTTCTTCAGAGCCAACTGGTGCTTCTAATGAAACTATATCTTGTGAAATTTTTAATATATGGCGAACTTTTTTTTCTGGTAATTGCATTTCTGAGGCAATTTCTTCTACTGTAGGGTCGCGACCAAGTTCTTGCATTAACCTTCTTTGGGTATGTGTGAGCTTATTGATTGTTTCCACCATGTGCACAGGTATGCGAATAGTACGAGCTTGATCAGCAATAGCTCTAGTAATTGCCTGACGAATCCACCAGGTAGCATAAGTTGAAAATTTAAAACCTCGATTTGGGTCAAATTTCTCAACTGCTCTAAATAAACCAATATTTCCTTCTTGAATTAAATCAAGAAAAGAAAGTCCTCTACCGATATACTTTTTAGCAATAGAAACCACTAACCTAAGGTTTGCTTCTGCTAAATGTTGTTTTGCTTTTGCATCTCCTTTGGCTATTCTTTTTGCTAAACGAATTTCTTCGTCAGCAGAAAGAAGCTCTGTGCGACCTATTTCTGATAAATACATTCTTACTGAGTCATTAGAAATCTCAGAAAGGTCCATTCCTCCTTTAATTACTTTATTAGGGTCTACCTCTTCTTCATCGTCATCCAATAACTCTTCTTTGGCTAAATCTACATCATCTGCATCGTCAATATCATCTAAATCAGCCTCTTTATTTTTTGCGTCTTGCTTTTCAATCATTTTTAAAAGAGGGTCTTTCTTTTTCTTTTTCTTTTTGCCGTCCTTTTCGGTTTCCTCATCTTTCTTTTGCTCCCAAATCAAAGCATCTTTTACATCAATAACCTCTACTCCAATATTCATAAACAGAGTAAAAGCCTCGTCTAATAAAATTACATTTTTTTCAGCCTCTGGAAAGGCTTTCATGAGTTCTTGTTGAGTTATGAAACCTTGCTCACGACCCTTTTTTACAAGTTTGCGTACAGCCTCTGGGAATTTTTCCAGTTCCTCTTTGCTGGGCTGCCTGATAAAAACTTTACTTTTAGCCATTTAGAAATTTTTTTTTAAAGCTAGTAATTGGTTGATCTGCATATATATTTCTTTTGCTTTTGTATTATCTTCTGTGCAGTCTTTTAGTTGCTCAATGAGCTCTTTTTGCTTATATATAAAATTTAAATTATTTATCTGTGCTATGAGTTTTTTTAATTCTTTTTTACGCAAGCTTTCTGGAATATGCTCTGTTTTCTCTTCTGCATAAAGGGCAATTAATTCCCACTTTTTGGCTTCATCATCAGACAAAACTTCTTTGGGAGTGCAAAAACCCGTGTTATTATAGTGATTTTTTAGCTTTTTGAAAATAGTTTTTTCCTCCCCATCAGGAAAAAGACTCTCCACAAGAGATTTATCTACTTCTTCAAAAAATTCAGGAAAAGCTACCAGAAGCCCTATAAAATACTCTAACTGGGAATATTTTTGATTATTTATTGGTTTTTGAGAGCTTTTTTCTTCTTGAGGAGCAAAGGTGTTGTTTTTTTTATAATCTGCAAATTCAATCTTGAGCGAGTCTTCACTTGTGCCTAGTTTTTCAGATAATATTTTTAGATAGTGTTCTTTTTCTATTTCTCCAGGAAATTTGCTTAATAAAGGAAAAACATCTTCCAAAATTGCCCTTTTATCTTCTATTTTGCTTGTGTCTTTGTCTTTTAAGGCTATGTCTATTAAAAAATCCATTGCTTTTTGACGATTTTCTACTCTTTGCTTAAATTCTTCAGGGTTTTCCTGTAAGCAATCATCAGGATCTTTGCCTTCTGGCAAAGGTACAACAAAAACATTAGCACCAGCAAAAATAGCAATTTCTATTGCTCTTTTGGTCGCAACAATGCCAGCAAGATCAGAATCAAGGGCAAAAACTATGTTTTTTGATGATTTTGTAATTTGCTTGGCATGAGAAAGTGAAAAAGCCGTACCACTAGCAGCAACAACATTTTGCAAGCCATGATCAGCACAAGCCAAACAGTCAAATTGCCCCTCTACAACAAGACAAAAGTCCTCTTTGCGAATTGTTTCACGAGCAAAATTAAGCCCAAAAAGAATTTCTGATTTTTTGAACAATGCTGTTTCCGGGGAATTTAAAAATTTTGGCTTACTATTGCCAAAAATCCTACCTGAATAACCCAAAACTGCGTTGGCATTGGAAAAAAACGGAAACATTATACGACTACGAAATTTATCTTTAGTTTTTATGGCTTTTTTGTCTTCTACTGTGCTCAAACCAACATCAATAAGCTCTTTATGGGAAAATCCTTTTTCTATAAGATATTTTTCCATTTCTTTATCCCCTTTCCAAGCAAAACCAACCCTGTATTTTTTAAGAGTTTTTTCAGATATTTTGCGCTTTGCGACTTCTTCTTGGGCATTTTTATTGTTCCAAAAATTATGTTCGTATTTTTTAGTGGCAATTTCTAATAATTCTATTAAACGATCTCTTTTTTCTTTTTTCTCTGGAGAATACTCTGGCAAACGCACATTAGCTTTTTCTGCTAACAATCTTAATGCTTCAGGAAAACTAATATTTTCAATTTGCTGAACAAAAGCAAAAATATCCCCACCAGAATTACAAGCAAAACACCAGGCCATACCACGATCGTTGCTAACCACGAGTGAGGGATGAGTGTCTTTATGAAACGGGCAAAGTCCTTTGAAATTTTTGCCTGCTGGCTTGAGCTGAACATAGCTGGAAACTACGTCCACAATACTAAGCCTATTTCTAATTTCTTCTTTTGGATCCATGTTTTGTTGGCTTTTTATTTTTGCATAAGTTTGGCGCTTTTAGCAAAGAGAAAGTTAATTTTTTTAAAAATACTCTTGACGAATTAATTTTTTATTTTATTTTAATTAAAAAGCCGAAGCTTTTGGCTCGGCTTCGGCGAAAACAAAACAAATTTATTAATTTTAATTCTTAAGCAGCATTTAATAAATCATTTACCTCATTTGACACACTTATTTGCACATCTTCTGGTGGCATACCATTTCTTGTTGCTTCCTGTATTGGCACAACTATTCTGCCATCAAGTAAGTCGCCTACTGCTTTTTCTGTTGACTTTAAAACATCAGCTGGAATATTGTTTGTATTTGTTCTTGCCTCTCTTGCCCCCTCTTGTATTGCTCTATTTTGCCAAATAAGCTGTTGGTTGTTTACATGAGGATAAACCCAACTCTCACTTCTTGTCATTGGTCCAAAGCGTGTTTCTACTCTATCTGAAGGTTTTTTCTCTGGAGAATTATTCCTTAAGCGCATTTTTGTTTTTAAAGTTATTTATATTTTATAATATTTTTTATATTATGTCAACATAAACTAACCTATTATTAAAAAAAGGAGGGGGTTATTACTACAAATAATGACAAAAAAATCTCCTTAAGCACGACCTTTTCGTCATTCTGAGCGGAAAACACCACCTTGCTGTCATTCTGAGCGGAATGAAATGGAGCGAAGAATCTCCTTGTCCATGTGCTCAAGTCCTATCTTGTCATTGCGGACTTTTTGGGCTCTTTTTGGATTGTCATTGCGGACTTGATCCGCAATCTCGGAAGGTGTCATTGTGGATTTTTTGGGGTGTCATTCTGAGCGCAAACACACCCTTGCTGTCATTCTGAGTGAAATGAAATGGAGCGAAGAATCTCCTTGTCCATTCGTGCAAGTCCTGCCTTAGGTAATTCAACAGTAATGACAACAGGAGATCCTTCGCTTCGCCTAAAGGCTCGCTCAGGATGACAGAGTAAGAGGGATTAGGATGACAGAAAAAGTAAGAGAGAGGGAGAATGACAGAAAAAAGGAGAGGTCAAGATAACAGAGTAAAGGGGATCAAGACAACGAAGAAAAGGAGGCAAGATGACAAAAAAGCACTTAAGACAAAAAAAATAACCTATTTCGTCATCCGCCTAAGCAAATCCCTTGCAATAACAAAAAAATAAAAACAATTAAAAAAAATTCATTGCCCCAGATAAAGCCAAATAATCAACATTAAAAACTAATTAAGTTGCTCTGCAGTAATAATTAACCTATTTTTCGCAGTACCAACAGGAGTACAAGTCATCAAAGTAGCTATTTTTTGAGAAACTGGCTGATCAAGCACAGTAACATCTTCAGGCTTAACTACTTTTCTTTCGTTAATCTGGTAATCAAACTTCTTTTGATCCCAATAAATAGTAAAAGCATCACCCACCTCAAGGTCGTGTAGTAAAGCAAAAACATCTTTATATCGACCATTGTCCCAAGGATAATAAGAAGAATGACCAGTAATAAACACATTACCGTTTTGCCCCGGAACTGCTGTGCCAGGATAATGCACCACTCCATCTTTTAAAGCATCTTGAATATCATTTTCTAATGTTTGCCAATCCTCATTGATAAGCGAATTTTCCGGAATTTTAACTATAGGAATATTTTTAGCTATTTTAGGGATAATAATGCGATTTTCCAGAGGAGAAACTGTGATATTTAAACTTGGAAAAATTTTTCTATTTTCCCTTTTCATACCAGCAGTTGGCAAAAATTTAGGACGAGTTATTTTTTGGTTTGCTGTCACTTGCTCAAGTCCTATTTGCGTTTCTGTGTATTTATCAGGATTGATTTTTTTGTCTATTATCTGTGAAAAAGCCTGATAATTAAGACCAAAAAATAAAACTGCAAAAACCGTACCTGCAGTAAGGGTGAATTTAAAAAATTCTGAGATTTTTCCTAATTTTTTACTTTCTTTTGCTTGTTTTATTGGCGCTTGCCATTCTTTTTTGCGGGTTTTTACTTCTTTTATTATCTTAAATCTACGCTCCAATTCATCTCTTTCTATGTGTGGAATATGCAGAGTTGGCATGTTTGTTAAGTCAATTTGATATGATTGAATTGAGTCTTTCTTGTCTTCTCTTGCTACACGCTTAAAACCCCTTTTTAAAGGGTTTTTAAATATCTTCCGCAAATGTTTATCAAAATCTTTTTTCATACTTCATTAGGGTCAAATAATTGTCTCATAAATAACCCTAAAAAGCAACTTAGTCACATTGACACAAGCTATTTTTATGATGCGTAAAAACTAGAAATAAGCTTTTGGATTTTTCTTTACTCCATTGATCACAACCTCAAAATGAAGATGAATACCTGTTCTGCCATATACCCTACCAGTATTACCCATATAGCCAATTGGTGTTTTGCGAGATACCTTTTGCCCTTTTCGTACATAAATATCTCTCATGTGAGCATATAAGGTGGTCATGCCATTTCCATGATCAATTACAACAACATTGCCATAACCTCCATTCCAACCTGACTCTGCACGAATAACAGTGCCACTTTCTGCTGCCCAAATTGTACTTCCACCAGCTTGCGCAATATCTACAGCATAATGTCCATAGCGATAACCTTGGGTGTATCTACCCTCACAAGGAAAAAATAAGGTACCATTGTAGGTACCTGTTGCTTGTGATCCTGCTGGTGCGTTTTTGTATACACCGCCAGCACTTGAGGCAATTGCAACTGGCACTTCTTTTTGAACTCCAGGAATAATAACAGCTTTTCCTGCAATTAATCCTTCTTCTTCATCGATATTATTTTGAGCAATAATTTTATCTGCCTCAACTTTATATTCTTTTGCCAAACCAGCCACTGTTTCGTTCTTTTTTACAGTGTGCAAAAGCCCATCTACAGGCAATATTTTTAATGTTTGCCCTGGCTTTAGGCTGTCTGGATTAGTTATGTCGTTATTTTGCACAACAGTAGCAACAGAAACACCATAACGATAAGCAATACTGGAAACAGTATCACCAGACTCAACAATAATATCAACAACCTGCCCAACTCCTTCCCTGTTTCCTCTGCTGGTTTGAATTTCCGGCTTAATTAAAAATCCTTCGTCTGTAAGTGCGATTGTTTCTTTAAAACTTTCTGCTGATGCCTCTTCAGGAAGCCAAAAATCCGCCTCACTCACAAAAAAAGCTGGTAAAATAGAAGAACTAACAAAAAACAAAACTCCAGCAACAACAACTCGAAAAAAGAAATTTTTTTCACTTGTTGTATAGGGTTTGTAAACTGGTTTTTTGTGACCCACTTCTTTTTTTATGCCCCTTAAGCGCTGATGGCGCATTTTTCTTGCCAATGTATTTGCTTTTGTAAAAACCATATTGTTTTTCGTCGAGCTATTTTACTTATTTTTACCAAAAAAAACAAATTTACTCAAGAGAGCTAATTATTTACCAAAATTTCTTTGCACAGATTTATAATAAAAAATGGCTTCTTGAAGGTCTTTTTCAGTAAATTCAGGCCACATTTTATCCAAAAAATAAAGCTCGGCATAAGCTGATTGCCAAAGCATAAAATTGGATAATCTTTTTTTGCCACCTGTGCGAATAACAAGATTAATTGCTGGTAAATCCTCAGTATCAAGAAATTTTTCCAGATCTTTTTCTGTTATTTTTTGTGGAATTTTTTTAAATAATTTATTTACTGCTCTGATTATTTCATCTCTACCACCATAATTGATAGCAGGGCAAAAAATTAATTTTTCACCATTTTTTGTCTTTTCTTCTAGTTCTTTAAGTGCTTTTTGGCACGACTTGGGCAACTTGCTGACATCACCAAAAATTTTTACTCTTATTCCATTTTTTACAAATTTTTTCCATTTTTTAGCAAATTTCTCCAAAAGAGCAAAAAGATTATCAAGCTCTTTCTGCTCCCTGTTCATATTTTCTGTAGAAAGAGTATAAACTGTTAATATTTTTATTTCTGGATCATCTGCGCAAATTTCCGTAAACATTTCTAAATTTTCCACTCCTTTTTTGTGTCCAAAAAATTTATTTTTACCAAGATTTTTTGCCCATCTCCTGTTGCCGTCCATTATTAAACCTATGTGCATCAGAAACATTTTAATTGAGTTTAAAAAGAAAATAAACCTCTTAAATATTTGATTTTTTAATATCTTTTTTAGCCTCAAAATCAAGCGCCATAAAATTAATCTCCAAAGGATAAGCGCTTTCCTCTGTAAATTTTATTTTTGCTTTTAGATAATTTCTTAATGCAATTCGGCTATGTGCAAAACTTTCTTTTAAGCCATCTGAATCCGCCACAGAGTCAGCATCCGCATTCCAAGTAAAACTTAATTTGTTTTCAATGAATTTATTTTTTTTATCCCAAATATCAAACTTAAGATTAAACGAACTACTGGAATGTAAACGACCTTTTGCGTAAAAATTTTTACTTTTTTTAATAGTTAATGGTTGGTCAAAATCAATTTCTCCGCTTTCATAAGCGCAGGCAATATTTGTACCATTGTCATTAAGACCATCAAAAAGACAATAAACCTTTGAATTAAGAGCAGAACTACCATAAGTATAAGCATCATAATTTATAAATCTTTCAATATTCCAACCTGTAATTTCACTCCAAGCATCATTTTCTACATCATAAGCAAGAACAAGATTATTAGTGCTACTATCACGAGCGCAAGTAATTAAAATCTTGCCAACACCGCTAGCATAAATTAGGTCAGAATTAGAAAAATCAATATCAGAAAAATAATCTCTACCCAAAGCAAAAGAAAGGCCTCTACTACTTGCTGATGTTTGCTGAAAAACACCAAATTTATTAACATAAAAAATTCCTTTAGAAGTTGAAGCAATTCCGCCTTTATTGCCAAAATTTCCATCTTGAAAATTTACATTTGGAACTTCCGCAGTACTAGTCACCATATTAACAACTTTCAAATTAAAACCGGCTTTTCCCTGATCATAAACAGCAACTATTTGATTACCAATTGCACCAATTTCCTTTAATTCACCAAAAGAATTATTCTGAAAACTTCCAGGACCACCATAATAAGAAAGATAATAAGTTGGATACCAGGAACAAAAAGGCACACTTGAACCAGAATATTTATTGCTCCAAAGTAATTCTGTTTTATTACTACTAGTGTTGCCAGCAAATAATCTATCATCATGAATAAATAAGATTTTTGCCCTAGGAGAACCTGCGATCTCCGCAATTTGATAGCGTAAATCACCATCAACAGTGGCGCTTCCTCCTTCAGAGTCGGTAATAATCTCGCCGTCTTGAAATTCACCGCTAATGTTCATCAAAGTTAAAGTTCCGCTAGTCGTAGGTGTACCTGCTATATTTTGCAATAAAACAGCAGTTGCCCCACTTGTTGCACCTGTTAAAATTTTATTCCCTGTAAATTCGGTTGTTTTGTTTTTATAATCAAGAACTTTTTTGACAACATGAATTCTGTCCTCACCATTACAAATATACAAAAAATCACCATAAACAGCAGAAGAAAATGGCTCACTTGAACTAAAATCACTTTTAATAAGCTCAAAAGAGCTGTCACTGGGATTATAAAACGCCAAAGTTGTTCCATAAGTTAAAGCAATTTTATTGTCATATTCTTTGAGCATAGTGATTTTTTCACTCACTCCACTAAGCTCAAAAAATTCAGTAATTCCCTTTCTCTTGCGCAAAATACCATTGCCTTCATAAAATAAATTTTCCAACCTAGTACAATGGTCTTTGTTTATTAAGCTTGGTAAATCTTTTTTGTTTAAGCCTTTTTTTGTGCCATAAAAAATTTTTTTCTCCATAAAAATCAGTAAAAATCACCACAAGAAACATGAATTAGGGGAATATTTCTGTTATAAGTGGAAAATAAATTTTCTAATATTTTTTTTAATCTATTTTGAGAATTTTCTTCGTCTTCAAGCTCCTCATCATCAATTGCAAAAAATTGATCTAAAGCTTGTTCATAAAAAATTTTAAACTCATAATCACCAGTTAATGTGTCTGTATCTGCATCTAGCTCAGCTATATTTGGTATATATCTAAGCAAAAAGCTACCATTTAAATTGCCAGTAAAATGAACTTTATCGCCAGCCAAATAAAAACCTGGAGCACTTGCTCCATATTCAGTGGTGAAAAATTTTGAAACAGGATCACCAGCAGAATTAACAGAAAAAAAACCACAATTCAGACTGTTAATATGAGCAAAATCACTTGGTAAATCATATTCAACAGTACCACCCGAAACAGAATATGATTGAGTTTTAATAAATTTTTCCGGCTCAATTCTTACAAGCTGTTCATAAAGCCATTTTTCTGCATAATTAAGCCATTTATAAAATTTTTCATCTGTAATATTTTCGCCTTTATAGTCCTCAAAGGCATTTCTAAGCTCTAAAACATTCATAAAAAAACAAAAAAAGATCAGTTCATCTAATCTTTTTATTCATTTTAATATTCTCTGCGTTTTTTTATGTTTATATTGTTATTTTATCAAATCTAGATAAAAATCACAAATTTTTTTTCGCACTTTTTTGGCGCAAAAATTTTTCTATTTAAATTTTTCTCTCAAAATATCCGCTGTCTTATGAACCAAAGATTGAATTCTTTTTCCAATAGAATTTACAATTTTTTGCTGATTATTTTTTAATTTTTCTGCAAAATTCCAAACAAGTGATAAATTTTTGAGTGCATTTTGCAAATCGTTGTCTAAATTTTTATCCAAAAAATTTTCAATTCCGGCTTTTACTGCATTTCCAATTAGATCAGATTTGTTTTTTAAAACATCTAAATCGCTAACATTAGACAAAAATCCACATTCTATTAAAACAGCCAAAGGCGCAGTATCATGCACAATTCCCAATTTACCATAACGACTTAATCTCTCGCTTTTTGCTCCCCTATTTTTTAAGCCGGTTTTTTGGCAAATTTCCTTCAAGATATTTTCCGCCAATTTTTTGGACTCCCCGGAATTGTGATAATAAAAAGCTTCTGCACCTTTGGCCAAACTGCCAGCAGAATTACAATGAATACTAACAAGCAAAGAATTTGTGCAATCCAAACCAAAAGAATTTATTTTTTTAATTTTTTCCGCCAAGGTTAAATCTTCATCAACGCCAATATAAACAACATTTTCTCCAAAAATAGAGCGGGTAATTTGTAAATTTAATTCCCTTTCTGTTGTGCCATCTTTGGCAATTGCACCAGGGTCATTTTTTTTAAAAAAATTTCCACTTTTTCCATGACCTGCCACAATAAAAATTTTTTCAGTTTTCATGCTCCAAAAACAAAAGTAATAAAAGTCCAAACAACACCAATCAAAGAGCCGGAAATCGCAACACCACCAACAATAAAAGCTTTCCAAAGTTCAAGTTTTTTTACTCTTTGGTTCATTTTTTCCATACTCTTTGCCATTTCCCGATGTACCTGATTATTTTCATCAAATTTGCTGTTTATATGTTGTTTTAAGCCATCAATTCGTTCTGCAATTTGTCCTAAATTTAACTTTTTCGCCATTTTGTAGATGATAAATTTCCAATAAAATTAAGATCGTCTCTTTCTGATTCACTTGCCGGAGTTGTTTCTGAGGCAATAAGCCCATCAAAAACAAAAGCTCCACAGCGTTCGTGAATTTCCCGGCTTAATTCCGAGCAATAATATTTATTTTTATCATGCGCCACAACAAAGCTCTGTTTTTGCAAAAATTTTAATTTCGCACAAACAACAGCTCTCCAAATAAGTCCCACAAAATCATACAAAAAACCTTTTTTAACATATTGCAAAGCAGTTTTGCGCACATTACGAAGTCGCCAAACAGAACGAAAAACATCATGCGATCCAGAGCGCCTGCGCACATCACGCAAAGAAACAATGCGCACACCAGAGCAATAATCATCTTTGAAAAAAAACTTACGCACAGAAAAATCACTCTCAAGACATTTTCCTCTGCCAATATACAAAATTGCATGGGAATAAGGGGAGTTTGTGCCCCAGCGAATTAAGCGAGAAAGTAAACTTTTTCCGTCTCGATATAAAAACAAATCACCAACCCGCAAATTCCGCACCAAAGTTTTATTATTCTCCATTTTGAATTACAAAAGAGTTTTTTAAAATAAACTCATTAAGACCATTGGCATCTTGTTCAACAAAACCACCAACAGAAGAAACAAGCTCAACAATTTCTTCATATTCTTTGCTGGTAATAATAATTTCTCCATTTATTTCTCTTTCTATCTTTAAGTCGTCAATAATTTGTTCTGCTCTTTTGTGACAAAAAATAAGCCAATTTTCACCATTTTTTTCTGCCAATAATGGCTCACCCAAAACCACAGAAAAATCATATCTTTTTTGATTGTGCATAAAGCCAGCATTTTCCATTATTCGCAAATCAGCTTCTTTGTTCGCAGGAACAGCAATAAATACATTCATAAAAAATAAGAAAAATTAAAAATTTTCATCTTCATTAATTTCCCAATAAAACAAGGCATTTAAGATAAATAGCTACCAGAACTCAAAGCATTATAAAAATTAGCAACACGCAAAGCAGAAAAATATTCAGGATCAATGCGAAAATAACGACATTCTCCTTGCAAGTAATAATTTGAACTAGAATCTTTGCCAATAGCAAAAGCATTAGTGGAACTAGTGTCATAAGCAACACCTGTCTGACTATCACTACCAAATTCAGCGCCATTGATATAAATTTTGACACCAGAAGAAACGCTACCGGTGATAGTAAGAACAAAAGGAGTGTCAGCAGAAATATAATCAGAAACAGAAGAAATAGTAATTAACTTAACAGCGCCATCAAGAGAATATTGGAATTTAATCTCATCAGTAGAAGCATAATAATTACAGCGTGGATAAGCACTATAGCCAAAAAGAGCATAGAAAAAATTATGATTTACAGAAAGGCTATCAAGAGAATAAATACCCGTAATGCAAAAATTACTCAATGTTCCCCAAGGTACACTTTCGCCAGTTGGTTTTTTTAAATAATCATCGCCAGCAAAAGAATAGCCAATAGTAGCAACAGTGGTATCATTTGTGTCAGCCTCAGATGTAGAGCCATTTTGTATGGTGATATTATTTTTACTTCTATCCTGCCAAACTTGCTCATTATTACCAACTTTGCCATCTAAAAAAACAATAGAATTATCTTTTCTTAAACTACTACTAATGCCTATGTTTAATGTTTTTGCAATATCCATAAAATTAATAAATAGCAATAATGTGTTGAGCAGTAGTGTCAGTTGCTTTTACACGAGTTGTATTAACAGGCAAAAAAGAACCATCAGGCACATTCTTAAAAACAACAGCTGAACTTTCAGAATTTAAAACTGAAATATCTCCCCCACTACCAACATAAAGAGAACGAGCAGAAATGCTCAAATCATTGTCATCATCAGGTGTCACAGAAGCAAATTGATAAGCTGGTGACACAGAAATTTTTTGATCAGTCACTGGATTAGACATAATTAAAATAAAAAATGAAAAATTATTTTTTAGGGGGTCTGCCTCTTTTTTTAGGCATAAATTTCATTTTAATAATTTTTGCTTCATCATTTTTAATCATTTTTTTTGCTTTCCAAGCGGGCACTGCAACAATGCGCCCAAAGCGATTTTTTATTTTTTGTGTTTGCATAGTTTTATTAAAAAATCATGACGGGCATATAAAAATGCCCGCACAAAATTCTTTAAACAGAAATTTGAACATCAATAAGACGATTAGCACCTTCTGTAAAAGTTTTTACACCAAATTTAGCCTGAGATTTAAAAAGATAAACAAAATCATCTCTAAATTCAGGAGGAGTAATTTGCACTTTTGGTTTAATATTAGCCGCAAAACAAATAGGCTTACCACCACCAGCAAGAGCATGTTTAGTGCCAGTAGCAGTGACAAGATTGTTAGAACAATAAATTTTAATACCAGCAACAGTACCAACATAACCTCTAGTCACAACATTATCACCCATTTGACCAGATCTTAAAACAGCTTCAGATTGCAATAAAAGAGCTTTTTCTACAGGTGAAATAATCAAAAATCTATCATCTTGCGGAACATTATTCACATCAAGAATTTGCCCAATACCAACAATAAATTTATAAATATTGTCTTTAGTAAGAACAGCCGGGTTAGTAGCAGTACCACCAACAAGCTCAGCATCAGCAGTATGTTCAGCATTAGCATACTCAGCCATAATCGCATCATCATAAGCACTAGCAAAACTCTCAGCCGCATCAGCAATAAATTGATCCTTAGGACTAACTTTCATGTATTTAACATCTTCTTCAGAAAGTTTCACAGCCCAAGCTTTACGAGTATCAAGAGAAAAAGTTTCATCAGCAACAGTAAGATCCTGCACAGTAGGAGAAGAATAAGAAGTCTCAAGATTACCAACAGAGATTTTATTAACACGAGGAAAATGCACAGTATCATTGCCATCAAAACTTCCTTCAAATTTTGTGTTAGCAATATCCATACCAACAAACCTCTCACGAAGAACCTCCTGCAAAACCGAACTCCAAGCCTCAGCATTCAAACCCGCAACATTATTAGCCATAATAAAAATAGAAAAAATAAAACAAAAAAATATTCATATTCAAATTACTCAGTCAAAAACAAACTCAAGCAAAACGCACTTCACCAAAACGATTTTCACATTCAGAAATATATTTTTTTCTTTGATAATCAGTGAACACATCAAAATCATCTGTATTGACCAAATAAAATTCATCAGCAGTATTCACATTTGACCTAGGGGGCATAGTTGCAACAGAACGCAATTCCTCCCTTTTTTTGTCCGCCTCATTGCGAATACCAAGAATAGCAATAGATTTAGCAAGAGCAGTCTCAAAAGGCACGCCATAATCAATCAGCGTCGTCATCTCCTGAGAAAACTTCTCGCCATATCTTGCATCAAACTCAGTCTCCGAAAGCCCGCTTTTTTCACGAGCTACCTGCAAAGCAGACTGATAATTAAAATTTTCACTTTTTTGCTCCGATTTCTGATCTTCTACTTTTAAAATTGTGCCAATTTCTCTCTGTACCCACTCCGGCGCAGAAGAAATATCTTCATCATTTTGCGCTTTTTCAAGCCATTTATTAACAGTCGCCTCTCGCACAATTTTTCTATCCTCAAGTTTTTTTTCATTATTATCACAAGGTTCATCGCCAGCATCAACGGTGTCCTCAACTGACTCATCACAAGGTGGCAAAACCTGCTCATCTTCCATGGTGGTCAAATTTTCTTTTTCCATAAAAATCGTGAAAAATCTTAAAAATCAAATGGCAGTAAAATACTGCAAATTCTCATTTTAATTTTTTTCTACCGACTTAAATCAAATGAAACATAAAAACAAAAAAGATTGGCAAAAATCCAATCTTCATTTTTATCATCATTTTATTTAATTATATCAAATTCTACAGAAAAACACAAATTTTTTTCATTTTACTTTTGCGCCAAAAATTTTTTCACCTTCACAAAAATAATCTTCAAAAGCTCAATTACTGCAGAAAAGACAAAAATCAAAAGTGTATAATAAAAACATGCAAGCGCAAAAAGCTGACCTTCATAATCATAAGCTGGCTCAAAAGCATGGTACCCACTGCCATCAGGAAACACTATTCTTCCTGTAGGCGTATACTCAGCGCCATAAGAAAGAAAAATTTGATCATGAAGATAGCCAAAAAACCAAGCAAAAATCAAAACAAAAACAAATGAAACCAAAAAAGAGTTAGTTATATTTTTTACTGGCTTATAAATGAAACTTAAAGTAAAAACTGGCAACCATGCGAGAAACATAATTACAAAAAAAGCCAAAGACATTGCAATAAAAAATAAAATATCGTCCTTCAGCGGAAGTGAACGATACTTGATCGCCCCAATACACAAAACAATAAAAATAGGTGCATAAAACCCAAGCAAACTTCTCCATGCTTGATCTTTTTTACCAATATTGTTTTTAATTTTGTTAGTCATAAAATTTTTTCTTTAAATAATTAAAAACACTACCTAGGCAAGAAAACACAAAAACCTGCAAAATAAACAAAATAAGAACAATAATAAAGCCGTCTCTATCAACTTCGGCAGATGGGCTATAAAAATAAAGATTATGCTCCATAGAAAAACCGATCCTGCCGGAAGGCGTAAAAACTGCCCCATGCCAAAGCCAAATTTTTTTATAAAGAAAAACACTTAAATAATAAAACAAAGAAATAAATGCAAAAGAAACAACAAAAGAATTAACAATGTTTCTGGCAGGTTTATAAAAAACACTTAAAATAAATATAGGAACCCAAACAAAAAGACAATAATAAGATAAAAAAAATAAAAATGACCAATAATTAACATCAAATCCTGCCCTAAATAAATTGTCAAAATTTACAACCCAGGGCAATAGAGCAAAAGCAAGTGCTCCCCTAATTGATTTGAAGCTATCTCTAATAAAATTCTCAATTTTTTTAGTTTCGCTGGTCATAAAGTTGGTAACCAAAATCTAAATAATATGAATCACCAGGGTTATCTTTTCCTAAATTATCAATTGCTGCTGCATCTTTAATTTTATCGTAATCAAGATCAAAATGATTAGCAGTATATCCAATAATCATATTACCTGGTGCATCATATCTTATCAAATCTCCATTAAATATATATGAATAATAATATCGTTCGATTTTATCACCACTGCCTGTTCCTGATTTTTGACCAAAAATTGGATGATAAGAATGAACATAATCATAGGGACCATTGCGACGAAATAGACCTAAAAAATCGCCCAAGCTTAATAAGCTTGGTATGCCCGGTGTCGGCTTATCAAAAACTAATATTGAAAATACTTTATTAGGCGTATAAGGGCGCATAAATAATATCCTCAAGTCTCTAATTGCCTTTTCGCATTCCTCAAAAAACAAATCCTGAATATCAAAAGGGCAAACATCATTTAGTCCACAAAAAGTAAATCTGCCTACTAAATCTTTAGGATCAATCGAATTGCTCTCATCAAAAAAGCTCACTCTGACAATTGTCTCCCATGTAGTTTGAATTCCAAGGACTTTATTGACAATATTAGTAATGGCTTGTGAAGGATTATCCACCTCCAAAATCCCAGGTAAAATCTCACCAGTGTAAGGATTATAAAAATCAATCTTGCCTCCTTCTGGCTTAAAAAATTCCTCTTCACCTGCAGATAAATTCATTTGAACTTCTGCATTTGTGCTTGTATACAAGCCGTCCACAGTCATCTTGTCTCCATTATCATCCAAAACAAAAGTGCCATCAGGCATATAAATATTACCATTTTCATCAATAGACCTACCTGCATCTTGCAACATTTCAACAATATCCTCCTTTGTTTTTGCATCTTTTTTAATCTTTTCCTGTAAAACATCACAAGGAATACAAGCGGGAGAATAAATCCACATTTCAGTACCGTCATTGCAAGTGACGCCATCATCAGAAATTCCCCCATGATAAGAACAGCAACCACGCATAGAACCTCCGGCAGAGGCTAGTTGTGTTTTTCTGTGAGATGTTAATTTAAGCTCTTCAGACATAATAAAATCTAAAAATTTCTAAAACCTTGGAGATAAATTTTCAATTTCTTCGTCAAGCCCTCTTTCCAACTGATCTTCCTCAAACGCAGTGCGAAAAAAAGCAATCAACTCACCCATTCCTCGCTTAAATTCACGCAAATCTTTTTTAAAATTCTTCTGTGACTGTAAATAAACCAAAACCTCCATTAAATACAGCAAATCACTCTCATTTTCTTGCCAAAATTTTGCAAAAATCCTGCGTTTTAATTTACTTCCCAAAATAGACTCCGAATAGGTTTCTTCATTTTTATTTTTTGTAGCAAAAAGCCGTCTCAAAAAACCAATTTTTTTTAACATATTCAACAAATAAAAAATTATTTAATTTCCAAATCGCCTTCTTCTAAAGGCAAACCAAGAATTTGCGATCTTTTTATAATCGCTTTCTTATGCGCCAAAGAGCCTGTTGGCAAAACTTTAAGCATCTCATCAAGACGCGCCAACTCCGCAGTATAACTTGGATAAACACCACTACGAGAATCAATTTCAATACTAAATTCGTTTTCAGAAATTAACTTACTAACCATGCCCAAAGTCACTCCCTCTGCGACTAAAGTCTGGTCATCATGTGCTACAAAATCACGAATTGAAGTCAAAACACACTCAATAGCAAAACGGATTTCCTCTGCATTTTGTTCCATAATCTGACGAACAAATGCATTAGAATTTTCCTCTCTCAAAAGAGCATGTCTAGCTGTGTCATTATTAGAAACTGATAAGTCATCAAGGTTAATACCAATTCTTTTTACAATTTGATCATATTTTTCAAACAAGCGCTCAAACTCAGAAGTAAGCTGTTCGCCAATAATAGACTTAATTTTTCCATATTCTAATTGTCCGTTGTCATCAGCCTCAACAGGAATAATGCCCATTTCTCCGCGACTTTTTGCCTCCAAAGCTTTATAAACCCAATTTTGAAACTCAGCAATTTTGCTCTTTTTCATAGTGATTGTATATAGCGGATCAACACGATTAGAAATTGCAGATATTGCCATATTCATCAACTTTCTTGCCTCAATATGCAGGTTATAAAGTAAATTTCCCAAACCAGCGTTATAAAAACCTTTCAAAGAAGAAAAACAAACAAAATGCAAAAGTGGCAAATAAGGATTACTATTTTTGTCCCAAAAAGGATAATTATCACCACAAGCCTTTTTTAAGCAAATAGCATTACTACCAGCCAAAACAAAATACTGTTTTTTACTTTTCGAAAAATAATGCACAAGCTCAACAAAGTCATCTTTATCATCAGAGCTTTCTCTGCCAGCAAATGGCACTCTGCCTAGTAAAACTTTTTTTGCTTCAGGAAAAAGCTGATGAAATTCATCAATTGAATAAAGATAAGAAAAAGCAATTTCATCAGCATCTAAACTTCCTCCCTCGGAACGAAGCTCACTGGCTTGCGGGTCAATCCAAACATCATTAATGGAGCAAGTTTCAAAACAAATTGGATTCCTAGCAGTGCCAGCGCCAATTTTGATAAAGGCATCACCAAAAAGAAGACCACGAAAAAAAGCACCTGATTTTTCAGTAAAAACCCTGGAAAAACCGCTCCTACTAAGCACAAAATCAAGACCTTTCCTTACTGCCTCATGCGAATTGCTATCAGCTAAATTACTCTTAAGACGAAAGTCCAATAGCTTCATTTTTGCCACAGTTTTCCAAAGAGCTTGAAAAAGCAAAAATCCATTTAATGTTTTTTTGGGACTTTTTTTCTCTGTTAAAAATTGATCTTGATATAAAACCTGTATTTTTGCACATTCTGCTGTTTTTTCATTTTTCTGAGCATTGGCTCTTTGCACAAGATTATCAACAAGCAAAAACTGCTTATTATCTGACAAATTTTCAATTTGCATAAAAATAGATAAAAATAAAAAACTTATTTTTATGCTCATTTTTATAAATTTATATTTATCTATTTATTAAAACTAATTCACACAAATCTAATTAACAAAAAAAGAAACTCTGCGATTTCTTCATCTTCATATTTCAAATAAATAATACCAAAAAAAGCCCAAAAAATCAAGCAAATTCACTCTCCAAGCTGTTTTATGTGATAATTTGTATAAAAAATAGTAATCACAGTAGTCACCCAATCAATACAAAAAATACCCAACCAAATCGCTAAAATTGGAAAATCAAAAACCTTAACCAAAACATAATAAACAGGCAAAGGTAAAACAATTTGACGCAAAAAACTAATATAAAAAGCATAAGCCGGTTTTTTAATTGCCTGCAAAGTAGCCATATTCAAAGCCAAAAAAACATAAGACCAAGCAGAAAGAGACAATATTTTTAAGGCAATTCCGCCAATTTCAATAACTTTTTGATCATCACTAAAAAAGCTCATCAAATTATATGAAGCAAAAAAGATAAAAAGCACTGAAAACAGCATAATAATAGAACCATATTTTATAGCTGTTTTGCGCACTTCGTTCATTCTTTGATAATTTCCCGCACCATTATTCTGACCAACAATAGCCAAAACAGCTATATTAAGACCCATAATAGGCAAAAGAAAAATCTGTTCAGCACGAGTCATAATTCCATAAGCCGCCACTGCCTCTTCTCCGTAAAATTTTAAAAAATAAGTAATTACAAAAATACCAAGAGCAATAGTCATCATGTTTACACTAGAAGGAAAACCTTGCTTGATAATTTCCCAATAAGCTTCTTTTCGAGGGCGCAAGTCAGATAATTTTTTAATATGCAAAAACCCCATTCTATAGCTTGTAATAGTAATATAAATAGTATTGATCGCCATAATCAAAACAGTAGCCAAAGCAACTCCTGAAATCCCCAAAGCAGGCACGCCAAAACCACCATACAAAAACCAAGGATCAAAAATTAAATTAAGAAAAAAGCCTAAAACCAATAAATTACGATAAACTTTAGTATTACCAGAGGCAATAAGAGTGCTGTTAATAGAATGAGTAGTAATAAAAAAGAAAGTACCAAGAAAAATAATATTTATATAAGAGAGAGCTAAATCAAAAGATGCTTGACTTGTTGCAAGTAATTTAAATAAATATGGTGCTAAAAAAAGCCCAAAAAACATTAAAAAAACAGCAAAAATCATTCCAAAAGAAACAACTTGCGTTGAAAAAAGTCTGGCTTTTTCTTTTTCTCCAGCGCCCAAAGCATTTGAAATCAATGCAGATCCACCAGTAGAAATACCATTCGCAAAAGACAAAATAATAAAAAACACTGGAAAACTAATAGACATAGCCGCCAGCGCCTCAGTGGACATTTGCCCCGCAAAATAAGTATCCACCACGTTATACATGGTCTGAAAAAAGAAACCAATACTCGCAGGCATTGCTATTTTGGCGATCAAAGATGAAATTTTTCCTTCTACAAGTTCTGCTTTCAAATATATATAAAAAGAGCTGAATAATTATATCAAAACAAACAAAAAATAAAACCTTCAAAAACATAATTAAAATAGAAAACTTATAATTAAAAATTTTTCTAGGCGTCATTGTGGATTTTTTTTGTTGAGGTGTCATTGTGGACCCCGATCCGCAATCTCGGCAGGTGTCATTCTGAGCGCAAAACACACCCTTGCTGTCATTCTGAGCGAAATGAAATGGAGCGAAGAATCTCCTTGTCCATTTGCTCAAATCCTGTCTTAGGTAATTGTGCAGTAATGACAACGGGAGATCCTTCGCTTCGCCTAAAGGCTCGCTCAGGATGACGAAGTAAGGGGGCTCAGGGTGACATTACATTTGTCATTGCGGATTTTTTGGGGTGTCATTGCGGGCTTGATCCGCAATCTAAGACAAAAAAACATCATCACAAAAAAACAATCCACCCAAACGGATAGCTTATTTCAACTAAACATCAATTCTAAATAAAAAAAATAAACAATACACAGTAGCATGCAGACTATTTTTATTTAGAAAACATATCCCTAAAACGCTCCATTAAAGAAGACATTTTTCTCTCAGGCGCAATAATATTTTTCTTGCGTTCCGCAATTTCTTCATCAGAAATTTTCACATCAAGCTTACGATTTGGCATATCAATTTCAATAATATCTCCATCCTTAATTACACCAATTGTCCCACCATTATAAGCCTCTGGCTCAACATGACCAATAGCCGCACCACGAGTGCCTCCGGAAAAACGACCATCAGTAATCAAGGCAACTTTTTGATAACCCGCACCAGCAATAGCAGAAGTAGGAGTAAGCATTTCCGGCATGCCCGGAGCGCCAGCAGGTCCCATAAAATTTATAACCACAACATCACCTTCTTCAATTTTGCCATCAGAAATAGCATCTAAAAGCGCTTGTTCTTCATTAAAAACCTTAGCTGGACCACTATGCACAAGCATATCTTCTGCCACAGCAGTTTGTTTCACAACAGACCGATCAGCCAAATTACCACGCAAAACAGCAATACCACCTTCTCGATAATAAGGATGATCCAAAGGTCGAATTACGTCTTCGTCCAAAACTTCGGCCTTATCCGCAATATCATAAATATTTTTTCCTTCAATCGTTTTAGTATTATTTAAGTCATTTTTCAGCCTCTTTAAAACCGCGGAAATACCACCAGCATTATCTAAATCCTCCATATGATGACTGCCAGCAGGCGACAAATGACAAATATTAGGAGTTTTTTTACTCAATTCATCAAAAAGCGCAAGCGGAAGATCAATTCCAGCAGACTTAGCAATAGCTGGTAAATGCAAAGCAACATTAGTTGATCCACCAATAGCCATGTCCATCAAAACTGCATTATAAAAACTTTCTTTAGTTAAAAATTGCTTAGCTGTTATGCCATTTTTCACCATTTCCACAATTAAACGACCAGTTTCTCTGGCTTGCTTTCTTTTTTCATCAGAAATAGCCAATGTACTAGCACATCTTTCTACGCTCAAACCCAAAACCTCAGTCACACAGGCCATAGAATTAGCAGTAAAAAGACCAGAACAACTCCCAGCCCCAGGACAACAGGCACATTCAACTTCTAATAATTCCTCATCAGATAATTTACCTGCTTTTTTTTTGCCTACAGCCTCAAAAGTAGAAATCAAATCAACTTTCTTGCCATGCAAATTACCTGCTTTCATAGGACCTCCAGTCAAAATAGCAGTTGGTAAATCAAGCCTACCTGATGCCATCAACATTCCTGGAGTAATTTTGTCACAATTTGTCACACCCACCCAGCCATCAAGTGAATGTGAAATAGTCATAATTTCAATATTATCCGCAATATGTTCACGCGAAGGCAAAGAAAGACGCATTTCTGCAAACATAGCTACACCATCACAAACCGCAGGAACACCCCAACGAAAAGGTACTCCTCCTGCTTCACGAATACCTTTACAAACCTCTTCTGTTAATTCATTAAGATGAATATGACCAGGCACAAGATCCGTAAAAGCATTGGCAACACCAATAAATGGTTTTTTAAAATCATCATTTTTAAGACCAGTAGCCCGCAAAAGACCTCTATGAGGCGCAGTAGTGTCATATTTTTTTAGTATGTCCGATTTCATTATTTAAAATTAAATATTTATACTATATTCAAGCGCATCAGTAAGCGCCCTAAGGCTAGCCTTGGTAATATTTTCTCCACAACCAATTGTTGTCCAGTTTTTACCATTAACTCCAGATTCAATTAAAACCCGAGTAGTAGCACCAGTTGCTTTTTCTGTATCCAAAATACGCACTTTATAGTCCAAAAGTTTCATACCTTTAAGCTCGGGGAAATATGGAATTAAAGCTTCTCTAAGTGCTTTGTCAAGCGCATTCACGGGACCATTCCCAAAAGCAATTTTTGTTTGCAATTTATCACCAATTTGAACTTGCACCTCAGCTTCAACCTCTTTTCTGGACAAACGATCTAAAAGCAAAAAATCAACTAATTTAAAAGGTGGATTATATCCTCTGTGCATTCTGCGCAAAAGCAATTCAAGACTGGCCTTTGAAGCTTCAAAAACATAACCCTCGGATTCAAGATTTTTTATTCTTTGTAAAACCTTTTTTGTATAAGAGCTACCTTTATCCATGCGATACCCAAGCTCACGAGCCAACATAATAATATTAGTCTGCCCAGAAAGCTCAGAAACAGTCACTTTACGAGAATTGCCAACTTTTGCTGGATCAATGTGTTCATAACTTTCCGGCAACTTACTAACAGCCGCCACATGCACACCAGCCTTGTGAGTAAAACTTTTTTTACCAACAAAAGGAGCTCTTTTCGGTGGTCGCATATTACCAACTTCAGCCACATAAGCAGAAAGCCAAGTTAACTTTTTAATATCAATTTTATTAATAAATTTTTTACCCATTTTTAGTGCCAAATCCGGCACAACCACACATAAATTTGCATTACCTGTGCGTTCACCATAGCCATTTACAGTCACATGAACCATATCAGCACCAGCTCGAACAGCGCCTAAACTGTTTGCCTCTGCTGTGCCAGAATCATTGTGCGCATGAATACCAATAGAAATTTTCGGAAATTTCTCTTTTGCTACTTTTGTTGCTTCTTCAACCTGCCAAGGCAACATACCACCATTTGTATCACAAAGGGTTAAATTATCAGCACCAGCTTTCACAGCTTGCTCAAGACATTCCAAGGCAAAATCCGCATCATCAAAATAGCCATCAAAAAAATGCTCAGCGTCAAAGATTACCTCAAGCCCTTTTTTCTTCAAAAAAGAAATAGTTGAATAAATCAAATCAAAATTTTCCTTCTTAGAAACTCCTAATATTTTTTCCGCATGCAAAGACCAAGTTTTCCCAAAAACCGTCACTGTTTTTACACCAGAATTAACAACTCCTTTTAATCCTAGGTCTTCCTCTGGTTTATTTTTTTTGTGCCTAGTAGCACAAAAAGCTACCAACTTGGTATTTTTCCAATCCAAGTTTTTAGCTTCTTCAAAAAATTGACTATCTTTAGGATTACTTCCTGGAAAACCTCCCTCCACATAATCAACACCAAAATCAATAAGTGCTTTAGCAACTTTAATCTTATCAGAAACACTAAAAGAAACCTTTTCCTGCTGTGCTCCGTCTCTCAGCGTTGTGTCATATATTTTTACAGTCATGGCAAAATTCTATCACAAAATAAAGCAGGCTAAAGATTATTTTTATTTTTTGACCAATTGTGAATTTTGTCTTCAACAAAATCTCTGGTCTTACTGTAGCGATCTCGTGCAACTTTAATAATATTTTCTTTTATACTCTCATCTTGTTCAAATTCTGGTGGTGGCAATGTGCCAGCAGAAAAAGTTTGACTAGTTAAACCATCAATCATCAAGCGCAAATAAATTTGATATTTAGGCAAAGAGCCAATATCAGCAGGCAAAATCTCCTCTGCAAATTGCTTAGAAAGCGTTTCAGCGTCATCAAAACCAACCTGAAAAGTCATCATAGTACCCACATTACCAAAAACAGCCTCTCGAACTTCATCAGACATCTGTGCTAAATATTGATTAGCAACACAAAGATTAAGCCGATATTTACGAGCCTCAGATAAAATAGTAGCAAAAGAATCAGTAGCGAAATTCTGAAACTCATCTACATAAAGATAAAAATCCCTACGATTTTTCTCTGCAGTATCTGCCCTGCTCATAACATCAAGCTGAAACTTGGTAATCAACATAGATCCCAACAAAGCAGAATTATCCTCACCAATCTTACCCTTTGACAAATTAACAACAATAATCTTGCCCTTATCCATTGCAAAACGCAGGTCAATAGTGCTTTTTGGCTGACCAAGAATATTGCGAATTAAAGGTGAGGATAAAAATTGACCAACCTTGTTTTGAATTGGAGAAATTGCTTCTGTCACCTGTTGCGGACGCCATTTTCCAAATTCATCATGCCAAAAAGAAAGCACCATTGGATCAGTGACACTGCCTAAAACCTGCTTACGATAATCCTCATCAACCAACATTCGCATAATCCCCAACATAGTAGTATTTGGAGCTTCCACAAGCGCCAAAACAGTATTACGCAAAATATGCTCAAGTCTAGGTCCCCAACTTTCAGCAAATATTTTCTTAAAAACGCCAACAACACCCGAAGCAATCAAATTTTTATGCTCAGGATTTTTACATTCCAGCATATTAAAAGCCACAGGATAATCAGTATCCGAAGGATTAAAAATAATCACATCATTGGTTCGACTCTTAGGCACAAAATCCAAAATCGCTTCAGCAAGATCACCATGCGGATCAATAACTGCCAAGCCTTTACCAGACTGAATATCAGAAAAAACCATGTTTTCAAGCAAAGTTGATTTTCCCATACCAGTTTTACCAACTATATACACATGTCTTCTGCGATCATCTTCACGAATACCAAAAACTCGGGGATTACCTCGAAAGTTAGTCTTTCCTAAAAAAGTTAAATTTTCTTCTGTTGGTAAATTTTGCGGAGGTTCAAGTTTCTTAGAAACAACCCATTCAATATTAGGCGTATTAACAGTTTCATTTGGTAAATGAAAAACAGTAGCCAGCTCCTCAGAGTTCATAATCATCTGCCCCTCTAAATACGCTCTTTTAAAATGAATTGTGCCAAGCTTACCTTTGCTAATGGATTTAAGCTTAAATCCATTAAGCTGAGACAAGCTAAATTGCTTAAAAGCACTACTCACCTCTTTGATTTTTGCAGGAGATGGAGCAACAATACGCACGCAAGTATTAAAAGCCAAGCGACTAATTTTATCAGTTGCCGCAGAGATATCAGTTTCCCGCTCATGACCTCTGCTCATTTCAGCATCTCTTTCTTTTATAAATTTATCCAAGCTCTCGCCACTACTTCCTTTTCGCAAAAGCCAAAATAACAAAAGCCAAAAAGAAGCCCTAAAACGCCTCCAAAAGCCCATTTGCACAAATCTTTTTTCAAAAATATCCTTCAATTTATCAAAACTTTTGTAATGACCCTTGTTTAAAATACGCAAACATTTTGTTGCCCGTTTTCTAAACCTATCAGAATTAATAGGCTGAACAACAATTTGCATTGCCATTTTTTCTCCTTGCAAAAGCTTACCAAAAGGCAAAGTGATACCAGCAATAGGATCATTGATAGTGCTAGCAATTCTATCTTCAAATTGAGAATAGCGCTTAATAGGATAAAAATCTGTATTATTAAATTGCAATTCAGCAAAATAATAATCTTGCGGAATTTTTGCAGTATAATCTTCTATTTCCAAAATTTCTGCTTCTGGATACTGTGCATAAAACTGACCTTCAATCAAATTGTAACAAGACTTTGGTGTTCGAATATAAAAATTAATCCTTCCTTCAATATTAGCAATTTCACAAGAAAATCTTGGCTGTTTTCTGCCAGTTAATTTCTCCCAAACAGAAAAATATTCATAAACACCATGCAAGGCAGAAAAAATATTATCCGCAACATGCGGATTGCGCTCATTAAGCTTATTGGGAATAATTTTCAAAGTCACCCACTTTTCTTTTAAAACTTTATTTGACCAATAAATAGAACCAATAAGATTAGTCAGCAAAAGAAGTAAAAAAACTACTCCAATCGCCAATCCTGTATATATCAAATAATCTAGCATTATTTATTTTTTAAGCTTTATTTTGACTACCACAAACATGAACTTTATGACGAACCATTTTAATAAACTCATCTCGAGCCGCACCAAGATATTTTCGAGGATCAAAAACTTCAGGATTTTCCTGTAAATATTTTCGGATCATACCAGTCATAACCAAACGCAAATCAGTATCAATATTGATTTTCACAACATTAGTTTCAGTAGCCGCCTTAGTAAGCAATTCCTCAGAAACACCCTTAGCCCCACCAAGCTCACCACCATATTGATTACACATAGCTACATATTCTTGCAAAACTGAACTAGCACCATGCAAAACCAAAGGAAAATCAGGCAATTTCTCCTCAATTTGATGAAGTCTATCAAAGCTTAAATAAGGCTCACCTGTAAATTTATAAGCGCCATGAGAAGTGCCCACAGCCACAGCCAAAGAATCACACCCTGTTTTATCTACAAATTCTTTAGCCTCATCAGGATCAGTAAATTTAGCATCTTTTTCTTCCACAGAAACCTCGTCTTCAACACCAGCAAGCTTGCCAAGTTCTGCCTCAACAGGAATATTTCTTTCATGCGCATAATCAACCACACTCTTAGTAATTTCAACATTCTTATCAAATTCATATTTAGAAGCATCAATCATCACACTGGTAAAACCAGAATCAATACAATCTTTTGCTGTCTCAAAGCTATCACCATGATCAAGATGAAGAGCAAAAGGAATTTCTGGATAAAGCTCCTCCGCCGCTTCCACAAGTTTTTTCAAAAAAATCGGATTAGCATAATTTCGTGCTCCCCTAGAAACCTGCAAAATAACTGGGGAATTTTCCGCCTTAACTCCTTCCATAATCCCCTGAATAATCTCCATATTATTAACATTAAAAGCAGGAATGGCGTATTTACCAGCCAATGCCTTTTGAAACATTTCCCGAGTGTCAGTAAGCATAATAATTTAGGTTAAATTTATAAAAATTTTGCCACTTTTAAGCTATAATCTCAATATGAAAAAAATTTTTGGCATATTAGCACACCCAGCAAAGCACTCTCTTTCACCTGTAATGCACAATGCAGGCATGAAAAACCTAGGAATAAACGGCGAATTTAAGTTTTTTGATATTCCCCCGCAAGAATTAGCAAAATTTTTCCAAAAAATACGCACCGAAAAAGTTCAAGGACTAGCAGTATCAATACCACACAAAGAAAAAGTGAGCCCATATCTTGATAAAATCACGGAAAAAGCAAAAAAAATAGGTGCAATCAACACAATCTATTGGGAAAATGAAAAACTCTGCGGAACCAACACAGACGAAATTGGCTTCTTAAGAGCACTAGAAGGTCTAAGTCCAAAAACCGCCTTGGTCTTAGGAGCTGGCGGAGCGTCTCGCGCTGTTTTATATGCTCTACAAAATCAAAAAATCAAAACCAAAATCTGGGCACGCAAAAAAGAACAAGCAGAAAAACTCGCCCAAGAATTCAAAGCAGAAGCAATAGAAAAACCAAATCAAAAACTAGAGTTAATAATAAATTGTACACCAGTAGGCATGAGTCCAAACACAGAAAACTCAATTCTACCTGCAAATTTTTGGCAAGCCCATCACATAGCCTATGACCTTGTTATGAACCCACGCAAAACCCGCTTTATCAAAGAAGCAGAAAAAGCAGGTGCAAAAATAATCACTGGCGAAAAAATGCTCCTTTTTCAAGGAATAGAACAATTTAAAATCTGGCATAAACAAGAAGCGCCACAAGATATAATGCAAAAAACACTGAAAAATAATCTTGACTAAACAATATTTATATAGTTAAATATATAACTAAAATTTCCCCAATATGCAAAACAATTCCGAAAAAATATTAAAAACATCAACAATAACCAACATAGAGATACCAAATCACCCAAAAAATTTTCCTTGGGATCATTTAATAAAAACAATTCAAAGCATAATTACCTTAATTAAAACAGGACAATCCCCTGATGAAGCCTATTGCAAATGTAGTAGGTTTAATTTAGTAGAGCTTGTAAAAATGGCAATGGAGGGCCATTTAATAGCTGGTTTTTCAAGCAATAATGAAAACCTAGCATCAGCAATTACCTTAATGATCTGGAACGATGTTTGCACGCTTTGGAACCAACAACAACAAACTAATAATCAAATTCATAACGCAATTTGTATGCATCACCACTCTTAGAGCCAATAATCACAACATTATTAATTACAAAAATATGCTCCCCGCCACCAGAAACAGCATTGATATCAGCTACAATGCTAATTTTTTTACTTTTGCCAGCAGGAATAATCACAGGGTCACTAATAAAATAAATAACAGCACTATTGTATTCTTTAGAGAAATTAGGCGTAGTACCAAAGCGATAAATCCCATCAAAAACCTTTACAGCATCAATATCATCAAGCAAGCCAAGCCCTTGATGACCAATTTCTATTCTGCGAATTTCCAAATCCTCAGAAGAATTAGCAAAAAATTCCAATTCTAAAAATGGCACATTAGTAGCATTTTGAGGAATAGTGCCACCAATATTTTTAATTTTCACATTAACAAAAGGGTCAATTTCGCCCTCTTTCCTCTCAAAATCCTCAATAAATTCTTTAACAAAGAAAATGGCTTTTTCTGAATAAATAAAAACAGAATTAGCTTGCACAAAAGGCAAAAAGCAAACAAAACACAAAATAAAAATTAAAATTTTTTTCACACAAAAATTACTCAATACGCCTTGGTTGTTCATGGGGAAGTTCCTTAAATGGCAAAATACCTATAGCAAAAAACTCTTTCGTGTCTTTATCAAGAGGTTTACCAAGAGCACGAATTTTAGCACTAATAAAAAGATCTGCCTTTGGATGTATTTTTGCTTTTTCAAAATAAACTATCCAGGTTTCCCCCCTAAGATCTTCTATTATTAAAATAGTTTCATCTTTGCTGATAATTTCACCAGCCAAAAAACCTTCTTTTGGTTTTTGCCAACGCTCAAATCTTTGTTCATGCAAACCTTTATAAAAAGGCACTTTTTCAGCAAAAATTCTATCCATTCTCTCAGCCCCACCAGAAACATAAACAAAAGAACCTAACACAATACTCAATAAAATATTTACCAAAAACACAGTCAAAATTGAAAACTTATAACCTTTTTTTGTGTTTTTTAAAAAAACAATTGAAAAAACAAAAAAACAAGCCAAAAAAACAAGCCAGACAACCGGCAACATCTTTAAAAACAAAGAAAATCCTGATTCTTCAAAATACGGAAAAACATCAAAATCATTCTCGCGAAAAGCATAAATAATTACCGAAAAAGCCAAAGCACCGAAAAGAGCAAAAAATACAAAAAAGGACCAGATTAAAGCATTTTTAAAAACAAACTGCCAACGAGGGGTTGGTTTTATTTTTTGTGCCTTAATTTTATCAATCACATTTTTTACTGTTTTAGCCATTTTAAGTGAGAGTTAAATTTTTTCGCAAAAGAGTTTTTTTAAATTCCTTTTTGGCCCTATTAATCAAAGTTGCTACTGTGCCTTGGGGCTTTTTAATAATATCAGAAATTTCTTCGTATGATTTTTGTTCCAAAAACTTCAAAATCAAAACTTCTTTATATTTCAAAGGTAAAAAATTTAATATTTCATGTACTATTTTTGAGTTTAACTTAGTGTTAATCTCTGTTTTTAAGTCCATTTCCGAAGGCAAATTGGCAAAAATTTCCTCATCCATAAAAATTTGATTTTTTCTTCCTCTTGTTTTTTGCTTTCTGTATTCAGAAACAGTTTGATTATGGGCAATGCTATATATCCAGCTAGAAAATTTAGTTTCTTCATCGTAGTCATTAAGATTTTTCCAGGTTTTTATAAAAACTTCTTGTAATATTTCTTCGCTTTCTTCATGTGAAAAATCAGAAATACGCATAACATAACGCTTTAAAGGTTCTTCATATCTCTCAATCAAAACCGAGAAAAAATCAACATCCTCAAGGGACTTTTGAACCAACTGCTCGTCTGTATATTTACTGTAATCCACCATAAAAAATTATCTCTTACTTTTATTATACGCAAATTAAAAAATTTTCTTTCAAAAAAGCTCCTTTTAATGAAGGAGCTTTTTCTAGAAAACACCTTTTTATATTTGTTTTCTTATTGATTTGAGTTGTTGTTATTGTTGGCAGGTCTTTTCTTTGCTCTGCGCATACCCATTTCTTCTGGCTCAGTATGCTCCTGAATTTTGGCTATTTCTTCCTCATCATCAGAGGTAATTGTGATTTTTATGCCATTATCAAGATTTTCTATTGTTCTAGTGACATTTTCATTTTTTGGTTCACGCTCTGGACGATTTTGTAAAAATTCAACTGCTTCTTCATTGTCAGAAGTAAGAGTAATTTCTACACCATTATCAATGTTTGTCACTTCACGGTTGATGTCAGCAAAGAAAGCTCCACCAGCGCAACCATCATCACGATTGCCACCTCTTTTGCCTCTTCCTTTGTTCATACCTGGCTGTTGATTTTTAGAATGCTCCTGAATTTTGGCTATTTCTTCCTCATCATCAGAGGTAATTGTGATTTTTATGCCATTATCAAGATTTTCTATTGTTCTAGTGACATTTTCATTTTTTGGTTCACGCTCTGGACGATTTTGTAAAAATTCAACTGCTTCTTCATTGTCAGAAGTAAGAGTAATTTCTACACCATTATCAATGTTTGTCACTTCACGGTTGATGTCAGCAAAGAAAGCTTCTCTTTCTTGTCTAACCCTTGGTGCGTTATTTTCTTGATTATCATCAGCACTAGCAGTCAAAGCAAGAGCACTAACTCCAAACAAAAGAGCAAAGGCCGCAAATAAAGAAACTGTTTTAGAGATTTTTGTTTTCATAGTTTTTTAAAAAAATTAAAAATTAAAAAATTCAAATTAGTGATCACTGTCACCCACTAATACGCAAATAAAAAAAAGTTCTTTCAAATTTTCTTAAAAAATGTAATATATAAACCTTTTTAAGCCTTAAAAACAGAAATGAACACAGAGCAAATCAAAACAACTAATTGTATTTGTGTATGTCATTGCGGAGCAGAAAAAGAAGAAATCAGCAAAGCTATACATGAAATAATGAAAGAATTTGCGTCACAAATGTCCAATTTCGACATAGTACAAATAAAACCAAACCAACCAAAAGAAAAAATAGACACATTTAAATTAGGCAAAAAAGCTGTCAAAGCAAAAAACCTCAAAACAACAGAGGAAAAAGCACAAGCAAGACCATATTGGGCTGTTCAGGCAACAATAAATAGACTAAAAATCATCTCTCAAATATATCCCTTCTCTATACTACTAGTCTCAAGACAAGTGCAACAAGAGATAGAAAAAGCAGGATTAAGCCAACATTTTACTGCCATTAAATCAATATTCATACCTGATAGTGAAAATATTGCTGAGTGTTTAAAAAATATTTTCGAACAAGCACAAAAAGTATAATATAAATAAGCTTTTATAATAAAAAATGACTGAAGCGCTAATTGCCTCTATTATTGTTAGTTTAATTTCTTTCGTAGGCGCATTTTCACTTGTTCTTACAGGAAAAATAATTAAAAAAATAACTCATTTTCTAATAGCTCTTTCAGCAGGAACATTGCTTGGTGGTGCTTTTTTACACCTACTTCCTGAAGCTCTGGAAAAAAATCATAATTATCACGAAGTTTTTTTATATTTTTTAATTGGCTTTAGCTCTTTTTTTGTTCTAGAGCGCATTTTGCACTGGCGCCATTGTCACCACTCTGGGGATAAAGAGTGCAAAGTACATCCTGTTGGCATAATGAACCTTTTTGGTGATGGTATTCATAATTTTATTGACGGACTTTTAATTGCCGGTGCTTTTGCAATCAATCCTCATCTAGGAATATCAACAACAATAGCAATTATTATGCATGAAATCCCTCAAGAAATAGGCGATTTTGGCGTACTTATTCACGCAGGTTATACAGCAAAAAAAGCCCTGTTTTTTAATTTTCTTTCTGCAATTACAGCAATTTTTGGTGTGTTTTGCGGATTTTTATTCATAGACAATGTCAGTGGATTTAATAATTTTTTAATTCCCTTTGCTGCTGGCGGATTTTTACATATTTCTGCTAGCGACCTAGTTCCAGAATTACATAACGAAAAACAGCTTAACAAAGCCATAATTTCCTTTTTAATTTTCATCGGCGGGCTTGTGTTAATGTGGGCACTAGCAAATGTAGGTCATGCGCACTAAATTTCACTCCAAAAAACAAGTACATAAGTTGACTTTTTGGGCAAAAAAGTGTATTATTTATAGATAAAAAATAAAAATTTTGCCCCTAAAACAAAATGAAATCTCCAAATTTTACAAAATCACTCCTCAAAGGAGTTTTTACAAGCTCACTATTTTTAGTTCTTAGCTTGTGTTTTTTGCCAAAAGCAAGCGCTTTAACGCAAATATCAAATTGTACAGAACTACAAGGTATGAACAGTGATATCACTGAAGATTATGAGCTAACTCAAGACATAGACTGTAGCGCAACAAGCACCTGGAACTCAAACGGAACAGGTGGATACTATGGTTTTGATCCAATTGGTGATGATTCAAATAAATTCACTGGCTCTTTTGATGGCAAAGGATATGAAATCCAAAATCTTTACATCAATAGACCAAGCACTGATTTTATTGGTCTTTTTGCTTACAATGACACCAACATTGGCTCAATAACAAATGTAGGATTAACAAATGTAGATATCACAGGAGGAACATATACCGGCGCAATAGCCGGCATCGCCTTCCTAGGAGACGCGAGTGATTGCTATGCAACAGGAACAGTCACAGGAAAAGAATATACTGGTGGTCTTTTTGGTTATTACAACAGTGATATTTCCGATTCTTATTTTTCCGGAACTGTCACGGGCTTAGACACATACAACAGTGTTGGAGGACTAATTGGAGAAACATTTAAATCAAATATCACCAACTGTCACAGTGAAGGCACAGTTAACGGCCAAGGAACAGGAAACAATGTCGGTGGCTTAATAGGAAAAACCAATGGCTATTACCATAGTTTTAAAGTGATAAACTCATACTCCACAGCTGATGTTAATTCATCAAAAACTTTCACAGGTGGTTTAGTGGGTCATGCTGATGATTATTCTTCTTTTGAATATTGTTATGCATCTGGTGATGTCACATCAACAAATCCAAACTCAGCAGGATTAGTAGGTTATTTATATGACCATTCAAGAATACAATATTCCTTTGCAACAGGAAGTGCAACAGGAACAAATTATGTAGGTGGTTTAGTAGGAGCTTCAACTCCCAGCTGTCCAATAGAAAATTCTTTTGCCAGAGGTGACGCAAGTGGAACTGGCTGGATTGGAGGTTTAATCGGAAGCAATGGTGGTTCAATAGTAAACTCTTATTCATCAGGAGATGTCACCGCAACAACAGGAAACCATGGAGGTTTATCAGGTGGCACTGGGCAAACAGTGACTTCATCTTATTGGGATACAGAAACTTCAGGAGAAACAAGTTCATACGGAGGAACAGGCAGAAACACAACACAAATGATGCAAGAAACAACTTTCTCCGGCTGGGATTTTGCCAGTACCTGGGCAATAGACGAAGGCAATAATTATCCATATCTTCAATGGTCACCACCATTTGATCCAGCAACAGAAGTGACAGTAGTGGGCTCATCAGCAGACTACAGCAGTAGTGGCTCAACAGAAGTATTATTTAACAATAGTAGTGGTGTTTCTCAATTACCAGACGGAGCAAACTCTGTCACTCTAAATGAAACACAAGAAATAGATATGTCACAATCCTTGGCAACAAGTAGTGCATCAACAACAGTAGGCGGTGGATCAACAACAGTAGGACAAGCACTAACAAGCCTAAAAGGCTCAAGCGTGACAGAAGTAGTAGAAGTAGAATTAAGAGCAGGAAGCGGACAAACAGGATCAGACATCACCTTAATCACAGACTCACTAGAGGTGACAATGCAAGATCAAACAACAATGTATATGGAAAATTGTACAGATGGAAAAATCACTCCACCAATCGATATCACAAGTAGCATTAACAGAAGTGGCTGGATAGTACATAAAGCTCTTAATGTTGGTAATGATGGCTCATGTAGCAGTATAGTGCATGACAAAGTCGCAAAAGTAGTAGTTCCTGGCACAGACGGCGATACATATTACAGTCCAGACAATACAAACTGGGTAAAAATCACAGAATGTACAGACGCAACAACAAGTAGCGCAGGGTCACTCGAGTTTCCAAATGCCTGTTTCATTAAAGACAGTGGCAACACAATAATCTGGACATACCACTACACAACATTCGGAAACATGACCAGCATAACAAGCTTTACTCCAGAAAATAGTAATCCAGGAGAAGCAACAGGTTGGGGTGAATTCATCTTCACACCATCAATCGAAGTACCAGCAAGTGGAAAAATAATGTTCATGGTACCAGAAGAATTCACAATGGCAGACGACGCAGATCTAACAGACGATCTCACAACATTCACAGTAGGAGGAAGCAATTTTACAACAAATGTAAGCAGTGCCACCCTCACAGACAATGTAATCGAAATAACAATCAGTAGCGCAATTAGCGCAGACGATCAAATAGTTCTTAGATTTGACAATAGCGTATTTGGAACAAACCCAAGCCAAGCCGGAGAATACGCAATCTCAATTTCAACCCACTCAGACACAGATGAAACCCTAGAAAATGGCTACGCAATGGCAGAAATAAATAACTATGTAAATATCCTAGCAACAGTACAAGAAGCACTAATCCTTACCTTAGACGACACATCAATCAGCTTAAATGTTGATCCGAGTGTAAACGCAGGCGAAGATTACAGCCAAAAAACAGTACTGGAGTGCAAAACCAACGCAGAAGGAGGCTATAAAATTCAAGCAAAATTAGAAGACAGCAACACTGGCGCAACAGCAACCCTATACGAAAGCGCAACCGGTAGCACAATCGAAACCGGCGACTCAATAGGCACAGAAAACAGATTTGGCTACATAGGCTACAACTCAGATGAAACAAAAACAAAATCAGATTTAAAAACCGACGCAACAAATGGCGCAGGTGGCACAATAGGCTTCACTAATAGCAATGCAGATTTAATAACCTATCAAGGAGTAGGAAATTACCTAGGACTAACCGGTGTCACAAATTCACAACTACACACAATCTATTACACACTAAATGTAGATTATATGACAGTAGCAGGAATTTACGGTGCAACAATCACCTACACCGCAGTACCAAGCTTCTAGAAAACTAAAAAAAATTTAAACAAAAAAAGCAGTGAATTCACTGCTTTTTTAATAAAAACTTTCACAATAAATCTATATACAGCTATAATAAAACAAAATTTTTAACAACAAATGCAAAAAAATTGGCAAAAAATATTTTTATTTTTATTTTCAGGAATAGGGGCATTCTCACTATTATTTATTACATTAGCAATACTCTTCAAACATTATTTAGATTTTGATTGTTTGGGATTTTTTAATAGTAAATTTTTCCAATATTACATTAATGATTATTATTTTGAAGAATTTATAGAACCAATATATGGAACTAAAATTAGTACAAAAATACTAAAAATTCCACCCATGCTAACCTTAATTTCATTAAGCATAGCATGGCTACTAACAACAATCTCTATTAAAAACAACAAAAATAATGGTCTAGCTTTTATTATAATTTCTTCATTAGCACATATTTTTATCAACCTGCTTACCCTCCACGAAGCAATAAGACACCCCGAAATTTTTCCTATAAAAACAATATTAAAACTAACATTAATTTATATATCTATACATTGTGTAATTTTTCTTCTTGCATTTACACAAGGAGTAAAACAACCTCTCAGTTCCCCAAAACAAGCAAAATTAAAAACAAACAAAAGATCAATTATTCAATATTGGTCTATATTTTTTATTATTACAACAGGCGCAGGCTTATTTTTTGAAATAAAAAATTTAATAATAAGCACATCTTTTGTGCCAATTGGAATAGTGTGGAAAATTATTTTTTTAATTCTTGCTGTCATCCTATTTGCTTCAGCAATAACGGTTTTTCATCTTAAAAACAAATCATCAATAATAACTTTTGCCACAATATATTTTTCAAATTTAATATTAACCCTAATAGTATTAAATGCTTATTTAAAACCAACATTTACTAAAGCGGGAGGCTTTGAAATGACTCAAGAAATGCATATAAAACCAACATTTATGTGTTTAATTGTTTTAACTGGCGTTATTCATTGTTTTTATCTTGATAATAAATTAACTAAAAAGAAAAAATAAACTTTTATTTCGTTTCAAGTGCACCCGCGTGTTTTATTAGGTGAACGCAGGTTCAATTTTGTGAACACAACAAATAGCGAACGCTAGTGAGCGAGAGGGGTAAATTGGGCGGGCGTGTACCGCCCAAGAGGGGCGACGCTAGCCCCTTATAATTGGTGGAGATGGCGGGAATTGAACCCGCGTCCAAAGAGTAAAAATAAAAAACTTCTACAATCATAGTTTGTTTTTTGCTACCTCAATTGACCTAAAAAACAAACAAAACGAACCAAAAGAGGGCTTTTTGAGATACAAATAATTATTCAAAAAACTAAACCATAATTATCCGTTCCGAGTAATCAACGCCTATTTGAAAAGCCCCGGAAAACAAATCAATAGACGCAGGCCGAAAATTAGTCAGCCTGAAGCCTCACACGCAATTAAGCGTAAGCTGGTTGTAAGCGAAAGCTTGCTTCCATTTTCTCAGCAAAGCGTGCAAGAGGACCTTTTTTTGCATTTAAGCAAGTTTAATGTCTGGGTCACGGCGTGACACTAAAAACGCCGGATTGCAATTTTAAACTTTCATCTCATTGTCGAAAGCCTTACATCCCCAAATTTTCAAAGAGCTAATAAACTATACCAGAAATAAGAAAAAAATCAAGACCACAAAACTTCATCTGTTGACAAAAAATAAATTTTAAATTAAAATGCTCTTCCGTTTTTAATTAACATGCCCACATTAGGAACTATTAAAAAACATTTCGACAATGCTCTTGTACAGGCTGAAGGCATAAGAAAGCCTATATCAGCCTTAAAAGAAATCTCTCCTCTATACGAAGTAAGCTCAATTATGCAAAGAATTGTTGCAGTAAATAGAAGAAAAGAAGCTGATAAAAAATATATTGTGCTTGAAGAAATAATCTCACAATTACAGTCGCGATTAAAAAAAATAATAAAATTATCAAAGCAAAATGAATTTCAAGAGATGTTGGCAAAAAAAATAAATGAATTAAAAAATTTACTAAAAGAATTTACAAAAAATGCAGAACAGGATTTTTTAGATAAAGTTGATGGCAACTTTACTGCGCCAACAATTGGTAAAAATAAACCTAATATTGACCCAGAAGAAACTGCGTCTAATGATCAAATTTGGGTTTCAATAACTCAGCGTGACCCCCTAGAAACACTGGTCTACAAAACACCAAAAGAGCCAGATCCTTTCTCAGGTTTTACTTGGGATGAATAATTATCTTTCCAGAAGCCCCTTTCTTGATTGCTGATACTTATTGCTCTGTGGATAATAAATCAAAGCCTGATCTATGCTTTGCATAGCTTTTTCTTTATCGCCTTCAATGTAGTAAATCCTTGACGCAAGATAATAGGTTTCTGCCCAATAAGGATGATCTTCTTTTAATGTATTGATAATTTTTTCAGCTGTCACCATATCACCATTTCTTATAGACTCAATTGTTAATGTTTGAGCAAATTTTCTATTTGAAGGATGTATTTGATGCGCTTGTAAATAATCTTCTTGATAATAAAATTTATCTGCCAACCACATCGCACTAGCGGAATAAATCAAAAAAACGGAAATAAAAACCACACAAATCGCATATCCAAATGGCATTAAGCTCTTTTTGCCATATTTTATGTTATTAAATCCAGTTAAGCCTAAAAATAAAAAGAATAAAAAGAATTCTGTGACAGAAAAAAACTCAAACATTCTTGCTAAAAATGTTGCTAAAATAGCTATAAACAAAGGACTGCGGGCACTACTAGAAACCAAAGCAAAAACTACAAAAAGAAAATAAGCAATTGCGCCAATCAAACCAATTTGAATAAAAAAATCAATAAATTCATTGTGCGCCCTATCTAAAATACGAAAATCAACTAAATCAAAAAGTCGTTCATTGTCAATTCGTTCTAATATAAGCTCCTGGTTTTCCAGCCCTGCTCCATATAAAAAATTAGTTTCCTGCGTTATTGTTGGCAAATTTTTCCAAATTAAAAGTCTTGTTTCTGTGGATTCTGAACGAGAATTAAAGCTGTCATAAAGAAAATAAGCCATGCCTGAACCAAGCAAGGCAGTCACAAAAAACACACTCAAAACTTGTTTCCAATTTACTGCTCGCAAAACAGCAAACAAAAATAAACCAAAAAACAAAGCGATAAGTCCAGCACGGGATTTTGTTGCCAAAATCCCCGCAAAAATTAAAACAATTAGTAGTCCATAAATAATTTTTTGTTTATTTTTAGACTTAAAAAAATAATGTAATCCTACAAAAAACGGAAATAACAATAATCTCGCCAAATAATTTGGCTGACCCATGGTGCCAATACTGCGTTTATTGTAGGTATCAAGCTGTAAATCGGAAAATAAAAATGTTTTTTCTAAATATTCTTTTATTTTTTTATAACGCTCTGATTCAATCTCAGGTAAAAAATCAAATTTAATATACTGAACAATGGAAACCATAGCCTCAAGCGCCCCAGCCACCATCAAGGGCACTAAAAAATATTTAAAAAATTCTTTTTTATTAGGTTGCAAAAGCACAGCATAAAGCACCAATAAAAAAACCGCTCCATAAAAAACCAAACCCTGATGATAAATAGCAGAACCCCAAAAACTCTCCAAAGGAGAAAGTGAATAAAAACTTGAAATAACTAAAAACGCACAAAATAAAAGAAAAAACACCAATGAAATCACCTGATATTTATTAAGTAAATATTTAGGTAATTTAATAAAAATAAACAAAAGCGAAATAACACCACAAAAAATTAAAATAAAAGTAAATTTGTTTATTTCAAAAATCTGATCAGTAAAACGCGAGTATATAAAGGGGAGAAAAAATATTAATAAGCTATAAAGTGTTAAAACTATTTTTCTCATGTTCTTATTATGCAATAATTTCATTATAAAAAAAATTTATTTTTTAAAATGGATTTTAACAACAAACAAGAAGTTGAAAAAACTATAGCCCTAATCAACAAAAAACTGGATCAAGGAGAAAATGTGCTTGATGTTAAAAAACAATTTATTAGTGCTGGCAATAACGAACAAGATTGGGATTTTTTAATCAACAAATACGGAAAAAAAAGCACAAAATCACTACTTAAAAAAATCTTTTTAGGCATACTTACGCTAATATCATTAAGTACAATATTCATTAGTGCTTACTATATTATGTCTGAAGTTTTTTACATAACCCCTGAGAGACATATTTTACTGCTTATATATTTCTTTATTGCCTTATTAATAACCGAGGGAATTGTTTGGCTTTTTGTTGAAAAAAATTCACATTCAGTGTCTTTAGTTAAAATACTTTTATTCATTACAATTGATGCAATTTTGATGCCAATTAATCCAATAGCAAGAGGTATTAATAGTTTTATATTTATCTTTTTTATGTTCAGAATTAGTTTCTCTGCTTATGTAATATTAGTTATGCTAACTTATTTTATGTATTATGTCGTTTTGTCATTAGGAATGTCGCTAGGCAAGTTCATTTACACTTAAAACTAATGAAAGAGATAATTTTTGCTTCATTATTGGCTTTTACACTTAGCATTTCTGCATCTTTTTTAATGTTAAAATTTTTTCCAAAATGGGGACTAATGGACAAACCCTGGAAATATGGACACAAAAGAAAGCCAATCCCCTACCCAGCGGGTATTGCCATGCCTATTATTTTTTCTATAATTCTTTTATTTTTTCTGCCTTTTGATAAGCATCTTTTTGCGCTTGTTTTTGGCACACTTTCTCTTGCGATTGTTGCTTTTGTTGACGACAGAAAAGGCTTAAATCCTATTTTTCGTCTTAGTTTTCAGGTTTTTATTGCTCTGGTGGTTATTGCTTGTGGCATAGGCATAGAAGTAATTTCCAATCCGCTTGGTGGTCACTTTGAACTCAATCAATACAGCCTAGATATACCAATCAATAGCATTGATTATCAAATAACTCTACCGTCTGATTTATTCACAATCATCTGGATTATAATAATGATTAACACCCTTAACTGGCTTGATGGTGTTGTTGGTCTTTCTGCTGGCACTTCTGCTGCGGGAGGTTTAACTCTTGGTATTCTTTCGCTCACTCCGCTAGTTAATCAACCAGAAATTGCCTTAATTGCTTTTGTTTTTGCTTTTGTTGCCTTAGGCTTTTTGCCTTTTAATATTGCTCCACCAAAAATGCTTTTGGGCGACGCTGGTGCAATGCCCTTAGGCTTTATTCTCGCTATGTTGGCTATTTTTTCTGGCGGAAAAGTTGCCACTGCCTTCTTGGTTCTTGCACTTCCTGTTTTAGATGCATTTTGGGTGGCTTTATATAGAATGATGCATGGAAAAATGCCCTGGAAAGGACAAGATAAAGCTCATCTCCATGATCGCCTGCTTATGTTAAATTGGAACAAAAGACAAATTTTCTTTTTATTTTTTCTAACTTCGGTTTTTTTGGGTTCAACCAGTCTCTTTTTGGGCACAACCGGAAAGGGCGTAGTAGTTTTCATCTTGCTACTTAGTTTTTTCATTTTTCGCTTTCAAATCGAAAGAAAATTACAAAAATAAAAATTATTCCCCAAAAGCTTCTGCCATTTTTAATAATCGCGTAAAATTTTCATCAACATTTGTCTGAATATCTGCAAGCAAATTCTTATTTTCTTTTTTAAATAAGTGCGCAAAACGCTTTTGACCTTTTAAAAATTCCTCAATTGGCTTTCTTTCTTGTGGTTTAAAATTAATTTTCCATTTTCCGTTTTTAACCTCAAAAAGAGGCCAAAAATTAGTATTTACCGCATTCATAAGCACATCATTGCCTTTTTCTGGTGGCAATTTCCAATTAGTTGGACAGGTGGTTAAAATATTCAAAAAAGCAGGTCCATCAACTTCAAAAGCTTTTTTTGCTTTCATTTTTAAGTCAGCAATATGCGAAGGCGAAGCTTGAGCCACATATGGAATATTATGAGCTACCATAATCTCAGTTAATAACTTCCTTTTTTGTGGCTTACCACTAGGTGAAGTAGAAGTTGAAGAATACAAAGGAGTAGAGCTGGAGCGCTGATTGCCAGTATTCATAAAACCCTCATTATCAAAGCAAACAAAAACAGCATTGGTTCCCCTTTCAACAGCACCAGAAAGCCATTGCAAACCAATATCATACATAGCTCCATCACCACCAATACATAAAAATTTTATATTTTTTTGACTTTCTTTTAATTCGCCAGTTTTTAAGCGTTTTTTATGCAAAGCTTCCAGTCCAGAAATAACACTGGGTGCATTTTCAAAAAGAGAATGTATCCAAGGCTGACGAAAAGCAGTGTAAGGATAAGCACCAAAGCAAATCTCTGAACAACCAGTAGAATTAGCAGTAATAACAGGCCCATTCACCATGCTCAAAATAGCACGCAAAGCAATAGGAGTACCACACCCAGGGCACATTCTATGACCCGAAGCCAAAATTTCCTCAGCTACATTCATCTTTTCTATTTTTTATCTTTTATTAAAAAAAGTCAAAAAGCTTTTTCTTTATTTTTTTAAAATATTTTGGCAAAATAAGCAGGATTAAAATAACGCATGAAAAGCAACAGTATTAAAAAAGCATTTTTAAATCTCAGTCTATCACGAAAAATCGTTCTAATTGGAGCAATTCTGGCAATTATTTTTGCTTTTATGCCTTGGTTTGAAACAAACGACACAAGTCTTATCACTTCTGACAAGCCAATAAAAATCAATGGCTTTGGAAGATATGGCATATTTGGCACCGTTTCTGTGCTTTTTAGCCTAACCTGCATTTTAATTCTCGTTAGAGAAGCTTTAACTGGCAAAGAAAAAACTTTTTCCTTTGCAAACTCAACAATTTGGATGTTTCTGGCTGGTGAAGCTGTTTTTGCTCTCACTTTAGGCATTTTTGTATTTTCAACAATTTTTGACGAAACATCAGAAGCTGCTTTCCGCTTTGGTATATTTTTATCAATATTCTCACATATTCTAATTTTTGGAGGTGCACATTTTTCTTTTTCCGAAGAGAAAAAAATAGCAAACAAAAAAGCATTTAGATCAATGAGCGAAGAAGATTTAGCAAAATTAAATCTTCAACCCGAAGAGCCTGATGTTTCTAACGATCAACTTAGTTTTGGCGATTAAATTATGACAGAAGACGAAATACCCGCATTTAGCATGGAAGATGCGCAAAAAGTGGCATATAAACCAATCCCAGAAGAGGAATGGGAACACCAAAAAGTAGTTTTTTATTGCCACGATTGTGAAAAAATAGTTCAAGGAAAAAAGCTGGGCAAAAGCTTAAAATTTGCCTGCGCAGAATGCAACGGCAATAATGTCAGCTATGGAACTGAAAAAAGCATAAAAAATCACTTCCGTATCCAAGAAGAAACACCAGAAGAGGAAAACACTGAAAAAAAAGAAGAAGAAAGCAAATAATTTACTTTAAATAACTAATAATTTACAATTTTTACTCTTTGATTTTTTAACACACAAAATGAGCGAAGGAAAAAACGAAGCGCTAAAAAACGCACTCTCACAAATTAAAAAAAGCTATGGCGAAGGTTCAATTATGCAAATGAACGAAGCTTCACATATGAAAACCGAAACAATTTCAACTGGTGCTCTTTCGTTAGACATAGCACTTGGAGGGGGTATTCCAAAAGGCAGATTGATTGAAGTTTTCGGCCCAGAAAGCGCAGGTAAAACAACATTAACCCTGCAAATTGCCGCAGAAGCACAAAAAAAAGGTGGACAAGTTGCCTTCATTGACGCAGAACATGCTTTAAATTCTGAATTTGCTGAAAAAATAGGCTTAGATTTATCAAAATGTACAATTTCTCAACCTGATTCCGGAGAAGATGCATTAGAGATTACTGAAATTTTGGTTCGTAGTGGTGCAGTAGATCTAGTTATTGTGGATTCTGTTGCTGCTCTTACTCCAAAAGCAGAAATCGAAGGAATGATGGGTGATAGCCACATGGGCTTACAAGCAAGATTAATGAGCCAAGCACTAAGAAAACTAACTGGTGCAATCTCAAAATCAAAATGTACTGTTATTTTTATCAACCAAATTCGCCATAAAATTGGCGTTATGTTCGGTAGCCCAGAAACAACAACAGGAGGTAATGCTCTTAAATTTTATTCCTCCGTTCGCTTAGACATCCGCAGAATTGCCAAAATCGAACATGGCACAGGCGATGATAAAAAACAAATTGGCAACAAGGTGAGAGTAAAAGTTGTAAAAAATAAACTCGCTCCTCCATTCCGCCAAGCAGAATTTGACCTAATGTTTTCAGAAGGCATTTCCCGCGAAGGTGATGTGCTCGATCTAGCTGTTAGCAAAGATATAATCAAAAAAGCAGGTGCATTCTTCTCATATGGAGACACAAAACTAGGTCAAGGACGCGAAAATGCCAAACAATTCTTCCGTGAAAACCCTGATTTAATGACAAAAATTGAAAAAGAAATTAAAGAAAACTTAAATAAACCAGAAGAAAAGAAAGAAGCCAAGAAAAAATGATTTTAACCGGAGAAAACAACGAAACATTGCGTAAAAAATCAACAGAAGTTGATTTAAAAAAAAGCAAAGAAATAATTAAAAAATTATTCAAAAATATCTCAAAAAAAGAAGCCGCGGGCCTTGCGGCTCCGCAAATTGGTGAAAATTATCGAGTTGTATTAGTACAAAATGGAGACGATTTTATGCCCATGATCAACCCAAAAATCACCAGTTTTTCAGTTAACAAAGAAATTGACGAAGAAGGCTGTCTTTCCTTGCCTAATATCTGGGGAAAAGTGCCAAGACACAGCGAAATAGAAGTGCAATACATAAACGAACAAGGCGAAAAAATTCAAAAAAGATTTTCCGGCTGGACAGCACGCGTAATTCAACACGAAATCGATCATTTAGATGGAGTTTTGTTTATTGATCGTGTCACAGAAGAAAACTCAAGCTTAAGTAATTTAAATAATTTGCAAAAATTATAATTTTCAAACCTTGACTGTATTAAAAAATAATTATAAGGTGTCTTCCTCCTTAATATTTGAATATGAAATATTTATCAGCCAACTCACTAAAATTTGCAAGCACTAACAAAATAGACGCAGAGAATTGTCCTGATTTTCAGGGCTTACAAACTATAATATCAACACAAGATGAAGTTTTAGCGCGTTTAATCACCTGCATAAACCTAAATCCAGACAATTCATGTACTAAAACAGGACAAAATTGCACCTGCCTACAAACAGACGATCTTACGCCCATATCAACAAAAATAATAAATATGGGAGACATAATTTCCATTATTTCAAAAGAAGTAAAATCAACACAATCAATAGAGAATTTCAAGCAAAATATTCAAACAATAATCCAAAAAATCCTCAAAGCAATACAAGACGCAGAAGATGACATAAAAACATTTTTTCCAAAAACAACCCCAACACACTGCATTAAAAACAGAACCTTCCAAAAACATTTTAAAGAAACCTAAATCAATAGCTTTGTTTGGCGCATTGAAGATTTTTCGTGTGTATCCTAGGTCAAATAGATATTTAATTGAATAAATTAAAATCCAATAATTAAGGTATTTGTTTTTGTTTTCGCGCTCTTTTAATTTACCTTCAGGGGATTTTTCGTGTGTATCCTAGGTCAAATAGATATTTAATTAAGTAAATTAAGCACAAAAAAACACCCAGTAATTAAGGTGCTTTTTTGTTTTTGTTTTCGCGCTCTTTTGACGCCTTGAGGATTTTTTGTGTGTATCCTAGGTCAAAATAAGCTTGGACGACCAATCCACTCTTCTTGCCATCCTTTGGATAGTATTTTCGGTCTTCCCTGGACCTGCCCCATTGATGTTTTCGAGTCTAGGGCACATATGTCCCTGCTGAAAACGAGGCACTCAGAGCAAGCTCTGAGAAGATGAGCTCTTAAGGCTAGTCGTGCCAGAAAAGCTACATCGGAAAGCGAAGAAGACGGAACCTTTTCTTATGAAGCAAAAGAGTGTAAAGATGCTAAGAATAATGCTTTTTTTGTTTTGCTTTCTTGCTCTTTAGTCTTTTCTCTTCTCAAGAAAAGGCTCTTGTCTTTTTCACTTATGGTAAATCTTAAAATTTTCAAAGGTCGTTTTGTTTTTATTTGTTTTTTTATTTTTTTGTGTGTATTTGTGTTCGTTTTTTTTGATTTCTGATTTTGTGTTTCAGAACATTCTAATCAAAAAAGCCCAATCTGGCAACTAAAACCCCTTGCATGAACAATAAAAATATTATTTAAATATAATTTAATATCAAATAAATAGCTTAAATAAGCCATTTTAATTTTTTTGACTTTTACAAAAAACATCATATATAATGATATGAATTATTTAGATACAATCAAATAAACACGTAAAATTACGTGCTTATTTTTTATAAACTCATCATCTAAAATCTCTTATCCTCCAAATACTCAGCTGGCACATATTCAATCGGCAATTCTTCAATTGGCAAATAATCGAGAGGATTAACATGCTCCCCATCTTCAAAAACCTCAAAATGCAAATGCGGACCAGTGGTCATCACACCAGCACCTTTTGTTCCTGGAGTACCACCAGAAAGACCAATAACCTCTCCTTCTTTTACAGTATCCCCCTCTGTGACCAAAATTTTAGAAACATGACCATAAAGAGTAGTTAAATTATTTTTATGAGCCAAAATAATATAAGAATAACCCATACCATTATCTACAACCTTATACACATAACCCAAAGCAGGTGCACGAATAACCTTGCCCTGCGCATAGCGAATATCAATAGCATGATGCTTCATACCAAAAGTCACTTCATAACTAGGATCAAGATAATAAGCAGTAATACCACCAGAAGGATCAACAGGCCAAACAAAAGGAATTCCCTCATCAGCATCTTCAAAAATCTTACCAACCTCAAAATTTTCATCACTCTCATTTTCCTCAAATTCCTCACGCACAGTCATAAAAGCATCCTGCTTCTGTGACTCCAAAATCTGCAATTTTTCTCTAATCATCTCCCTATCATCACGCAAATCTTTAATAGCCTGCACACTATCCTCCATTTGTTCACGAGATTCTTCCCATAATCTCTGATATTCTTTTTGCTTTCCCTGAGTTTGACGAATTAAATCTTCTTTTGCCTGCTTTTGCACCTCAATATTGTGCTTCTCCTCTGACAATTTAGCGTTTAATTCTTCCAATCGCTCTTTTTCTTGGTTCAAAACTTTTTGAGTTTCCTCAACCTGCAACAAGGCCAATTCCATATTGTAAAAAATTTCTCTTTCTGTTTTTTCCCAAGAAGAAAGATACATTTCATTACGCAAATGAGAAGAAAAAGAGCTATCCGCCAAAAGCAAAGTAATAGTGTTTTTTACCTCATCATCTCTAAGGCGAGCATTTTCCTTTTGAATAAGCTTAAAAAACTTCAAAACCACCTCTTTTTGTGCATCTGCCTCTGCTTTTATTTTTTCTTCTTCTTCATAAAGCAAGCCAAGATCGGACTTTTTCTTTAAAATCTGCATTTCAATCGCAGAAATTTTTTCATTTGTTTGATCAAGTTGTAAGTTTATGTTTTCTAGTTGTTGCTTAAGCAAATTAAGCTCAGAGCGTACCTTAACAAGCATTTGCTCTGTCACTTGTGTTGCTTTTAGTGAATCACTAAAGTCTTTATATTCCTCATCAAGTGAATATTTTATTCTTTCTAATCTTAGTTTTCCTTCTGCCATACGATCAGCAAAACGATCCTTATAAAGCTCCTCCAGCTCTTGTTCAAGATATTTTTCTTCCTCTTCGCTTAATGCTGATGCACTAAAAAACCCTGTCAAAAACAGTGCTAAAACTAATGTTATTGCTAGTAATACCGATATTTTATTTGTCTTTTTTTTCATATATTTTATCAAAGTATTATCTCATAAATAAGCCTTTTTTTCAAGAAAAACCTCCTTGACGAAGCAAATGAAAAACATAAACAAAAAACAGACTATTTTCTGTTGTTACGCCATCGTTGCAAGAACGACGCCAAAGGAGGAGGATGCGACAATCCACCCTTGCTGTCATTCTGAGCGAAAAACACACCTTTTCTATCATTCTGAGCGGAAAACACGCCCTTGCTGTCATTCTGAGCGGAATGAAATGGAGCGAAGAATCTCCTTGTCCATTTGCTCAAATCCTGCCTTAGGTAATTGTGCAGTAATGACAACGGGAGATCCTTCGCTTCGCCTAAAGGCTCGCTCAGGATGACGAAGTAAGGGGGCTCAGGATGACATTACATTTGTCATTATGGATTTTTTGGGATGTCATTGTGGACTTTTTGGGGTGTCATTGCGGACTTGATCCGCAATCTTGGGAGGCAGGAGGTGTCATTGTGGGCTACGACCCATTTTTCGCCCCTATCGGGCTTCAAAGGGCAAGTCCACAATCTCCTTGTCCATTTGCTCAAGACCTGCCTTAGGCGCCCCTACTTTGTCATTCTGAGCGAAGTCCGCCCAGGCGGATGGAGCGAAGAATCTCCTTGCCCATGTTCTCAAATCCTGTCTCAGTCTACCATTTTGGGTTCACTATTGCCCTTCCGGCATTTAAACTAGTACTTATAATTTCTTTGCAAAAATGCCGTTAAAAATTCAACTGAGCATAGCGAATAATTTGAATTTTTAGGCATTGAGCAATTTTATTAGAAATTAAAGTATTAGTTTAATAAAGGAAAGGTTTTTAGCAGAATGCGAGGAGGACGGTGCGAAAAGTGGAGTGGGCGAATTAAATCAATGAGCACACGGAACAAAGAGCATGATTTTTGAAAAAAAACTTTAGTTTTTTTAAAAAAAATCAAGTCCAACCCATTCGAGTTTCTTTTTAACTGCAAAAAGAAGGAATAGAAGAAATCAAATCCAACCCATTCAAGTTTCTTTTTGCTTACAAAAAGAAAAGATAGAAAAAATGAAAATTAACTCATTCGAACTTAAATTTGACCACAAAAAAAACAAACCAAAAACACCCATCAAAACATTGCATTTATCCCAAAAATATGAGATAATATAAAGATTTTTACAACAAAAGTGGTAAACACAATCAAACTAATCGAATTCGTCAAAAATTCCCAAATCAGCGAAGAACAAAAAAAAACCCTCATGCCAGTAATACAAGTCGCAGACGAAGACACAAAAAAACAAATCTACTTCAAAATCAAAGAATTTGAAGACAATTTAGAAAAAATCCGCCAAGGAAAAATGCCACTAAGCCCAGAAATCGCCAAATACGCAGAAGAAAAAACAAAACAAATCCGCACACAAGCAAGAAAACAAGGCGAAAAAATAACTCGCGATTACGAAGAACAAGAAGCAGAAAAAGAACTTCAAACACTTTTATCAAAATAAAATGGCAGAAGCAGAAACACCAAATCTACAATTTGATCAAGCAGAAGCAGTTGCAAAAAATCCAGAAGCAGACACTGATACAAACGGCAGTATTGATAAACAGAAAACAATAGCAAGCTTTACAACAGCAGTAAAAGAGGATATTGCTGAAATCAGAAATGCAATGAAAGACTTGCCTGATGACAATACAGCTAAAACTCAATTCGAAGCAAATCAAACACAGCAACTAACAGCACTGGAAACAGCACTTAAAGACAAACAAGAGACAGAACTTATAGACGCAATGAATACCTTTGTAGAAACCCTTAACACAAAATTCCAAGACGCAATAAAAGTAGCCGAAGGCGCACAAACAAAAGCAAAAGCAAAAGCACTAGCACCAAGCAACCAAGAAACGTCTAGTAAGTCACCAAACGCAGTAGAAAATGTCAAAGGCAAAGCCAATGAGTTCGCAGAAAACATGGTCAAACAAGCAGAAGAGCTAGGTTTACCAAAAGACATGCTCGCCTCCATATTAAAAGGACTCTGCAACATTGCCTTTCTTGGTGATATTTTCAAACCAATATATGAAAGACTCCGCGCCGACAATATAAAAAATGATGTTAATCAAATTTTAGGAACAGATCACAAACTAAATGATGCTGAAATGGTTAAGCTTTATGATTACTATGAAGCAATAATCAACAAAAAAGATGAAAAAACAACAGCAAAAGATATTCTTACCGGTCCACCAACTTTTGCAGCATTTTTAAATCATACTATAACTAAAGGTACAAAGCCAGATGGTGGCTGGACATACAAAGCTTTAGTTGAAGCCATATCAGAAGAAAACCCAAAAGCTGAAAAACAACTTACGCCAGACAAAGCAGTAGTTACAACAGGTGAAGTAAATCAAGATCAAGAAACTCAACAAGAAAAAGCTCTAGATGCTAATCAAAAAAATAAAGCACTAGAAGCAGTAAGTGAGCAATTTAAAAATGCAAAAATTAATGACTTAATTGGTATTCACACAAAGGGCAAATATCCTAATGGCTTCAAATTAGATGACGCTGTGAAAGAGCTAGTGGAGAGTGCAACAACAACAGCAAAAGAAACAACGAACACGGTAACAGAAGTAAAAACAGCACCTGCAAACACAGAATTAACAGAATTTTTTACAACACAATTAAGCAAGCCGGACTTTATCAAGCTGGCAATGGCGCACATTATCCTAAAAAAACTAGAACTGAATACTACTACAGACAATGTTACAATCAATGAAAATGGAGGCTTTGAGCTTACAATCAAGCCAACAAGTGGTGATAATAAAACAATTACTGTCACAAAATCCACTGCTAATGGGCAAACATGGAAAATTGATAATGCAGATTATGCAGACGACACAAAATTAGCTGAATACATTAAGACAATTAAGAGCACAAGTGCAAAAGGCGCATAAAAAAATCGTCTGTCATTGTGGGCTTTTTGGGATGTCATTGTGGGCTTGACCCGCAATCTCGGGAGGTGTCATTCCGAGCAAAAAACACACCCTTGCTGTCATTCTGAGCGGAGTGAAACGGAGCGAAGAGTCTCCTTGAACATGCGCTCAAACACTGCCTTAGGTAATGCAACAGTAATGACAACGGGAGATCCTGAATCGAGTTCAGGATGACAGAAAAAAGAGGCGGGAGGTGTCATTGTGGATTTTTTGGATTGTCATTGTGGGCTACGACCCGCAATCTCGGGAGGTGTCATTCCGAGCGAATCCTTCGTAGCTTTAGCGAAGAAGGAGAGCCGAGGAATCTCCTTGGACATGCGCTCAAACACTGCCTTAGGTAATGCAACAGTAATGACAACTACTAAATCCTCTCGTGAAAAGTACGAGAAATCACCTCTTTTTGTTGTTCACGAGTCAAAGTCACAAACCGCACCGCATAACCAGAAACACGAATAGTAAGTTGCGGATATTTTTCCGGATGATCCATAGCATCTTGCAAAAGATCACGCTTAAGCACATTTACATTCAAATGATGACCACCCTTAAGAAAATAACCATCCAAAAGCGCCTTGAGATTATCAATTCTTTGCTCATCGGTCTTACCCAAAGACGCAGGCACAATTGAAAAAGTATTAGAAATACCATCCAAACAGTCATCATAAGAAATTTTAGCCACAGAATTCAAAGAAGCCACAGCACCATTTGTGTCTCGATTGTGCATTGGATTAGCACCAGGAGCAAAAGGCGCACCCGCCTCCCTGCCATCTGGAGTTGCCCCAGTATGATGACCATAAACCACATTAGCAGTAATAGTTAAAATACTAAGAGTGTGCTCAGCATTACGATAAGTTTTATGCTCTTTTAAGCATTTAATAAACTCATGCACCACTTCTTTAGCAATATCATCAACCCGATCATCATCATTACCAAATTTTGGAAAATCACCCTCAATCTCAAAACTTTTTGCCACACCATTTTCATCTCGCACAGCTTTTACTTTTGCATATTTAATAGCAGACAAGCTATCAGCAACAACCGAAAAACCAGCAATTCCAAAAGCCATAAATCGCTTTACGTCACTATCATGAAGTGCCATTTGGCTATTTTCATAGTGATATTTGTCATGCATATAATGGATCAAGTTCATGGTTTTGACATATTTTTCTGCCAACCATTTCATATTTTCAAAAAACACCTTTTTCACCTCGTCATAATCAAGTTTTTCTTTATTTTTTAATTCTGGTGCGTTATCACGAATTGGCGAATTATCCAGCTCATCTTTGCCCTCATTAATACTCATTAAAAGCAATTTTGCCAAATTACAACGAGCACCAAAAAATTGCATCTCCTTGCCTACCGCCATAGCAGAAACACAACAAGCAATTGCATAGTCATCACCAAAACGAGGACGCATCAATTCATCACTCTCAAACTGAATTGCACAGGTTGTGCTAGCTATTTTAGAAGAAAATTTCTTAAAACCATCTGGCAAATCTTGCGACCAAGCCACAGTAAGATTTGGTTCTGGTGCAGGCCCAAGACTATTAAGAGTGTGCAACAACCTAAAAGAAGTTTTTGTCACCAAAGTTCGCCCATCAAGCCCCTGTCCACCAAGCAAGCAAGTGACCCAAGTAGGATCACCAGCAAAAAGCTCATCATATTCAGGTACGCGTAAGTGACGAGCTAATCTCAATTTCACTACAAAATCATCTATAATTTCCTGCACCTTTTCTTCAGTCAAAACTCCTTTTTTGACATCTCGCTCAGCATAAATATCCAAAAATGCATCAATACGCCCAAAGCTCATTGCCGCGCCATCTTGTTCTTTGATAGCCGATAAATATCCAAAATAAGTCCATTGCACAGCCTCCTGAAAATTATCCGCAGGCTTTGAAATATCAAATCCATATCCCTCCGCCATAATTTTCATGTCTTTTAAGGCTTTAATCTGCATATTTATCTCTTCTCGAGCATGAATATCATCACCAGTCATTTCATTAAAATTCTCATTCATATAAATAATTTTGTCCTCAATAAGCCGATCAATACCATACAAAGCCACTCTACGATAATCACCAATAATACGACCACGCCCATAATTATCTGGCAAGCCAGTGATAATGCCTTTTTTTCTTAATAATTGTCCATCTGGAGCATGAAAATCGTCCCAAGTTTTATAAACACTAAAAACCGCATCATTATGCGTTGTTCTATATTTTGTAAAAATTTCTTCAATTTCTGGATCAAGATGATAACCATATGCCTCGGAAGCACGCTCAACCAAACGCACACCACCATTTGGTTTTATTCCTCTTTTTAATGGCTCGTCAGTTTGCACGCCAAAAATTAACTCGTTTTCTTTGTCGATATAACCTGGCTTATGACTAGTAATTGTTGATGGTGTTTTTATATCAATATCCAAAACTCCACCTTTTTCTTGTTCTTTTTTTAATAAACGCAAAATTTTCTGCCAAATTTTTTGGGTTCGTTCAGTAGGACAAGCCAAAAACTGATCATCGCCCTCATAAGGCAGATAATTTTGTTGAATAAAATCACGCACATTAATTTCCTTTTGCCAATCGCCTCCTTTAAATTCTGTGTGTATCTTTGACATAATGATTAAAAAATATCTTTAAAGAGAATAAAGAAAAGCAAATTAAAAAGCAAAGCCTAGTCTTCCTCTTTCACCGTAATCATTTCTGCCATTTTCTTCGCTTTTTCTCTGGCTTTTTCCACAGTATCCGCATAAGCCAAACAAACTCCCATTCTGCGACCTGGTCTTGTAAATGGCTTACCAAAAAGACGAACCTTACTGTCTGGCATTTTCATAGCTTCTTCCACTCCTTCAAAACTAATTTTATTTTTTGAATTCTTTCCACTCAAAACAACATAACTAGCACTTGGTCGTGCTGGCTTAATTTCATTTATCGATAAGCCTAAAATAGCACGAACATGAAGCTCAAACTGACTCATATCCTGAGAAATCATAGTCACCATACCAGTATCATGCGGTCTTGGAGAAATTTCAGAAAAATAAACCTCCTCACCTTTTATAAAAAGCTCACAACCAAAAATCCCATATCCACCAAGCTCATCAACAACTTTTCTGCCAATATCATGGCATTTTTCAACAACTTGAGGCGAATATTGCTGTGGTTGCCATGATTCATGATAATCACCACCAACTTGCCTATGCCCAACAGGATCACAAAAATAAACTCCTTCCCGACTACGCACAGTTAATAAAGTAATTTCACTATCAAAATTAACAAATTCCTCAATAATTACTTTTTCTGATTTTCCACGAGAACCTTCAATCGCATATTTCCAGGCTTTTTCAATATCTTCCTCTGTTTTTATTGTGCTTTGACCTTTGCCGGATGAAGACTGAATTGGCTTAATCACACAAGGAATACCTATTTTTTCAACACCTGCTTTAAATTCTTCTAAATTACTTGCAAATTCATATTTTGCAGTTAATAAGCCCAGTTCTTCTGAAGCTAATCTGCGAATACCCTCTCTATTCATAGTCAAATTTGTCGCTCTGGCAGTAGGCACAACATTATAACCTTCTTTTTCTAGTTCTAATAAATAAGCAGTATTAATAGCTTCAACTTCCGGCACAATCCAATCAGGCTGAAATTCCTCCACAAGCGCTTTTAATTGCTCTTCGTTTTGCATATCTATTGTGCGAGCATGGTGAGCAACCTGCATTGCCGGTGCATTTTCATAATTATCCACAGCAATTGTTTCCACACCAAAACGCTGTGCCTCAATAACAACCTCTTTTCCAAGCTCACCAGAGCCAAGTAAAAGTAATTTTTTTGAGGTTTCTGAATAAGGAGTGCCGAGCATGTTAAGTTAAAAAAGTTGTCCCTATCTTAAGGAAAACAATTTTTTTGAGCAAGTTTTTTTAATTCCCAATTTGATTAAAAATTGAACTAGTAGAACTGCTTTCACCTAAATCAATCCAACAAATTTCCATGCCATTATCACCACTAGTCCCATAATCTTGCCAACAAATATCATCATCACCAGGCGCACTTCCGTTGATATCCAAATCAAAACTAACTCTATCACTAGCTTGAGAACCTTCAATATCAACTTCTATAGTGATTGTATCTCCGCTTGATGAAATGCTTAAAGGAGTAGAAAAATCAATATTAACATTAGAATTACAAAGATTAAATCCACTCACAGAACCCAAAAAATTATTAGCCTGATAAACTCCAATTTTTGTTATCTTTAAGCCACTTCCGTCATCATCACTACAAGCAAGATAAGTATCTTGAATACCTGTAAATTTTGCATTACCAACACCAGAAGAAACTAGATCAAAAGCCAAAATCTCCTGCCTTGTACCATCAAAAACACTCTCTGCCTGATCAGAGCTCAAACTAGCACTTACTTTGTTATTAAAAACATAGATATTATTAACATCATTATCACCAAACAAATCAGAGCAAGAATAATCAGCGCTAGAGGTAGCACCATCAATATCACACAAGCTATTGTCAGTCGGAAAACCTATTACAAAAGCCATACCTGAACGAGCAATATCAACTTCACTAATTTGATTTACAGAAACATAAAGCAATAAACTCATATCTTTTTTCCTTTCAATAACAAAATCAAGATTATCAAAAGTAATCAAGTTATTAACAACTGACTCAGTTTCAGCAACAGAGCCATTTTTTGTCAAAACAGGAGTATTATCCGCATAATACAAACTGGCAGACTTAATAGCATTAAAATCATCAGAAATATCTAGATCAGAGCCATTATAAACACCAGCAGTATCAAGCTCATCAACTATCAAAGTTATTTTATTAACATTCAAAGACTCAATATTTCCCACTAAATCAACAGAAGCCACAAAAATATCTTCTTCACCGCCTAAAACAATTTTTGAGGCAGGTGATTCAACCATTCTATACCTATCAGATGCATAATCACTAGTATCTAAACAATATTTAGAGCCATCAATAGAACTAAGCTCAAAATTAAGCATATCCGCAGAACCATCAAAGCCAACACCATCAGGACTTAAAGAAAAATAAATACACTTTTTTTCTGCAGAAGAAAGGTGTTCACCGGCAACAAAATCCGCACGAAGAATTAAGTCAACACTTGTACCCGCCACCACATCAATTCCCTGCTCAAACTCAAAATAAACCTGATTATTCTCCAAGCGCACACCACTTTTCACCAAACCTATCTTGCCAGCAACAATTTTATATAAAGAAAAATCTTCAACACTGCGAAAACCTCCATTGGTATCCTGAACCTCAAACAAAAAACTATTCACCACAAAATCTCTTTCTTCCGCAACAAGACTAGCTTTCCAGATTTCCAATTCGTTTTGCGGATCAGAAAGAATAATCTCTGACGCCTTTTCACCCTGCAAAACTTTTAATTTCTCATCTTTCAAAATGATAACATTATCGTCATTAGTGCCATTATCACCATTATCTTGACCTAAAAATTCATTTTTCAGCTCATTAGTGAATTTCTGATTATTATTAGCTTGCACAACAATAAGCCTAAAAATATTTTCCGCCACTCCTTTCCTTTTAATTTTGTCTCCAGGATAGAAAAAATCACCACTTTCCTCTAAAAGCCCCAATTCCTCCGCCCGCACAACATAAGGAGCAAACCACTGATCACCAGAAACATCATCAAAAGCAGACTCATCATCACTAACACCAACATTATTAACCTCCAAAATCATTTTAATTGCCTCCACTTTAGAAACATAATCAGCAGGACGAAAATAGCCGTCAGAATAACCATTCACCCAACCCTGATTCTTCGCATAACAAACATAAGGAGCAAACCACTCAATGCCAACATCAGGAAAACAATCTTTATAATTATCAACACTAGGTGAAACACCCTTTGCTTCTAGTAAAATTTTCAATAACTCAGCCCGATTGATATTATTGTCAGGCTTAAAAGTGCCATCACTATAACCATTGATCACATTTTGCTCCTGCAAATAATCAATCGCATCTTTATTTTTATCATCAGAAGCAAGATCAGAAAAATCCGCACTCACCAAAGGCAAAAAAAGTGCAAAAGCAATTAAAAAAAATAATTTTTGTTTCATATTTTAAAAATAAAATTACTCCTTAGTCACAATTCCATTAGCAATTTTAGCAATTCTCCATTCCTCATTCTCTTGCTCAAGAGTAAACAACAAAAAATTAAGCCCCTCTTCATGCCAACGAAAAGCTTTAGCACCTTCTTTTAAGGTAATTAAAAGCGCAACCTGATAAGCACTTTCTTCTTCCAGGAAAATAACTTCTTTCACCTCCACAGAATTAAGAGCAGAAAAATTAGCATGCCAAACCTGCATATAAACATCATCAACACTACTATGAGCCATCTCCAAAGCACTATCTAACTCACCTTTGTCAATCAAATCAAAAAATTTGTTAATAGTATCAGCTTCATCCGATTGAGAAGCGGAACAACCAGCAAAAACCAATAAAAATCCAACACAAGTCACAAACAAAAACTTTTTCATAAACAATAAAAAATTTAATTTCTTTGTACATTGTAGCAAAAAAATTAAATTTCATATAAATTTAATGCTTTATTTGAAAAAAAATTAAATAATTACAAAGTTTTTAATTATTCTCATCTAATATTTTATTCAATCTTCTTATGGTTTCAGAAATCATTCTATTGCTTGTTCCTCCTAATGTAACCTCTTCCGTAGTCCCATCTTTTCTATATGCTGTTATTCTTGTTGCTTTAAATTCTCTACTGCTTCCTGAAATCTTAAGTGGAATTTTTTCCACAGTCACATCACTAACTTCAGGATTATCTTTTAAAAGAACTCTTAATTGATTTAAAACTGGACCATCAGGTAATCCTGTGATATTAATTTCATGTTGCAAGTTTGTTGAAGATTTGTCTTCTAATCTTTCTTCGTTTTCTTCTTCAAAATCAGGCTTATTCTCATCTAATATTTTATTCAATCTTCTTATGGTTTCAGAAATCATTCTATTGCTTGTTCCTCCTAATGTAACCTCTTCCGTAGTCCCATCTTTTCTATATGCTGTTATTCTTGTTGCTTTAAATTCTCTACTGCTTCCTGAAATCTTAAGTGGAATTTTTTCCACAGTCACATCACTAACTTCAGGATTATCTTTTAAAAGAACTCTTAATTGATTTAAAACTGGACCATCAGGTAATCCTGTGATATTAATTTCATGTTGCAAGTTTGTTGAAGATTTGTCTTCTAATCTTTCTTCGTTTTCTTCTTCAAAATCAGGCTTATTCTCATCTAATATTTTATTCAATCTTCTTATGGTTTCAGAAATCATTCTATTGCTTGTTCCTCCTAATGTAACTTCTTCCGTAGTCCCATCTTTTCTATATGCTGTTATTCTTGTTGCTTTAAATTCTCTACTGCTTCCTGAAATCTTAAGTGGAATTTCTTCCACAGTCACATCACTAACTTCAGGATTATCTTTTAAAACAGCTCTTAATTGATTTAAAACTGGACCATCAGGTAATCCTGTGATATTAATTTTATGTTTCAAGTTTTCCAATCTTTCTCTGCTACTTGCCTCAGTGGTTTCTTGTTTTTTTGATAAATTTTCTAAAAACACCAAACGATTTTCTTTGTTGTTTATAAAATCTGTATATTTAATTTGTTTTTTCATTTTTATTATTAAAAATCTTTTTATTATACATTATTTCTAAAAATAAAGCAAGTAAACCTATTAAATTTAAAAAACCACCACTTTGTGGTGAGCTTTGTATGGTACCCCCTAACAGACGAAATTCGAGCTGAGATTTATATATTTAGTGAGAGAGTGAAGAATTTTAAGGAGAATGTGCAATACTCAAAAACTTGCATTCACAGCTCTTGCAATAATCTCTTCTAGATGCTCTTTGTCTTCATAAAAATTAATTTTATATTGAGAAGTGTAAAATTCAATAGACTCCTTTTCCTTTTTTAATTCTTCTTTATATTCAACACTTGCCACAAATATAATTTCTATACCTAATCCCATAGTAAAACCTGCTTCAACAAAAACGCTTGGTCTTTGCCCTGTTAAGTCAACTACAACAAAACGGCTTTTACGAATTTCACCAAAAGCTTTATCAAGGATAGTTTCAGAATATTGTTTTTCTTTAATGCAAATTGCTTTATAGCCTTTTTCTTTATTCCTTTCTATGCCTCGTTCGATTGCTTTTATAAATTGATCATGATCATCATGAAATCGACAAGCTATAAATACTTGTTTTGACTCTTTGTTTTTTTGTTTCAACTCTTCAACCTTTTGCCAACCTTCCACGGAAAGTCTTACTCCTTTTCCTACACTTAAAGGTGCATTATCAAATGTTTCTAAATATCCAAGTTTAATTACAGATTGAATTATAAATAAAAAATCATCTTTATCTCTTGAATAGCTCAAAGGATATTCATTAGGTGGATCTATCGGTCGATACTTACCTTTTTTGTTTTTAGTTAAATTTCCAAAATTTTCTATAAATTTATCAATTTGTTGTATAGGATTTTCAGGAATAAATACTGTTTGCAATAATTCATCAATCGTAAAATTAGTTTTTTCTTCTTCTTTAGGTGTTGATCCTGAAAGTAAAATTATATGATTGTCATTATTTATTGTTCTTTGTTTTAAAATGCCTGAAATAATATGTCTATTTTCATCATTAACACCTGTTTTGTCGTCAAAAAACTCTCTTGTTGCGGAATATTTTCCACAAACAGGACAATTGAATTTATGGATTAAGTTTTCAGGCCTTATTACTACATTAGAACTGCGATTACAGATAGGACATGGTAAAATATTTGGTTCGTTCATTTTAAACTAAAATTAAGTATTTATAATTAAACCATAATTGTAATTTATAACAAGAAAATATAGCATTTAATTGAAAAAATGTTCAAACTTTGTCCTGTGCGCCCCTCGCACATAAAATCACTAAATTCGAACCTAAAAAATCACTTAAATAAAGCATTTATAAGGTTTTCGTCTTGTATGGTACCCCGGACAGGATTCGAACCTGTGACCTTCGCCTTAGAAGGGCGCTGCTCTATCCAGCTGAGCTACCGGGGCAAAACACTACGCCATTTTGTCTTTTTTTTATAATTTAGTCAACATTAAGGCTGTACTTTTTTCCCTAAATTCGCCATAATCTACGTATGGTTGAAGAATTTGAATTATTTGGCGCCTCACCCCAAGGCAAAGAAAAAACCGGCGAATCTCAAGAAAAATTTCAAGAAAGATACAGGCAAGCCCAATCCGCAATTCAACAAGTAAAAAAAGAGGAAAAAAAGAAAAAACAAGATGATGATTTATTGGCGGATATTGTTATTCAATTTTTAAACGAACCTCAACACACAAAACATTTTCTTTTAATTTCCCGCTTAGTAGCGCGCAATATGCCATCTGACATTATTATTGCCATCATTGCACTTATTTTTGAGCCTGCCAGAGTTCATATTGAACAAAAATTTGGCGAATCAAATCTAAAACTAGAAGCACCAAAAGAAGCTAATTTTTCAGATAGTGCAAAAACCGCAATCAATTCATGGCTAGGCGGTATAAACAATGTCGCCACAGTAGAACCACATAGAATTTTGGAAACTGGCCTAGACCACGAACAAAAAATCTATTTTGGCTTAGTACAGTTCACAACAATTTGTTTACAAGAATTTTTAGAAAATCAAAAAAACGAAGAGATTAATTTTGATAATATTCAAAATTTTTGTAGTGCTTTTTGGCAAAACCTCTTTACTCGCATAGCTGATCAAACTGAAAACCAAACTCTAATCGACAATCCAGAAAATAGCCCTGAAGATCAATCAACACTATGATTCTTTAATTTCTTCAAATAAATTAAGCTGATTAACAAGCGCTATAGCCAGCTCTTCCCCTTTTTGCATACGCGCAATGGCTTGTTCTGTTGTGTTGCAAGTTAATACCCCAAAAATCACTGGAATATTGTATTTTAAATTTAAATCCATTATTCCGCGTGTACATTCTGCACAAATATAATCAAAATGTGGTGTTTCTCCGCGAATTACTGCTCCAAGGGTAATAACTCCATCAAACTCCCCTGTTTCTATCAACTTTTTTGCTATAAATGGTATTTCAAATGCACCAGAAACATGAGAGACTGCTATATTTTCCGGGTTTATCTTACATTTTTTAAGTGCCTTAAAACAATTATCAAGTAATTGTTCGGTAATTTCTTCATTAAAATCAGAAACTACAATTGCCACTTGATAATTTTTTTCTGCTTTTGGATAGGCAGAAAAAGAAAAAATCGCCATATAAATCAATAATAAGTGATTTTATTTTGTCATTTTATCAGCTATCTGACAACACTTGTTCTATTGTTCCATGCACTTTTACATAATGAGTTGTAATAATGCCTTGAATTTCTGGATCCAAAAGGTCTAAATGGGACAATCTGTGATCTTGGCTTTTTTCTAGGGCAATAAAAAACCCTGGCCTTACTTCCAAAAGATTTTCTCTTATGCGTGCTCTTATTCCTTCCTTTTTTTCTTTAGCACATTTTCCATATATGCCATTTACATGATCCTTCCCTCTTTTAATAGCTGTGTATTGCTCTTTGTATTGCTCAGGATTTTTTTCAAGCTCTTCTGCGCTAATATCAGGATTTTGTTTCAAAAATTCTTTTTTTTGTAAATCTTCTAAAATTTTTGCCTTTTTAGCTACTGGGTCTGTTGAAAGATCAAATGCGCGCTCTTCAAGTTTTTGCAATTGTGCTTCAGAAATTCCCTTAAATTCACGAGCTATAGCATTTGCAACCTGACAAGCCTCATAAATAGCATGGTGGGCAAGCCCTGTCTCATTTGTATTTCCAACAAGAACAATTTGTATTTCATAACTAACTCCTTCCAAAGTTTCACCTACTATTTTCATATCTTGAAAAAATTCATATTTTGTAGCATCTGTATGTTCAAATCCAGCAAATCCTAACTGAAGCATTTCTATTTCACGATCATCTTCTTCGTCAGAAGTAAAAACGTTTTTACTCCTAAATTTAATCGAGTCTCTTCGGCTTGTGCTTTTCAGCTTTCCTCCTTCTCTCATTAAATATCTAACAAAATTCAAAGCACTTTCCATATCAGGAACCTCAGATCTAATACCCATAAAATCAGTCACTAAATTAGTGGCAAGTGCTTTTGGCTTATTTAACATTTTTAAAGCAATTCTAATTGTATCCTTATCGCGAGATGTAACTTCACCATGAGTTAATACCTTATTTTCTTCATTATCATACCTGTTTGCAAATTTCCGCATAACAAAACTATGATCTTCCATGCCTAAATAGTCTCTTGCTTTTGCTTTAATCTCTCCTAATGCCTCTGGTGTCATTCTTAAGGAGGCTTCTTTAGCAATAGCCCTCTTAACTGCCTTTTGTATCTGATTTTCATCAATATCCGGATTATCTTTCCTTACTCTTTTTTCAATTTCTTGCATATCTTCGTTACTCAAAATTGCATTAGCAATTAAAATCAGTCTATCTGTCACAGATTTTTGCTCGGCTTCCTCACGCAATTCGCTCATAATTCTTTTTCTTTTTTCACCATCACTTTCTCTTGCCTCAAAGGTTCGCCATTTGTCATGACCACCTTCTTTTTTTTGTACTTTTTTGCTTTTTTTCAACTTATCTGCATCTTCTTTTTCTTGAATTGTAATCCCTGAATCATAATCCAAAATTCCAGCCTCAAAATCCGGCATATGTTCCCTTAATTCCTCAAACTTACCTGCTTCTAATGAAGCAATAATGTGTCTAATAAAAGATTTTCCTGCATCACCTGGCTGATCTTTGCATTCAAAACCTTTTGTTTTAAGAGTCCACAAAAAACATTCTATTAATTTTACCTTTTGCTCAAGTGGAACATCTGGACTTACCAACTGATGTAAGCGTTTTTTTAAGTCAGATTCCCAAGGCATGTCCAATAAACAAACATCTTTCCATAAAACAGAGGCTGTTTGAAGAGCTCTGGTAAATTTACCTATATTTTCCTTTTGAATAAGTTTCTCAATATTATTGATATCTAATTCATCTGCACTTTTTGCAAGTTTTACACCATTTTTTAAGTTAAAAATCATAAAATTAGCCTCTTGCTCAAAAATACTAATAAATTTTTCTACCAATGAACGATCAAAGTTTCTTAATATTTCATTTTTTAAACATTTTGCTCTGACAAGGTCATTAATCTCATTTAACAATTCTTTATTTTGCATTTTTGGATACTTTTTAATAAGCCTAGCCATGGCCTCAACCACTTCTTCAACAAAAATTTGTAGCCTGCGTTGACGCTCTTTTGGCTTTAATATTGCAAAAACAGAATCTTTGCCTAAAAGAACTTTGCTGTTCTGAGATATAAATTTCAATATAGACCCACTGCGACTTGTAATAGCGTAAGTAGCTCTATTGATTTCATTTCTCATTTTAACTTCCTCTTTTGGATCTTTTTTTGCTTGCTCAACAATGCTAGCAATTTCCTCTTTAATAAATCTTCTAAGAGCAAATTCTTTCTCCTGTGTTAAGCAGTCCAAATTATCATCTTTACAAATTGCATTTATAACATTATCAACCTCTATTTCTGTCACGCCATTATTTGCTCTTAAAACATTATCTACAGCACTTAAAATGGCATCTTGAACAATTTCTGATTGTTTTCTTTCTTGCTTTTTTGTGTTTACTAAATCTTGTTTTTTGCAACTTGTTCCATTTCTCAAATACCCCAAAAGACCTAAAACTTTATCAGCTGTATGCCCGCCAATATAAGAAACTGCATTTGAGCCAGAAAAAAACATACCTACAGACTCTTTATTAGCACCAAAATCAAAATCATTACTATCAATAGGTGTCACCACTGTTTCAGTTGTATCAACAGGAACACCTTTAGAAATATGCTCTATAAGCTCTGCCTTTGATTCTGGGTGACATTTTTGCATTTAGAAATTAGTTTTTAAATATATTATATTATTATAAAATATTTTTTAAAAAAAAACAAGGGAGTGTGTCTCTTTTATTGCGGGGAATTTAAGCTTAATTTTTTATTCCCCGAATTTAAAAGAGGCCGTTAAAAAAGCCCTTGTTATCAACAATTTCGACCTTAGCTGTTTTTGCTAATTCTTGATAATGTTTTTTTTCTTCAGAACTAACCTTTTTAGGAACTTCAACTTGTATATGCACATAATGATCACCATAACCGGCACGATTAACATGTGGCATGCCCTTACCTTTTATGCGAAAAATTTGACCAAATTGAGTACCTGCAGGAATTTTTAATACAGTATCTCCATGCATTGTTTTAATACTTTTTTTTGTGCCAAGCACCGCCTCTGTAAGATGTAAAGTTTGCATTGTGTGAATATCGCTTCCTTCCCTTTTATAACCTTTTAGCGGAGTTATGTCAATATTTACAAACAAATCTCCACTTTTTGCACCTCGTTCACCTGCCTCACCCTTACCAGGAATACGCAATGTCATACCACTTTCAATGCCTGCTGGTATTTCTATTTTTATGTCAAGTTTTTGACGAACTCGACCAGTGCCATTACATTTTTCACAAGGTTTTTCTGGAACTTGCCCCCTACCTCCGCACTTATGACAAATAGTGCTAGTTTGCACATAGCCCAATGGTGTCCTACGACGCTCTGTTTTTTGTCCTGTTCCCTGACACTCCGAACAATTCACATATTTTGAATCTTTTGCATGACCCTTGCCTTCACACTCAGCACAAGCAACAAAAGTTTCTAAGCTAATTGTCTTTGTTGCTCCTTCAAAGGCTTCTTTAAGAGTTATTGTGATGTTGGTTTTTAGGTCACGACCCTTACCACTTGGTTTTCTAGCTCTTCCTCCCATGCCTCCCATGCCACCACCAAAAAAAGTTTCAAAAATATCACCAAGTCCACCAGTAAAATCAAAATCAACTCCATTAAAACCACCAAAACCGCCACCAAAACCTCCTGCACCTGGTCCACCAGTGGTGCCAAATTGATCATATTGTGCTCTTTTTTGTGGATCAGAAAGCACTTCATACGCTCCTTGGATTTCTTTAAACTTATCCTCTGCGCCTTTTTCTTTATTCACATCAGGATGATATTTAGCAGCCAATTTTCTATAAGCACGCTTAATATCCGCATCTGATGCTTTTTTATCTATGCCTAAAATTTGATATAAATCTTTCATTAGCGTTTTTTGAGGATAATTATTATACTAAAACACGCTTTTATCAAAACAATTTTAATTTTTTTATTAAAAATTGTCAATCTAAGCTCTAGAGTGCTAAAATTTTTCTACTTTAATATAAAAAATGTATTGTCCAAAATGTAAAGCTGAAGACACTCGTGTAATCGATTCCCGTATTGCTGAAGAAGGACGAACTATTCGCAGAAGAAGAGAGTGTGAAAAATGCGGAACCCGCTTTACTACATTTGAAAGAATTGAGCTCGTTGGTCTCATGGTACGCAAAACTAATGACACAACAGAACCATACTCTAGAAAAAAACTCGAAAGAGGAATTAGTCTTTCTTGCGGAAAAAGACCAGTCACCCGAGAACAAATCGACGAAACAATTCGTTTACTAGAAGAAAAATGGAGTATGCGCAAAGAAATAAGTTCAAAAGAAATTGGCGAAAACCTAATGCAGGAGTTAAAAAAACTTGATCATGTGGCTTTCATTCGCTTTGCTAGTATTTATCGCAACTTCAAAGATGTTGAAGAGTTTAAGAAAGAATTAAGCACACTTTTTAACAAAAACAAATAAACTAGCTTTTTTTATTAGTTTTATGGAAAATAAGGTGTGAAATATTTTTTAATTTGCTATGGCAGATAAAAAAATCAGAAAAAAAGCCAGTAAGTTTCTCCTAGGTGTAGTCATAGGTAGTGCAGTAGGTTCCATACTAGGCTTAACAATGGCTCCAAAATCCGGTCGAGAAATGCGCGGAGAAATAGCAAAAAACTCCAAAAAAACTTGGCAAAAAGTCGAGAATGTTATTGAAAAAAAATCAGCTTCCAACCGTTTTTGGGAATTTCTTCATCATATTTTTATTCGCAAAAAAAAGTAATAATTAATTATTACTTTTTCTCTTAAATTAAGAGAAAACAGCAAAAACAATTAAAAAATGATAATTCAGCCTTTCAAAAAACCAAGCTTTGCAAGCATAAAACTTCCCGGTTCAAAGTCTATAACTAACCGGGTTTATTTATATTCTGCATTAGCACAGGGAACAACAGAATTAAATAATGTTCTTGAAAGTGAAGACACAGAGATAATGCGCACTGCCTTAGAACAATTTGATATAAATATCGAAAATAATAAAGTTCACGGAAAAGGCGGAAAATTCACAAAAAAAGGTGACCTAGAAATATATTGTGGCAATGCTGGCACAGCTACCCGCTTTCTCATAGCAATAGCAGGATTAAGAAAAGGTACAACAATTTTTAAAGGCAAAGAAAGAATGCACTCAAGGCCAATAGAGCCACTATTGCAATCTTTAAGAGATTTAGGAGTAAAAGCAGAAAGCATTAACAATAATAATTGTCCACCAGTAAAAATCATTGGCACAGGCAAAATAAAAGGAGGTAAAACAAAAATGCGTGGAGACCTTTCCAGTCAATTTTTTTCTGCACTTCTAGCCCTTGCGCCACTGTGTGAAAATCCAGTAGAAATTGAAATTGAAGAAAAACTAGTTTCCAAGCCATATCTTGAAATGACTATTGCTCTTTTAAAAAAATTTGGTATTCAAGTTGATTTCAGTGGACAATTTCTCAAAATAAAACCACAAAAATATATTTCACCAAAAAAATTTGAAATAGAAGGAGATGCCTCATCAGCAAGCCACTTGCTTAGTATAACCACAGCAGTAGGAGGTTATCTCGAGGTTTATCCATTGCCCGCAGATTCAGTTCAAGGTGATGCAAAATTCTGCACTGTCCTAGAAAAAATGGGTGCAAAATATGAACAAAAAGAAAATAAATTAATTTTAATTCGCAATCCCGAAAAATACTTAAAACCATTAGTAGAAATTAACCTTGAAAACATGCCTGATGCAGCCATGAACGCAGTGGTATTATCCACATTAGCCAGTGGAGAATCGACAATTAAAGGCTTATCCACGCTTCGCCACAAAGAAACAGATAGAATAAGTGCATTAACAACAGAATTAAAAAAACTAGGAGCAATTGCGGAAAAAGGAGACGACTTTATAAGCATAAAAGGAGGAAAAGAACTAAACGGAGCAGAAATAGAAACCTACGACGACCATAGAATGGCAATGTGCTTTGCCGTATTAGGAGCAAAAATAAAAAATATAGATATAAAAGATCCAGATTGTGTTAAAAAAACTTTCCCCAATTTCTGGAAAGTTTTTGAAAAAATGAAACCCAAAAAAAACATAGTATTAAGCGGAATGCGCTGTTCAGGTAAGACAGAACTAGGAAAAAGACTAGCCAAAACTTGGGAATGGGATTTTTTTGACACGGACCAATATATAGAAGAAAAAGCAGGCAAAACAATTAACGAAATTGTTGCAGAAAATGGCTGGGATTATTTCCGCGAACTCGAACACATTGCCTGTAAAAAAGCCAGTGAAATGAGCAATACAGTAATTGCTCTCGGCGGAGGCGCAATCACCTTTCCAAAAAACCAAGAATTACTAAAAAACTCCCTCAAAATATTCTTACAAATGCCATTAGAAATACTTTGTGATCGCATAGCAAAAACAAGCGATAGGCCATCATTAACCGGTCAATCACACATTGAAGAAATGGAAAAAATCTGGGACGAACGCAAAAAAATCTACTTAGAAACAGCAGATTTAGTAATAAAATTCAATAATAACGATATTGAAGACAATGCAAATAATCTATTGACAAAATTGGAAACTTTGTATAAGATAATATCCTTTGCCAAGAGCTAATAATGTAAGTCAGTTAAATCAAACATTTGTTTTGGCAAAGAATTGGGCAAGAGACGGGGAATTTTTCACCTGCTCACTCAACAAATCATTGGTGTAGCAGAGGTGTCCCCCCGTCTCAACGATACTCATTACGATCATCAAAGGGACAAATCGAATGAGCTAGGTGCAAAATCGTCGACTCGGCGAAAATGCATCAGCTCCCTACCGTTCTTTGGCATATCTGTAAACCGGAATGCCAGCGGTATTTTTTGTTTTTATTTTTTTTGGACCTGCTATACGCAAGGTTAAAAACAATTTTTTTATTTTTGTTTTTTTTGTTCACCTCACAAGGAGGCTACTTTTTAATGGTGTCGGCCAGAGTCGAGTGGCCATCAAAAAGTAGGGAGGAAGAGAGCTTGAATATTTTTATGTTTCAATTAAGATTAATTTGGTTTCAAGCCCCAATTCCTAACTACCATTTCCGTCTCTGTCAAAGATCAAGTTATCAGATAATTTTATCAAAAATTTTCTCATCAGTCAATCACTTCCTTTTTCTTAACGTTTCATACTATAATACTATAATTTAAAATAAATGTCAAATCTAAAAGGTAAATTATTTTTACTCATCGGACCCTCTGGAGTAGGCAAAGGCACAATAATAAAAAACCTCAAAAAACAGCATAAAAACTGGGTATTTCCGGTTTCCGTCACAACTCGCAAAAAAAGACCCGGCGAAAAAGAAGGCAAAACTTATTATTTTTACAGCAAAGAAAAATTCGAAAAACAAAAAAAAGAAGGAGCTTTCCTGGAGTGGGCATGTGTACATGGCAAAAATTATTATGGTCTCCTCAAAAAAACAGTTTTTGATGCACTAAAAAAAGGCAAAGTTGTCTTTCGTGAAATAGATATACAAGGATTTGAAAGCGTGCGCGAAATCGTACCAAAAGAAAACTTAGTATCAATTTTTCTTTTACCGCCAAGCCTAGAATTGCTAGAAAAAAGAATTCGAGAAAGATCACCACTAACAGACGAAGAAGTAGCCAATAGATTAAAAAGCGCAAAAAAAGAAATATCCTTAGCAAAAGAGTGTACTTATCAGGTACAAACAGTGAACCTAGAAATCGAAAAAGGTGTAAAAGACATAGAAAATATTGTTTTTAGTGAACTTGCTGACAAAAGCTGATTTTGCTAAGCTATTGCTTGTTCTAAAAAATAATGCCCGGTAGCCAAGCGGTAAGGCAGGGGACTCTGAATCCTCTATGCGTAGGTTCGAATCCTACCCGGGCAGCCATTTAAAAACAGTTGTCACAAAGTGACAATTTTTTTAAATTATTGTTTAGGTAGGATCGAGAACCTGGTTCGACACTCAAGCGAGCGAGAGAATTTGCGCTTGTGCAAAATTCCGAGCAAGCGCAGAAGGCCTTGTTTTTGAGGAGCAAAGCTCCGAAAAAATGAGCATCCTACCCGGGCAGCCAGTTGCTTAGCGATAATTACAAAATTATCGTCTTTTTTGTCAAAAAACAGTAAATTATAAATATGAAAATATTACTTAAAATCACTATTTTCTACTTGTTTATGGTAAGCTTTCTGTCAAGCACTATGGCAACAGCCGGCTGGGCAGAATGGTCTTATGATTTTGAATATAATAATTTTATTGAACTTAACAAATGGGTACCTGACGATGAATGCAAAAACTGTTTTCATATAATATCAAAAAGCAATCGCTATCAAGAAAGAACTATAAAACCACTAAAAAAAATAAGCATACCTAAAAATAATAATGAGCCATTGCTTATAGCACAAACAATAGATGATATTTGGCATATATATAACTCTCAAAAAAACGAAGTTATTTTAAGTGGAAACAAAAAGGACATTCTACAAAAATGGCAAGGATTAGGTTTTCAAAAACCAAAATTTATTAATGATGATTTATCAGATGTATTTAGCGAAACGCATTACTCTAAAGCGCAAAACGAAAAGCATGATCAACTTTTACTAATACTAAGTTTATATATGATACTTCCTGTTTTATTACCTATATCAATTGCTATTTTTTTATGGATATTTTTTTGCTTGGCATTAAAATTTAAAATTATTAATAACAAACTAAATTATAAATATTTTTTAATCTATCCTCAATTTATAATGTTTTTTGAGGGCTTAGTATTAAAAAAATGGCTCAATGACTCTTTTAATATAAACACAGCTAACATTTTTATCGACTATTGGATCTGTTTCTTGCCTTTTATAATTTTCCCGCTAATTTTGTTAATCAGTAAAATTAATAAAAAACAAATCAATAAAATTAATCTTTGGGAATTTTTTCTATTTTATCCTGCCACAACAGGTTTTTATTTCTATTTTCTATTTTTTGTACTACTATAAGCCCCATGAACATAACAATAAAAACACCGGAAGAAATTCAAATCATGCGTGAAGGTGGCAAAATCCTTGCCACAATCTTAAAAACACTCAAAAAAGAAGTTAAAGAAGGAATAAGCACAGCAGAACTCAATCAAATTGCACTCAATATGTGTGCGCAATATAATGTTCAACCTAGTTTTTTAGGATATGGAGGATTTCCTGGTGCAATTTGCGCCAGCGTAAATGAAGAAATAGTTCATGGAATTCCTTCAGATAAAAAACTAAAAAAAGGCGATTTAATTAGCATCGATTTTGGTGTATATCATAAAGGACTACACACAGACTCCTGCATTACTGTACCAGTTGGTGAGATTTCTCCACAAAAACAAAAATTATTAAAAGTCACAAAAGAAGCTCTAAATAATGCCATTTCCCTAGTTCGCGATGGCGTTCAGCTTGGTGATATTTCTAATATTATCCAAGAAACTGCGGAAAAAAATGGCTTTAATATAGTAAAAAACCTGACTGGACATGGTATAGGTGAAAATCTCCACGAAGAACCTCAAGTTCTTAATTTTGGCAAAAAAGGCACAGGAATAGTTTTAAAAAAAGGCATGACCATTGCAATTGAGCCAATTATTACTATTGGAAGCCCAAAAAACTACACCCTGAGTGACGATTGGACCATTGTCACAGAAGACGGGTCGCTATCTGGTCATTTTGAACACACAATGGCAGTCACTCAAAACGGCGCTGATATACTGACAACCTAAAAACTAAGTCGATAAGCCTGATCTCCCTCTAAAAGCAACAAAATGCTATCCTCGCTTTCGCAATTTATTTGTAAAAGAGGTTTGTTGATTGAAAAATCAATTATTTGTGTTTTGTCTACCAAATCATCGACACTTATTTGATAAAAAGCGTTATTTTCCACAATAAAAAAACTTTTTTTATTATCTACAACACAAATTGAATTTAAATCTGTATCAAAATTAAACTCTTGAAAGTCTTCATCGTTTTTTCTAAACAAAATTCCACCTTCAGCCTGTACAAACAAAAAATTCTTATCAAAATAAACTTCTTTTATCTGCTTTCCTGCCAATAATTGATATTTTCTTTTTCTTTTTATGTCAACTTCAAAAAGTTGATTATCCGCTACAACAAATGCTTTATTGCCAGCAGGATAAATATCTGCCTTTTCTATTCCCTCAAATTGAGATACAAATTCACGCTTTCCGTTTACGCCTAAAAAATAAAACTTATTATCTTCTCGGCTCAAAACAAAAACATTACCAACTTCATCAACAGCATAAAAATCTTCAACAGAAAAAGAAGAAATTGGCGTTAAATTTTCTTTAAAAACTGCTGGCACTTGTTCAAGCTGATCCAAAGAGGGTATTTTTTTAGGCTTAACAAGAACTACTTTGTGTTGACCTAATGTAGCATTTACCTCTGCAGAAGTTTGAAAAAATCCTTCTTTATTAATTCGCACAATATATTTATCTGGAGGTAAAGAAAATTCGCAATTTTCTTTTTCACATTGCAAACGAGCATGACCAACAAAATCTGCCTCAAAAGGAGCTTTAATGCCCTCAAAAGAAACAAAGCCTTTATTTAACCAAACTCTAAAAATCAACAAGCCAATTAAAACTATTGACGCAAGTAATAAAAACTTTTTGTTCTGAAATAAATTAGCTAGAAAGTTCATAAGCTAATTATACATAAAAATCGGCGCCGTATAAGCCGAATTCTGTCGAGGGCAATCATCTATCTAGACATATTGTTGCCAATATGTTCCAGCAGCGGGCGAATTTATAAACCCAAAGCAAGGTTAAATTATAAATTCCCCATCCCGCCTTGCACACAAGTGGGGTTTACCAAGACTTCTTTGTCGCCAAAGATCTCCCCGAAAACTAAGGGGCGTTTCATATTTCTCGTCTCTGCGGCACTTTCCGTACCTGAATCTTATTAGGTTTTCAGGTCATTTCCGTTAGAAATCACTTTTGCTTTTGTGTGTTCGGACTTTCCTCCTCGCAAGCGAGGCGATTGCCACGGCGCCAATTTTCAAAGAGCTCATATATTATTCATAAAAAAATATATTTTGTAAAGAGTTAGCAAAATTAATTGAGCAACTATAGAAATTAAAGTATTAGTTTAATAAAGGAAAGGTTTTTAGCAGAATGCGAGGAGAACGGTGCGAAAAGTGGAGTGGGCGAATTAAATCAATGAGCACACGGAACAAAAAGCATGATTTTTAAAGAAAAAAGCTTTAGTTTTTTCAAAAAAACCAAGTCCGACCCATTCGAGTTTCTTTTTGCTTACAAAAAGAAAAGATAGAAAAATAAAAATAGTTCAAAACAATGATGATCAATAAAAACAACCTTGAACAATCCCTCTCAAAAAGGCAAAATTACATATATATTAAAAACTCACATGCAAATCGAAAACGTGAATTTAAAACCAAACTTTTGGGATAAAATAAATAATTTTCCAGAAAAAATTTTCATAGTACTAATCGCCACAAAACCAGACATAATCAAACAAGCACCGCTATATCTTGAGCTAAAAAAAAGAGGAATGGCAGTCTTACTAGGGCACACAGGACAACATTATGACTTCAATCTCTCTGGCGGAATGCTTGAAGAATTCGGGATTGAAGCTGATTTTAATCTTAATATTCGTGGATCATTGCATCAAAAAACTTCACAAATTATCTCTCGCCTGGGTGACTTATTAGCAGAATTAAAAAAAACAGGAAAAACACCAATTCCTATTGTACACGGAGACACAACTACTGCCTCAGCCTCTAGTAATGCCTCTTGGTGCAACTGCCTTGCTGTTGTGCACAATGAAGCAGGAATTCGCACCCTAACACCAAAAAAAGAATTCTTTCATGAATTACTAGAAAAAAAAGATATCAATAAATGGTTCGAAGTCATGAAAAATCGTAATAATTTTCAAAGAGGTTCAACCGAACCAACACCAGAACAATTCAACACTCGCATAACAGAGCCAGCAACTGGAATTTACCTAGTTCCTCATGAACTAGATAAAGAATTTTTATTAAAAGAAGGTTATCCAGAAGATCGCATGTTTACAGTGGGTAATTCTGTTGTTGATGCAACTCGTCAAGCACTAAAAGAAAGCGAGAAATCAGATATTTTTGAGCAATATCCTGCCCTAAAAAAAGGCTGTATTCGTTTTTGTATTCACCGCAGAGAAAATTGTGAAAATGAAAAACGCTTCAAAGCAATATTTAAAGCAATAAAAACCATGGTCGAAAGCGGAGAAACAGTGCTTTTAATATCACTCTTCGCAACAGAAAGCGCAATTGACAATTTTGGATTAAGAGAAGAAATAGAAGAGCTTAAGAAAAAAGAAAACTTTATCTACTCCCCTGTTTGGCCTTATTATCGTGATGTTATCAAAGCAATGAGCTATGCCAAAGTCTGTGCAACTGATTCTGGAAGTATGCAAGAAGAAATGAATGAATTAGGCGTACCATGCGTCACTCTTCGCTTTGGATCAGATCGTCCAGAAACATTTTTTGCAGGCAGTAATGTAATCGCTCCACCAATAAATGGAGACTTGATCGCAGATATAATCAAAAAAGTAATCAATGAAAATTTATTAAAAAACGCACCAAAAATATATGGTGAAAATGTATCTGAAAAGTGCGCAGAAGTGCTTCAAAAAATCACAAAAAAAGAAAATATCTTAAGAACAGAAGAAGAAAGACTTGAAATCACATGAAAGCAGTAATTTTTGATATGGACGGCGTACTAATCGACTCAGAAAAAATCTGGGCAATCCATGAGGTTGAATTTGTAAACACAATAGCCCCAGGCTTTTCCAGCAAAGATCACAGCAAAATAACAGGCAAAAGTCCCACAGGAACTTATGCTTATTTAAAAGAAAAATATAACTTAAAACTCACAAAAGAAGAATTTTTAGAAATTTATAAAAATTTTGCCCTAGAAAAAGTCTATCCATTTAGTAAAATCTCTCCCCATGCACTCGAATTCATTAAATATCTTCAAACAAAACAAATTCCAATGGCAATAGCCAGTTCTTCAATCCAAGCTTGGATTGATTATATTGTTAATAAATACGAATTAAAAAAATATTTTCAAGCAATAGTAAGTGCAGATCACATCGGTGGAATAGGCAAGCCAGCTCCAGATATTTTTCTATACACTGCTAGGCAATTAAACATAAAACCAAAAAATTGCCTTGTTTTAGAAGATTCTGAAAATGGCGTAATTGCAGGAAAAAACGCAGGTATGACAACCTATGGCTACAAAAATGGCTATAACGAAAAGCAAGATCTTTCTCAAGCTGATAAAATTTTTACTAATTTTTTAGAACTTAAAAAAATATTCTAAGTTTTAATTAAGAAAAACAGTCAAACTCGGCAAAAGAGCAATGCCAATAAGAGAAAGTGTGGCAAGAATAGCTAAGCTAATGACAAAAATTCTTTGTGTTTTTTTCTTCATAAATGATAAAAATTATTCTTGTGAAGCAGAAACCTCAATAGTCAAAGTTTCTGTAGATACATTATTTTTATCATCAAACACCTTCAATTGTACAGTATAAACTCCAGGCTCTTTAAAAGTATGGGTCGGCTTTCTGGTTTTTTGCTTAATACCATCGCCAAAATCCCACTCCCAAACATCAGTAGAGCCAATAGTGCAAGAGGGATCAAAAGAAACAGTAAGAGGAGAAGTGCCCTCAGTTCTACTAGCAAGAAAACAAGCGGTAAGAGGTATTTCACGCACATAAACTTTTTTTGTTGTTTTTGCACTTCTATCAGTATTGGTATAAATAGTTAAACTAACATCATAAATACCAACATTAGGATAATAGTGTTGAACCTGAGCACCAGTAAGCTCTGGATTAGATCCATCACCAAAGTCCCACTCAAAAGATACAATATTGCAACTATCTTCATCACACCAAGACTCAGAACCATCAAACTCAACAGTTAAAGGAGCAGTGCCAGTAGAAGGATTAGCCATAATCTCTGCTTGCAATTTTTGTTTTTCCGCAATAATTTTTATAATTTTTTCAACCACATTATCATCAGCATCAATAAGTGTTAATTTAACATCATATTCTCCCTCTTCTCTAAAAATATACTCCACAACACTACCATTATCATCAACCTTATCATCACCATCAAAATCCCAATTATAATCAATAATATTATTATCTTTATCCAAAGACTTAGAAGCATCAAATTTCACTGTTAAAGGTAATTGACCTTGCACAATACCTTTAGTATTAGCTTTTGGTGTTGTTGTGATCACAGCCTCAGGCACAGAAATAGGCGCTTTAACTGTCACTGCTTTTTCTGTTTGATGAATATTACCCATTTCATCTTTTACAGTTAATTCAATATTATAAGTCCCTGGCTCTTCAAAAATATGAGTAATGGTTTCACCATGAATTGCAACAGAACCATCATTAAACTGCCATTGATAATTTATAATTCTACCATCAACACTAAAAGAATCAGTACCAGTCAAAACAACTTTAAATGGAGCTGTTCCGCTATTTTCTGATATAAAGTTAATTACCGCACCTATACGACCAGCACTCTCTCCTGTCACAGTAATTTTTTTCTCAAAAAGCTTAACATTACCACTATTATTTACAGCCCTGAGCTTAACATCATAAACACCGATTTTCTCATAAGTAAAAACAGCTTTTGGCGTTTTTGTTGTCTCGTCAAACTCACCATCACCATCAAAATCCCAATCATAAGTACCTGTGCTAATGCTTTTTGTCACACTACTAGCATCAAAATTAACCCTGAGCGGTGCATCACCAACAGAAGGATCAGCCATAAACTCAGCTCCTTCTATTTCTAGTGTCAATTTATAAGGACTAAAATCATTTTGTTCTTCTGTCACAACTTCAAGCTGAATTAAAAACTCACCAGAGGTACTAAAATGTTGAATAACACTATCTTCGGTTCTCATTGGCTGAAAAACACCAGTACCAAAGTCCCACTTAAAACCCTCAACAGTATAGCCTTTTCTTTCAATGGATTTACGCACATCTTCTGCAGAAAATTTAATATCAATAGGCGCTTTTAAGTCTTCTGGGTCACCCTCTGTATACATCAAAATATTTGCGCCTGAAGAAGATTCAACAACAAAAGCATTTACAAAATTCCACATTCCCAACCACACAAGAATAACCACAAAAATCATTGCCGCACTGGTCAAGGATAATATAAAAGACCCTCGCCTCTTTAATTTCTGTTCTTTTTTTGTTGCTAAACCAAGAAAAAGAGCAATAGTAAATACAATTAAAAGCAACAACGAAAATCCACCAAAAACCCAGTTAACAAGTCCTAATAAAAAGTTTTTTGTGTCATCTTCTGGCACCCCAAAAGCCTTTAAAACAGGATTTCCAGACCCTCCCACGCTCATTACAAAAATAAATAACGCAATAATCAACAAAAAAAGCATAAAAATAGCTACAAATAAAGCTATTGCTGATTTTTTCTTTTTAGGTTTATTTTGCTTATCTCCAGAAGAACCTGTTTCCAGTTCTTGTAAAAATATACTTTTTTGTTTGTCTGTAGGCATTTTTATTATTAAAAATCAAAGTGAATCAATTTCAGATTCAATTTCTTTAATTATCTGTTCTTTTTCACTATTTTCATTGTGTTTTGTCAAATCTTTAAGTTGATTTTCCTTAAATTTCTTAAATTTTTCAAGCTCAAGAACTAAAATTTCCATTATTTTTAACCTCTTATCATCTGCTAAGTTCTGCACTTTTGCCAAAAAACTAGCTTTATTCTCACTTGGTATTTCCAAAGCGTCTAAAATTAACTCCACCTGATCTAAAAATTCTTTTTGGTCCATTTATAGATAATTATTCATATAATTATACCAAAAAGAAAGCAGTTTTTCAAGTGAATAAGCTAGTTAAACCCTTTTTTCTTGCTCATCCCCAAGACCAGCATCAGCAATAAAAATATTATTTTGCTCAATTTTTCTAGTTGGTTCATAAAACCAACCCTCTGGCGTATCTTCTATTGCGCTATTTATAGACGCAAACATTTCCTCTTTTGGCTTTGCGAACAATTGATAATCTTTTGCAAAAAAATCAGCAACAAATTTGCCAGGTGTTTTTAAAAATTTACCTTTATCATGCCTTTTAACATAAGAAAAAGCACTTTCCAAAGAAGCAAGTATTGTCTCAACTTCATTGGTATCTAACTCTAAAAATCCTTTTTCACCAAGTCCAAACCAAGTGTCTTTTTTATAAAGCTCAATAACCCTTTCTAAAGCTGTCACAAAATAAAGTGGCTCAAGCATGCCCTCTTTGGCACTAATCATCTCATTAATTTCTTGTGCTACAAATTGACCAACTTTTTCTTTTGTAGCCTTACTACCCTTTGCCTTTTCAAGGCGCTTATTTAAATCCTTAATTTGTTCAACTAAAAAAGAAGTTTTATGAGTAAAAAGCTCTGCTAATTGTGTTCTATTAGCAACTTCAATATTACCATTTTTAGCCAAAATAAAATGTTCTTTTACTTCTTCGGACCGATCCGGATCTTCACTTGGCCTTTTCGCAAAAGCAAATTCACTCATTTTTATTTTTTATATTATATTATTATAACATAAAAAATAATCAGAGTAAACTAAAATGCCACCACTCAGATTTTATCCCCTCAAAACCAGATTTAATCATCACACTCTTTAGTAATTCCCTATTTTTCTGAGCTTTTTTGTCTTTTTCTGTTTTCGGTGGATTTTTTTGAAAAAAATCCATATGAGCTTTTTCTGAAAAATCATCAAAATCTGTGCCCATTTCTAATAAAACATTTTTTTCTTTATCAAATAAAGTTAAATCAATAGTAAAACCATGCTGATGCAAAGCTCGCTCATCAGGAAAGGCAACAAAAATATTAGTCATTTCCAATAATTCATCATTCACTAGAGATGGAAATTGTTTTTTTCTTTTTTGATAAAGCTCATCAAAAAGTTCTTTCTGAAGCTCTAAAGGGCGAAAACCATCCCAAAACAAAAAACAAATATTATCAGGCAACAATTTTTCTGCTTTTTTTAATACCTCCAAAGCCTCTTTTTTTAAATAAACTTTTTCCAAAGCCCACTTATAACCACGATCAAAATACTCTGGCTTTACTAAAAATCCATATTTTTCTGCACACAAAAGATTATCAGGACAATTAGGATTAATTTTTTGATAATCAGCAAGGATCATAAAATTTCTTTAAGGCGACTAATTACAAAATCACGATCCAAAGCAGAAAGCAAAAAACCAGCCTTAGGACCACTTTCCCTACCTAAAAATGCTTTATAAATCGGCACAAAAACATCTCTTGGCGCAAGAGCAAGTTCTTCTTTTAATTCATGGAAAAATCCATGCAAATCATGCCCGTAAACTTCTTGGTGGCTTTCAAAAAATTCCAAGATTTTTTCCAATACTTTTTTATTTTCTTCTGTAAATTCACTCTTATCAATTGGTAATTCGTCAGAAATTTTAAATATAAACTTCTCTGGCGCTTGTTCATTAAGCCATTTTTGTACATATTCAATTCTCCTTTGTGAAGCATCTTTTTCGTCAGAAGTAAGTGGTGCTTCCTTCATTTCTTCCAACTTTTCTGCAATATCAACATGCGGAACTTGAACCAAAAAAGCCAAATCACGAAAACGAGGCCTAAAAATAGGTTTTTGATCAGGTAAATCATTAAAATCAAAACAAATTTGATACTGTCTTGCAAAATCAGCCTTACTTTCATCACCTTCAAAATAAATTTTCTCTAAACGATCAAATTCATCAAAAAGATTTGGAATAGTATCCCCAGTAGGATCAAAATCAATTGCTCTTTTTGGTGGTTTACCAACTAATAAAAGCCTAGTTATTTCCTGTGGTAAAAGATCAGAAATCTCTTTAGCGCTTGCTCCTGATCCTTTTGAGCTAGACATTTTTTTACCACCAACTAAGACAAACTCGTGTGGAATATCAAAAGGTGAAGAATGTTTAAATACTTCTTCGCAAATAGCACGAGAAACATCTCTTGAACCTCCTTTGGTATAATGATCTTTTCCTGCCCCCTCAATATCTACACCAACTACAGCCCACTTTGCTGCCCATTCTACTTTCCAAGGTAAAGTTGCTTGACCATCAAAAGGCGAAATTCTGCCTTTTTCTCCACAACCTTCAGCCCAGGAAACCTGATCTGGTAAACACTCAAAAGCTACAGTCTCTCCATCAAAATCAGAAACATGAGTAGTGCCAACCTTGCCACATTTTGGACAAACAACGTTCAAAGGAAACCAAGTATCTGGCTTTTCGCTTTTGGCAACTCTTTTATAAATTTCACGGATTTGATCCGCATGCTCCAAAGCTAAACGAATTACATCATTAAATTTACCAGCTTGATATAAATCAGAAAGTCGATAAAACTCTGGCTTAAAATCAATTGATTCAATTACTTTTTTGTATTCACCTGCATAAAACTCTGCAAAATTTTTTGCTTTTCCATCAGGCGAAGGAATGGTATATAAAGGCTGTCCCATGTATTTACGAAAACTTTCATCAAGACCCACAGGAAAGCCGTCCATAGGATCTGTGTCATTAATTTCAAAAAGAAACTTTGCCTTCACTCCTTTTTCATTTAAAACCTGAGCAACAAGCCCATGAATAGCTGCGGCACGCAAAGATCCAATATGAACCCTGCCTGAGGCTGTTTTTTCATCACGCACAACAAGTTCCTCACCATTTTTAATTCTGTCTGCAAATCTATTTTGAATTTGCTCTGTAATATCATCTGCCCAAAACATAGTATTAATTAAATAAGCTTTAGTATTCTAGCTCTAAATAAGATACTGGACAATAAAAATTATTGCTTTAAAATAAGCTCACGTGAACACAAGAGCAAAAAATATAGTTTATAATGCTTGGGAGATAGTTAAAAAAGAGCGCCATCTCATTAAGTTTGGATTTTGGCCATCTTTTTTTGTGCTCATTGTTAGTGGTGCTTATATTTTTTATCAAATCCAAGCTTTTATGCATTCACCTTTGTTCTCAAGTAAGCATATTAACTACACAAAAATATTTAGCATTGTATTAGATTTTGCAAAATCCAACCAAGGAATATCAATAGCTTTTATTATTACAGCCATTTTAGTACTTATTGCTTATTTCTTTCTGCCAATTATTTGCGAAGGTGCATTAGTTCATTTAATTTCTAATATCTACCATGGCAAAGAATCAAAACATGGTCTTTCCACTGGTATTTTTCGCTTTTTACCACTCTTTGAGACTAATGTTGTAAAAGGCACAATGAAGCCAACTTCATTTTTTACAGAATGGTCTTTTGTAATTCGCAATCTTGGACCTGGCCGTGCCTGGCTTCTAACTCCATTTTTAATATTTTTTCTTTTAATCGGCGTTGTAATGCTTTTTTTCTTCGCTTTTACAAGCCAATTTATAGTATTAGAAAAAGACAGCTTTGCACTTAGTATAAAAAACTCAATCAAAATGGTAATTCGTAATATAGGCACTACCTTTTCACTCTTTTTAATCTTTATCTTAATTGAACTTAGAGTAATTCTAAATATTGCAGTAATTTTATTTATCCCAATAGCTGTAATTTTTATTAGCGGTATTTTTAACACACTTCTTTCTATGGAAACAGTGGCAATAATAATTGCCGGAATAGTTGTTTTAATTTTGTTAGTATTAACAGCCTACATCACAGGCACCTTATCTGTATTTGCAAACGCCATTTGGACATTAGCTTATTTAGAATTTAAAAAAGAAGAACAAGAAGATGAAATAGTAAAAACGCCACCTTCACAAGCAGAAGAAGACCAAGAAAGTCCAGATAGTCCTGAACAAGCTATAAATCCTTCACCAAATACAAACCCTGATCCAAATAACCCAATTTCCGCCAATAATTTTTAACACCAATTCCTGAAATAACAGCCATTTTTTGATAGCCAAACTTTTCTTTAGCTATTTTTTCCGCTTGTTCAACTAATTTCTTACCCAACCCGCTATGCTGAGCTTTTTTTTCTTTTTTCACACCAACGGGCACAACTTCACCATAAGTATGTAATTCCCTAATTAAAGCCACATTTTCCAATTCTTCAAAAATCGGCTTATTTTTTGATGGAATTCTAAGTCGCAATAAGGTCAAAAGCTTATCATTTTCCGTTTCATAAGAAAGAAAAAACTCTTTTCCGCCAGAAGCACCAAACTCTCTACAAATAAAATTAGCCTCCTTAAAATCTTCACCTTTTATTTCTCGACAACGAATACAATTACACTTTTCACCTTTTTTCTTTAATTCTTCTAGTAAATGTTGGCGCATATTTGTTGTTTTTGAACCAGCCAAAATAGAAGTAGCAGGAATGTCGCGCACAAGCCTAGATATGCGCACCCACGGCGGACACATTTTTTTAATTTCCATCAAAAGAGGAAATAATTCTTTTTCTGTCAAAGGTTGATATTTGCCAGATTTATACCACTCTGCCAACTCAGAAAAAGGCGCAACAGTGCAAGGATATATCTTCAAAAAGTCCGGCTTAAAATCATCATGCTCAAAGATTTCCTTAAAAACTTGTATATCTTTCTCGGGATCAGATCCAGGCAAACCCGGCATAACATGATAACCAATTTTAAAACCAGTATCTTTAAGCATTTTCACAGCATCAACACTCTCTTTTCTGCCATGACCTCTTTTACAAAGCTCTAAAGCTTCATCATCGGTACTTTGAACACCAAGCTCAACCTTGGTACAACCTAATTCACGCAAAAACTTAACTTCTTCTTTGTTGATATAATCAGGCCTAGTCTCAATAACTAAAGCAATACAGCGATGATCAGAATTTTCATTTTCTTTTTGTGCTTGCCCTAAATCAACTTCTCTATTTTCATCATCCTGATTTAGTGCCTGCAAAGCACGAGTCACAAATTCTTCACGATAATCATTGGGTAGATCAGAAAAAGTTCCACCCAAAATAATCAATTCAATTTTTGAGGTATCATGTCCTGTCAAAGTTAATGATTTTAAGCGTGATTTAACCTGAGTAAATGGATCAAAATCTGCCAAAAGAGCTCGCGAAGCCGCAGGTTCATTAGAAAAATAAGACTTCGGCATTACATCATTGCCAGATTTTTTATATTCAGATGGAATAGCATCAGCATTTTTCTTGTCTTTTGCATCTTGCTCAAAAAGAGTTTCTCCTTTTTCTCCAGCAATTTCCTGTGGACAAAAAACACACTTACCAGGACAAGAAAAAGGCTTAGTCAAGATAGTAATAACCGCAACTCCGCTTTGAGTGCGCACTTTTCTTTTTTGCAACAACTTAATAATGTTTTCTGGAAAACCAATCCCTGTACGCAAAACTTCAATATTAGAAATCGTAGGGATTTTTTCTGTTTCACAAATTTTATTTTTAATTTTCTCTAATTCTTCAAAAGTTTCTGGCTTTTGTTTAATAATCTCTCTGGCTATCTTCAGAGCTAAATCTTTATTTTTTGGCTTATTAAAAGGAAAATTCATAATATTAGCTTGCCTCAAGTAATGCTTTTTGTCTTTCTATTCTAGTTATTTCTACAATTTTTTCAACCACCATTCTGCGTAAATGAACTGGAACTTCTCCTTTTAATTCTTTTAATGTTTCCAATGAAGAAACATCATTTGGAATGTCTTGTAAAACTTGTCTTAAAGCATTTTCCTGACCTTTGTCAGTGCTATAAATATTAACTTTTTCAACAAAAGCTTCTGTTGTTTTCTTTTCTACTGGCTGACTACCAGGAAAACCAGCACGAACAGGCAAAGAAGCTTCCACTACTTCCGAAATAAGCTCATCTTCTGCCTCTTCTGCTACCTTGCTAGCAGGTAATATTTCTTCTTGTAATTCTGATAATATCTCCAACTCTTCTGATTTTTGATCCAACATTTCTGCTCTAATTTCTGGATCAAGCACAATTTCTTCTTCAGACAAAGCCTGCAGTTCTTCAGTAAAAGTTTCCAAATGAGCCTCTGCCATACCTCTATTGTCAGTAGAGGCAAGACTATGAACTTCCCATAAAGTTTCTTTTGTTGCTCTTGCTTTTACTGCCACAGGATCAGTAGAAAAATTTTCCAAAGCTTCTTCTATGGCTTTTTTAGCAGGAAAAAATTCATCGTTCGGAGTAGAAAACTGCAAATATTTTTTACCTTTTTGTAGCTCAAGCTCAACAACAGTAAGCAAACTAGGATCAAGCTCAACTGCTTTATTTAAATTACTAAAAAAATTATCAAAATCTTGTTCTGATTTTTCTATTTCACCTTTTTTAATTGCCAATAAGGCTTCATAAAAATCTCTTTTAGCTAGCGCTAAATACTTTTCACCAGTCTCAGATTGAAATGTTAAAGACACATTTTCTTTTAACTTAGCAAAAGAACTTTCTAAATACTCTGTTTCTTTGTCTATAAAATTATCAATATACTTTTGATCAAGCGCTATGTTTACTTGTACCCACTCTTCAGTCTTTTCTTCATTAGTAATTTTTTGTATTTCACCTAATCCCAAAAGAGTAGATCGCACCTCCTTGCCAGCTATCAAAATAATAGACTTACGGTTTCTTTCTCCTCTGTATGAAACCCTGGAGCTTCGCTCAAACATACGCACAATATTGATATTACCATTTCTTTCAAGATCAAAAGCACTATTTTCTGGAGTAATCATTAAATCACCAGAATAAACTTCAATTCCTGTGTAATCACTTTTTTCACCTAATGTTTTTAGCCAAATTCGACCAAAATCAACCTCGATAGCAACAGTGCCAACATCAGAAACAATAGGATGGGGAACAAGATTTTTAATTTTTACTCTTGTGTTTGAATCAAGCCTTAAAACCGAGTCCTCAAAAAACACAACAGAAGCAGATGAATCTTCACCAGTACGCAAAATATCACCACTACCCAAAATATCTTCAACCTCTACAGAATAAAAATCAGAACCATTATCCGAAACCTCAACAACACCCTTAATATCTTCAATATAAGTTTTTTCACCAGCAGAAGTAGGTATAGAATATAAGAAAAAACCACCAATAAAAATTAGAAACACAGAAAGAGCACCAGTAAAAGCAAATCCTCTCATAAAACTTAACAAAGGTGCTTGTTGGGCTTTTCTTGGGTCTTTAACAGGGATAAAAGGAAAAATCTTATGAATAAGTGTTTTATTTTTTTCAAGACTTTTTAAGTAGATATTATTCTTTACTTTTTCTCGAAATTTTTGTGAAGGATTTACCCTACCTATCTGCCGTAATTTGTTTCGAAATCTTTTTTGCATATTTGTCCTATTATTTAAACGAAAAAGTTGTTATTTTGTTTCATCTTCTGTCATAATTTCTCGAAGTCTTTTTAGCCCTCTAGAAAGCAATATTCTTGTTGCCCCTTCTGATTTCTTGAGCACAGTTGCAATTTCTTGATTAGAAAGATCAGAAAAATAACGCAAAGAAACTGCATCAGCCTGTAAGGCAGGAATTTGTTTCAATGCTTCTAATAATTTTCTTCGCTCAAAATCTCGCTCCGCATTGCGAATAATGTCATTTTCCGCATTCTTATCAACTTCCTCATCAGAAAGTTCTAAAGTGTCTTTTCTTTTACGCCAAAAATCAGTCACTGTGTTTTTTGCTATTTGAAAAAGCCAAGCAGAAAAAGGAATATTTTTCCTTTTTTGAAAACTTGATAAATTCTCCCATGCTTTTAAAAAAACCTCTTCTGTTAAATCTTCAGCATCTTCTGTAGTGTCAACTCGAAAATAAACAAATCTATAAATTGAAGTTAAAAATAAATCAAAAAGCTCACCAAATGCCTCTGCATCACCATTTTGAGATTTTAAAACTAAGCCGTCAATATTTACGCCAAAATCCATAATACTTTAAACGCAAGTATTATCTTAATTTTGTCTTATAAATTCAAGCAAAACTAACAAATTCCCGCTTGCTTTTCTGCTTTTTTAGTATTAACCATAATTTGATACTCATTTTTAAAAATCTCAACAACCTTATCTAAAAAAGAAGAATTAAAAAAAGCTTTATGACTCAAAAATCCTTTTAACAAAGGCAATTCTCTTTCTGCTAAAATCGAAAATAAAAAACCTGTATCACATTGTTCACCACCATAAGTGCGATAACAATTCACTGGCACTTCATTTATTTTGTTTAATTTTTCTTCAAAATTATTTATATATTTAAAAGCTATTTTTTTGTCTTTACAATCAGGCATCTCAGCTAATGAATTTTTAATAAAATTCAAAAATTTTCTAGTTTTTATAAAATAATCATCTTCCACAACCCGCACCCTTTTAACAAATCTGGGCTTATCTATGCCTGCGCGCATTTGCGAAGTTATTTTTAATTGAGACTCAATAGTAAACTCAGACATCTTTTAATAAATAAGGATATTATTTTTAAACAAAAAAAATATTTTGTCAAGGAGTTGAAAAAAAAATTAAAAAAGGGGAAACTGTTTAGGTACAAAAATTATGGCAAAAGTCAGCATAAATCCAATAACGGCTCCAGCTCAAAGCAAAGAAGAAGCTCAATTTGAAACCACGCTCAGACCACAGAGTTTTGATGATTTTATTGGGCAAAAAATTCTTAAAAAAAATCTTAAAATTCTTCTTTCTGCCTCAGAAAAAAGAGGAGATAGCCCAGAACATATCTTATTACACGGCCCTCCGGGTCTAGGAAAAACCACTTTAGCAGGCATTATTGCCAAAAAAGTAAACGGAAATTTACGCATAACCAGTGGACCTGCTGTTGAAAAAACAGGTGATATAGCAAGTTTATTAACAAATCTCGAAGCTGGAGATGTGCTTTTTATAGACGAAATTCACAGACTTAAAACCCCAATAGAAGAAATGCTTTTCTCTGCTATGGAAGATTTTGCTATTGATTTAATGATGGGCAAAGGTGCTGGCGCAAAATCAATGCGACTTCCCCTGCCTCCCTTTACTTTAATTGGTGCAACCACTAGAATTGGTGCAATTTCATCTCCCCTGCGAGATAGATTTGGCTTTGTTTCAAAATTAGAATTCTATAAAGACGAGGACATAATGCAAATTGCCGAACGCAATGCAAAATTACTTGATATACAAATTGAAGATCCTGCAAAAAAACTATTAGCTCAATGCTCACGCAGAACACCAAGAATAGCAAATCGCTTACTAAAACGCTTAAGAGATTTTGCACATCACAAAGACACAGAAAACATTGACTTAAAAGTTGCCAATGAAGCCTTGGAATGCCTAGGCATAGACTCAATTGGCTTAAATCAAAATGATGTTGAATTTTTATCAGTAATTATTGAAAAATTTCAAGGAGGACCAGTAGGTCTTTCTACTCTTTCCGCCGCCTTATCAGAAGAAAAAGAAACAATCGAAGAAATAATGGAACCATTTTTAATTCAGCTAGGATTTTTAGAAAGAACAGCAAAAGGCAGAGTGGCAACAGAAAGAGCCTTTGAGCACTTAGGATTAAACAAAAAAATATCCCCAAGCTTATTCTAAAAAAAATAAACAATGAGTTTTAAAAAAATATCTTTAAAAAAAAGGCATAGAAAAAAACGCATAAAAAAGGCAATAAAAAAGTTTTTTGGCTTTTTCAAAAATCCATTCGCAAAAAAACAATCTATTTTTAAAATTCATAAAAAGAAAAAATTGTTATCTGCGCTGGTAATAAGTCTGATGGTTGTTTTTGGTGGCATGGCAATATACAGCATGAGCAAAACTCTTTATCAAAAATTCGCTAATTTTAGCTTCAAAGATGTTATTGTGGATATAGTTGGTAAAGAGCTACCAAAAGATGAAAATGGCTACACTAATATTTTAATAATGGGCATTGGTGGAAAATGGCACCAAGGAGGAGAATTAACAGACACTTTGATTGTTGCCTCAATTGACAAAGAAACAAATAGCGTGGTTATGCTTTCAGTTCCTCGTGATTTTTATGTAGAAACAGAGGCAACCAGTAGCAGAATTAACGAAATTTTACGCGATGCACCAAAATATTACCAAAAACAAGGTTATTCTGATGAAAAATCTCAAGAATTAGCATTAAAAACTCTTGATAAAAAAATCACAGAACTCACAGGCTTAGAAATACATAAGTATGCCAAAATAGATTTTCAGGGTTTTGTAAAAATAATAGATGCCTTAGGCGGTATAGAAGTCGATGTTGAACGCACTATAGATGACCCTGCCTACCCAGATAATAATTGGGGCTATGAGAGATTTTATCTTCAAGCAGGTAAGCAAAAATTAGACGGAGAAACTGCTTTAAAATACGCTCGCAGTCGTCATGATTCTTCTGATTTTGACAGAGCAAAAAGACAACAAAAAATACTTGAAGCAATTCGTGAAAAATCTTTAAGCTTAGGCATACTCACTAGTCCTGAAAAAATTAGTAATATTTTTAATATTATTGATGAAAATTTTACCAGCGATCTCAGCTTACAAGAACTTGTCACCTTAGCAGGCTTTGCTTCAAACTTTGATCGCAATAATATGTTTTCTCATGTTTTAAATGATGATCAATTTTCTGAAGGTGGTTTTTTAGTCACCCCCGATCGCTCTTTGTATGGCGGTGCTTTTGTTCTTGTGCCTTATTTAAATTTAGTTGAAGGTCATAAATACGACCAAATTAAATTATTTTCTGAAATAATTTTTCAAAATCGCTACCTAAGTCTAAGTCCACCACAAATAGAAATTGCCAATGGCACAAACATAAGCGGTCTAGCCAGAGAATTAATGTATCATTTAAATCGCTATGGAATACCAATTAGCAGAATATATACCTCTGATGAAAAGCTGGAAAAAACAGTAATTATTTATAAAAAAGATAATCAAAATCAAAAAATTACCAATCTTTTACAAAAATTATTCCGTGCTGAATTAAAAGAGCAAACAAATGAAGCAATTACTGCTACAACAGAAAACACGGAACAAATCACAGAAGAAAAAGAGCCAAACATAATAACAATTATTATTGGCTCTGATTACAAAACTTTCCGAATTCCAGAATAAATATTATTGATTTTTATTAAAATCATCGCTTTCTTCTGGGGGTATCTCTTGCCAGTCGCTTTCTTCGGATTCTTCTGTTGTAGGCTTTTTTTCTGTTTGTTCTGATTTTTCTGGAACAACTTCTTCTGCAGGCTCTTCAAGAATTTCCCCCTCTTCCTCCTCCTCTTTCTCTGTTTCTTCTTTTATTTTTTCTGCTTCATCTTCTTGAGCATTATCTTCACTTTCTACTTCTGGCTTAATTTCTTCCTCTGACTTAATTTCCTCAGGCTTCTCTGGTGCTTCTGTTAAATTTTCTTCCTGAACTTCTTGTGCTTTTTCCTCTATTTTTTCTTGAGAATTATCAATAAATTCATCTTTTTTATTTTCTTCTGACAACTCTATTTCATTTTTATCTTCCTCTTGCTCCTCGTTTTTAAGCCAATCTGGTAAATCTTGCTCCATTTCTGTTTTTAAGCCAATTTTTTCTTCTGACAACTGGTCTTCAGCTTGCTCCTCTTGAGCCACTTGATTACTATCTGGAGTTTCTACTTTTTCGCCAAAATTATTATTTGGTTGATTTTCTTTAGGTAAATCCTGATTATCTTGAACTTCTAAGTCATCATCGCCTGCTTGATTAGAATCAACTATTTGTTCCTCTACTTTTGCATCAGGAATTGCTGGTTCACTTAAAAGCACAGTCTCTTCCGGCATTTTTGAATCCTGACTAATTATTTCTGGCTCTTTTGTTTCTTTTTCTACTTCAGGCTCAACTTTAGGTTCAACCACAGATTCCTCTTGTTTTACTTCTGGTTCTGGTGGTAAAACAAATTCATCTTCAATTTTTTCATCTTCAACTTGCTCTTCCTCTGCTTCATCTTCTTCGTGAAGCCAATCTGGAACTTCATCTTCTTTTGCGCTTTCCTCTTGAGGCAAACTATTTTCCAAGGCATCTACTGATTCGTCAGCATTTTTTAGCCACTCAGGCATTTCGCCGTCTTGCACATTAAGAGGTGCTGGCTCATCTGTTTCTGCTTCTTGGCTTTCTTCTGTTTTCACTGGCTCTGCCTCCACAGGTTCAGCTTCTATTTCTGCCTCTTGCTCTACTGGTTCAACAATTTCACCTGTCGCAACTTGCTCTTCTGGCTCAGATGTAGAAATTTCCAATTCATCTATGTGATGTTTTTTTGTAAATTTTTCTTTTATTCCCTCAATAATCTCACCAAATGTCAAAGCTGGATTGCGTATTTTTTCAATCACTAAATAAATAGCTGGAATTAAAACAATAATTAACAAAATAATTAAAAACCAAACAAAAAAACCAAGTCCATCTTTTTCTGTTTCTGTAAGCTCTGTGCCATCTGGGTTAATAATTGTGCCATCTGGCAAAACAGTAGTTCCATCAGATTCAACCAAAGAGCCATCTGAGTTAATAATTGTACCATCTGGCTTAATTTCTGTACCATCTGGCTTGATAGTTGTCCCATCAATTAAAACTCTGGTTCCATCAGGATAAACTTTTGTGCCATCTTCCTCTACGATAACTCCATCATCAAGCACTTCTCCTTCTTTTATGCCACCTTCTTCATCAGTCAAGCCTTCAATTAAAGGTATTTCAATAATTTCTACTTTTTTAGATGTTTTTTCAGCAATATCTGTCACAGTTAAAACCACTCTAAACCTTCCATGTTGCTTATATTCATAAATAGGACTTTGTTCCGAGCTAATCTCACCATTACCAAAATCCCACAAAGAAATAAACTCTGTATTTGGAAGCTGGGAATCAACCTCAGATCCATTTGAAAAGGTCACTACATTTTTATCAATAAAATAAGTGAAGTCAGCTCTTGGAGCTTGCGTTCTGTCATCACCCTCCAGCGCATGAACTATAATTTTCTTCTTATAAACAACTAATTCCTGATCTTCGGTAGTCATTGTCACCATAGCCTCAAAATCACCAGCTGATTCATACATATAAGCTATTGTTGCCTCTTGCGTTTCTGTTTCTATAATTCCATCACTATCAAAATCCCAAGCAAATTTAGCATTTTCTGGCGCAGGAAAAACTGTAAAGTTAATAGTATCTCCAGCGTCAATTTCATTTTTATCAACAACTAATTTGCCAACAGTCTCGAGGTCAAGATCATCTAAATTAATTTCAATATTTGCTGAACCTTCTTCAAAAACAACTTTTCTTTGTATTCTGCTTCCTTTTCCTTCCTTATCAACAACAGTCAGTTGCATAACAGCATCTCCCCATTCTTTATTATACTCAGTAGTCCACATATCGCCTGTATAAAAAGAATTATCTTCTTTGTTGTCAATGTCATTGGCAGGATCACCATCAGCATCAGAATCAATTTTAATATTTTTATCTATTCGATATTCAACAATGTCACCCACTGAAGAACCTGTATAAAAAGTCACTTTATTCTCATTTTCATAAAGATGAATTAAGCCTTTTTCATCAGCAGAAGGAAAAGTAGAAATTCTTGCTTCTAGCTGATCAACCTGAATAACATCATCACCAACAAAAAGAACCTTTACCTTATCAGTGTCTTTTTTGCCATATTTATCAATAACAGTAAGTCCAACCTCAATTGTCCCATCATCACGAAGAAAAGTTTTCTTAAAGGCAGATCCATCTGTTAGTGAAGTATGACCTTTGTTATCAATATCATTAGCAGGATCACCATCATGGTTTGAATCTTCAGCTAAGTTAAGGTCAAGATAGTATTCTTTAATTTCACCTATTGAAGAATTAGCAATAAAATAAACATCTCCCCTTTCTCCTTCAAGAGAAATTGTGTTTTCTGCTGACTTTTGCGGTAATGTATTTAATTTTGCAAACAAATTATTACCAACATTAGCTGTCACCAATCCTTCACCAGTCACCAAAACATCAACACTGGTAGTTTTGGTTGAACCATCACGCATATCCACAGACAAATTCAATAAATAAGTTCCTGAATCAACAAAATTGTAAGAAAAACTCTGCGCTTTTCCTTTTGTTAATATTTGTCCTGTGCTGTCTTTTAGTATCCATTGATAATTACTAGCTCCGGTGGCGCTTTTTGCATTAACTGAAAAATTCTCACCTACTTTAAGATGCACAATTCCACTAGCCTCAACAAAAACAGAAGAAGCGAAAAGAATTAAAAAGGCCGATAATATTAAAAATATTTTTTTCATTTTATTCAACTATAAGCAAAATTGTCTCAGAAAGATCGCCTGAAACAGTATTATTAGCAGTCACTTCAACTAAAAGATTGCCAGCACCCAAAGGATGGATTGTACTCGCAGCTTCACCATTCATTGCCCTAGTGTTGTCGGGAATAATATTAGCAGACCCCTCAAGTACTCTAAAATCAACTTTACCTGAATAAGGACTTCCGTCTGCGTTTTTCACAAAAACCAAAAGATCCATTGTTTCTGTTGTTTGAAAAGTTTTATTTGGCGCCACTAAGAACAAAGTTGTAATTGGATTTATCGAATCAATTTGCAAACTTTTTTCTGCCTGATTACTAACAACGCTTTCTGCCTGCACAACTTGTCCACTTTTTTGAATAGACAAAGTTCTTTCAACAAAATCTTCTCCTTTTGTTTTATCTTTAACAACCAAACGAACCTGATAAAATCCTTCATTAGGATAAATATATTCTGGGTCAAGTTCTGTAGAATCAGCATCATTATTTGCAACACCATCACCATCAGTGTCTGTGTTGGTGTCAAAGTCCCAAAAAAGTTCTAAGTCATTGTCTGGCACAGATGTATCTAATTTAGAATTACTACCATTAAATAAAACTTTTCTACCAGTAATTTGATAAGTAAAAGCCGCTAAAGGTAGTTTAGAAGTGCGTTCAACAAAAATTGTTCTTGTTTTTGAACTTGCCAAACCTCTGTGCACAACTTTCATGCGCACCTTATATTCACCAGGTATATCAAATCTTCTCACCACATTCGGACCACTAGAAGTATCGTCAAAAATATTATCACCATCAAAATCCCAAGTAAAAGCACTATCTGGTATTTCTTCTCCTTGTGGATCAGACGCTTCTCCTGTGAATGTAATTGTTTCACCCATTTTTATTGATGTGCGATCAACTCTAAAATCAACCACAGGTGCAAGGTTTTCATTATTTTTAATATCAACAAATTGACTTGGTCCAAATAATTCTTCATTAGTAATAACTCCACCATTGTCATCTTTAATTTCTACAAAGAAATTCCAACGATTAACCTGATTTGCCTGACCTCTCGGCAAGATGGTAATACTAGAAGAATTGATGCTTGTTGTATGTAAGTCCATCTTTTCTCCAGGATCAAGCTCCCTTTCTGCCCACCAAGTATATTGCACAATATGACCATCAGGATCATGCGCACCAACAGCAAGCAAAGGAATGTTAATAGGAGTTTCTTTTCTTCTGTCTGGAACATTTATCTCAAAACGATCAAAAGAAGGTAGAGCATTTTTAATTTTAAAATACAAAACTTCTGAATCGGATTTTTTACTTTTATTGTCTGTCACAGTAAGAGTCACGGGAATACAGCTGTCTTCATCTGTTATTTCATTAAAGCGTTTTTTAATAATGCTATCAGACAAAAATGTTCCATCATGAAAATCCCAATTAGTTAATAAATTCGTTCGCTCTCCATCAACATTAACTGATTTTTTTGCACTTAATGTAAGTATATCTGATCTAGTAATTTCAAATCCTGGCTCACCATAACAAATACCATCAGTTGGCATTAAATAAACACTATCTTTTTTAATATCATAAACTGCAGTTGGGCTATCTCTTCTTCCAACATGAACCCATTTTTCAACTGAATTTTCTTCATCTAAATTACTTGTCACTGTTAAGCGAACTCGATATTTACCTTCTTGGTTAAAAACATGTGTTTGTGAGGCATTTGTGTTTATTTCTGTTATTCCATCATCAAAATCCCACTTAAAGCCTATAGCATCTTTGCTAATAGCATTAAAAATAACTTCTTCACCAACATAAGAAATAAGCGTACTAGCTGTAAAATCAACCTTAAAAGTAGAATCTATCTTAATGGTGCTCATTGCCGCAGCCTTTTGTCCAAAAGGATCTTCTATTTGTAATCTAACTTTATATGTTTTTGCTTCAGGAAAAGTGTAAAAAATCACCATTTCATTGGTATCCACAATGTCAAAAATACCATCATTATCAAAATCCCAAGAGTAGGTAAGCCTGTCGCCATCTGGATCACTTGATCTACTTGCATCAAAACGCACAGTAGCAGGATCGGAATCTTTTAATATTGAATAATTAAACACTGCATATGGCTCTTGCGAATAAACTTTAAATTTCTCAGAACTAAACACGCTCTCGCCTTTTATGTCAGTCACTGTTAATTTTGCTTCATAATCACCAACTTTAGAAAATTTATAAGTAAAAGTTTTATCACTTGATTCAAAGCTCTCTGGTCCTTTAATTTCCCACAAATAAGATTTAATACTGCCCTCACTTGCCTTTGAATTACTAGCATCAAACTTAAACTCACTATCAATAGTTCCTTTTGTTGGATTTATGTCAATATCAGCAACATTATTTTTTACATAAACATAAACACTCTTTTCATCTTGTTCGCCTAAATTATCAGTAGTGGTCAAAGTTAATTGATATTGACCCAAATCGCCATAAGAATAGTTCACAATTTCTGAACTCGATCGTTCATCAACCGAACCGTTACCAAATTCCCAAAAATAATCCGTAATCTGACGACCTTCTGCTGGCTCACTCAAACTAGGATCAAGCGAAAGACCTTCTGTGGCCTCTTGTCTAGTTATTTGATAAATATTTCCTGGATCTTCACCATTGATATTAAATTGAACATTAGTACTAGCTGGCAAAACTCGAATAGTTTTATAAGCAAGTTCGTCCATTGCTGTTTTTGCACCATTTTCTATATCTAAAGTTTCAACAATTAAATTAACCACATATGAACCAGGGTTTTCAAAAAGTATTTCTTTTGTTGGTCCTGAGCCAAGGTCAACAGTCTGCCCACTATTATCAATATAAGTCCAGTGATAATTAGCATCAGGAATAGTTATATTATTTGGATCTGATGATGCTGAGCCATCTAAAAACACATACAAAGGTGTTTTACCGCTAACAGGTTTGGCATTTATCTTAGGATTCATTCTTGGAAAATCTTTTACCAAAGAGAAAAAATCTTGGTAATAAACCCTAAGGTCATTAGCGTTTGTTTCATTAGGGTCAGATGCCCAATTACCCAAAGCCTCAACTAAATATCCATAAGATTCAATCATCTCGTTTGTATGAGGAATAATGCTATAAAGTTGATCTAATTTTGTTTTAAATCTTGCAATAGTTCGCTCATCATCAGCGTCCATATTTCTATAAAGCGTATTAAGCCTACTTAAAAGATTGTCTACTGACTCTTGTGTGTAAACAACAATATTATCTCCTGTATAACTTTGTATATCTGTCACCAAACCACCAAACTGATTAGTGTCATCATCATAATCTTCAGGTTCTTCCACTGTTTCATTGCCATCCGGGTCAGTCGTAGTCACTGTGCCATCTGCATCAGTCCTAATTATAGTGCCATCTGCTTTTTTAATAACAACTGTGCCATCTGGATAAGTTGTTGTAATAGTGCCATTAGGTTTTTTTACAATAATTGTTCCATCAGGTTTAGTAGTAGTTATGGTTCCATCAGCCTGTTCCACTGTTAAAGTTCCATCACTATATCTAGTAATCACAGTACCATTTGCCTTAGTGGTCACCATCTTTCCATTTGGATAAGCGGTAATTTTATCACCAGCTGTGGTCACAAAATCAACACTGCCATCTGAATGCGAAGTATAAGTTGTGCCATTAGGTAAAGTAATTGCTGAGCCAGCCGGATTAGTTGTTGTTTGTCCGTCTGCGCTTGTAGTTGTACTCGTACCATCAGAGTTTGTTCTAATAGTAGTTCCATCGGCCAAAGTCACTGTAATAGTTCCGTCATCATTAACAACAACAGTTCCATCTGGTGTTCTAACTCCTGATCCATCAGAAATATAAGTACTACCATTTGTGTCTGTAATAGTTGCAGAAGGATTTGATCCATCAGGATTGTAAATAGTAATACTACCATTACCATCAGGTATATTAGTTGTTGAAGTGCTACCAGCAGGATTTGTTATTGAAATAGTTCCATTACTAGTAGGCACACTTACAACAGGTGTATCGTCGTTAGGATTACCAACAACAATATTGCCATCGTCGTCATAAGTGACTACAACAGGTGCTCTATATGTTGCCATTGGATCAAGAGGGTTTACAGTAATACCTGTTGTAATACCAGCAGGCATAGTGCCATTTTCCATGGCCTCCAAAGTAGCAGGGGTAAGCACCCATTCCCATTCAGCAGGAACAGTCCCTTCTGGCATTGCTAATAATTCTGCTAATGTAATTCCCCAAACCCATTCTGAAGGTTCAGTTCCCGCAGGCATATTTTCAAGAGTTTCTGCAGTAAGGGTCCATTCCCATTCAGCAGGAACAGTCCCTTCTGGCATTGCTAATAATTCTGCTAATGTAATTCCCCAAACCCATTCTGAAGGCAAAGGTGCTACATCCATATCGGCAAGCCCGGTAAGTCCCTGCCAAACATAAGTAGGCATAACCCCTAAAGGATCAGGATTAAGATCTGCAATATCTCCTCCTTTTGGAAGGCGAGCAGTATACATATCATCAAGAGGAAGAGGGTTAACTCCAATATTGCTTGCAGTAGGATCAGGTGCTTGATCCATTGGATCAAGAGGATCTTGCTCAGGCGAATCACCCTCAATAACAGGAAGTGGCTCACTTTCATTAGCTCCATCACCCGCTCCAATAACCCAATTAACAACTGTGTAAGAAAGTAATATTAAAATAATACCCAACAAGGCATACATAACGCCTTTTTTTCCTTTTCCAAACTGTTCTTCATTACCACCAGAAGTCACCCATAAAACACCAGAATAAATCAAAGCTGCCGTGGCAACCAAACCAGTAAAAGTTAAAAAATAATTGATAATCTTAATCACAACCTCGCGAAAAGTAAGATCCGGATTAAACTCCTCAGGAATATCACCTTCCGGAGCACTAAAACAAGGAATTTCATCAATCAAATTGCCTTCATCATCGTAAACTGGCCCACATTCACTACCAGGTAAATCACCGCTACCAATAGCCAAAGCATTGTCAGAAAAAATCCCAACAATGCCTACAAAAATAGTAAAAATAAATGCGCCAATAATTATTTTTCTGAATATTTTCATACAGAAGCATTAATAAATAGATTTACCAGCACATAAGACATTAAAATCACAATAATACCAATAGCTGTATAAATCATAATTTTCTTTCCTTTTTCAGCATTTTCTTCATTAGTAAATGAAGTTAAATACATAGCTCCAGCCCACAAAAAAGCAATAAAAGCTATAATGCCTGCTAAAATCAAAAAGAATTTAACCCAAGCCAGAACAACAACCGAAAAACTTGGATTATTGATAATTCCCGTACCTGGGATCATTGTTTCCAAAACCTTAAGACCCCAATCCATTCCTCCACCAATAAAAACTGGTAAATCATAACAACCAGTTGCGGGATTTGGACAACCAATTCCTTCAAAACAGCCAGTTGCCGGATCAGGACAGCCAATAGCATCATAACAACCTTTATCATCAGGACAACCAATTCCTTCGATACAACTATTTCCATCAACACAACCTCGAGCAACTGCTAATGCAGAACTTGTCTTGATTAAAAATAGAAATAAAAAGTAATATATTTTTCTGACTAATTTCATTTTTGTTTTTATTTATTCATATTATTGTACCTTTTTTTAACAAAAAATACAAGGTTTAACTAATAAAAAACCATAAATCTCGACATTTTTTTGAAAAAAAGACAGAATATTTTTATGAAAAAAATTTTAATTATTCTAGCAGGCGGAAAAGGAGAAAGATTTAAGCAAGACAAAACAATGGTTGAACTGCAAAAAAAACCTCTTATTACCTGGTCATTAGAGACTTTTTATAAATCAAGAGAAATAGACGAATTTTATGTAATAAGTAATAAAAAAAATCATAATAAAATTAAAAAAATAGTGCCTAATTTTGTAAAAATATACGCATTAGCAGGAAAAACCCGCGCAGAAAGTGCAAAAAATGCAATAAAAAAAATAAAACCTAAAAAAAACGATTTATTAATTATTCATAATGTAGCCAATCCACTGGTCAGCGTAAAAGAAATCAAAAATTGCCTAAAACAAGCCAAAAAATACGGTGCTTGCGGAGTAGCCCATCAAACCACAAACACAATTCGCAACAAAAACGGCATAATTCCAAGAAAAAATTTACACCTAATGGAAACACCACAAGCAATAAAAGCAAATATTTATCTTGAAGGACTAAAAAAAATCAAAAAAACCGAAGAAATAACTGATGATTTAATGATTGCGGAAAAAACAGGGGTAAAAATCAAAATAATTCCTGCAGATATCAATAATAAAAAAATAACTTTCCCTGAAGACTTAGAAAAAATGGAATTTTTATTACAAAAAAAAGAAAAAAAAACATTTAAAAATTTATTTAATTTTTTACCAAGCACAAAAAACATAAAAATCGGCATAGGACATGATTCTCATCAATTCGACAAAACAGGAATATGTGTATTAGGTGGAATAAAATTCAAAGAGTGCAAAAAATTAAAAGGAAATTCTGATGGCGATGCTTGTTTTCATGCACTAACAAACGCAATTCTCTCTGCAATAGGACACGGATCACTTTCACTTTTTTCTGATGAAATGTGCAAAAAAGGCATAAAAAATTCCCAGAAATATTTGGAAAGAGCATTAAAAATGCTCAAAAAAGAAAAATATAAAATTAAAAATATTTCCCTTTCTTTTGAGTGCTTAAAGCCAAAACTAGAAAAAAAATTTCCGGAAATGAAGAAAAAAATCAGTAAAATATTAAATATTAAAGAAAAAAATATTGGACTAACGGCAACAAGTGGAGAAAAATTAACAAATTTTGGACAAGGAAAGGGAGTACAAGTTTTTGCCACTGTTCTAATTCAAAAATGAAAGAAATAAAAATTCTCTCACCGGCAAAAATAAATCTAAATTTAAAAGTAGGTAAACTCCAAAAAAATAATCTCCATAAAATAGAAACAATAATGCAAACAATTTCACTATATGATGAAATTACAATTAAAAATTTAGGTTTAATAAAAGGGCAACAAAAAATATCAATAAAAATCGCTGGCAAGCAAAAAAAAGGAGTGCCCTCAAATGCAGAAAACACTGTTTATAAAGCTGCAAAATTATTTTTCAAAGAAAATAAAATAAAAGATAGTGTAAAAATAACAATCAATAAAAATATTCCCTCAAAAGCAGGACTTGGTGGAGCTTCTTCGAATTCTGCCTACACTCTAAAAGCCCTAGAAAAATTATTTAATTACAAATTAAAAAATCCAACAAAAACAGCTAGTCAAATAGGTAGCGATGTTGCCTTTTTTCTTCTCGGCGCCCCCTCTGCAATAGCCAAAGGCACAGGAGAAAAAATTAAAAAAATAAAACCAATAAATTTCCATTGCATTATTGCTATGTTGCCAAATATTTTTATTTCTACAGAATGGGCATACAAAAACCTACCCAAAACAAAAAAATATGAAAATGACTTTGAAAATCTTGCCTATAAATATTTTCCTGATTTATTGGATCTCAAAAATAAATTCATCAAAAATAAAGCAAAAAAAGCGAACTTAACAGGATCAGGGTCAGCAATATTCGCATTATTTAAAAATAAAAAAACTGCTGAAAATTGTGTACAAAATTTAAAAAATCAATGTTCTTTCATAGATTTAAACAAAACTCTTTTAGAGGATTAAAAATATATGTAAAATAAAAAAGATTTTTTAAAAATATGCTTGGTTTTATAAAAATATTTCTGCCGGCAATTTTAATAACATTCAATACAATGCCAACAGAAGGCGATCCTATTGGAACAGAAGAAGTAATCGCAGAAGAAACAACCGAAGAAGTAGCTACTGAAGAGGGAACTATTGAAGCAGAAATTGCAATTCCAGAAAAGCCTGAAGAAATTGAAAAAATACCTGATGAGGAAAAAATTCTTATAGAAGTTTTTTCTGATTTTGAATGCACACACTGCAAAGAGCACGCTCAAATAATTCAAAAACTACGCGAACGAAATGATTTAAAAATAATTTTTTATAATCTCCCACTTTCTTATCATGAACTAGCAACAGAAGCCTCAAAGGCAGATATTTGTGCTCGCCAACAGGAAAAAGAATGGGAAATGAATAATTTAATTTTTGAAAATCAAAATAATTTAAATCGTGAGGCTTATCTTGAGTACGCAAAAACATTAGAATTAAACATAGACACTTTTTCTAGCTGTCTCGATTCAGAAGAAACAATAAAACAACTCGAAGAAGAAATAAAAAAAGGTAAAGAAAAAAAATTAAAAGGCATTCCAACAACAATAATCAATGGAGAAAAAATACTCGGAAATATTCCAATAGAAAACCTTGAAAAAATAATCAGAAAACATCAAAATAATTCTTGATTTTAAATTTTATAAACAAAAATGCCTCCAAAAAAGACAAATTCAAAGAAAACTACTGGCAAAAAAACTCCTGCAAAAAAGACTGTTGCAAAAAAAACAGTAACTAAAAAGCCTGCCAAAAAAAATGTGGCTAAAAAAAGACCAGTAGTTGCAACTACAACTCCGGCTGTAGCAAGCAAAAGCAAAACAACTGTAAGCAAAAAATCTTGCTGTTCATCAGTTGGCCTAAAAATTGTTTTATTTTTAGCACTTGTATTATTGGGTATTAGCTCAGCTGTAAACATCAACTATTATCAAAAAGAAAATGCTGACAAATCTGCTAATACAGACTTTGACAAAGAACAGGAAAGAATTGTTGTTGATGGCAATGTGTGGCAAAATCTTGGTCTTTTAGTAGAGGTAAAAATTGTCACTGACTCAACTTGCGAAACTTGCGCTGACCTCACAACAGAGCCTATGAAACAAACTATTCAAGGAGCTTTTCCTTTTGGTGAAGTTGTGGTGATAGATGTTGCAAAAGAAGAAGCACCAGCTGGCGTAGTTGGCGTACCTACTATCGTTATTGATAACAAGCTTGAAGAAAGTAAAATCTTTCCTCAAATCAAACCATATTTAACAAAAATAGAGGGTGGCTATGAAATGCCTCCAGCTAGCCTTAATATCAGGTCAAACACAAAAGTAATTGATAAATCAATTTTACCTAGCGCAGATGGCGAAGAGGGATTGGTAATTTTCGAATATTCTGAGTTTGCTTGTCCATATTGCAAAAGATTTGCTACAGAAACTTGGCCTGTGTTGAGTGAAAAATATGGAGATCAAATCAAATTAGACTTTAGACACTTTATTGTTCACCCTTCCGCAGCGCCAGGATCAGTTGCCTCTGAATGTGCAAGAAAACTTGGTGGCGATGAAAAATTTGAAGAAATGCATGATGTTTTATTTAGAGATCAAAAATTTGATGAAGAGTCAATTCTTGCTTATGGCGAAGAACTTGGACTAAATACAGAAGAATATACAACTTGCCTTAATGATCCAGAAATCATGGAACTTGTTAGTAAAACAAGTCAAGAAGCAAAAAGCTTAACCATTGTTGGCACTCCTTCTTTCTTAATCGGTGATACTATTTACAGAGGTGCATTACCTGCTGAACAATTTGAAGAAATTATTGATAAAAAATTAAATCAATAAAAATGACTGACTGTATTTTTTGCAAAATCATTAACGGCGAAATACCATCAAAAAAAGTTTATGAAGATGAACAAGTAGTTGCTATTGAGGATATTAATCCAAAAGCACCAGTGCATATTCTAATTCTTCCAAAGAAACATATTAGCAGTATTGCTGAGATGGAAAAAGAAGATGAAAACTTAATTGGTCATATGATTTATATAGGCAAAAAAGTCGCCCAAGAAGCAGGACTAAAAGGCTGGAAAATGTTATTTAATGTTGAAAAAGAAGGTGGACAAATTGTTTTCCATGTCCACCTTCATATTCTTGGTGGTGGCTACGTTAATCTTAAAGAATGCTAAAGGTCACTAATAAATTATTGGAATTTTTAAACAAAAAAGGCTTAGATGCCTTTTTTGTAAATAACCCTGAAAATATTTTTTATTTAACTGGCTATTGGAGCAATGAAGCTTGCCTTATTTTTGCTAAAAAAAATATTTATTTATTTGTCAGTCCTTTAGAAATTAAAAATTGTGAAAAATTAAAAAAGAATTTAGAGATAATTGAATTTAATTCAAAAAATTTCCAAATAATAATAAAGAAAGAAAAAATTAAAACCCTAGCTTATAAAAAAAACCATTTAACTGTTAGTAATTTTGAAAAATTACAAAAAATCACAGACAAAAAAATCAAATTAAAAGGACTTGAAAATGTTTTTACCCCCCTGCGCACCCAAAAAACTGAACAAGAAATTAAAAAACTAAAAAAATCCTCACAATTAGCTGACAAAGTCTTAGAAAAAACAATCCCCTTAATAAAAATAGGTGTAAGTGAAAAAAAATTAGCCTGGAAAATTGAAAAAATAGGACGAGAATTAGGAGCTAAAAAAACCAGCTTTGATTTAATAGTTGCTTTTGATAAAAACACAGCCACACCACACCACCAAGCAAGCACTAAAAAACTTACAAAAAATACTCCTATCCTGTTTGATATTGGATTTTCTTTAGATAATTATTGTTCTGATATAACTCGATGTTTTTATTTTGGTGCTCCAAACGAGCAATGGATAAACACATATAAACTTGTTCAAAAAGCACAAAAGGAAAGTAAAAAAATAATAAAAAACAATCTCCCATGCACAGAGGCACACAAAAAAGCAGTAGAAATTTTTGATAAACAAAAAAAATATTTCACCCACTCTCTTGGGCACGGAATTGGCATAGAGGTGCATGAACTTCCACGCATATCAGATAAATCAGAGGATATTTTTAAAAATAATATGACCTTTACTGTTGAGCCCGGTCTTTATTTTGAAAATAATTTTGGCATACGCATTGAAGACACCTGCCTTTTGCAAGATAAACTCATTACCTTAAATAAATTCACAAAAAAAATTGATGATGTAGTTTTAAATTAAAACCTACCAACCACAGTAATATTTCTTAAATTTGTTTTATCTCTTCGCCAACTTGCCAAAGATGTATCAAAAAAAGTATTTCGATCATCAATAATTACTTGGGGAAGTACATTTTTTATTGCACCTTGAAAATCAAAAACAATTTTTTCTTCTTCATAAGTAAGAAATTGTTCACCAAATTTATTTTTAATTTGAAAAAAACAATCATCTTTTTGAATTTCAAACGAATGCATAAAAGGAGCAATAAAAATTTTTGGTTCTTCAAAAAATACCAACATTTTTTCAATAATCCCACCACAAAACCCTCTCCAACCAGCATGCACAATGCCAAATTTATCACCTTCGACAAAAACAACAGGAGCACAATCTGCTGTTTTGATGCCTAATAAAAATTTTCCTGTAGTATAAATACCATCACAATCGCTCAAGTCTTCATTACTTGTTTTTATTTCTCTAATGTTTATCCCGTGTGTTTGGGTTGGCAAAATAACCCCTTCTGGCAATTTTTCATTAGGTAAAAATGTCTTTATTTTGATCATTTATTTTTGGAAAATTTTTCCCATTCTTCTGTGATTATTTTTAATAATTCTTCTTCAAATTTTTCTTTAGAAAATTTTTCTGCATGCGATCTTAATTTTTTATAAATAAATTTTTGACTATCAAAATCATTTATTGCTTTTTTTAGATCACTTTTTTTCTGTTTATCAAAAAAAACAGCAACTTCTTCATTTAAGGTAGTCAAAACTCCACCTTTTTTTAAAGCAATCACAGGAGTACCCGAAGCTAAACTTTCCAAAGGCACAATTCCTGCATCTTCCACATGAGGAAAAATTACTGCTTTTGCTTGAGCAAAATACTCTGGTAGTTTTTCATCATCAACATAACCCAAAAAATCAATATTTTTATGACCTTCTGCTAATTTCTTTAATTCCTCTTTCATTGGGCCTGTGCCAATTATTTTTATTTTTTCTTTTGGCAATTCTTTAAAAGTTTCTACTAAAAAATCTATACTTTTTTGTGCAACTAATCTGCCAACAAATAAAAAATAATCATCTTTTTTTTGTTTTAATGAAAAATGATCAATATCCACAGGCGGAGGCAAGACCAAAGAATCTTTTTGCCAATATTTTTTAATTCTTTGTTGAATAAAATCAGAATTGGCTATATATAAATCAGGTCTTTCTGCAGAATATTTGTCCCAAATTCGCAAACGAGACAAAACAGGAGGTAAAAAATATTTAATAAAAGCAGGTAAAGGATAATTTTTTAAAAACTCCTGCCATTCACCCCACAAAAATCTAGCCGGAGTATGGCAATAACAAATATGTAAAGTTTCTGGATTGGTAATAACTCCTTTTGCCACAAACGAAGAAGAAGAAATTACAAGATCAAAATCATTTAAATTCAAAGACTCAATTGCTTTTGGTAATAAAGGCAATAAACTTCTGTGTTTTTTCCGAATACATTTTGGAAATTTTTGCAAAAAACTCGTTCGCACATCAGGATGATTACCAAGAGACTTCATTGCCTCAGAATCAAAAACAGTTGTGTATAGCGGAGCTTCTGGAAAAAGATGAACAAAAGATTCAATTACCTTTTCTGCTCCACCAAAACTGGTTAACCAATCTGCGACAATCGCTACCCTCAAAGACTGAATTTTATTCTTAGTCATCTTCATCAATAGGTAAAACCAAAGGTTCTCCTTTTATTATAGAAAATTTTGCTAATTTTTTCGCAGCTTTTTGTACGCTTTTCAAAGGAGCTTCATCTAAAAGTAATAAAACTGGCTTAGTTATGCTTTCACCGTTTGGTTTTTGATAAAAACCATTGATTGAAACTTTTTCTTTTGCTAATACATTGGCAATTTTTGCCAAAGAACCTGGTTTATCTAGGGCAAAAACTCTTAACACAGACTTTCTTTTTAAATCTGAAAAATCACCATATTTTATATTTTCTAAATCATTAAAGGGCAAAGATTGACAAAGGCTAATCTTGCAAAGATGAGAAGCAATTTCCACAATATCAGCAACAACTGCTGTGCCAGTTGCCAAACCTCCGGCTCCATTACCAGCTAATAAAATAGGTCCAGAAAATTCACCTTCAATCAAAATTGCATTTACAACCTTGTCAATTTGTCCAAGCTTGGAAAATCTTTTTACAAAAGTTGGCTTCATGCTGAGGTATATTTTCTTATCAACTTTCTCTGCGCACCCAACAAGTTTGATTTTATAACCCATGTCAGAGGCAAATTGAAAATCATCAGGAAGTAATTTGGAAATACCCTGCACATCAACTGCTGAATAATCAATCTTTGCACCATAAGCAAAGGCTGACAATATAGCTATCTTATGAGCCGCATCTATTCCTTCAATATCAAAAGTTGGATCTTGTTCAGCATAACCTAATTTTTGTGCTGTTTTTAAAACTTCTTCAAAGCTACCTCCTTTGTATTGTAAATGAGATAAAATATAATTTGCTGTACCATTTAAAATGCCTTTTATTTTAGAAATTTTAAAAGGATATGAACTTTTTCTAAGAGTACGCAAACAAGGAATAGCTCCACAAACAGATGCTTCCGCAAGCAACATAAGATTATTTTTCTTTGCTAAATCAAAAAGCTCATTACCATTCATTGCAAGTAAGTGCTTATTTGCTGTCACAACATGTTTATTTTTTTTAAGTGCTTTTTTAATAAAACTTTTTGCAAAACCAGTCCCACCTATTAACTCAACAACAATGCTAATTTCTGGATCATTGATTAAGTCATCAGCATTGTTGGTAAACACTTTTTTGTCTAATTTTAATTTATTTTTTGTTGGTATTTTTAAATCACAAATTTTCTTAATAATAATTTCAATATTACTTCTATTCTTTATTTCCTTAACTCGCTTCAATAAGACCTCGACTGTGCCTTGTCCAACTACCCCAAAGCCCAAAACACCAACATATATTTTTTTCATTGGCTAAATTCTGCCATAAAACAATTTTTTAAACAAAGTTAAATCTTGCTTAAATAAAAAAGCTATGAGAAACTTCATTTTGCCCAAGGTTGCAATATAAAATGAAAAAAAAGCTTAAAAAAATCAGCAAAAAACTAAGCGGTAAACTAAGCATGAAATCAGGCTTATTTTTTTTGTTAATTGGTCTTTTTATGGCTATTCTTGCCAGCCTACTTGTTATTCCTGAGTTATTTTTTATTAAAAATTTTGAAGATTTTTTACCAGAAAAAGACTTAATTGGCTTTATAAAGGTAGAAAATTTCCAAGCACCTGAGCAATTAAGTGAAAAATATCCACAAGTTAAAACTGATTTTAATAAATATTTTTCTACTATTTTAGGAATTGACCTTGAAAAAACAAATATTTGGCGAGGAAAAAGAGCAGGAATAGCACTTTATGAAGATAATTTTAATGTTGAAAGTCCTTATTCTTGGGTTGTTCTTTTTGAAATTACCAACAAAAAAGAAGCTGAGATTTTTTTAAATAAATTAGCTGGTAATGAAGAAAATCTTGTTTATGACAATAGAAATAAAATAAAAGTCTCTATTTTAAAAAATCGTAATTTTAAATGCGCTTTATTTGAAAGCTATCTTGTTTGTTCTGATAAAGGCTCAAATATTTTTGACAAACTTTTAGCAGAAGAAAGGGCTATTGTAGCTTCTGCTGACTATCAACGTTGGCAGGCTCAAATGCCAAAAAAGGCTTATTTAAAAGCTTATTTTCGAACTGAAAAAATAAATAAAATAATTCCTAATTTTGCCTCACTCATTAACGGAAACATTGAAACCGGCGGTCTTGTTTTGGAAGAAAAAGAAAACCAACTCGCAATTTCTATGTTTTTTGTTAAAAAACAAAAAAATGCAGAAATATTTTCACAAGAAGAACAAGAGGACTTGCTAACAATATTACCAAAAGAAACAATTTTCTTTTTAAACGGAAAAAACACCAAAAACACTATCGACACAGCGCTTAATGAAATGTCTCACAATGACCCTGAATTAAAAACTTATTTTTTAGCCAGAACAAGAGCAATTATACAAAATAATTATTTTAGCGAAACAGTTTCTCTTGAAAACGATATTTTTCCACTTTTTTCAAAAAACTTTGTTTTTGCCTTTGTAAAAACAGAAATAATCTCAAAGACAGAAGACCAAGAGGAAATAGAAGAAAAATTGGTCCCTTTGCTGATCATCAATACTGATGATGAAATTTTTGCAGAAGAAAAAAGAAAAAAACTAGCCAAAGGTTTTGAAGAGATCTTAATTAAAGAATCAGGAGAAATCATTGAAGAAACTTTAGAAAACGAAGAAACAATTAAAGAAATTTTTCCACTTGGCAGTGAGGCTATAAAAATTGAAAAAGATTTCAATGACGCAAAAACTGTTTATTTAAAAGGGAAAGATAAAGAAATGGCTATTGCTAGAAAAAATAATCTTTTAATTATCTCTACTGATACCGAGATATTAAAAGAAGTTATTACCAAAATAGATCAAACAAAATTTAAAAGAGAAACAAGTAAAATTGTTGAAAATTTTAATATCAAAACATTTTCCAGCGCAGACGAAACTTTTGCTTTTGACAAAAGCTTTGTTTCATCTCTGCCTATTGGGGATTATGTAAATAAATTATATTTTATAGATACAGTTTCTGGAAAAATTGTAAGAATTCCTGATGCATTTAGGGTGGATATTCAGATTGCTTTTTAAATAGTGAAAAAAGTTTTTTTATCGGGCATTGGCGGGATTGGCATGAGCGCGCTGGCACGCTTTTTTTTGTCAGAAGACCTTGAAGTTATTGGGAGCGACAACAATAATTCTGATTTAATTGAAGAATTAAAAAAAGAGGGAGTAAAAATTTTTCTTGAACAAAAAAAAGGAAACATTACTCAAGATATTGATCTCTTTGTTTATTCCGAAGCAATACCAGAAAATAATCCTGAAAGAACTAATGCGCTTAAATATAAAATTCCTCAAAAAAGTTATTTTCAAGCACTTGGCGATGTTTCAAAAGAATATAAAACCGTAGCAATAGCAGGAACACACGGAAAAAGCACAACAACTGCGATGGCAGGCTTGGCTATAAAAAATTCTACTGTTTTTGTAGGCACAAAAATTTTTGAGTGGAATAATAAAAATTTTCGCAAAGACAAATCTGATCTTTTAATTGTTGAGGCTTGTGAATATCGCAATTCTTTTCTTAATCTTGATCCTTATGTTGCAATAATTACCTCTCTTGAGCCTGAGCATTTGGACTTTTTTAAAACTAAGGAAAATTATTTTGCTTCGTTTAAAAAATTTATCAAAAAAGCAAAAATTTTAATTGCTGATTTTTCTGACCCTGCAATTAAAAAAATTAGTAAAAACTTTGCTGGTAAAAAAATAAATAGTGCGGATTTTATTTCTCATGTGCCTAAATTAAAAATACCTGGTGAACATAATATTCAAAATGCTTCTAGGGTTTTGGCTTTATGTGATTTTTTAGGCATAAACTTAAATAAAACACAAAAATATTTATCTGAATTCAAAGGAACCTGGCGCAGAATGGAAAAAAAGGCAAAAAATGTTTATGACGACTATGCCCATCATCCAACAGAAATAAGGGCAACTTTAAAAGCATTAAGGAATAAATATCCTGACAAAAAAATCTGGTGTGTTTTTCAGCCTCATCAATATTCTCGGACCATTGCTTTTTTTGACGAATTTGCAAAAAGTTTTAATGATGCTGACTATGTATTTATTCCCAATATTTATAAAGTGCGAGATAGTGAAGAAGATGTAAAAAAAATCACAGCCAAAGATTTAGTGAAAAAAATTGGCAAAAAAGCTCAATACACAGAAAATTTTGAAAATACCGTAAAAATACTAAAAGAAAAAGTGGATCCAAATGATATTTTGATTACTATGGGCGCTGGTCCTATAAATGAGGTAGCAGAAGAATTTTTAAAATAAAAAAGCGGTTTTTAGACCGCTTTTTTATAATCACTATTTATTATAATTACCAAATCTCTTTTCTTAGTATTTCAAGAACTTTTTCTCTTTTTCGAACACCAAGCACAAACAATGCAGAAGCAAATAATACTAGTAAACTTGCTGTGACACCTGTTGTTGGATATTTTGGTGGAACCATAAGAACTTTTAATTCATCATCATCTTCTAGTCGAATTGATCCTTCGTTTGCTACCAATTCAGCCATATTTTTAATTGAAGTTCCTGCTTTTACTTCTGGCTTTACTCTTGCTTTATAGTGATAAACCAAATATTGACCAGGCCTAAGAATAGATTTTCTATAAATTAATCTATTATCTTTTAGCTGACCTTTTGGATGATCAGTCACCTCCAATAAATTAGCAGGGATATTGTCTGTAATAACTACATTGTTTAGATCGTAGTCATTGGTATTACGAGCAACTATTGTGTATGTCACTTCTTGTCCTGGCTTAGCTGCATATACATTTACAACTTTTGAAAAAATTGCTTCTTCATCTGGTTTTTCAGGAATAATTACAGACAAATGAGCTTCATCTGTCTCGCCTATCCCCTCAGATTTATTAAGCTTATAAAGAACGCTATCCTCTCTTTCAAATTCAAGATCTTCGATAGTCACTCTATTTACGCCACTGCCTTCTCCGATATTATCTACATCTGCTGTAAAGGTGAATATTGTTGTGCCATTGGCATTCACTTTATCAAGTGAGAATGTTTGATCTTTTTCATTCCAAGTAGCACCTTCAACATCACGAATATTACTTTGTTTAAAGTCACCTTCAAACACATCACTAATTACAACGTTGTCTGCTGAAAAAGTACCATTATTTTTTACTAATACTCTATATTCAACATCTTGTTTTTTATTAGCTTTAATTGCTACTGCCTCAATTGCTGTATCAGCATTTTGCCATTTGCCATTGCTGTCTTTTACTTGTTTTTCAATATTTAATAAAATAGCACCGTAGATTGTGCGACGGCCACCACCGCCACCTCCGCCACCACCACCTCCACCAGAGGTGCGACCAACAATTACTACAGCTTCATCATCTTGATCTATTACAACTCCAGATCTTTGAAGTTCAACTGTATTTTGTACATTTGAGGTTTGATTAACAGGAACAGTAGCATTATCAGCATACATTTGATAAGTCAAAGTCATGACTGAGCCAGGTTGCATATCTGTGATAACTACTCCACTTGGATCTGTAATCATGCCACCTGCGTTTCCAGTGTTAATTGGATTAAAGCTCATTTGATGCAATGTTGGACTTGTAAATGATAAAGTTCCACCGTTATCACCTTCAAAAACATTATCTGCATCATTAGATAAAGTATCTATTATTGATAAATTTTGATTTGTATTACTTAAATTTTCTACTGTAATTGTGTAGGTTGTATTTTCACCATTTACCAAAGAAGTGTCATCAGCAACTTTAGTAATAGTTGGCTCAAGAACTGGTATAGAAATATTCACAAGTGCATTGTCTGTTGCTCTTCTTATTGGACTTGTTGATTCAAGTGTTGCTATGTTTTCAAATTGATCATTTGGCAAAGAAACATTATTTACTACTGCTGAATAAGTGACTTCTTGTACTCCATCAGCAGGACTAAGAGGTCCTCCTAAATTACAATCAATTTCATCAAAAATACCGTCTGCATCTATATCAACAGGAGAACATCTGTTGTCACTAATACTGCCACTGTTAAGCGTAATTGCAACTTCATCAAAATCATCTTCAAGAGTAATTCCATCAACAGAAAGACCAGACACGCTTTCAACATGATAAGCAAGACGGTAATAAACCGTATCACCTACTTGTGCTGTTGCAGTAGGATTAAAAGGTCCTGCCTGATTAAGTGAAACTCCTTTTTCAAGACGTAAAAATGGTTCTTGAGGAGGATTCATTGTGATAGTTGTATTACAAGTACTACTAGCACCATTAATATTAAAAACTTCCATTGTATATGTTGCATCTGCTGTCAAAGTAGGTGTGTCACCACTTCCGTCAGCAGTATATGGATCATGATTTGAATCTAAATCATCTGGTGTCATTGTTGCAGTATTAACAGGGCCTTCAAGATCCCAGGTTAATGTTGCAAATTCTCCTGGATCAATTGGTCCACTATTTGTCAAAGTACAAGTTGGTACATCAACAGGAACAACATTAAGAGTATAAGGACATTGTGTTGTTAATGTCTCGTCTGTATTTGTTGCAGGGTCAACAACATGAGCACCTGTCACATCTAAAGCATAATCAAAAACTTCCGCCTGGTTTTCATCTGCTAATCTTGGTCCAGACAGAAAATTTCCAGCACCACTGTTTGTAGCTGGATCAATTGTTAAGGTACCAATTCCCTGATTTACTTCTGCGCTAACTGCATAATTAGCTGTCCAATCAAAAGTAGCACTATCACCATCTGTGATAGTATGACTATTTCCTTGTACGCCAGGGATTTGACAGCTACAAGTTGGACGAAGAAAAACAGAATCATCACAAGTAATAGTTGTTCCATCAAGACCAACTACTTCTAAAGAAGCTGTTGTTTCCATTTGATCAAGAGCCTGTGGCACTGTGTCATTATTATTTGAGCCAGTTAAAAAATAGTCTTGACCACCATAAGTCAAGGTTGCTGATTGCGCATTTGTAAACGACCAATTAAAACTAGTGTCATAAATACCTGCATCCATAATTAAATTAGCATACTCAAGACTACAAGCAGGAGGGCCAATAGGCACAACACTGATATTTGCAGTACATTCTGTTTGCATAACACTCGCTGGATCATTTGGATCAGTCTGTGCACCATACACAGTCAAAACATACGGATTATCACCCAAAGGAGGAGTTAATCCGCTTGCTGTACCGCTATTATTATTTTCACTGTTTGGTTGCAAATTGCCAAGATCAGGATTAGTCATAACCATAGAAGCATGTGTAAATGCCCAATCCAAACTTGCAGACTGTCCTTCGGTTATTGTTTGTGTTGCCGGAGTCAGCGAACAAGTTGGACGAATAAAAACAGTATCACTACAGGTAATAGTAGTTCCATCAAGACCAACTACTTCTAAATTAGAAATTGTTTCTGTCAAAGTTGGAATAATTCCTGATGATGAACCACTGCCATTTCCACTTGCATCAGGGGTCAAAGCTGTGCCATCAAGGTCAGCTGATACAGCATTTGTAAATGAATAATCAAGAGTTGTTTGTTCTCCTTCATTAAGAAGGTCTGGTGTGTATGTCAGGCTACAGGTAGGAGCACCTGCTGGAACAATACCTACTGTAGCAGTACTACTATCTGATCCAGCAGGGGTTGTCATGTCAATATCTGCCGTATTAGTAAAACTACCACTAGTGCCTGTAATTTCTGCACTATAAAGAATTGTTTCAGTATTATTTGCTGGCAAATTAGCAATATTACATACAATCTGGGTACCATCAGGTGTACAACTAGCATCTCCCTCGTCGATTATAGTAATACTATTTGGGTCTAAATTACTCTCATCAAAATTATCAGTAATAGTAATTCCTTGCCCCGCAGTGTTAGTATTGCTATTTACCTGATATGTAAGTTGATAATAAACCGTGCTACCTGTTGGTGCTGATGTGGCAGTAAGAAAAGGGCCTCCTTCGCTAGTGGAAACGCCTTTTTCAATATCTATAGTTGCATCAACAACCTCAACATCAGCAGTACAAGTGCCAGAACCATTGTCATTAGAAATATTTAATGTAAAAGTTTGTGAACCTACATTGTTTAATGGATGACTGTAACCACTTCCATCAACAGTATAATCATAATTTTGTGATAAATTAGGACTCATAGCTCCGTTATTTACTGTGCCTGTTATGTCCCAATTTAAAGTTGCCTGTTCACCAACTTGTAAAATATTGTTATCAACAGTTAATGCACAAGATGGCTCTGCACAGGCCTCCCATTTTCTTTGTATCGGCACTGATCCACTAGCGTCATGTTGAGTTGAATGAGGATCATTAGGGTCTTCTAAATAAAAAGCTTTAAAATTAACTCTCAAAGTATAATCTCCAAGATCAACACCTGGTTTTGGCTGAGTGCGAATCATAACATAGGCACACTGAAATTTTTCATCATCACCTAATGCGGCTTGATTATAACAATTATCTTGAGTAATAGCTTCTGATCCATCACCAGGCACCCTCCATGTAATAATATTATTATTAAAACCTACAAAATATTTATCAGAAATACCATCTCCATTTGGATCAATATCCTGACCATTTGCATACACATGATCAATGTCAACAAAATCAAGTTGATCCGCAACATTGCTTAGGTCTAATGTTGCTTCGTAATAATAAATTGCCTGATTTGTATTTGCATCAGGGCCATATGTCCAAAGAGTTGTCACTGGACCACATTCGCCAGTTTTGCCATTATCTGGTTGAATGGTTAGATCTGCTTTAAACAAAGAAGAATCTTGATAAAAATACAAAAATACTGCTCCCAGCACTATTATTAGTGTGGATATTAAAACAGCCTGAATTTTTTTATTTTTAAACATTTTATTTTATAAAATTTTGTTTTTATTTTTTATTTAATTTTTAATTATTAAAATCATGAAATATTCACAGTTGGTCCTGAAGGATTTTCTTCAGGATTTGCATTAATATCACCATCTACACGACCAGCACTTCCGTCGCCGCCTGGCCTTATTTCTTGACTTGCATCTCCTGCTCCCCCTGCTTGTTTTCTTATGTTAATCTCCACATCTTCTTCTCTTCTTCCTCCTGCTAATGAAATTGTCCATATATCTTTGTATGGTTTTAGTGGATCAGGCATTACTGATGTTCTTATAATTTTAGCTTTTCTAAGGAATGTCTTCATTTCTTTGATGTCAGTATCAACACCAAAACTAAGGCCATGGGCAATAACTGGATTAAAACATTCAAATTCTTGCCCTCGAGTTCCATAAGAAAACCCAACAACAGCATTAAGATCAAAACTTAAATTTACTATTTTCTTTTCACCAGTTTGCTTATTTTCAATTTTAATTAACTCATATGTATCAATTTTTTGGTTCTTTTTTAATTTTTTAAAAATCTCGTTAACAATTTCTTTTATGTTTGCGGGATTTTTTAAAAAATTAGCATCATTACCAAGTGCATCTGCCCATTGATCGAGCACTTTTTTTATTGCTCTTTTAATTCTTGCTTTTATGTCTTCTTCGTTTTGTTCAACATACAATTTTAATGCTCCCCTGCTATCTGCTAATCTTTTTGTCACAGTTGGCACCTCGTCTTTAAAAGCAGTAAATTGACGCAAGGTCACACCTCCTCCACCAATTCCCTTTCTTGCGAGCATGATTGCTGTGGAACCATGTATTAGTGAATCATAATCAAAAAGTGATCCTGGTATTTTTGCCAATTCAGCTTTAATTGCAGGAGCTTCGCCATTAGTTCCATGTTGATAAGCTGATCTCTGAAAATCTTTTACTGTGTCAAGTAAAGCTTTCATTTCATCTACCAATTTATGAGTCAAAGTATATGAATACCTAAATTGCTCCTGTTTTGGCAAAAGTCCTGCAACATCATTCACCATTCCACTTGCCCGAAGCATATCTAAGCTATTTCCATCAAAGCCAGCGTCTGTGGAATTGCGCTCATAAACTTCATTCATAACCCTGCGCACAAAAAGATATTCTTTGCCTCCCAGGCTTGTTTTCTCTTCTTCAGTAAGAAGATTTAATATTTGACCTTTTATTGCTGAACGATCTACGCCTAGATCAACCCCATAGTCAATAATTAAGTTCAACAAAGCTATCTTTTGATTATCTTCTTTGATCGCAGTTGCCAATTCTTCTGCCTTTTGAATTTCATCTTTTGTTAATTCGTAATCATAATTTTTTATATCCGCTGGCTCTGCTTCTAGCGACTCTGATAATAAATGCTTATCAAAACTTGCTCCATGAAAACCTGCCGGAGCTACTGCTGTTGCTTTCCCTTCCGCATTTAAACTTGCTCCATTATTATCAACACCATAATTATTCACTCTCACTAATTTAGTGTCTTGATGTCGAACATAAAAACAATAAGCGGATTTATCAACAGTTTTTTGCACCTCAGCAAAATTAAAATCTGTAGTATTATCAGTAATAATCACGGTTCTTTCCGATCTTCCTGTGTGTGCAGAGAGATTTCCCACTCGCACAGAAGGTATATTTGCTTTAGCTTCATCAAGATTAGATAGTGGCCCTAAATCAATAAACAAACCATTTTGAGGCATAATAGAGTGCGCCCTATTTGCAAAATCTGCAAATTTACCAGCAAACATAATCTTAGTATCTTTTGCTGGATTGGTTTTTGGCATAACTTGCAAATAATAACGACCGTTATCCGCATTTTTGTTTATATTTGTTTCCCAACCCAATGCATTAAATGGCTCTTTATATAAATTTTCTAATTTTTTTATAGTCAAGCTCTCTTTGTTTTCTATGCTTACTGATCCTTCTTTTTCTTCATCAATAGCAAACTCAAGCTCGCCATCACTTGTTGGCACTGTGTAATAGCTTTCTTGACCTGTTATTGTTTTATTTCTTAAAACAACTTTTTCGTCAGGAGTAATTTGATCCATAAGAGCCAATTGCTCCATGAGCTGTCTTTCTTTGCCAAGCAATTGCTCGCTATATCCTTTTGCATGATATTTTGTTCCTGTTGCAAAAGAAAGGCTCAAAAATGGCAAAATCATGCCATTAAGCCAAGCAGCTACACCAAGACTAGTAATAGGCGTACGAGGTATTATTCCTTTTGGTGAACCATCAATAATAGCCAACTTAATTCTTTGTCTTAACTCTGCAGGAGGTGGAGCATTTTCTCCTAATTCTATATTTAGAGTTTTGCCATCAAAAGTAGCGTTTACTCCTTCTGTAGAAATTCTTTCTGCAATTTGGTTCCACATTGACCGAACCGGACTGCGCTCAACACCAGCAAATCCCATAAAGCCCAAAGTGCTATAACCTCCACCAAGAAACAAACTCCATTCTTTACTATCTCCAAAATTATAATGTGCTGTCAATGTTGTTGCGCCAAATGTGCTTGTTGCGCCAGCTGCTGAAAAATCAAGTCTAAATTTTTCTGTATTAAAAATAGTCCAATTAACACCACCAGAAACAAATGGAGTGTATCCAACCTTTCCTGTGTCCATGTTTTCCTGCCTGCTTCCACCAACACCAAGAAACAAAACAAAACCACGACCAAGATCAATGGCCTTGTTAACACTAAAAGCAAAAAGAAGTTCTTCTTCTGTGCCAACTTCGTTTCCATGCTGATTAGATGTTTGTATGTCTGTCACTTGACCATAAAGCAAAGCATGATAAAGAACTTGCGATTGTGCTTCCTGACTAAAACTTACTCCTTCTGGCATTTCTTTTTTAATTTTATCAACAAAATAATTTGCAATAGCAATTTTTTGTAACACTTCTGCTTTTTCTTCTTCTCCTAATCCTAAACTATTAATATAAGCCTCTAATACTTCTTTTCCTTTTTGTGCTTTTTCATGCAAATCTGTAGGGTTAATTTTTGAAAACTTGAGCGCACTTCGAACTTCTTGGTTTTCTGCGAGTGGTCTTTGACTTGCTAAGCTAAAATCTTCTTTTCCTTTATTTTTAGGATTAAAATTTCTGCCCTCATACATTGCTTTTAAGCCAAAAATTACATTTTTTATTTTATATGTACTATTTTGAACACTTATCTCTTCATCAAGATCACCTTTCCCAAATTTAAAATTAGTTTTATATTTTTTTAATTTTGCAAGTTCTTCTTCATAATAATCTTCTTTTTCGCGAATTAACCAAATTTCTTTATCTAACTCATCAATTTGTTTTTCAATTTGTTTTCTTGCTTGTTTGTCTTTTTGCCCTTTTAGCGCAAGCTTTTTGTCTCCTATTTCTTGTTTTAAAGCTTTTATCAAGGTGTCTGCTGTGCCATCTTTTTTTGAATATTCTTCCATAAACTCTGCATATGCCTTACCTTTTTCACTAGCCAAATGCAATAATGCTCCAAATTTTTCCTCACTAAATTGACCATTTTCATCTACACAAGCTGTGCGAATTTGATCATATAATTGAATTTCATCAACACCAATATCACCCATAATATTCACCCTTATTCTTTTTCCTCTATCAACATCATCAACATTGGTTGATTTTTTAATGCCAGCTTCTATGTGTTTATCGTCATCAAAATTACAAAGTTGCCTCAAAGCAAGTTCATGGGAAGCTAAGGTTTCACCATCTTCTCCTGCAACTGCCAATCTGTCATTGCCTTTTGGCGCTTTTGCCATTTCATTAAAAGTAAGACCAGAAATTGCTTCGGCCAATCTTTTAAGATCTTCAATTAACTCATTTTTATAAATCCCGATTTCTGTCTTTCTTAAAGATGTTGATTCTTTTAAATAAATTTCATTCATCTTTTTTGCAAACTCGTTTTCCGGCAAATCAACAATTGCCTCAATCAAATCATCATAGCTCACTTCTTTGTGCACTCCCCAAAAACCAGCTAATAAATTACGAAGAAACTTGTTGGTATTTGGACTAAGAACACCAAGTTTTTTCAAAGCATTCTCAACATGCTTAATACCATTAAGTCGTTCAAAATGGGAATTATCAAGCTGTTCACCACGCACACCTTTAAATCCATCAATAATTTCCTGATCTAGTTTAATTTTTTCATTTCCTTTGTCTAATCCTGCTTCAATTTGTTTTTCTGCAAGTTTTAATAAATTTTTTTGCGTATCATCAACAACTTTTTGCATGTCTTTAAGTGCTTTTTCTAGTTTTTTTGTTTGTCTTTTGTCTAAACCTTGCCAAAATTGTGTTTCTTTTAGTATTAATTCATTTTTTGTAGCTTCTTCTGCGTTTTGTATTTTTTGTCTTAATTGCAAAATATTAATTTGCTTATCGTCTAGTGTAATTTTATGTTTATCAATAATCTCCATTACTTTTGTGTGGTCATCTATAATCTCTGCACTTTTCGGATCATCATAAAGGCTTCTATTGACTGCACCAGGCATTGCAGTTTCTGGCACTGGCACTTTATTAAAACATCTTCTCTTCTCCAGCCAAAAAGAATTATAAAATCCTCTGTTTTTTTGCAATCTGTTTTTCATGTTTGTTTTTAATTTTTTCAAACTCCAACACTTAGAGTTTTAATCATAATATTATCTCATAAAAAAAACATTTTTGCAAATAAAACAATAGACAAAAACTTATTCTATGCCCTTTGTCAAACTGCCAAAAAACCGCACCAAAATCAGTCTTCGAAGACTTTATTGCGAAATTTATTCAAATTATATTCAATTTTTTCAAAAAACGCCTCCCATCTCTCACGAGATTTCTTTTTTGACTCCCAGCCAACAGCAATTCCAATAATCAAAGACAAAAAAGCAGTAATTGCCCAAGCAAAATTAGCACCCATCAAAAAAGGCCCAAAAATCAAAACGCCAATCGCAACACCAGCTACAAAAGCCATGGGTAAAAGCAATTTTGATGATTCAACTTTTGCTTGCTTTGGTGGTGCTTCGGTCAAATTGAGCAAAAAATCCGCCGGAAGAATAATTTGATCACGATAGCCCCTTGATCTAACCAAAAAAGCAATATCTTTTGCATCACAATGTTTCACAAAATCATGCGCAGGTATTTCCACCTGTCTTGTTAACACAGTTTCTTCGATTGGTTCAATTCGCCTAATTTCAAATGGTGAATTACTCATGACAAAAGATTTTTTATTTTTGTTATTTGTTTTTCAAAATCCTGATCAAAATTAACAGCAAAACCGCCCCAAGCACCAAGAACAATGTCCGCCTCAATTTGCTCTAATTTAAAATTCACAAAAAGCACTGCTCCATTTTCGCTAATATTTCCCAAAAATGCTTTTTGCTCATCTTTTTCAAAGAAAAAATATTTTTCCTGCTCATCGCTAACAAATTTATTTTCTATAAATAAATTTTCTAATTTTCTAATTTCTGGATTTGCTTCGCTAATTTTCTTTCCTTGTAAATATTTTTCTTTAATCAACTCGCTCTCTAGGAAAACAACTTGAGTATTTAAATTATTTACTTTGCTGTGCACTTCTTCTTTGTTTTCTGGTTTTTTTCTTGTGACTTTTTTTGATCCTGCAACAAAGACTCTCCTCAAAACATCAAAAATTTTTAAAGATATTTTTTTAATCCAATTTACAATTTTCATCGGATCAAGTCCTTTGTCTGCCCAATCCGAAATAATCGGCACTCTCCAAAAAAGTCCATTATTTGCGTTAATAAAACCAGCAACTGCCACTAAGACAGTAATTACATTCAATTTATCCAAATCCCATGGCAAAAGCGCAATTAAAACAGCAATTAAAAACAAAATTGTTGCCTGCTTTGCGTGAAACTGAATAAATTCTGAGTCTTTTCGAAAATACAAAATCAAAGGCGCAAGCACAAGCGTCCAGCTTGCTGCTGCAACATCTTTATTTTGCTCTATATCCTTTCTTTGTTCTGTATTTATTTCCATTGTTTTATCATTATTCAATCTATTATCTCATATTTTTATCAAAAAATCAATGTTTAAAGTTGAGCAAAGCCCTTTTTTGTGGCAGAATGTGCCAAGATTTTTAAATTATAATGGCAGAAAAATACAATCATTTAGAAATTGAGAAAAAATGGCAAAAATTTTGGGAAGAAAATAAAACTTTTAAAGCAAGTGAAGATACACAAAAAGAAAAATTTTATGCTTTGGATATGTTTCCATATCCATCTGGAGCTGGTCTTCATGTTGGTCACCCAGAAGGCTACACAGCTAGTGATATAATCTGTCGCTATAAACGCATGAAAGATTTTGAGGTTTTACACCCAATGGGCTGGGACGCTTTTGGTTTGCCTGCGGAAAACCACGCAATAAAAACAGGTATTCACCCAAGAATATCAACAGAAAACAATATCAATGTTTTTCGCAAACAAATTAGATCAATTGGTTTTTCTTATGATTGGGATCGTGAAATCGACTCCACTGACCCTGCTTATTTCAAGTGGACTCAGTGGATCTTCCTGCAATTTTTTAATTCTTATTTTGATAAAGAAGCAAACAAAGCAAAGCCAATCACAGAATTAGAAAAAAAACTGGAACAAGAAGGAAAATTCGATGGACTTAGCCAAAAAGAGCGCAATGAAATTTTAAGCAAATACAGACTTGCCTACGAAGAAAAAGCGCCAATCAATTTTTGCCCAAGCTGTAAAACAGGCCTAGCAAACGAAGAAGTTGTTGATGGAAAATGTGAACGTTGCCACACACCAGTAGAAAGAAAAAATATCCGCCAATGGATACTTAGAATTACAAAATATGCAGAAAGATTATTAAATGATCTTAATCCTGCCACTGCTTTTGTTTTGCATGGCTATGGTGCTGACTCTGGTTCTAATTTTTTTCCATGGACAAAAAAAGAACTGGAAAAAAGAGGTTTCGAAACATACGCACCAGATTTTCCAAACACAGAAAATCCAAATTACGAAGAATGGAAAAAATATTTTGAAAAAAACTACGGAGATAAAATTGATGAAAAAACAATTTTAATCGGACACTCACTTGGTGGTAGCTTCATTCTCCGTTGGCTTTCCGAAACAGGCAGACAAATCGACCAGGCAATATTAATAGCTCCTGCAAAAAACGACTGTGGGATAAGTCAAATTGGCAATTTTTTTGATACTGAACTGGATTTTGAAAAAATCAAAAATATAACAAATAAAATAATTTTAATTGGCAGTGATAATGATCAATTTATCCCCAAAACTGACTTTGATAGCATTGCAGAAAGCACCAATGCAGAATTTAATCTTCTTCCAGGTCGTGAACATTTAATGGATTTAGATCTGCCAGAATTATTACCTTATTTAGACAAAGCCTCAGAAAATATTCTTGATTGGCCAGACAAAATCAGCATTATGCAAAAAAACTGGATTGGAAAATCACAAGGAGCAGAAGTTGATTTTGAAATAAATAATGAAAAAGTGACTGTGTTCACAACTCGTCCGGATACTCTTTTTGGTGCTACTTATTTTGTGCTTTCTCCTGAACACCCATTAGTTGAAAAAATCACCACTCCTGAGCAAAAAGAAGAAGTGGAAAAATATATCAAAGAAGCTCAACACAAATCCGACATGGAACGAACAGAGCTAAATAAAGATAAAACCGGTGTCTTTACCGGCGCTTATGCTGTCAATCCTGTTAATAATGAAAAAATACCTGTTTGGATTGCAGATTATGTACTCATGAGCTATGGAACAGGAGCAATTATGGCAGTACCTGCCCATGATGAACGGGACTTTGAATTTGCACAAAAATTTGATTTACCAGTAATTGAAGTTGTTAAAGCGCCTGCAGGAAATGAGGAAGAATGTTTTGCAGGAAATGGCACAGCAATAAACTCTGGTTTTCTTAACGAACTCAGCACAGAAGAAGCAAAAGAAAAAATAATCAACTGGTTAGAAGAAAAAAAACTAGGCAAAAAAACAATAAATTACAAAATCCGTGACTGGATTTTTTCTCGTCAAAGATACTGGGGAGAGCCAATCCCAGTAATTCATTGTGAAAAATGTGGCACAGTTGCCATGCCAGAAAAAGAATTACCACTCGAACTACCAGAGGTAGAACAATATGAGCCTTCCGGTACTGGCGAAAGCCCACTTGTAAACATAACAAACTGGGTAAACACTACTTGCCCGGAATGCGGAGGGAATGCAAAAAGAGAAACCAACACAATGCCACAATGGGCTGGTTCGAGTTGGTATTGGCTTCGCTTTATGGATGCAAAAAATGACCAGGCTTTTTGCTCACAAAAAAATGAAAATTTCTGGGGCCCTGTAGATTTATATGTAGGTGGCGCAGAACATGCCGTGCTCCATCTTCTTTATTCTCGCTTTTGGCACAAATTATTATTTGATTTAAATGAAGTACACACAAGAGAACCATTCAAAGCATTAAGAAATCAAGGAATGATACTAGCAGAAGATGGACAAAAAATGAGCAAATCTCTTGGCAATGTTGTAAATCCTGATGAAATTATTGAAAAATATGGAGCAGATACACTCCGAGTTTATGAAATGTTTATGGGTCCTTTTGAGCAAGCAAAAGCTTGGAGCACTTCTAGTGTAGAAGGTATTTATAAATTTCTACAAAGAGTTTGGATACTTTTCCAAAAACCATTTGACGAAATTCGTCCTGATGGAACTTGTGAAACAGGCATGAAACAAGAAATAAGAACCCTAATTCATAAAACAGTTAAAAAGGTCACCCTAGATATTGAAAATTTTAAATTCAATACAGCAATTTCGCAGATGATGATTTTTACAAACGAGGCTAGCAAGTGGGAAAAACTACCTAAAAAAACTATGGAAAAATTCATCAAACTACTTTCAACTTTTGCTCCTCATCTTGGCGAAGAAATTTGGAGCACAGTTTTGGGATATAATAAAACAATAGCCTATGAACCATGGCCAACTTGGGACGAAGATTTAACAAAAGATGCGGAAATGGAAATGCCTATACAAATTAATGGGAAACTAAGGGCAACTGTAAAAGTGTCAGCAGACATAAACAAAGAGGACGCAATCAATACAGCAAAATCAGATCCAAAAGTTCAAAAATGGCTAGAAGAAAAAGAGATAATCAAAGAAATTTTCGTGCCGGGCAAGCTCGTAAATCTAGTAGTAAAATGAAAAAAACAGACTTAATCATAGAAAATCACAAAGAAATTTGGGAATTTATTAGTAAAAATTGTTTACGCAAAAAATTTTGCTGGCATGAATTTATTGTTATACCAAAAAATAAATTTAAAGAAGTACAAGGCTTGTTCGAAAAGCACAAAAATTTATTTTTCAAAGAAGTCGAATACAGAAGTAAACATTTTCTTCGCCATGTCCATGCTATTGACTTTGGCGATGTTGTGATTTGCCATCGTGATTTTGTAAATCACAAAAAAACCAAACTAATCGGACTTATTTTGCACACTATTCTAGATTTTATTCCTTATATTTTCATGTCTTTTTTAAAGCTAAAAAAACCAATTAGATATTTTTAGTTTTTCTCTTGAAAATATCGCAAAAATAAGCGAAAATCTTTCAGTAATCTTTACTTAACATGAAATTTAATATTATAAAAAACAAAGTTTGGTGGTTTTCCTTCTCAGCTGTTTTAGTTCTCGCTAGTTTAATTCTTATTTTTAGCGGTGGCTTAAAGTGGGGAATTGACTTCAGCGGTGGCACTTTAATTGATATTTCTTTTGGAAAATCAGTTGAAGCAAGTGAAATAGAAAATATTTTTGCTAATACTGTTGGAGAAGACAAAGGTCAACAAATAACTTCCACGGAAGATGGTGTTATTATTCGCTCTCGCGAAATTACAAACGAAGAACAAGAAGCATTTTTGGGATCATTAAAAGAAAAAAGCTACAACTATACAGTTAATAGAAGTCAATCAGTTGGCCCTAGAGTGGGAGATGTTTTCAAAAAAAGAGCTTACTGGGCACTTGGCATTGCACTTTTAACCATTGTTGCTTTTATTGCTCTTTCTTTCCGCAAAATGCCTAGTCATATTTCTCCTTGGAAATTCGGCATCTCTGCAATTATTGCTCTTGCACATGATGTAATTATCACAACTGGCGTCTTTGCTTTACTTGGTTTTATCGCTGGCGTAGAAATTGATGCCTTATTCATCACAGCTTTGCTTACTGTTATGGGCTTTTCTGTTCATGATACTATTGTTGTTTTTGACAGGCTTAGGGAAAATTTAAAACAAGAAAAATCTCTTAAAAAATTCCCTGATGTAGCAGAAAAAGCACTCTGGCAAACAATGACAAGATCAATCAATACTTCTATTTCAACTTTATTTGTTCTTGTTGCTTTGCTTGTTCTTGGAAGTAGCACTTTATTTTATTTCATACTTGCCTTAGTGGTTGGTATTTTGATTGGAACTTATTCTTCTATTTTCCTTGCCACTCCAATATTAGTTGCTTGGCAAAAAAAATAAATCAAGCTCACAAAAGCCTCTAGCAATAGAGGTTTTTTTTTGTAATAATCAATTAGCTTTTGTTCTTTAAATACGCCCGCGTAGCTCAATTGGATAGAGTACCCGGCTTCGAACCGGTTGGTTGGGGGTTCAAGTCCCTCCGCGGGCGCCATAAAAGCACAACTTATGCAAAAAACTGATTTTTTGATTATCGGCAGTGGTATAGCAGGATTAGCACTAGCGCTAGAGCTATCACAAATTGGCGAAGTAGTAATATTAACAAAAAAAGACATTTCCGCAGGCTCAACCGGACTTGCCCAAGGTGGCATTGCCGGTGTTCGAGATACTTCAAAAGACACTTTTGAACAGCATTTCGAAGACACAATTAAGGCAGGCAGTAATCATAACGACAAAAAGGCTGTGCAATTTTTAGTCAAAAACGCCCCCTCTGCCTTAAAAAAATTAGAAAAATATGGAGTTAAATTTGACTTTTCTTTACACAAAGAAGGAGGACACTCTCTTCCTCGAATTTCCCATGTTGCTGATGAAACCGGCAGAGCAGTACAGGAAATTCTCACTGAACAAGTGAAAAAAAATAAAAAAATAAAAATAATCGAAAATGCATTCACAACAGATTTGTTGGTAAAAAATAAAACCGCTTATGGCGTTTCCTGGTTTGATGGTGAAAAATCAAATAATTTTTATGCACAAAAAATAATTCTTTCTACTGGTGGCTGTGGGCAAATATATAAAAAAACCACTAATCCTTCAGTGGCAACAGGCGATGGTATAGCCATGGCAATTAGAGCAGGCGCAAAAACAAAAGATCTCGAATTTGTGCAATTTCACCCTACTGCTTTTGACTATCCACGCGATCCACTTTTTTTGCTCTCCGAAGCCCTGCGCGGTGATGGCGCCTATCTTGTAAATGAAAAAGAGGAGCGTTTTACAGACGAACTGGCACCAAGAGATAAAGTTGCCCGAGCAATTTTTCGACAAAAAAAAGCTTTTCTGGATTTTCGTCATGAAAAAAGAGAAGAACTTGCTAAAAAATTTCCTAATATTTTTGAAAATCTGCTTACAGCAGGCTACGACCTCTCAAAAAACCTAGTACCAATAACACCTGCTGGTCATTTTATGTGCGGAGGCGTGCTTGTTGACACCAATGGCGAAACTTCAATAAAAAATCTTTTTGCCTTAGGCGAAGTAGCCTGCACAGGAGTACATGGAGCAAATCGCCTTGCTTCAAACTCCCTCTTAGAGGCAGTTGTTTTTGCTCAAGCTATTTTTGATAACCTTAAAAAATCTCCACCAATTACCAATTTCCCTATTTTTGAAATTAAAGAATTTATTCCAGAAAAAGACTCTGACAAAAAAACTCGCAAAAAACTACAAGAAATAATGTGGGAAAAAATTGGCCTAATTCGCACAGAAAAAGGATTAAAAGAAGCAATAAAAAAACTAAACCACCTTAAAGCAAAAGGCACAGAGACAAAAAACTTGTTAACAACAGCAATTCAAGTCGCAAAATCCGCCCACGCAAGAAAAAAATCCCTAGGCGCACATTTTATAGAAAATTAATTTTTTTCAACAAAAACAGTTTGAGTTGGGAAAGCAAAAATAATTTTCTCTTTTTCAAAGGAGTCATGAATAGCAAAATTCAATTCCTCTCTTTTTTCACAGAAAATTTTATATTCTTTAGATAAAACAAAAAACACCACCTCAAAATTCAGCGAAAAATCACCAAATTCTTTAAAAGCAACTCTATCTATTTCCAAATTCTCAATTTTTTTACCAGCATTAGTCACTAAAGCTTTAATTTTTTTCAACTTATCAGCAGAAGTAGAATACTCAACACCAATCACAAAATCACCACGCCTTTTTTTCATCTTACGATAATTTTGAATACGAGAAGCAGTTAAGTCTTGATTAGCAACAATAATCTCCTCACCAGTCAAAGATTCAATACGAGTAGTTTTAATGCCAATTTTTTTCACAGTACCTTTAATTCCATCAAAGCTAATATAGTCACCTGCTTTAAAAGGCTTATCTAAAAAAATCGAAAAAGAAGAAAACATATCTCCCAAAACAGTTTGCAAAGCAAGAGCAACAGCAATACCACCAATACCTAAACCAGCAATCAAAGAAGAAACATTAACTCCTAGGTTCTGCATCAAAAACAAACCAGCTAAAACCCAAATAACAATTTTCAATAAACGACCAGCAAAATCAATCGCACTCGCACTATCTTGATTTTTTTCAGCAACCTGCCCAACACCATAAGTGATGATCTTGTTTACAGCCTTAACAATTTCAAAAATAACAACCACAAAAACAAAAAACTTCAGCCAATGCTCAACAGTAAAAGGCAAATAAACAAATTGCGTAGATAAATAAAGAGAAACAGCAAATACAAATAAACCATTAATATCTTTAACAATATCAACTAATAAATCATCAATAGTACTTTTTGTCTTTTTGCTTATTTTTTTAATAGTTTTAACAGCACTTTTCTTTGCAAAAGGAATAACAAAAGAAAAAATAATAAAAAACAAAACAGCAATAAGCCATTTATCTAAGCTATTGTTCCAAAATTCATAATTTAAAAAATCTTTCAGCATATCTAAGCTCATTTTTTCAAAAAAAATTCACCTCAATTCTCTCAAAAAAAGTTCAAAAAGCCAAATTATTAAACAAAGCTGTTGACATAAGTAGTAATTAGCTTATAATGTGCTCCTTTTTTATTTTTATATACCATTATTATGAATAATACAGGAGCAGAAAAAAGAATTTATGTGCCAGAACAACAAGAAACAACACAAAAGCCAATGCCTCGTAAAATAAAACCCGCACTAGTTCTTCCAAATAGTCGAGGAGCATTTAATAGGCAAGGTGGAATACAAATAAATCCAGAAAATATGATTTTTATGCGTGCTAATGATCCAGTATTTGTCTCAGAAGATGGACATTTATGTCTACAAGCAAAAATGGACAACAAAGGAGAAACGCCCTTAATAATCAATACTACAAATCAAGAAACTACAGAAATATTACCAGGATTAACACCGGTAAATGGCTATGAAAAATCCGTAAAAGGACCAAATGGAAAAAATTGCGACATACTACTTGGTGGTTCAATAGCAAGAGGAATAGACAAAAGGGCTCAGCTAATCATGGAAAAAATAATGAATATGCAAGCAGGAGAATCACTAAGCCTAAAAGCACATGGTGGACTTTTTCGCAAAGAAGACTTTGACGGTGCACCATTTACAGCCGATAACACCAGAACATTTGCCAGCGAAGTGATTGAGCAAGTAATGGCAGTCACAAAAAATCTATTAACATCTAAAGAATTAAAGTTAAGCCAAAAAGGCACAGAGCTAATGTTAGAAAAACAACCACTAAAAAAACTTTTTAGTAATTTTATAAAGCATTTACGAGAATTAGTAGGCAATAAATCAATAGATGTCAAAGAAGTGACAACAGAAGGTCAGATGATAATTCTAACAATATCCTATGCACAAGGAATAAAAAGCAAACTCGTCAAAGTTAAGCTTTTCTTCCAAGATATTGCAGAATTAGAAAAAGACGATGAATTTAAGTTCGATGTAGGAGCTATGATCGAAGAAGGCATAGAAGACATAATCACATTCCGAAATTAAACAGCCTCCAATTCTTTCATAGCCTGAGCAAACTCTTCTTCATTTGGCGCTTTTCCGTGCCAACCAACCTGATTTTCCATATAACTAACACCCTTCCCCTTAGTTGTGTGAGCAATAATCGCAACAGGCTTGTCTCTTACTTCAATCGCTTTTTTAAGTGTGTCTTCAATTTGATCAAAATCATGACCCATGCACTCCAAAACCTCCCAACCACAAGCAGAAAATTTCTTCGCAACATCACCAAGCCCACAAACCTCATCAGTAGCACCATCAATCTGCAAGCCATTTTTATCCACAATCGCCACTAAATTACCCAATTTTTCCTGTGCTGAGCTCATAACAGCCTCCCAAATTTGCCCCTCTTGAAGCTCGCCATCACCATGAAGCGAAAAAACCTTATTCGGCTTATTGTCAATTTTCAAGCCCATTGCAATCCCCTTTGCAACAGAAAGTCCCTGTCCCAAAGAGCCAGAACAAACTTCAACCCCAGGAATATGATTCGTTGGATGACCTTGCAAAAGAGCATTAACCTGCCTCAATTCAAATAAATTATCTTTTTCAAAAAATCCAGCCTCGGCCAAAACAGCATAAAGCGCAGGCGCCGCATGACCCTTAGATAAAACAAAATAATCACGCTTATCCCATTTTGGATTTTTTTCATCAAAACTAACAAACCCCCCAAAATAAAGCGTGGTCAAAATATCAATACAAGAAAGAGAAGGTCCAGGATGACCACTCCCCGAAGCATAAAGCATTTTAATAATATCAGCACGCAAATTATTTGCAATTTCTGGTAATTTTTTCACTCTATTATAAAAAAGCTTTTTTATTTTAAAGAACTCTCTGTTAAATGTCAGCCTTTTTATCAAAAACCTTGATTTTTTTGCACAATAAAGGCAAAATTGGCAGGTCTTTTGGGGCATTAGCTCAGCTGGCTAGAGCGCTTGCATGGCATGCAAGAGGTCATCGGTTCAAGTCCGATATGCTCCACCATTAATGTCATGACAAAAAAGTAATAATTTAAATTAAATGACCATCTCTGAAAAAAATCCATGCAGACTGAAATATTTTCCGATCTCATTCTTTTCAATAATTTTGGGATTAGCAGGTTTTACTATTGCCAGTCAAAAGTTTGAACATCTGTTTTTACATAACACTATTTTAAGTTCGGTTATTTTGACCTTTACAATTCTGCTTTTTGTATTGTTAAGTGCATTATATAGCTATAAAATTTTAAATTTTGCAAACAAAGTTAAAGAAGAATTTGATAGTCCTATAAAAATCAATTTTTTTCCGACTTTTTCAATTTCTATACTATTAATAAGTATCGCTTTGTTGGATGTAAACTTAGTGCTCTCAAAATATTTTTGGATGGCGGGAACAATATCCCACTTTCTTTTTACTTTAAAGATCGTTTCTGTTTGGATTCAACATTCAAAATTTGAAATTACACATATGAATCCTGCGTGGTTTATTCCCGCTGTAGGAAATATCCTTGTCCCTGTAGCAGGATCTGCTCATGCTTCACCAGAAATTTCCTGGTTTTTCTATAGTATAGGTCTACTTTTTTGGATTATTTTACTGATAGTATTTTTTAATCGGATTATTTTTCATAATCCTTTACCACAAAAATTATTGCCAACATTATTTATTTTGATAGCACCACCTGCTGTTGGCTTTATTTCATACGTTAAATTAACCGAAAATATTAATGAATTTAGCAGAATTTTATACTATTTTGCCTTATTTTTAGTGATTTTATTATTTTTTCAGTGGAGGTTGTTTTACAAAATTAAATTTTATCTTTCCTGGTGGGCGTATTCTTTTCCTGTCGCAGCTATTACTATTGCAAGTTTTTTAATGTTCAAAGAAACTAATTTATTAGCATTCAAGTTTGTTTTTATCGGACTATATTTTATTTTGTCCGTAATTGTTGCCTTCTTGCTAATTAAGACAATTATTCAGATAAAAAATAAAGCTATTTGTGTTGAGGAAGATTAGATATGTATTCAAAGGAATCCGAATTTTGAGCGAGATATTCTTTCAAATCCTTGATAACCTGACAAAGAATTGTATTACACCGTTTGGTTACTGGTTCAATATCTGTCTTGAAAGCCCCACTAATAAAAATAGTCTGGCGAAACATGGGCATTAATGATTCTAGAGCAATATTAAAAAATCGTTTTGAAGATTTAGACTTAGACCTAAATACTCTATTAAAAAATATTTAATAAATTTAATCATCAAAACCCATATGAATATTACAAAAAAACAAATCACATCTCTTTTTTGGTCAAAAACTAATGCTATTTCTATATTATTAGTATTGTTAATAGCCATATATTTTCATTTTGAACCAACCGTGGGCCTTTTTGACCTAAGCACAAGCACATGGTCTTTTTATCCAAAAACCATAATACCTCTTTTTTTAATGTTTATTTGTATGAATATTATGGGTTATTCATTAACAATAGAGAGGCGATGGTTAAAATCAGGAGTATTTATGACAACATTTTATATATTATTTTTATTGATTGCTTATGTTTTTGAGCATGACAAATGTAGCGATATGGGCTGTGGATTTGTCTGGATTATATTTTTTAGCAGTCTCCCTACCTCGTTAATCATTTTCATACCTCTAATTGGCTTACTTGCAATTCCTTTAATTTTGGCACAATGGTTTTTTGTTGGTGTCATTATTGGAGCCATATTCAACACAAAACCATTTCGATGGATAGGAAGACAATTAATTTCTAAATTTTCTATCTATGGAGCAATTGCTGTTACTACTATTTTTTTATTAACTGCCAGTTTTTATTTTCTTCCTGGCGAAACTGCGGATAAAATATTTAGCATTTTATGGGAACGCCACCGTTTTGATGATTCAATTCTTGCAAGACAATTTCTTACTATCGGCATGATAGGCGCCTTCATAGGTATTACATTTGGACTATGTCTTAAGCTTATAGTAAATATAATACTTTTCATAAGTAAGATTTTTAAAAAAATATTTAATTAAAAAACCTATGAACTCAGAAGTTTACAAAAAAAACTTTACTATTGGAGAAATTCTTAGTTTTTCCTGGGAAATTTTTACAAAAAATTTCAAATTAATTGCGAGCTTATTTTTAAGCATATACATACCTCTAAGCATTTTAAGTTATAGAATTGCACTAAAAACAAACGAAGAAAATCTTGTAAGAGAGTTAACACTAAATTTTATAATTGGCATAATTGCACTTGTTGCAAGCTTGGCGGTTATATATGTTGCCAAGCAAACAATAGACAATAAATCCACAAATTTTACAGAATCTATTGAATTTGCTATTTCTAAGTGGCTACCAGCAATCACAACAAATATATTAATGGGAATACTTTTGGTAATACTTTTTATACTACTAATTGTTCCTGGGATAATTTTTTCTATCTATTGGGCATTTGTTTTGCCAATTGTGGCCCTAAAAGACATGCGCATGATGAAGGCTTTGGGTTATAGCAAAAGCATTGTGCAAGGAAGATGGTGGAAGCTTCTTGGCTATCTCGTAGTAATTACCATTGTAGGAATATTGGCTGGCATAGGTATTGGCATTGGCGAAGGAATAATAATATATGTTTTTTTGCAAATCACTAATAGCATGATTATACCTGTAATCATCATAAGCACCTTTAACGCCTTGATGACTGCCTATTTTGTTGTTGTGTCTACTGTGCTTTTTGTTAACTTTGACAGCACAAAAAAATTGCCAACAAGCAACTAATTTTCAAGATATATAATCCCAACACCAATGGTACCAATAGAATTTCTTAGGCAATTTCGCATCTTCGAATATGCTATTTTTGATTTTATAGCAGCATTTTTAGGTATGTACCTCCTTGCTCCATTGTTATCAAAAATATTTCTTAAATTATTCAAACTTGATATACCAAAACATAATTGGCTATACCTAACCTTACCTATTGGTATTACAACCCACTTACTTGTTGGCAAGATAACTCCAATGACAAAAGATTTCATAGATCCAAGTGGACACTATATTGTAAAAATATTTATTTTAATATTATTATTTTTAGGTATTAGAAATATAAAAATAAAAACAAATAAACCCAATTAAAACACTACTTCCCCTCTTAGATAAAACCCGCTAAAATAAACCCATGAATACATTTGGGAAAAATTTTCGGGTCACAAGTTTTGGTGAATCCCATGGCACAGCCCTTGGCGCTGTGATAGATGGTTGTCCTGCGGGATTAAAATTAAAATTAACTGATATCCAAAAAGAGCTTGATCGCAGAAAACCAGGTCAAAGCAAAATAACCACCCCTCGCAAAGAAAAAGACCAAGCAGAAATTCTTAGTGGAATTTTTGAAGATAAAACCTTAGGCACACCAATAGCGATAATAGTTCGCAACAAAGATGCAAAAAGCAAAGATTATAAAAAATTAAAAAATATTTTTCGTCCAGGCCACGCAGATCAAATATGGGAAGAAAAATATGGACACAGGGATTATCGTGGAGGCGGAAGAAGTAGCGGGCGCGAAACAATTGGACGCGTTATTGGCGGAGCAATTGCAAAAAAACTCTTAGGCAAAACAAAAATAATTGCTCACACAGAAGTTGTTGGAAATATTTTTGCAGAAAAATTTAATATTAAAGAAATTGAAAAAAACCCTTTGCGTTGCGCAGATAAAAACAAAGCCAAAGAAATGATGGAAGCAATTAAGCAAGCACAGAAAGAAAAAGATTCTCTTGGTGGCATTGTGCGTATTGAAATTATCAATCCTCCAAAATATTTAGGTGAACCTGTTTTCGAGAAACTGCAAGCACGACTTGCTGAAGCACTTTTATCAATTGGTGCTGTACGCAGTTTTGAATTTGGCTCTGGCTTGTGTGTTGCAGACATGAAAGGCAGTGAACAAAATCTAGAAAAAGAAGGTATTTCAGGAGGAATATCTACTGGAAACAATATTTCCATTGCTATTGCAGTTAAGCCAACTCCTAGCATTGCCCAAAAACAACAAGCACTAAACAACAAGGGTAAAAAAGTTGATATTGAAATAAAAGGTCGCCATGACCCTGTAATTATTCCACGCCTAATCCCAGTTGCCGAAGCAATGTGTGCTATGGTTCTTGCTGATCTTTTACTTGAACCACCTTCTTTTGTTTCTCAATTAAAATGAGAAAAAAAATCATAGAATTAACAAAAAACTTCCAGAATTTTTTCCAAAAAACTGGAGCAAAAAAAGCAATTATTGGTGTTTCCGGAGGAATAGACTCCGCTTGCTCACTTGCTCTTTCTGTGCGTGCATTGGGAGCAAAAAATGTAATTGCTCTACTAATGCCACACAAAGATTTTTCTAGCAAAAAAAATCTCCAAGATGCAGAAAGTCTTGTTAAATCTCTTGAAGTTGAATATCAAAAAATAGAAATTTCTCCTTTTACTAAACAATTTTTTGATCTCAATTTTGCAAAAAAAGATTTTACCAGAGCAAATCTTATGGCACGTGTGCGCATGGTCTTGCTTTATGCTCTGGCGAATGAAAAAAACGGCCTAGTCATTGGCACTTGTAATAAAACCGAAATTTTAATTGGCTATTTTACAAAATATGGTGATGGCGGAGCAGATGTGGAACTCCTCGGCTCCCTTTGGAAAACCGAAGTTTTTGAACTCGCAAAAAAACTTGGCCTACCAGAAACTTTTTATACCAAAAAACCAAGCGCAGAGTTATTTGAAAACCATTATGACGAAGATGAAATTGGGGTAAATTATGCAGAAATAGATAAAATTCTTCAAAAAATAGAAACTAATAATAAATTCAAACCGCAAACAAAAGCTGAAAAAAAGGTATTTTCTTTGTATCAAAACTCAAATCACAAAAGACACTTGCCTCCTATTATTTAATGTGGCAAAATTAGACACCAATTTTTATTATCATGAAAACTCCCCAAGAAAATATACCAGAAGCAAAGAAAAAGCCTGAATTGGTGTTAGTAAAAAATCACTTAACAATAATTGCGCATATTTTTAGCTCTGAATTTGCTACGGCAATGCGCACCGAGCCAATAAGCGGACAAAGCTCTGGCGCAAAAACAGAAAATACTATTCGTGCCAAAGCACGCGTGTTACACAGATTGCATGAAACAGCTCAACAAACATTAAACAATCCTGAACATGAAGCAAAAGAATTTACTGAATTACAAAAAGCAATAAAAGAAGCTGTGCAAGAGCTTACTCCAGAGGAAATAATGAAAACTGTAGAAAAAATTCGTAATAAAATAGGCGGAAAAAATTCTATTATTTACCGCTCAAAATAATTTGACTTTTAAGCACTAAAAAACTAAACTTTTTAGGCGTTTTTCATCGTGTCACGGTAGCTCAGTTGGTAAGAGCGCAGGATTCATAACCCTGAGGTCGGGAGTTCAAATCTCCCCCGTGGCACCATTTTTATCGAGGGCTTGCGTCGCCCCCCTCAGTGGCAAAGCCACTGAGACTCCCCCCTCTCGCTCACTTCATTCGCCTTTGGCGAATTATGTTCGCTATTTTTTTAGCAAAAATTATGACCCAGAGTGGAGCAAGCTAGAGTAAATATGGCACGATTATAAAATTTCTAAATAAATATTTTTATATAAAACAAAAACCCCTATCATAAAAAGAAAGGGGCTTTCAAAAATTACAATCCTACTCACCTTTTTTTAATACTTTATTAAGAATTGTATCTTTATCTATTTTCTTGGTGCAAAAAAACCAATCCTTACATTCCAATCCTTCTTCTTTCCCTTCCATTCGGTCTTTTGCTGTATTACATGACCCAGCTGGTGAAATAATCACATCATCACCTGGTCTCCAATCAGCTGGAGTTGCAATACCAAATTCATCTGCAGTTTTCAAAGCGATCAATGTTCTATAAAGTTCATCAAAATTTCGACCAGTACTTAGTGGATAATATAAAATTGTTCTGATAACTCCTTTGGGGTCAATATAAAATACAGCGCGAACCGCTTTTGTATTACTTTCTCCAGGCTGAATCATTCCGTATTTTTTTGCAACATTCATTGTAATATCCTCAATTAACGGAAATTTAACCTCAACATTTTTCATTCCTTTATATTCAATTTTATCTTTTATTGTTCTTAGCCACGCGATATGACTATACAAACCGTCAACAGAAAGACCAACAAGTTTGCAATTAGCTTCAGCAAATTTTTCTTCCATGCTTGCGAAAGTAATAAATTCTGAAGTACATACAGGAGTAAAATCAGCTGGATGACTAAAAAGTATTACCCAATTCCCCTCATAGTCTTTCGGGAAATTTATGTCTCCCTGAGTTGTAACGGCTTTAAATTCTGGTGCCTTATCTCCAATTCTTGGCATAGAATTTATTTTTTCTTCATTTTCCATGTGTTTAAAGTTAAATTATTAAGTATTGCCATTTTAGAAAGTTATAAAAAATTATGCAATTTTTATTAGATTACAATTTGCATATCTTTGGTAAAGGGTAAATAAAACCTCTTCCTATGCCAAAAAGTAATTTGGCAATCCTATATTACCATTCGCTTAGCAAAAATTACGATCCAGAACGGAGCAAGCTAGAGTAAATATGGCACGATTTATCGGGGGCTTGCGTCGCTCTCACAAGTCTCCATTTTCTTGCTTAACTCAAATAAAGCTTAGCTCGCTATTATTTTTATTCCTTATATAATAAAAATAATTTCACAAGCTTATAAATGAAAAATTATCAAAAATTAATAATTGCTCTTATTTTGCCTTTCTTGGTCAGTTTTTTTGGACAAATATTTACAAATCCATCAATTGACACTTGGTACATTCTTTTAAACAAACCTGAATTAGCTCCACCCAATTGGGTTTTTGCTCCTGTCTGGACAATATTATATTTAATGATGGGTTTTGCTTTTTATTTAGTCTGGAAAAATAAAAAACCAAAAAAAATTGCTATTTATTTTTTTATAATTCAATTAATTTTTAATGCAATTTGGTCTCCTGCTTTTTTTGGTTTTCATAAAATTTTAATTGCTTTAATTATTATTATAATTCTTGATATATTGGTAATTTTCACAATTTATTTTTTCTTTAGAATAAATAAACATGCCTCTTTTTTACTTATTCCTTACTTAATCTGGATTTTATTTGCTAGTTTTTTAAATTATCAATTCCTAATTCTAAACTAATATTTTTTATTCCTCCAACATAATCCAATCGTCCATATTTGAATAAACACTTTTATCAAACTCAAAAGGACTAATTTCTTCAGCTTTTTTAATTTCAACCAAAACCAAGTATCGTTTTCCTACTCATCTTTTTTTCTGCACATCAGTAAAATTTAATTTATCCTGATTTTTTTCTACTAAGGCAACTGACTCTTCTTTGTCCATTTTTTCAGAATTAAAAACATTTTTCACAAAAGCCTGCAAAGAAATTATCCCCTCACCGTTATTTCTAATAAAATAAAGCAAATCGCCAACATCAACACGACCATACGGCAATTTTCTACCTGTTGCCCCTCGAATAATCATATTTTTTTCTTTATTTATAATTTTTTCATACTCCTGCGCTTTTATATCAAGATAAACTACATGTTTTTTCATTATTTCTGACTAAACCTATAACTAAGCCAAAAAAGACCCCCAACAATAAAAGGAGGAATATTCACAATTAAAACCCCAAGCCAGTCATCTTGATCAAAAAAGAACACTGAAAAAATTCCCAAAAATATATATAAACAAGCTCCAAATCTCTCCCATTTCCAAGCAATAAGTAAGGTTAATAAAATAACCAAACTCGGCAAAGAGTGCATCAAAAAGCCAATTGAAAAAATTGGCTCATCAAAAGCAAAAAGTTCCAAAAAAAGAGCAAAAATAATAATTGCTACTCTTGGTGTCCAAAATAAAAATTGTTTCATAGAAATATTAAATTAACCTGAGCTTATTTTAATGTTTTTTTAAAATTACAACAATTTTTTAATCTTAAATTGTATTTATTATTTATTTTGAATTATTCTAGAAGAAATTAAGTTATTTTATGGAGCAAAATCCCTTCAAAGACATTTTTATTTTCAAGCACTATTCAACGCACGACAAAATGCAAGTTATTAAAGCGCTTGATTTTGCAAAAAACGCACACAAAAGCCAAAAAAGAGCTAATGGAGATCCGTATATAGTTCACCCTATTGCAGTTGCAAAAATAGTATTGGAACTAAAAGCAATTCCGGAAATTACGGAAGCTAGCCTTTTGCATGACACAATCGAGGATACTTCTGTTAATTTTGAAGATATTCATCATGAATTCGGCTTTCATGTGGCAAAAATAGTAAACACAGTATCAAAATCACACAAAATACAATTACTAGAGCATAATAGCGAAGAAGAACGCAAAGCTCTTCATCATATGTTTTTAGAGACAATCAAAGATCCAAAATCTGCACTGGTCAAAGTTGCGGACAGATTAAATAATATACGCACAATAGACGCATTAACAGCAGAACAGGAAAACAGAATTTCTCGTGAAACAATTAAGGCTTATGTGCCACTTGCTTTTGAGATGGGAATTCCAAAAATAGCAGAAGAGCTCCACAATCTTGCAAAAAAACATCTAGATAAAAAAGCTTATAATCATGCACTTGAGGTTATGAAAAAATATGATCAAGAAATCAAAGAAAAAGGCTATCACAAAGATGCAATTGACCACTGCGCATTTGAATTTTTTCAAACCTGACCAAAATCAAAAAAAATGTTAGGATTTAATTGAATATTTTTTATAAAAAATGATTAAAATAGTCTTAATAAGACATGGACAAAGCACATGGAACAAAAAAAAGTTATTTACAGGCTGGACTGATGTCGATTTAACAGAACAAGGTGTACAAGAAGCTGAAAATGCGGGAAAAACCCTAAAAAAAGAGGGTTTTGAATTTGATATTGCTTATACCTCTCTTTTAAAAAGAAGCATAAAAACTCTCTGGATTGCTCTTGATAAAATGGATCAATGCTGGCTTACTGTCAAAAAATCTTGGAGATTAAACGAAAGACATTATGGCGCGTTGCAGGGCTTAAGTAAGGTAGAAACTGCAAAAAAACACGGTGATGAACAAGTTCATATTTGGAGAAGAAGTTATGATGTACCACCTCCACCACTTGAGGAAACTGATGAAAGATACCCAGGAAACGATCCACGCTATAAAAACATAAATCCCCAAGACATACCAAAATCAGAATGCCTAAAAGACACAGTGGAAAGGTTCTTGCCATATTGGCACGAAGAAATTGTGCCTCAGCTTAAAAAAGGTAAAAAAATCATAATTGTAGCACACGGAAACTCTCTGCGAGCTTTAGTAAAATATCTAGACAATATTTCTGACCAAGAAATAACAAAATTAAACATACCAACAGGTGTGCCATTGGTTTATGAATTAGACTATGATTTAAAGCCAATTAGTCATTATTATCTTGGTGACCAAGAAGCCATAAAAAAAGCCACAGAAGCAGAAAAAAACCAAACCAAAGCATAAAAAGAAAAACTCAATTTTTATCTTACTTTTACCTGGACAAAAAAAGTAAAAAATGTTATAGTTATATAACTATAAATCTTAATGAAAAACTTTGCTCACTTATATCAGGTATTTATTTGGTGGTTCACTCACGGAGTGAGAAACTTTTGGCAATTTTTATATAAACAAATTAAGCTTACTTACTATGGTTTTTCTATTAGAATTCTTTGGAAAAACCTCTTAGAGCCTCTTTATGGTGCTGGTGAAAAATTTTACGAAAGACTGATTTCAATTTTTGTAAGATTTTTTCACTTTTTAATTTTGTTTTTAATCGCCAATATTTTTGTTGTAGCAATTTATATATTAGCAATAGGATTTTTAATTTCTCCATTTTTACCAATTTATTTTATTTACACACAAAATTATGCAACAGCAGTAATTATTTATATCTTTACTTTAACTATTTATTTCCTATTAAAAGAAAAAACCAAGCCAAATCTAAAAAAACAATTATCCAAAAAAGAGCCAAAGGACTTATTAACTTTCGCAAGTCGAGAAATTAATACTATTTTTAGGCAAAAAAAATCTTTACAAGAAAAAGTTCAAAACATTTTAAAAAGCCCAAAAGGGGAAAGAATTTTAATAAAACTAGAGCTAAACAACATAAACATAAACCTATTGGAATTTAATCATCATCAAGACACACTCTTAAAAAATGCCCTTAAAAATGCCTATAATCACAACAAAACTCATATAAATATGAGTGATATTATTGAGGCACTATGGCAACTAAGAAAAAAAGAAGATCCTTTTTGGAAAAACATTAAATTAAAAAAACATGAAATAGGGGAATTTTTTGTTTTAAATGCACAAAGAACTAATCTTTATAAATTTCAACAAGAATGGGCTAGTTATGCATTTTTTCAAAATAAATACGGCATAGACAAAGGTCTAACATCAGCACTCACCAGAAATGTAAACGAATACACAAGAGATACAACTCGCAATAGATCATCATCAAGCATCACGCCATTAGTAGGCAGAGCAAAAGAATGGCAACAAATAATCGATACTTTAAAATACAAAGGCGGGGCAAGTCTTTTAATAGGACCATCAGGAGTGGGAAAATCAAGAATAATAGAACACTTGGCCGAAGAGGTGGCAGTAGATCATGTACCAAACTATCTCCATGACATGCGTGTCGTGGAGCTTGATTCAGGCAGAATTCTTTCATCAAATAATCCAAGCTCCAGCCTAATAGGCGTACTTGATGAAGTTTCCAGCTCAAAACATATAATTCTGACAATAGACAATCTTATTTCTCTTAGTGGCGACGATTTTGCTTCAATTTCATTATTAAACATTCTTTCAAAATACATAGAAAACAAACAAATCCGCCTAATCGCCACAAGTACAAGTGGTGATTATAGTAGATTTTTAAACAACCACCCTAGTCATATCCGATGGTTTACAAAAATATTTTTAGAAGAGCCTAATGATGCAAATTTGAAAAAAATTCTCTATCACCATGCACTAAATTTAGAAAAAAAACATAATACAATTTGCACACATAGGGTTTTCACAACTCTCTTAGAAGCTTCAAAAAAACACGCTAGTAATGTTTCTCATCCAGCAAAATCGCTTCAATTACTCGAAGAAACTTTTTCAAACAACACACATAAAAACTATATAACAAGTGAAGACATTAAAAAAACTTTAGAAAAAAATACTGGTATAAAAATCACAGATATTCAGGAAGATGAAAAAGAAAAATTAAGCAATCTGGAAGGAGAAATCCACAAAACAATAGTTGCACAAGATGATGCAGTGAATAAAGTATCTGACGCGCTAAGAAGAGCAAGATTAGATTTGCATGACTACGAAAGTCCAATTGCTAAATTTCTTTTTGTTGGACCAACTGGCGTAGGTAAAACCGAACTTGCAAAAACAGTAGCTCGTATTCATTTTGGATCAGAAAAAAATATGCTCCGCCTTGATATGTCCGAATATCAAGACACAAAAGCAATAGAGAGATTGATAGGTGACGGACAAAATCCTGGTGCACTTACAGAGCCAGTAAAAAATAAAGCTCATATCTTAATTCTTTTAGATGAGATTGAAAAAGCCCATCCTAATATTCTTCATCTGTTTCTTCAACTTCTTGATGACGGTCGCCTCACAGACGGCAAAGGCGTGACAATAGACTTCCGCAACACAATAATTATAGCCACCTCAAACGCAGGCGCAGAATATCTTTGGGATTCGCTCAAAAAAAACTTGGAATTCAAAGAAGTAAGCACAAAACTACACGAAGAAATCCTGCCAAAACATTTCAAACCTGAATTTCTAAACCGTTTTTCATACACAACAATCTTTCATCCACTCAACGAAGAACAAATTTTTGCAATTGCCAAAAAATTGCTCATAAAAAATAAAAATTTATTTAAAGAAAAAGGCTTAAATATCGAATTTACAAAAGATGCTCCAAAAATCATTGCTCAAGATGCTTTTTCAATCGAAAGAGGTGCCAGACCATTAAAAAATCTCATAGTCGAGAGACTGGAATCGCAAATAGCCAAATCTTTATTGCAAAACAAAGATGCAAAAAATTTCATCTTTGATGGTAAAAACCTAAAAACAAAATAAAAATTTAAACAAAAATAAAATGTCACATCATCACCAAGTAAAACTAATTCTTTTAAACAAGTATCAAGTTCCTCACAAGTGCATAATTACCCATTTTACTCATGCACATGGGCATGGAGGACAAAATGTAAATAAAAATGCAACAAAGGTACAACTTCGAGTTGAGCTTTTTAATTTACCTTTTTCTGAAGAAATAACTGAAAAACTGCTAAAAAAATTTCCCAAAGGACACATTGAGACACAATCGCAAAGAACAAAACATCAACACCAAAACCTGGAAATTGCTCTAGAAAAAATGCAAAATATACTAGAAGAAGCTTTGGTGTAAAAAAATGACAGCAGAAAAAATCAAAAAAGAGCTAAAAAAGCTCACGAACCCAAAAAAAGCAATAACGCTCGCTCGTTTTTTTAAAACAGGCAAAGGAGAATATAGTGAGGGCGATCTTTTTTTAGGCATCACAGTTCCAGAACAAAGAAAAATAGCTATCAAAAATAAAAACATAAAATTAAACGAACTGAAAAAGCTAATTAAAAGCAAATTCCATGAAGAACGTCTAACTGCCTTGCTTATTTTGGTTGTAAAATTTCAAAAAAAAGACCCAAAAGAACAAGAAAAAATCTATAATTTTTATTTAAAATATACAAAACTTATTAACAATTGGGATTTAGTTGATCTTTCTGCGCCAAAAATAGTAGGTGCATATTTATTAAACAAAAAAATCAAAAGAGAAACTCTTTATAAGCTGATAAAATCAAAAAATATTTGGGAAAGAAGAATTGCCATACTCAGCACATATACTTTTATAAAAAACAACGACTTTCAAGATTGCTTAAATTTTTGCGAATTATTATTGCAAGACAAAGAAGATTTAATACACAAAGCAAGTGGCTGGATGTTGCGCGAAATTGGAAAAATAGACCAAGAAATAGAAGAAAATTTTCTTAAAAAATATTACCAAAAAATGCCCAGAACTATGCTTCGTTATGCAATTGAAAAATTCTCCGAACAAAAAAGAAAATTCTATTTAAAAAAATAATCAAAAAAACACTAAAGCCTTAAAGAAGACTTTTTAAAAAAACATAAAATTTAGTGAATTATTTACTTTCCAGCCTTAACAAGAACAGAAATTAAATAATAAACCGAGGCAATACCAACAAGGTCGTAAACAACTTTACTCGCAGTTGTCATATCGCCAGCAAGATTAGCAACGAGGTCAAAGTCAAAAAAACCAATAAGACCCCAGTTGAGCGCACCCACAACAACAAGGATGAACGCAGTCCAGTCTAAAAAGTTATACTTCATAACAAAAGACTAAAGTTGTCTATAAAATAGATTATTTTTTCTTAAAATGCAAATTTAAGAACAAAGTATTTTTTTATTAAATAGTAAACCCGCACATTTTAATTGTTTATACAAAAGATAGAAAAACGCAAAAACCTCCACAAAAATAAAGAATAAAATTACAAAATATAAAAACAAACTTTGTGTAAACAAATTAAAAACAAAACTACCCAAAACCGCATAAGCAACAATAGGGCAAATTAATCCCCACTGAGAAACAAAAAATTCCTTAAAAAAGTCTTTTTTAAAAAAATCTTTTAAAAGACTAAGCCCAAAAAGCATATACCAAGTTTCAAAAGCAAAGGCAAAAGTCATTAAAATCATAAAAAAATTACCCAAATGTGCTCCATGATGATTTTCTAAAAAATGTCCAATTCTAAATCCACTAATTGCAAAAAGTGTGACATTAGGAACAACAATCAACATACTTGGCAAAAATTGTTTCTCTGGCAAGCCTGTTTGCATGAAATGACTTTTAAAAATAGAAATTAACTTAACTAAAAGCAAAAATAAGCCCATAGATCCGGATATAAGCGATAAAAAGAAGGCAAGATTAGCAATTTCTGGATTTTTCGCCATAGCTGCAATTCCTGTGCCTGTCACAGTAGCCATACCAAGAGCAAAAGGATGCAAAAGCCAACCAAAATGAATTTTGCTGATATCAAAACTATTAACAAAAGAAATTTTTAACAATTTAATTTCCATAAACATAAGCCACAACCAAAACAAAGCCCAAAAAATAAACCCACTGAGCATAAAATCTTGCAAATTATCAGCCAAATAAGGAACAAAATAGCGCACAGCACCAATAAATACATTGATAGTCATAAAAATTGAGATAAATGGCGCTAATATGCCTACATTTTGCAAGGGATCTTGCATAAAATCTTTATATTCTTTTGTTTTTAACCATTTCCAAAGTTGAACCAAGAAAATAATTGTTAAAACAATATGAATTAAAGCAAAAACAACCATCATTGTTTCAATTGCGCCAAACAAAAGTATATGAAAAAGATCAAGATTATTGTGAACATCAGCAAATTTAATCAAGCCTTTGCCATGAGGAATTGTGTAATTAAAAAAGGCAAAACCACTAATAGCAATGCCTCCTGCACCTAAAGATGCCAAAAAAAGTAATGGTGAAAATTTTTTCATAATTAAAAAATTAAATTTTAGTAAGCTCAGATAGGATTTTTTTAAATTCATCTCTATCTTTTTGACAAGAAAATTGAAGACAATTCTCAAGATTATTAGCAATAAATTTACTTGTTAAGGAATTAACACTAGACTTAACGGCTTTTAATTGAATTAAAACAGAAAAACAGTCTCTTTTTTCTGCCAACATTTTTTTAATTCCCCCTAATTGTCCAATAATATTGTTAATTAATTGCTCTTCGTTTTTCATAATTAAAACTAAATTCATAAAAATAGTAACATACACCCCTAGGGGGTGTCAAATATTTTTATAAATACACCAAAAAAACTACTAAAATGAAATTATATAATTATTTTTTATACACTTTCGTAGCCTATTTTAGTAATTTTTCTTAATTTTGATTTTGTAGCATTCCAAGCAGTAAAATCACGCAGGTCAGGACGAATTATTTCAACTCTTTTGTCGTTTGGAATAAAATTAAGCTGATTATAAAAAATAATTCTTGTGGCTCTTTCAATAACTTGTCGAAGATTTTTTATTTTTTGAAATCTCTTACTTTCAGAAAAATCAACGTCTTTTGGGAAACTACCAGCAACATCAACAGCATAAATTTTCTCTCCCTTATAACGCTTAATTGCAATATCAACAGGCAAATTCAAGCTCAATCCGCCATCAACTAACCATTTTTTTTCTGTTGGGTGAAAAAATGGCTCAAAAACAAAAGGCACTGAAATAGAAGAGCGCACAGCATCAGCAATTTTACCGGAATTAATAATAACTCTCTCCCCTGTTGTAAAGTCAGTTGTGCCAACATAAAAAGGACAATCTAGGTCTTTAAACTCCTTTCCTTCATATAATTCATCTATAAGATTATAGAATTTTTTTCCTCTTATAATTCCAAAATTATTTGCGGAAATATCAAAAGCCAAAGAAAATAAATTAGTCTCCTGAAGAATTTTTTCTGCTTCTTTTGGGGTTTTACCGCAAGCAAAAAGACCTGCCACAATCGAGCCAGCAGAAACTCCTGTAAAAAAATCAAATTGATAATTTTTTTCTACCAATTTTTGTGCCACTCCAATGTGGGACGCTCCTAATGCCGCTCCTCCTGATAGCACCAATGCTGTTTTCTTATTCTTTTTCACATATTATTTAAAATCTTTTTTATTTTATAAAAAAGAGCTCCCAAAGGGAACTCTTTTAAAAACTATGACAATTTACTAATTTATTTTTTTCTTAATCTTGAAACACCAGCTAATGCAAGACCTGCGCCAAGTGCAACTAAAGCAATTGGACCTGTTTGCGGTAAGGCAGGAAGACGAACAGAACGAATAACACCGTCACTTTCGTTACCAGCTTGGTCACGAGTAGTTAACTTAAATGTATGTTCTGTTTCTGGTTTTGCTGAAAGTTCATAATCAGTATCAGTCTGAGCAAGAAGTTTACCAGCATCCCATGTTGTACCTTTATCTAAAGAATGATAAAGAATTTGATCAACAATTTCACTTGCTGTATCAGCACTTAATGTCCAAGAAAGCTTTACCAAGAAATCACTTGCCCTTGCTTTAAAGCTAACCATAAAATTAGTGACATCTGCAGGTGCTTCTGTATCAACAGGAGCAATAGCAGTTTCGTCTTCATTGCCTGTTAATCCTGTGTCACCAACTTCTGGCGAAATAATGTTATCCAAAATACCGCCTTCTGCTTCATCGCCTTCGTTATCATCAGCCTCAGGTTCAACTTCACCTTCACCAGCAACTGGATGATCTTCTTCAAAAGTTTCCTTGTCAGTACCTGTAAATACTGCTGAGTCAGTAGCACCACTTTCAATTGGATTGCCGTCTTCATCAGTAATCAAAGCACTAACAGTCACTTTATAGTCTTTATCGGCAACTTGTTCATCTGTTTGAAGAATTACACGATAATGAACTTCTTCTTCATTTTCTTCTCCTTTGTTTTGAACATCATATTCAGCAGACCAAACAAGTAAAAACTTACTATCATCATCTGCTTCTGTGATTGTAAAAGAAAGTTCTGGATTTTCTTCTGGAAGAACAATGTTTTTTGAGAACTCAACTGCAACTGATTCTTTTGTGCGAGCTGATGAAGCTGTGACAGTTGGCGCTTCAACATCTGCACCTTCTATAGAAGGAACTAATCTAAGTTCTTCACTAATTTCACCCTCTGTGTCGTTTTGACCAACTGCTTGGACAGCAACATAAACAGGACTACCATTTGTAAGATTAGAAATTGTTGCGCTTGCTTCAGTGACTTCAATTACATCTTCATATTCATCTGCAAGACCTTCTGCAACTGATGTTTTGCTTGAATAAACCTTAAAGCTTGACGCATCGTTGCCATTTTTATCAGGAGAGGCACTCCATTCCAATGAAACTTCCTCATCGCCAGGAGTTCCAGTAAAACCACTAATAACTAATGTGGTTTCAGCGTCATCCTCAAAAAGTGCCTGTGTTGGCGCTATGAATGCCAAAAGCGAGAGCATGACTGCAAAAGCTGTTTTTTTCATTTTTATTTTTGATTAAATTTTAGTAAATTAAAAAAGTTATCACATTATTGTCGCATATTTTTTCCAAAAAGTCAATAATACAAGCATGCAAATACACTTTTATTCATTTTTAAAAATAATTCCAAAAAACCAGATAAGCACCTATGGTGATTTTGCTAAATTTTTTGGTCTCCCAAACCATGCTCGCTATATAGGAAAACTGCTTAATCAGAACAAAAACCCTGATAAATATCCTTGTTTTAAGATAGTTGAAGCAAGTGGATTTTTAGGTGGATTTGCATTGGGCTTGGAGGAAAAAATCAAAAGATTAGAAAAAATAAATATAAGTATAAAAAATAAAAAAATTAAAAATTTTTCTAAAAATCTTTGGAAACCAGAATTTTATAATTATTTTTTAGGCATACCTTTAGACAAAAAATCACAAAAAAAATTTAAAAAACTACAAAATAAAATTAAAAAAATCATTCCTGAGAAAATAATTAGCCTACAAAATCCAGAAACAGCACACATAACAATTAATTTTTTAGGAAAAATCAGTCTAAACAACCTAAAAATCCTTGTTAATAAGTTTAAAAAACTAAAATTCAGTAAATTTTCTGTAAAAATGGAAAAAATTGATTTTTTTGGAACACCATCAAGCAGAATAATTTGTTTTATTGACTGCAAAAAAGGCATAAAAGAACTAAGTAAGTTAAATAAATTATTAAAATCAGATGAAAAACAAAAATTCCACCCCCACATCACAATTTTTCGCATAAAAGATGCTAAAAAATTTCAAAAATACGAAAATAAAATCAAAAAAACACTAGAAAAAACCAGTTTAAATTTTGAAATAAATAAATTAAGATTATATACCGCAGTTGGTAATATTCACCAAATTCCCCTTATCGATTTTGACAATGATGAAAAAGTTTCAGTGGCAAGAGCAAATTAAGCCAATTTATTGCCTTGCACCCATGGACGGCTGGACAGATAGTGCTTTTCGACAAGTGATCAAGAAAATCAGTCCCGAAGTGCATGTTTTTACTGAATTTGTTTGTGTTGATGGTATAACTCACAAAAAAAGAAGCAAAAAACTACTCGAAAAAGCCATAAAACATGAAAAAATCGAAAAACCATTAATTGTGCAATTATTTGGCAGAGATCCTGAAAAATTTGCACTAGCCTCAGAAATGATGGAGGAATTGGGCGCTGGTGCTATTGATATTAATTTTGGCTGTCCTGCAAAAAAAGTAATTTCATCAGGGCATGGCGCACATTTGCTTAAAGAACCAGATTTGGCTGAAAAAATTGTAAAAGCTACAAAAAAAGCTACAAAACTAGATGTTTCTGTAAAAACCCGCTTGGGCTGGGACAATCCTGAGCAAATTTTTGATTTTGGAAAAATGCTTATTGAGGCAGGAGCAGACGCATTAACTTTTCATGGACGCACAGCAAAACAGGCTTTTGCTGGCAAAGCAGATTACAAAAACATTTTTTTATTTAAAGAAAAAAACCCAAAACAAATCATAATTGGCAATGGTGACATCACAAACAAAGAAAAAGCAAAAAAAATTCTTCAAAAATTAGATGGAATTATGATTGGCAGAGAAGCAACTCGCAATTTTTGGATTTTTCGCGAAATTATTGATGATAATTTTCAATTACCATCTTTTGACGAACGCGCAAAAATGCTTATTTGGCAAGCAGAACAAACAGAAAAAAGTAAAGGAAAATACGGCGTAATCGCTATGCGTAAATTTTTTGCTACTTTTGTGCGTGGCTTTGAAGGAGCAAGTGAAATTCGTCAAAACTTAATGCAAGTAGAAAAAGCAAGTGAAGCAAAAAAAATCTTAAGTAAAATTGCTATCTAAAGTTTTTTTTGAGAAAATCAAGTTTGCATATGAATATAGAAAAAATAGACCGCTGGCTACTTATTGTGTTTATTGGTCTCTTGATTTTTGGTGTTTTTATGATCAACTCAGTGAGCACCTATGAATCACTAATATTGATGATAAAATCAAAAGGATCAGACTATTGCCTGCCTGAAAGCGGGAATAATTGTAATAATTTTTATTTTATTCGCCACATTAAGCATGTGCTCATGGCACTTCCTCTTTTTTTTCTTGCACTTTTTATCCCCATTCACTCTTATCGCAAAATAGCTCCTTTGTTATTTGTTATTTCGTTGGTTCTGCTTTTTGTTTTATTTATTGAAGGAGTTGGCTCAGATTATGGTACTGCTCGTAGTTGGATAAATGTGCCAATTTTGCCTTCTATCCAGCCATCGGAAGTTATGAAGCTAGCAATTATTTTCTATTTGGCAATTTGGATGGAAAAAAAGGAAAATGAAGTACGCACCTTTCAACAAGGCTTTTTACCTTTTGTAATTTTACTTTCTGTTTCTCTGCTTCCTCTTGCGCTTCAGCCAGATTTTGGTTCAGTTTTGGTTATTGGACTAATTGCTGTAAGTATGTTTTTTGTAGCTGGAGGTAATATCTTACATATTATCACAGGAGGCACTATTGCCTCACTTCTTGCTTGGCCAATTATTCTTTCACATACTTATATTCGTCAAAGGTTTTTGGCTTTTATAGACCCAGAAAATCCAGCCCTTCAGGATTTTGCTTATCATATTAAACAATCTTTAATTACTATTGGCAGTGGAGGTGTTTATGGTGTTGGTTACAACGAAAGTGGACAAAAAAATGGCTGGCTACCAGAAATCCAATCAGATACTATTTTTGCGGCAGCCGCAGAAGAAATGGGTTTTATTCGAGTTATTTTTCTTGTTTTAGCTTTTTTTATTATTGCTTATAGGGGCTTTAGGGTTGCAGAACGAAGCAATGATCGTTTTTCCAAGCTTGTTGCTACTGGTATAACTGCCTGGATTGTTTTTCAGGCTTTAATAAATATTGCAGTGACCCTAAGCCTTATCCCGCCAACCGGCATTACCCTGCCTTTTATTTCTTATGGTGGCTCATCTCTCACAACAATAATGTTTGCATCAGGCATACTTCTGCATATTTCCATGAACCAAGAAGGTTCAAAATTTTTCTATAAACGAAATAGAATAAAAAGATCAAACTATCGCCCAATGCGAAGATGAAAAAAGAAATTATCATTGTTGCTGGCGGTTCTGGAGGTCATATTACCCCTGCACTTGCTGTTGCTTCAGAATTTAATAAAAAAAATATTCTTTTTCTATGTTCAAAAAAAGCATTAGACCAAAAAATAATCTCCGAAGCAGGATATGAATACAAAAAAATGCTTTCCGGCAAGCTCCGAAGATACTTTTCTTGGCAAAATTTTATTGATTTTTTCTTATTTTTAGCTGGAATTTTTCAGTCTTTCTTTTTTTTGCTAATAAATCGGCCAAAAATCATTTTTTCCAAAGGTGGCTTTGTGTCTTTGCCTGTTGGCATTAGCGCCTGGATACTCCGAATTCCATTTATTCTCCATGAAAGCGACGCAAAAATGGGACTAGCCAATAAAATTCTTTCTCGGTTTGCAAAAAAAACCTTAACAGCAATGCCAAGCAAAAAACACACTCATGCTGGCACGCCAATTCGTAAAGAAATATTAAGAGGAAAAAAAGATAAAGCACAAAAATTTTTAAATTTTAAAAACCCAAAAAAACCTCTTATTTTTATTATTGGCGGATCACAAGGAGCACTGGTAATCAATAAAAAAATAAAAAAAATCCAAAGAAAATTTGAAAAAATAGCTAATATTGCTGTGCTTACAGGTCATGGCAAAAAAATATTCAAAAACTCAGATTCATTAAAAGCATTTGAATTTTTAAACAAAGAATATAGCCATGTTCTCACTTTATCTGACTTAGTTATTTCTCGTGCTGGTGCAAACTCTATTGCTGAAATTTCTGCCACAAAAAAACCATGTATTTTAATTCCTCTACCAGGCTCTGCTAATAATCACCAAGAAAAAAATGCAAAATTATTGGAACAAAAAAAAGCCTGTATTTATTTATCACAAAAAAATCTCAACGAACAAAAACTATTTAAAACAATAGAAAACCTATTAAAAAACAAACAAAAACAATTAGTTCTTAAAAAGAATATCTCAAAACTATTTAATCCTAATTCAAGCAAAAAAATTGCTGAAGAAATTAAAAAATTTCTTTAATTATTTATCTTTCTTACTGCTTACTGGAATTTTGTCAGTTTCGTTGATAATTAATGTTGGTGAAATGCCTTTTTCTGTAAGGATAACTTTTGAGTTGTAGGTTAAGCTATCACGAGTCACTTCCCAGGCTTTTAGTTTTTGTGCTTTGTCCTTAAAGGTTTCTTCTGCTGCGGTATTTACTAAACGAATTGCCTCTGCTTCACCATTAGCTCTTTCTATTTGTGATTGCTTATCTGCTTGTGCTTCAATTATTCTTGCTTCCGCAATCTGACGAGTTGCTTCTTTTTCTGCTGTTGCGGCTGTAATTCTTGCTTCTTTTTCTCTTTCTGCTGTCACAACTTTGTCCATAGCAGTTTGTACGTCCTGTGATGGGCGAACATCTTGAAGCTCAACACGCAAAATATCAATACCCCAAGCTTCTGTTTGTGAATCTAGTTCTGTCTCAATTTTTGCGTTAATTGTCTGCCTATTTGCATTTACTTCTGTAAAATCAAGCTCGCCAACAATAGAACGCAAAGTTGTCTGAGCAAGAGAAGGAATGGCAGTGTAATAATTATCAACATTATAAACTGCCTTCATAACATCTTTTATTTTAAAATAAACCACAGCATCAATACTAAGATTAAGATTATCTTTAGTAATCACTGTTTGTTTTGCAATATCTAAACGAATTTCTGTCACACGCACTTTATACATCTTATCAACAAATGGAATAATCCACCTAAGACCTTGTTCTGTTGTGCGATTGTATTTACCAAATCTTTCAATAATCCCTTTTTCTATTGGTCGAATTACACGAAAACCAAACAAAACAAAAAGGAAAAAAATTGTTCCAATAGTGACAAAAGTACCTTCCATATTTTTAAAGAAAAATCATGCTCATAATAAGCATTTATTCTTGCTTAAGCAAGCGCCTGTTTTGTAAAAGCTTAAAAAAACTTGGATCCTCTTCTTGAAAATTTTCAAAAGCCTGTCGCACGCTCTCCTGCGCTTCAACAATATCAAAAGCATTGCGTAAATTATCTCTATTTAATGGCAACCTAGCTCCTCTTTGATCAATAAAAATAGCATGACCATTGTTTGAGCCCATAAAAAAAGCCACTAAATTAAAAGATTGATTAAAACGAGACATTACAGCATATATTTTTCCTGGCTCCAGATCTTCTGGTGATAAATAACCAGATGTTTCTCTCATTTTCTTTATTGTGCTTTCTGGCAAATTAGGGGAATTATTCATAAAGAATTTATTATTATTTTAGACCCCAGTTTAGCGAAAAAAATAAAGAAATCAATCTAAAAATGGAACAATATCAGAAGCGATGTTTAGCATGTTATTAAGCCATTTATTAAGCTCATCAATATCTCTTTGATCAATTTCCACTTTACGAAAAAAATTGGTTTTCATTTTTTTCATCATTCTGCCTTTAAAAGCAAAAAGTGCAATATCGTCTTTAAATTGTAGAGTGAATGGCTTTTGCTCTCTTGCCATTTGCAAAATGCGCACCTGAACAGAAGGAGAAAGAGTGCCTACTATGTCTAATTCCTTATCTGCCCTTTTGCCGTTATAGAAAAAAGCAAACTTGTCATTAAACTCTGCTGACTCCATTTCAATTTCTTTTGAACCAAAAAAGTTTAAAAACTTCCGCCCTAATCCTTCTGGTTCAAGTCTAAAATCTGATTTTAATTTTTTGTTTAATTTAATGGCAACTATTGTGTTGTAATATGTTTTTTTACTTGATCTGCCTTTTGAATCTTTTGTTTTGGTGACATATGCAAACACGCCAGCATAAAAAGACACTTTTTGTGTGCCCGAATCAAAATCTCCCCAAAACTCATCTTGCATATTTTGATCTTGATTTCCTTTGTAAAAAATTTCCGGATATTTTCTTTTAAACAATCTCCAACGACTAGGTTTTTCTGCTGGGGAATAAGTCCAGTTATTTGCCTTAGCAATCATCAGCTTTACAATATCTCTTTGGACTAAAAATATTTTTCGTATATACCAAATCACAAACACAAAAGGCAAAACAACAACACCTGCGGCATTATCTAATTCTGCTAAAATTCGCAAAAAAGGCCCTAAGAAAAAAACAGAAATCCCCACTAAAAGAAAAACGGGTATAAAACACAAAAAAAGCTTAAAACGAATGCTGTTGGGATGCTTTTTATAAGCATTATATTTTTTATTAAGCTCATTTAAATCTCTTTCAAATAAAGCTGGTCTTACATCTTCATCAATTGGATCCCATATTTTGCTTTTTTCTGCTTTTTTTACTGAATTTATCATCTTAATCTAAAAATGGAATAATTTCTGAGGCTATATTTAACATGTCATCAAACCTTTTTTTAATCTTATTAACATCTCGTTGGTCAACTTTCACCTTACGTAAAAAATTCGTCTTCATATAATCACTTTCTGTAGGCTTAAACGCAAAAAGCACCATGTCTTCTTTAAATTGAATAACAGTTGGCTTTTGTCTTTTAATTATTTGTATAATACGAACTTGCACAGATGGCGAAAGAGTCATAAAAATATCCAACTCCTTATCTGCCCTTTTGCCATTATAAAAAATATCAAATCTATCACTAAGGAAAGCTGATTCTGTTTCAATTTCCTTTGGTCTTTCTTTGTAAAAATTATATCTTGATTCAAGACGAAAATCTGACCTTAATTTTTTATCAAGCTTAATGATAAATATTTCTTGATAAACCTTTTCTCGAGTTATTAATGATCGCACCATTGTTAAATCACTTACAAATGTAAAAGTACTCATATAAAAAAACCTTTTTTGTGTTCCATGCCTAAAAATTCCCCAAAATTCATCTTGTATACTTCGATTTTTAGTGCCTGCATTAAATATTTCTGGAAATTTTTTCTTAAATAATTTCCAGCGACTAAGCTTTTCTTTGGGTGAATATGTCCAATTGTTTTCCTTGGCTATCATTAATTTTGCAAGGTCTTTCTGTGTTGCAGAAATTCTTTGCTTATAGCAAACAGATGGTATAAACGGTATTAATAACAAAAACAACCATCCTCTATCTTGTTTATCAAAAAAATTAAAATCATTATTTATTCCATAAAGAACCATAGGAACAAGGGCTATCAAGGGAATAAGTGACAAGAAAAAAATAAAACGAATGCTGTTGGGATGCTTTTTATAAGCATTATATTTTTTATTAAGCTCATTTAAATCTCTTTCAAATAAAGCTGGTCTTACATCTTCATCAATTGGATCCCATATTTTGCTTTTTTCTGAAGATATTTTTTGTTCTTTTTTGTATAAATCGGTTTTTTTTCGCAAAAAATCTTTAATTAAAGGAATAAAAGCAACAGGTAAATTTTCATTCATAAATTCTTCCATTATTGCTACTATTTCTTCTTTTTTTGCACCTGCAGAAATGGCGTCATTAAAAACTTCTTCAGGTTTTTTGCCTTTTTTTAATTCTTGAAGTGCAATTTCTTTAACTTGTTTTTTTAATTCTGGTTTCATTATCTTTACTTTACAAAAAAAGCCCAGGCCATACAATAAATAAGTATTTTTTAATAAAAATGAATGAATTAATTTTCTTTTCTTTGCTAATTTTCCTGGCAAGCACGCTTTTAATTGCCTTGAAAGCTGGTAAAATTTATGTTTTTGCGGTTATTGCAATACTTTCTGTTTTATTGAATGTTTTTGTCTTAAAACCTTTTACAATTTTTGGCTTAACAACATATGGGGGCAATGTAATGTATGGTTGTATTTTTTTTGCTACCGACCTTCTAGCGGAGCATTATTCAAAAAAAGAAGCTTTGAAAGGTGTAAAAATTGGCTTCTTAAGCCTATTTCTTTATTTTGTTGTTTCCACTGTTTATGTGTATATCGCACCTGATCTTGCTACAGAAGGTGGTGCTGAGGTTCAAAATGCAATAGAAACTTTGTTCTTGCCTGCTGGCGGAATTGTTGTTGCTTCCATTACTGCTTTTTTAATTAGCAATACCAGCGATATTTTTATTTACGACTTTTTGCACAAAAAAACAGGAGAAAAATTCCTTTGGATAAGAAATAATTTGTCTACTATTACATCACAATTTTTAGATACAATTATTTTCACTTCAATAGCAGTATTTTTTGGATTTTTTGATATTCAGGCATTTTGGGAAATTGTCCTTTTTGCCTATGTGTTTAAGGTCTTGGTGGCTGTATTAGACACTCCGTTTTTATATTTATCAAAAATAATTATTAAAAAATGAGTTTTTTTAAAATCGAAAAACAGGATAAAAAAACCAAAGCACGAGCAGGAGTAATCAATACTCTGCATGGTGAATTAAAAACTCCCATGATTATGATTGTGGGAACAAAGGCTACAGTAAAAGGAATTACCACTGCCCAGCTTGATGAAATTGGTGTTCCCGTTGTGTTGGCAAATACCTACCACCTCTATCTTAATCCTGGACAAAAAATCATCAAAAAGGCGGGTGGATTGCATGGTTTTATGAACTGGGATAAGCCTATTTTTACTGACTCTGGTGGTTTTCAAATTTTTTCTATGGGTCATGGCACAGTGGCAGATGAGATAAAAGGGCGAGGCAATCGCCATAAACAAAAAACTCTCTTAAAATTAAGTGAAGAAGGTGCTGTGTTTAAATCATATCTAGACGGCTCAGAGCACTTATTAACCCCTGAAAAATCAATTCAAATTCAACACGATCTTGGCGCAGACATGATTGCTGTTCTTGATGAATGCACACCTTTTCATGTGAGTAAAAGATATACGGAAAAATCCATGAAAATGACTCATCGTTGGCTTCTGCGTTGTATCGACGAGCATAAAAAATTAAAATCAAAACAAGCTTTATATGGGATTATTCAAGGTGGTGTTTATCCTGATTTACGAAAAGCTTCGACTGAGTTTGTAGCCAAACAAGAGACTGCTGGCATTTGTATTGGTGGTTCTCTTGGAAAAAACAAAACCCAAATGAACGCAACTGTACAAATGACGACCGAAATGATTGGCGCTAGCAAGCCTATTCATCTTTTAGGCATTGGTGGCGACTTAGAAGATCTTGTCTGGGGCGTAGAAGCTGGTATTGATACTTTTGATTGCGTTGCCCCAACTCGCAATGCTCGTCATGGCACTTTATTTTGTTCTGAGGCAAAAAATAAAAAATTACAAATTACAAATAGTCGCTTTCGCACAGATCTTTCACCAATTGATAAAAATTGCTCTTGCTATGTTTGCAAAAACTTTAGCAGAGCTTATTTAAGCTATCTTTTGCGTGCCAATGAAATGCTAGGCACTCAACTTTGCACCTATCATAATATTCATTTTGTGGTTAATTTTATGAAAAAAATTCGCCAGGCAATATTGGAAGATAGGCTATATGAATTTAAAAAAGACTTCTTTTCCTATTGACAAATATAATTTTATTTGTAAAATTATATCCTATAATAAAAATACATGGACAATCTTGCTCATGCTAGTGATATCAATGGTGCCATTATAGATACCAATCCAATAACAACTAATTGGTTTAATGATTTAAATAAACTAGCAAATGACTTAAAAATTGGATTAAAAAAAATTAATTCAATAGAAAATGAACAAGTAAGAGAAGCTGTGCAAGAACAAATTGAGCGCTTTTTAAAAATCATTGATAACTACCCTGTGGTAATATTGGCTGACACTGTTAGTGGTCTAAAATATTCTAATCCTGCTTTATATGCAGAATTAACAAGATTAAAATCTATGATATTTGAAATTATTGGCCAACCAAATGTCGCATTTTTGCATGGAGAATTTATTGGCCAACTAAGAAGTTTTTTAAATGGCATTGATAAGGCAAAGGAAAAAATACCGTCAGCAATAGTTAATTAGTTATTTTAAAAAATAAAAATAAAAACTAAACTGAGATTATGAGTATAAAAATTACTGATAATCAAAAAAGAGCAATTTACCACACCCAAGGACCACTAATAATATCTGCAGGTCCAGGCAGTGGAAAAACTTTTGTTGTGGTTGAAAAAATTCTCTATTTAATAAATGAGAAAAAAACAAATCCTCAAAAAATATTAGCAACAAGCTTTACTAATAAATCAGCAGATGAAATAAGGCAAAGGTTAAACATGAAAAACATGCCTTTAGTGAGCACTTTTCATAGTCTCGCTTTTAATATTTTAAAAAAAGAAAAAATAAACTTTAAAATTGCTAATAATAAAAAAATTCAGGCTATTTTTAAAAATATTCTTAAAAAATTTCCTGAAATAAAAATAAATCAGGCAAAATTAATAATCAACAACTACAAAGCCGGTGAAAAAACACTAAAGAACCAAGAAAAAAGGCTATATCAACTTTATCAAAATGCCTTAAGCGAAAATGGTTTACTTGATTTTGATGATTTAATTTTAAATTGTTTGGATTTATTTCAAAAAAATCCTGAAATTTTAGAAAAATGGCAAAATAATTTTGAATATATTATTTGCGACGAATTTCAAGATGCAAACAAAACCCAAGCTAATTTAATAAATTTATTAGCAAAAAAACATAAAAATATTTGTGTTGTTGGTGATGTTAATCAAGCTATTTATAGTTTTCGTGGTACAAGCCCAAAAAATCTTTTATTTTTTAAAGAAAAATATCCACAAACAGAAATCGTGGATTTAAATGAAAATTTTCGTTCCACAAAAAACATAGTGCAAACTACAAACTACCTAATAGGTCATAATCAAGAAAAATTAAGCAAAAAAATAAGCACCAATAACCCAGAAGGAGAGAAAATAGAAGCAATAAAAACGCATACTAGCTGGCAAGAAGCTGATTTTATTGCTGAGAAAATTGAAGAAATTATTGGTGGCACTTCAAGCGCAACAATCCATACACAGGATATTGGCAGAGAAAAAATAAAGTTTAATTTTGATGATATTGCGATTATTTTTCGCACCAATTCTTTGGGCAAATTTTTGGAAACTGCTTTATTGAAAAAGAATATTCCCTGCAATCTCGTTGGTGCGGATAATTTTTTTGAAAAACCTGAAATAAATCAAATAATTGCACTATTGTCTACTTTTGATGAAGAAGATAATCAGGAGGCATGGGAAATAGTGCTTAAAAATTTTGTTAAAAATTTAGATAAAAAAATATTATTAAATATAATAAATAGCCCACTTCCTTTGATTACATTGGAAAAAACTGCAGAAACAGAGATAAAAGTTGCTGAATTTTTAAAAAAATATAAAAAAATAGATTTAAATCTTAATTTAAGAGAACAAATAAAAAATATTTATGAAATATTTAATTTAAAAGAAAAATATCTTGATGGCACAGAAAAAAACGCCAAAAAATATAATAATTTAAGACAATTACTTAATATTACGATTTCTTATGAAAATTTAGAAGCAAAAACAGCAAGACAAGAGCTAATTAAAAACGCTCAAATCTCTACCAAAGAGGACTTATATGAAATTAAAGAAAAATCAGTCACCCTACTTACTGCTCATTCTGCAAAAGGGCTTGAATTTCCGATCGTTTTTGTGGTGGGCGCAGAAGAAGATTTATTTCCCTGCTTAAAAAACAATGAAAATAATCTAGAAGAAGAACGAAGAATTTTTTATGTTGCAATCAGTCGAGCAAAAGAAAAGCTATATATTACCTACACAGATAAGCGACAATTATTTGGCAAAGATTTTTATCCATTAACTTCAAGATTTTTAAAAGAATTACCTGCAGAAAATATTGAAAACAAAGAGCTAATAAAGAAAAAACGCAAACACGAAGATCAAGCAAGCTTGTTTAATTTCTAAGCTAAAAGCAATTTTTTGCTCAACATATTTTAAAAAAAATACAATAGCAAATACTTGCAAAAATTCATAAATTGTTGTTTTATATATGCCTTTTTCAATTTTTAAAAAAATAATGAAATCTTTAAAGCTATCAATTAGTTATTTTGCCCTGCTTGCAATCTGCCTGCTTGCATTAGTAGGAGTAGCAAAAGCTGATGATTCAGTTGATCTAAGTATCACAAAAACAATCAACAACTCAAATTCTTTCACTGCTCGTCAGGGAGAAATTGTTGAGATTGAGCTTACTTGTGCCAACAATGGCCCAAGCACAGCAACAAGTATTACTGTTTCTGATAATTACAGTAATCGCTACAAAATTAAAAATGTGTCTAATCTGCCTGATGAATGTGAAGACACAGGTAAAACTGTTGAATGTAAGATTGATGAAATCGCAAGCGGAGATGATCTCACTTTAACTTATTCCGCAGAAGTAAGCATCACAGCTTCTTCTGGTAATAGTGAAAATTTCGCTAATATTTCTTCACCTTTAAATGATATCAATATTGACAACAATAGTGATTCAGCAATTTTGAGAGTTATTCAAAGCAGAGCTGTTAATCTAAGAATTGTTGACAATGTACAACTAAGCCTAACAAAAATGGCAGTAGGAACAAGTGGACAATGGGAAGAAGGAGACACTGCAGAAACTGCAATAGCTATTAGCTCAGACGACACACAAGAAGTAGTATATCAAACACTTGTTTACAACGATGGCAGTCAAACAGCTTATAATGTTGAAATTAGTGATGTTTTTGCAGGTAAAAATGTAGAAATGACTAAGATTAACGATATTAGTGGTGCAACTTGGGATAGCAAAAAAGATGTTTTTGTTATTGAGCGCATAGAAGCAAAAGAAATAGTCGCAATTGTTTATAGCGCTACTCTACAACGCACAGGCAAAGGCAAAATGGAAGCTGTTAATGTTGCCACTGTTGAAAATGCAGAATACAAAAAAGGTCTTATGACAGATCCTGCAAGAGTAAATATTGAGGGCATTGGCTCTACTGACCCTGCCTTTGTTGTTGGCGAAGCCAAAAAAGATGAAGAACCAAAAAAAGTTGTCACAACAAAAGCACCAACAACAAAAGTAGAAGTAAAAAATAACGCTGTATTAGTGGAAACAGATGATGTAATTGTAAGAGCAGATGACAATAGAGTAAGCGTTTCAGCAGAAACAGTTAGAGTAAATACTGCCACTGAAACACCTGATGAATTACCAGAAACAGGAAGTAATATGTTGCTAATTTTAATCGCATCATTGCTTGCAGGTTTTGGTATTCGCAAATTTGCCACCAGAAAAGCATAAAAATAGCTCGTAAGGATTCATTTTAATAACAAGAAAAGCATTAGCCTAATGGGTTGGTGCTTTTTTTGTGTAATTTTTTTAAATAAAAAAGTGCTAAAATAAGCTCATAAATATTAATTATATAAATGAAAATATCTGTTTTGTGTGAAAATTCTGTTAGCGATATTGGCTTTCTTGGCGAATGGGGTTTGTCGCTATTTATCTCTGTTGGTGGCAAGAATATTCTTTTTGATACTGGCTATTCTGATGTTTTTGTACACAATGCAAAAGAGATGAAGGTTAATTTGGAAAAAACTGATTTTATTGTGCTTTCGCATTATCACAATGATCACACAAGGGGCTTGAGTTTTTACAAATTTGCAGAAAAAAAAGATATTATTTTTCATCCTGATTTAATTGGTAAATTGCCCAAAAAAGAAGCTAGAAATATTGAAAATAATTTTAATGTAATTAAATCAAAAGAACCTTTGGAGTTTATTGAAAATGTTTTTTATTTAAGTGAAATACCTCGCAAAAACAATTTTGAAAAAGGTGTTTATAAAACCGATCCAATGAAAGAAGATTCAGCAATTGCAATCAAAACAAAAAAAGGTGCTGTGGTGATTAGTGGTTGTTCTCATGCGGGAATTTGCAATATTTGTGAATATGCTAAAAAAATCACAGGACAAAGCCTATATGCTGTGATTGGTGGTTTTCATTTGTCTGAAAACAATGATGGGCTTATGCAAAAAACAATAGCTTATTTTAAACAAGAAAATCCTGAACTTCTTTTTCCTATGCATTGCGTGGAGTTTCCTGCTTTGTGTGCTTTTTATTCTGCTTTTAATATTCAAAAACTTTCTGCAGGTGATTTTATTGAGATGTAAATTATGAAAATATTAAAAACATAAAAAATTACAAACAATTAATTTCGCCTTTTCAAAAAAATTGAAAAAAGATTCGCCATTATTAAGTGCAAAATAAAAAAATAATAAATTAAATACTGTTCCCAAGATATGTAGTGTAATATTTTTAATTTTATTTATTTTTGTTTCCTTTTTTAAGGGAAATAAAAAAACATATTCTAAAATTTTCATAACAGAATGTATGTCTGTAAACTTTAAAAAACTTAAAAAATTTACATTAGCAATTAATCTGCCAAAAAAAACATATATAAATGCTACCCAAAAATTAATTTCTAAAACCTGATTGAATAATAAAATAATAAACAAAAGAAAAACTACAAGAGATATTCTTTTAAGCTCTGTTATGTCTTTACTTATTTTTTCTTGATCTACTTCTGTTTTTTTATCGTAAAAAACAGACAACCTTAAATTTCCTAAATTTAGGATAACCTCTATCACCAAGGGTATTGCAAAAGAAGATGTTGTTAATAAAATTGCAACTAAAAAATATGGTGGCAAAGTTATGGCAACATCAGTAATACTTAAAGTTATAACTGAAACAAGGACTGTAATAAATATTGTATTGCAAATTAAAATTAAACTATTTTTATGTTGCTCATATTCATAATTAATTTTTTCTTTTTTTTCTGTCTGACTTAAATCACTCATTCAATATGATAAAATTTATTTAACTAAAAATTTATCTATTTTAATTATAGATCGTATGATTATAAGGCGCAAATTCATTTCGAACTAACTTAAAATTTTTCTGCTTTATAAAACTAGTTAAAACTCTTCGGGCACAATTAAAAAATATACAATAAGCAACCTGAGCATTGTAAACAACTACACACTCATCACAATAACAAAAATTAAACAAAAGGATTATAAGCCCACTGTAACAAGGCTTGTCTTTGTTTTTTGCGATATAAGTATAAAAATATTTACGCACTTAATGTTGTGCACACTTCTTTTAATTTTTTAAGAATATTTTTTGGAGGATAAATTAAACCACTAAGTCCAACACAGTAGCACATCTATCTACTTCACGAGTTGACATAATAAAGTCTATTATTTCATCAGATTCCCCTGATTGCGACTGGCTAAATTTTAAACGAGCAATATTAGCAGCTTTTACAAATATTAAAATAGATAATAAGGCTGTCTCTGCTTTATTAAAAACGCTCAAATCTCCCTGAATTTCTTGTGTTTTTATTAATTTTGCTTCTTGTTGGTTGATTACAACATTCCATAAATCTTGGAATTCGCTTTGCGTTAAATCTCTCAAAACATCAACATTACGATAAACCATCATAGCCTCTTCCGATGAATATAAATTACCTTCTCCCCCCCGATTGCCATCAATTGCTCCTATGACTTCCATTTTTAAAATTTCCTTTTCCTCCTGTGTTTCTGGCTTAGAAAGCATAATTAACTCAAGAATAGATTTAGCAATCATTTCTGCTTTACCAACATTACTTCCAACATTATTTAGACCCTCAAGATGAAGGATATCTTTTGCAATATCACGAACAGTTAGATTGCGATCATCTTTTTGCCTGCTTAAGTCCGCCATTGACATTTTTGCTGGTGGATAATCCACTGTCACATAATCCACTCTTCCTTTTGCATCAGGTGATAGCTGTCTAACGCCTTTATAACCTTTGCGCGCATTCATCGACCCTGTGATTATTACACTTGGGTCTGCTTTTATTGTTTTTCCATCAGATGTAGTAATTGTGCGCCTGTGTGAAAGTAATGCATTAAAAAACTTCACCATATCTTCAGAAAGAGTGTTGTATTCATTAAAATACAAACATGCTCCTGGAGTCTCTAAAGCTTGGACAACTGCTGACGGAACTTTGATTGTTTTTCCGTCAAACTCAAAACTATAAGTTGCGTCACTAATTTCTGTCCATTTACTACAGTCAAAAGCAAAAAGTTCCCTATTTGTTTCTGCTAATAAAATATCAAGCAAAAAATCTTTTCCCGTTCCTGTGTCTCCTTCAAAAATTAACATACCTTTACCTGATTTTAATTGCATTTTCAAAAAAAGAGCTGCTTTTTTTAAATCATCTTTCACCCTATCTGTATAAACATAGTGCTCATTTAAAGTCGGCACATTTCTTTCTCTGTGACCATTAAATACTCCTAATTTTTTATAAACACTAGCAAGATAAATTGCCTTTTTTTCTATGTCTGAAATTTTACTATCTTCTTCTTGCAACTCTTTTCTTAGGGCAATTAGTTCTTTTGGTGTTTTTTGTAGATATTTTTTATATGCTACTAATAATTTTGAATAATTTTCTTGGCTAACTTGATAAGCAAAATCTGACTCTAAAATATGCCTATCGCTAGGCGTAATTTTTCTTTTACCATTATCCCTAAAAGAAAGAAAAACTTGGTCTCCTTGAATTTCTGGCTCTAGTTTCCAATTTACCCTTCTTGTTTTTACTCTAGCGTCTTCAAAATATAAATCAGGATCATTTTGCAAAAAAGAAAGCTCTCCTTTGAACTTAAGAAATTCTTGATTGACCTCTCTTTTGCGAGCTCTGATTCTATCCTTAAGATAAAGTTTTTTTCGCTCTTGCGCTCTTGGTGGCAATGCTTCAATGTCTGCAATTATTCTTTGATATGATTTTTTTCTTGAAAGCACACGCTCTTCCAAATTTTGAACTGACTCAATCCCAGTAAGCATAAAATCAATTGCATCATTAATCTGTTGCATTCTTTTTTCCAGCTCTTGTCTTGCTTGAACTTTTTTTTGTGCTTCTTTTTGACTAATTACACCTGCTCTTGATTTTAATGCTGACACAATATCAGCACGAATGTGAGCCTCTGATAACTCATGGTCTCTCGGAATTCTTCTGGCAACTGAGTCGCTTTTCAAAAGCTCTAAAAGGCCGTTATAATCTGGATCTTCCTCTTGAAAAGCTTGCAAATCTTCTGAAGTTTCAATAGTGCGAATTTTTGCCAAAATTTTACCTTTTCTCTCTCCCAGGTCTTCAAAAAGTTGTTCATTGTCGACTTTTAAATAATCCTTCATTTTTTTGGCCAGCTTATCTTGCAACTTTCCTATTTCTTTATCTTTTTTAGGTTTTCTTTTGTCTAGTGAAACTTTTTTTAGTGTTTCAGCCATTTGAGTCAATTCACTTTGTGCGCTTGTTATTCCATCTAAATTGCTAATATTGTCTAATTGTCCACGAATATCATCAACATTTTCGTATATTTTTGCGACTTGTATATCTTCTTCTTTTGATGCTATTGCTTGTGTTGCGAGCCCCACTAACTCATTTGCCAACTTAGTGCCCACCTTACTAACCATAGCAAGCCTTTCTTGCTCTAAGGCCATTCTTAGTTCTTGAATGTCTTCAGTAGAAGCAGCTTTATTGATTTGTTTTTGAAGTTTTTTAAGTATTTTTTGTTGAATTTTTTGGTTTTGTGGATCTAATTGGTCTAATTCTTCTGGACTTTGATCTCCGCCTTGCAATGTTGACTCTTGGCCAAATAAAGAGGCTACTTTTTTAGCTTCTTCCATTGAGGCTATTTTTGCTTTTGTTGCTTGTATTACTTTTTTTCTTTGTTCTCCACTGTCGCAAAAAATTTTGATCCTAGCCAATTTTGGATATTCATCATGTTGTGGAGTATAAGAAACCTGCAAGGTATCACTATTAATAAACTTAAGATCGCACTCTTTCATATGTTGCCTTTCGCCCTCTTTCCAAGGCTCAAAATTTGGCATATCAACATTGCCTTTAATAAAAAGTCGTTTTTGACCAGAAGCTTCTTCTGTGAGAATTACTGTACGATTAACAGATAAAATTTTTTCACCACCAGACATGCCAAAATTGCATGGGCGAAGTCCATCATAAGGATTATCAAAATCAAAACGCATCCATGTGCCATCATTTTTAATAAGAAATATATTATTACGATTAAAGACATAAAGACTCTCTGGCTTATAATCATCCAAAGGAAAGTTAAAACCTTGCTCATTAACTTGCAAATAATGATCTCTCTCGTCTTGAGCAATAATGGCTTTCGTACCATCATAACCAACAGAAAAACTTGTGCCATCAGCTACATTTGAGACAGATTGCTTCATTCTTGCGCCATACATATACCACCTTTCGGATTCCTTTGCCATTGCATACACTTTTCCATTGTTGATTTGTATACTATTCAGATCAACTGAATCCCACTCACAAACTCCTTCTTCTGTTAACAAAAGACCATCACGTATAACAGCCCCCACTGTACCATCAGAGCCAACGGTAATACTTTCTGGCTTAAAGCCAGATTCTTTAGAAAAAACTTCATTATTTACTACTAATTTATCGTCTATCAATGCTGCTACTGTGCCATCAGCACCAACTTTAATACTATCCGGATTAACTTCGCCCTTCCATCTTTTACCATTAACCCATAATTGCTTCTTCGATGGAGCATCTGCTTTTTGAAAATATGTTAATGGGTTTTTATCAACTGCTGCTGCCACTGTGCCATCAGGGCTAAGGCGTATATTTTTTGCAAAACCGCCTCCTAAAAGTTTCCAAGTTTTATCACCAAGAGATATTTTTCCATAACCAACATCAACTGGCTTAATCCACTCAGTTACACAACTCTGCTGTTCCTCTAAACTTGATAATTGTTTTTGCAAATCTTCTAATGAAGGTTCTTTTTTGGAAAAATTAAAATGTTTACCCAATTTTTGCCCTAAATCATTTAATTTCATTTTGTTTTTTAAAATTTTTGTTTTTATTTTTTAAATATTATATAATTATACAATATTAATATATAATTTTCTAGTCATTATTAATGCGTAATTTTCTAGTCATTTTATTAATTGATACTCTTAGTACTGTGAAAGCTTCTTTGAGCAACGAGCTATAATCATCAACAACGACTGTGCCTTTTCCTCTTTCTCCAAAATATTGCTCCATTGGTGTTATTTGATCTATTTCATGCTGACTTGCACCTTGCAACCCTCGCAAGAAAAAGCCCATTGCTAAATGTTTTGAACGAACTCCTTCGCCATTATATTCATTCCAGCCATTTATAAATCTTGTTAATTTATCATCTTGCAACGCGCCAAAAGTTTCTCCATCTGAGATTGCAAAAAGCGCACTCATGTAATCTGGGTAATTTTTTTTATGCTCATTTAAATCATTGTTCATTTGCCATATTGCTTCTCCCATGTCAGTGCCCCCGCGACCAGTATAAACAACTTTATTGTTTCTGATTGAAGTTAACATTTTCATAAGCTCATATTTCATTCTTGGTTGTTCGCTAAACTGCTTTCCAAATTTCACCACCTTCTCTGTGTAGTCATCAAAAAGATAAATTGCTAAATCAACGTCAAATTTCTCTAGACCAAGAGCGAACAATAATAATGTTTTTAGGCTTTCTTTCAGCTTATCCCCACACATGGACATAGATATGTCTAAAAGAAAACCAACCATCATTCTTGCTTCGCTACTTTCTTTAATTTCACGAGATTTAATAACTTTACCTTGTAATCTTTTATCATATTTTCCCAGTGCTCTTACATCTAACTTGCTCCCTGATCTTCTGTTTATATTTCCATATTGAATACTTGTTTTTTTGGGCAAAATTCTTTCCATCATTCGTGTAAATTTAACAATATCAGGTTTAACCTCCTGCAATAAAGTGTTGTATTCATCAAACAAAATTTCTTCTTCTATTGTTGGCTGTTCTTGGTCACCTTCTATAAAACCATTATTTTTCATGTTTTTAATCTTATTCGCTCTTTCTTTTTCTAATTGTTCTCTTCTTGCTTTTGCTTTTTCTTCAATTTCATCTTTGTGTTGCCATGGCATATCTTCATTTTTTAATAAATCATCTATTTGATCAGGTCGTTTTGCCTGGTCAATTTGATCTCTTAATTCTTCCTTTCTTCTTTCATCCACCTTTTCTTGTCTTTCAAATTCATCAATTTCTTCTTTTGCTTTTTCAGCATCACTACTCATAGCTGTATTGAGATCGGGTCGATATTCGCCATTTTTGCCTTTTTTCATTTGCATAATACTTGGCATATCTTCATTAAGCTGCTCTGATTGCTCTCCATCTAACTCTGCACGAGCTTTTTCTGCAAGTTCTTTTTTTTCTTTATCTGATAATCCATCTATAGCCTCTTTTATCTTTTGTTTTAAGTCATCAGGAATCTGATTAATATCAATTGGCTTATTTTTCATTGCTTCCCCAATTTTTACCTGAGTGTCTTTTGATATATCTTCCAGCTCTTCTCCTTTGTCTTGTTTTTCTTCTTGATTTTCTCCACCTTGTTCACCAGAACCTGATTCTTTGTCTTGATTGCCTGCATCAGGTGTTTCATTTCCTAATTCTTTGTCTTGATCTGCATGATTTTCATCTTCTTGTCCTACTGAACCCTTACTTGCTTCTCCTTCTTCATTTTGACCACCTTCTTGATTTTCACCCTCTTGTTCGTCTGAGTCTGATTCTTGATCTTGATTGCTTTGTTCTCCTGAAGCTGGTTTTCGCTCTCCATCTTCTTGGCCCTCTGATCCTTCTTTTTGATCTGTCTTCTTATCTTCGTCCTGCGTTTGTTCTTCTTTTGCTCCTGACTGATCTTGATTTTCCTGACTCTGTCCACCTGGCGAAGATGATTCTCCTTCCTGACTTTCCTCTTGTTGCCCCGACCGTGGCTGATTTTGTCTTTCTATTTCTTTTTTTATTTGATCTTGTAAGTCAGGTGGCAAATTATTAAATGGACTTGAGTTATCACCTTGACCACTTGCTTGTGCTTGATCCATAAGATTTTCTATTTCTTTATCTTGAACTGCTTGTTGTTCTAGCACTTTATATTCTGGCCATATTTGCTTAGTTAATATAATATTTGCTTCTTCTGCATTTGACACAAAATATTGTGCAACTGCTGGCTCTATTTTATTAAACACTTTTTGCACATCTGGTGATAATGACTTCCTTGCTTCTTCAAACTCTTTCTCGCTCATCATTCCCAAAAAATCTTTTACCATTTTTAATTTTACAAGTAAGGCAATTTGTCTAGTAACTGGGTTTTTATGCCAACGTTCTACTGAGCCTATGTAATCTTCATGAAGCTTTATTTGCTTTCTTCTTTTAATTTCAGACTCACCAACTCCTAAATAAGTTATCCTACCATCTGCAAGTCCATTTGCAATCAATCCCATACTGGAAGGCAAATAACCTTCGTCCATAGCTTGGCGCATGTTTTGAAAACCATACTTATAGTTATCATGAACAGCATGCCAAGTTTCATGATCAAGAGTTGCCATTAATACATCTTCTTCTGTTTCTGCTATTTGATCTTCCACATAAAAAATAGTCTGTGGCTTAAAAAGTGCATCATTAACATGATCCAATGAATCAGTCTCTTTTGTTTCTAAAAACCTAACAAGTTCACCATGTAAGTATTCATCTTTTGATCCATCAAAAGAACATTTCCAAGCTTGCTCAGGATCATTTTTTGGCAGAGGCAAAACCTCAATTCCATATTGAGCATAGTATTTTGCAATAAAAGATATTGCCTTTTTTAAGCGATAAATTTCTTCTTTGGTTTTTGGTGCTTTTTTTTCGGGCGCTTGAGGCTTTTTTATGCTTTCCTGTTGTTTTTCCGGCAATGAATTAGGCTGATTAGAATATAATCCCATTTATTATTTATTTTAAATCTTAATATTATAACATAAAAAATAAATAATAGCAAATCTATAAATTCACCAAATATAATAAAACAAATAGGTAAAATTTTAATCCAATTTTTAAACAAAAGGATTATAAGCCCACTGTAACAAGGCTTGTCTTTGTTTTTTGCGACAATCTAAGTCGCCTGCAAAACAATGTTTTTTGACTTGTGCTTGGTGTCTTTTAAATGCTCGCCAGCGTTTTATTTGCCTTTGATCTAGTTCTTGGTCACGCCTGCCAAGATAATAACGGCAATACCACTGAAACCAACCTCTTACGTCAGGATCATTTGGCAATATCCAGCCTTTTTCTCGCCAAATTTGTAATGACTGACGGGATTTTATCTTAAAAAAATTTTTGCTGACATCTGGTTTTTGAGAAGAAAGGCTTTTTATGGCTTGTTCATACCACTCTTTTGGTAATTCTCTTGTGCAATCATTGAGATATTTTCCCTCAAATACGCCCATTTTTAACATTTCTGCTGGGCTTAACTCTGGTCTAAAATTTGGATCAAAAATTTTTCCCACTGGCGCACTCAAAATATAATGATAATTTTTTTGCATTAAATCATTAGCAACAATCTTGTCACCGATTTTGTAGTCTTTTTGGCTTTTTGCTTTGGCAAGATTAATTGTCATTTTGCTTATTAGGCTAATTTTATTATATATTTTTTTTAATTTATTTAAACCTGTTCAATAAACCTTGTTTAAGGTAAAATTTTCAAGCACAATTTATACATAATTATTTTACCTAAATATGGCAGAACAAAGCTTAGACATGAGCACAATGCAAGATGCTGATATTGCTAAATTTCTCAAAGATAACCAAATTGGTCTTACTGTTTCTGAGGCTCGTAAAATTCAAGATGAAATCTTAAATCGCCCACCTACTATGACCGAATTGGTTGTTTGGGGTATTCAGGGATCTGAACATTCTAGTTATAAATCGAGTAAAAAATATTTAAAAAATCTGCTTACTGAAGGCGAAAATGTAATTCTTGGCCCTTCGGAGGATAGCGGTATTATTAAATTTTGTGAGGCTGGCGGAAAAACTTTTGGACTTGTTTTGTCGCATGAAAGTCATAATCACCCTTCGCAAGTTGTGCCTTATGAAGGTGCGGCTACTGGCGTTGGTGGTATTGTGCGTGATATTGCTTGTATGGGTGCTAAGGTGATTGGCTGTGCGGACATGCTTCGCTTTGGTGATATAAATCGCAATGAAACTAAGCTTATTGCTAGTGGTGTAATTGAGGGAATTGCTGGTTATGGCAATCCTCTTGGTGTTCCTAATCTTGGTGGTGATTGTTTTTTTCATTCTAGTTTTAATGAAAATTGTCTTGTTAATGTTGGCTCTGTGGGCTTAATTGAGGCTGATAAAATTCTTCATTCTTATGTGCCTGCTGATGCCAAAAATGAGGAATATGAATTTATTTTAGTTGGTAAACCAACTGATCGTAGTGGTTTTGGTGGTGCTAGTTTTGCTTCTGCTGTGCTTGACGAAAAAGACAAAGAACAAAACAAAGGTGCTGTTCAAGAGCCTAATCCTTTTCTTGAGCGTCATCTTTTGGCTAGTTTTTATGATTTATTTAAAATTCTTGATCAAGAAAATTTACTTCCAAAAATAGGATTTAAAGACCTTGGCGCTGGTGGGGTGCTTTGCGCTACTGTTGAGCTAGCGGAAAGCGCTGGTTTTGGCGCAGAGGTTTTTGTGGAAAATATTCATGTAGCAGAAGAAAACCTTCCTCCTGCGGTTGTGCTTTGCTCAGAAACACAAGAGAGATTTTGTTTTGCTGTACCAAAAACTTTAACTACTTTGTTTTTGGATCATTTTAATAAAAAATGGGCTTTGCCTGATGTTTCTGCTGGTGCAATGGCGAGTGTTGTTGGTCATGTACGTCAAGATGGCATTTATCGAGCTACTCTTAATGGTGAAGTTGTTTGCAATGCCCCTGCTAGTAGTATTACTGAAGGACTTACTGTTGATCGCCCATTCCAAAAACCTACCAAAGAATTGAAAGAACTTGTGATTGATTTTTCTATAATTGATTATGATCAACTTTTAAAAGAGTTGTTGGGCAGAGAAAATCTTTGTTCTTTGGAGAGAATTTATGAAAATTACGACCAAACTGTGCAGGGGAATGCAGTTTTGGAGCGTTGGCAAGCTGAAGCTAGTGTTTGTGCTCCGCTTCGAGACAGAGAAGATTTAACAGAAATAGAAAAGAAAAATGCTTTTGCTGTAGGCATTGGTGGCAATGCGCTTATTGGTGAAATTTCTCCTTATTGGCAAGGTGTTTATGCTGTGCTAAATGCTATTCAAAAATCTGCATCAGTTGGAGCAAAAACAATTGGTCTTACTGATTGTCTTTGTTATGGCAGTCCGGAAGTTCCAGAAGAAATGTGGGAATTTGTTGAGGGCATTCGCGGTGTTAGTGAAACATCCAAGGAATTTAATACGCCTTTTGTAAGTGGCAATGTTTCTCTTTATAATCGGGGAATGAAAGGCTCAGTTAATCCTTGTGTCACTATTTGTGCTTTTGCAACAATGGACAATCAAGACAATGCCAAAAAAAATAGCTTTCAAGAAGAAGGTAATGCGATTTATATTATTGGAGAAAGGCCTGTTGAGCTTGGCGGAAGTGAATTTACTGCTCATCTGGAACAACTTGGCAACAAAACTCCTGCTTTAAATTTTGAACAAGCTCAAAAAATTACTAATTTTGTTATTGAGGCTAATCCTATTATAAAAAGCTCATCTGTTATTAAAGAGGGTGGTCTTTTGGTTAATCTTGCAACAATGGCAATCAGGGCAAAAAAAGGTTTTGATGTCGATTTATCTGAATTTATACCTGAACAATTATTCTCTGAATTTAATGGATTTATTGTTGAAATTGCCAATACTGAAGAATTTGAAAATCTTGCTCAAAAAAAAGGCGTAAAAGTGCAAAAAATCGGCACAATCCAAGGAGATAAAATGCAGGGAAAAATGCCTTTAGAAAAAGAATTAAATCTTGATCTAAAAGAGGCAGAAAAAATCTGGAAAAACGCACTTAGAAAAAAATTAGGCTAATTATTCAGAGTCTCCATTTTGATTAAGCTTACCTCTATAAATAAAACTAGTGGTTTCTCTCGGATCCAAAATATCAATACTCTCTAACTGAAACCTTATTTCCTGAACATCAGCACCTAATTTACCAAGATTAGTAAGCTCTTGCCTTAATACATCTTGAAAATTTTTATTATTTCTTTCTTTTGCTAAGATATTAATTCCTTCTTGCGCAAGAATAATCCTTGCTTCTATTAAGCGAGGCATTGCATTGGCAACAATAGAAGTGTCAATTTGTATATCTAAATTTTTTATTAAAGCTAAAGTTGCTTGAATTTTCAGCAAACCAACAGAAGCAATAACAACTTCTTCTTCTGGGTCTTCAATTTCTCTAAATTTTTCAAGTAAATCTTCTTGCCATTTTTCCGCCACCTTCTGCAATAAAGCAGGAACTTGCGCAAGTTCAGGAATGTCAAGATTAGCATCTTGCGCCTCTCCAAAGGGAACTTTAATTTTTTCCCAAACTTCTTGCGGAGTTAATAAATTGCCACTTTGCAATGCTTTCTTACAATTTTCTAATGCTTCTTTGCAATCTTCTTGAATTAATCTTGCCACCTCAGAGCCAGCTTGCAGTCCTTTTTCTTGATTGCCGCTTATAGCTTGCATAACCGGACTTTTTTCTACTTGCCCTCGAAACCAGCCTGCAAATTTTTGTAATGGATTGTCTTTTTCTGGATTATTTTGGCTTTTTAATCCTACTTCTTGACTTTTTTCAAGTTTATTTCCTTTCATAACAAAATAAATAAGGGCAACTAATATAATTCCTTGTAATTAATATGTCAATCTTAAAAATTTTCAGGAGAAATAATTATTGTAAACTCCCCTTTTTGCCTTTGTTTATCCTGCTTAAGAGCTTTTTTTAATTCCCCAACTGTACCGCGCAAATATTCTTCATAAATTTTGGTTAATTCACGAGCAATACAAATTTTACGATCAGGAGTAAAAATCTCTTCTGCTTGTTCGAGAAATTTCATAATTCTATGTGTGGATTCATAAAGCACAGCTGTATGCGATAAGTTATTTATTTTTTCTAATATCTTTTTGCGCCCTTTTTTGTGTGGCAAAAAGCCAAAAAATTCAAAATGGCTAGCAGGAAAACCAGAAGCAGAAAGAGCGGTAATCACTGCACTTGCCCCAGGCAAAGCACTCACAGAAATATTGTTTTCATAAGTCGCAGAAACCAAGCGACTACCCGGATCAGAAACACAAGGAGTGCCAGCATCTGAGCTTAATGCGATTTTTTTGCCTTCTTTTAGTAATTTAATTATTTTTTCTGGATCTGACCCAGCATGAAACGAGATTGTCGGAGTTTTTATATTAAAATGACTAAGGAGTTTTTTTGTATGACGGGTGTCCTCCGAGGCTATAAAATCAACCTCTTGAAAAACTTTTATTGCCCTTGAAGTCAAGTCTTCAAGGTTGCCAATGGGAGTGGGTACGATATAAAGCATGAACTAATTATATTTTTTTTGTTTATTTTTGTCATTATTTAAAAAATTTTATTTTTTTGTGCAAATTAACACTAAAGCCTTGACTTTTTACTAAAAAATATTAAAATATAATACCTTAATTTTATTTGTGAACAAAACAGAAAAAAAATACCATTATCAGGCAATAGCATCAAAAACAATAGCTAAAGTTAAAAGAGGTGACAGAGAACAAACAGGCATCAAGCATTATCGCAACGAAGAAACAATGGCTATCTTAAGTTTTTTAAATAATAGCGATAGCAACAGAGTTATGGTTTGTGGTGGCATGGGCTCTGCTGGAAAAACAGCTACAGCTGATCAAATTAGATTAAAAAATAAATCAATAGCTTATATTGATGGAACAAGAAGTATGTTTGATGGCGATCTTTCTGACTCAAAGCTATTTCAAACATTACTAAACCATTTAAGAAAACAAGGCGCTAATCATCAGCACTTGTTTATTGATGAAACTATATGGTGGACCACAGATAAAATCAGAGAACAAATGAAAAGGCTTATAGAAAAACTATTGGACCATTTTGATAAAATTGTCATGTTTGGCGGAGGAGCAAGTTTTACTGCTGATGAACAAAATGAAGAAATAGCAAAACTCATTCCTGGTTCAATTGGGGTACAAGAAAATCCGTTCTACATAAAGCCACTAAATATCACACAAACAAGTCAATTTATCAGATCAAAGTTTCTCAGTATATATAAAATACCTTTTTCAAAGGAAATTGCTGAAATCATTGCTAGTTCTTACATAGAATATTTTCGCATTTTAAGAATTGTCGGACTTACTTGCGACATGTTTCCTCTTCTTTATCAGGAATACCACTATGTCGATGAAGAAGATAGAGGTGTCAACTGGGATGCATTAAGCACAATGGGGATGCGCAATCTTGTTAAGCATAATGGATATTTTGTCTCAGCATACGACGCTTTTGATGAACAAGAAGATGCTTTTTTACAAGCTACAACTGCTCTACAAAAAAATCCTGAATGGCACCATTTTGAGGCAACGCTAAATAAACAAGAGGAGCAAAAAGAGGCAAGATTTCAACAAAAAATGTCATATAGAACTAGACGAAAAAAAGTGCATAAAGAGGCAGATGAGCTAAGAATGATACATATGGGCAATAAATGTTTAAACGAAACAAATCTTCTTCGAGAAGATTTGAGACAACAACACAATTATGCAACTGAATCACTTGAAAAAATCTTAGAAGAAAATTTTCCAGACTTAGATCCAGTCAAAAAAGAAGCACTAACGCTAGAATTATTAGCAATACAAGAGGCTGAACTAGAAGAGGCACTAGAACTTCTAAGGCAAAGACAAGAAGATGAAATCATCTTACGTGAACAATTTGCACAAAAAAGACAAAACTTTGAAATGGAATTATCAAAATTAATTTAAAAACTAATTCCTTAACTCTCTCATGTGTTCCACTCTTTTATTTAATAATTCTTTTGTTCCAATATCTTTTCTGTGAAAAACAGGGCCTTTTACTGCTTTTGTTGCCTGTTCTGCTAACTCCTCGGCTTCTTTGATTGTGTCTGCTATGCCTGTGAAAGAAATTGCTCTTGAGCCTTTTAGATAAAGCTTGCCATCTTTTGCGTCAATGCTGGCAAAATTCACCTCTACATTATCAGGAATAAGTCCAATATCTAGTTCAATTTCTACATTTTTTACTGGCTTATCTGGATAACCCTCTGGCACAATATACTTACAAACAGTAGCTTTGTTTGCGAATTTTATTTCTGTTTCTGCTAATTTCTCGTTAATCACTGCCTCGCAAACTTCTACAAAATCACTTTCTAAAATTGGCAAAACATTCATTGCTTCAGGATCACCAAAACGCGCGTTGTATTCAATCAAGCGCACGCCATTTGGAGTGGCAATAAATCCGCCATACATTATGCCGTGATATTTTTCTCCACATTCTTTTTCCAGCGCTTCCATGACCGCACGAGTAATGTCTGCTCCTTCTTGTAAATCCTGTGGAATTAAAAATGGCAAATTATGATCAGCAGAAGAAACTGTGCCCATTCCTCCTGTGTTTGGACCTTCGTCATTTTCATATGCTCTTTTGTTGTCTTGCACTAATGGCATTGGGACTATTGTATGACCATCAGCAAAAAACATAGCAGAAAACTCTTGTCCTACTAATTTTTCTTCAATAATTACTCTATCTGAATTTTCTAGACACTCTTTTGCGAATTCCAAGCCTTCGGCAATAGTGCCAAAATGATCTCCTTGCACTTTTACGCCTTTTCCTCCTAATAATCCATCATATTTCACTACAATTTCTCCTAAACTTTCTGCATATTCCTCCATTCCGTCTGTATTATTAAACACCTTAAAATCAGGGTTTGCCGGGATATTATATTTTTTGACTAATTCACGAGTAAAACTTTTTGAGCTTTCTAAGCGAGCCAAGGATTTATTTGGTGCCATGCTTTTTATGCCCAATGTCAAAAGTTCATCACCTGCACCCTCTGCAATTGGATCATCTGGCCCTACTATTGCAAAATCTGGTTCTACTTTTTTTGCAAACTCTTTTAAATCTGCAAAATTCATCAAATTATCTGTTATATAAACTTCTGCTGCTATTTCTGCAATTCCAGGGTTTTTTGCATTCATAAAAACATAAATTTCTGGATTTTGTGGGCTTTTTTTAAGTGCCTTACAAATTGCATGTTCTCTGGCTCCATTGCCAACAACTAATACTTTTTTACTCATAATAATTATACAAAGATAGTGAAGATTTTCCTTGATTTTTGCCAAAATCGCAAGAAAAATTAACTTGAAAATAAGCACAAGTCATTCTAAACTTCTTCCTCATTTTAATTATTCATGCATAATCCTGATCACAAAAAAGTTGATAATGCAGAAAAAGATGCAATTGAAGATCTGTTTTATTATGGCAAACGAACAATAATTGAAAATAATCATATGGAAGTCTTGAGCCCAAAGATGACTTTTGATAATCTTCGCCTTTTGACAAATGGTGACCCATGCTCAAATGAGTTAATTGATTTATTAAGTAGCCAAAAAGGAGTTGAAAAAATATTAAAACTTTTTGACTTAGATCTTTATTTTTTTAGGGGCATTTTTGACACTAATAATGGACAAACAAAAAATCTTGTAAAGCTTAGTGAAAACGGTGTCCACACCACAAATGGCGCAGAAATATGGCTTCCCTGGGAGCTTGCAACAATTATTAAAATTATTGGCGATGAATTTTATAAAAAATTTAAACAACATTTAGAAATTTGTTCAGGTTATCGTAGTCCTGCTTATCAAATTTACTTAATTTGCTACTATGGCTCTCGCATTTTTGATAAAAATGGGGTGCATCTTGGGCACAGGACTCTTGAAGAAGTTTTAAAAACCGCTGCTCCTCCTGGCTGTAGCGAGCACCAACTTGTTTATAATCCTGCTTTTGATGTGACTAATTTTCGCACTGACACTGCCTTAATGACAATTCCAGAAATTCGTCAAATAATTGAATGGAAATGGTTTAAGCGCAGGGCAGAAGAAATGGAAATAGAAGAAACCTATGGACAAGGCACAAATAATAATGGCCTTGGTGAACCTTGGCATTTTCGAAAAATATCTTAATTAAAACGGTAGATAAAAACAGCAGAGTCTATGCTTTCTTGTTCTTCAAAAATCAAATCAGTATTAAATTCAATATAACTCAATACATCTTGGGGAATTTTTTCAGATGCATATTGATCAAAAACAATAAAACCTTTTTGATTTAATACTAATTTATGTAAATCAACCAAATCTGTAATTGGCTTTGAATTTGTGTGGCGAATTTTAAAATCAGTATTATCCCAATTAACCTGCTCTTCTAGATCAAAAGGTAAAAAATAATCTGTTTTGCCTATATAAAAATCTGTTATTTCCGGGTAAGCAGAAATAATAATTTCTTCATTTTGCAAATTGTCTTTAATAAATTGATGAGCTTTTTTAAAATCCGGTTGAGGGCTTTTTACGCGATAATCATCAGAATATTTAAGACTATCTGACTCCAGATAATATTTTTCCTGAGGAAAATAAACAAGTTCATTAGAAAAAAAGGACAATAAAACAAACAAAATAATCCATAAAAATTTTAAGCGTGGACTAGCTTTATAAAAACCTGTTTCCAAATAAACCATAGCCAAAATTATCATTAAAGGAAAAAGAGGGAATAAATAACGATAATTAAGCAAGGGCACAAAAAAAGACAAACACAAAAAATAAACAACAAAACAAGCACCCACAAAAACAATTACTTTTTTTTCTTTTTTGTCAAAATTAACAGAGCGCATCATAAAAGCCAGCAAGGCTAATAAAAATATCCACAAATGAGAATGAATTAAAAAGCGCAAATAAAAACCTAAATAATTATTAAATTCAAATAAATTTGTATCTAAAACTAAAAAATCAACAGCAAAAAGCCCAATTCCAAAAATTAAAATTGTTAAAATATATGAACGATGTTTTTTAAATTCACCAAAAACAAAAAAACCAATAAAGGCAAAAATCAATAAAAACAAGCCAAGCTTATGGGACAAAAAAGCACAAATTGCAAAAAATATGAAAAATAAAAAATCTTTTAATTTTTCTTTTTCATAAAAAGAAAATAGAAACAACAAAGCTAATAAAAAGAAAAATTGAAGTTGGCTGTACATTCTTGCCTGCATAGACCAAACAATTTGCCACTGCGAAAGCACCAAAAATAAAGAACTTAAATAAGGAACTGCTTTTTGTTTGGGAAATATTTTTTTTGCCAAAAAAAAGCTAATCAAAACACTCAAAACACCAAAAATTGCTGGAAAAAATCTATAAGCAAATTCATTTTCGCCAAAAATCTTAACACCTAAAAATAAAAAGAAATTATGCAATAATGCTGTTTTGTCAAAATTATCCAAAAAAATAACCTGCCAGCCTGAGTCTAAAATTCTTTTTACTAAAGCAATAGAAAATCCCTCATCCATCCACAAAGAAGCAGAATAAAGATTATAAAAACGAAAAAAAGTAGCTAAAACTAGCAAAAAAATTAAAAACAATGCTGTGTGGCGATTTTGAAAAATTTTTTTTACTTTATTCATAGTAATTATTTTATCTATTTTTAAAATAAAAATCTATAACAGTCAATTAAAAAATAAAAAAAAGTTGACAAAAAAAATAATAGCTATAAAATGAGACAGCATATTTTTATGCACAGAATTATAAATAATAAATTTGACTTTAAGACGCTTTTTTAGTTGTTTTGCATGGCTTCAAGAAATACGAAAAAGACCTCACAAAAAACAACTTCTGTAAAGGGCCTTCCTTTTCAGCCTGTTAAGACTGAAAATGAGCGCTTATTTTTCACAGAAGGAAATGAAGGCTTTAAAATGCCTAACTTAATTGAGGTTCAACTCCAATCTCATGAATGGTTTTTGACCAGTGGTCTAAAAGAACTGTTCGAGGAAATTTCTCCTATTACTGATTTTTCCGGAAAGAAAATGGAACTACATTTTCTTTCACACACTTTTGACAAACCAAAGTTTTCTCCGGAACAAGCTCGCAAACGCAATGGTTCTTATGAGGCCAATTTGCGCGCGCATGTTCGCTTAATCAACAAAGAAACCGGGGAAATCAAAGAGCAGGATGTCTTCTTGGGATCTATCCCTTTGATGACAGAAAAAGGAACTTTTGTTGTTAATGGTATTGAGCGTGTTGTTGTTAACCAGCTTGTTCGCAGTCCTGGCGTTTTCTTTTCTGAAAGCACAACCATACCTGGATATTTTAATGCAAAATTAATTCCAAAAAGAGGTGTTTGGTTAGAAATTGAAACTGATAAAAAAGGTATTATTACTGTTAAAATTGATCGCAAAAGAAAAATACCTGTCACTCAACTACTTCGAATATTTGGTTATGATACTGACAAAAAAGTTATTGATTTATTTAAAGACTTATCAGTTGACATTAAAGATGACTTTATTTTAAAAACTCTTGAAAAAGATAGTGCCGATGATGTAAAAATTGCTTATCAGGAAGTTTATAAAAAAATTCGTCCTGGCGACATGGCTACCCCAGAAAATGCAAAAAGTATGATTGACGCCATGTTTTTTGATTTTAAACGTTATGACCTTGGGCCTATTGCTCGCTATAAAATAAACAAACGCTTTGGCACAAAAATTAAAGATGATATTAAAAGTCGTGTTTTCCAAGTTGAAGACTTTGTAAATATTGTACGCAAGCTTATTGAGCTTAATGTTAAAGGAGGAAGGGAAGATGATATTGATCATCTTGCTAATAGGCGTGTCCGCAGTGTTGGTGAATTAGTACAAAATAAGTTTAGGGTTGGTCTTTTAAGATTAGACAGAATTGCTAAAGACCGCATGACTGTTATGGATCTTGAAACTGTCACTCCTACTCAACTTATCAATTCTCGTCCAATTACTGCTTCAATGCGTGAATTTTTTATGAGTTCACAACTTTCTCAATTTATGGATCAAACCAATCCATTATCAGAACTAGCTCACAAGCGTAGGCTTTCTGCTATGGGTCCTGGTGGTTTATCACGTGAAAGAGCGAGTTTTGATGTTCGCGATGTGCATCCTTCTCATTATGGTAGAATTTGCCCAATCTCTACTCCAGAAGGTCCAAATATTGGTCTTGTTGTGCATTTAGCAAACTATGCTCGTGTTAATGAATATGGCTTTATTAAAACTCCTTTTAGAACAGTTGCACACACTGTAAAAAATAATGCTAAAGATTTAATAAATCATATTGTTGATGAAGATATTGCAAAAATTTGCAAAATCGGCGATATAATTGACGAAAAAATGGCTAAAAAAATAGCCACTGACAAAAAAAAGAAGGATATAAAAGTGCGTGCTTATTTAACAGATGAAGTTAAATATTATGACGCAGATGAAGAAAATGATCTTTTGATTGCTCAAGCAAACTCAAAACTTGATGAACATGGTCAATTTTTGCGCTCTCGTATTGCGGCTCGTAAAGCAAATGAGCCATTTCTTGCTCATGTTCGCGACATTACCCATATTGACGTTTCTCCGAAACAGATTATATCTGAAACAACTGCTTTAATTCCTTTCTTAGAAAACGACGATAATACTCGTGCTTCTATGGGATCAAACATGCAGAGACAGGCTGTGCCTTTGGTTAGGCCTGAATCTCCTATTGTTGGTACTGGACTAGAAAAAACTGTTGCCGAGGCTGCTGGTCATTCACTTGTTGCCGAGGGTGATGGTGTTGTGGAAAGTGCTGATGCAGAACAAGTGACTATTAAGTACAAAAACGGCAAAACTAAAACCTATGAAATGGAAACTTTTGTTCGCTCAAATCAAGCAATGTGTTTTTCTATGCGTACAATAGTGCGCAAAGGACAAAAAGTAAAAGCTGGTCAGCCTATTGGAGATGGTGCTTCTGTGGATAATGGTGATATTTCCCTTGGTCGCAACTTGTTTGTTGCTTATATGTCTTGGGGTGGTTATAACTTTGAGGATGCGGTTATTCTTTCTTCAAGAGTAGCTCGTGAGGGTCATTATGACTCTATTCATATAGAAAATTATTCTATTGATGTTCGCGAAACAAAACTGGGTCACGAAATCATTACTCGTGATATTCCAAATGTAGGTGAGGCAAAATTAAAAGACCTTGATGCTGATGGCATTGTACGCATTGGTGCAATGGTAAACGAAGGTGATCTTTTGGTTGGTAAAATTACACCAAAAGGTGAAACTGAATTAACCCCAGAGGAAAGACTCCTCCAGGCCATTTTTGGCGAAAAAGCAAAAGATGTACGTGACACATCTCTTCGTCTTCCAGGTGGTGCAGGTGGTAAAGTTGTTGATATTCAAATTTTCTCCAGAGAAGAAGGTCATGAATTGCCAACTGGAGTTATTAAACAAATTAGAGTTTTTGTTGCTCAAACCAGAAAAATCCAAGTTGGCGACAAAATGGCTGGTAGGCATGGTAATAAAGGTGTGATTTCAATTATTGTACCAGAAGAAGATATGCCATTTTTACCTGATGGAACACCAGTTGACATTGTTCTAAATCCACTTGGTGTTGGTTCTCGTATGAATATCGGACAGGTTTTAGAAACTCATCTTGGCTGGGTCGGCAAAACACTAGGTGTTAAATTTGCTACCCCTGCTCTTAATGGTATTTCAACTGATCAAATCGACGCCTTAGTCAAAGAAGCTGGATTGCCTGAAGACGGCAAAATTCAATTATTTGATGGTCGAACAGGCGAACCTTTCGCAAGAAGAACAACAGTTGGCATTGCTTATATGCTTAAGTTGTCTCATATGGTTGAAGATAAAGTACATGCCAGAAGTGTTGGCCCTTATTCTATTGTCACTCAGCAACCACTTGGAGGTAAGGCTCAACATGGTGGTCAGAGATTTGGTGAAATGGAGGTATGGGCACTGGAGGCTTATGGCGCAGCACACACTCTTCAAGAAATGCTTACTATCAAATCAGATGATGTTATGGGAAGAAGTCGTGCATATGAAAGCATTGTTAAAGGTGAAAAAATTAAAAAACCATCAACACCAGAATCATTTAATGTTCTTGTGCATGAGCTTAGAGCTTTGGGTATTGATGTTGATTTGATTGACGAACAAAACCAGCATCTTGAACTAGAAGATGTCACTGATCTTGACGATGAAGATATTGAGGACGATAAAATTGAAGAATTAGAAACTGATGAAAAAGAAAGTGACGAAGATATTCAAAAAGAAATAGAGGGAGAAAGTGAAGAAGGCGCTAGTGCCGAGGAAGAGCTTAATGAATCATTAGAAGAGTCATAAATTATTATAAATCCCTTTTTATTTTAAATTTTTTGTTAAATTTATGAAAAATGTAAATCGAGTTTTCTTACTAGGGAATGTAAGCAGAGAACCAGAAATAAAAATGACTACCTCAAACAAAAAAGTTGCTATTTTTGGGATTGCAACCAATAGAGACTGGACTGTTCAAGACACTGGCGACAAACAATCTATGACTGAATTTCATAATTGCGTAGCTTGGGGCAGACTTGCTGATTTATGTGAAATGTATTTAACTAAAGGAAAACTTGTTTATGCCGAAGGATATTTAAAAACCCGATCTTGGGAAGATGAATCTGGAAAAAAACAATTTAGAACAGAAGTTGTTTTGATGGAAATTATTATTCTTGAAAAATTTTCCAAAAAAGAAGGTGAAGATGATGATTATCCAACAATGGACTTTGAACCTAATGAAGATTACGAAAAAAAAGAAGATGTAAAACCAGAACCTGCAAAAAAAGAGGAAGTTCAAAATGAAAAACTATTAGAAAAAGCTGAAGAAAAAGAGGAGGCTTCTGACGAAGCTCCTAGCATAAGCACACCTCTTTTTGAAGAAGAGGAAAATAAATAAATTTAATTTTAAATTCTGAACATTACTTTTAGGGAATTTTTCCCTTGAAATAGCTTTTATCACATAATTCAATGCAGCAATTTTCAAAACCGCAACAAGCAAACTTTTCTGCAATCGCACTGCGTATTGCTTCACCAGAGCAAATTCGCTCTTGGTCTAGTGGTGAAGTGACAAAACCAGAAACAATCAATTACCGCACTCAAAAACCAGAATTAGATGGACTTTTTTGTGCGAGAATTTTTGGACCTACCAAGAACTGGGAATGTTATTGTGGAAAATATAAAAGAATTCGCTACAAAGGCGTTGTTTGTGAAAAATGTGGAGTAGAGGTCACTCGCTCTGTTGTTCGCCGTGAACGCATGGGTCATATTTCCCTTGCTGTTCCTGTCACTCATGTTTGGTATCTCAGATCAACTCCTTCTCGAATTGGTCTTTTATTGGACAAACCTGTAAAACCACTTGAACAAGTAGTTTATTTTGCTTCTTATATTATTATTTCTGTTGACCAAAAAGCTAAAGAAGAATCTTTGGAGCAACTTGATGCCGACTATAAAAAATACAAAAAACAAGCACAAGATGAAGCAGGCAAAGAAATTAATAAAATGAAAGCACTTTTGCGTGACAAAAAAATCAAACAAAAAGATTTAGATAAATTTGAAGCAGAACAAGCAACAAAATTAGAAGAGCTAAACAATGTTCACTCTGAAGCAAAAAAAGACTTACAAAGTTTGGAAGAAGGCAATATTCTTTCTGAAATAGAATATAGAGAATTAAACATGAAATTTGGTCATGTTTTCACAGCTGGCACAGGTGCTGAATCTCTTCGTATTATTCTTGAAAAAGTTGATCTTGATAAAGAAATTCAAATATTAGAAAAACAGAAAAAAACTGCTGTTGGTCAACGCCAAAAGAAAATAATGAAAAGAATTCGCCTTATGCTTTCCTTAAAAAAGGCCGAAATAAGACCCGAATGGACTATTATGGCAGAATTGCCAATTATTCCACCAGACTTAAGACCAATGGTACAACTTGATGGTGGTCGTTTTGCAGCTTCCGATCTAAATGATTTATATAGAAGAATTATTAACAGAAATAACCGTCTAAAAAGACTAATGAGTATTGGTGCTCCAGAGGTTATCTGTCGTAACGAAAAAAGAATGCTTCAAGAAGCAGTAGATACACTAATTAACAATTCCCCAAGAGCAGGAAGAGCTGTATTTACAGCTGGTGAACGCAAAAAACTACGCTCACTCTCTGATATGCTTAAAGGTAAACAAGGTCGCTTCCGTCAAAATCTACTTGGTAAACGTGTGGACTATTCTGGTCGTTCTGTGATTGTAGTTGGTCCTCAGTTAAAATTAAATCAATGTGGTTTGCCTAAAAAAATGGCTATGAAATTGTTTAAACCATTTGTAATTGGAGAGCTTATTCGTCAAGAATATGCTTATAATGTAAAAGGTGCAGAAAGATTTATAAATTCAGACAAAAAAGTAGTTTGGGATATTTTAGAAGAAATCACAAAAGATAAATATGTACTTCTAAATCGTGCTCCAACATTGCACAGACTTGGTATTCAAGCTTTTGCTCCAACCTTAATCGAAGGTAAGGCTATCCAAATTCATCCTCTTGTTTGTGCCGCTTTTAATGCGGATTTCGATGGTGACCAGATGGCTGTTCATCTTCCTCTTTCTGACGAAGCACAATGGGAAGCAAGGGAAATCATTGCTTCTAACAAAAACCTTCTTAAGCCATCTTCTGGTGGACCAATTGTTTCTCCTACCTTAGATATGGTTTTGGGTTGTTATTTCCTAACCCAAATGCACGAAGGCAAACAAGGAGAAGGTATGGTTTTTGCCGACCTATCAGAAGCTATCAATGCTTATAGAATGGGCATTGTGGATTTGCAAGCAAAAGTTAAAATCAGAATTAACGGAGAAATTCGAGAAACAACAGTTGGTAGAGGTATTTTTAACTCATTCGTACCTAAGCAAATGCCGTATCAAAATGAAACAATGCGCAAAAAAGCTCTTGAAAACTTGCTTTCCGACATTTTTGCCACTACTGATACTGACACAACAGCTCGCTTTGCTGATCAAGTTAAAAGAATTGGCTTTAAATTTGCAACTAAATCAGGTCTTAGTATCGCAGCTAGTGATATGCTCATTCCGGGCAAAAAGGAAGAAATTATCAATGAAGCTGATGAAAAAGTTCGCAGAATTAACAATCAATATTGGAAAGGCTTTATTACAGAACACGAACGCTATATGCACGCTATTAACATTTGGTCAGAAACCAAAACAAGCATTACCAATGTGATGGTTGACCAATTTAAAGAACAAGAAGAAAACGATATTTTCTATACTGTAGATTCTGGTGCTCGTGGTAATTGGGGTCAGATTACACAGCTTTGTGGAATGAAAGGCTTAGTTGCTAATCCAGGTGGTAAAACTATTGAATTGCCTATTAAATCTAACTTAAAAGAAGGATTTACAATTCTTGAGTACTTTATTGCTACTCATGGTGGTCGTAAAGGTAAATCAGATACTGCACTTAAAACAGCGGAAGCTGGTTATCTTACTCGTCGTCTTGTTGACGCAGTTCAAGACATTATCATCAAAGAACAAGACTGTGGCTCAACCCATGAACACATTATCAATAGAGCAGAAAGTAAAACTATTGGTGAAAGATTTGCAAAAAGAATTTTTGGCAGAACACTTTCATCTGACTTAATAGACTCAAAAACAGGAGAAGTTATTGGCGTGCGTAATGACATGATTGGCAAAGATCTTCTTGCTGAAATAGAAGCAAGACAAATAGCTGAAGTAAAAGTGCGCTCAGTTATGACTTGCCAAACAGAAAACGGAATTTGTCAAAAATGTTATGGATTTGATCTTGGTAGCAACAAAGAGGTAGAAATAGGTACTCCAGTTGGCATTATAGCAGCTCAATCCATTGGTGAGCCTGGTACTCAGTTAACCATGCGTACTTTCCATATGGGTGGTGTTGCCGAAGGAACAGATATTACTCAAGGTTTAACTAGAGTAGAAGAATTATTTGAAGCCAGAGCTCCAAAAACTCCTGCTACTCTTTCTGAAATTAACGGTAAATTGTCAATTGAACATGTTGAAAACGAAACAATTGTTCATATTTTTGCCGAAAACCTAGAAATAGATACCTACCAAGCTGACTACAATGCTAAGATCCTTGTTAAAGAAGGCGATAAAGTCACTCAAAATCAAATCTTGATCAAAGGTCAAAGCATTACTCGTGCAAAAAACCCAGGAATAATAAAAGAAATAATTGATAACGATAAAGTCTTGGTTAAACATTCTGAATATGCAAAAAAAGATTATACATTCAAGCCTGGAGAAACACTGTTAGTAGAAGATGGACAATATGTTAAAAAAGGTGATCCTCTCAATGCAGGACACTTTAACTTGCGTGATTTACTAGAAATGACTGAAACATATACAGTGCAAAAATATCTCATGAGCGAAGTGCAAACAATCTATGCTTCTCAAGGTCAAACTATCAACGATAAACATATTGAAATTATTGTTAAACAAATGTTCTCTAAGGTTCGTATTATTGATCCTCGCGATGTTGAAGAGCTTTTGCCTGGAGAAGTTGTAGATATTCAAAAAATTATTAAACTTAATCAAGGCAAAGGTCGTCCTGCAATTTACGAAAGACTCCTTCTCGGCCTTACTCGTATTGCACTTGCTACAGAATCATGGCTTTCTGCTGCTTCATTCCAAGAAACAATCAGAGTATTAGTTGAAGCCTCTACAACTGGTAAAATCGACGAACTTGAAGGCCTCAAAGAAAATGTTATTATTGGGCGCTTAATCCCAGCAGGCCATATCTACCGCAAAAAATTCTATGAAAAACAAGCTGAAGAACAATAAAGGCTTGCCAAAATTTAAAAAATTTGTAAAAATCTCCTAGCGCTCTTATTTTTCTATAATAATTAGTAATTATGCCAACAATTAACCAATTAATTCGCAAACCAAGAAAACAGGTGACTAAAAAATCAAAATCACCTGCAATGCAACATACTTTCAATTCTTTAAAAACCCAAGCTGTTAAGCTAAAAAGAGGTGCTCCACAAAAAAGAGGAGTATGTGTGAAAGTAAGAACAATGACACCAAAAAAACCTAACTCTGCCTTGCGTAAAATCGCTCGTGTCCGCCTAACAAACGGCATGGAAGTAAACGCATATATACCAGGTGAAGGCCACAATCTTCAGGAACACAGCGTGGTCATCATCCGTGGAGGAAGAGTAAAAGATCTCCCAGGTGTGAGATATCACGTTGTGCGTGGTGCTCTCGACACAGAAGGTGTAAAAGACAGAAAAAGAGGTCGCTCACTTTATGGCTCTAAAAAGCCAAAATCATAATAAAGAATATTTAATTATCTACTTATATGGCACAAAAAAAAGCAAATTTTATTCCATCAAACTCAAATCCTTTACAGGAAAAGTTTATAAATTGCGTCATGCTAGACGGCAAAAAGTCTGTTGCTCGCAAAATTTTTAATGATATGTTGGAGGAAATTAAAAGCAAAGGTCACAAAAAACCTGCTGAAACATTTGAAAGAGCTATAAAAAATGTAATGCCACAAATCGAAGTAAGACCAAAAAGAGTTGGTGGTGCTATTTATCAAGTACCTGTTGAAGTTAAACCACACAGACAACAAACATTAGCTATAAGATGGATATTGGCCGCCACTCGTGGTAAAAAAGGTTCACCAATGTATAAAAAACTGGCTACTGAAATATTAGCCGCAGCCAATGAAGAAGGAGGAGCCTTCAAAAAGCGAGATGACGTTCACAAAATGGCAAAAGCCAACAGAGCATTTGCACATTTCGCCAGGTTTTAATATAATTCCAGCCAGAGGCTGGAATTTTTTTTAACTTTTTTTAAAGAACCATGGCAAAAACATTTACAGATGACAACTTTCAAGAAGAGGTGCTTAATTCAGATATTCCTGTTCTTGTTGATTTTTGGGCAGTTTGGTGCGGTCCTTGCCAAATGATGGGTCCTGTTATTGAAAAACTTGCCGAAGAAATGGAAGGCAAGGTTAAAATTGGCAAACTAAATGTCGAAGATAGCCCAAATACAGCTACAAAATACGGAATTATGAGCATACCTGCTTTTAAGGTTTTTAAGAACGGTGAGGTGACTCACGAGTTTGTTGGCGCTATGAGCGCAGAGGAACTAAAAAATAAACTAGAAGCAGTGCTCTAAAAAAATCCTTACAAACTATCCAAAGCCTGATTAGCAAGCATATCCGCAGTTTTATTAAACTCCCTGCGAACATGTTGATATTTTACAGACTTAAAATCAGCTTCTTTTGAGCGTACCTGATTTAATAAATCCCAAATATGCGGGGCTTTTACTTTCCACTCCCCTGTTAATTGTTTTACTAAAAGTTGTGAATCAGAAAAAATATTAACTTCTTTGTTAGTATATTTTTTTGCTAAATCTAAGGCAACAATAACAGCCTGATACTCAGCAATATTATTAGTTTTTGTGCCTATATATTCTTGATATCTCTCAAGTTCATTGCCTTCTTGATTGCAAATAAAAACACCCACAGAAGATGCTCCAGGATTACCCCTGCAAGCACCATCTGTGTATATATTTACAATATCTTCCATATTTATTTAACCTTAGCAAAAAGGTCTATTTTACGAGAGATTTTTTTACCAATAAAAACAGCAAGCAATGTTCTGGTGACTGTAATTGCAGTAAACATGGAAATAACAATACCAAGTGCCAATGTCACTGCAAAACCTTTAATCATCAAAGTCCCAAAGAAAAACAAAATAAGACAAGTAATTAAAGAAGAAATATTGGAATCACGAATAGAAGTCCAAGCTCTTTCAAAGCCAATAGAAATAGCAGATGAAAAATTCTTCCCATCTCTTAATTCTTCTTTAATTCTTTCAAAAATCAAAATATTTGCGTCAACAGCCATGCCAATAGAAAGCACAATACCCGCTACACCTGCCAAAGTCAGCACAATATTAGAAGTTAAAACAATATAAGTAAAAATAGCTAAAAACACAGAAATAAACATAGAAACAAATTCATTTTTTTCAAAATTACCAAAAGACATAAAGGCAATCGTGCCAACCAATAAAGCAATAAATAATGCTAATAAGGCTGATGGATTTACACTAATAACAAAGAAAATCGCAGTAGTATAAACAGATAAAGCCAAAACAGCAATAAGACCTAAAAGCCTATAAGCAAAAATCATCCACAGAGCCAAAATAGCAAGCCCGATAATACCAGCTTTCACAGAGGCCTCTAAAGCATCTTCGCCTAAACTTGCCTTTAATCTATATTCACCGTCCAAAATAGGAGCGGCCGCAATAGCGCCTGCCTCTAGCTCATTTTTAAGATTGATTGCCCATTTTTTTGCCTCTAAATAGTTGGTTTCACCGCTACTAATTACAGCAGCACCACCAGTAATAACTTCATTGATAGTAGGAGCAGAAATAAGTTCACCGCCAACAAAAATTGCTAATGGCTTACCCACATTTCTTCTGGAGATTTCTTCGAATAATTTACCTCCTTTTCTGTCAAATTGTATAGAAACAACAGAAATACCAGTATTAGGATCAGTGCTAACTTTTGCGCTATGAAAATATTGACCATCAAGTCCAGTACTTTTCCAAGGATCAAAATTATTAGCACTAAAAAATAATTCATCATAATATAATTTTTCTTCTTGCTTAGTTTCTGTCTTTTTTTGCAGTCTTTCATATGCTGTATCAATTTTTTCTTTTGCATTTTCTGTTGTCTTAGCAACAAAAATCTCTTTTACTCCCAAAACTAAATCTTCTTCCTCTTTTGGAAGAATTTTATAAACATGATAACCCTCTTCACTTTCTAAAACTTCAGACAAGTCGCCTTCTGCAAGCTCTAAAACTTGACCTTGAATATCTTCAGGCACATCAACAACAAGCTGTTTTTCGTCGCCTTTTTCAGAAACTTCCGATCGAACAAGATCAAAATCTTCACCAGGTATCTTAATTTCTCTGTCCTCAACTTTTTTCTCTTTAATTTTTACAATTGAATAACCCTCAATTGGCACAAGAGAGCTTCCTGTCGCCATATAACCCTGATCAAGCTCCAAAACCTGCTCAATCACAACACCAGCTTCTGCGCCCCATAGTAACTCCGCATTTTCTTGGTCTAGCTGATCCTGAAAATATGATCTTTCTTTTAGGCTAGCTTGAGAGTTGCTGGCTGTAGTTTCTGCAACCACGGCATCAAAATCACCATCTTTGATTTTTACCAAAACTGCATCAGCATCAGCTTTTACGCTTTCTTTGTCAGCTTCGTCTGCTTCTTCTTTTAATTCTTTAAATTCTAAATCAACAATTTTTTGCAAATTTTCTCGAGTTTCCTCAGAGTCTAAATCAGCAGTAATATCAACTAAAATATGTTTTTCGTCACCAAAATTAGAAGTTTGAATACTTAATTCTTTTGTGCCACTCGGATCAGCACGCTGAGCAAGTTTTGATGCCACCTTTTCAACAATTCCATTAAGTTCTGTCTCTGTTTTTCTTTGGGCTTTAGCGCGATCAAGATCAACTTTAAAATCCAGCTGAATTCCTCCAGCAAGATCAAGACCAAGATCAATATCTTGAGCCAAAAGGTGATTGCGTAGCTTTTCGCCAGGCACTTTTTCTTTCCAAGAACCAGGCATAGCATAAGCTCCCATTACCAATGTAAAAACAAGAATAAAAACAATCTTTAAGCTAATTAATTTTTTCATTTGTCCAAAAAATTTTACCTACAGAGTATTGCACTTTTAGCTCTGCTTTGCAACTAAACTTCCTTTTTTCTTAGCTTTTTTGTTGCCTTTTATTTTTTCTGTCGTTTTATATAATGAAAGGGCAATAAAAACTTAAATGAGCCCTGAAGAAAAAATTATTCAAAACTGTCAAAATGGCGATCTGGAGCAATTTTCCAAGCTCTACGATAAATACATAAAAAAAATCTATAATTTTATTTATTTCAAAACACACCATCAAGAAACAGCTGAAGACTTAACAAGCACAACTTTCCTAAAAGCATTAGAGAACATCAATAAATACAATCCAAAAAAAGGCTCATTTACATCATGGATTTATCAAATAGCACGCAATAATGTAATTGATTTTTATCGCTCACAAAAAATAACAACTGATATTGAAGATGCCTTTGATTTAAGCGACAAAATCGATATTGCAACTGATACAGATACAAACTTAAAGCTTCAAAAAGTTAAAAAGTATCTCAAAAAATTAAATTCCACAGAAAGAGAAGTTGTTGTTTTGAAGCTTTGGCAAGACTTATCTCACAAAGAAATTGCAAAAATCATTGGTAAAAATGAAAAAAATTCAAAAGTAATTCTTTCTCGTGCACTTAAAAAAATCCGAAAAAATGTTTTAATTTCCCTTCTTTTAGTGTTTTTTAGCTCATGAACGATAAAATCAAAAAAACCCTGGCAGAAATTTACACTCTTAATCCAGAGCTTAAAAAACATGAAAAAGATTTACTAAAAATAATCAAAGAATTCACTAAAAATAAACCAAAAACCAAGTTCACCAAAAAATTTCAAGAAGAATTAAAAGAGCAAATAGAACAAAAAGTCCTTGAAATTAAAGAAAAAAAGGATAACAAAGCAACATTTAGCCAAATTTTATTTAAAATATTAGCACCAATCACCTACACAGCAGTAGGAGTTGTGCTCACAATTGGAATTTGCCCTTATTTTGACCAAAAAACAGAACCAATAAAAGAAACAGAAGCTCAAAAAGAAGAAAAAGTGGAAGCTTTTTCTCGCTCAATAAATATAGAAACAGAAGAATTTGATGACATTGCATATGACGAAACAGAAGTAATCCCAGAAATGGCTGGTTTTGGCGATGGCGGACTGGGTTCAGGTTTTGAAAACTTTAATTTAGTTAGCAACAAAACAAATTCAGACACCATAGAACCAGCAATGTACCAAGCAAAAGAAATAAAATATACATATAACGAAGACGATATATGGTTACCAAAAGATCCAAATCAAAATATATATATAACAAAAAGTAAATTATCTACAAATTCACCTATTTTAAATATTTTTGCAGATATTCCAGAAATTAATCTTAGTAAATTTACAAACACAACAATTCGTCACCTTAGCCTAGCGCAAAATAATCAAAAATTTGGCTATATTATCTCTCTTGATTTTAATTCAGGCATTATTTCTATCAATGAAGATTATGAAAACTGGCCAAATCCCTTTATAGACTGCGAAGATGAATATTGCTACAAATCTTTACAATTAAAAAAATCAGATATGCCCTCAGAAAGCGAAATAATCACAATTGCTAATCAATTTATTAGTGATTATCAAATTGATTTAAATAATTATGGCGAGCCAATTATTGATAACAGCTGGAAGACATATCGCGAAGATTATGCACCGGAAACAATCAATATAATTTATCCATTACTAATAAACAACCACTATGTCTATCACCAAAATGGTGCTAATATTGGCATTCAAATAACCATCAATGTACGCTACAAAAAAGTAGCCTCTGTCTATGGCATAAGAATTGTAAATTTTGATATATACACAAGCAAAAGAGCTGAAAACGCACTAGAGAAAGTGGCAAATGCGCTAAAAAACAAAAGAAATAATTATATTGATCCTTATTTGTCTCAAGAAAATATAATAACTGAAGAAGTTGAATTAGTTTCACCAGAATTTTGCTATGTTCTATACAATAACTATGAAACACAAAATGAAATTTTTATCCCTGCTATTGCATTCACAGTAAAAAACAAAAAAAACTATATAGATAATAACAAAATTATTGCACCACTTTTTGAAAATAAAGAAATAATTAACAAAAAAACACTTAAAAACTAGCAATTATTTCTAATTAGGGTATATTTCTTATAGTTTTTTAAAAAAATATGAGTAAAAAAATCTTTACCCTGGCATTATCTTTAATGCTTGTTGTTTCACTGTCTGCCTGTGGAGCAAAAACAGACAAAGAGCGTTTTAGAGACGCAACTGTAGAAATTGCTTGTGATGTTATCAAGCCAAGCTTGGAAAATCTAGAAGCAATGGCTGACCCAGCAAAACTTCAAGAAATTGAAGAAAAAACTCTAGAAATCCTCAAAAAACATGGCTTTGAAAACCAAGAGGAATATGAACAATTAGGTGAACAATTTGAAACTGACGCAGAATTTAAAAAAGAAGTAGAAGATGCTGCAACAGCAAAATGTGGCTCACTTGACCCAAGTGCAGAATAAAAAATCATCAAGGGCTAGAGACTGCTTAGTGCCTAGCCCTTGACTAAAAATAAGTTCATACAATGTTCATTTTTTTGACAAAAAATTTTAATTCTCTATTATTTAGGTTATCCCTAAATAATGCTAAATTTATTAAAAAACATTTGTGGCAAAAGTCAAATAAACAAGTGTGAAGAACTTGTTGAAGAATATCTAAGGTTAAAAAAAATAAAAAACCCTATATTGCCAAAAGAAATTATTGAATATTACTCTTTATTTACAAAGAGTAAGTATTCTTTGGTGACTGCTTTAATATACAACCCTTTAGAAAAAATAAATAAAAATGATTTAAAAAAAATTAAAGAAATTTTTGAAGAACCAGTTTATAAAAATGTTTTATTGCTAGACTCTCTGCACAAGCAAAAAAATATAAACACTGACAATGTTGATATATTAGCTTTATTTTTGATTGGCTATAAATTTATTTTGGAAAACAACAAAAAAATTAGCCAAAAAGAAGCTAAATATGCTTTAAAAATACTTGAAAGTACAGATATTTTTAAATTACGTGAGGAACTAGAAGATCAATTCTTCTCCATTATTGAACCAGAGATTTTTCAAAAATATGAAGATATTTTATATATAAACAATAGTGCTTATAAAAAATATGAAAACAAAGTTGGTAAAATATTACAAAAAACCATAAAAAACGCAGGTATTAAAGCAAAATTTGAATCAAGAATTAAAACTATCTACAGTACACATCAAAAAATAATCAATAAAAATATATTCCTGTCTCAGGTTTTAGATTTAATTGGCTTTCGCGTTATTGTAAAAAACATAAGTGATTGCTATCGAATTATGGAAATTATTCTTTCGCTCGTACCAATATTAAACAGTAAAATAAAAGATTACATAGCTCTTCCAAAAGAAAATGGTTATCAAAGTATACATTTAATAGCCCTTTTTGATGATCACCCTGTAGAAATACAAATTAGAACAAACAAAATGCACCACCATGCTCAATACGGCAATGCTGCGCATCGTTTTTACAAAAATTATGAAAAATAACGATTGGCCACTGCAGGAAAAAAACTTCAAAGATCTTGTACAAAAAGTGCAAGAGGGTATTTTAATGGTCTCTGGTGATGGTGACTTAATTTATGTAAATCCCTATGCTATAAAAATGCTAGGCTATAAAAAAAATGAAATAATTAAAAAAAATGCTTGGGATGTAATTTACCCCAATGAAGTTCAAAAAATTAAAAATATTTACAATAGAAGAATTGAGGGTAAATCAGCACCAAGAAGATATGAAACAATTTTAAAGAAAAAAGATAAAAGCAAACTCTATGTAGAATTTAATGTTATTTTAACTTCATGGGAAAATAAAAAAGTGAGCTTAGTTGTTTTTCGCGATATTAGTCAACAAAAAGAAGCAGAAAAAAAAGCAAAAAAAACCACAAAATTTCCACAAGAAAATCCTTTTCCTGTTATGGAAGTAGCAAAAGACGGCGTGGTTCTTTATGCAAATAGCGTAAGTAAGCCTATTTTGAAAAAATGGAAAACAAAAATGGGTAGTCCTTTACCAGAAGAGTGGATAAAAAAAATAAAAAAAATTATTAAAAATAAAAAAAGTGAAGATTTTGAAATTGAAGCGGGAAAATCAACATTTGCCTTAACTTTTAGCCCTGTTGATAAAGAAAAAATAAATATTTATGGTGCAAATATTACAAAAAGTAAAAACACTGAAAAAACACTAAAAAATACTCTTAAAAAGCTTTCTTCATATATCAAAAATATGCCTTTGGGCTATATTGAGTGGGATAAAAATCTAAATATTATTGATTGGAATCCGACAGCAGAAAAAATTTTTAAATATAAAAAAACAGAAATAATCAATAAAAATTCATATAATTTACTGTTTCCAGAAAAAAACAAAGATTATGCATATAATTTTTTTAATGCAATTGTTGAGAATAAAAAATCTAATTCATTCACAGTGGATTGCATCAACAAAGCTGATAAAAATATTTTATGTCAATGGTTCAACACCCCACTAATTGAAAATAATAAAGTTATTGGCATAACCTCAATTGTTAGGGATATCACCGAACATAAACAAAAAGAAGAACAATTAAAAGTTCTGTCTTCTGCTATTAAACAAACTGATGAAGGCGTAGTTATTGTAGATATTGATAACAATGTACTCTTTGCAAATCAGTCTTTTTTGGATATGCATGGGTATCAATCTAAAGAAATCATAAATAAGCATGTGGATATTTTTTATCCCCCAATGAACACCAAAGATATTCGCAGAGTAAATAAATTGATTATGAAAAATGGACATTTTTATGAAGAAGCAATAGCTAAACATAAAAATGGAAAATTTTTTCCAATTTCGCTCAATATAACACTTTTTTATAATGAAATTGGAACTCCTGTTGGAAAAATAGCAACAATTCGAGATATTACAAAAGAAAAAAAGGCTAAAGAAGAAAGAAAAGAAAGCGCATTAAAAATAAAAAAATCTAAACAACAATGGGAAAAAACAGTAAATAGTCTTCCTCATGTTATTTTATTGGTTAATAAAAACGGTGAAATTTTACAAGCAAATAATGTTCCTGAAAAATGGAACTTGGTAAAAAAGAAAAATATTAAAAGAATGAAAGTTGAAAATGTTTTATGTCCCAAGGGAAAATGTGATTGTAATGCAAAAAAAATCTGGCTTCAAAAATGGGAAAAGCTAAAAAAAGGCGAAATAATTGATTTTAAAATAGATCACCCATACCTTAAAAAAACTCTTTATTTACAAGCACAGCCTATTGCAGATCACAAGAAATTAGCTAAAGACGACGACTTTGCTGTTGTGGCAATATACGACATAACAAAAGAAGAAATGGCTAATAAAAAAATCTTTGATCTCTATAAACATCTTGGTCTTATCAACCGTCGTATATCAATAATTACAGATCTTAATAAGGATGGTCTTACAAAAGACGAAAAAGAAATTCTTCATAAAATCATTAAATCTGCAAAAGATATTTCACAGGCCGATGCTTGTTTGCTTTATAAATACAACAAACAAGATCACCAGCTTTCTTTCTTAATGTCTAGTCGCAAAGTCGTTAATCCAAAACAATTTGAGTTAATTAAAACAGTAAAAATTGATGATTACCCTTCATTAAACGAATTATTTACAAAAAAACAAAGAATTCAAGGTTTAAGCAAGGATTATAAAATAGCCAAGCTTGACTTAGAAAATAAAGCAAAAGCTTTTGTTTTATTTCCCATAATGCAAAAATCTGAGATAGTTGGGGTGCTTTTTCTTGGCTTTAAAAATAAGGATCAAATAACAACTCAAGATTTAAGTTTTTATAACCTTTTTGTTAATCAAATTAGTTTCTTGCTAGACATGCGATTAAATTAAGTTAAACATATTATTGTAATAAATCTATAATTTAATACGCAAAAAATCTCAAAATGTTACAAAAATGAAAAAAATTATTTTGTATTTACTTGCTGGTGCTGGATTAATTGGAGTTTCTGTCTTACTTTATTATTTTCATTATTTAATTTTTAATGATCCTCATCATATTTTTATTTATATGCTGGGCGATATGGCCTTTGTGCCAATTGAGGTCTTAATGGTGACCCTAATTATTGATCGCTTATTGCAAAATCGTGAAAAAAAATTGATATTACAAAAATTAAATATGGTGATTGGGGTCTTTTTTAGCGAACTTGGCACAGAACTTTTGATATATTTATCTGATTCTGATCCTAATTTAGACAAAATCAAAAAAGATCTCATCATAACCAACGAATGGACAGAAAAAGAATTTAAAAAAACAGAAAAAAGCCTGAAAAATCGTGAATACAAAATTCATATTGAAAAAATTGACTTAGAAAGGCTAGAAAGCTTACTTTTAAATAAAAGAAGGCTTTTGATTAAAATCCTTGAAAATCCAATCTTATTAGAACATGAAAGTTTTACTGAACTTTTGAAATCTGTTTTTCATTTACAAGAAGAACTTTCTGCACGCAGGCAACTCAATGAATTAAATACAGCTGACAAAACACACTTAAAGGGTGATATTGAAAGGGTTTATGGGCACTTGGTTTTTGAATGGATTGAATACATGAAGCATTTAAAAAATGAATATCCTTACTTGTTTTCTTTTGCCATGCGCACTAATCCATTTGATGAAACTGCAGAAATTGAATTTAAATAAACAAAAAGAGCGCCAATTGGCGCTCTTTTTGCGGTTTAATTTAATATTTCAGGCTGTAATCAAATTATTTCATAGCTAACATTAAGGTTTACAGAAACCTCAACATCACCTGGGAGAATTGTATTTCCTTCCATAATTACACCTCCTTTACCATACATTGCACTACTATCATAATAAGCATAATCACTGCTTATTTCCTGCACCTGAAAAACTCCTCCTAAACGAAAATCAAAAATACTTGCTAGCTTCTCTGCTTTTTCGCGAGCATTTTTTGCAGCTTCTTTGCGTGCTTGATTATAGGCAGACTCTTTATTTTCTAATGTATATTGAACATTATTAATACTGCTTACGCCTTTTTCAGTAAGCTCATCCAAAACAGCAGAAACTTGCCCTAGATCATTTATTTTTACCTCTAAGGTATGATTTGCATAATAACCCATTAAAACCTTGTTGCCATTGTCTCTATAATCATAACGAGGGTTAATGTTGTACCAAGTTGTTTTAATGTTGTCCTCATCAATACCCATTTCTTTCAAAGCATTGATGATATTTTGCACTTGTTTTTTGTTTTTACTCTGAGCTTCGGCAGATGTTTTTGCTTCTGTTTCAACTCCCACGTTAATAATTGCCATGTCTGGCTCAACGGAAACTTGACCAACTCCATTTACATACACTGTTCTGGTTTCATTGGTGGCTTGACCAGCAGAAGCTGGAGCTGAATTTGGGACTAATGCACAAAGAATAATCCCTACTACCAAGAAAGGTAGTGTTTTTGATAAGCTTAATCGCTTAATGATTGTTTTCATTTTTATTTAAAAAAAATTAAAAAATTATTATTTCATAATTTATAACGATATTTTTTCAATTTAGTAACAAATTTTATTTTTTTGTGTTTTAAAAACAAGACTTTTTATTGATTTTTAGCGGAAATTCTGCTATTATGTATTGAATAAAATAAATATAAAAATGAATGTTTTAGTTCTTGGTTGGGAATACCCACCATTTCACTCTGGTGGACTAGGGGTAGCGTCAAAAAATCTGACTGCAGGTCTAGCGTTAAATCCTGGCTTAAAACTTCATTTTGCCTTACCTGCTTTTGTTTATGACAAAGTTAATGGTCAATCTGGACACAACGAATTTGATTTAGTAAAAAATAAAAATAAAAACATAAAAATTAAAAAAATAGCGTCCACAATTAATTCGCCATATTTAAACGAAATAAATTATCAAGAATTCTTAGAAGCAATTAATCTTCCGCAAAATGTTAAAGAAATTTATGGTAAAAATCTTTTTGAAGAAATAGAGCGTTATGCGCTAGAAATGGAAAACTTTGTTAATAATAAAAAATATGATCTTGTACATGCACATGACTGGATTACTTTTGAAGCGGGAATAAAAATAAAAAATAAACAAAACATACCCTTAATCGCCCATGTACATGCCACAGAATATGATCGTACTGGTGGTAATCCTGCTGAAAACATCTACCAAAAAGAACGCAGAGGTATGGAAAAAGCAAACAAAATAATTGCTGTTAGCAATTACACAAAAGAAATAATTAAAAAAGAATACGGAATACCAGAACATAAAATAAATGTTGTACATAATGGTGTTGAGACAAGCTATAAAAATACTCAAAAAAAAGAAAGAAATCCTCACGAACGAAAAACTGTATTATTTTTAGGTCGCTTAACTCTACAAAAAGGTCCTGATTGGTTTATTCATATTGCCAAAAAAGTTTTGGAGCAAAAAAAAGATGTTGATTTTTTAATTGCTGGTGAGGGAGAAATGATGCCTAGGCTTGTTAAAGATGTAATTGAAAACGAGCTTAAAGATCATGTTCATTTTTTAGGTTTTGTTGGTGAAAAGGAGCGCGAAAAAGCTTTTAGAAATTCTGATGCTTATATTCTTAGCTCTGTTTCTGAGCCTTTTGGTCTTTCTGCGGTAGAGGCGGCTCAAAGAGGAGTGCCCGTTGCTCTTAGTAAACAATCTGGAGTACGAGAAGTGCTTTACCATTCTTTACAAGCTGATTTTTGGGATATTGATAAAATGGCAAATAATATTTTAGCTATCCTAGAATATCCTGCACTTTCAAAAACTCTTGCCAACAAAGCAACTAATAGCCTTGTGCATTTGACCTGGGAAAATCAGGCAAAAATTGTTAATAATATTTACTGTGAACTAAAAAAATAAATGAAAAACAATAATCAAAAATCGGTTTGTCTTTATTTTCAGGTTCACCAGCCTTACAGGCTTAGTGAGTGTTCTTTTTTTTGTGATCAAATTGATGATTTTTTTATTGGTCCAAAGGGTTATAAAAACGAGGACATTTTTAACAAAGTAGCTGATAAATGTTATTTGCCTGCCACTAGCCTTTTATTAGATTTAGTAAAAAAATATCCTGATTTTAAAATTGCCTTTTCTTTGTCTGGTGTTTTTTTGGAACAATGTGAACAATATTCTAAAAAAGGTTCAAAAATCATAAAATTATTTCAAAAATTAGCAAAAACAGGCCAGGTGGAGTTTTTAGCAGAAACTTATTATCATTCTTTGGCCTTTTTATATTCTAAATTTGAATTTGCTGAACAAATTAAGCTACATCAAAAAAAAATAAAAAAACTTTTTGGCATAACACCAAAAATTTTTAGAAATACTGAGCTAATTTACAGTAATCAAATTGCTGAATTTATTCGCCAAATGGGCTTTAAGGGTATGTTGGCAGAAGGTTGGGATACTCATTTAAAAATGAAAAGTCCTAATCACCTACGAATTGCTAAAAAAATATTTTTAGAAGAAAAAAAATTTAAAATTGCCGAAAAATATCGCATTAGGAAAAAAATTGAGGAAGAACTACCTGTGCTCTTAAAAAATTATAAATTGTCTGACGATATTGCTTTTAGATTTAGTAATACATCTTGGAATGAACACCCTCTTTTTATTGAAAAATTTGCTCACTGGCTCACGCATGCAGAGGGTGAAACAATAAATTTATTTATGGACTATGAAACTATTGGCGAGCACCAATGGGAAGAAACAGGTATTTTTGATTTTTTTAAAGCACTTCCAAAAGAATTAAAAAATAATAATATTGGTTTTCACACGCCATCCGAAGCAATTAAAAAATTAAAGCCAATTGATGAATATGATGTTCATAATTATCTTTCTTGGGCTGATTCTGAACGAGATATTTCTGCCTGGGCAGAAAATGATATCCAAAAATCTGCCCTGGAAGAATTATTAAATATGGAAAAAGCATTAAATCCTTATTTAAAATCTCGCAAGCCAGAAATTAAAAAAATAATTGATAATTTTCGTAAAATGCAAACCTCTGACCATCTTTATTATATGTGTACCAAATACTGGAATGACGGTGATGTTCATAAATACTTTTCTCCTTACGAATCACCTTATGAGGCTTATATAAACTTTATGAACAACTTGAGACTCTTAAAGAAAAATTTAGAAAAAAATATAAATTTAAAAAACAAAAAAAATGCCTAAATCAATTGTATTTGGAAATGGCGGTATGTTGATCAATCTTGATAAAAATCTCTTAATGCGTGATTTTTATTTTCCTTATGTTGGCATGGAAGATCACACAACCTATGGTAATTATCATCTGGTTGGATTTTATGTCGAAGGTAAGTTTTCATGGCTTAATGACGGAACTTGGGATATCGATATTACTTATCATCAAGATACTTTAATTGGAAACTCTGTAGCAACAAATAAAAAATTAGGAATTTCTGTTTTGTTTGAAGATTTTGTTTACACCACGCAAAATACTTTTTTTAGAAAAATGACTATCAATAATCTTGCTAATAAAGAGCGAGAAATAAGGGTCTTTTTTTCTCATAACTTTTTTATTTACGGAGACAAACTGCAAGATACTGCTCAATATGAACCAAAGCTTAATGCTGTTTTGAATTATAGTAGAAATAGATATTTTTTAGTTAATGGTTGCTGGGAATATGGCGAAGGGATGAGTCAATATACTGTTGGAAAAAATAATTTTAATGCACTTTTGGGCACATACAAAGACGCAGAAGACGGTGAACTTTCTCAAAATCCTATTGAACAGGGATCAGTTGATTCTACTATTGGTTTTTCTGAAAAAATACCTGCACAAGACTCAAAAATTCTTTATTTTTGGCTTTGTGCAAATACTTCTTATGAGGAAACCAGAAGAGCAAATAAAAAAATCTTTGAACTAACTCCTGGTATAATTTATGAACACACAAAAAACTTTTGGAAAAATTGGGTTAATAAAGAAAATATAGACTTTTCTGACTTGCCAACCGAGGTTATCAATCTCTATAAACGAAGTTTGTTAATTATTCGTACACAAATTGACAATGGCGGAGCTATTATTGCAGCTAACGACACAGACATTATGCAATTTAATCGTGATACATATAGCTATATGTGGCCTCGAGATGGCGCTTTTGTTGCCATGGCTCTTGCTGAAGCTGGTTACCCTAATTTATGTGAAAATTTCTTTGATTTTTGTGCTGATATTCTTACAAAAGAAGGTTATGTATTAAATAAGTACCACCCTGATAAATCAACTGGTTCTTCTTGGCATCCAAAATTCAAAAACGGCGAAGTACAACTGCCAATCCAAGAAGATGAAACTGCCTTAATCTTACTTGCTATTGAGAAATATTATAAAAAATATCACGACATTGATGTTATACAGAACTTATTTAATAAATTAGTTTTAAAAATTGGTGATTGGTTAAGTTTTTATACTGATGAAACAACTGACCTACCTCTACCTTCTTATGATCCCTGGGAAAGAATTCGGGGTGTTCACACCTATACTGCTAGTACTGTTTATGCTGGCTTGAAATCTGCTTCTTTTTTAGCAGAAACAACAGGACACATGAGATCGGCAAAAATTTATGAACTAAAAGCAGAAAGAATTAAAAAGGCAATTTTAAAATACTTATACTCTGAGGAAGATGGGCGTTTTTTGCGTAGTGTGACAATAAAAAATAACAAAATTATTGAAAAAAACAATATTGTTGATGCTAGTATTTCTCATATTTGGACCATGGGAGTACTGCCTCCTGATGACTATCGCGTGCGCCAAACCATGGAAGCAATAAATATTCACCTAACTATCAATACAAAAATTGGTGGGCTCGCAAGATACACTGAAGATGATTATCATTATGATTTTAAAAAACTTAATTTTAAAGAAGTGACTGGCAACCCTTGGGTTATCACTACTCTTTGGGAAGCTGACTATCAAATAGAAAATGCTAAACGAAAAAAAGACTTACAAACTCCTTTGAAAACTTTAATTTGGGCAACAAAAATGACAAATCCTGCTGGGATTTTACCTGAACAAATGCACCCCTTAACCGGTGCGCCACTTTCTGTTGCTCCTTTGACTTGGTCGCATGCTACTTTTGTTGCTACTGTTTTAAAGTATTTAAAAAAACTAAAAGAATTATCATGAATTTTATTGGTATAGACATTGGTGGCTCAAAAATTTTTATTTGTAAAGCTGACAAAAACGGTGAATTTGTAAAAAACACTACAATTCCTACAGAAGCAAACAAAGGCCATAAACAAATAATAGAAAAGCTCACAAAACAAATAAATACAATAAAAGATAAAAATACAAAAGCAGTGGGCATTGCTTGGGCTGGATTTGTTGACAACAAAAAAGGAGTTATTTCTAAATCTCCTAACATTGCTGGTTTTGAAAATTTTCCAATTAAAAAAAGCTTGGAAAAAACTGTTAATTTGCCTATTTTTGTTGAAAATGATGCTCGATTATTTGCCTTGGGTGAAGCATTAGCAAGTAAAAAATGCTATTCCCCTTTCTTGGGAATTATCTTAGGAACTGGTGTTGGCAGTGGAATTATTAAAAATAATCAAATTTTTAGAGGTTTTGATGGTTTTGCTGGTGAAATTGGTCATGTTTTTATTGATAAAAATGGCAAAATTGAGGCTGAAGATTTATTTTCTGCTCATGGGTTAAAAAATCATCTTAAAAAAAATAAATTATCAGAAAAAATTGAAAAATCTATTCTAAAATGGCAAGAAAAACAAAAAAAAGAATTTATAGTAATAGATAAATGGTTAAATTATTTTTCTTTTTGGCTTTCAGGTCTTATTTTAACTTTTAACCCGGAAAAAATTGTTTTTGGTGGCGGAATTGGCACAGAAATAATGCCTTTTTTTATAAAAAATTTATCAGAAAAAACAAAAAATACACTGAATAAAAGAGGATATTTTCCAACAATAAACTTAAGTTGTTCAAAATTAAAAAATGCTGGCGCAAAAGGCGCTGTTTTTTTTGCTATTCAAGAATTTAAAAAGAAAAAATGAAAAAACTTTCCAAAAAAATAGCTTATTTTTCCATGGAATTTGCTTTTAGTAATAAAATTCCGAATTATGCGGGAGGACTTGGTGTTTTAGCGGCTGATGCTATGCATTCTATTGCTGATCTTAATGCTAATGTGGTTGGGGTTAGTCTTTTGTATCATCAAGATGATGACCCAAAAAAGGCTTTTAATCCTGATAAAATAATGAAAAAACGCAAAGAAAAAATTATTGTAATTATTGAGGATAGAGAAGTTAAAGTTGCAATTTGGCAAATGGATATTAAATCTCAAGATGGCAAAAATAGTGTGCCTGTTTTTTTCTTGAGTACAAATTTACCAGAAAATCCTCGTTGGGATAGAGATTTAACAAAAAATCTCTATGCTTCTGATGAATACACTCGTATTGGGCAAGAGGTTATTTTGGGCATTGGCGGGGTTCGTGCTTTGCGCACTATGGGTTATGATGTCGATATTTACCATATGAATGAGGGTCATTCTGCATTTTTGACCTTAGAAAATCTACGCAAAAATCATTATGATGAAAATGCTGTAAAAAATATTTGTACTTTTACAACTCATACACCTGTTGGGGCAGGTCATGATTATTTTAATTATAATTTAGTCTATAAAACTATTAACAAAATGGTGCCAGTAAATATTAAAAATCTGGCAACAGAAAAAATGCTTGGCATGACACAATTAGCCTTAAATCTTAGCAAAAAAACCAATAGTGTTTCTGAAAAACATCGTGAAGTTTGCAAAAAAATGTTTCCTGATTACGAATTTGAAAATGTCACTAATGGTATTTACCATCCTCGTTGGATTGGTGAGCACATAAAAAAACTTTTTGATAAAAATTTAAAAGGCTGGGAAAAAAATACAAATTTATTTAAACAAATTTCTAAAAAAATACCTGATAAAGAGCTTGTTTCTGCTCGCAAAAATGAAAAAAAAGAGTTTGTGCAATGGATAAATGAAAATAAAGAATTTTTTCCTTTTGAGCCAACTAAAGAGGATTTATTTAACGAAGATACTTTGACTCTTGTTTTTGCCCGCAGGTTTGTGCCTTATAAAAGACCTGATTTGATTTTTAAAAAAATAGATCAACTTCGAAAAATTGGCTATAAAAAACTGCAACTTGTTTTTTCTGGTCGTTGCCATCCTGCAGATCATTTTTGTAATAACTTAAAAGCAATGATTGGTGAACATGCTCGCAATTTGCGAGGACAAATTAAGGTTGCTATTTTACCTGATTACAATCTTGATATTGCCAAAAGGCTGGTCAAAGGTGCTGATGTTTGGCTAAATAATCCAGTTTGTCCACAAGAAGCTAGTGGCACAAGTGGCATGAAAGCGGGACTTAATGGTCTTTTAAATCTTTCTATTTTAGATGGTTGGTGGATTGAGGGCTTTAAAATGAAACCAAAAAGTGGCTGGGGTTTTGGACAAAATTCTGAGGATTATCACCTTAAAGATCGAGATGAAGAAGATGCAAAAGAGCTTTTAAAAAACCTGGAAGACGTGATTGATTGTTATTATAATCGAAAAAGTGAATGGACAAAAAGAATGAAAGAGGCAATAAGCCTACTTTCATTCTTTAATACAAACCGAATGATTGAAGAATATTACGAAAAAATCTGGAATAAATAATTATTTCTTTTTTCGTTTAGCAATTATAATGATTGCCAATAAAAGCACACAGAACCCTGATGCAATTGCAATAATCATGTATTGATCTTCTGTTATGTTTAATGATGTTGTGTTTTCTGTTATTGCATCACCTTTTAGCTCTGCTTTTTCTTCTTCTGTAATAAATCCTGCTACCTCTGGTTCTAATTCTTCAATTTTTGCTTTTGTCTCTTGTATATCTTGATCAAGATTTTCTACTATTGTTTTTAATTCTTCGTTATCTGGTTCTAATTCCAGCATTAAATCTCCTATTTCTTTTAAGTCTGCAAAAATTCCGTAAGTTCCAGCTGTTGCATAGTATTCACTTAATTTTTCTGCATCTGCAATTTCGTCTGCCAATGCAACAGGAAGAACAAATGAAGAGCTTGCCACTTTGTGATTATATGGTTCTCCCATAGCAATACCAACTGCCTTATTTACGCTTTGGGTCACCTCTCTTGTTAATACTCCGTAGGTTTCAAACCATGTATAAATTACTTTATTGTTAAAATAAGCAGCTTTTGCTATGTCATAAACTTTTTGCGCACCTTCTACTAATTTTCCATAAGCTGTTGTGTAGCTAATTGCATTACCAATTGTATCAAAACCAAATTGTACATAGGCTTTTGTCATTGTTGTGTTGTATTCAATTTCGTGTGCTTCAAGATATTTATCCATCAATTCAACAAAATTATCTTTTGCTATTCCAAGTTCGGTGCCACCAAAAGCTGGATCAAAGTTGTTTGTTGTTATCTGTGAGGCAATAGTTGCCAACATTGCGTTTGCTTCTGTTTTGTACTGATCCATAAAGTATTCTGTCACTTTTTTCTCAACTGAAAGAGCTCCTTTTAAAGCATCTTCTCCTGGATTTTTAACATTTGTTTCATGCAAACTTTCTGCGTCAGGAATAATGCTAGTAAACATGCCTACTAAAGCATCTGCGTCAAAACTTGGAGCATAGGTTTTGATTGCACCTTTGAGCATATTGCTTAATTTGCCAACAAATTTTCCTGAGAAAGCACTTAATTTTTCAGTCACTTTTTTAACAGCTTCTTTGTTTGCGTATTTGCCTTTTAATCCACTGGAAATTTTGTCAGTCAAAGCTGTGATTGGATCTAAAAGACTAATTACATCACCAATTTGGGTATCAATTGCTTTTCCTATATTTGCGGCTGCATCATCAGCAAGCTCGCCACCTTTACTAATAAAGAAACAGGCATAAGCTGTTCTGCGTAAACCAGAAATTGCTTTAGCTGCCTCATCGTCATCTTCTGTTTTTGCTAATTTTTCTGCGAAATTATTAATAAATTCACTTACTGTTGCATTGCCTGCATTTATTGGAGCTGAACTAGCTGTGCCGTAGTGATCCTGAGCGTCTTTTTGGTATTTTTTTACTTCCTCTGTTAACTCAAGAACTACTTCCACTTCTGTCACTTCATCACCATCAGGAGCGTCATCTTTTTCTAGCTCTGCTACACCTTCTGCGTTTGTTTTTTCACCAACTATTTCACCTTGTATTAAAACTGTTGCTCCTTGCACTGGCACCTTTGTTCCTCCTGATTCAGTGACAACTTTTACATTTGCATTTTTTGAAGCAAAAACAACAACATCATCGTTTTCTACGAAGCCTTTTTTGTTTACTATAAAAGGATCGCCAACCGCAAGGGCAATTGGAAATGTTGTATAAGCTTTTTCTTCTTCTGAATTTATATAAAAAACTGCTAAAAAATCTTCTGATTTTATTGTGTTCTCATTTCTTAGATCTGGAGTTTTATATTTTACTGTATAACCATTTTTTTCGTCTCCTTCTGTGCTTATTATTGTGCCTGCTGTATAGCCCATTGAGCTATTTACTTTAAATTCTTCCACTTTTTTTGACCCACCTGATTCAGCATCAAGTAGTGTGACTTTAAATTCTACTTCTGTTTGTCCATCTGCAAAAAGTGGCAAAACTTCTTCGTACTCTACTTTTAACTCTACTTCTGGAACTTCTATACAAGCACGCTCTGCTTTGTCCCACCTAAAATATTTTGGGCAAAAACAGCCATTATCATCACTATACATAACACGCAAATCACCTGAACAAAGATTTTCAATATGTTCACAACGTTTTTCATCAACCAAAACATGAGGCCTATTACAAATAACACAACCATCTGCGGCTGTGTCCCAATAGGCATTGTCTCTATTGTTGATACAAACATCCCATTCTGATTTTCTGCATCTATCAACATATTGGTTATATAGCCCTACCACATAATTAGTTGCTGTACTTTGATCCATGCCAACTGAATCACAATAAGATTCAATATTATGCCAAGCACACTTACAATACTGGAAAGCAATCTGCTTACCACAAAAATCGTTTTTTATATCTGGAATTTGAAACTTGTAAAACTCAACTTCTGCCTTTGCTGTAAAGGTTGAGCAAAAGAAAAATGAAATTAATATTAAATTTTTTAGAATTTTCATTTGTAAAAACAATAAAATTAAACATATTATAGACCTTGTCTTGATTATTGTAAAAATTATTTTAAAACCCTATGAAAAATTTTCTTCGTTTTACTTTGGCAATTTGTCTTTTTGCTTTATCAATCAATTTGGTAAATGCTGAAGACAAGATATTGTCCGCAACAGTTAGAATTATTTCTTTCTCTCTTACGGAAAATAATCATGTAATTGAAAAATCCATTGCCTCTGGTACGGTTATTTCCAGAGATGGCCTAATTTTGACCAATCATCATGTTGTCACAGATCAATATGATGAAAATTATGATGCTTTTGCTATCTGTTTGGTTTTTGATGAACAAGAAAAACCTGAATGTATTTATACTGCAAACCTAATTGCAAAAGATAAAAGCCTTGATATTGCTCTCTTGCAAGTTAATGAACGGGATATTTATGGTGAATTTATTGCTCTAATGCCTCATTTAACATATAAAGACGCAAAATTACCTAATGTTAGTGATGATCTAGAAATTGTTGGTTTTCCTGGCATTGGTGGCGATACAATTACAAAAACAGAAGGGCAAGTTAGTGGTTTTGATGACAAAGAAGGCATAAAACAAATTAAAACTGATGCTGTTATTAGTACTGGTAACTCTGGCGGTACTGCTATTTGTAATGGTGAATTTATTGGTGTTCCTTCTTATTTAAAATCTTATTACAGCACTTTGGGTTATGTTGTGCCTTTGACAGAAATTAACCCTTGGTTGAAAAAAAATATCAACAAAGATCCTCAAAAAGACCAATTTGTTAATGATTTATTAGAAACATTACTTGTCCAAAAACATCAAGCTGAAAAAAATCGTAAACACACTTCAGTTCTTTTTCCTTTCTATGAAATAGAAATACCAGAACCTTGGAAAATTGATTTTATCAATGATGCTAATTTGGAATTTTATAACACTGTACAAGGTGCTGAAATTGGCATGAGCATAGCTGTAAACAATGCTTCTTTTGAGATTAATGATGATTTTATTGATTTTATTTTGAAAAAAATTGAAAAAAATTATCATCGCTATACAAATTACAAAAGAGAAGAATATGAGCTTGATGGCAAAGACGGCCTCATGATTACTTATGATTCTGGCAATGACAGATATTATTACATCATGATCAATATTGATAATGCTATTTTGAATATCACCTATAATATTTCTCTTGAAAACAAAGAAGAAACAGAAGAAGCAATAGCTGAGATATTAAATAGTTTTAAATTTGTTGACGGTGAAAATAATTTAAGCAAAGACACTCAATTTTATGAACAAACTAATCCTGATGTAAGCCTAAAAACTTTTGGCGATATTTTTGTAAGCCCTATTTATGACAGCACTATTGAAAATGTAGTTGTTTACTTTGAAAACCCTCAGTCTTTTGAACAAGCTGCTTATCTTGCTTATTATCATTTAAGTAAGGATTACTGGGACTTAACAAAAGAAGAAATTCTTGAAAAAGAAATTAAATATCAATACGGAAAACTATTAAACAAATACGATGATATTGTTATTGATGGACTAGAAGGTTTTGCTTATACACACAGCTTTAAAGGTGATGATTTTAATCAAACACGCAAAAGAACTGTTGTTAATGTGTTTACGGATAAAAAATATTTTGAATTTGTTTATGAAGACTTAGAAGAAAATTATAATAAAAACATTGATGACTTCCTAAGAACTCTTGAATCTTTTGAATATGACGGAGAAGAGAACTTAGAAAATAAAGGTGAATACAATATTCCTAAGTTCAAAACTTATTATGAAGATATCAATAATTATATTTATGAAGAAAAAATCAATGCTCTTGCTAGTAAAAATATTCTACAAATTGAAGGCAGATATTACTATCCAGAATATAAAGTTTATCGTATGGATGCATTGAAAACTATTATAAATAGTAAAATTTTTATTGATGACGGCAGAAAATCAACTGAAACAGAGGACGCAATCAGTAATGAAAACACAACATCTGTTTTTACAGATATAGTAAGTCCGAGGGAGCATCAAATATTAAATTACGCTCTTAAGAATGGCATTATTTCATCTGCAGACAAGTTTAGACCAAATACAGGATTAACACTGGCCGAAGCTTTAAAAATGCTTTGCAAAGCCTATGAGCTACCTGTCTGGGATCCTCCTTATAAAAATCAAATAGAATGGTATCTTCCTTATCTTTATAAAGCGCACGACCTTGGCGTTATTCCTTTTGGGGTTGAGCATGATGATGTTCTAACTCGCGGTCAATTTGCCTATCTGATTTATAGATTTGTGAGTACTGTGGGCGAAAGAAGTGATATTTAAAAATTTTAATTAGTACAAAAAAATAAGCCGAGCATATTTTGCTCGGCTTATTTTAGTCTGTGGGGAATAGAATTAGAATGTTGGTAAAGCTGTGTAGATTACGTTAGCTGAGTAGATACCAGCAACTGTTTGGTAGTCAACGTATAGAATGTAGTAGATTGTGTGATCTTGTGAGTTTGTGTTTGATGCAAAACCTACACCACTTGCTGTACCGTTGTATAGTGATAGATCTGATGATGAAGCTTGGAATGTTCCTGTTCCATTTGCTGACTCAATGTCTGATTTTAGACCTGCTTTGTCTTTTGTTTCATCATCGTTATAAGCTACATAACTGAATGTGTTTGGAGTGTATGATGCACCATCGTAAACACTACCTGTGTTGATGTTGTGTGTACCGTTTTTTAGAGTAGCGTTAGTATCTGAGTCTTGAAGTTGTGCTTGGATTTTATAACCATTAGCAGCATTAGTTTTAACGTTAAGTAGTGTTTTTTGAGAATAGTCTTCACCGTTATTAACAGAAGGATCAACATTTAGGTTAACACTAGTGTCATCAAGAGTCATAATTAGAGCTTCTTGAACTGTGGCTGTGATGGTGACAGTTGAATCTGTAATAAGCGCATATCCAATACCTGTACCAATTGTAGTACCTTCATCATCTTTGCTCATAATTTGAATGCCATATTGACCTGCTAAAGAAGGATTTTGATCAATTACATTTGTTGTAAGAGAAAGAACAATTTCGCTATTAGCTGCTATTGTGCTAGGAGCAACAATAGTCAGAACTTTGCTTGTTAAATCAGCTGTCACTACTGTAAGAGTTGAGCCATCATCTGTAAGAGTAAGCTCACCAGTAGCATCGGCAATATCGCCCATTGTGAATTCTTCTGGGAAAGTCACTACGATTTCACCACCAGCTGGAATATCAGCACCATTTGTAAATTCAAATACAGATGAAACAGCTGTTGCATCCATTGCAGTATTAGATAATGTAACATCTGTCACATTGATAGCATCAGAAGCTAAAGTAGCTTCAATTGTCGCAGTTGGACTCGCTGTGTCTTGAAGTGTGTAAGTACCTTCTGATTCATTGTAGTAATTAACATCAAATGTATATGTGCTAGCTGTAGCTGGGTTATTGTCAATGATTGTGTTGTCTAACACAACATGTAAGCTGTTGTTTTGTGCAACAGCAGATGTGAAGTCAATTGTCATTGTCATAGTACCTGCATTATCTGCAACAGCTACTGAGTCAAGAGCAACTTCATCAAGTCCATTAAAAACAGTAGTGTTAGAAGATGCATCAGCAACAGCGCCTACTGTAAACTCAGAAGGAAATTCGATTTCTAATCTTCGAGTAGTACTGGTAGCTGTATTGTTGAAATAAAAATCTGATCCAACAGAAGCAGAATTTGTGTAGTAATTGCTTAATGCCATTTGTGGATAAGCACCCAAAATTGTAACATCAGCACTACCTGTTGATTCATCTGAACCATTATCACCCTGATCAATAGCAAAGCTTATTGTTTGATCACCAGCTGAAGAAGGATTTGTGTCTATGATTGTAGTATCACAAACAACTTCTACTTCAGCACCAATAGCGATTGATGGATTAGGATCACCTGAACCAAGAACAATAGTAAGAACATTGCTAGTCAGATCAGCACTAGAAATTGCTGTCACTTCTGAGCCATCATCATACAATGTACAAGCACCAGTAGCATCAGCCACATCACCTGCTGTAAAGGCACCAGGAAGAGTAATTTTAATAGCATCTCCTGTTGTTGCTGTCACGTCAGTCGTGAAGGTAAATTTTGATGCAACTGCTGTTGCACTAGTAGCATAGCTACCAAGTTCAACTGCTCCGTTCGTTAGAGCGGCTTTTGCGCCAGGTACGACAAGCACAGTTGCTAAAAGTGCAACAGTGGCAAAAAGCGTACTTAGCTTTCTGAAAATTTTGTTTTTCATTTTTATTTTATTAAAAAATCATAATAATTATACAATATAAAAATATAAATGTCAAATATAATTTTAATTTAATAAATCAACTTTTCCTGTTTCAAGATCATAAAAAGCACCCTGGATCATAACTTCACCTGAATTTAATACCTTGTTTAGGACTGGCTTTGTGTTTTTTAGGGTATCTATTAAAATTCTTACATTTTCTTTAATGGCATTATCAAGTAAATCTCCTTCTTTTACTTTTGCTTTAATAACAGCAGACCTTGCTGTTTCAACCAAAGCAGAAAGATGGTGGTGTTCATCATCTCCTCCCATTGCGGCTGCAAAAACGCCACAATGAGAATGACCAAGTACTACTATTAATTTTATATCAAGATGTTCAACTGCATATTCAATACTGCCAACACAGACATTATCAACTGTGTTTCCTGCCACACGCACAACAAATAAATCACCAAGACCTTGGTCAAAAATAATTTCCGGCACAATGCGAGAATCAGAACAGCCAATAACCAAAGCAAAAGGAGTTTGTTTCGGGCTTATTTCTTTTACTCTTTCTGGAGAATGATTGGGTTTAATTGAATTACCTTCAAAAAAACGCTGATTTCCTTCGAGAAGTCGCTGAAGGGCTTCTTTGGCTGAGATCATCTAAATAAATAAAATCAAAATGATTTTATCAAAAAATACTAATCTCAAAAAGGATATTTAGCAGGAGTCAATTCTTTACTAAAAATTTCCTGCCTACTTAGTGAAGCAAATAAAATTTCTCTTATTTTTTCAGCAATATCAATAAGTTGATCAGCCAACTTATTTATCTTTTTTTCAAGCTTACTGTCGCAAAAATGCGTAATGCAAACAATTGGCCTTCTTGCTTCTTGAATAAGACAACCGATTTGCGGATCCAAAAAACAACAATAAGGACATTTTTCAGATTGATCTTCTATTAGTCTCATTATTTTTTCTTCTTCTGCTTGAGAAATTTCAAAAAGCATAATTGCAAGATCAACCTTATGTATTAGAAATTCTTGTGTTTCAATTTCACAACAAGCACCCTGACAGTTAATACATTTCTTTTGATGATTACCTTCTTTTGCAATTTGGGCTATTTGTTTTTCTATTGTTTCAACTTCTTGCATTATTGCTCTCATTTGCATGTTTTCTGAAAACGAAAAACCACTTATTGCTTTTTTAACAACTTCTGCCTTTTTTGCCACATTTGATTTATCGCACTTTGTAAAGCCTAAAAACACACTTTTTTTTAAAAGGAAGATATCCTAACAGAAAAACAAAATTTTGCAACAATTATATCTTAAGTAAGCTCTAGTTTTCTGTGATATACGTTTTCTAAAATATTACTAATTTTCATGTAGGCTTCACTGAGCATGCTTGCTAAATGGCTAGCTTTATCTGCCAAATAAAAAAACTACCTCCCCTCAAGGATTAATAAAATATCTATATAGATCGCTCTCAACTTACTTACTAAAACAGATGTTATATCAACAAGATCGGTTGTGCAAAAAAATGTTTTACAGACTAATGGCCTGCGCACATCAGAGATAATACAGCCAATTTGCGGATCTAAAAAACAACAATATTCTTGTTTTGGATCAAATTCCTCAATAGTAGTAAGAATTTTTTCCTTTTCCACAATGCTAATCTCAAACAAAACCACATAAAGATCAGCTATGTCTATATGGCTTTCTGGCATTCTTGCAACACAACAAGACTCTTTGCAAATAGTGCATTTTTCTTGAAGACCAAAATTTAGCATGATTTCATTTATGCGTTTTTGTATGCTTTCAATTTCTTCTAACAACTTACTGAGCTCTTCTTTTTTTTCTTTAGACAATCTTTTTTCCGCTTGCTTTAAGGTATTAAGATTAATTTTTATGTTTGAACTTAATGCTTCAGACATTGCAATAACATAATGGTCATATACTGTACCACAAAAATATATATTTACAAGATGTTAAACTATGTGCTTCTTAGCGCAACAATTGGATCCATTTTTGCTGCTTTTTTTGCTGGAGCATAGCCAAAAACAATACCCAAAAACACTGAAATACCAAAAGCCAGCTCAATACTATTTGCTTGTAAAATAAACGGCCACTCAAAACCTAAAACACCGGCCACAAAACTAACTAACCAAGAAATACCTATGCCAATTAAGGCTCCTACAATTCCTCCAATCACTGAAACCACTACTGCTTCTGCTAAAAATTGAAAACGAATTGCAAATGGTTTTGCTCCAACTGCTTTTTTCAACCCTATCTCTTTTGTGCGCTCTGTGACAGCCACATACATAACATTCATAATTCCCACGCCACCAACTACTAAAGAAATAAATGCAATAGAAAGCAAAAGCAAAGATATGCCATATGTGACAGTATCTATAATTTCCATGGATTCTTCCATAGTTTGTACTGTGAAATCATCTTTTTCTGGATCACGAATATTATGACTTCTTCTTAATTTTCTTTCGATTAAACTTACTGTTTGGGAAGTAAGGCGAGTATCTTCAAGTTTTACCATTATGTTTGTCACATAATCTGTACCTAAGATTTTTTTCTGGGCAGTTCGCACAGGAAGATAAATCATGTCGTCCATGTCCATAAAAAACTGCATACCTCGCTCTTCCATTATTCCTATTACTTTAAAATTTTGTTGTTTTATTTTTACTTGTTGACCAATTGCATTCATACCACCAAATAGATCCTCTTTTATTCCTTTTCCTAAGATTACAACTTGTTGCAGTGCTTTATCTTCCTTTTCTGTAAAAAATCTTCCTTCTTCAATTGTTACATTTTCCATTGCTGGATATTCGTAGGTACTTGCCCAAAAAATTGATGTTTTTTCTTTATTTTTATAGATTATTTTTTCTTGCCCCATACTCAAAGCATAGGTTTCTTGAACATTAAAAATATCTTTTATATCTTCAGAGTCTTGTATTTTCATTGTTGTCACCTGCACTCCACTTGCTAATGCTGTTGCTGTATTTGCATCTTTTTCTCTTTTGCTACCACTGGTGGGCACACGCACTTCAACATAGACCATATCTGCTGTCACTGTTGAAAGTTGCTTCAAAACAAAAGCCCGAATACCAGCTCCCACAGACAAAACAATAATTACAATCGCAGTTCCCACAATAATACCTAAAGCAGTAAGAATTGATCTTAATTTATTTTCTTTTAAGGCCCGCAATGACATCTTAAAAACTCCCAAGTACATTATTCGTATCTTAAAGCATCAATAGGGTTGAGGTGTGCTGCCTTACGTGCAGGATAAATACCAAAAACAACACCAATTAAAACAGAAACAGAAAAAGAAACAACAATCGCTAAGGGCGTAATAACAAAATCCCAATCATAATCAAGATAATTCGCAATCACTGCGACAAGATAAGACAAAACAACACCACCAATAATTCCCATTGAACCACCTAAGCCTGTCATTACTAAAGCCTCAAGAATAAATTGATTTTTTATTTGTTTTGGCGTAGCACCAATAGCCTTTTTTAACCCTATTTCACGAGTGCGTTCTTTGACGCTCATTAGCATAATATTGGTAATACCAATACCACCAACCACCAAAGAAACTGCAGCAATTGCAGCGAGAAAAAGCCTAATTCCATCAGTAACAGACTTAAAAATGTCCAAAGCTTTGCTTAATGTGCTTATTGTAAAATCATCGTCATCATCGCCTGGTCGAATACCGTGTCGATATCGTAATGTATTTTTTATTCTCTGCACCACTAAATCAACATTTTCTTCTTTATCAACTTTTAATCTGATTATACCAACATGATGCACACCAAGAAGTATTTTTTGTGATGTTGCTAGTGGCACAAAAATTTGATTATCTGGATTGTTAATCATCGTTGAGCCTTTGCGCTCCAAAACTCCAATTATTGTAAAACTTTGATCTTTTATGCGAATTTTTTTACCAATTGGATCAGAAAGAGGAAAAAACTCTTCTTTCATTTCAATTCCCAAAACTGCCAATCTGGCTCCTGATCTTTCTTCTTGCTCTGTAAAAAATCGTCCTTCCGCAATTTGGTGATTGTGCACTGCTGTATAGCCTGATGTCACTCCACTAAAATTAATTCCTACGGATTTATTGCCATAAACAGCATCACCAGCACCATTGGAAAATGCAACCATTGCTTCAATATTGGGCAATTTTTCCAATGCTTTTGCATCTTCATAAGTTAAGGTTGTAATCACCATTCCAAAGGCAGAGGCTGGTGGACCACCATCTTCGTCACCACCGCCAGGAATTACAGCCACAAGATTTGTTCCTATTTTTTGAATTGAACCAGTAATCAAACTTTGCGCACCTGCTCCAATCGACATAATCGCAATCACAGATCCCACACCAATAATAATTCCTAACATTGTTAAAAAAGCACGCATTTTGTTTTCAAAAATGCCACCCAAAGCAAGCCGGATCACCAAAAGTGTGCCTTTCATTTTTTGTGCTTATTTATTTTATCTTCAAGGACTAACCCGTCTTTAATTACAATAATTCTATCTGTGTATTCTGCAACTTCTGGGTCATGGGTCACCATAATTATTGTTTTTCCTTGCTTATTTAGTTCACAAAATATTTTCATCACCTCTTCTCCTGATTTTGTGTCCAAATTTCCTGTTGGCTCATCTGCAAAAATAACTTTTGGCTCATTCACAAGAGCTCTAGCTATTGATACTCTTTGTTGCTGACCACCTGATAATTCATTTGGCTTATGGTGAACACGTTCACCCAAACCGACTGCTTCTAAAGATTTCAATGCTTTTTGATCTTGCTCAGCTGAGCTTGTATGAGCATAAATCATTGGCAATTTCACATTATCCAAAGCAGATAGTTTTGGAAGCAAATAAAATTGCTGAAAAACAAAACCTATTTTTTTGTTACGAATTTCCGCTAAAGCTTCTTCGTCAAAATCCTCTACTTTTATGCTATCAAAATAATATTCACCAGCTGTGGGGCTGTCTAAAAATCCCATCAAATTCATCAATGTTGATTTACCTGAACCAGAAGGACCCATAATAGCAACGAATTCTCCTTTTTGAATTTCTAAAGAAACTCCTTTTAAAACTTTTGTTTCAACTGTGCCAACATGATAGGTTTTTTCAATATTTTTAACCCTTATTAAGCTCATATTTTTATTGTTTTTTTTCATACAAAATCACCTCTTCTCCTTCTGTTAAACCGCTCATAACCTCTAAAGAGTCTTCACCCTCAAGCCCTACTGCGACTTTTTTTTCTTTTTTTTCACCATTTTCCAAAACAAAAACTAAGCTATTTTCATCTTCATAATTTATTGCCTCTGGAGGCAAAGTAAGTACATTTTCTCTTTGATCCGCCAAAATATCCATGTCTGCCGTCATGCCAGATTTCACATCAACTGGCTCTTCTTCAAATAAAACCGTAGTTTGGTAATAAATCACACCCTGCACTACTGTTTCTGCTGGATCAACTTCCAATACTTTTGCTTTAAAATGTTGATCCAAAGGAAAAGCATCAAGGGTCAAATCAACATTATCTTCTGGGCTAACACCAACAATATCAGTTTCTGAAATATTTGCTTTAATATGTAATTGGTCTGTCATCATTACAATAATATTTTGACTACTTAAAACATTTTCACCAACATCAGCATTAACATCAGTCACAATGCCATCAACTGGCGCACGAATAACCATATCTTCATAATTTTTTACAGCCTGATTATATGTAGCCTGCGCTTGCGCAACGCCTGCCTTCAAAGAAGCAACATCAACTTCCCTGGGCTTAGCAATCAAGCTTTCATGACTTGCTTTTGTTTGCTCTAATCTTACTTTATTTATTTCTATTTCCATTTCTACTGCATCCAAAAGAGTTTGATTTTCAACTTTTGTTGTTTCTAGGTTTTTTTGAGCTGTCTTGAGACTATTTTTTGCTCTATCTATAGTAGAAACTGCGGTGTCTACCTCTTTTGTTCCTCCTATTTCTGCTGTGGCGATTTCTAATTTTGCATTTTCAATAGACTGCTGAGTCAATTCAACAGAATTAATATTACTTGTTAATGATGATTTTTCTGTAATTATTTTTGTTTTTAGTGTTTCTACTTCTGTGGCAGGCAATTGGCTATTTTCAACAGAATTATCAAGTAAATAATAAACTTGATCCATTAAATCCTTTGTTTCTGTTAATACAGTTTTTGCATTTTGTAATAAAAGCACTGCCTCTTCATTGCTCCAATTATTTTGCAAATTTTCATAATTATTCTTAAATTTTTTATAATTTGTTTTATTTAATATAAACATATTTTTGGCTGTATTTTTCGCTGGCCAATCTTTTACTCCAATTAAGCTTTTATAGTTATTATCAATTTTTGCATCAACTCCCAAAACTGAATCTGCTGATGTTATTGCGCTTTCTAGTGCATTTAAATTGTTTAACAAAGCTGTATGAGTATTTTTATAGCCATCATCAAGTTTTTTTTGGGCTTTTTCCAAGCTATTTTCACTAGATGAACTAGAGCTATCACCTTGTTTCAAGCTATTTTCAAGCTCTATTTCTGCATTTTCCACTACTAATTCTGCTTGTTGCAGTTTTTCTTGATTTGATTTTTTGGTGTTTTCTAATTTTTTATATGAATTTGCTAAATTAACTTCTGCTTCTTGAATTTTTGCTTCTGAAATGCGTACTTCTTCATCACTTGGTCCAGCATATTTTAAATTTAAATTAGCCTGCGCTTGCGCAAGAGCTGCTTTTGCCTGCGAAATACTAATTAAAGATAAATCGCCATCAAGACTAGCAAGCACATCATCTTTTTTTACAATTTGACCAACCTCTACAGGAATTTCAGCAACTTTTCCTGAATGTTGAAACTGTAATTCTATTTTTTTCTCTGATTCTACTGTGCCATTCACAGAAATAATCTTTTCTACTTTTCCATATTCCACAAAAGCTGTAATGTATTCTGTTTTTTCCTCTTTATCATTAAAAAAATACCAAAGACCACCAACTAAGGCGATAATGAGTATAATTTTCCAACTAAAAATTATCTTTCTAAGTTTAATTTTCATTTTTATTTTATTTATTCTTAATATAATACCATTTTATATACAAAAAAACAACAAAAAAGCGCTAACAATAGCGCTTCTTAATAGTTCTGTTTATCAACTAATTTTATTCTTCCATAACTCCCGCCAAAGCTTCACCGGTTTCACCAACAACATCTTCCACAGGCTCATTGGGTGGTTGAATATATTTTTCGCACATTAGCCCCAGCAAACCTTGAAGGAATTTGCTCATATTGTGATGGTGACTATAAAATGGCATTTCACCTATAATAGCAATAAGCTCTTCATGTCCCAAAACAGGCAACAATTCCAAGGCTTTTTGTATAATTTTCTCTTCAGCATCATTCATAATCCTTTCAGCCTCAGCATTAGCTTCTTTAAACTCATCACCAGACTTACCTTGTGTAAGACGATTTGCCTCTAGCCTTCTTGCTAGCTGGTCTTCAATAAAATTTTCAAAAGATTCTGCGGTAATTTTTTCAGAGCTTTCTTTTGCCTTATTCATGTCTTTTTTCAAAAAACTAATTTATTTATATTATAAATAAAATTTTATTTTTTGTCAAACTTTAAAATTTCTACAATTTCTTTATTGGGCATTTCTTTGAACTCAACTCCTTTTTGATTTAATGCTGATTGCATTTTTTCTCCTATTTTGCCAGCAATAAATAAATCAACTTGCTTTTCAGCAAACATATAAGCAACGGAAAAACCCGCACCTCCGCCATGCAAAAAAGGATTTTTAATAACCTCCAATAATTCACCATTTTCAAAAATAAGATAATATGGTGACCTGCCTGCATTTTCCGCAATCTCAGAATTGATTGTTTTATTTTTTGTTGCTATTGCTATTTTCATTATTTAATAATTTATTGATTAAAAAACCTTGTATTATTGAAGCAAAAATCATTACCAAACACAAAATTAAAACATATTTACCACCAAAATAAAAAATTGCTACTGGCAAAATAGGCAATTTAATTGCTCTATTGTACAAAAAACAAGCAATTAAACCATTATTTAGCCCCTTTTTTCTTAAATCAGCCAAAAGCGGATACCACATATATATTGGACCTGTAGACAATATGCCTCCAGTTATTGCAAATAACCACTTTTTCAGTCCTTTTCCCTGAAAATGAGTAATTAAAAATTGCGGACTTATAAAATAATTAACAAAAATCATTAAGACAAAGACTAAAATAAAACTAGGAATTATTTTAATTAAAATTTCCAAAAAAAGACTTGAGCTAGTGAAAAATACCTCTTGTTTAAAAATAAAAAACAAAAAATAAGCCAATAAAACAGTAAATAAAAAATAAAAGCCAAATGATAATTTTTTTAATTTTTCTTTTATGTCCATTGCAAGATTAAAATAGTAATTATGGCTACTATAATAGAAAGAAAAAAAGCAGTAATATTTCTTAGAATGGCAAATTTTTTCTTTAAAATTAAAATTTCTGCTGGCAATTGAACAAAGCCAACGGTCACCCAAGAGACCAAAAAAGCAGTCACTACCAAGAGACTAACACCTTGCTCCCTAAGTTCACCACCTATAACATAACTGGTAATCGGATTGCCCGCTGCAATACTGCCAACAAAACCACCCACAAAAGAATCTAAAAAAATATTACCACTAAATAATTCCGCATAAATTGATTTCGGAATTAAGCTATACAGCAGGCTTAAAAGTAAAATTGTTCCCAAAATAATAGGAAGTGTGCTCCACATGGCTTTTGCTGATTTTAAAATAGCTTGTTTCATGCTTAATTCCTATTACATTTTTGTCAATGCGGACTGAGCCGCACTTATCAAAGGATAAGTTGTAGGCGCAGAAGTTAAAAGAGGGTGAGAGGCAATTTGCAAAGTATCAAAATTATAGACAGTGGTCTCTTTTTGAATAGCCAAGGCTAAAATATTTACCATTTCACCAACACTTTCAGGTCCTATAATTTGTCCGCCCAATAATTTGCCAGAATTACGCTCAAAAATAAGCTTTGTTTTAATTTTTTGAGTATTGGGCAAATGACCAGGGTGATGATTAGGCGCTTCTGCTTCGCCAACAACTAGATCATACCCCTCAGCCTGACAAGTTTCTTTGCTTAAGCCAGCAATACCAATAGCTAAATTGCCAATAAAAGTCGAAAAGCTTGCTAATGTACCCTTGTTTTTAAGTAAATTTTCTCTCTTATATAAATTGGCTGCTGCTATCCTTGCTTCGTGACAAGCTGTAGAAGCCAACATAATAGGGATATTTTTTTGAGTCACCAGGCAAGTTGTTTCCGAGCAATCACCTACAGCAAAAACATCTTTTAGGCTAGTCTCCATGTATTCATTAACTTTTATTCCATTATAATTACCTAATTCTACGCCAGCTTCTTTTGCTAAGTCTGTATTTGGTATTGCCCCAATTGACAAAATAACCAAATCAGCAGGAATTTTTTTATTTTTAATTTTTACAAACTCAATCTTGTCATTCCCACCAATTTCTTCCACCTCAGTATTCGTGTAAATTTCTACACCTTTGCTTTTGAGTTCCTCTGCAATAGGCAAAGCAAAATCTTCATCAAAAGTTCTGCTTAAACAATAATCAGATCTTTCCACAACACTAACCCTCAAGCCTTTAATACTACTTAATTCTTCTGCAAATTCTACCCCAATAAAACCCCCGCCAATAATAACAATATTTTTTGATGCCAAAACCGCCTCTCGCAATTGCCTTAAATAATCAAAATCTTTTTCAATATGCCATACACCATTTTTTTCAGCGCCTTTAATAGGTGCTATTGTTGACTTAGCGCCTGTTGCTAAAATTAATTTTTCATAAGCTATTTCTTCGCCATTGTCCAAAGAAACACTTTTTTTAGATGGATTAATTTTTATTGCTTTATTGATCAAAGAGTGAATATTATTTGCATCTAAAGACCCATAAGGCATTACATTTTTTTCCACAGAGTCCAAGCGGTGAAAAACATAAGGAATACCACAAGGTATAACTCCTTTTTGTTTTTCTCTAATTAAAGTTATTTTTTTGTTTAAATTATTTTTCCTAGCAGTGAGACCAGCAATAATTCCAGCTGGACCACCACCAATAATCAAAATGTCTGTTTTCATAATATTTTATTTTATTTTAGAACATTTCGAATAATATACCCTTTATGGGAATTAGACAAAAAAACAACTTATTTATTAAGTTCTAAATACAAAAAACTCATGTCTCGCTTTGCTCAACATGAGAACATTTTATTGGCTCCTCGAGCTGGATTCGAACCAGCGACCTACCGGTTAACAGCCGGTTGCTCTACCGCTGAGCTATCGAGGATTATTCAATTTTTTCAAGAACAAAAATCTCTCTTCCTACATACTGATCCTTCCTGCGAAAGAGTAAGCTCCCTCTCTCTGTTGCGCCTGAAAAATCCGTTCTATTTTTCCAGAATTTATTAAGAATATCAAGAGCATTTTCTAAAAAATACAATCTTCCGTGCTTACCTTGCCAAAAAGGTAAAGCAATTACTGCTTTTTTGCCTGTAAAATTCTTATGAAAAACACTTAAAAAATTCTCCAAAATAAATTCTGTGTCTTGTTTTGCCTTTGCTAAATCGCTTTCTGTTAATGGTCCATGAAAAATAGGACCCAAATATGTTTCGGCGCAAACCGCTTCTGCTTGCACTTTTTTGTCCAAAGCCTTGCTAGCATCTGCTGGAAAAATATTAAACTCTTCCTGTGGATAAAAATATTCCAAATTTTTTAATGAAGCCTCAATCATTTTGTCTTCAATATCACTACCTATTGGTTTTGTGCCCATTCTCTGCGCTTCTACTAATATTGTGCCTGTGCCACAAAATGGATCCCAGATTTTTTTGGGTAATTTTCCTTTTTCTGCTGTTAAATTCAATAAGATCATGGCTAATTTTGGTGGCAACATGCCAACTTTCATGTCTCTTGCTGGTTTTTTAAAGTCTCTTTTGGCAAGCTCTTCTACATTTTGTGTTGCGACTGTCTCGCCTACAAAATATTGCTCTCCTTTGCGAATTATTATTATTTCTGAACCTTTTTTTGCTAACAACTCTTCTTTGTGTAATGTACCTGCATCTAGATTTTTGAAATTTCTATTTATAAAACGCGTGGATAATTTTTTTAATTTCAAACTTTTCTTAACTTCATTCAAAATTTTTCTATTTTCATTAAAAGAAAAACAGCTTATTCCAAAAATAATTCTTTGATTTGAGTATTTTTTTGTTAAAAATGTACTTATTTTTGTAATTAAATTGTCATAAGACTTTGTTGTAAACAAAAGCTCTGCTATGCGGATTGATCCACCTAATCTATCTATAAATTCTTGTGGTTTTTTCTCTTCTGCGTGTTCATATATAAAAAATGATTGTGAAATTACTTCTTTTTTTTGAAAATTTGCTAAAATGTTTTCTAGCTCTGCTTGAGAAAGAAATGGGTGATTTCCAAATTGATAAATATATTTTTTCACTTTTTGAAAAAGAAAATTAAAATCGACTGGCAAAAAATTTTTTTCTTTAGCTCACTTGTAATTAGTTTTGCTTTGGGCATTTTTGCAGGCATTACTATAGAACAATTTGACAAAATTGAAAATAGACAGCCTATAGAAATAGTGCCACAAAATCATGAAAAAATCCCGTTAATTAATTTTCTTAAAATAGAAAATGGGGTTATGTATGGCAAAACCGGTGAAAAAGAGGTGCGTTTTATTGTTGGTGAAGACAGTATTTTTGGCAGTAATGGTGGCGAATTTCAGTTTCCTGTTGATGAAATTTTGCCAATGTTAAAATCCCTGCCTGCTCCTGATGATATGCAATTTGTGGCCTCTAAAAGAGGCAAAAGATATTGGCCACTTGATGCTCCGCAGGCTTTTTTACTAGCTCCACAAAATAGAATATTTTTCAAAACTCCTGAAGAAGCTGAGGAGCAAGGATATAAAAAAGGTGAATAAAAACTATTGACAAAAAATAAGTTTTATTTTATTTTATGGTACTTTTTGTTTTATTAAATAAAAAATGGCTAAATTGGAAAGAAAGATGGGATTTGCGGAAAAGGGTGAAGAATACATACGGCGTCTTGAGAGCACTAATTTTAAAAACCCCAATATTATTGGGGCATTAAAAACAAAAATTAACGATCCTCTTGAGCCACGCAATACAGATGGCTCTTTACAATATCCTGATCAAATAGCACCAGGCACTTTTTTACACTTTTTAAGTGAATTACAAAAAAATTTAAAATATCTGGGCTTTGATCAGCCTCATGAAAGACAGAACATCATTACATTTTTTATAAAATTAAGAACTGATATTGAAAATGGTGTAGCAATTGATGGTGCAAGACTAAAAAGAGCTCTAGATCTTGGCCTTCATCATTTCAAAGGCATAAATCTTTCAGGTGTCACAGTAGGATCAAGACTGGAGGGTGTTGACATGCGTAATGCTGTCATTAGGAATAGTCAAATAAACGCTGGTATTCATACCAGCAATTTAAGAGGGTCAAAAATAGAAGAAGGTACTACAATTAGAGGCTCTATTGATCATACACCGATAGGCTCAGTGAATGATGTGACGATAGAGGGCAATTTAATTGGTAGCAGTATTAAATCTGTACAAAATTTAACTGCTAAAAAAATACAAAATTGTGTAATTAAAGCTGGAAAAAATATAACTGCTACAAAAATAATAAATAACCGCACTGGCACATTAAATAATGTTAAATGTGATTTACTCAAAGGAAACGCCACAACTGGTAACTTGCAAAATATTACAGCAACAGAAAACATAGAAGGCAATACAGTAACGCCTGTACAGCGAGGTGATGTTTTAATGGGCGGTTTCATCAACAGAGCAACAGCAAAAAATATTCAAGGTAATGCTACGCGAGGCATTAAGCAATCCACAGCAGATAAAATAACTGGCAATACAGGCGTAGAGGAAGTTAGTGGCTGTAAAGCTGAAGAAATTAGTGGGCATACTGGCAAAAAACTTGTCATCAAGGGTAATACAACAAAAAAAATATCTAATAATCAGTGTCATACAATATCTAATAATTTTGCACAGGAAATGAGTGATAATGTGGCACTAAGAATTTCCGGCAATGTTGTTTTAGAAAAATATCTAGAAATTGCCAAAAAGGCTAAAGAGTTAGATGAACCATTTTTAGAATTTTTGCACAATTTATTACTTGCAAATGGGACTGTTGCTTTTGTCGACAAAAAAGCTTTAATCGATATGCTTAAGGATGTTGATAAAAATCGAGAAGCCCTAGAAAAATTGTCAAATATGGACAATGTGATTAGATTTATATTTGATTTTGCACTCATAGCAATCAATATGAGCATGAAAAATGCTATATCAAGAGCAGAATTTATTGAGGAGGAAGAAATTAAATGCGTAGTTAGACTTTCTGAGTTAGAAGAAGAAATAAGCTCATTAAAAAAAGAAATAGAAAAAACAGAGGAAGACAGCGCAGAATATCAAGAACTAACAGGCTTAATAACAAAAAAAACCCAAGAAGAAGGGGGCGTAAAAGGTCTTATTTATGAAACCTTGCCAAAGAAAAAGGCTAATAACGAAACAGCGCAGGCACGGCTCCAAGGGGAGCTTGATGAAATTAAGATATTATCTGATTTATTTAAAAAGCCTGACCTCTTGTCTATGCCAGATATTGCAGAATGGCTAAAAAAATCAAACTATATGCCTAGCGCAATAATGATTGTTGACAAAATTCCTGATGATAAAGATCTTTATGATATAGATGAAATTAGAGAACAAATTCTAGGCATTGATGCTGAGGGAGAAAAAATTGACCCAGAAACAAAACTCGGAAACTTTAAGGGCAACAAGGCAATAGAAATTCAAAGAAATGTACTAGGTGATGTTGGCAATGTTAAAGCTCGTTCTATTAAAGAAAACATTGTCACTGGTAGTTTTCAAAACATTCATGCTCAAAAAATAGACAGCAATGTTGTTCCTGAAATACGCGATTGCATAGCAAGCTTGTTTACAAACAATAGACATCTAGATTTTGCACTTAGCGACCTAAGACCAGAAGATATTAGTGGCAACAAAACAGTAGACGGAAAAGATGATGATGTTCTTAACATCATTGTTCCTGGTTATTCTGAAATGACTCCAGAAGAAAAAGCTTATTTATTGGAACAATTTAATTCTTAAAATTGTTTTAAAAACCTTAAATCATTCTCAAAAAATAAACGCAAATCATCAATCTGATACTTAACCATAATAATTCTTTCAATCCCACAACCAAAAGCAAAACCACACCATTCTTTTGGATCAAGTCCTGCGTTTTTAAGTACATTTGGATGAACCATGCCAGCACCTGCTATTTCTAAATAACCAGTTGCCTTACAAACCTTACAGCCCTCTTCGCCTCCCTTGCATTGTACACAAGTGGCATCAACTTCGATTGACGGCTCTGTAAAAGGAAAAAAGCTCAAACGAAAACGCAAATCAACCTCACCGCCTAAAATTTCAGATAGTGCTGTTTTAAGAACCCATTTTAAATTTGCCAAAGAAACATTTTTATCCACCATCAAACCTTCAAATTGATGAAACATTGGCGAATGAGTTGCGTCTGAGTCTTTTCTGAAAGTTTTTCCTGGAGCAATAATTCTTAAAGGTGGTTTATTGTTTTCCATGTATCTAATTTGCATGTTAGAAGTTTGTGTTCTAAGCACATGCTCATCAAGATTTTTAAGCCAAAAGGTGTCTTGCATTTCCCTTGCTGGATGATCCGGCGGAACATTAAGAGCAGTAAAATTGTGCCATTCATCATCAATTTCTGGACCATAAACAGAGGTAAAACCCAAACGCCCAAAAACACTTTCGATATTGCGTATCATTGCAGAAACAGGGTGTAATCTACCTCTGGAAACTGCCTTAGATGGCGCAGTAATATCAAAAAAACTACCTTCTCCTTTTTCAGCAGTGTCTAATTCTTCATATTTATCAAAAATCTTTGCTTCAAGATTTTTACGCAATTTATTACCTTCAGAACCAACAATGCGCTTATCTTCTGGTGATAGGTTAGGAATTTCACGCAATAACAAAGGCAATTGACCTTTTCTGCCTAAAAATTTAATTTCTACTTCGCGTAGATCGTCTTTGGTTTTGGCTTTTTTGATAGCGTCTTCTGCTTGTTTGCCAATTTCTAATATTTTTTCTTTCATAAAAAAATTCTGGCTTATTTTGCGCTTTTTTGCAAGACTTTCAGCATGAAATTATTTTTATCACAAGCTTGGCAAATCACAGATGAGCAATATAAAAAGCTGGAATTGCTAAATAAATTGTTTCAAGAGGAAAATAAAAAAATAAACCTCTCTGCTATTCGTGAAGAAAATCAAATTTGGGAAAAACATTTCTATGATTCACTTTTAGCTGCTGAGTTTTTTCAAAATTCACAAAAAATTATTGATCTTGGCTCTGGTGGAGGTTTTCCTTTGTTAATTTTGGCAATTATTTTTCCAGAAAAAAACTTTTTTGGACTTGAGTCAGTGGGCAAAAAATGTCTTGCTATGGAAAAATTTGCCAAAAAACTAAAACTTAAAAATGTAAAAATTATTTGCGATCGCGCAGAAAACATCGGACAAGACAAAAATTTTCGTGAACAATTTGACACCGTCACCGCAAGGGCTTTCACAGCTCATAATTCCTTATTAGAACTTGCACTTCCTTTATTAAAAATAGGCGGAAAAATAATTTCCTTCCGAGGACCAAATCACACAGAAGATGAAATAAAAATCACTCAAAAAATGGGCGCAAAAATTAAAAAAATGAGTAAAAAAAATCTTCCCTCAGGCGACAAAAGAGAATTTTGGATTATTGAAAAAACAAAAAAAACCGAAAAAAAATTCCCGCGAAAAATAGGCATTCCACAAAAAAAACCTTTAAAATTAAGCGACTTTAGGCCATAAGAAAACGCAAGTGAATATCTTTTTCTTTTTGCGCTTTTGCCAAAAAAGCCTCAGAAACACCTGTTCGTAAAATGTGTCTTTTTTCCAAGCGACAGAAGATTTTTAATTTTACTTTTATTCCTTTTGGATCAAGTTCCACAAAAATTTGTGGTCTTATTGTGGTTTCGTTTAATCCAAATTTATTTGAAAGTGAGGGTAAGTTTTTACTAATTTCTTCTAAGTCTGCACCTGCTTGTTCCTCAGCAGCGTTCATGAGAATTTTTTTTGCTTTTTCAACATTAGAATCACCATCAAGCATAAAATCTATAACTACCCATGTGTATCTATACATAGCGGAAAAATTGCGCAATTTATCTTGAAAAATAATTTTATTTGGCACAGAAAGGACCTTTCCTGTTGGGCCTCTTTCGCCTGTTTCTCGCAAAATAGTATGAATTAAATGAATATCTTTGACCCAACCTCTTGCTCCCCCGATTTCAACCAAATCACCAACTTTATAGCCATGCTTCATGCCTATAAAAAACCAAGCCAAAAAAGAAGAAATAACATCGCGCACAGCAAAAGCCAAACCAGTACCAAGCAAGGCTAAAAATGGTAAAAATGCTGCAAATTGCGAAAACAAAGCAGTAAAAATAGTAATTGCAACAATGGAATAAACTACAATGTTAATAATGCGAAATAAAACCTCTTTGCGCTTGCTGGTCAAATGATCACCATGATTAGTAATTGCTTTTTTAGTAATTCTACCAGACACTAAAACCAACAAAAGAACACCAAAATACAATCCCCAACGAGTCATTGTGCTCACAAATTCCTCCCAGGCAATTTCTTTTGTCTTTTCTATATTTGATCTCAAAACAGTAATTTCTTGCTCCTTTTTTGCAATCTCATTTTTATTACTCAAATTAGCCTGATCTTTTTGCTCTTCAAGTGTAGTAATTTCTGCTTCCACAATGGTTATTTTTTCAGCTAATTGCTTTTCTTGCTCTTGTAGCTCTTTTATTTTTTCTGATGGATAAGGAGTTTCTTTTTTGGCGCTTACAATATCTTCTTGCGACTTAATTATTTCCTCATTTAACCTAGCCAATTCTTCCAATTGAACATCAAGTTGATTTTGATATTCATTAACAAAATCGTCTTTTAAGAATTTAAGATCTATTTCTGCATTAACAAGCTTACTTTTTAAGTTATTTATTTCGCTATACATTTCTATAAAAGACTTGCCCTCAAGATCAAGAGAATTATTGTCTTCTGCTTTTGCTTGCAGCGGAGTAAAAGCAAACAAAAATATAAAGGCCAAAATAAATAATTTTTTCTTTAACATTAATTGTTATTTAAAAATAGTGTTCCCTTTAGTATCAACAGCAACTAGTGCAGGAAAATCTTCAATTTCAAGCTCATAAACTGCTTCCGGACCTAATTCTTTAAATGCTATTAACTGAGCTTTTTTTATTTTTTGTGCCAATAACGCAGCCACACCACCAGTAATTGAGAATAAGATTGTACCATATTTTTTAAATAAAGGTAAATATTTTTTGTCTATTTGCCCTTTTCCCAAAAGGCCAACAACGCCTTTTTTAAAAATATCCTCAAAGTATTCGCTCATTCTGCTACTTGTTGTTGGACCAAGAGAGCCAGACGTTTTTCCTTTTGGAGTTGGACTTGGTCCGCAAAAAAATAAAAAATTATTATTTAGGTCAAAAGTTAATTTTTTACTTGTGTTAATTTTTTTTAAAGTTGAGTCTCGAACTGTAAAAACTACACCTGACAATAAAACATTTTCTCCTGTTTTTAGTTTTTTAATTTCATCTATATTTTTTAAGTTGAGCTTTTTCACATTTTAATTTTGCCATATTTTTGCTGTATTTACCATTATTTATTAGGTTTGATTTAAAAAAAATAATATGCAAAAATTGCTCCACTAATAGCTTTTTTAATTATATGACTAAAAAATATTTAAAATTTTCTTTATCAATCTTGTTTGCCACTATTTTTTTAAGTGGTTGCCAAATTCTTTCTTTAAAAAACCGCGTCGGTGAAAACTACGAACACACAGAAGAAAAAAAACAAGTTATAGAAAAAGAAGGAATAATCGCACCTAAGCAAGTTTCTTTGTTTGAGGAAGGCACCCATGTTCTTACAGACCAAAACGGTGAAGTTCTTTATATATTAAAAAGTAAAGTCGAGGATTTAAAAAAATATGAAAATAAAACTGTTTTAATCAAAGGTGAGTTAAATAAAAACCTTGAAACAGAAAAAGATGACATTATTGATGTTTTAACTATAGGCATTATAAATGAAAATACAACGGAGGATGAATCTCGTTCAAAAATTTTCGAAATTAACGATGCCGGAGTAAGAATAGTGCTAACAGAAGAGTGGTTATATAAAAAAGAGGACGATATTTGGAATTTTTTCACAGAAAATGTAGAAAAATCACCAATTAAAATGGAAATTTTTTCCAGCACTAGCGAATCAGGGCAAGTAGCAATCACAGAAATGGAAGAGGGCACAGAAATTACTGTGGCTGGCGAACGGGCTTTTCGCGTACTCAATGGCAACAAAATAAATGTTTTTATTATCAAAAACGGCAATATTCTGCTCTTTAAATTTGACCCTCAAGAAGATGAAATATCTGAAAAATTAATATTTTTAGATCTTTTAACCAATCTTGAATGGCTAGAAGGTGAAGTTGAAAATATTACAAAAAAAGACCCAACAATTGATTGTGGCGGAGAAGAAAACAGTCTTTGTCCAGTTGGCTACAGATGCGAACTAGAAAGCACAAATGAAAACTCAAAAGGAACTTGTGTTGCTGTTGATGAAGCCCCAGAGCCAAAAAAAGAATGTCCTCACAAAACTAAAGCATGTCCAGATGGTACGATTTTAGAAGTTAATCTAGAAACTTGCACTTTTGCAGAATGCCCGCAAGCACCAATAACAAAAGAGGAAGAGCCTGTTTCAACAAATAATAGTCAAGCAAGTTCAACAGAAACCCCAAATCCCGAGCCAGAAACAACAACAGAAGAGCCAGAAGAAGCAAGATCAAGCCACGAAACCGTGGAAATGGAAGTGATCATTGATAATTCTGACACAGAAGAAGAGAACACAACAGAAAATAATAACCCCGAGGAAGAAAATGAAAACGAAAACAAAGAAGACCGAGAAATTCGCGCACCTGGAGAAACTTATTCAACAATAGAAAATAAACACTTTTCTTTTAATGTTGATTATCCTGTTAATTATTACTGGCGTCATTTTGGTGCAACTGGCGAATCAGTTTCGTTCATGGGTTTTTCAGATATAGAAATGGAAACCATTGAAGACGCTGTAATTCTTGTGGAAATTCGCAAAGGCGCAATAGCAGACACATCAGAAACCGCCAGAGGAGAGGACGCTATTATTCTTGTTCCCCGTGATGAAGAAACCCATTTTCGTGTAATTGGCAACAAAGAATATAAAGCAAATTTATGGAAAATTGCTCAATCCATTGAAATTATAGATGAAAATGTGCAAGAATAATCTTGCTTTTAAAAATAAATCATGAAAAAACTTTTTAAATTCCTACTAGGCTTAACAGCTGGGATTTCTTTGGGATTTCTTTTTGCACCTAAAAAAGGCAAAGAATTAAGAGAAAACATTGCAAAATCTGATCATAAATTTCAAGTATTTGGCAATGCCCTGAAACAAGCCTCTAAAGACGCCTCTAAAGAAATTAAAAAATTAGTGGACTCAAAAGAGGTTCAGAAACTAATCAAAGCAGGCAAAGAACAAGCTGATGAGCTAATTGGCGTGCTAATGGAAAAAGGCGATGAGCTTTCTCTAAAAGCTAAAAAGGAATTTGCTGACATACTTGATAAAGCCTCAGATAAGGCAGAAGAAGCAAAAACAACTATCAAAAAAAAGGTTAATACAGCAAAAAAAAGTGTTAAAAAAACTGCAACCAAGGCTAAAAAAAATGTTAAAAAAGCAGTCAAAAAAACAACAAATAAAGCAAAAAGCACTGCTAAAAAAGCTACTAAAAAAATTAAAAAATAGTTTTATTGCAAAAATAAAATTATCTTAATTGCCCTTCCGGCATTTAAACTAGTGCTTATAATTTCTTTGCGAATAATGCCGTTAAAAAAATCAACTGAGCTATTCGGGAGTCTTTTTTGACTGCAAAAAAAATAAGGCCACCTTATTTATATAACCAAATAAGCTTGCTTAAATCTCCCCAATCTCAACTCCCCAATAATAATATTTAATAATCTCTTCATAGGTTTTACCTTCCTCTGCCATTTTTTGTGCACCATATCCCGAAAGACCAACACCATGCCCCTTGCGCTCCATACCCTCACACCAAGGATCATCAACCGACTTTAAATAATCTGCACTCCAACCCCAATTTGCTTCTGCAGGTGTTAATGTGCGACCATCGCTTTGAGTAAAATAAGGGGTTTTTACTAATTTATCCTTATATTTCACAGCCAATCCACTAGTTTCTTCCACAGCATCAAGCCAATTACCAGCCCTTTCTGTAAAAGAATAACCTAAATATTTTTGAAACTCAGCAGGTGAATCACTACCATCAAAAGGCGCACCAGCAAATTTTGTGTTTTCTGGTTGTAAATAAAAATAGGCATAAGAGCGAGCCAAAATTGCCATTACTTTTTTCTTTTCAAAATGCGTACCTGAAGCAACTTCTGCCACCCCCTTTAAATAATCTTCAAAAGACAATTCATTGATAATTGTAAACTTGCTATCATAGACTCTTGCTTCCAGCATGCCTTTAAATCTATTATCATTAATTGATTGATCAGATGTCCAAGCCGGATAACGCTCCCAATTTTCAATTTCTAAAACGCTATTTGAAGCAGTAGGTTTAATTTTAACCACTAAATAATCTCTGGCATTTTTATCTACAAAAATTTTATTACCATTTTTTTTAAGAGTTATTGTATCACCCGCAGAAAGTGTAAATATTTTTTCATTATCTGCAATTACCTCCACCTGGCCGGTTGAACTTATTTTTGCTTCATTTTCCGGAAAACTAAGACGAATTCTAATATCTTCTTCTATTGCACTCGTTGTACTTTTTTCTTTTTCCTTGCTTGTTGTGCTTGTCACTTCATTTGTATTTCTGCGTTTTAATCTTTCTGGAACCTCATCCTTAGAAACCACAAACCAATAAACTGTTGGTGCTATTTTCTGGCTCATTCCTCGCAATAAAAATACAAATTTAAAATTACCAGCATATTCAGGAGTAAATGAGTAAGTAAAATTTGCTTCTTCACCTGGCTCAACTTGTTCACCTTTGAATTTAATTTTTTGAGACTTCATGCCTGTGCCATAAACAAAAAGCTCAATATCTTCTTTTTCCCAAACAACATTACCTGTGTTTTTAAATTTTAAGCTCAAACTTGATTTTGAGTCTGTTTCTACATAAGTCACTATTTTGTCATCACCATAATAACCTGCTTCAATATGTGGATCCTGTATTTCTAATACTTGATTAAAAGTTGGCGCTCCGGGCATATTGCCATCATCAACAAGCAGTCTAAAAAATAAAACTTGCTTTCCTGGTTTGTCATAAGGAGCAAGTGAAAAGTTAAATTTTCCAGTTTTACCAGGAGCTACATTAAAATCCGAAGTAGCAACAACCTCTTCTCTGTTTCTACCAGAAAACACTGACAAAGAAACATGGTCTTTTTTCCACAAAGTATTACCTGTATTTTTTAGTTTTATACTGCCGGAAATTCTTTTTCCTGGATATGGATACTCTGGCAAAAGGGTTAATTCTTCCGTTTCTGCTCCCCAAGAAGGAGTTTCCACTTCAACTGGCTGAACCACACTACCAGAGTTTATTTTTTTACTATTTACCACAGGGGTAAATTCTAAAGTAAACAATCCGCCCCGATAGTCAGTTTCAATTTCCACATCAAAACTTGCAACTTCGCCAGGCTTAACCTTAGCTTCATTCATTTTTGCCGCTACATACGAACGACCTTTAATTGCAGGGTTAACTGATACCCCTCCTGTGCGTGGCTGAAAAACATAAAGCCAAGTGCTACGATCCCAAATAACATTACCAGTATTTTTAAACTTAAGAGTGATCTCCTGTTTATCACCTGCGCTCATCTCTAAAAGGCTTATTTTTTGTGCCAACTCAGCCGCATACTTAAAACTTTTAGTAATAATTATTTCTTCTGCATTTTCTATTGCTTTTCTAATATCAGGCAAAAGTGAATACATATTCTCACCAGGACAAGCTGTTGCCCGCAAGTCTCTATGCCCTACTAAATTGGACAAACTTTTGCCATGAAATTCTTCTGTTGCTGTTAAATCTAGTTCATATGTCAGCGCTAATTGTGGCAATAATTTTTGTAATGCTTTTATTTGAGCGTCTGTTGGCTCTGTTTCTTGAAAATTACCCATCAAAGAAACACCAATAGTGCCAACATTATTACAATAAACATGTCCACCAATCACATAGTCACCACCAGCACGCCCCTCATAGATATTTCCATAAGGATCAATTATAAAATGGTAACCAATGTCTCCCCAGCCTTTTGAGTTCGCATGATAAGAATAAATACCACGCAAAACCTCCTTTGGACTGCGTCCATTTTGTACATTATTCTCTGCAGTATGATGAATAACCACTTTGAAAATTCTTTTTGAATACTGATATGGCCAGCGAAGACTTTTTCCGCCATCAGTTTTTTTAATATAATCAATTTCAAATTCTTCAGGATGCACATCTTTGATTACACCGCACTCTTTTGCTCTTTCATAAGCAGATCCTCCTGCTTCTTTTTCCGAAACATCTTCGGTCACAACTTCATCATCAACAAAACGAAAATCTTCGTCAGCGCCCCATTCTGAACGAGAAATTACCTCTAAATTGCCAATTTTTCGCACAGGGCCAGCTAAAAAAACTGGATTTATCTCATCGCTCGTATTATAAAAATGAACATTTATAAAATCTGGCGCATTGCCATCATCTATACGAATACGGAGTTTTTTTGCTGTATCTTCTTGCACAAAATAAAGCTCGGAAAAAGCACTTTCGTGGTCATGGTCTGCTTCAATCTCATACCAAAGAGGATCTTGATCGCTTTGCGCAAAAACCTCTGTTTCAATAGGCATTTCCAAAGAAAAACTAGTAAATTCATGCTCAATTTCAATATATTCCCTAGTATTTACAGGTATTTTTTGTGACCAAAAATTTGGCTTTTCTTCTGCATTAGCGAAAAAGGGGCAATAAAACAACAAACTTATTGCCAAAAGCCCTATTTTAAAAACTTTTTTCAAGTAAAAATAAATAATTTTGTTTTAATAAAAGATTATTTTTTAACTTTTGCCATTCTTTCTTGGAATTTCTGTACTCTACCTTCTGTATCCACTAATTTTTGTTTACCAGTAAAAAAAGGATGACATTGTGAACAAATTTCAGTGTGAATTTCCTTCATAGTAGAACCTGTGGTTTTAGTGGCACCACAAGCGCAAATAATTTTTGCATCATCGTGATATGTTGGGTGAATTCCTTGTTTCATATTCTCAAACTAAAGCCAGAAGATTTTGCCAAAAAAATTAAAAAAAAGCAAATCTTTTTCAAAAAATTTGACTTTCTGCGCAAATAATTGCAGACTTATTTAGAATTATTCTGATTATTATGCGACTTAAACGAAAGAATAAATTACTCCCTTTAGTCGTTCTTCTGGGGTCAATAGGCATTATTGCCGGCGGTGTTTTTGCTTTCTCACTGTTTTTTTCAGCTGATGATGGCGTTGCCCGCACTGCAAACCTAAGCTCTAGCGACGAAACAAGGGCAGAAGTAAAACTTTCTGGAGAACAATCTTGGAACGAGGTTATTGATATAGCTCTTTACGAAGGAGACACTGTGCGTAGCAAAAGCTCAAATTCAATCAAAATCACTTTTCACGATAATACTGTTGTTTACTTAGACAAAAATACCAATGTTTTAATCAAAAAAGCCCGAGGTTATGAAGACAATTCAACCTTAGTGGAAATTGATGTTGAACAAGGAAGAATTTGGGTCTCTGTTGAGCGCAAACTTAATCCTTTGTCCAAAGTTGTTGTCAATTCTCCATTAACAAATTTACAAGCAGAAACAAGTCATGCGGAATTTTCTTTTTCACAGGGGCAAGTTGCTGTAATTGAAGGAAACAAAGTTTTTGTTTCTATTCCTTCAAACAGCAAAGATGTAGCCAGCTTTTCTCGCTCTTTAGGTGCTGGTCAAATGCTTTCTCTGACCAACGAAGATCTTGAAAAAATTAAAAAAGGCTTTGAAGGACCACTAGAAGAAATGATTTCAGAAAAATTTATAAGTTCTGACTGGTACAAAATGCACAAAGAAAACAAACTAGTTATCACTGAGGAAGATGAAAGTGATGCTGATACTGAGGCCGAAACTGACGATAATGAAACTACAACAGAAGAAGACGAGGACAATACTCCTGCAATAGCAGGTGAATTAAAAATAACTTCACCCAATAATGGCATTGATTACACATCTAAAACAACAGAAATTACCCTCGAAGGCACAGCAAGCTCAGATGTTGCCAAAGTTATTGTTGATGATTGGGAATTGCAAAAATTTGAACAAGGAAACACAACTTGGAGCTATAAAATCTCTCAACAATTTGATAACCATGGCAAGCCAGGAGAAAAAATCACTTATCTTGCAGAAGCTTTTGATAAAAATGGCAAATTAGTGGCAACTGACTCCATTGCAATCACATTTGATTATGATGAAGAAGATTTAGAAAACTTAGAAGAAGAAACCACAGAAGAAAACGAGGAACTCGAAGAAGGCACCGTGGAAAATGCAAACTTTAAAATCACAGATCCAAGCACAGAAGATACCTATAAAACATCTGATGCAGAAATCATAGTCAAAGGCATAGCCCCAACAAATACAGCAAAAATCACTGTATCAGATTACAAGCTTCAAGCCTATCAAGCAGGTGCAGGTGAGTGGTCATACAAAATCAAAGAAGATTTTGGCAACAGGCCAGAAGCTGGCTCAAGCCTAACTTACACTGCTCGTGCATATGATGCAGACGACAAACTGATCGGCTCTGACTCTATTACAATTGAAATAGAAGAAGGCACTACTAATAGCACAGAAGAAACTCCTACCACTAGTGTTTCTGGCGAAATTTCCAGATAAATCTTAAGAAATCATTTTCTTAAATTCTTCTTCTGAAATTACCCTAACACCCAATTCTTCTGCTTTGTCTTTTTTCGATCCTGCACCTGATCCAGCCACAAGATAATCAGTGTTTTTGCTAACCGATCCTGTGGATTTTCCGCCATATTTTTCCACTAATTCTTTTACCTCCTCTCTTTTAAAATGTTCCAATGTGCCAGTAAAAACAAAAACTTTTCCACTTATTCCCTCTTTGTTCTCTTTTTTTTCTATAAAATTTTTCATATTCACACCTGCGCGCCTTAAGCGCTCTAGTGTTTTTTGGTTATTTTCATCTGCAAAAAATTTAACCAAACTTTCTGCCACTTTTTCACCAATATCATATATATTTTCAAAATCCTCTTGTGATGCCTTTGAAAGCTCCTCTAGTGAATTAAAATGTTTTTCCAATGCCCTAGCAGTACGCTTGCCTACATAGCGAACACCTAATCCAGCAATCAGGCGCCATAGAGGTCTTTTTTTTGCTTCTTCAATTGCCTCAACTGCATTTTCTGACGACTTATCTTTAAATAAATCCAGCGTCATAAAGTCGTCTTTTGTAAGATAAAAAATATCAGCAAAATCTCTTACTAATTCTTTATTTATCAACTGAACACAGACTTTTTCTCCTAAATTTTGAATATCCATTCCTTGTTTTGAGCAAAAATGGATCAATCTTTCTTCTATTTGTTTAGGACAAGATAAATTCGGACAACGAATTGCTACTTCGCCGTCAATAAAGACAGGCTTAGTGCCACAAGCAGGACATTTTTCTGGCAATTTTATTTCCCTCTCATTACCTAGCCTAGCCTCAACAATTGGTGCAACAATGTGAGGAATAACATCACCAGCGCGCTCAACAATAACCATGTCCCCCTCTTTTACGCCCTTTCTCTGTACTTCATCAAAATTATGCAAAGTTGCTCTTGCCACCCTAACACCATCAATATCAACAGGCTCAAGGTGCGCAACAGGAGTCAAAGCCCCAGTCCGTCCAACCTGCCATTCAACCTCTTTAATGCGTGTTGTCTCTTGTTTTGCTTTAAATTTAAAAGCAATTGCCCAGCGAGGATGATGAGAAGTTTCACCAACCTGATTACGCAACTCAATACTATTTAACTTCACAACTGCTCCATCAATTTCAAAAGGGAAATTATCCCTTGCTTGAGCCAATTTTTCACACAAATCTCCTGCCTCGGAAATAGATTTTGCTTTTTTAAGGTAAGGTCGCTCGTTAAAACCCATTTCCTTTAAAATTTTTCCAATATCCAACTCTGTATGAAGCTCTTCTTTATTTTTTTCAATCGAAACCAAATGAAAAAACATTGCCGAAAGTTTTCTACTTGCTGTTATGGAAGTATCAAGCTGGCGCATGCTACCAGATGCCGCATTACGCGGATTAGAAAATGGCTGTTCACCGTTTTCTTCTCTTTCTTGATTAAGTTTTTGAAATTCTTTTTTTAACATTACAACTTCTCCACGAATTTCCGCTTTTTTGATGCCATGTTTTAATAAATTTATTTTTTGCGGAATAGCTTTTATTGTTGATAAGTTAAGAGTAATGTCTTCGCCAACCTCTCCGTCACCTCTAGTTGCACCTCGCACTAATTTATCATCTTCATAAAGCAAAGAAACAGCTAAGCCATCAAGTTTTGCTTCTACTGTATATTCAAAATCACCCTCTGTTTTTAATATGTTTCTGATCCGTTTTTCCCACTCAAAAAGCTCTTCACGATCCATGGCATTTTCCAAAGAAAGCATTGGACGCAGGTGTTTGACTTTTTTAAACTCACTTTGAATTGTTTTTGAAACTTTTTGAGTTGGTGATTGCTCTATTCTTAAGTCTGGATGGTCTTTTTCCCACTTGTCTAAAAGGCGAAAAAGTTTATCATATTTTGCATCAGAAATAATAGGTGCATCTTTTTCATAATATCTTTTTTTATGAAAATCAACCACAGCCCGAAGAAGGTCTATTTTAAGTGCAACTTCACCATAAGAAAACTCTTGATCCGCCTCAAGAACAAATTGTTCTGTGATTTGTATAAGTTCTTTTTCCTGCTTATTCATCAGCTAAATTTTAACACAAAAAAATATTAAATATTCTATTAAATTTTAATTTAATAGACCTACCCTTCCGGCACTTTAATTTTTTGTTTATAAATTCTTTGCGAATAATGCCGTTAAGAAAATTCAGTCATTATTTGCAACCACAATTAAACAAATTTATAATCCATACTAAGCCAGCTTCCCAAAAAATAATTTCAAGGATCCTAGGGCTTGAAAAAGCATTTTTTAGAAAATTCAAATTTTAATATACTTTTTTACGAAGCTAAAGCCAATTTGGCTTCATCAATCGTAAAATGAGTTTCAATAATCTTAGTCACCCCCACAACCTCAAGAATGTCCAAAACATTCTCAGGAATTCTTGCAAGTACCATTTTTCCACCTTTTTCTGTAATTTTGCGGAAAAAATCCAAAAAATAACCAATACCTTTAGAGTTAATAAAGGCAACATTTTGAAAATCAATCAAATAACTAGTTCCTTCAGGATTTTCGTCAATTTTTTGATAAAAAATCTCAGCAATACGATCAACATTAGCCTCGTCCAAATGCCCATTAATTTCAACTAACTGAATCTTATCTTCAGGACCTTGCACTGTAATTGCCTCTGCTGTTAGGGTTGTTTCCGCCATTTTTAACTAAAATTAAATATTATCTTGATTATTAAAGTACTTAATTACTCTTGTTCTAACTCCGCCACTTTCTAAATCTTCAAAATGAATTTCGTCGGTTAATGGAGCAACAATATGAGAAAGACCTCTACCTCTAATTGTTAATAATTGAGTAGGATCCATTGCTCTTTTTTCTGCCAACAATTTATTTAATTGTTCTGCTGTTTTTGGTTCTGGGCCTGTGCCAGTATCTTCAACAGCAACCTCAATTTTATAATTTTTTGTAATAGAAAACCAAAGAGTAATGTCTTTTCCTGCGCTAGAACCATGCTCAATAGCATTATTACAAAGCTCATCTACAACACTTTGAAAACGAAAAGCCCATTGATCTGTAAATCCGCTCATATTTTTAATAGCATCTAAGGTAAAATCTCTAATACCAGACATAAAATATGCATTTGTTGGGAAAATAATGGTTATTTTCGTTGGTTGGTTTTCGCTCGGATTTTGTATTGGCTCTGTATTTAGCTCCATTTTTATCAATTTATCACAAAATTATACCACAATATTTCAATAAAAACAAGCATTTAACCCTAAATAAAAACCCGCCTTGTATAGGCGGGCTTAATTGCGAATAAATAAATTATAAATCTTATCCTAACATTTTAATCTCTACCTCAACACCTGCTGGCAAAGAAAGATTTTGCAAAGCATCAATAGTCTGAGGAGTGGTTTCTGTAAAATCTATAAGTCTTTTATGGGTACGAATTTCAAACTGCTCTCTAGAATCCTTGTGAACAAAAGTAGATTTATTCAAAGTCAATTTTTTAATCTTTACCGGTAGAGGCACAGGACCTGCAACAAGTGCGCCTGTTCTCTCTGCACTTTCAATAATTGTTTTTGCCGCTTCATCAAGGACCGTATGATCAAAAGATATAAGCGTAATTCTAATTTTCTGACTAACAGCGTTCATAATATTTATTTAATAATTTTAGTTACAACACCAGCACCAACAGTGCGTCCGCCTTCACGAACAGCAAATTTAGTACCTTCATCAAGAGCAATAGGACAACCAAGTGTGACATTCATTTTAATATCATCACCAGGCATAACCATTTCAACACCATCAGGCAATTGAATCTCACCTGTCACATCTGTTGTACGAATGTAGAATTGTGGTTTATATCCTTTAAAGAATGGAGTGTGGCGTCCACCTTCCTCTTTAGAAAGAACATAAATCTGAGCTTCAAATTCAGTATGAGGAGTGATTGTTCCTGGTTTTGCAAGAACTTGTCCTCTTTCAATTTCTTCGCGCTCAATACCGCGTAAAAGAGCACCGATATTATCACCGGCTTGTCCTTGATCAAGCATTTTCTTGAACATTTCAACACCAGTCACAACAACTTTGCGTGTTTCTTTGATACCAACGATTTCAATTTCATCGTTAACTTTAACAATACCCTGATCAACACGACCTGTGGCAACAGTACCACGACCTTTAATAGAGAAAACATCCTCAACAGGCATCAAGAATGGTTTATCAAGGTCACGAACTGGCTCAGGAATATAAGAATCAAGATAACCTGCAAGCTCAAGAATAGGAGCAGTAGCAGCTTCATCGTCTTGATTTTCAATAGCTTTCAAAGCAGAACCACGAACAATAGGTACATCATCACCAGGGAATTCGTATTTACTTAAAAGTTCACGAACTTCCATTTCAACAAGATCCAAAAGCTCTGGATCATCAACTTGATCAGTTTTGTTCATGAAAACCACAATCGCAGGCACATTAACCTGACGAGCAAGCAAAATATGCTCACGAGTTTGTGGCATTGGTCCATCTGCAGCAGATACAACCAAAATAGCACCGTCCATCTGAGCAGCGCCAGTGATCATGTTTTTAACATAATCGGCATGTCCTGGACAATCCACGTGTGCGTAGTGTCGTGTTTCAGTCTCATATTCAACATGAGAAGTGTTAATTGTAATACCTCTTGCTTTCTCTTCTGGAGCATTATCAATTTGTTCAAAGCTTTTAGCAGTGTTCAAACCACCAAATTTCTTTGCCAAAGTCATTGTAATAGCAGCTGTGAGAGTAGTCTTACCATGGTCAACGTGACCAATAGTACCAACGTTCACATGAGGTTTATCGCGTGTAAAAACATCAGCCATTTTTCGTAAAAAAATCTTAAAAAAAGCTACAGCATTTTAGCTGTCTATAATGGGAATGTCAAACTTTTTTATTATTATACATAATTATTTGCAATAAACTTCTTGACAATATTATTATTTTATACTAAAATCTGTATCCTTTCTTATAAAAATATGTCACCTAAGAAAAAAATTATCACAATTATTATTTTAGCTGTTCTCTTTCTTGCAACGGCCTATGTTTGCTTTTTAAACAAAGAGCTTGTTTACAAGATAGAATTTGCCAATAACACTGAAAACTCTGACACGAAAATAACTGGTTTAGTAGAAAAATTTGAAATTACTGAAAAAAATGACACTCTATATAAAGTGAGCAATTGGACAATGGTAAATGATGAAGTTGAGATTAAAATAAAAGCACCGAAAAATATTGAAGAATTTACCAATTTAACAATTGCAACTAGTTTTCAAAATTTTGATAACCCAACTTTAGAGGCAGGAATAAAAAAAGAGGTCGACATAAGTGTTGGCGAGCCTGTTTATGATTGGCAATATTCTTTTTTAGACAATCAATATCTCAATGAGTTTCAAAAATATATGGGAAAAGGCTGGTCTTCGCTCATGGATGCAGAAAAAGGCTTAATGCTTTTTCAAAAACAACATAATTACGAAACAATAGAAGATTTTCTTACAAATCCACCAAAAAAACTAGAAACAACAACAGTGCAAACTGATGATTTTGGAAATAAAAAATTAGTTAAAAAAGATATAGCCCAAACAGCAACTGTAAATTATAAATTAAACCAAAAAATTGATCCCAACAGCCTTATTACTGAACTTACCGAAGAAGAACTAATAACAAAAAATATTCTTAATGCTAGAAAAAATTTCACCAATATCAATCAATCCTTTCGTGGTGGATTTTTTCTCTATACCTACTTTGACAATACGAAACAGAAAAACCTTGAACTAAGCTTTTTAAAGCAAGATTTAAACTTCAAAAGCAACGAAGATCTTTATGAAATCAAAGTTTACAATGAGGAAGACGACTTGGTTTACTACACAGTTCTAGATGATGATGGAATTGTGGATAATTCGGAGGTAATCAACATCCAAGCCTACAAACAAACAATTCCTCTAAAAGAGACTGGGGCATATATTGTTAAATTTTCAAATCCAACCTATGACAGCATGATTCGCAATATCAACATCAACTCAGACAAAGTCATGCTTAATGATTTTGCTTCTATCGACTTTGAAGGATTTGGCGTACGCAACCTGATCACAAAGCCCATGAACCTTTTTGCAATGAAAGGGTTTATAACAATCTACCCAGAGCACTCCAACGCAAGTCAAGATGTGGTTATTAACGGTCTTGTTTATAATGTAGATTATGCAAACAGAAGCCTAACTGGGGCTTTTAACCTTGAAGCAGAAATTAATGAAATCACAACTAGCAAAAATGACGCTCGCATTTATCACAATGATAATCCTGTAGCCGTAGAAAAAGAGGGTTTATTTGAAATTAATCCCAACGCAACAGTTGACTTTAAGCCAATTGGGGATGTTAATGTAAATTATGTAATAGCCAAATATCAAACACCTGAAATTGACGGCGAACAACAATACAACAAAACAATTTTTGATATGGAAAATATTTATGTCGATGAAGATGGCTACATAAACTTAAGACTAAGAGCCAATGGCCTTACAGGTTATGGCAATGAAATTACCATCAATTCTCTTGAAGTTAAATTAAGTAAATAATGCTTATTTTTATTCCCGCAATTTTGGCCTTATTGCTAAAGAATGTCTTTTTCATAGGCATTCTTTTGCTCTTAACAATACTAAGCTATGAATACTTTCACGCTCAAGCTAATAAAAAAACATTTCAATTCGCAAAATTTATCTTTTTGTTAGGTGGTTTTGTGTTAGTAGTCAGCAATATTTGTTCATTTTTTATAGAATTTGGATACGAAGCAAAAGAGCCTTTTATAAAAATTTTTTCTTTTTTAGACTTAATTAAACTAAAAATTTTAATTTTAGTGCTTTTTTCTGCTTTTATTGCTTGGCGCAATGCAGACAAAAAAACAGGTTTTAATATTAAGTTAAATAAAACTCAATTTTATATTATTTTTGGAACTATTTTATTGATTGGTTTTTTTCTCAGAACATGGAACTTAAACGACCTTGCCCCTTTTAAAGATGAATTTAGTCATCTTCTTAGTCCTCGCAACATACACAATGGCAACCCCATGTTTGAAATGAGAGGCTATTTCATTAACTATCTTAATTTAGCTTTATTTAAATTATTTAATATTGATCCCAACAATCTTTTTGCTGATTACACAAAGGTTTTATTTTTAATCAGAATGCCTTCTGTAGTCGTTGGCACTATTACTATTTTTATTTTTTATAAAATTGGCAATAAATATAATCAATTAACTGGCTTAATTTTAGCTTTTTTATTGGCAATTTTCCCATTACACATCGCATTAAGCAAAATGAGTCGCGAATATGTATGGTTTTTTCTAATTTTTGCTCTCGATATTCTTTTCGCACAAAAAATACTTAAAGAATTACCAAAAACTAAAGAAATTAAAAATTTAATCAAAAAAAATAAGGCAATAATGGCATTTTTTCTTATACAAGTAATAGATGCATTTTTAATAGAACCTGATTCGACCTTAAAATTAATTGTTTTTATGTTTGGTAGTTTGTTTTTAGTGGCCAGCTCTTTTTATTATTATCGCAATCCCAAAAAAATATTCAGCAAAAATAGCTTATCTATAATAATTACAGCTATTTTAAGCCTGACTTTGCTTATTTATAAATTTCACAACCATATTGGTTTTGACTTTAGTCAACGCTATTTCGATATTATGACAAACGCAAATCAAAGCCATTTTTTTGCTAATTATTTTGCGCTATTTCCACTATTTTTTATTATTATTTCCTTAGCTGGCTTTATATTAAGCTATAAACAAAATAAGACCAAAAAATTAACAGTGTCTTTTTTTGCTATATTTTTAATTAGCAATCTTGTCTTTTTTGCTTATCTTTTTAATCGTTACATACAAATTCGCTACACCTACACATTTTTTATTCCTTATTTAATTTTGATAAGCACTGGATTTTACACAATTTTTTATTTTTTAAAAAAATACCTTAATATTCCTGTTTTTATCACAGGAATATTAACATTTTTTACATTATTAAGCCCTTACAACATAATATATGCAGGCAAATTCAACGAAAACAACGCTTGGAGCAGGGTCACCGAACACTACAATCAAGAAATAACAAGTTTTTTAGGATTTTTTATAGAACAAAAAATCGCACAAGAAACACCAGTAATAACAAGTTATCCCAATATGATTGGTGCTTTCACAAAGGCTGAAAATATTTTATTTTACGACATCAAAACAGGCGAAAAGCGTTTTGATTTAATACACAACACAATACAGAACTATGATCAAGGCTGGATCGTTCTTGATTGGCGCAGAAATGGTCTTTGGGCAAAAGGTTTGCCAAAAAAAGATTTCTATACCAACGGCATATATGTTGAAAAAGTCACAGAAGTGGACAAATTCACTGTTTATAGATGGAATAAAAACATTGACCTCAAAACCAGTCAATAAAATAGTTACCATTCTTTATTGTCACAAAACTTAATTCTTAAGTTTTTTTGTTTTATAAAATAAAAAAATCAATCCACCAAATAAACTATTAAAAATCACCAAAATAAATTGAGTAATTTGCACAGTCAAAATATCAACAGTTAAAATCCCAACCAAAGGATAAAAAGTGATACCTGCCCACTCTCGCACGCCAATGCCATTAAAAGAAATTGGCAAAAACATCAATAAAATAATAATTGGATGAACAACAAAAAACAAAAAAGCAGGAATATAAATTCCCAGCGATTTTGCCACACAAATCATAATCAATATATTTAAGAAATTAAAAACAACAGAAAACAAAAATGCCAACAAAAAAAGCTTTTTATTAGAACCTGTGCTTGCAAAAGAATTTAAAACTTGCTCAATAGTAATAAAACGCTTACCTAAAACTCTTTCTAGAAATAATTTTAAAAAATTAAACTTTTGTGAAATTAAATAAAAAATAACAACTAAAAAGAAAAGGCTATACAAAATCCATAAAATTGGCTCAATCGCAGTATTGCGGAAAAAAGAAAATTTAAATAAATAAAAAAACAAAGAAATAAAAATTAAGGAAACAACCCCCATAATGCGCTCAACTAAGATAGAAGTTGTTGTGTCCAATTTTTTTCCTGTTTCTTTGTACAAATAAACTCCTCTCATGGCGTCTCCTCCAATAGAACCCAGCAAAAACATATTAAAAAATATACCAATATAATAAATCTGAAATGCCCGCCAAAAACTCAGGCTAACTCCTTGGTTTCTAAGTAAAAATATCCACCTAAAAGAAGAGGTCGCAACTGCAAAAATGGCTACTAAAAACCCAAATAAAAGCCAGTTAATATTTGTTTTTGCAATATTTTGCAAAATTGGCTGAATATCTATTTTTTGAAACAAAAAATAAATCAAAACAACTGCAATTGCTAATCTAAAAATAATTTTTAAGTTTTTATTTTTCATTACGCTTTTTAATAATTTTTGCAGGAACACCAACAGCTACAGAAAAAGGTGGAATATCTTTATTCACCACAGCATTCGCCCCAATAACACTTCCTTTGCCAATTTTTACGCCACTGATAATGGTGACACCAGCACCAATCCAACAACCATCTTCAATAATTGTTTTACCTGTTTTTTTAAGTGGCTTTTTCCCTAGCAAATCACTATTGTCTGGCATTTCATGGTTTACAACAACTCTGGCATGCGTAGCAATAGCGACACTCTCGCCAATTTCCAAGCCACCATGTCCATCCAAAATACAATAAGGGTTCACAGTGCTATCTTTGCCTATTTTTATGTATTCACCACGAGTATTTAGAACACATCCTTGATTTATGTGTACATTTTTTCCAATTTCTATGCCAATTTTATAACTAGAAAATGCTTTCAAAATACTACCTTCAATAATTACTCCCTTATAAATTTTGATTTTCCAAAAAGCATATAATTTTGACTTAACATCAATATAAGCAAGACTAAATAAGCTCAAAAAAGGATTGAGCACAAAAGAAGGAATTGCTTTATTAAGAAAAAATTTAATTTTTTTAAGCATTTTTTAAAATAATTTACTAAATTTTTTGGCAAGTTCCCGCCAGCTCATTTTTTCTGCTTTTTGGCGTGAATTTTTTCCCATTGTAAGGATTTTTTGTGGATTTTTCAAAAATTCTTTTATTTTTTTAGATAATTCATCTGCACTTTCTATGCCAACAATAAATCCATTTTCTTTGTCTTGAACTAGCTCCTTACTACCACCTGTGTCACTCACAACACAAGGTAAACCTGATGCCATGCCTTCCAAAACCGCATTGCTCATGCCTTCATTTTTTGAAGACAAAACAAAAATATCTGCTTTTGCATATTTTTTTGCTATTTTTTGCTTATTTTTAATTATTCCGGTTAGATCCAAGTCTACTTTTAATTTTTTTGCCAAATTTATTAAATTTTCTTTTTCTGGTCCATCGCCAATAATTTGCACAATTACATCAAGACCTTCACAAGCTTGAATTAAAAGTGAAAAATTTTTACGCTCAACCAACCTGCCAACAGAAATAATGATTGGTTTTTTGTTCTTTTTTTCTAGATCAGGCTTAAAAAAATCAGTATCTACGCCGTTATAAATTAAGCCAATTTCTTGTTTTGGCGCTGTCTTGTGTGCCAACTCTCGCAAACCATCAGAATTAGCAATGACTTGCTTGGCATTTTTCCAAATAATTGGTGAAAGCCAAGAAAAAATAAATTTATCCAACTTTTGCCAGCGTTTTTCATAAAAAGGCACATCTGAACCGCGCAAAAGCACAATATAGGGCACTTTATATAATTTATTTAAAGCATATCCCAAAAAACCAGCGGGCAAACCACTCCAGCACAAAATTCCATCATATTTTTTTTGCTTAATTAATTTTCGTGATTGAAAAAAGGCTTTCCAACTATATTTAATTAAGTCAAAAATAGTCTGGAAATGAATATTTTTGCCTTTTTTGCTAATATCCAAATAATAAATTTCACTATTTTTATTAAATTTTTCCTGTTTTTTTTGATTTTCCGACGCAGTCACGAGATCAATTTGTAAATCAGGATAGGCTTCTAGCTCTTTGAGTGCAAAAAAATTAGCATTAGCCTGCCCCCCGCCCAAGGGCGGAAACTCATTGTTTAGCATTAAAATCTTTTTCATCAGCACTCTTAAAGTTCTTTATTTTAAAATAAAAAAAATAAATTGTCAAATATAAATAAATTCAACAATATATTTAATATATCTATTTTTTAACTAATTTTTAATCAAAATTAATTTCTTCAGCAATAACATATAAATGCCTTTTACGAACATCATCGTAAATCCTGCCAATATATTCGCCCAAAATCCACAAAAATATAAATTGCAAGCCCATAAAACCGGCAATAACAACAGTAAGCCACTTGAAAAGTGGATATTCTACATCAAAAAACAAGGCATCTATTGCCATGTAAATAAAAAATAAAATTGAAACAAAAATAGTAATAAGCCCAATAACAAAACCTAACTTTAATGGCAAAAAAGAAAAATTTAAAATTCCGTCCATAGCTAAACGGAACATTTTTTTAATTGTGTATTGAGTTTCACCATAAACCCTATTTGGGCGCTCAAAATCAACAAAACCATACTTAAAACCAAGCCAAGCAACCATGCCACGCAAATACCTTGCTTGCTCGTTCATTGTTAACAAATAATCAAGAACTTTGCGATCAATCAAGCGAAAATCGCCAACATTACGAGGAATTTCCACAGAAGAAAACTTAGAAAGTAATTTATAATAAATTTGAGCAGTGTGTTTTTTTAGAAATCCATCTTTGCGAGTTTTTCTGCGAGCATAAACAATTTTACAACCGTCTTTCCATTTTTGTATCATCTTGGGAATTACTTCCGGTGGATCTTGAAGATCACAATCCATACTAACAATAATGTCCCCTTTGGCATATTTTAGACCAGCAGTAAGCGCGGCCTGATGACCAAAATTACGACTTAGTGCTAAAACTTTTATCTTTGGATATTTTTTTGCTAATTCTTTAATTTCCAACAAGGTATAGTCCCTACTACCATCGTCAATTAAAATAATTTCATAATCAAAATTATGAAGATCTTTTTTAAGAACCTTAATAAGCTCTTCATAAAAAACTGTTATATTTTTTTCTTCGTTATATGCTGGTGCAATAATGGAAATTAATTTTTTATTCATTTGTTTTTAAAGTTGATTTAATCATTTCTTGTAAATTTTTTTTAACTTGCCACCCTAAAGTTGTCTCAGCTTTTTTTGAGCTAGCAACAAGGCGCGCTGGATCACCAGCTCGACGTGGAGCAAGTTCTTTTGAAATCTTTTTGTCCAATTGTTTTTCAAACTCCTCAATAATTTCATTAACAGTATAGCCTGTATTTGTGCCCAAGTTAAAAATATCTGAACCTTCTTGTTTCATAGCAAGAATATGCGCCTCTATTAAGTCCTCCAAATGAACATAATCTCTAATACATGTGCCATCATGGGTTTCGTAATCATTACCAAAAATTTGTAATTTATCTTTTTTGCCACTTAAAACATCCATAACAACCGGAAAAAGATTACTTGAACTCCGTTCTTGATATTTCAATCCAAGGTCACCAACAACATTAAAATAGCGCAAAGAAGAATAAGTAATCCCATGAATACTACTATACCAATCAATAAGCTCCTCGCATTTTAATTTAGTAAAACCATAATAATTACAAGGATTAAGTGGGTGCTTTTCATCAATTGGCAAATACTGAGGGTGTCCATATACTGCGGCAGAGGAAGAAAAAATAATTTTTGGAATTTTATGTCGCACCATAGCATCAAGTACATTAATCATGCCTGTTATATTCCTAGAATATTTTGTGGCATTAAGCATAGACTCACCTGCGAATTTATGTGCTGCAAAATGAAAAACACAATCATAATGCTGATCTATTGCGTTTTTGTCTTCTGCTATGTCTTTTTGAAAAAATTTTGCTTTTTCATCTATATATTTTTTATCTCCTGTTGATAAATCATCTATTACAGTGACTGAAAAACCCTGATCACACAGCACTTTTACACAAGCAGAACCTATATACCCTGCCCCGCCTAATACTAAAATTTTTTTCATCAAATAATTATAACAAATTATGCAAAAAAGCTCAAGAAAAAGACCAAAAAGCAATAAAATCGGTCGGACTAGGCGAACAATGCGCAGATTGTTTAACGTAGGTCTATAGTTTTAAAAAAACCAGGAGGAGGCGAGCTAAGCGCACATTATAGAGCAAAAAAATAAAATCGACGCAATAGTATGCAGACTATTTTTTATTAAAAATTAAAAAAGCTGATCAGTCCCCTAGCTGATCAGCCATATTAGCAATATACAAGGTTAAAATGAACTGGGGATGAAAAATTAACCTTCAATTAGGGGTAAAACAACAATAAAACTACTGCCTTTGCCCAAGGTGCTACTTACCTCCACTCTTCCTCCATGATTTTTGACAATTTTTTTTACCAAACTAAGACCCAAGCCAGAGCCTCTTATTTTTTTGTTTTTTTGTGCAGGTGAGCGCCAAAAGTCCTGAAAAATTTTTTTCTTTTCTGTTGCACTAATGCCACAACCTTGATCTTTTACTTCTAATACTGCTTTATTTCCTTTTTTATAAACTAATACAGAAATTTTTTTACTTTTTTCTGTGTATTTTTGGGCGTTTTTTAATAAATTTTCTAAAATAACTTCTATCCTGCTTTTGTGGCCTATGATAAAAACATTTTCTTCTATTTTGTGCTCCCATTTATGCAAATTATTTTTGTGATTTATTACAATGTTTTTAACAAATTTGCTTAAATTAAATTTTTTAGGTGACTTTTTTTTGTTATATTCAACTTCAAATATTTGCAAAAGCTTGTCTAAAGAGTCTTCAATTAGACCAAGTTCATTTTTTACAACTTGAGAGTTGTCTTTTTGCATTGTTTTTTCTTCCTGAGCCAATATAAGTCTCAAAATTGTCAATGAATTACCAATTGAGTGGATTATTTTGGATAAAAATTTAACCTGTTTTTTGTTTTCACGAAAATGTAATTCTTTTTCTTTTAAAAGTTTGTCGATTTGTGCACAAGATTGCTTGTGTTTTTTTAGTAATTTTTCATTTACATTTTCTAGTTGCCAAATTAACTCAAGTAGTTTGTTCATTGGTTTCAAAAATAAATCCTCGACCACGCAAGGTTTTTAAGCGATCCGCTTCTTTTCCAATTTGTCTCCTAAGTCGCATCATATGGACATTAATAGTGTTACTACGGGTGCAAAGCCCATCATCGTTCCAAATGTGTTCCAAAATTTCTGCTTCCGTAATAATGCGATTACTATTTTTTAAAAAATAGTAAAGTAGCTGATATTCTTTTAGTTTTAATTCTAAAATTTTGTTATTAAGCATAATTTCACCTTTTTGCTCATCAATAATAAAAGGGGGTATTTCTAGTGGTGCAATTGCTTTATTTTTTCTGCGCAACAAGGCACGCACTTTGGCCAATAATTCCGCAGGGTCATATGGTTTTTCTAAGTAATCATCAGCACCTTTATTTAGGGCGTAACTTCTTTCGCGACTGCCCTTGAGTGCGCTTAAAATTAAAATTGGCACATCTTTTTGTTGCCTATGAATGTCTTCAATTAGACTAATACCGTCTTCTTTTTCGCCAAAATCTCTATCCAGAATGATTAAATCAAAGCCACCCTCTGTAATTAATTCTTTTGCTTGTTGTAAGGTTTGTGCTTTTTTAATCACAAAACGCTTATCTGTTAATAAGTGGGACAAAAAATCCAAAATTAAAGGCTCATCATCTGCTAGTAATATTCTCATTTGGGGAAAATAAATTTATTTTTTAAAAAATTTTACAAGCTCATCACCAATTGCTGAAGCAGTTTGTGGATTAAATAAATCCACAATTTTGTTTAAATTTGTAAAACTTAAAACTTTAGCTAATTTTTGTACTGAATTTTTTTTGGAATTTTTTAGTGTTTCCAAAACGCTTTTTGTTTTTATTAAAGCTATTTTCGCTTCTAGCGCGGAATCAAGCTGAATTAAAAATTCATCACACAGGTTTTCTACTGGCTTTTGTATAAAATTAATACCATTCCAGGTAGGAGAATATTGCAAAACTTCTCTTATTATTTTTTTATCTAATTCTTCGTGTGGACAATCTTCTTTTATTCTGATTATTTCTTTTTCAAAAAAAGCACCCCTGGGGCGACCTAGTGCATCAATTTTATCAAAAGTTTTTAAAGCTAATATTTTTTTCTTAATTAATTTTTCTTTTTTCCAAAAATTTTTTAAATAAACACACCTATTTTCCAGCATTTTTAAGTACTTTTTAACATATAGCTGGCGATAATTTTCAAAGGACTGTAATACGGTTTGTTCAAAATAATCTGGCGATCTGAGAATTTTTGGCAAATCTAAGTTAATTTTTACTAAATCTTGCGCCAATCTTAACTTGGAAAATTCTTCATCATCTTCAGGAAGTGGCACTAAATAGGCTTTAATTAAAGATATAATTGAAGTATGCTTGGCCACTTTTTTAAATTTTTCAAGCTCGTCTTTATCTTTTGAATTAAGAGGTTTTTTTTGAAGAAATTTTTTAATAGACTCAGAATAAGGATTTTTAATTTCGTACTCAGAGCACAAAAGCTCTGTTTTTTGATAAAAATCCTCAAGATTATTTAAATATTCTTCACTTTTACTAATTTGCTTTTCGGCGCTTGTAATTGCTACTGCTACTTTTTTTGGAGCCACTTCTTCTATAGCACAAGTTTCTGAATCTATTTTTAATTCTTTATTTTTTGTTAATTTTTTTATTAACTCTTTTTTGTCTTTTGCTTTAGCAATAAAAACAACTTTAAATTTCTTCATTTTTTAAATATATATTCTTAATTTGCTATAAAATTCTAATAAAATAAATATGAAATTTTCATGAACTAAGCTTTTTAATTAATATTCTGTTCATTTTTATGTGAAAAAATAAAAAATATATGGAAAAATAAAATTGATTTTAAATATTTTAAATTAAAAATGAGCAAAAAACCGCCAAGCTGTGAAGAAAAAATTACAACAGACGCACTCAAAGAAGACAAAAAGCCTAATGCACCAGAAGCTGAAAAATCTCCAGAACGAATGTTGTTGTTAGATCATGCGACACTCGTTAGCGTATTATCACACGAAACCAATGGCAAAATGAGCTCTATCGTAGGCTTTGCTGAAATGGGATTAAAAGGTAAATGTGATAATCCTGATCATGAATTTTGCTTTGAAACAATACTTAAATCGGTTAGTGCGATATCTATTCTTATACAAAATCTTTTACTGCATGCAAAAATAGGCACAGAAGGAGTGCCTATAAACATGAAGCTCGGCATGCTTTCTAATGAAATAAACAAAGTTTGGAATGAGCTGTTACCATTGTTTACAACAAAATCAGTTCATTTTATGCGAAACTTTGAAGTTGGCAGAAAACATCACTATAAAAATGAGCCTATGTTTAATTTTGATCCTGATACATTAGAGTGGGTGATAAGAAACTTAATTCATAATGCACTTAAATTTTCTCCTGAAGAAGGAACTATAACAGCAACAGTTAGGTTTATAAAACAAGATGGCGAGGAATACGCTGAGGTAAGTGTTGCAGACGAAGGTGTTGGTATTCCCGAAGATGAGCTTGAGCTAATTTTTGAGCAATTTAAAAAAAGCTCACGTACAACCGAAAAAAGCTTTGGCGTTGGTCTTAATATTTGCAAAAAAGTTATTGAAGCTCACAATGGCACAATAAAAGCAACAAACAACAAAGAAAAAGGGAGCACATTTACTTTTACAATCCCCCTGCTTCCCTAAGCATATTAAGATAATCTTTCAACAAATGCATTGCTTTTCCCCTGTGTGAAACTTGGTTTTTTTCTTGTTTAGAAAGTTGAGCATAAACTTTGTCTCGCCCATCAGGCACAAACAAAGCAGAAACAGGAATGCCATGAGGAATATCGCACTGTGGCTCGTTTTTTAAATAACCACTAGTTTTTCCAGTAAAAGTCTCTTGTAAATTATTAAAAATAAACACTGTTGCACAATAAAAACTAGCCTTTTTATTGCTCTCTTGTGTCATTCTGTTTAAAAAATAATCCAACCATTCTTGGTCGCTGGCTTCTTCGCCCGCCCCCCATCGACGAGTGTGAATACCAAGCTCACCTTCTAAGGCATCAACATGAATACCTGAGTCTTCACCAATAGTGGGCAAGCCTGTTTTTTTATAAAAATGTACTGCCTTTTTTAAGGCATTTTCTTCGTGTGTCACACCATCTTCAACAGCATCATTTTTTAACCCTAGATCTTTTAGGGTCACAAATTCAATAGGTAAATCAGATAAAACCTCTAGCATTTCGCCAGCCTTGCCCTGATTTCCTGTAGCTATGAGTATTTTTTTCATATTTTAAATAATTTAATCTGCGCCCTTTCCACCAAGAACCACCCAAATAGTTTTAAAAATTATTTTAAGCTCCATAAGAATATGCCAATTTTGAATAAAATATAAATCTAGTTCTATTTCTTTTTGAAAAGACAAATTGCTCCTGCCCGAAACCTGTGCAAGCCCCGTAAGACCTGGACGAATGTTTAAAACTCTTGTTTCAGCAACAGAAAATTCTTTAATTTCTTCTGGCAAATGTGGCCTTGGTCCAGTCATAGACATATCACCCAATAACACATTGATTAACTGAGGAAGCTCATCCAAAGAAAATCTGCGCAAAAACTTGCCCACCTTAGTAATTCGAGGGTCATTTTTAATTTTAAACAAAGGCCCATCTTTGCGATGAGACAATTTAATTAAATCTTTTTTCTTTTTGTCTGCATTTTGCTCCATGGACCTAAACTTAATCATTGAAAACTTCTTACCTTTTTTGCCAACCCGCTTACTAACATAAAAAATAGACCCTTTGGACTCAAGCTTAATCGCAAAAATAATCAACAAAAAAACAGGAGAAAACAAAACAATTAAAAACAAAGAAAAAATAATATCAAAAAAGCGCTTAAAAACACGACTCCAGCCATCAAGCGCAGAAATTTTTGGCTGTAAAACCGGAATACCATTAAAAATTTCCATTTCCATGCTCGCAAAACGCATACCCAACTCCGAAGGGACAAAACGAAAATATAAATGATTTTTTTCAGCAATCAATTGAGCTTCTTTCATTTTTTCAAAAGAAAAATTGCTCGAAGCATACCAAACCTCATCAAATTTTGCCTTAGAGGCAATATTTTTAGCATAATTAAAGCTATGTTCTACAATTGCCTCTTTTAAAACAAAAGGCATGGTTTTTGACAAAGTTTTTTTCAAGCTCTCAAAAACACCGCCTTCACCAATAAGCAAAACTTTACGTGCATAGGATTTATTTTTCCATGCCAAGGAAAAAAGCCAACGCAAAAAAATTCGCAAAACAAAAATCAGCAACAAAGAGAAGAACATTGCCTGAAATAGCATAACACGGGAGAAAAAAGGCTCATGTCTAACTAAAGAAAAATAAGCCACGATCAGCATTCCCCACAAAAAAACCCCAAAAACAATTTTCAAAAATTCTTTAATAGGATCAAATTTTTCTACTAATGGATAAAAGCCCAACAAGAAAAACATTATCAACAAAAATCCAGCAGAAACAGCAACAAAAGGAATATAAAACTCCAAACTTGGCAAAGCTTCTTTTGGAAAATAAGTCTGCACACCAGGAATTAAATCCGTAATTGGCCTGAGCCAGTAAGTCAACGACCAAGCAGTAATAACAGCAAAAAAATCAAATGCTGTACGAAGCAGGCCGGCAATAATCTCCTTTCTCTGCACAAAAAGATTTTCGCATAAAAAGTTTTTTTTGTCATTTATTGTTTTTGTTTAGTGATTTTTATGATTTTTTCTTGCCTTTTTTAAAAAAAAAGTGGAAAATGCCTGTTGCGTTTTGTTTGCAATTCGCCTTGGCCAGGTAGCTCAGTGGTAGAGCAATGGACTGAAAATCCATGTGTCGGCAGTTCAATTCTGCCCCTGGCCACCATTTTTGGTGTTTATTGCTCTACGCAATGGACTGGCTAATTGTAAATGGCCATGTGTCGGCAGTTCAATTCTGCCCCTGGCCACCATTTTTGGTGTTTATTGCTCTACGCAATGGACTGGCTAATTGTAAATGGCCATGTGTCGGCAGTTCAATTCTGCCCCTGGCCACCATTCGCTTAGTGAGAATTACGACCCGCAACGGAGCGACCGAGTGAATAACGAGGGCGCGGAGTGGAGGGGAAATTATTTGTAATAAAATCGTGATCTTTTACACACAGTAAAAGTCGATTTTTTAAAAATAATTTAGTAATTTCCTAAGTGATTATTTATTCAGAACAAACCCATAAAATTGATACAAAGCACTAAAGCATGGAACCCTTGGTGTTCTTTGGGCTGAATGAATTGTCCGACACACTACAATAAAGAGTCGGCAATAAGTAGTAAGGAAATTATCTTATTTTCTTTTAAAAAACTTTGATATAAAATTATATAAAATAACTTAATCTTTTTAGCCTTTCCATGAAAAAATGTCTTACTTCTTCTAGCGCATTTGTTGTTGCTCTTTTAATGGTTTTTGGGCTTACCACAAGCACAAATGATTGTCAAAGCTATGCCCAAGATGAATGTGTATTTACTGATGTTTGTGATCATAAATATAAAGATGCTATTCAATATGTAAAAGAGCAAGGAATAATAGGGGGCTATAAAGACGGTAGCTATAAACCTGATAAAGAAATAAATCGCGCAGAATTTACAAAAATTATAATGGCTTCATCTTTTTCAGAAGAATCAATAACAGGAAGCTACTGTTTTACTGATGTAAACAACGAATGGTTTGCTCAATATATATGCTCTGCAAAGAATGAGGGCATTATTAACGGATATTCAGATGGTAGCTTTAGGCCGAACAATCTGGTTAATCTTGTAGAGGCATTAAAAATTATCTGGGAGGCAACAGGAGTTGATATTCCAGAGGCAGAGGGAGAATGGTACCAAAAATATTTTGACGCATCAGATCAGGTGGGTCTTTTGGATACTATTGGCAGAGATCCATCTCACTTACTTACTCGTGGTGAAATGGCAGAAATTGTCTATATATCAAAAACATTGGAAGATGACACAGATAACAACAATTCAACTACAACAAACATAACTGATAACAATACAACAACCACTAATACGGAATTGCCACCGCCATTTGTGACAGAATCAGGGGGAGTGAATATTGCTTGGACAGATTTACAATATCATCTTTTTTACAATGGTGAAGACATGGGTCATGGTGCTACACCAAAATTATCAGACGGAAATTTAGCTTATTTAAGGCCACAAGGTAATGGCACAACTTGTTATTATTATGATACATGTGATGTAATTTTAAATGAGGAAAATCTTGGTGAAGGAGCAAGCATTTCTTTATCAGGAGACAACATTGCTTTCCATCGTGACATGGGTGATAACGATTTTCATGTTTTTTACAATGGCGAAGACTTGGGCAAGGGTACTAATCCTGTATTATCCGGTGATAACATTGCTTATTTTGATGAAAATCGAAACATTATTTACAATGGTACAAACTTAGGAAAAGGTGAAAGCTATATGCTTTCTGGCGATTTGCTTGTTTATTCATATTACGACTCAAATGAATCACAAAGGTATATTTATGTAAATGGCAAAAAAGTTGATAAGGTAGCAAATTTTGCAGTAGGTGGAGGAAGTTACATTTATACCAATATGAATGAAAATAATCTTTATAATGTGTTTGTAAACGGCGAATTGGCTGGAGAGGCAAATTATTCTACTGAGATTTCAGTTGACGGTGATAATTACGCTTTTGTAAAACGTGTGGATTCTGAAACGCATGTTGTTTACAACGGAAACGATATGGGTAAGGGCACAAAACCAGTAGTAGATGGTGATGATTTTGCCTATACCAATGACGAAGATGATGTTGCTATTTTTAATGGTGAAGAGGTGAGTAATTGCTATGCGGTCAAAATTACCAATGGTAATAGTGTTTGTAATGCACGACCTACTTCAAACCCAGCAATGCATGTCTATCTGAACAATGAAGATGTTGGCGTGGGACAAAGTTTTTATGTTGAGAGTGAGTAAGCTTAAAGCACTATTAATTACTTAAATACAAAAAATGGACGATATAAACGCTCGATTAAAGGCAATAGAAGGGCGCAATAAAACGGTTGAGCTTGATAAAAAATGGGAAACAAGCTGGAGTCGAAAATTTATTTTAATTATTTTAACTTATTTAGTAATTGCTATTTATTTTAATTTTGCAAATATAGAAAAACCGCTTATTAACGCGGTTGTTCCTTCTCTGGCTTTTGTGATTTCCACTTTATCTATGCCTTATTTTAAAAAAATTTGGATTAAATTAAATAATAAGCAAAAGCGCAACTAGGTTGTTTACTGCGTGAAAAGTTATCCCTGGCCAAAGTGAGCGTGTTTTTAAAAACACAAAGGACAACAGCAGTCCCATTACAAAGTAAATTGGCATATAAACAAGTTGCAAATGAGCAGTGGCAAATAAAACACTAGAAAACATTGCTGACCAAAAGGGCGTTGTTTTGTTCATTAACGAACTTAATAAAAATCCTCTAAAAATTAATTCTTCTAAAAGCGGAGCAACTACTACTGCAAAGCCAAACAAAACCCAAAGGGGAAGCAAATTATTGCTTATTAAGCTGGAAATTGTGCCTTGATTTGCCATTGGGGCTATTCCCATTAGCTTCATGGTGAATAAAATTCCATTTTGAGCCAAAATACTAATTGCAAACAAGCTAATTAAACTAAGCAAAATTGTTTTTAGGTTTACTTTTCTAAAACCAAAATCTTTGAGCTTAACTTTGTATTTTTTTGCTGAAAATAAAAACAGAAAAAATATTTGTCCTAAAACTTGCAACAACAAACCAAGTACAATAAATAATTTTAAGTTTTCTATTAAAATTGTAGATACTGTGAGCAGATCAGTAAAAAATGCGCCTATAAAAAATGATCCCCAGGAAACTGCGAGTAAAAATAATGCTGAAAAAATAACCATTTTTACACCATCACTGGCCTTCCAGGGCACTTTTGGCAAGGTTCTTTTTAAAAATGGCTCTTGAACAAAGCACAATCCTGACTGTAAAAATGTTGATAAAAATTTTTGCATTCAAAATTAAACAAAGGAAAGTACTATAATGCTTTTTTTAAATATTGTCAAGAAGTTATCCAGCTCTAATTTCACAATGTTTTACTGCCTTTTCTGCTATTTTTTGAAAATTTTTTAATTCCAATGGATTAAATCCATTTATTTTTTCTATTTTTGGGTCAAGGCATCCGCCTGTTGGGCGAAAATTTTGTAAATAATATTTTTTTGCACCTTGAATTAATTCTAATAATTCCTTAAAAATGTCTTCATTGTGTATTCCTGGCACTAATGTTGTACGAAATTCATAGTCTAAATTGCTGTTTTGAATTATCTTAATTGATTTTTTGATTATTTCTATGTTTATTTTTACTCCAACTGCTTTGTTATAAGTTTTTTCTGAAGATTTTATGTCCATTGCAATATAATCTAACAAATTTGCTTTTAATAATTGCCTTAACATGTCCGGATTTGTGCCATTTGTGTCTAATTTTACCAAAAAGCCCATTTTTTTTATTTTTTGAATAAACTCTGGTAGGTTTTTATGAATTGTTGGCTCTCCACCAGTAATAACTACACCGTCTAAAAGCCCTTGGCGTGCTTTTAAAAAAGCAAAAAGGGATTTTTTTTCAATAAAACTATCTTTTATTTCGTTGATTTTCTCAGGTAAAACAAATTCGGAGTTATGACAATATGGACAACGAAAATTGCAACCTGCTAAAAAAACTATACAGCTTGTTTTGCCAGGAAAATCCAGCATACTAAAAGGCTGTATAGCAGAAATTGGCAAATCCTTGCTCATTTTATTTATTTTTTAAATAATCATTTAACTCGCCCTCATCACTTGTTCGAAAAACTTCTTTTTCGCCTTCAAAAATAACCAGTGTTGGCACAGTTGTTATTTGCATTGCTTGTGCTTTGTCAAAAAAACCATCTTTTGTGTCATCAAAAAATTCAAGTTCAAGCCCTTCTTGTTTATTGACAAACTCCTTAAAAGAAGGGCACTTTGGGCAGGTTAATGTTGTAAATAAAATTGCCTTCATAATTAGCTATATTTTTTCATGAATTTTGAATTTGCAGTACAAACTTCTGAAAAAGACTTTCTTGAATAAAACTCTGACTTTTTTCCAACATTAAAATTGGAAACAGGACGATGATAACCCATAACACGAGTCCACACTTCACAGCGAGTTCTTTTGTCGCTTAAATTTTGGTCTTGTGTTGTTTGTTGCACGCCTTGTGCAGTTGTTGTTTGGGTTTTTTGCATTTTTGTTTAAAAAAATTTATTAAGAAAGGTTAGAAGAATATTGTTTACGAATTTCTGCATCACGAGTTGATTCGTAAATTCCTAATTTTTCGTCGCATTTTGGGCAGAAGTCGTGTTCTCCTTCAATGTAGCCATGGATTGGACAAACTGAAAAAGTAGGAGTAATTGTCAAATATGGAATACGGAAGCTTTTTAGGGCTGTGTGGACAAAGTTTTTACAAGCTTCTGAGCTAGAAACTCTTTCTCCCATATACATATGGAACACTGTTCCTCCTGTGTACATGCCCTGTAATGTTTCCTGCAATTCTAAGGCCTCAAAAGCATCATCTGTAAGCTCCACAGGTAATTGTGAAGAATTTGTGTAATATGGATAATCTTTTGTGCCAGACTGAATAATATTTGGAAATTTTTTCTGATCTTCTTTTGCAAAACGATAAGTTGTGCCTTCTGCAGGAGTTGCTTCAAGGTTATATAAATTACCTGTTTCATTTTGAAACTCAGTAATTTTATTACGCATGTATGTTAATGCTTCCTCTGCAAATTCTTGTCCAAACTCATCAGCAATATTGTGTTTATCCTCACTAAAATTACGAACTGCTTCATTGATACCATTAACGCCAATGGTAGAAAAATGGTTATTTAATGTGTTTAGATATCTTTTTGTGTAAGGAAAAAGTCCAAGCTCAAGCCAGCGAGCTATTTCTTTTCTTTTAATCTCCAAAGAAGTTTTTGCCAATTCCATCAAATGACCAAGTCTTTTTAAAAACGCTTCTTTGTCGCCTTTGTGTGCATAACCAATGCGAGCTGCGTTGATTGTCACCACACCAATTGATCCTGTCATTTCAGCAGAACCAAAAAGACCATTTCCTCTTTTTAGAAGTTCATTTAGGTCTAATTGAAGCCTACAACACATTGAACGCACATGATTTGGTTTTAAGTCAGAATTAAGAAAATTTTGAAAATATGGCAAACCATATTTAGCGGTCATTTCAAAAAGCAGGTTAGTGTTTTCATTCTCCCAATCAAATTCAGGAGTAATGTTATATGTTGGAATTGGAAAAGTAAAAACTCTACCCTTAGAATCGCCTGCCTTCATTACATCAAGATAAGCTCTATTGATAAAATTCATTTCTTTTTGTAATTCACCAAAAGTAAATTCAAAATATTCACCACCAAGTTTTAACCTTTTATCTTTTAGGTCCTCTGGCGCAACCCAATCCATTGTAATATTGGTAAATGGAGTTTGTGTGCCCCAGCGAGAAGGAACATTAAGGTTAAAAACAAAAGATTGAATGTTTTGATAAACATATTTGTAAGTTTTTTCGTCTATGTATTCTTGCTTTGCCTCTTCAGAAGGAAATTTCATGCCAAATTTTTCCACCTCTGCCTCTGTTTCCATTGCATATTTTTTTACATATGGAGAAAGGTAAGTATCAAAACTAGAAAAAGCTTGTGCACCTGCCCATTCATTTTGCAAAGTGCCAAAAAAATTCACCATCTGAGAAACAGCGCTAGAAAGGTGCTTTGGTGGAGCAGACTCAACACGACCATGTTCACCATTAAAGCCCTCTTCTAAAAGCTGACGCAAGCTCCAACCAGCACAATAACCAGAAAACATATCAAGATCATGAATATGATAATCACCGTTTCTATGAGCATCGCCAACCTCACGAGGATAAATATGAGAAAGCCAATAATTAGCTGTCACCTTTCCTGCTGTGTTTAAAATTAAACCACCAAGAGAATAGCTTTGATTAGAGTTAGCATTCACACGCCAATCTAATTTTTGCAAATATTCATCCATTGTTTTTTCTACTTCAACCACAACTTTTCTGTCTTCTCTAAGTTCAGTTTTTCTTTCACGATAAAGAATATAGGTTTTTGCTGTTTTAGCATGACCTTCTTCGATTAAAACTTTTTCAACTGCATCTTGAGTGTCTTCAACAGTAGGAATTGCGTCCTTAAAATTAGTTTCCAAGTACAAAATAACTTTTTCAGCAAGCTCACCAGCTGTGTTTTGATCTTCACCACCAACGGCTTTGGCAGCTGAAAAAATAGCCTTCTCGATTTTGTCTGAATCAAAATCAACAATAGCTCCGTTGCGTTTCTGAATTTTATAAATTGCCATGTAAAAAGATAAAAATGCAGATTAAAAGGTTGTTATTATATTTTGTTTTTTTGCGGTCAGCAAACTTTATTATATATAAATTATTACAATTCTCTAAGCTAAGTGCTTTTTGAGGCTAAACCTAATATATTGTGTTTTTTTAAGGGACAAATAACAATATATAGGATTTATCTTTCTGGTGCAAAGAAAAATTTGTTGCCAAAATAATAAAAATATTCTCCGATTAAAATAGAGAATAAATTTTATTTAAAAACAATAGTTCTGTTTTTAAACACAATAATTTTATTTTCAGTGTGTTTCCTGATTGCGTTGGCAAAAACAGCTTTTTCACATTCTCTGCCCATTAGTTTTAAGTTTTTAATACTATGATGATGTTTAACTCTTTGGACTGATTGATCAATTATTGGGCCCTGATCGAGGTTAGGCGTAACATAATGAGAAGTTGCGCCAATCATTTTTACACCCCTTTCGTACGCTTCTTCATATGGACGCGCTCCAACAAAAGAAGGCAAAAAAGAGTGATGTACATTAATAATTTTTTGTCCTACTTGATTTATAAAGTCTTCACTTAAAATTTTCATATAACGTGCAAGTCCAATCGCATCTGTTTTGTTCTTTTTAATGATTTCCAGCATTTTTTCTTCATGCTCATAAGAACCTTTTTTACTTGAAACATAATAAAAAGGTATTCCACAGCAATCTGCTATCTTTTTTTGATCTTCAAAATTACTAATAATATATGGTATTTCTATTTTTAATTCACCAATTAGGGTTCTACTCAAAATGTCTGCCAAACAATGACCCTCCCTAGAGCATAAAAGTCCTATTGATTTTTTACTTAAACCCAAATCAACTTTGATATTCATATCAAACTTCTTGCGAATTGGCTCAAATTGTTCAACAAAATCTTCTTCGTTTCTAAAATATCTTTCTTTTGCTTCCCACTCAATTCTTGTAAAAAAGTTTTTATCCTCCACATGCTCTTCCATTAAGTAGATACTTAAACCTCTTTCATATAAAAAACCGGAAACAGCATATACTATTCCAGCTTGATCAGGGCATGAAATTAAAACACTTGCTTTTCTCATAAAAAAATAAAAAACAAAAATAATTCTTACATAAAAAATTATTTTTCAGTATGTTTTTTTTTATTTTTTTACTTAAAACCCTCTGTTCTAATTTGCAAATACCTAAAAATTTCTTGAGGAACATTAATTCCTGTTGCCTCTTCAAAGCCTTTAAATCCCGGCGAAGAGTTAACCTCACAAATTCGATAACCTTTTTTATCAAAAAGAATATCAACACCAGCAATTTCAAGACCCAAAAGCCTGGTTGACTCAACCGCAAGCCATTCTAGCTCTGGATTTAGTGGAAAATTTTCTACTGAACCACCAATGGAATAATTGGCCTTAAAACCATCAGCAACTGCGGTGCGCAACATAGCTCCAATTGGACGACCGCCAACCAAAAAAACCCGAATGTCTCTGCCTTTACTTGAAGAAATAAATTCTTGAAAAATAACATTTAGCTCCTGTTCTGCGCTAGAGCCTGTTGTAAAATCAATAATATCTTCTAGTTGTGAGCTTTTTTCGCACAAAACAACACCTTTTCCTTGTGAGCCAATGGTTGTTTTCATAATCAAAGGAAAGCTGAATTCTTTTTTAATAAAACTGATATCTAAAGGCAATTTGGCAAACATTGTTTTAGGAATTGGGATATTGTTTGTAGCTAAAATTTGAATTGTTTTTAGCTTATCTTTTGATTCATCTATACTTTTTGCTGAGTTCACAACATAAACCCCCATATTTTCCAAATATCTAATAACAGCATAATAAAAATAATTTGTTTTCCCTCTGGCAATAACGCAATCGGGTGCTTTTATGTATTTATTGTTATATAAAACCGTTTTATTTTCTGGTCTTGGCTCAATTAATTCAAATTTTTTTGGATTAACCACTCTAAATTGAATTCCTTGTTTTTTAGCCTCTTCTTTAAGCCTGTTTACAGCATATGTTTTTGCTTGTTCTGTTAATACCCAAACTCTCATTATTTTAATAAAAAGCCGATTATTTATAATACCGAATTTAAAATTCTCAAAGAAAAAATTAGGGACAAAATTTTACATTTATTTTAAAAATATTATAATTAAATCCCTTTTTGAGAAAAAATGAACGAAAAAATAATTACCAGCACACAAACATCTGCAATACAGGACTTTTTAAATAAAACTTACGGCTGGATGGCAACTGCCTTGGCACTTACAGGCCTTACTGCTTATTATGTCGCTAATTATCAAATTTCATTAGTGCTTTCTTTGGCACAAGGTGGCTTAATGTGGCTACTTTTGTTTGCGCAAATTGGTTTAGTTATTTATCTCTCTGCTCGTATTCAAAAAATGTCCTTGCAAACAGCCATAGTTTTATTTTATGTTTATGCAATTACTGTTGGTATTACATTTTCTACGCTTTTCTTGGCTTATACTGCGTCATCTTTAGCTAGCACTTTTTTTATCACTGCTGGCACTTTTGGCGCCATGAGTGTTTATGGATATTTCACAAAAACCGACCTAAGCTCAATTGGAAATATTTTGCTAATGCTTCTGGTGGGATTAATTTTAACTAGTATTGTTAATATTTTTCTCAATAGCCCAGCTATTTATTGGGTGACAACTTTTGTGGGTATTTTTATTTTTGTTGCACTTACTGCTTATGACACACAAAGACTGAAACATGTTGCCACCACACTACAAGACAGCACAAGCGAAGGTGCGCAAAAAATAGCAATTATACTTGCTTTGTCTTTATATCTTGATTTTATTAACCTTTTCTTATATTTACTTAGGCTTTTTGGTAGTAGAGATTAGCCCTACCATGTCCACCTCCTGCTTCCGTTCATAAGCGAATCTCTATTGCCTGAGTTTAATACTAATTTTACTGCTTTTTTCTGTTGTTTTTCATCTTCTCCTAGTTCGCGCATTACTATCATAGTAATGTCGTCTTCTTGCACATAATCACTGCCAACAAAGTCGCTAAATTCATCTGAAATTTTGTCAAAAATACTTTCTAAGGATTTTTTGTAAGCATTTTCTTGCAATGTCACCTTAAGCCTTTCTAGTCCAAACATTTCGCCTTTTTGATTGCGCGCTTCGGTTATGCCGTCTGTGTAAAGCAAAACCACGTCGTCAGGATCAATATCAAGTTCTTTTTCTTCAATAATTGCACCTATGTTTGGTGTCATGCGTAAAGCAATTCCTCCTGACTTTATGGTCTCAACTTGTTGAGTTTTTGCTCTGTAAATTAAAATATGCTCATGACCTGCGCCTGTGTAATACATTTTTCTTCTTAGGGCGTCCCAGCGAAGCATGACCAAGGTCATAAATCTTTGAGAAGAAATTCTATCGCATAAAACATCATTAACCATAGTTAAAATTTCCGCTGGCATTTTGTCATTAGCCGCATAAGCGTGTATTAAGGTGTTTACCATCATCATAACCAAGCCAGCTGGAATGCCGTGCCCTGTCACATCACCAATATAAACAAGTGTATTTTGATCTCTTTGTATAAAATCAAAGGAGTCTCCTCCCATTTCTGCGGCCGCTTTTGTTTTTGCCATTATTTCAAGACCCTCAATATCTTGGGTACTTTTTGGTAAAACATCCTGCTGAATACTACGAGCAACATCCACTTCTGAAAATAATCTTCTTTGCTCAACTAAATCACTAGAAATTTTTTCTAAATTTCTAGTCACTTCATTAAAAAAATGTGTCACAACACCAATTTCATCAGGACTAAGTGGTTTTAATCTTTTGTATTTTTTACCTGTTAGTAGCGCCTTTGCTTGCGGTGCAACTCTTTTTAGGGGTCGCGAAACAAGAAATATAAAACCAAAAACAATGATTATTAAAAAAACAACAGAAACACTGAAAAATATTAATTTTTCACTTTTACCAAGGCTATTTAAGGCAAAAATCAACACAAACGCTGGTGATATGGTCACCAACAAAAATAAAATATATTTTAGCGTTAAATTTGCTCTTAAAAATCGCATTATTTCTTAGCTGTTAAATTAATAAGATGGTTTATTCCTGTAAGCTCTAATATTTCGTACAAATCCGCAGGAATATTGATAATTTTTAAGTCTCCTCCTTTTTCTTTGGCTTCTTTTTTCCATTCAACCAGCCTACCAATAAAGGTGGACATGAAAAACTCAACTTGATCAAAATCAAAAACAATTAAGTTGCCAACTTTTTCATTTTTCTTGAAAAACTCATCAACTTCTTTGGTTTTTTGCAATATTGTTGTTTCGTCGATAATGCCTGAAAAGGTAAATATTTTTTCGCCAAGACCTACCTCTGCTGTTGGCATATCCATAGTTGGAATTATTTCATAGCTTGATGCTTTATTTCTTATTATTGTTGGCACCTCTTCTTCCTCGCCTGCTTTAAAGTTTTTACCAAAAACAACACAAATTCCCCCTAATTCACTGTCTTTGATGTCAAATTCATCTGTCCATTTTTTTGCTATTTGAGCCAAACCCCTACCAGATGTTTTTGTGAGCACATTATGCTCTTCTTCATTAATAACTATTTTTTTTAAATCCTCTGCTTTAAGGTTTTTTTTGCCACTACCGTGGTCTTCTATTTTTATGGTTATTTTGTCTTCTTGAAGTAAAAAATGAATATTAACTGGTGAAAATTGAGCTGATCCATGCTTTACGGCGTTCATAAAAACCTCAGAAAAAACCAGCTTTAAACGACTTTGGTCTCTTTTAGATAAACTTGTGTTTTTAAAAATAGATTCTGCAATAGATCGCACAGAAGGTGAAACCTCTTCTAATGCCGGCACAGAAAACATGAATTCTTGGTTCATTTTTATTTTTGTTTACTTAATAAATTATCTCATATTTTTGCCTTAAAATCAATATTTAAACTGTGTTTTTTTATAAACTTGGCAAGCCTGAGATTTCTGGATACTGTTTTAGGTGCTCATAAAATTCATTTTGAATTTCCATCAATTTTTCATTACTTCTGGCCTCAAACCTTAGGGTTAAATAAGGGGAGGTATTAGATGCGCGCACAATTCCCCATGCGCCATCTTCAAAATCAACTTTTACTCCATCAATGGTTAATGCTTTATCCCTGTATTTTTGAGCAAAAAAATCAACTATTTTCTGCATAATTTCAAACTTGTGCTCTTCTGCAATTTTTACCTTTATTTCTGGAGTAACAAATGTTTTTGGCAGGTCTTCAAAGTGCTGTTTTAAGGGTGTTTTTTTATTAGCTACAATTTCTAATAACTTTGCTCCTGCTAAAAAAGCATCATCAAAGCCATAATAGTCATCTGCAAAAAACATATGCCCAGAAACTTCTCCTCCCAACAAAGCACCTGTTTCTAGCATTTTATTTTCAATATAACTATGACCTGTTTTGCAGGGAATTGCTTTCCCTCCTAATTTTTCTATTTCATCTGCCAAAACCTGTGTGGCTTTTAAATCATAAACCACTGTTGCTCCATGTTTTTTTCTTAAAAGCTCTCTAGCAAGTAGCAATAAAAGCAAATCAGCTGCATAATATTCACCATTTTCGTCAATAATACCAACCCTGTCTCCGTCTCCATCAAAAGCAATTCCCATTATTGCATTTTCTTTTTTTACGGCTTTTTTTAAGTCTTGCAAGTTTTTTTCTTCTTCTGGATTTGCTTCATGGTTTGGAAAATCACCATCAACATTACAATAAAGAGGCACTATTTCTACTCCAATTTCTTGAAAAAAGCTTCCCGCGAAAGCACCTGCCACGCCATTTCCACAATCCACAACTACTTTTGGCTGACCCTCAATTTTTACTAATGAGGCAATTTTTTTTATCCAATCTTGAGCAAAGCTTTTTTCTTCCATTTCACCCTGTCTTTCTGACAGGTAATAATCGCCGTTTTTAACTATTTCTTTGATTTCTTGAATTTGATCACCAAAAATAGCATGTGCGCCTTTTGACTGTAGCTTAAAGCCATTAAATTCTTTTGGATTATGACTAGCGGTAATATTTACACCGCCATCAAATTCTCCAAAACAAACTGAAAAATTAAGCAAAGGCGATGTGGCTAGTCCAATATCAACAACATTAATTCCACAATCACGCACTCCTTCAATAAAAGCTTTTTGCAAAACAGGCGAATGTGTTCTGCCATCACGCCCCACTACAATGGTTAAAGGTAGGTTATTATTGCGCAATAAATAGCTTGCATAAGCTTTTCCAATTAAATTAGCCCCTTCTTCGTCAAAATCTTCTCCCACAACACCCCTAATGTCATAGGCACGAAAAATATGATCTTTTATCATAAGCCAGTTAATAAACTTATATAAAATATAGCATAAGTTAAAAAAAATACCCACAACGGGGTATTTTAATTAAATCTTATTGAGCAACTTTTTTGCGACCTCTACCAGTTGGCTCTGGTTTCCATTTTTTTTCATCAAAACTATAAACCGCACGACCAACCCTGACAAAAGCTGGACTTTTTTGAAGATTAAGCGATATTGTGCCAACTTTTACATCTCTTTGTGCTAAAACTTTTTTAACAATGTCTTTTTTTGAAAGAGGACCGTCGTCTTGTAGTATTTTTGCAATTACATCAGCCACTGTGCCAGCTTCAAAACCCCATTCTTTAAGGGCATAAAGACCTCTGCCAACCAAAATGAATTCATCATAACGAATTAGGTCATTATGAACTGCTTGCACTGTGATTGTTTTTTTATCAAAACCAGCATTAACAATACGATTCGCAATCTCAACAAAATGAAGTGGTTTTTTGGTTTTTTTCAAAATGATATTAATTTTATCGCGAATGCTTTTTGGATTAACATGTCTCCACTCCATTAAGCCCCATTTATCGTCTATTCTTTTAAGTCTTAAATCAACCTCCATAGCAGAAACAATTCTAACTGGTGGAATTTCTTTTGTTCTAAATGATCCTGCTACTTTTTCAATAAGTGACTTTTCAGCAAGTGTGTCACTTGATTTTTTAAGTGTTTTATAAGCTGTATCTGCAATAGCTTTAATTTCTTCTTTACTTAAAGACTTTTTGTGCCAAAAGGGATAAAAAGTCTTTGGAGGATCAATTTTATTTATTTTGTCATCAATTGTGAGCGCTAATTTAATAATTGATCCATCAACAGGAGATGTATGAAATATTTTAGTTAAAATTTTACTAATCAATGATTTTTCCAATAATAAACCACCATGCTCGTCTAAAATTTCATGTGCTACAGAATTAATTAAGTTTAATTTTGTATTAGAAATATTTCTTTTTAGTTTTTTCAAAGCTGATGATTCTATTTGACGAACCCTTTCTCTGGTCACTAAAAAGCTCTTACCAATTCTTTCAAGCGTTTGCCTTGGTTTATTGTCTAGGGCAAACCTTTTTGTGATTACTACTTTTTCTTTATCAGAAAGTACTATAAAAAGATCATTGATAATCTTTTGTAGGTTTAGTTCCGATAGAGCTTGTGAATTAGTCATATGGTTATATTAAAACAATTTTCTAAATAAAGGTTGTAATTTTTACAGAAATTTCTATTTTTGTCAAGAAGATTATTAACTTGTTCTAACCTTGCTATTTTAAATTAGGCAAAAATATTTCTGTGTTCAATTATGTGTTTATATAACAATTTTGTAAAGAGTAAATTTTACAAACTACAAAATAGTTATAAAAACAATTATTTTATAGCTTTACTCTTCAGTTTTTTCTTCTTTTTTGGCTTCTGCCTTAGTTTTTAATGACAGCCTTAAGCTGTGATCACCTTCGTTGATTTCAAGAATTTTTACCTCAACTTCATCGCCAACTTTAAACATTTCTTCTGGTGATTGGTTTTCGTCAGTGAACTCAGAAACATGAACAAGTCCTGTAATATCCTCTGCCAAAGTCACAAAAATACCAAAATTAGTCACTTTATTAACAGTACCTTTTTTCATTGAACCAAGGTCAAACTCCTTTACTTTGTCCATCCAAGGATCTTTTTCTAATCTTTTTACTGAAAGTGAAATCTTTTCATTTTCAAAACCAATTACTTTTGCTTTGATTTTTTGACCCATTTTATAGTTTTTTTGTGGGTTTTTCGCTTCATCATCCCAGGTTATCTCAGAAACATGAACAAGTCCTTCAAGGTTGCCGAAGGTAATAAAAATACCAAACTTAACAATACCATTAACTTCTCCTTCAATAATGTCGCCTGCTTTGATTTTTGTCATTTCTTTGGCACGAATGTCTGCATAAGCAGCACGCTCTGAAACAACAACTTTTGGAATAGATTCATCCATCATAATAATTTTGCAGGTAAACTTCTTGCTAACTAATTTTTGTAATTTTTCTAAAATCATTTCTGCATTAGCCCCGTCAACACGAGGAAAATTAGTAGGTGCAAGTTGAGAAACAGGCAAAAACACGCGCATGCCATCAATTTCTGACATCAAGCCTCCCTTGTTGGCTTCTTTTGCCACAACATCAATAGGCTCGTTGTTTTTATGAGCTTTTTCTAGTTTATCCCAAACTTTTAGGTGGGACGCCTTTCTGAGCGATAAAACCACCATTCCATCTTCGCTTTCATTATCAAGAACAAAAGCTGAAACAAGGTCGCCAATTTGAACATTTTTTGCAGTTTCAAAAGAATCTGTCATTTCGCGACCAGAAATAATACCAGTTGAAACACCTTCAATATCAACAATAATATAATTCTTTCCTCTATCAATAACTCTTCCTTCAATCATTTCTCCAGGATTAGGGATTGTGAACTCAGCAGAATCTTTGATCAACTCTTCCATGGACAAATCCGCATCTTTAATTGCAATTTCAGACATAAAAAATAAAAATAAAAAAACAGCAACGGGGATTTTCCCATAATTTGTTTATTAAAGCAAGTACTTTTTAAAAAATATTTTTAATTGCTTCAAGCACTGTGCGCACAGGTCTTATCTCTAGTTCTTTAATATTTTTATTAGTTTTTTTATTACTTGGTATAACAACCTCTGTGAGACCTAGTTTTTGACCTTCTTTTAGTCTTTTTTCTAAAAAAGAAATTGCTCTAACTTCGCCAGACAAACCAAGCTCTCCGCAGGCAAAAAGTTTGTTTTTTAAGGGCTGTTTTTTGTGTGCCGAAACCAAAGCAAGCGCAAGTGGTAAGTCCATAGCAGGCTCATTTACTTTAAAGCCACCAACCACGTTTACAAAAACATCTTTATTTTCAAAATTAATTCTCGCGTGATTTTGCAAAATAGCTAAAATAAGTGACAAGCGCGCAAGAGGAATACCACTCGCGGTTCTTTTTGGTAAACCAAAGCGAGTAGTTGATGTTAGGGCTTGAATTTCAACCAAAAAAGATCGTGATCCCTCAATAACCGGAAAAATAACACTACCAATCGCATTTTCTAGCCTTCCGTCCAAAAATGCTTCACTAGGTTTTTTTAATTCTTGTAGTCCTTTTTCTGTCATTTCAAAAACACCAACTTCTTGTGCAGAGCCAAACCTATTTTTACTTGTCCGTAAAACACGAAAGTCATGCTTACTGTCTCCTTCTAAGATTAAAACTGTGTCAACAAGATGAGCTAAAACTTGTGGGCCAGCCATTTCACCTTCTTTGTTTACATGGCCTATTAAAATTGTTGGTATTTTGTTTTTTTTTGTAAATTGCATTATTTTTTCTGTCACTGTTCTGATTTGTGACATACTTCCTGTCGCACTGCCAGAATTACCCGAGGCAATTGTTTGTACGCTATCAATAATTAAAAAATCTGGTCTTTCTTCTTGTGCTGTAGATAAAATATTTTCTATTAAAAACTCATTTAATATTTGCACTTCTGGATTTTTGTCTGACAGCCTATCTGCTCTTTCGGCAATTTGTGATACTGATTCTTCTCCAGAAACCATTAAAACTTTTTTGTTTTGATTAGCAACTTCTAATGCAACTTGTAAAGAAAGAGTAGACTTTCCTATGCCTGGACTACCAACCAACAATGAAAGTGAGTCAACCAAAAAGCCACCACCCAAAACCCTGTCTAATTCTGAAATCTTTGTTCCTATTCTCGCTTTTTTGCTTTCTTGTTTTAAGGCTTGATTTAAATATTCTGGAGTTTTAATAATGCCTCTTGTATTTTTTGTGCCAATGTCTAGCTCTTCTGTTTGTTCTTCAAAGGTGTTCCATTCTTCGCAAACACTACACTGTCCCACCCACTTAGGAGAAATGTTTCCACATTTTACACAAACCCAACTTATTTTTTGCTTTTTTTTCATATAATTATTTTGGCACAAAAGCTTTTTGTAGCACAATAAGAATAATATGAAGAAAAAATTTTTTCCAAAATTTAGTTATAGGTCCTGGTTTGTTGTTTTTTGTTTACAAATTATTTGTTTTTTAATGATTTTTTCTGAACATCAAAAAATTCCCAGTAAAAACTTTGAAATTAGTTTTTTTGATGTTCAACTTGGTGATGCAATTTTTATAAAAAGCCCTAATGGCCACAATATAATAATCGACGGGGGCACGGATAGTGCGATTATTGAAAAAATAATGCGCAATAAAAGCTTTTTTGATCGCAAAATAGACGCAATTATTTTGACCCACCCGGACAGTGATCACTTGTTTGGTGCTTATTATGCCTTAGATAATTTTAAGGTGAATAAGGTTTTTATTACAGGCGTAAAAACGAATAATAAGATTTTTTATGATTTTTTAAAATTAGCAAAAAATAAAAACACTGAGCTTGTTTTTTTAGATGGATCCCAAGATTTTAAAACTAAAAATATTTATTTTAATGTTCTGTTGCCAATAGAAAGTATTAAAAACAAAGAAATTAATAACACAAACAATACTTCGATTGTTTTAAGGGTTAATGTTTTTAATAAAAACATTTTATTAACTGGTGATATAGAAAAAAAGATAGAAAAATTATTAACCTTAAGTGATGAGAAATTAAAAAGCGATTTGTTAAAACTTTCTCATCATGGATCTTCTTCATCTAGTGATCCTGATTTTATTTCCACGGTTAATCCAAAGTTTGCTATAATAACTGCGTCGGAAGATAATCCTTATTACCATCCACACAAAAAAACATTAAATACACTGAAAAATTTTGATGTCCAATTTTGGCAAACTGGTTTAAGTGGAGACATAAAGTATTCAATATCTCCTAATTCTTTTTATGAATTTAATTTTACAAAATGAAACCAACTATTCTTTTATTAGCAGCTGGAAGGTCTTCTCGTATGGAACCGCTTAGTAATAAAATTTTTGCAAAATATTTAGGCAAAGAATTAATTGTTCATCAATTTGAGCACATCTTAGGTGCTGGTTTTGAAAAATTTATTATTGTTGGAAATGAAATTAATATTAATAAACTAAAATCACTAATTAAGCCTAATAAAAAAGTTATGGTGGACTTTGTGGTGCAACCAGATTTAAATGAGGGAATTAAGGGGGCTGTTCTTTCTGCTCAAAAAAAAATAAACAGCAAAGAGCCAATAATAATTATTAGTTCAAATGATTATGTGGAAAAAACAGCTTATAAAAAACTTCTAGAAGAAGCCAAAAAAACAAATAATGAAATAATTATTATTGGTAAAACTGTGGATAAGTATTTTCCAGGTGGATATCTTGAGTTAAATTCAAAAAAACAAATAAAAAAAATTGTGGAAAAACCAAAACCAGGACAAGAGCCTAGTAACTTAGTAGCTTTAATGGTTCAATACTTTAAAAATCCTCAAAACTTAATGGAAACTTACCAAAAAGTGACAAATCAACACGATGATGCCCATGAACAAGCTATGCAAATACTTTTCGATCAAAAAATTAACTCAAGTGTTGTTGAGTATCAAGGTTGTTGGCAGGCAATAAAATATCCGTTTCATCAATTGGTTTTAACTACACGCGCACTTGATTTAATTAAAAAAACCTTTATCCACCCAAAAGCTGAGGTCTCTAAAAAGGCCTCTATAAATGGTAATTGTTATATTGAAGAAGGTGTAAAAATATTTGATTTTGCGGTTATACAAGGACCTTGTTATATAGGAAAAAACACTATTATTGGCAACCATTCCTTAGTTCGTAATTCTCACATTGGAGAAAATTGTGTTATTGGTAGTGGGTGCGACATTTGTAGGTCTTATTTTAGTTCTCATGTTTGGACTCATCAAAATTTTATTGGTGATTCAATAATAGAAAGTAATGTTTCATTTGGGGCAGGTGCTCGCACAGCAAACCTAAGACTTGATGAAGAAAATATAGAAATGACCATAAAAGGAAACAGAATTAATAGTAATAGTAATAAATTAGGGGCTTTTATTGGTAAAAATTCACGCATAGGAATTAATACTTCAATTATGCCGGGAATTAAAATTGGTAGGAATAGTTTTATTACCTCAGGAATTGTTGTGGATAAAAATATTCCTGAAAAAAGCTTTATTAAAAAAGAAAATAAACTACTTATTAAAAGTAATTTTAAAAAACTTAAACATAGAAATAGTTTTGAACAATGAATAATTTTTTTTAACACTTAGTTTTGTTTTTGTTTACTTTCTTTTTTTTATAAATTTTTTGTTCATTATTAATTTATTTTTAATAATTACTATTGTTTGTTTTTATTATTTTTTTTGTTTAATTGTAGTTATTTTTTTGAATAATTTTTTTTAACACTTAGTTTTGTTTTTGTTTACTTTAAAGCTTTATATTTATTAAGTATATTTATACATTTAAATATTAAATACTAAAATAGGCTTTTATTATATTAATAAATATATTTATAATTACTAATTAAATAAAAGATTGCATTTTTAAGTAAAAAAATATAATCTCTAAATAAAGAATAAATTTATTATATGCGCTTTAATATTGAACAAAAAGACTTCTTAAAGGGTCTCTTGATTGCGCAAAAAGCAATCAATAATCAAAATACATTACCAATTTTAAGTAATGTATTACTTAAAACAGAAGGTCAAAAGCTTTTTATTTCATCAACCAATCTTGAAATATCAATTAAGATAACCATCTCTGCTGAAATAAAAAATGAAGGCTCTATTACTGTTCCATCTAGAGTAATTACTAATTGGGTAAATTTTTCTAAAGAAGGAGATATTGAAGTAAAAACAGAGGAAGGTATGAGTTTGTTTTTAAAAACAAACTCAGCAAAAACAAAAATTAAAGGAGTAAGTGCGGATGAGTTTCCAGTTTTACCTAAAGTAGAAAAAGAAAACGAATTTACAGTTAGTATTAAAGAATTTCAAAAATCAATAAATGAGGTTAGTTTTTCTTGTGCCCATTCAAATATTAGACCAGTATTATCAGGTGTTTTACTACAAGGAAAAGGTGATAAAATTCAATTAGTAGCAACTGATAGTTATCGATTATCTGAAAAAACAATAAAACTAAATAAACCTTTAGAAAAAGAAGTTTATTCAATAATTCCTTCAAGAACAATGATTGAGCTTGAAAGAATTTTATCAGTCTTAAAAAAAGAAGAAGATGAATTAAAAATTATTATTTCTCAAAACGAAATAATGTTCCAAGTTGATAATATTGAGGTAGTTTCAAGGTTAATTGAGGGAAAGTTTCCAGAGCACACACAAATTATCCCTAAAGCAGAAAAAACAATTAGTTTAATAAATAAAGAAGACCTAGTTTTAGCTATAAAAAGAGTTGGTATATTCGCAAGAGAAAACAATAATAATATGCGTTTTAATTTTGATGATAATCAAGTTTTAATAACAACTGATGTAACAGAAATTGGATCAGAAGAAGCAGTTATTCAATCAGAAGTTTCCGGTGAAAAAAATCAAACCTCATTAAATGGACAATTTTTATTAGATGTGTTGTCAGTAATTGATAATAAAGAAATTAAAATTAAAATTGCTGAAAAATTATCACCAATTATTATTCAAGGAAAAGATAATAATGAATTCATTCATGTTATAATGCCCTTAAAGATTTAATTTAAAAATTAAGTAAATTAAGAAATCAATTAACACGCAATTTTTTGTGTGCAAATTAATAATTTTATATGTTAGAGAATATTTTCCCAAAAATTCAACTTGAGAACATAGAAAAAAAACTCCAAAAAGATAAAAAAATAACTTTATCTGGTGTTAGTAATAAATCTGCAAAAAGTTTTTTATTTAAAAAACTTTTTTTTAATAAAAAAACTCCAAGGAGATTTCTTTGGGTTTTAAATAATAAAAATGACGTTATTGACCTAAGTAACACATTAAGTCTTTTTTTAGGTAATAATTGGGAAATAAAAACCTTACACAAAGAAGAGGAAACAAAAGAAGTTCAAAAAATCGAATGGGTAATTAATTTAGAAAAAAAACCTATAAAAAATGAAATTTATATATTAAGTCAAAAAGAATTATTAGAGATGTTTCCAAGCCCAAACAAAATCCATGAAAATAAAATAAGTTTTTATAAAAAAGATAAAATTAATATTCTTAAAATTTTTAATAATTTAATAGAAATTGGTTATAAAGCATCACAAGATGTTGTTTTACACAAAGGTCAACATAGGAGAAGTGGCGATGTTTTAGATATATTTCCAATAGGTAATAATAAACCAGTAAAAATAGAGATAGAGTTTGATGTAATAAAAAATATTTATGAATTTTTACCAGATAGAAAAAAGATATCAAAATCACTAAATAGTATTAATATTTACCCAGCTAACACAGAAAAATCACAAGACTTATTTTTTAATTTTTTCTCTCAAGATGATTGTCTTATTTTTGATGACTTAGAAGATGGAGAATTTTTAGAGAACAGCTTAAATAAAACAAAATCATGTCGTATTGACTTTACAAGTTTTTTAGAAGCAGACGGAGAACAGGGTGCTCATTTAAGATACTTATCAGTACTTAAATTCTTTAATCTTTTTGATTTAATTGCTGATTTAAAAACAAAAATAGAAAAAGATTGGTACATTACAATTTTAACCAAAAGGATTGATGAAATTAGGAATATTTTTAAAGAAGAAAAAATACCTTTTTCAGAAAAAGAATCAGAAAAAAGCCTTGTTTATTTATTAGACGCAAAAGAATTAGAGCATATACCATCTTCTTTTCAAAACCAGGAAAGAAAAATTATCTTCCTTACTGATCGTGAAATATTTCAAATAAGAAAAAGTCGTAAAATGAAAGCCTTAGAAAAGGCTAATATAGAATTTTTAACAAGCCTAAAAATAGGAGATTTTGTGGTTCACACAGACCATGGAATAGGTAGATTTACAGGTATTTCAGAGCAAGAGATAGATAATATTACCAGAGAGTTTTTAGAAATATCTTATGCAGATAATGATAAGCTTTTTGTGCCAGTTGACCAGGCCGACAAGGTAGCTCGTTTTGTTGCAGGTGATGATGTTGAACCAAAAATAACCCGCCTAGGAAGTCAGGAATGGAAAAATATTTGTAAATCAGTTAAAAAAGAAACTAAAAAAATAGCTAAAGAATTACTAAAAATTCAAGCAATGCGCTCACAAGCTAAAGGAGTTGCTTTTAATGAAGATGATGAAAAACAAAAACAATTTGAAAAAACTTTTCCATACGAAGAAACACCAGGTCAAATGAGGGCTATTATGGACACAAAAAAAGACATGGAAGAAGCCGAGCCTATGGATAGACTTATTTGTGGTGATGTTGGATTTGGTAAAACAGAAGTTGCCATGAGAGCGGCCTTTAAGGCAGTTTGTAGTGGCTATCAAGTTGCACTAGTCTCACCTGTGACTATTTTAGCTGACCAGCATTATAAATCGTTTAAAAAACGCATGGACAAGTTTGGGGTGAAAATTGAGATGCTATCTCGTTTTAGGTCACCCAGTGAACAAAGAAAAATAATAGAAGAACTAAAAAAAGGAAAAATAGATATCATTATTGGCACACATAGATTACTACAAGGTGATATTAGCTTTTTTAAATTAGGGTTAGTTGTTATTGATGAAGAACAAAGATTTGGTGTGAAGCAAAAAGAAAAATTTAAACAACTTAGAAAAGAGGTTGATATATTAACATTATCAGCAACACCAATACCAAGAACCCTTAATTTAGCTCTTCATAAACTAAGAAATATTACCACAATCAACACAGCCCCTCCAGGAAGACTACCTGTTTTAACTGAGATTAGAAAATACTCCGAAGCCCTAGTTCGAGAGGCTATCTTAAAAGAAACCGAAAGGGGTGGTCAAATTTTCTTTTTACATAACAGGGTAGAAACAATAGAGGCTATTGCAAGTAAATTAAGAATATTAATACCAGAAGCGCGCTTTATTGTGGCACATGGGCAAATGAAACCAAACGAACTTGAAGACCGCATAGTTGCTTTTAAAAACAAAAAATATGATGTTTTGGTTTCATCAACAATTATTGAAAATGGAATTGATTTACCTAATGCTAACACCTTAATTGTTCGTAATGCTGAACAGTTTGGATTAGCCCAATTGTATCAACTTAGAGGGCGCATAGGGCGTGGAAAAACCCAAGCATACGCTTATTTTTTATATCAAACCCAAAAACTTAAACCAGAAGCAAAAAAACGCCTTAGAGCTATTGTGGAGGCATCAGAACTAGGAAGTGGTTTTCAAATTGCAATGAAGGATATGGAAATTCGTGGAGCTGGTGATATTTTAGGGGTTAACCAGCACGGTACAGTAAACACAGTTGGTGTTAATTATTTCTTAAAACTCCTTAATCAAACTATTGAAGAAATTAAAACTGGCACAGGGGGTGATAAAAAAGAAGAAAAAGATGTTATTATTGAAATCCCTGTTGATGCCTATATTCCAAGTAGCTTTATTCCAGATCAAAAGGAAAAAATCCTTGCTTATCAACAATTAGCAGCGGTTAAGTCTTTTAATTCTTTAGATGAACTTAAAAATGACCTTGTTGAAGAGTTTGGTAAGTTACCAAAAGAGGTTAGGAACTTGTTTACAGTATTAAAAATAAAGCTTTATGCGCGCGAAGCAAAGTTATTAGCTGTGCGATCTGTTCCACTAGGACGAGATGGGCGTGAAATACACCTACATTTATCAAAAAATGTGACAGCAGTAGAAATAATGAACCTACTAAAACATAACGACAAGTGGCAAATTTCAGGTGATAAATTAAAAACCAATGTAAAAAATCTTGGCTTTAATTGGATTGACGAGTTAATTAAATCAATTAAAAAATTAAAAAAGAAAACCAGTTAATTTTCTTTGAAAATTTTTACAAAAAAGATTAAAGATAAAGAAATAGCCCCTGATATTATTAGTGGCCAATGAAAACCAAAATTGCCACCAATTAAACCATAAATCAACTGACCAATAAAAGATCCAAAAATCATAATTAAACTTGTTAATCCTGAGTGGCTACCAATACGCTCTATTTTGAAGAATTTTTTAAGCCCAACAAATAAAACAAGCCCCATAATTCCATCACCAATACCATGAATCATGCGCATTGTTGCAGAAAGCCAAACAATAGGCACAACCATTAAAATATGAGTTAAGCCCGACAAAAAAAGCCCCCAGAAAAACATTTTTTCTAAGGAAGTTTTTTTGTTTTCTATTAAATTACCAAAAATTAAAACAGTTATAGCCATAAATAATAATTCTCCTGCCATATAGAAACCCATTCCTACACTGCTTAGGCCTAAATTTTTTTTTAGAAAGATACCATAAGCAACGTCTTCTGCTCCCCAATGGCTAGCAAAAAGACCTAAAACAAAAATAAAAACTAAAACATTTTGTCTTTTTAAGTCATTTATATTTTCAATTAAGTTAATTTTCATAGCCTGTAGTCTTGATAATTGGGTTAATAAAAAAAATAACACCAAAAAACCAACTGATTGGATAATAAAAACATATTTAAACTGAAACTTATTAATAAAAAACCCACTTAAAATCATTCCTAAACCTATTAATAAAGGATTAAAAAAATTATATAAGCCAAAAATTTTACCAGAATATTCATTTTTAACGCGTTTTAATAATTCAGTATTAATAGAGTTTTTTAGTGAATAATAAAAAACCCCAAAGACAACAAATAATAAGGATAAAGCAAAAAAACCATGGAATAAATAAAAACCAATATTAATAAAAATCAAGAAAAAACTTGATAAAAGCCCAATATTTTTAGGTGTAAAGCGATCCGAAGAAATACCCGCAGGCAATAAAAACAAAATAGCGGAAATTGAGCTTAAACCAAAAAACCAACCAATTTCTTTTCCAGAAAAACCAAGGCTGTCTAAATAAGGAGCAAAAAAGAACCTTATTGCCATCCATAAAACACCAATTAAAGCATTAATTAAAAATAATAGCCAAAAATTTTTTCCAACCTTATTCATTATAAAAAAATATTAACACAGTTTTATTGTCCATTTTGAATATTTTTGTCAAAATAAATATATGAAAAAAGTTTTTTTCTTGGCAATTAGTTTAATTTTTCTTTTTTCTGCCTGTGGTGGAGGAGATAATTCAACTGACAATCAATTAGCACAATATATTACTAATTCATTTGAAATAAGCTATCCGCTTGGCTGGAGCGCCAGAAATAAAGAACAACTAATGGAAGAAGGTGCACCAGAAGCAACATTAGCTGTTTTTAGATCAGAACAAGAAATAAGTGGTATTTTTCCCACAATAGCGGTGGTGGCTGAGGATATAGACAAAAATTTTACTTCTTTAAAATACGCACAAGCAAACACAGAAAACACAAGCAAGGTTTTACAAAATTTTCAAACAATAAGCAGAGAAGAGCTTGAAATTAACAATGAAAAAACAATTTTATATATTTTTTCAGGGAGAACAAATCCAGACAACGCAGATATGCAATATGCTCAAGTTTATTTTGCAAAAAATGGCATAGGTATTACGGTTTCAGCGTTGTTTCCTTTAAATTCGGAGGAAAATTATAAACAATGGTTAATTTCATCAATAAAAACATTTCGTTTTCAATAAAAAATCAGCTAAAATAAGCTAGCTCTTTGAAAAAGTGTATTTTGGCGACGTGGCCAAGTGGTAAGGCAGGGGCCTGCAAAGCCTTTATCGGCGGTTCGATTCCGCCCGTCGCCTCCACCTTGCCGGGGTGGTGGAATGGTAGACACGAGGGACTTAAAATCCCTTGAGCAATGCTCGTGCGGGTTCGAGTCCCGCCCCCGGCACCAACCTTTTATTTTCAAATTTGAACAAAACCTATTTTGGTTTAAAATAGTAACAACCTTTATGGGTTTTTTTTAAAAACAATGAAAGATATTAATAAATTTCTTAAACAAAAACCTAAAAAAATAAAAAAACAGCATCTTTTGGTGCATAAAACCAAAAAAGAAGTTTTAATAAAATTTATTTTATTGTTTTTTGTTTTACTGGCTTATTTTTTGTTTTTGACTTGGAAATTTAACATTGTCACAGGAGGTGTTGTTGCAATTTTAACCTGGAGTTTTTTTGTTTTGTGTACACCCATTGCGGATGCGGGCTTTTTACTAGACTTTCCTTTGCGATTGCTTTTTGGGGTTCGAATGTTTATTTCTGAGCTTTTTGTGTGGCTAATTGCAATTGGCGTGAATATTATTATTTTATTGTATTATTCTGATTTTTATGAGGCTACTTTTTTAACCTCATTATTTAAAAAAATATTATTAAACCCTTATCCATACTGGATAATAATATTATTGTCTGCTGTGGGCACTTTTTTCTCAGTTGTTTTTGGTGATGAGTTGTTAGACATTATTAAACATAAAGACAGAAAAATGCATCATACATATGGATTTAAACACCAATTAATTGTTTTTGGGGTGATTTTTTTGTTAACAATTTGGTCTTATTATCATTTTTTAGAAACTTTAAACATAAAAATTGATCATTGACTATGGAAATTAGTTTAAGAGAAATAATTGGGCTTGAAATACATGTTAATCAGGAAAATTGTGGTTTTTTGCGAGTTGTTTTAATTAAAGACGCAAACGGAAAAGTGGCAGGCATCTTAAATGATAATAAAAAGTTTTTTTCAGTAGAAAATATCGCCTTAATTCAGCGCTCTGTAATTTTATCAAGCTGTGAATTAGGCACTTCTGAGGGTAAAAATTGGCTAGGATTAAAAGTGGAAACAAGAAGTGGCAAAAGAAAAGGTAAAGTTAGTAATGTTTTTTTTGATGAAAATCTTACCCAAGTAAAAAAAATAGAAGTAAAGAAAAAAATTTTAGGATTTTTTAATAAAAAAATTATTCTACCCAGCAATTTAATATTTGAAGTACAAAAAAACAAAATAATTATTATTGATGATACACAAAAAGCAGTAGAAATAAAATTAGCCCCTAGCGGTGCTTAGTTATATACTAAAAACAACCCTATAGTTAATAGGGCTGTTTTTTTAAAGTCTTTTTATTGATTAAGTAGTTGTGCCGTCGCCTACAGCGATAATCCATCTTACTATAGAGTAGGACAAGAGGATTATAACAATACCAATTGCGGCCCAGGTAATAATTTTTTTACCTTTGTTAACTTGTTCTTCTTCACCCTGAGCTGTAACCATAAGCACACCAGCGTAAATAATGAAACCAACTGCAATAATTCCTAGAAACAATAGGAAGTAGTTAATAAACATACGCACAGCATCTTGTAAGCCAGTGTTTACAGCAGCGTCTGGGCGATCTTCAGTTCTGATTAAATTTTCAGAAGCTGCCAAAGAGCCGTCAACACCAAGAAAGGCCACAAGCCCGGCCACTGTTGCAAAAGCTAAAGTAGCTGGTGAAAGAAGGATTTTTTTTAGTTTTTTCATTTTAAATTTGAAAAGTTTTTAGTTAAAAATTTTATTTTTCATATTATTCTAACAGAAAAACATTAAGTTTTCAAGTAAATTGTCTACTTTACGGTAAAAAAAATCAAGTTTTTTATAAAATATACTTAATAAAATATTGACAAAGGCGCTAAAAAAAGTGAAAATGAGGCTCGCTGTAATAAGCAACATTTAGCTAATTAGCAACAAAAAGCACAATTAACTAGGCCCGTTCGTCTAGTGGTTAGGACGCCAGGTTTTCATCCTGGTAACAGGGGTTCGATTCCCCTACGGGCTACCAAGTGCTTTTTTTTGTTGTTTTTATTTTTAAGATTACTAATTTATAATATAACCATGGATAATGACTTTGAATATACACCGCCGAGCAATATTGTTTCGCCTGACGAGCCAGTTAGCAATATTCTAATCAACATTGCTGATTATTTACTTTTAACTATTGGCTCAGTTGCTGTTGTTTTGTTTGTTTTTGGTGCTTTTGTGTGGATTTTTGCAAAAGGAGATGAAGAACAAATTAACAAGGCAAAAAAATTATTTTTTTATGCCATTTTTGGTGCGCTTTTTGCGCTTTTGAGCTATGTTATTGTTGAATATGTAATAGACATATTTATTTGAAATAAGACAAAAAATGTGTTAAAATAATAAGAAGGCAAAAAATAAACAAAAATGAAAAATAATAAAAAAATACAAAGAAGCTTAAGACTTCAAAGCCTAGACAGTAGGGTTAGTGCTGGAGTTTTTGACGAAGAACAAAGAGATAAGTTAATTAAAAAACTAGAAAATTTAATTAGTGGAGCACTTTTTTTGGCTAATGACAAAAAAAGAAGAGAAAACTGGATTAACACCTTGCCCAGTTTGGACATTGATGACCTACTTGAGCTGGAGGGCGCTATTATGCGGGAAAATTTACGCTATAAAAAGGGAGCTAGAAAAATTACTTTTGAAAAAACAGGAAAAAATATTGATATAGCAAATTGTTTTTATAAAAAAACTGATGACCTTAGGCTTGATTTAACTAAAAACCCTGAGGAAAGACAAAACTCAGAGGCTCTTGACAACATGGCGTTGCTTTTAGTGATGGCGATTTTTGATATTTTTGAGCAAGAAGGAGCGCGGGATTTTAAACAAACACAGTTAAAACTAAAAATTACCCCAGATAGTTTTAAGCTCGAACAAAAAAGGCAAAAAGCATTGGAGCAAATCGCAACAGGACTTCAGGAATGGAAAGGTGAATTTAAAAAAGACTGGGAAAGGTTCGTTGATGCTGTGAGCAGGTCTTTTTTGTTAGCAAAACAAACAGAGTGTGAAATAGAAGATAAAGAAAATGATTTTCCCGAGATTGAAGCCGATGAGCAAGATTTAGACAGTTTTTTAGACTTATATCAAGCTTCAAATGAGTAAGATATTTGACACAGCAGTAGAAATGTTGGCAGGCAAAGAGCAATCTCCAGAAGAAAAAGACCAGTCTATTTTGCAATCTTTTGATCTCAAGGCTCAGACCGAAAGCGCAAAAGGAGTTTTGGGTAGTGTTTGGGAAGTGACCAAAGAAACAACCAATGACGCTTTTGAATGGCTAAAGAAAAACAAAAAAGATGTAATTAAGGTGGGGATAGGAGTTGTTGGTATTAGTTTAGCCTATAAATTTATTCGCGGATTATTTGGCGACAAAGAAGGCGGTTCTGGCAATAAAGAGGGAGGAGGCCTTTTTGGCTGGCTTAAAGAGGCAGTTGGAATAAAAAAAATTGCGGGAATAGCTGGGGTAGGCTCCGCCCTATGGCTTACACAAAAAATACTCAAAGGTGATCTTGTTCCAGTTATTAAATGGTTTGAAAAAAAGGCAGGCATTTTGGGAGATGAAAAAGCAAAAGAACACCTAACTGAACTTGTTGGTGAAAAAAATGCAAACAGAGTTATTGAGGCGACTAGTGCTGTTTTACATCCAGTTGAAACCTTAAGTGATACTGTCGATAAGGCCAAAGCATGGTGTGCTGAGCACGGTGTTTCTGCTGACTGGTTGCCTGATCCAAAAAAACTTTATACTGATTACATACAAAAATATCCAACAATGGCAACCGCCGCAGTTGCCGGAAGCACTATTTTGGCTTGGTGGTTTACTAAAGACATTTTAAAGTTTTTAATAAAAAGTGTTTTTAGTCCAAAAAAACTTTTAGCACTTACTGCAATCACTGGACTTTCAATGATATTGTTTGGTAAGACAGATTTTATTGCTAAAAAACTGCAAGAAATTGGAATTAATATCAATGATTATAATAAAGATGGAAAGATTAATTTTTCAGACATTGCTATTGAAATTGCCAAAAAAGGAATTGAAGCAATAAAGTGGCTAAGAGGGCAAATTGGTTTATTTTTAGACAAGCTTGGTTTTAATAACAATGCCCAGTTTGTTGTTATGGGTGCAGGTGCATTTACAATTTGGAAAACAAGAAGATTTTTGTTAGGAGCCAGTAAGTTTGCTGTATCAGCAGCTCCTTTTTTAGCTATAACCACTGCTTTGTTGTGTTTGTTGCAAGACGATGCTGTAGCCGACGAAAAATTAGAGACAGAAGAAGACAAAAGAAAGTTTCTGGATAAATATTTAGAAAAAATACTACAAGAAACAACAGACCCGGAAATAAAAGAAATACTTAAAAATAATAAAAATGAAGTAGTGAACTTTTTTATGAACCCTAAAGATTTTAGCTATGAGCACCAGGGTGGTACTTTTGACACAATTGTTTCTTGTACAAATTTTGTTGGTGATTTTTGTGCTGCTATGGGCGAAAGTGCAGGCAGTTTACTTGATGCATTAGCAGAAAATGGTGATGCCAATAAACATACAATTGAATTTATTAAAGAAAAAAACGAAACGGGCTTTAGTTTATTTGATATAGTTGGTTTTTTTCGGGCAATGTACAGAGATGGAACGGAGATTTTAATAGCAGACGGAATGGTTTCTTGTGCAATGAAAGGGGCAAGGGGGGTTGTGTGGACTGTGATGACAAGTGTGGATGTCACAGTAGATGCAATTAAAGATGCAATATTAGAAAATCCATTTGAAGGTGTAAAAACTTATGTAAAAGGGTCAGCATTTTTTATTGGCATAGGAACCACAGTGGGTGGTGTTTTCGGAGGAGTGCCAGGTGCGCTTAAGGGCTTTAAGCAGGGTGCTTTGTTGCCAGGTAAGATTACTATTGGCGCAGGTGTTAAGCTGGCAAAGACGCCAAAGCAAATTCAGCGTGTTATTGAAGAAGCCCCTGAGTGGAAGGCGCTTAAAGCAACAAATGTGAAAAATAAATTTAAAGGCATTCGGTTTGCTAGTTTTTTGAAAAATCACCAAGAAGAAGCATATTTTAAGTTTTTACAAAAAACATACAAAGATGCTTATAGAAATTATGCTTTTTATTCAGGCCTCAACCCTTGGACAGATGAAATAGGAGATGAATGGTCATTTAAAAAATCAGCAAATAAATGGAAAGCAAAAATGGCGGATCTTACAAAAAAAATTGAAACACATAAGTATTATGTACCTAGTAAACATGATGGTTTAGTTAAAGAACTTGGACAAGAAGTTTTAAACGATCCTGAGCTGAAAAATATTTACAGACAAAGGGCAACTAGACTAAAGAACATAAAAATAGGTGCAGAATTTACACAAGGCAAAAAAATATATCAAGTTGCACAATATATTCCAGAAAAAGACGAGGTGGTTTTGTATGAGCTTGGAAAAAATAAAATAAAAAGAATGCCAGCAAAACATTTACCAAAAGAAGCATTTAAGAATGGTAAAATAAGAGCTGTTGGTAAGGTGACTGGGCGCATGGTGGAGGCCGGAAGAAAAGGAGCAGGAAAAGCAACAGCAACAGCTAAAGCTGGTGTTGCAAATGTGGGTAACGCAGGAAAAGAAGCATTAGAGGCTGTAGCTGACACAAAAATAGGCAGAATTGCTCAAAAAACAGGTAAAGTATTGGGCTCAGGTGTAGACACTGTTGCAGAGCGCACAGGGGCTAAGGCAGTGGCAAGGTTCATGGAAAAAACAAAAATAGTCAAAGTTGCTGGAAAATTAGCTGGCCCAGTAGCAATTGGCTACGAACTTTATACAGCAATAAAAGAAGAAACCACTGCAGAGAAAGAAAAAAATGAAGCAATAAGAGATCTAAAGAAAGGTAAGGCAAAAATGCACGCAGGACTTGCTGTTGCCAATGGCATATTATTAGCAACAAGTTCTACTGTAGATGCTACTGCATTAGCTGCGGGGTCTGCTACGGCTGCCTCTATTGGACTAGCTGGCGCAGGTGCAGTGGCCATAGAAAGCTGGCGTTATGTTTATGATGGAGCAATGGACTCAGCAGAAGAAAACCTTAAACAAGCTTCGGATTGGGTGACAGAACATGATCGCTTAGGGCTTTTTCATGCACTATTAAGTACAGCAACAGATTTGACCACTGGTGATAAATATAGAGCAACTTTTAGTACTGCTACAGGAGAAAGTATTTTAGAAGAAAAAATAGACACTCGTAGAAAAATTTGGGAAGCAATTTTGATGCAAGAGGAGGTGTTTGCTCCCCCAAAAGATCCTTCATTAAGTTCAAAATATTTATTTTATCGCATGCTTTTTATAAAAAATAGCACAGTTGATTTTATAGGCACAGATTTTGACCAAATTCGTAACACATTAAAGCTTTCTTCTAATTTTGCCACAGCTATGGTTTATAGAGAAAAATTAATACAAAAAGGTGTGACAAGTTCTGTTTTTGAGATCGGAGGTGGTACTTTTGATTTAATTAAAGACTTTAAAGTATCAGATCCAAATATTGTATTAAAGATTGCTTTTTGGATGAAAAATGAAACAGAAACATATAAAGAGACTGAAGGCATAATTGAAAAACAAACAGAACCAAGGCTTGCCAAGAATCCTTTAGTTTATGCTCTTTATGAGGCTGGCACATACCTTGGCTATGTGGGTGATGGCTCTTTAGAGAGCTTACAAGAGTTTTTTAATGAAGAACGTAAAAGCGAAAGAGGTGTTTATTGGAATGTTGACAAAGGGGCATGGTATGTTAATGAGGCAGGCTTGGAGTTTGACAATAAAGTAGGTGTTGGTGGGTATAGAACAGCAATAAACACTATTAAAACTTTGGAAAGCGAAAGTGATGATGTACTTGAGCATAGAGCCCAAAAAGTGGCAGATGCTTTTGCGGGTAGTGGCTATACAGATGTTTTAAAAAATCAAACCTTAATTATTATAGAAAAAATGAAAGAAGGCCTAAAGAAGTGGCAGGCTCAGGTTAGAGCAGAACGAAAGGCAAGAAAAAGGCAATAAATTAAGTCTTAAGTTTTTGAATTTTTTCTTTTAATTCTTCTGCCAATTGACGAGTTTCTTTTACTAGGTGGGCAGGTGCTTTTTCTGTGTAGCCTTTGTTATTTAATTTTGCTTCAAGTCCTTTTAGTTGCTCCTCTGCTTCTTTCAGCTCTTTTTTCTTACGAGCCTGCTCTTTGGCTTCATCAACTAAGCCTTTGAGTGGTAAAGCAATGTCTATGCCAGCTATAAAGTCTTGTACTGCCTTGTCTGCATATTTTTCGTATTTTACCTCCTCAATACGGGCTAGTGATTTAATGATGGCTTCATTTTTTTTGATTGCATCGAGATTTTTGCCTGTGAAATGAGCAGTAATTTTTTTTACAGGTTCTACTTTGTGCTCTGCGCGCACAGAACGAATAAAAGAAATAACTTCTTTAACTTTTTCAAATTCTAAATCATTCAAAGCATCATTTTTAGCTTGTGGCCAAGGTGAAATTATTAGCATTTCTTTTTCACCAATTTCTGACCAGATTTTTTCTGTGACGAATGGCAAAATTGGGTGCCAAAGTTTTAATAAAATTTTTAATGTATCAAATAATAATGCGTTTGTGTCTGGCCTATTTTCTGCCTTGGATGCTTCAATTGCCCAATCTGCAAATAAGTCCCAGGTAAACTCCCATAATTCTTCAGCAACTGCGCCAAGATTATATTTTTGATAATTTTTAGTGGTGTTTTTAATTAAATTAGCTCTTAAGGTCAATATCCATTGTTGTAAGTCTGTTTGTGGCTTTGTTGGTGCTTCTGTTTTTTCTTGTGAGTTTATGAAACGAGCCATGTTCCAGAGTTTATTGCAAAAATTTCGACAACCTGCGATTTTTTCTTCACCCAAATTTACTTGATTTCCTGGACTTGTGCCAATTATGAGTGAAAGACGGACTGCATCAGCACCAAACTTTTTAATCATATCAATTGGGTCTATACCATTTCCTTTGGATTTGCTCATTTTTTTGCCATGAGCATCACAAACAAGACCATGTAAATACACTGTTTCATATGGATATTTTCCAGTTGCATAACGACCAAACATGATCATGCGGGCAACCCAAAAAAATAAAATATCATGCCCAGTTTCTAATACATTTGTTGGGTAAAATTTTTGATAATCAGGATGGTTTTCGTCTGGCCAACCAAGAGTAGAAAATGGCCAAAGCGCAGAGGAAAACCAAGTGTCCAAAGTATCTTCGTCTTGACGAAGATTTGAGCTACCACAAGGACATTTTTCAGGTGTTTTTGTGTCTACAATTTCTTTGCCACAATCATCACAATACCAAACAGGAATGCGATGACCCCACCAAATTTGACGAGAAATACACCAGTCCCGCAGATTTTCTATCCAATTAAAATAAATTTTTCCAAATCTTTTAGGGATAATCTCTACATCACCATTTTTTACTGCATCAATTGTTAATTTTTTAATTGTGGTTTTTTTGCCGGTATGTCGATCTATAAATTCTTTTTCTACTGACACAAACCACTGCGGAGAAATCATTGGCTCAACAACAGTGTGTGAACGATAGCAATAAGCTACTCTGTTTACATAATTTTCATCAATTTTTTCAATTAAGCCCTTTTTTTTCATTTCTTCGACCACTGCCTTTCTGGCCTCAAACCTATCCATGCCTGCAAATTTACCAGCATGTTCATTCATTTTTCCGTTAAAATCAATAACTTGTTTGATTTCTAAATTATGTCTTTTTCCTACCTCAAAATCATTTGGATCATGAGCTGGTGTGATTTTTACTACACCTGTTCCAAATTTAGGATCCACATATTCATCAGCAATTACCTTTAGTCTTGCTGAGCCAAGCACTGTTTCAATATCTACCTCCTTACCAATCCATTTTTGATAGCGCTTGTCGTCTGGATGAACCGCTATGGCAGTATCACCAAACTTTGTTTCCGGGCGCACAGTTGCCAAAGTAAAAGGCCCATATTTTATGTAATAAAGAGGATTGTTTTCTTCTTGCCACTCAAGTTCGTCATCAGCAAGTACGCTTTGAGCACCAACAGACCAGTTTATCATGCGTTCACCACGCACAATTAAATCATCTTCATAAAGCATTTTAAAAATAGTGTTAACTGCATGATTACGCTCTTCATCAAAAGTGTATGCTTCACGACTCCAATCACAACTTGAGCCCATGCGTTTTATTTGATTGCTTATTGTTGCGTGAGATTTTGCAGCAAATTTTTTGCAGTGCTCCAAAAACTCTTCACGACCATATTCCTCTCGGCTTTTTGCGCCAAGCTCTCTAAGCACCACGTTTTCTGTAGCGATGGCAGCGTGATCTGTGCCAGGAACCCATAAGGTAGATTCGCCAAGCATACGGTGATAGCGAATAAAAGCATCTTCAATGGCAAGCATAATCGCATGACCAAGATGTAAAGTTCCTGTCACATTTGGTGGAGGAATTGGTATTGTAAAAGTTTTATCAGCATTGTTGGGCTGAAAATAACCTTTTTCTTCCCAGGTTTTATAAAGTTCTTGTTCGCTTTTGTGCGGGTCATATGCTTTTTCCATTGTTTAATCAAAATCAAGGGAAATACTAGCAAAGACCTTGCTTATTAGCAATTTTAATTCCAAGCTTATTAGCAATTTTAATTCCAAATTAAGCCATAAATTATTTTTGTAGCTTGTGCGCGAGTAAGATTATCATTTGGTTTAAACTCTGTGTCTGAAAAACCTTTTACAATACCCAATTCTTTTGCTTTTTCTACCCACGTGATCTGCCATGAATCCAAATCTTTAAAGTCTGATTTCTTTTTTGAGCCTTTTAGTCCCTTGATGGTTAGCAGGATTTTTAAAGCTTCAGCGCGGGTAATGTTGTTTTCTGGTCTTAATGTGCCATCATTATAACCCTTAATGGCATTTTTATTTTTTGCAAATTGTGCATAAGGCGCTAGTTCGTGGTTTGTGGGAATATCTATAAATGGATTTTGACTTACTGTTGGCAAGGCTTCTTCTCTTAGTGCATCCACGGCCATTTGCAGAAAATCACCACGAGTTATGGCTTTATTAGGATAAAACTTTTTATTATCCTTAATAACACCAAATAATTTTAATTTTATTATATATTCTGTTGCCCACTCAGCATCTTTTAGGTCTGAAAATATTTGACTCGTTCCTCTTTTAATTGGTGAACTGCCATTTTTTATTTCTTCATTGTCATCATGGCCATCGTTATCAGAGTCTATATTTTCTTCATCTGTACCTAAAAAGTGCTCTTCAATATTGCTTAATCCGTCACCATCTAGGTCGTCTTCGCTTGTTGTATAGCCTTCTTCTGCGTTGTTTTCTTCGTTTTGATTATCATTACTGTTATCATTTTCGTTTTCACTGTTTCCCCCGGTTTTTTGGAGCAAGTCTTCATCAATAGAAACATCCCCAAGCTGATTTACAACAATGCTTTTGCAATAGTCCACCCCATTTTCCCCATCTTCGCCTTGACCGTTGATACAAAAAATAGTTGGATTTCTTATTTCTACTGTTTCGGAATTAATTTTTGATTTATTTTTAATGATTACGCCGTTGTTGTTGCCAAAATCAAGAGCCCTTACAGCAAATTGATTATTGTTTTTTGGATCAAAAGACAAAGATATTTTTGAATTATCAGTTAAAAATGGCAACAAATTGCCCTCTATTTTATATTCATCACCCTCTTCGTCTTCTGTTAATGGCATTTCAAATGGCGGAAAAGATAGATAAACAATGTTTTTTGTTGTTCTTATAAAAGCAGGTCCAGCAACTTCTTTGCTACCTTTTTTGAGATATATTTCGCTAAATGGTGCTATTTTTAATTTATCTATTGCAAACTCACTTTCAGGATCTCCTTCTTCAAAATTTAACTCAAGCTCCATTTGCTGTATTGCCAGATTAGAAACAAAGTTTTTAATATTTAAATTAGCAAGCACAAGCTCTTCTTGCTTTTCTTCTATAATTGCTGTTTTTTCCTCTGTTTCAAGTTTCTGAAAACTAAATTCAAGATATGCACTATCAGAAGGGGCTATTTCAAGGTCAAATCCTTCACTAATTTTTTCTTCTGGATAAGTTGCCTTAACTCGCAAAGACCCACTTTTTGCGTCTTCTGGAAGAATAGCAGTAATTTTTTTGCCACGACTATCAACATCAGTGACTGTTAGCTCGGACTTATTTAGTGTGACAACATTGTGTTTAATATTTGTTGGAAAGTTATAGCCATAAATTTCAACTTTTTTGCCACGCACTTTGCCTTCTGGGAATAAAACTTTTTTAATCATTGGCGCAGCATAAACCGCGGTAGGATGGTCAGATCCAAAGGGCACCTCTAAAACATTGCTTTTATTTTTACCTCTTTGGACATAAATTTTAACAACTTTACTTGGTTCTTCGCTAAGCTCTACATCGGTGGAATCTTCTGGTAATAAAAATCCAGCCTCAATTTTTCCACCTGATAATTTTACCCCGTCCAAGCCAATATTTTTGTCCAATTTAGCTCCGGAAACACTTAATTTAATGTCGCTAGTGTCGTTGCCAAAACCTGAACCGTATATTGTAAAAGGTGTGCCTTCATGGAAGCCATATTTGTCTTCTATTTTATAAATTCTTGGCTCCAAATTTTCTTCCAAATCATATTCAAATGGATTGGATTGATATTTTTCGTAGGCTGTTATTAAAATTTCACCTTTTGTTTTAATGTCATTTTCAGTGTTAATGCGAATTTTGTTATATACTGTGCTAAATTCGTCTTGGCCAATTTTTTTGCCACCTATTTTAATTTCAATATCGTCTTCATTTGTTGGTAAGTTGTTAGCAAAAATATCTAAGATTTTTTCCTGTCTTTTATCGCTTATATATTCAATATTTGTTATTTCTACTGGATCTGATTTTTCGTAAACCAAAATATTGCTTTCTGTTTTATCAACCACAACTTTTATTAAAGAAAGTGGAGGTAAGGGCTTTGGTGCCTCTGCTTCTATGATAATTTTGCCATAATGGTTTTCGTAAATTTGTTCTGGTGTGACAGATTTATTATTAAATTTAACTTTTACTTTTTTTGTGTCATTAGGAATATTTTCAGCTACAATCTTAAAAAGATCCTTATTATCATCACTCACACCTTTTTCCACAGAAATATTTTGTATTATTGGAGGGAAAATTTTGGACATTTTTAATTCATTACTTTTTAAGCCATCACGAATAATTTCTATATCTTTTTGGTATTTTAAGCGCGGTAGTTTAAAACTAATTAAATTATCAGTTATTTTATAGTTTTTAAGTCCGCTCAGGCTTATTTCGGTGTCAACAAATAGTCCGGAGAAATTTTTGCCATGGATTTCAACCTCCTTACCAGGCAAAATTCCGTCTTTTCCGTAAACAAAATAAATTTCTGGTGCTGGCACATCAACATAAAAAGGATCACTTTCCACTATTTCTTTTTTGTATTTTATTTCTACTCTTATATTGCCGGACTTTGTGTCTTCATCAAGACGCACAGCCATATGATCAAATACAACATATTCAATGTCACTACTAACATTCAGCTCTTTGTTGTCAGGACCTGTGACATATACCTTAACTGTTGAGTCGTTGGCAAATTGTTCAAAATTTCTTCCTGTAATAACCATTAAAAAATTTTTTGCCTTTTTGTTTTCTTGAAAGGTGACATTGTAAATTTCCGGCTTACTTAATAACCCTTCTTCACCGTCTTCCTCTGCTTTTACATAACAGCAGGAAAAAACAAGAACAAAGCTTGTTAGTAAGGCAATAATTCTTTTTGTGTTAAACATATTTTTTAAATATATCAAGATGTTTATAACAAATTATTGTCTATTTTGCACGAAAAATAAACCTTTAATGGAAACTAGGCTTGATAATTTTTTTGTCTATTCCAAATAAAATCAAACTCTTTTTTTGTTGGGGCGTTTTTTCTGTCTTTTATTCTTTGATACGCTTTTTGTTTTGAACACTTTGCTGTAATTATTGTTTCGCAAAAACTAGGAAAATCAAACTTTTCCCACAAAGCACCCACAATAAACAAACTCTTTTTTTCTTTTTTTGCTTTATCTATGTGGTTTTTCATTTCTATTTTCATGTCTGGGTGAACTATTTTTTCTAGCTCATCAAGGCTTTTTTTTGAAGAAAAAACTATTTTTTTTAAGAGGCTCCTGTTGATTTCACTATTTTTGTTTAAAATTTGTTCCCCAAATTTTTTTATAAGTTGTGATTTAATTTTTTGTTTTTTTAATATACTGTGTCCAACTTCGTCCATTTCTAAAATAATGCCACCTTTTTTAAGGGCTAATTTTTTGGCAAGCGTGCTTTTGCCAGTTCCTATTTTACCAGTTATGCCAATTATCATTTTTTTGGAGGAACACCTTTTTCTGCTATGTGTTTATGGACTATGTCCACTAATAATTCTTGTAGCGCATCAGCATTTTGCATTTTTTGTCCATTTATATATTCTTCTCTAATTTTGAGCACATATAGTTCTATGTTTTTTGGATTATTAGCGTTTTTTAGGACAACATGGTCCCCTGAAGTAAGGCCAGCATAAATATCGCCATAGTTTAATACTGTGCCCAAAAAACCTTTTTTTTCGTAGGCAATCTCTTTGATGTCATTAAAGTCAACTCTTGATGATAGTCTGTGAAAAAGACTTTTCCACTCAACATCCAACATAGACATATTGGTCACTAGCCAGGCATCAAAATACCAGTCCATTAAGGCAGATAGGTATATCAAAGATGCAAAAATAGTCCACAAAACAGAAAGCCAAAACATAGGCGGAAAAAGCATCCAAAGAACCCAAGGCATTGCCCAGCCAAGAAAAAATATCTTTGTAGACATTTTAAAGATTTCAATCCAATGCTTATGTCCAACAAAAAGGATTTTTTCTCCTTCTGCCAAGTGGGACCGAAAAATTATTTTTTGAAGTATCACAGATACAGTTTGACAAAAAATTTGCTTTTGCAAAAGTAAGATTTTTGTGTGAAAATTTTTTTTGTAATAATATTAGGGGTATGGAAGAAAACAATAACAATCAATTTGCGGGAAATAATGAGGAAAATTTAAGCGAGAAAAGCCTAGATGATATTCGCAAAGAGCAAGTTGATAATGAAAAAATTGAGGAAAAAACTTCGGAAATCAAGAATACAGAAGAAAAACCACATTTAAAGCTAAGTGTAGACCTTGGCTCTGCTATGCAACCGTCTCAACATGCACAAGAAGAAAAACCCAAGCCAGAAGAAAAAGAAAAAACCCAAGAACAAGTGCAAGAAGAAAGTGACAAACAAAAAGAACAAGAAGAAAAACCTAAGCCAGAAGAAAAAGTAGGCTTAAAACTGGAAGGTGTTTATCAGCCAAAAGGAAAAATGTGGGGCAAGGTTGTTAAAAAAGAAGGAGAAAGCGAATTGCGTTTTCAGATGCGAAAAATTTTAATGTTTTTAGCAGATTTATTTTTGGATATTGTTATTATTTTAATAATAGTTGTGTTTATTAGAGTTTTTCTCATGTCGCCTTTTCAGGTAAAAGGCAGATCCATGTATGATACTTTTGAAAATGGTGATTTTATCATTGTTGACGAAATAAGTTATCGCTTTGGTGACCCCCAGAGAGGAGATATTATTGTTTTTAAGCCTCCTACAAAAGATAGTGTTTCTGAGCAAACTGGTTTAGCTTGTTTTTTTAGAAAAACTTATGCACGCATAACAGGAGAAAATACAGAAACAGCCTGTATTGTTTCGGATTATTTTGTAAAAAGAATTATTGGCACACCTGGAGACACTGTTAAGATTAAAGATGGCAAAGTCTATGTAAAACCACGCAATTCAGACAATGAATTTAAGTTAGTGGAAGCTTATCTTATGCCAGAAAATCAAAATCACACTTGCTTAACCCAGTCTAACTCTTGCGCTACTACTCTTGACATGGATGGTAAAACTTTTGAAGTTCCAGAGGATTTTTATTTCGTTTTAGGCGACAACAGAAATGGAAGCAATGACTCAAGACATTGGCAAGAAAACGGTCAGCCGTCTTCATATGTTCCTTTTGATAATATTCGTGGTAAGGTGCGCGTTGTTATTTGGCCATTGAATGATATTCAGTGGGTTGGTAAAGAAAATTATGAAAGCGAACAATAAACTAGCTTAATAGTTTTTTTAGGATTTCATTTACTGCTTTTGGGTTTGCTTGACCCTTGCTTTTTTGCATAACTTTGCCGACTAAGGCTCCCAAAGCTCGATCTTTACCGCCTTTATAGTCTTCTGCTATTTGAGCATTTTCACTGATGACTTCTTGGCAGAATTTTTCAATTTCTCCTTGATCAGAGATTTGTACTAAGCCTTTTTCTTCAATGTATTTTTCAGGATCTAAATTATCACCAGCAATTGTTGGAAAAATTTCCTTAGCAATTTTATTTGATATTTCTCCAGCTTCTACTAAAGCAATAAGTTTACCTAAATTTTCCGCAGAAAGTTGGCAATTTGGATTTTCTTTTAATAAAGCCAGATAGTCGCCAATAATCCAGTTTGCTGTTTTTTGTGGGCTTTTTGTAATTTTTACAGTTTCTTCAAAAAAATCAGCTAATTGTTTTTCGCTGGTTAAAACCACTGCTTGAGCAAACGGCAAAGCGTGTTCTTCTATAAAACGCAGAGTTTTTGTTGCTGGTAATTCTGGTAATTCTTTTTTTATTGTTTCCACTTCTTGGTCTGTGGTTTCGATTGGCGGTAGGTCTGGCTCAGGAAAGTAACGATAATCTGCGCTTTCTTCTTTTGTTCTTTGGCTTATGCTTTTTTCTTTGTCTGCATCCCAGCCTCTTGTTTCTTGAATTATTTTTTCACCATTTTCTAGTGCCTTTTTTTGTCTTTTTATTTCATATTCCATTGCTTTTTTTACATTGGCAAAAGAATTCATGTTTTTTATTTCCACCTTTGTGCCAAACTCTTTTGCACCTTTTTTACGAATTGAAATATTAGCATCACATCTCATCATTCCTTTTTCCATGTCTGCATCAGAAGTGCCTAAATAACGCATTATTTTTTGTAGTTCTTTTAAAAACTCAAAAACTTCATCTGGTGAACGAAAATCAGGCTCAGTCACTATTTCCAAAAGAGGAGAGCCGGCTCTATTAAGATCAACAAGTGAAGAATGAGCGCCTTCATGCATCAATTTGCCAGCGTCATTTTCCAGATGAGCCCTGTTGATACGAAAAGTTTTTTTCTTTTTTTCAATAAGCACATCAACTTCACCTTTTTCTGCTACAGGTTCGTCAAATTGAGAAATTTGAAAGCCGGAAGGCAAGTCTGGATAAAAATAACTTTTGCGATCAAATTTTGAATATGGAAGAAGTTTACATTTTAAAGCTAATGCGGTTTTTTGTGCCATTTTTAATGCACTTTGGTTTAATACTGGCAGTGTGCCAGGAAAACCGCTACAAACCGGGCATATTAAAGTGTTTGCCTCTTTGTTAAAAGTATCATTTGAGCAATTACAAAAAAGCTTGGTTTTGCTTTTTAGTCTAACGTGGATTTCTAGTCCTCCTACCATTTCGTAAGTATTTTCCATAAAAATAATCCTAAAAAATAACGATACAATTTTTGCACAAAACTATTTTTGTAGCAAAATCTTTATTGTTCCATAAGACTTTTTATTTCTGCGGTAATTGCTTTTTTGAAATTTTCTTCTGAAAATTGTTCAGCATGGGCACTTATTTTTTTGTAATCAAAGTTTTTTTCAATTTCAAAAAAATAAGTCATGGCATTTAATAGCGAGTCTTCGTTTTGTTCATCAAAAAATACACCTGTTTTTTCAGGAACTACAGACTCTTGCAACCCTGCAGAATTAAAAGCAATAACTGGCTTTCCGGACGCCATTGCTTCAACAGGAGTAATGCCAAAATCTTCTATCCCCGGAAAAATAAAACCACGACAATTTTGTATGTATTCGGTGACAACAGAGTCACTTTTTCTTCCTAAAAATTCAATATTTTTTCCAGCAATGTCTTTTAGATAATCTAAGTCATCGCCTGCTCCAATAATAATTAGTTTGTGCTTAGGAATTCTATTAAAAGCTTTTATGGCAATGTCTATTTTTTTGTATGGTTGGAGAGCAGAAACTATTAAAAAATAGCCTTCATTTGTTTTTGTGGGTGTAAATCTTTTTGTGTTTACAGGAGGAAAAATTACATTAGCATCTTTGCGCCAAAATTTATCTATCCTTCTTTGTACTGTTTTTGAGTTAGCGATAATTTTTTCTGCCCTTGCTGATGCGACAAAATCCCACATTCTTAATTTATGAGCATAATTATAAATCATTGCTTTTTTTAGCCTACCAAATATGCTTTTTTTTGCTTGTTGATCTGCTACTTGATGATAATAGTCCCAAACATAACGCATGGGAGAGTGGCAATAACAAAGGTGTTTTGTGTCTGTGTTGGTTAAAATTCCATGCGCAAAAGCACTAGACGAAGAAATTACTAAGTCGTAATCATTAAAATTAAAACTCTCTATTGCTTTTGGCATTTTTGTGCGCAAAAAAGAGAGAGGAACACCAAACTTATAGCTTTCATTTATTTTGGCTGTTTTAACTTTTTCTTTTGGAAAATCCTGTCCGCACTTTTTTTCATCATAAAGCAGAGTGTATATTGGGGCTTTTGGGAACATTTCACTAAAAATTTTGGCCACTCTTTCAGCGCCACCTAGTTTAATCAAAAGCTCATGTACAATTGCTATTTTCATGGACAGTTATAGGTCTTTAAATTGTGTCATAAAAACAAAAAAACCAAAAGAATAAAATTTACTTGACAAATATAAAAAAAAAGTAAAAAATAACAATCCTTTAGTATAAGGACATGAAAAATACAGCTAATAAACGACCTGTTGATAGTTGGGAATCAGCTGGTACCCAAAAAAAACAGGAAAATTTGCGCTCTATTGAGGGTGGTATTAGTTCAGAAATGGCAACTGCTGAAATAACCGTTGAAAGAGAAAGAGCAAAAACATCATTAGGTGTTGAAAGACAGCTTGCTGTTTTGCCTAGTCTTGTTGAGGATAAGACGGCGTCATTAACTGATCAGCAAAAAAAATTGGCTCAAAGATATTGTTTTGTGAGTAATAAGGCTCAAGAAAGTGATGAAAAATTAGAACAAGCAGAGGCTCGACTTTTAGAAGCAGAGCAAAAATTAACAAACAATAGTTTGCCTGCGAAATATCAAAAACAGGTAAAAGCTGAATTAGAAAACGCACAAAGAGCTTATGAAAAAGCAAAAAAAGCACAAGAAAAAGATAGCGAGAGATTACAAAAATTATTAAACCAAAATGGTTTTACAACATTAGTAAGTGATCTTGATTTAGATAACCCAAAAAATAAGCAAGCAATTGCAGGAGAAGTTAATAGGAGTAATGTTCATAAAATTAAAGCAAAAGAGGGCGTATTGTCTGTTGCAATGGGTAAATTAAGCTTAGCAACATTAACACCGCTTAATGCAGGTGAGATAGCACACGCTATTCGTTATTGCGTACCAAGAGACAAAAGGTCTCGTATGTTAAATAATGTTTATTTATATAACTCAAGAGCACTTGCTGTTTGTGAGCTACATGAAGAAATACATGAACTTGATAAAACAATAATTCCTCTTCAAAAAGCAATGGAAGAAGTTGGGGTTAATGACCCAAAATATGCTGAATATGAAGATCGTTTGGTAAAAGCAAATAAAAAATCAGAAGTGCTCAATGAAAGGCTTCTTAAGTTATTAAAAAAAGGCGATCGTTTGCACGGTGCTATTTTTTCTGCACTTAAAAAAGTAGGCGTAGAAATTGAGCAAAAAGAAGAAAGCGAGGCTAGCATCAAAGCTAGCCAACAAGGAATATTGAATTCATTTAAAGGCCTAGAAACAAAATTGAAAGCAGGAAATGTTTCTGCAAAAAAAATGGAAGCAGACTTGCAACCTATAATGACTCATTTGTTGTTGTTGCGCGGTGTTACACAAAACGCGAAAGACGGCAAGTTGAACCTAAAAGCAAAAGAACAAAAAGCTTTTGAAATACTTGGTGATAAGTTGCCTATAATTGAAGATGCGCTTAATAGCATTCTTGATACACTTGAAGAATCGGAACAAGCGCAAAAAACAAAAAAAGGATTTCTTTCGAAAGTTAAAGGTTTTTTGCGTAAACCTAAAGCAAAAAAAGTGGCAAAAGTGGCAATGTTAACTATGGCTACTCTTTCTGTTAATAGTGGCATCATCACTGATGCGGTATCTGATTTTTTTAGTGAATTAAACGACTTGGACTTAGGCGATAGTGATTTTGCAAAAGCTTTGCAAAATGCTTTTGCAGGTTTGGCAGATGGTTTAGACAATATTGGCGACTCCGCACTTGCTTCAGAAAGTACTACCTTGAGTAGTGGCGTAAAAGCTGAACAAATTAAAGAAGGTGATACGCTGGGGCAAATTGCTGACAAAATGAGTGTAGATAATTGGCAGAATTTGCAAGTTAGTGAGGACGGAGGTCAAACATGGACTAGTGCTGAAAAAATAAATGAATATGCTATTCAGCCAGGTTGGTTAGTGGCTACTGATGGCGCTCAGCAAAGTGCGCCAATAATAAGTAATGATTACCAGACCGAAACTGTTAAAAAAGGTGATTACCTTTTTAAGATGTTAGATAGAATGCCAGGGGCTAATTCTTTAGATGACTTAGAAATTAGCATGAATGGCGGGGTTAGCTGGACAAGATATGGTGATTTTAATAATCCTAATTACTTAGAACCAGGCTGGCAAGTAAGGACAGCAACGCAAAACATTTCAACTCAAACAGCTAGCTTTACAGAGACGCACATTGATCCTCCTCAAAACACAGAACAAATAGAGGTAGTTGAAAATAGTGGTGAAATTAAATTAAGAGCATCAGCGTCAGTAAAAGAAGCAAACTTGCCACAAGCAAGACCTCAAGCAAAAGAAATTATTAGAGCAGATATTGGCACAGCAACAAAAGTAGATTCTGCAACAATTATTGTACCAGGCGAAAATGACGATATACCAGGTCAAATGGAAAGAAGATTGGATCCTGTAAACATGCCACAAACAGAAAGAACATTTTTTAATGGTAATGTTTTAGTTGGCGGTGGGGTTAGTTATTTTAATGGACAAGTAGGCTCTCATGGCGAGGCCTATGCCGGCGGTGATCATTTTGCTATTGGCGCTGAAGCAGGTTATGCAAGTGATAATGCCTATGCAAGCCCTAGCGCTGGTTATTTTTCAGATAATTTTGATTTAGCAGTAAAAGCCATGTTTGCTAAAGGCAAATTAAAATCAGCTTTAAGTTTGCCAAATGGTGATCATGTATTTGAAACTGAACACACAAAAACAGGTGTTGGGTCTCATTTAGGAGTAAACCTTGGTTCAGGACCAGTTAAGAGAGCAGAAGTTACGCTTGGTTATGAAAAAACATCAAGTGAAGATGCTGGAAGTGCATCTTTTAGGGCTGATAATGGAGATTTGTTTAAATATGATGTAAAAGCAGAAGGTGCAACTGAAAAGTTTGGCAAAGTTAATCTTATTAGCAACCCCTTTCAGCTTGGCGGAGGTTGGACAGCAAATTCTAATGTTGGAGTTTTGCATGAAAGCTTAAACTTTGATGAGCCTACAGGATATAAATTAACAGATAATGGTGAAGATTTTACAACTCCTGTTGTAGGAGCTTCTGTTGAAAGTAGTGGAAAAACCCAGTGGAAGTTTGCAGGAGAAATGGGTGCCAATTATTATGAATTATCAGCCGGAGTGCGAGCTAAAGGTTGGCAAGCAGGTGTACAGACCAGACACACAGATATTCAAGACAGCATTAAGGCTAACTTGGGGATTAATCTTACTGAAAAAGCTCAACTTAATATTGAAGGTGGAGCAACAAATATAACAGACGATATGGTTATGGAGCCTGATAATTATTATGGTCAAATTGGCGTAAGCATTCCTTTGGGTGGCTCTAAAGAAAAGTCAGTAAAACCAGTTGTAGCCTCAGCGATAGACAGCTTAAGACAAACAGTTTTTACTCACTTAGGACATATTGATCCAAAGCCAAAAGCGACTATGGCTATTAAAAAAACAGAAAAAGCAAATGAGGGTCCAGGGGTAATGATTATTGGTGCAAACAGAACGGTTCCAGGAAAAGCAGAAGAGTACATTGCTTCAGCATATGATTATGAGGGAGACAAGATTGTAAGTTATGATTTTAAAATTGTTAGCTCTACAGGTTTTGATGGTGGCAATATCGCTTATTGGCAACATTTTGTAGGTGAGCCACACAAAGTGAGTCTTAAATTCTCAACTCCTGACTCAGGAAATGGTAGTGCTACATTGCAATGTGTTGTCACTGATGAATATGGTAATTCAACAACAGAAACACTTTTAATTACAATTTCAGAAGGACAAAATCCAAGAAATCCTAGTAGCAACCCAAATGTTAATCCTAAAGACGACACAGACCCAGGAAACCCTGGTAGTGACCCAAATGTTACTCCAAATGATCCAAGCAACACAGGTGATCCTAGTATTCCACCAGTAACTCCTGGAGATGGACAAGACACAGAAAATCCTAGCACTCCACCAGTAACTCCTGGAGATGGACAAGACACAGAAAATCCTAGCACTCCACCAGTAGGCCCTGGAGATGGACAAGACACAGAAAATCCTAGCACTCCACCAGTAGGCCCTGGAGATGGACAAGACACAGAAAATCCTAGCACTCCACCAGTAACTCCTGGAGATGGACAAGACACAGAAAATCCTAGCACTCCACCAGTAACTCCTGGAGATGGACAAGATTCAGGTGATCCTAGCACTCCACCAGTAACTCCTGGAGATGGACAAGACACAGAAAATCCTAGCACTCCACCAGTAGGCCCTGGAGATCCAAACGATCCAAATCAACCAACTACACCACCATTTACACCTTTTGAATAAAGAAAATAATTTTTTTCTTGACAATAACTGAAAAATTACAGAAAATTAAAACCTTTTCCCAATATTTTCTAAAAAACAATCTTTTAATTTTAATAAGTCACCATGAAAACAAGCAAATTTTTAGTTAAATTTATAAGCACAGTTAGTGCATTCGCCCTTTTTGCAAGTGTTGCGGTAGCAGATTTTTATCCGCAAACCTCAGGAACTGTGCATGGAGACGGCATTACTGCTGTTTCTCATCCTTTTGGATTAACCTATCCCTCTTTTAATAATTATACGGATATTAGTACAACTGGTTTTCAGGACTCTCGCAGGTTTTTATTAGTTGCCAAGGATACCTATGATCTTGATGCATACTCTGATTCAGTTAATGTTGATGTTGGTGATACTCTTTATTTTAAAAATTTTCTCCACAACAATGGTGATCCAGATGAAAACAACACTACTGCAAATGATGTAAAAATTAAAGCTCTAGATTTTTATGAAAATGAAGTGGGTCAATTTGTGACTGAACCTTTTAACACAATGGATGTGACAAGTGAAATTAGTGCTTCAAATACAGTCCCACTTACTATTGGTGATACTGCAACAGTTAATTCTAATTCAGGTCCTGTTCGTTTAAGATATTTAGGGCCAATTGTTGCAGGTTGGAATACTTGGGATAGCTTTACTGATGCCAGCTCTCTTTTTGGTAATGGGCTTGCCTTTGGTGATAGAGATCAAATTGACACTGGCACATTTCGAGGAGGTGCTACAAAGGCAATTATAGTTTATTATTTTGCAAAAGTTGAAAGAGCAGAAGCTGACTTAAGTATTACTCGTTCGGCTAGCACAAATCGTGCTGCATTAGGCACTACTATAACTTATACATTGGATTATTATAATGATGGTCCTATTGAAGCAAAAGACACAGTTATTATTGATGATTACGATCAAAGTTTAGTTAGTGTTGACTCTTTGCCAGCTGGCTGTTTAGATGATGGTGATAAAGTCACTTGTCAAATTACAGAAGCAGCAAAGAATCAAGCAGGCTCTGTTGAATATACTGTTATTGCTGATGTGGTTGGCACAGCTGATGCAAGTGCAGAAATTAGCTCTAGCATTGCGGATCCCGATACCAGTAATAACACTAATAATAGTGGTAGTGTGGAAATTGTAGAGGGAGTAGCAGTTGGCAGTGTGGTTTTTAACGAGATTATGTGGATGGGTTCTTCTGTGAACGATAATGACGAATGGATTGAGCTTCGTAATACTACTGATCAAGCAATAGATCTTTCAGGTTTTCAAATTACCAGATATTCAAGTGGAAATGAAATTGTAATGGTTAACATACCTAATGGAAAAACAATTCCTGCGCATGGTTATTTTTTAGTTGCTAATTACAGCAAAACATCTTCTAATTCAGCATTAAACGTCACGCCAGACATGGAAGCCCCAGAGGTTTTGCTCGCAAATTCTGACTTACAATTAAAATTGTATGACACATCAAGCAATACACTTGTTGATATTGCAGATGACGCAAGTGGTACTCCTTTTGCTGGCAATGCAGTTGCAAATGCTTCTATGCATAGAAAATGGAACCCTGGAGACGGATCTGATCCTGATAATTGGTTTACATCACAGTTAAGTTATGGTTTGGACAACGGAATTGCTGACCTTGCCACCCCTGGCAATACCTCCTCATCATCTGATTATGCTTTTCCTGAAACTGTTTATTCAAATGGTAGCACTAATTCTGATTGGATTATTTATGACAATAATCCAGCAGGTGCTACTGCTATTTCTGTTGATGGCGTTATCAATTTCACAGGCAACATTATGTATAACGGCACAAGATTGTTGCAGGACTTAGATTCGTGGGAGAATGATGGACAAGAGGTGCTTCAGTTTGATATGAAAACTACTCATGGTTATTACATTATCGTAAAAACAGATACCAATCAGGGCGAAAAAACCATTGTTTATGGTCATCAAAATTATGATCGTTTAGACACATTCCCTGAACCAAATTATGGACACATTGGTCTTGGATATTTTACAGCTGATGGCAATTGGAGAACTATTGTTAGGGACTTAGAAGAAGATTTAAAATATATTTATGGTGATAGCATTGAGTTGCGCGAAGTTATTTATTTTTCTGCACGCTCTGAAGATATTTATATTGATAATGTAAAACTTCTTAGAGAATTGCCAGAGTTTGTTTATGAGGACGGCTCTGCGGATGCTGTAAATCGTTGGCAGACAAGCAGTGAACCTTCAGTAAATGGAGTAGTGACTGCTGTGACGGTAGATAATATCTCAGATGGAGATGGTGACTATGTTCGCCTTGAGGGTAATTATGATCCTAACGATGGCTCACCAGATCGCAACCCTTCTGCTTTGGCAGTATTTAAATTGTTTGCTAATGACGGCAATGATCCTTGGTACAAAAATCCATATAATAAAATTTTGAGTTGGAAATGGAGATGGAGAGGAGATCCAACTGATTTACCACATAATGATTTCCGTTTCAGTGCTCTTATTAGGGTAAATAAAGGTGGTGCGCAAACATATAGATATATTGTTTATATGCCACGTAGCACAAGCAATGCTAGTTATATTCAAAAAGATAAATATTGCTATATTAACATTGGTGCCCGCGAAACAGCTTGGAGTTTAACTGATTTTGATACTATTACTCGCAACTTAGAAGATGACCTTGAAACATGTGCAGGCCTTGGCAATGTTAACTTTGGCGCAACAGGCGACATTGATTATCTTGAGTTAATTCGTTTTCAAGTGAACGGAGTTGGTGACATCGATGATGTAGTTTTGCAATAATTAATTATTAAATTGTAATTTAAAAACCCGCTATAAATTTAGCGGGTTTTTGTTGCTCTGGCTTTAGCACTAAATTCGTGAGAAAATTTTTTGCGTGAAAATAATAAAAAGATTATTTAAACCAATGGGAGCTGGTGGAGGCGCTTTTGTTATTGCCCTAGCAAGTGTGCTAAGCTATTTATTTGGCTTTGTACGCAATTTAATGCTTTTTCATTATTTTGGCGCTAGCCTAAATACAGATAGTTATTATACAGCTTTTTTAATTCCTGATTTTATTTTGAATTTATTCATTGCTGGTGCTGTGAGTGGTGTTTTGATGCCTGTTTTTGTAGATACTACAAAAAAATCCAAAGAAGATAGTGAAAAACTAATGAATGCTTTTATTAGCATAATGAACACAATTGTAATTGCTGTGGCCATTATTGCTTTTTTTCTCGCTCCTTTTTTAATTAAGTCAATTTTTGTTCAACTTGAGCCAGCACAACAAGAATTAACAATAAAACTAATGCGCATATTGCTTTTATCTCCTGTTTTATTTGGAGTTTCTAATAGCCTTGGCTCGATTTTGATTGCTAAGAAAAAGTTTTTGTCTTTTGCTCTCTCGCCAATTTTATATAACACAGGAATTTTGTTGGGAATTTATTTTTTAGCAGAAAAATATGGAATTTTTGCCCTAGCGTGGGGAGCTGTATTTGGTGCCTTTTTGCACATGAGCCTGAGAGTTGTTGATTTTTTCACAACCAATCTTTCCTTGCGTCCTTCTTTTGATTTTAATGCGCCGAATTTTAAAAAAGTAATTATTTTAGCTATCCCAAAAACTATAGGATTACTTGCTTTTCAGGGTATGTTGTGGAGTGTGAATTGGTTGGGAGGGCTTATGGAAGCGGGCTCTATTGCTGCATTCAACCTTGCTCGTGATTTGCAAAGCTTTGCAGTTTCTATTTTTGGAATTGCACTTGCTACAGGTGTTTTTCCGTTTTTAGCCGAGTTTGCGGCTGAAAAAAATGATGAAAAATTTATAAACAGAACAGAAAAAAGCGCCAGACAAATTCTTTTTCTTGCTATGCCTTCTGCCTTCGGTCTTTTTGTTCTTTCTAAAGAATTAATTGAGCTATTTTTTGTTCACGGTGAATTTGACCAACACGACGCTTTTTTGGCTAATTCTGTTTTATTGCTTATGGCGCTTGCTATTCCTCTGGAAAGTTTAAATCATTTATTTGCTCGTGCTTTTTTGGCGCGCAAAAACACACTTTTTCCAATGTTTGGTCAAATAATATTTTTTCTTTCTTTTTCAGTAGGATCATTTTTGTTTTATCAAGAATTAGGTGTTGCCACCTTTGGAATAATGTTTTTGGGTGCGATATTTTTACAACTTTTCTTCTTAATAACCAGCTTAAGTTTGCACGAAATTAAGTTCCCGTTTTTAAGGTTTATGCGAAAAGTTTTACCGATTTTGTGTTTAAGTTTTTTAATGATGATTTGTGTTTATTTTATTAAAAATATTTCTTATTTCTCGTCAGAAATTAACTTTGTCTTATCCGTTGCAGGCGGAGTTTTTGTTTATTTTTTTGGCGCTTTTTTGCTCAAATTACCAGAGTTGGACAGGGTTTTTATTTATTTAGAAAATAAATTTAAGAAAAAATAATGAAAAAATTTATTATTTTATTTTTATTAGGAGCTATTTTTGGATCTTTATTTGTTTATAAAGACAAAATTAGTTTATTTTATGCAAAAAAAGAAATTGAACAAATAAATTCAGAAGAATTTACAGAAATTGAAATAGAAAAATATAACGAGTTGCAAGAGAAAGAACTCAGCCCAAAAGAGCAGTTGTTGCAATCTTTGCCAGACAATGTTTCAGAAGAAAAATTACTCAAAGTGCCTTTTGTTTGTCAAAATCCTTTTCAAGATGAAGAGCACTGGAAATACCATGATAATAGTTGTGAAGAGGCAGCAGTTTTGCAGGCAGTTTTATACTTTGACAACAAAATAATTGAGCCAAAAGTTGCCCATGAACAACTTTTAGACATGATTAAATGGCAAGAAAAAAACTTTGGCACCCATAAAGATATAAAAAAAGAAGACTTACGAATTTTTGCTAGAGATTATTTTGGGTTTAATGATGAGCAAGTAGTTTTTTTTGAGAATTCAGACAAAGATTTAATAAAAAAAATAATCACCATGGGCATACCTATAATTATGCCCACTACTGCAAAGGACTTGCATAATCCTTATTATCAACATCCGGGTTATCACATGCTAACTGTTATTGGTTACACAAAAAATCAGGCAATTACCAATGATGTTGGTACAAAAAGAGGAGAAAAATTTCCTTATTCTTGGGAGGTTTTATTGGAAGCAAATGAAACTGCGGGCGGTGGTTTTTTGATTATTATTCCTAACAATTCTTTTAAAGAATTTTCTTCTGAATTAAATTGATATAAACACCAAGCATAATAAAACCAACAAAAGATTCAATATTGGTTAATATTTTGGCAATCACACTTAGTGGTGCTATGTCGCCAAAACCAAGCGTTGTAAAAGTTGTAATTGAAAAATAAAAATAATCATACCAATGGCTGGTTTCTATGGCTGGTGAAACAAAATTGTCAAAAAATGCGTAAAGTCCTGAAAAAATTAGCACAAAAATAACACTAATTTGTCCCCAGCGCCTAAAGTCTGTTCCATAACCTGAGGCAATGGCTAGAAATTTATATCCTAAATATTTTCCATATTGTTTACGAAAAAGATGCATTCTTTTGCGGTAATCCATTTTTTCTGAGTATGACCTTTGTTTTCCTTCTGGAAAATTTTTTTTCGCATAAATTATTTCTAATGACGAAAAATACCTCTCCATCATTTGATAAAAAACATCTAATTGCATTTTTACTACTTCGGTTTTTTCAGAATTTTTTAAGTTTTCTTTGTATTTTTCTTCTTGTTTTTTGAAGTTTTCAGACATTTTGCGATAATAGTATTTTGCTATGTCTTTTTCAAAAAGCATATGCCCTCTAAGCATTATTCTTAGTAAATAATAAAAATGTACACCTAATTCTTCGTAATTATTTTTATCAATACTTGTTAAGCTTTCTTTTATGGAGCGCGAAGCTTTTTCAAGGTCTTCAGAGACCTCAAATTTTTCAATGTAGTCAATTGCTTCCTGTATTTTCATTTTTTTATTTTTGTTTCTTTATATTATGCCTTAAAAAAGCCAAAATATCAAGAAAATAAACTTATTCACTAACAATAATAGTGACAGAAATTTGACCAACTTCATTGCCATAAATACCAACACCAAGATTTTGCCAATTTTCTTCTAGTAAAATATTATCACTTTCTTGGTTATTAAGATTAATTTTTATTTCAGAAAAAGAGCTTATTAAAGAGCTAAATTGTTCAACTTTAAAAATTAAGGCACTGGATTTTGTTTGTATGCCAGCATTTTCCAGCAAGCTCTGTAAAGAGTCACCATCTGATGAGCTAAAATCAAAAAAATCAGAGTCGCTCATTTTTTTTGACCAACTTTGAGCAATGCTCTGCAGGCTTACATTAGGTATTAAGGGGTTATTGCGAATATCATTTACAGTTTTTAAAATTTGATCTCTATAAGAAGCCAAATTGTTGTTATCAAACGGTTCTTCGGAAAAAAGTTCAACAACAATAATTTCCCCGCTTTCTCTTTTTGCTAAGCCAATGCCAACTTCTTGCCAGTTTTCATTAAGAATGTTGCGTCTGTGAATAGGACTACGCATTAAGCCATTATGAGCAAGGCTAAGGTTTATGTCCATGGCAATATTTTCAAAAACACCGGTTTTTACTGCATGTTCAACACGATAATCATTTGCGTCTTTGCCATCAGGGTCTGTATGGGCAAAATAATTTCTTTCTTGCATGTCACTTGCTCTGAATTGAGCTAAGGCATTTAAATTATCATTAAGCTCAACTTTGGTCAGGCCAGCCTTTGCTCGGGAAGAGTTAACCATAGATAATAATATTCTTCGATCTGCGCTAAGATTTATGTTTTCAAGAGGATCTTGTGGTTCAGACACACGATAATCTGGTAATAGTGGCACAAATCCTTTTTGTACAACAGGTGCGTTAATAATTGCAAATCCACCAGTGTCATTGATTTCAATAATATAAGTTCCTACTTCTGTTGGTGCGTAATTAAAAACAAAATCATTACCATCAATACTCAGGGGTACGTCAATAATTTTTTCACTAGGCGTTATAATTGTTGCATTTTCTTTGAGGTTTACAGGGCTTGTTCCAGATATTTTTAAGTTTTGATTTTGAACATAATAAGGAGGCAGGTTGAGGTTGTTTATTTGTTCTTCAACTATTCTTTCATGCTCAATTACAGCATAAAAATCAACACTTACTGCATCAGAAAATGTTTTATTTTGGCTATTAGAAAGGCTGTTTTCAAGGGGTGCGCCAGCAATTTCTACTGTCATAAAGCCTTCCTGAAAATTCTCAAAAATTTCAGTTGGTGTTTGAAATGAGTTTTGATTATTAACAAAAATCTCTATTGTTTCATTTTCTTGTGTAAATCTGAGCCTAAAGAGCTGGTTCCAATCATCTTCCCAAGAAAAAATTGCTTTGCCATTAATATTTTTAATAACAAAATTAGCAGGTTTACTTTGTGATTGTTCCTCAAAGTTTGGTTCACAAATAGGATCATAAACAGTGATAGAGCCTATTTTGCTTTGACCGCTTGTGCCAGGGATCATTGCAATTTCGTGTTCACCAGCTTCATCACTAAAAGTAATTTGCACTTCAAAACTATTGTTATACACAAGGCCTGAATATGTTTTTTTATCAATAAAAACCGTCACTTCATCAGCTACAACACCCGACCCTAGTTCACCTTTTATGGTATAAATTTCATTTTTTCTAAATATTTTTGGAATATCATTATCCAAAATTAAGTTATTAAAAAAATCTTTTTCCAATAAATCATTTTCTGTATTTATTTGGCAAATTTCTTTGGTTGGTATGCCTGCTGGTGTATCTTCGGGCAATTCTTTGAGTCGCACATTAGCAAGACCACGAGAAAGAGGATAAATTGCCTCAAAAGCTATTTCTGAGAGATCAATAATTCTTCCTTCTGCATAGGGCCCTCTATCATTTATTTTAACTATAACAGACTTATTATTGTCTTGATTTGTGACGAGTATTTTTGTGCCAAAAGGAAAGGTTTGATGAGCAGCGGTATATTTATCTTGATCAAAAACTTCTCCATTGGCTGTATTACGACCTTCGAAAAAATCGGCTAAATAACTGGCGCCACCTTCGTCCGGATGATCATTTTCTTTCCATTTTTCTAGCCTATAAAATATTTCCGCAAGCTCTCCTCTGGTCATATCCTTTGCAGGTTGGGCGTAGTTTGGGTTGTCAAAAAAATTATTATTTTTTGCAAAAGCAAAATAAGACGCAAACCATTCATCAGCACCAATATCTAAATAAGGACTTTTTTCCGGTTGTTCAAGCTGAATTCCGTTTACAAGAATTAGCATTTTTAATGCTTCAGCACGATTTACTGTGCGGGTTGGCTCAAAATATCCCTCAGCAGTTCCCTTGATAACGCCAAGGTTTTTAGCCTTAAAAACATAAGGGCTAAACCACTCATCCCTTGGTACATCTGGAAAAGGTTTGTCCGCAGGAATTCCTTCTGCTTCAAGTCCAGAGCCAAGAATTAAAATTTTTAATGCCTCAGCACGATTTACTTTTTGATCTGGCTTAAAACTGCCATCAGAAAAGCCGTTCAGCACTCCTTGATCACTTAAATAAGTAATTGCAGTAAAGTTTGTGTGCTCTGGGCTAACATCGGTAAAAAATTTAGCACTAACTTGAGCAGGCAAAGTTAGTGAAAATATTATTCCAAAAATAATTATAATTTTTTTCTTCATTTTTTAGGTGTTTTTACTTCTTTGGTATTGTTTCATAAATACTTTATTCTTGCAATAAAAGCTGTTTTTCGGTATTATTATCTAATACAAAAACAAAATGAACTTAGATATTTTTGAGATATTAAATAAGGCATATGAGTTAGGTGCTTCTGATATTCACATTAGCACCAAAGAAAAGCCAATTTTTCGTTTGCATGGCACAACAGAGGCGCAAGATGATTTGCCAATTTTGAGCCTTGAAGACAGCAAAAGACTGATTGAACAAACAATGAACGAAGAGCAAAAAAATATTTTTGCAGAAGAAAAAGATTTAGATTATGCAATTGAAATACCCGGAGTTGCCCGTTTTCGTGTTAATGCTTTTTTGACAACAAAAGGAGTTAATGCAGTTTTTAGAATTATTCCGTCCAAAATTATTACTTTTGACGAACTCAGATTGCCAGAAGTCTTAAGAAAAATTGTTGATTTACAAAAAGGCTTAGTTGTTGTGACAGGACCAACAGGAAGTGGTAAGTCAACAACACTGGCTGCTATAATTGATCTTATTAACAAAAAAAGAAAAGCACATATTGTGACAATCGAAGATCCAATTGAGTTTGTTCATAAGCCACAAGAGTCAATTATTACTCACAGAGAAGTTGGTAAGCACACTAAATCTTTTGCTTCTGCCTTGAGGGTGGTGACAAGGCAGGACCCTGATGTGGTTTTGGTAGGAGAAATGAGAGACTTGGAAACTATTTCCTTGGCGCTTACCGCTGCGGAATCAGGTGCTTTGGTTTTTGGCACTTTACATACTGCCAGTGCAGCAAAAACAATTAACAGAATTGTTGATGTTTTTTCTGCTGAAGAACAAGATCAAATTCGCTCTATGTTAGCAGACTCAATGAAATTTATAGTTGCACAAGCATTATTAAAAAAAGTAGACGGCGGTAGAACAGGTGCATTTGAAATATTAATTGGTACGGACGCAGTGCGAAACCAAATTAGAAAGAATGAGGTTCATCAAATACCTCTTTCCATACAAAGTGGGCATGACGTAGGCATGCAATCAATAGACCAAAATTTATTTGAATTATTAAGCAACAAGGAGGTCTCATATGAAGAAGCAATTGTCCATGCTGTTAATAAACCAAGCTTTGAACAGTTTAAGTCCTTATGATTAACCAAGAAAATAATGCAGGCGGAATTCACTTTAATACACCAGCCGAAGAAATGGGTGCTGGCGGAATTGTTTTCAATGAACCAGAACAAGCAGTGATAGATGGTGATCATTTGCCAACAGGCACAGGAGAAGTTTCCACAAAAGCACTTTTTGAATATGTACGCGCAAACCATGGCTCTGATTTACATATTGCTCCCAATAGTCCTCCTAAAATACGACTATATGGTGAAATATTTTTAATTCCTGGTTATGAAAATTTAACAGAAGAAAATGTTTTTTCTTTGATTTATGAAACAATGGACGAAGAAACAAAAAAAGAATTTACAGCAGAAAATGACATTGATTATAGCTATGTTGATCCCGAAAAGAAGCGATATCGCTGTAATGCCATGATGAGCTTGGCTGGTCCTGCGGGTGTTTTTCGTTTAATTACTGATAATATTAAAAGTTTTGAAGAATTAGGTTTACCAGAAAGCGCAAAAAGAATAAAGGCTTTACGAAAAGGGCTTGTTTTAGTGACAGGACCTGCTGGTTGTGGAAAATCAACCACGCTAGCAACCTTAGTTGACATGATTAATACAGAGCATGATGGACACATTTTAACAATTGAAGACCCAGTAGAGGTTTTACACAAATCAAAAAAAGCATTAGTAAATCACAGAGAAGTTGGCAGACACACTAATTCGTTTTATCGAGCTCTAAAATCTGCACTCAGAGAAGACCCCGATGTAATTATGATTGGTGAAATGAGAGACCTGGAAACTATTTCTTTGGCACTCACCGCCGCGGAAACAGGACATTTAGTCTTTGGCACTTTGCATACTTCAAGTGCACATAAAACAATTACCAGAATTATTGATGTTTTTCCAACAGGCAAAAAACAACAAATCATCACTATGCTTTCTGAGTCTGTTCAGTGTGTAATTTCGCAAGTTTTATGTAAAAAGAAAAATGAGCCAGGACAAGTTCCTGCTTTTGAAATAATGTTTGGCACACCAGCTATTCGTAATTTAATTCGTACTAATAAAATTTTTCAAATTCCCTCAGCAGTTTCAGTTGGCATGCGAGAAGGCATGCACACGCTTGATCAGGCCTTGGAAAAATTAGTAAAAGAAGGAAAAATTAGTGCCGAAGAGGCAAAAAAACATGCTCACAATCCGCGAGATTTAAATATATAATCTAACGCCTTGCACTTTTTATTTTTGCGTGGCAAGATTTTCGAGACTCTTTGAAAAACTGTGAAAGAAAAATTTGCTTCCATAGAAGAAGCTTTAGCAGAGGTGAAGGCAGGAAAGCCAATTATAATTGTTGATGATGAGGATCGTGAAAACGAAGGAGATTTAATGGTGGCTGGTGAAAAAATTACACCAGAAATAATCAATTTTTTTGCAAAACACGCTAGGGGGCTTGTTTGCACTCCTGTTGAGAAACCTATTTCTGACAGGCTAGACTTTCATCCAATGACAGAAAAGGCTGATGAAGATACTTGTAATTTTGCTATTTCTGTTGATGCAAGGAAGGGTGTTGATACTGGTATTTCTGCTGGTGACCGTGCTTACACAATTCAAAAAATTGTTGACGAAAGTTCTGTGGCAAAGGATTTTGTTCGTCCAGGACACGTTTTTCCTTTGAATGCAAAAGAAGGTGGAGTTTTAGTGCGTTGTGGTCATACCGAAGCTTCAATTGATCTTTGTAAATTGGCTGGATTTAAAGGCGTGGCAGTAATTTGTGAAATCATGAATGATGATGGCACGATGGCAAGAGTGCCAGATATTTTTCAGTTTGCTGAAAAACACGATGTAAAAGTGATGACAATTTCCGACTTAGTGGCTTATAGAAGGCAAAAAGAAAAATTGGTTAAAAAAATATCTGAAGCAAGTTTGCCCACTGCCTTTGGCTATTTTCGTATTCATGTTTTTGAGGAGCAAATCACAGGAAAAAACCATGTTGCTTTAACAATGGGCGATCTTGCGAACGCAGAAAATCCTTTAGTGCGTGTTCATTCTGAGTGTTTGACCGGTGATGTTTTTTATTCTTTGCGTTGTGATTGCGGTATTCAGCTTAAGCAAGCAATGCAAAAAATTGCAGAAGAAAAAACTGGAGTTTTATTATATATGAGCCAAGAGGGGCGCGGTGTGGGCTTGAGCAACAAAATATCGGCCTATCACTTGCAGGATCAGGGATTAGATACAGTTGAAGCCAATGAAGAATTAGGTTTTAAAAGTGACCTTCGTGATTATGGGATTGGTGCCCAGATATTAAAGGATTTTGGTTTGCAAAAAATTCGTCTTTTAACGAATAATCCACAAAAAATAGTTGGACTTAAAGGGCATGGACTTGAAATAACAGAAAGAATTTCCATACAAGCCCCAATAACAAAAGAGAATGAGAATTATTTAAAAACTAAAAAAGATAAAATGGGTCATCTTTTAGATGATTGATTTGTTTTTTTGTAAAAAATCTTTAGAATAATAAAAGCCTTTTTAAATACACCTTATGAAAATTAATTTCGACGGTGGTTGCGGTGGAGGTTGCTGTGACTATCAAGGTGGTGGCTGTGGAGGTGGTTGTTGCGGTGAGTAATAACCCTTTCTTATGAGTTGCCCACAAAAAAAATCCGCCTAAGGCGGATTTTTTAATACAAATTTATTTATTTATGTTTTTATGAAGCAAATCTTTCCAAAAAATAACTAACAATACTTGGTGCAGAAAAGCCAATTATTCCACCAATAATTGCGCCAATAATTGCCTTTTTAGCCTTTGACATTTTTTCTTCATTGCCAGCTGCGGTAGCAAACATAATTCCGCCCCATGTCACAATAAGCACACAAATAGGACCCAAGATATAATAACCAAGTACATTAGTTGCATTTTGAATTATTTCACTTAAGTCTTTTGAATTTCCTCCAATTGAAATATTACCATCTTTGCCATCACAATTTTCATCAATTCCATTGTCCATTTTTTCAATAGCACCAGGGTTTATATCTGCACCTTTTACAGTACCACCAGTGATATCAGGGTTATAAACCTTGTTAGCATCAACCTGCGCAGGATCATCAGCATCAATAATAGGAAAATCGCAACGATATTCCTCAATTCCTTTTGAGCCAATAGCAGGCAAATCTTCGTTTGTACAACCTGTGCCATCATCGGCATAATAGCGATCTTTGTCTTGATCAACACATTCAGCTAAAGCCAAAGGAGCAACAAGCATAAAAGCTAGACAAGAAAAAGATAATAAAGAAATAATTTTTTTCATATTTTTTAATTAAACTAAAAATATTTTGAAGTTAAAGGGCTTAAATTGCAAGCCCAACTCTTTTTTTAATTAAATTCAGTTTTTCAGAAGCTATTTTTTGAGCTTTTTGAGCTCCATTTTGTAGTAATATTTTTACTTGTTCAGGATTTTTTGCTAATTCTTCTCTTTTTTCTCGATAAGGTTTTAGATAATCAAGCACTTTGTCAGCCAATTCTTTTTTCATGTCGCCATAACCTGTGCCACCTTTAAGAAATTTTTCTCTAAACAAGGACAATTCTTCGGAGTTCATAAATAATTTTGCAATGGCATAAATTATGTTTTCGTCAGGATTTTTTGGCTCATCTACTCCTTTTGAGTCGGTTTTAATTGACATTATTTTTTTGCGTAAATCTTTTTCAGGTGCAAATATTTCCAAAGTGTTTCCATAGCTTTTACTCATTTTTTGTCCATCTATACCAGGAATTATGCCAGTTTCTTCTGATATTTTTACATCAGGTATTTTAAAAGTATCTCCATAGTTATTATTAAACTTTTGCCCAAGATCACGAGTCACTTCTACATGTTGTTTTTGGTCTTTGCCAACAGGCACAATATCTGCATCGTAAAGCAAAATATCTGATGCCATTAAAACAGGATAATAAAAAAGACCAACATTAGCCTCCATTCCTTTGGCTATTTTGTCTTTATAACTATGACAACGCTCTAGTAAGCCCATTGGCGCAAGACAGCCAAGCGACCAGGCAAGCTCAGTGTGTCCCGTAATATCACTTTGTCGATAAAAAACAGCTTTTTCCGGATTAAGGCCTAAAGCAAGATAGTCTATTGCTACATTTAGAACATTTTTACTTAATTCTTCGGCTCTATGAACAGTGGTCATAGCATGTAGGTCAGCAATAAAAATAAAAGCCTCATGTTCTTTTGATAGATTGATTACTGGCAACATGGCACCAAATAAATTTCCTATATGTGGCGTACCACTTGGTTGAATTCCTGTTAAAACTCTCATTTCAAAAAATAAAATACTTTAATAATTTTACTTACTATCTTCATAATAGGCAAAAAATTATTAAATTTAAGAAAAAAATTTGACTAAACCGAATTTTTAAGTGAAAATATTAGAAATTATTTTTTGAAATTATGAGTGAAATGTCCCTAAAATTGACGTTTGATGATGTGCTTTTAGTCCCTCAGTATTCTGAGATATTGCCTCGTGACGTTGATACAAGTAGTTATTTTTCTAAGAATATTAAAATTAAAACTCCACTTGTTTCTGCGGCTATGGACACTGTCACAGAGAGTTTAATGGCTATTGAAATGGCTTTAGCTGGTGGCATTGGCGTAATTCACAAAAACTTAACCCCAGAAGAGCAAGCAAAAGAGGTGGCAACAGTAAAGCGTTTTGAAAATGGTTTTATTCGCAATCCAGAAGTATTACCACCTGATGCAAAAATAGAAAAAGCTTTTGAGATAAGAAAAAAGCTTGGCTTTAAGGCAATTCCAATCACAAAAGATGGTAAACCAAACGGAAAAGTGGTTGGACTAATAACAGCCAATGATTTTTTTATTGATCGTCATCGTGATGTGAAAGTAAAAGAACGCATGACGCCAAGAAAAAATCTTTTTACAGCACAAGAAGGAATATCCCTAGAGGAAGCCAGAGAATTATTAGAAGAATCAAAACATTCCAAGTTAATTATTTTAGACAAAAATGACAGACTATTTGCCATGGTCACTCGTCGTGATATTGAAAAAAACCGAAATTTCCCAAATTCAACTTTGGATAAAGAAAATAGGTTGGCAGTTTCTGCAGCAGTTGGTCCTTCTGACATTAAAGAAAGGGCAAAACTTCTTGCAAAAGCAGGTGTAGATGCCTTTGTTGTCGACACTGCACATGGTCATTCTAAAGGCGTGATTGATACGGTCAAATACCTAAAAAAGAATTACAAAAAAATTGATGTAATTGCTGGCAATGTTGCCACCAAAGAAGGAGTAAAGAAGTTAATAGAAGCTGGTGTAGATGGGGTAAAAATTGGTATTGGCCCTGGCTCAATTTGTACTACTCGTATTATTTCTGGGGTTGGTGTTCCGCAATTATCTGCAATTATTGAGTGTGGACAAGAGGCACAAAAACACAAAATTCCTCTTATTGCCGATGGTGGAATTAGGTATTCTGGTGATGCCGCAAAGGCTTTGGCTGCTGGTGCAAGTTCTGTTATGCTCGGCTCTCTTTTGGCTGGCACAAAAGAAGCGCCCGGTGAATTGATTTTTTCAGAAGGTAAAACTTTTAAAGTTTATCGTGGTATGGGTTCATTATCTGCTATGAAAAAAGGTAGCGCAGAAAGGTATGGTCAAGATGTTGCAGAAAAATTAGTGCCAGAAGGTATTGAAGGAAAAACAGTTTATAAAGGTAGCGTGAGGGGAGAGGTTTTTCAAATAGTTGGTGGAATACGCTCTTCTATGGGCTATCAAGGTGCTAAAAAAATTAGCGATCTTCACAAAAAGGCAAAATTTGTACGAATTTCTGCCTCAGCAATGAAAGAAAGCCATCCTCACAGCATTTTTATTTCCAAAGAAGCGCCAAATTATCGTAAATAAATTTTTATTTTAATTATGAAAAAAGTTTACATAGCCTCCGACCATGGTGGATATGCACTAAAAAAAGACATTATTGAAATGTTTAATAGTGATTATGAATTTATTGATTTAGGTTGTAATTCTGAAGCTAGTGTGGATTATCCCCAATATGGAAGAATGGCATCAGAAAAAGCAGTTGAGGACAATACTTTGGCCATTGTAATTTGTGGTACGGGTTTAGGTATTTCTATTGCAGCAAATAAGGTTAAGGGGGCTCGTTGTGCATTATGTATTAATTCAACCATGGCTTATTTAGCAAAAGAACACAATAATGCTAATGTGCTTGCTTTGGGTGGTAGAATTATTGGTAAAGAATTGGCTCGTGATATTGTAGATACTTTCTTAAAAACACCCTTTTCTGAAAGCGAGCGTCATACTCGTCGAATTTCTGAGATTGAGCTATGAAAAAAGCGAATTTAATTTCATTATCAAGCTGGCTTGGTGCATGCTTATTCGTACTTGCTTATGTATTGCTTTCTTTTGATGTTTTATCTAGTCATAGTGTGGTTTATCATAGCATTAATTTAATTGGTGCTTTTTTTTATATTCCTGATATTTTTATCAAAAAAGCATTTTCTGCTGTTTTTATAGAAATTATTTGGGGCAGTGTTGCAACAATTTCTATTATTAGAATTATATATTATGCAAATTAAATTTTTCCCTTCACTTTTATCTGCAGATTTTGGTGCTTTGCAAGCGGAAATAAATTCTGTAGAAGATTTTGTAGATGGTTTCCATTTTGATGTAATGGATGGTCATTTTGTGCCCAATCTCACAGTTGGTGCGCCAGTTTTGAAGTGTTTAAAAACCAATAAAATTTTTGATGCACACTTAATGATTGCAAATCCGGAAAAATATATTGAGGATTTTGTAAAAGCAGGTGCACATTGGATATCTATTCATGCAGAAACCGTAAAAAATCCAACAGAAATTTTAAAAAAAATAAAATTACTAGGAGCAAAAGCAGGCTTAGTGCTTAATCCAGAGACAAGTCTAGATGATTATTTAGAAGATTTTAAAGAGGCAAACTTTGCTTTAATTATGAGCGTAAATCCTGGTTTTGGCGGACAAGGTTTCATGCCTGAAGTTTTAGAAAAAGTTCGTATTTTACGCAAAAGTTTTCCAGAAATGGATATTCAAATAGACGGTGGCATTAATGATAAAACAGTAAAACAAGCCATTGAGGCAGGTTGTAATGTTGTTGTTTCAGGTTCTTATTTTTGGGGAAGTGATGATCGCGAAGAAACAGCAAATTTATTGCGCACTTGACAAAAAATTGGATTTTTTTAAAATCAAAGTAAATTTAGCCTTACAATGCACACATTTCGTAAAGTTTTTGAAAAATTTCCCCATAAAATTACAGATCCGGAAGTTTTAGCGCTAATGAAACAAACTGGTGTTGAGCAGTTTGGTGTTTGTAAAAAAGTAAAAGCAATAGGAGCAAAAACTAGAGAGGGGGTAATGTGTTGTGTGCGAAAAGTCGGAGGGACATGTGCTGATTTTTGGGACGAAGCAGGCAAAAATTGCCCATTTTCACAAGTAGTTAGAGATCCCTACAAAATTGATCATGACAATAACAAGCCATTGGCAACCTTATTGCACAGAGTTGATACTGACAGAGAAATAGTTTAATAATTCCCTGTAAATTTTCTTCAAAATATGCGAAAATTTGAGCATATTTTTTTGCTGAAATGATTAAAAAAATAAACAGAGCGCTTGTTTCTGCTTTTAATAAAGAAGGCATTGTTGATTTTGTAAAATTTTTAGCCGATCAAGGCACAGAAATAGTCTCTACTGGAGGCACAGCAAAATTACTTCGAGAAAATAATATTGAAGTAAAAGATATTTCTGACTTAACAGGTTTTCCAGAGATGCTTGATGGCAGGGTGAAAACTCTTCATCCACGTGTTCATGGGGGCTTGCTTTATGTGCGCGGTAATCAAGAACACGAAAATACTATTAAAGAACATGACATTAAACCAATTGATTTAGTTTTAATTGATTTATATCCTTTTGACAAAGTTGCGGAAGAGGAAAAAATAGAAATGATTGATATTGGCGGACCCTCCATGCTTCGCAGTTCAGCAAAAAACTTTGATAGCGTCACCGTAATAGCAAATAAAAATTATATGCAGGAAGTGCAGGCGGAAATTGAAAAAGAAGGAGGAACAACACTAGAAACACGAAAAAAATTAGCAGGAATTGCTTTTAAAACAACATCGCAATATGATTCAAAAATTGCTGAATATTTTGATCCAAATTTCAAAGGAATATTTAATGAAAAAATTCAAGAACTTAGATACGGAGAAAACCCTCATCAAACAGCAGGTTTTTACAAAAACCTAGGAGTTAATGTTAGCCCATCTATTGTTAATGCTAGGCAATTGCACGGAAAAGAGCTTTCTTTTAATAATATTTTAGACGGCAATGCGGCATTGGAATTGGCTACTGAGTTTTCCGACCCCTTTTGTGCAGTCATAAAACATACTAATCCTTGTGGAGCTGCGGAAGCTGACACAATAGAAGAGGCTTTTGAAAAAGCTCACGCTGGCGATCCTTTGTCTGCTTTTGGTGGCATTATTGCAATCAATCGACCTTGCTCAAAAGAATTAGCAGAAAAAATATCCCAAGCAGGATTTTTTGAAATTATTATTGCTCCAAGTTTTGCCAGTGAAGCCTTGGAAATATTACAAAAAAAGAAAAATGTACGCCTCTTAGAGGTTGGTGAAATAAAACCAGTGCAAGACCAAAAAGACATCAGAAGTGTTTTGGGTGGATTTTTAATTCAAGATCGTGATGAAAAAATGTTAATAGAAAAAGATTTACAAGGAGCAGAAGTAGAAGATGTAAAAGATTTATTATTTAGCTGGAAAATTGTTAAATATGTAAAATCAAATGCAATTGCTGTGACAAAAAATAGAGCGATTTTAGGCATTGGTGCAGGTCAAATGTCTAGAGTAAAGTCAATGGATATAGCCCTTGAAAAAGCAGGAGAAAAAGCAAAAGGAGCAATTTGTTCTTCTGATGCGTTTTTTCCATTTGCAGATTCTGTAGAATTAGCCTCAAAACACGGAATAAAAACAATAGTACAACCAGGAGGCAGTGTTCGTGATCCAGAAGTGCTAGAAAGTGCCAAAAAACTAAACATTAAAATGGTGCTAACTGGCACAAGGGCATTTAAGCATTGATAAAAAAATGGCTTAAAAAAACCATTTTATATTCCCATATTGTTTGTAGTTGTTTTACTAAAACAACAATTTGACAAAATGTCAATAATAAATCCTTGCAAATATTAGACATTGTGTTTAATAATGGTAAACTCTTTTTCTAATACTTATAAAACTTGTAGATTTACTCTTTAATTAAATAACAAATGAAAACATTTTTTTGCAAAATAGCCCTGTCAATTTCCATTTTTGTTTTGTGTTTTAGTTTTGTCACTAATGCAGAAGCCTATGGTAGTAGTAACAACAGAGGTGGCACAGGTAGTGCTGATATTGGTGTTTGTGGTGGTGCAAATACACCATCTTTTTCTGACATTGAACCTATTAAAAACGCAAATTTAAACAGCTTAAACGAAGTAAGTTTTATTGTCACAGGTAATGATATCAATAAAGAAAGCATTAGTATTTCTGTTGAAGGCGAAGCATTGCAATTAAACATTAGAGAGTTATCAGATAGTACATTTTTGGTAGAAGGTGATACAAGTGGTTTAAACCTTGAAGATGGCCTAGTTTATATTTCATTATCAGCCACAGGAGGAAGGGAGTGCTTAAAAACAAGTTCTTATTTTGTAGAGTTAGATAAAAAAGGAGAATTACCAAAAGACCCAGATGACACAGATGATGATGACGATGGAGACACAGGTGATGATGGTGATACAGGTAGTGACGACGACGATGATGATGAATTTAGCGCAAAAGACAAAGGCCATTGGGCATTTACTTATGCAAAAAAATTAGTTAATAGAGGTGTTTTAACAGGTGATGGAGAAACTGGAGAGCTAAGACTTGATGACCCAATTCAACGCATAGAGTTGTTAGTAGCTGTTATGAGAGCTTTCCGAGTTTCAGTGCCAAGTTTCCTTGAGGAAAAGCCGTTTAATGATGTGCCAGCTGACGAATGGTTTGCGCCTTATGTTGCAAAAGCAAAAGCATTAGGCTGGGTAGATGGTTATGAAAATGGAAAATTATTTAAGCCAGGAGCTGGGATAACCAGAGCAGAAGCATTAAAAATAATTTTTATGGTTGCAGGAATAGATGCAGAATATACCAACACACCTTTTATTGATGTCGACGAAAATGATTGGTTTGCACCTTATGTTGCCTGGGCTTTTGATAGACAACTAGTAGAAGGCTATGGAAATAATAAAAATCTTTTTAGGCCAGACAGAGAAATTACAAGAGGAGAAATATCAAAAATATTGGTTAAACTTCTAGAGTACCTTAACCTTTAAAATAGTTCGGATTAAATTTTAAAAGCTTTAAAATCATCTATATAAAATAGATGATTTTTTAGTTCACAATTGCTTCAAGGGGGCTAATTTTTGCTGATTTACGAGCAGGAAAAAGCGTAGCAACAAAAGAGGCCAAAATCACTACTGCAAAAATCCACAAAAATATATTAAGTGATAATGGAAAAAATGTTTCAGGCTTAATAGAAATATCAGGAATTTTACTTAAAATAAAATTATCCAAGACTATACTAAAAAAAGTACCAATAAATAAACCTAAAAAAGCACCAATAGCACCCAAAATAACACCCTGGGTAATAAAAATAGCAAAAATAGTCCCTTTTGGCGCGCCAATAGAGTTTAAAATGCCAATAGTCTGCTTTTGTTCAATTACAGAAACAGAAATTAAAGAAAACATAGACAAAAGAGAAACAAAAATAATCAGAGTAGCGGTTAAAAGCAAAGTCACGCGTAAAGATAAAATTAATGTCAAAATTTCTTCTCCAACTTCACCAAAAGTTTTTGCTTTTAATCCCATAGTAGTAATTTTTTCTTGAAGACTTTTAACCTCATCAACATTATTTGCTTCTATATAAGCCTGAGAAAAAGAAGGATTTTCGTTTATTTTTCTTCCTAGTTTTTCAGAAACATCAAAAGCAGTTTCTATAGGAATAGAAACACCTAAAGGAGGAGCGCGTGGCGAAATAACCTTAATTTGTGCACTTCTGTAAATAGGCTCAGTATCACCGAGAGTAAAAACAGTAGATTTACCAAAGATTAATTGAAATCTTTTGTCTTGTAAATTTTCTGCTTTGAGATGTGGTATTTCCTTAACAGTTTCTGCCAAAGAACTATTAAAAACATCAATGATGTAGGGAGAAACAGCAATGGGAACCATAATTTCATCTTCACCTCTAATAAATTCTTTAAATTCATCAGGTTGATCAAGTCCAAAAATTTCTTTATCCACAGCATAAACAGGAGTATCGGTCTCAAAAGTAAAGCCAAACATCCAAACTTTGAGCGAAGATGGATAATCAAGTGTCAAAACACGAGCAACATTTTTAACTTCAGGGAAAGTTTTGATTTCATCAATCGCCTCTTGGTCAAGAGTTTTGCCCTGGTTGATGTCTAAAAAACCCAAAGAAAAATAATCATTACTTACGATTAAAGTTTCTGGACTGGTTGTTTCGCGGATTGGTCTTAAAAGAAAATCCTGTATTCCTTCAGAAAAAACAAAAAACAAAAAAAGCACCATTGTGCCAATTAAAACACTAAAAGAAACCAAAAAATTACGCGTTTTTTTGGCAGAAATTAGCCTTAGTGAAAAATTTAATATATTTAAAAAACTCATCTTAGTTTGTATTTTCTCATTCAAAGCATGCTTTATCAAGAAGAGAACAAAAACTCTTTTCAAATTGGTCAAAAAATGGCAAACTGCCTTAGCAACAAATTATTTTGTGGCGACTGTAGCTCAGTTGGTTAGAGCGCCGGATTGTGGCTCCGGAGGTCGTGGGTTCGAACCCCATCAGTCGCCCCATGAATATCTTTAAACATGTGCCACAATCAAGATTGCGTCTTCGCGGAGCTAGTGGTTATCTACCCCCATCAGTCGCCCCATGAATATCTTTAAACATGTGCCACAATCAAGATTGCGTCTTCGCGGAGCTAGTGGTTATCTACCCCCATCAGTCGCCCCATGAATATCTTTAAACATGTGCCACAATCAAGATTGCGTCTTCGCGGAGCTAGTGGTTATCTACCCCCATCAGTCGCCCCATGAATATCTTTAAACATGTGCCACAATCAAGATTGCGTCTTCGCGGAGCTAGTGGTTATCTACCCCCATCAGTCGCCCCATGAATATCTTTAAACATGTGCCACAATCAAGATTGCGTCTTCGCGGAGCTAGTGGTTATCTACCCCCATCAGTTTTTTGGCTTGCACAGCTGATTAACAGCCATTAAACTAAAATGCGTTATATTGTTTTTTAAAAACAAAAATGAACAGCAAATCCCCTAACTTAAGAGTGTTATTAGTTTGCAAACAAGAAGAAGAGGATTGCTTAAAAACAGAACAAAAAGAACAAGAAACAATAAACCCAATTGAAAAAATAATTGAACAAACACAAGAAATAATGCGAAGTAATACAAAAAGTTTTCCGCTTGAAATTGGACTTCATTTACACAAAGCAGGGAATGGTTGTTCTGCACAAGATGAACAAAAAATGTTGGAAGAAATTGTCAAATCTCCAGAAAATTTAATTTTAATGACAAGAGCAGTAAAATTATCAGAACCTTGGAAAAGTTTGATGAAAAAAAATGTTTTTATGCTTGATGAACTAAGCCCAGTTCATATTATGATTATGATTAAGGGCTATCTTGCCTCCATAAGACTTTAATTATTATAAAAAACCTTGCTTTTTTTAATAAAAATAATAAAATAATCAAGCTTGTTTGGTCGTATAGCTCAGCTGGTTAGAGCGCTACACTGATAATGTAGAGGTCCCTGGTTCAAGTCCAGGTACGACCACCAGAGATTTTTTGATTTGTTTTTACTTGTCATTCTGAACTTGATTCAGAATCTTTTGGTGACATTATTGTCAGCAATTTATTTTATAGCTTAAATAATGTCCAAGGAGATTGCGGGTCAAGCCCGCAATGACATTTAAATATTATTGTGATTTTATTTTTGGTTTGATATATATAAATTGATTTTTAAAATAAACATATGGTAAAGATTAAGAATTTAAACAAATTAGACATGCTGGCTTGTTTTTTAGTTGGACAAAAAAATAGCATAAATGATGCCCCTGAGGAAAAATTTTTAGTTTTAACATATTGGACATCGTGCGCAAATGTTTCTGTTATTTTTGCAACTATTTTTTCAAGTATGTCTATTGTTTTGTTTATAGAAATAGAAACTAATCTAGTTGTAATTCCTTTTTTTATAGCCTTTATATGGTTTTCTTTGAGGGCTTGGGCATTTGGTAGATGTGCTAAGATTGCATGTAAAATTTGGCTTTAAAAAGCCTCCTAATTTCCTACAGCCTACTCTTCAGCTCCCCTCCCTCAATAGCCTTCCATTTTCCACAACTCATATCACCTTCCCAACAGATTTTTTCAGTTTCACAACTAGGTCCAGCATGAGAAAAAATCTCAGGACAAGTAGGCTTAACAGCCTCAAGCATTTTTCGTGCAAGCATTTGAATCTCCCATTGCGCACGCACACAAAGCCTTTTTTCAAAAAAGTGCAACAGCTCACGCGCATTCATAGTGACAACAATGTTTGTTTTTGTGCCCTGTGGGGTCAAAAAACGCGCATCCTCGCTTTTAATTCCTAATTCCTTTAATTCATCCACAGTCTCCTGCAAAGAGCTCTTAAATTTATCCACCAGCGCCATTGCTTGTGGGTTATTTTTAATCGAAGGCGGTATGACAAAATTTGTATGAGTTTTGTTATAGCGACCTGATTTTATTGAATAGCTTGCCAGCCTGTGGCGCACAAGTTGAGTTTCGGTCACACGAGAAACTCCAGAAATAGAAAAAGTAAAAGTAGCGTGTTCTATGGTTGATAAATGACCAGAAGAAAGCACAATATTAAGTAATCTTTTTGCTTTATCCTCAGGAATGCTTTCTTGCAATTCTTTTCCGGTTTTTGGCGAATAACATTGATTAATAGCCGCAGCAATTGTTTGCAAAGGCTTAGAAGTGTGGTCAATTAAATAAACTTCAATTTCTGAGCTCATATTTTATTTAAACATCAAGGGAATCAATTGCTTCTTGAATTGTTGGGTGATATTCGACCAAATTTAAAAAACCAACAACCTCAAGAATATCTAAAATCGTATCATTACTTTCAGCTAAAACCATTTTTTTACCATCTTGATTTAGAGTGGAAAAAACCTCAGCCAAAAAACCAACAACCATTGAGTTGATAAACTCCAAATCACGCAAAAAGAAAATAAAAGTTTTTACATCTTTTGTTTGCAAGTATCTATTTATTTCTTTTTTAAACTCATTGATTGATGACTCATCGACTTCTCCTGCAATATGAATAATGCGAACGCCTTCCTTTTCGTTCACTGGTATCATTCTGGATTTAAAATTCACTACAGACATTGTTTTTTATTTAAAAAATGCTTCAAATTCTTTTTGATCAAGAGTTTCTTTTTTGAGTAAGGTTTGTGCAATTTTTTCTAGTATTTTTTTATTATCTTTTAATAACTTATCTGCTCTTTTGAGTTGTTCAGAAATTATTTTATTTATTTCTTTGTCAATTGTTTCGGAATATTTTTCAGAAATTTGTCTTTGGCGTGTGATATCAATACCCAAAAAGCTACCTCCGTCGTCATCATCAAAAACAATAGGCCCAAGTTCACTCATGCCAAAACGAGTGACCATTCCTCGAGCAATATCAGTTGCTCTTTTAAGGTCATTAGAAACACCTGTACCAGTTTCGGAAAGCATTAGCTTTTCAGCAGAAAAACCTCCCAATAAAGTGCAAACCTCATCAAGAAATTTTGATTTTGAATAACCAAATTGATCCTCGTCTGGCAAACTCCAAGTTGAGCCTAGTGACATACCCCTAGGGATAATTGTCACCTTATGAATTGGGTCAGCATTAGGTAATAAATGACCAATAATTGCATGACCAGCTTCATGGTAAGCTGTTTTTAATTTTCTATCTTTGCTAATTATTTGTGATTTTCTTTCTGGTCCAATAATTACTTTTTCAGTAGCAAATTCAAGATCTTTTTGACCAATAGTTTTTTTATTGTTTTTTGCGGCTTGAATAGCAGCCTCATTTAGAATGTTTGCAAGATCAGCACCAGCAAAGCCAGAGGTCATGCGGGCAATTTTATCAAAATCAATTTTTGGAGACATTTTTTTGCCCTTGGTATGAACTTTTAAAATTGCTGTGCGGTCTTTTATATCTGGCATGTCGATAACCACCCTTCTGTCAAAACGACCAGGTCGAAGAAGTGCTTTATCAAGTACATCAGGCCTATTTGTAGCCGCAACTACAATCACATTTGTATTATCTTCAAATCCGTCCATTTCAGACAGTATTTGGTTTAGAGTTTGCTCTCTTTCATCATGACCACCAGAATAGCCAGAACCACCTCTTTGGCGACCAACAGCATCAATTTCATCAATAAAGATAATAGCAGGTGCATTTTTTTTGGCTTTTTCAAATAAATCCCTAACCCTGCTAGCGCCAACGCCAACAAACATTTCTACAAACTCAGAACCGGAAATTGAGAAAAAAGGCACTCTGGCTTCACCGGCAACTGCACGAGCCAAGAGAGTTTTTCCTGTTCCTGGGCGACCAATAAGCATAACGCCTCTTGGTATTCTTGCTCCTATTGTTAGGAATTTTTTAGGATTTTTTAAGAATTCAACAATTTCTTCCAACTCATTTTTTGCTTCTTCTGCTCCCGCAACATCCTTGAAAGTTGTTTTTTTACCTTTATTCGAAAAAAGCCTGGCTTTTGATTTACCAAAACTAAAAGCATTACCAGCATTTTTTTGCACTTGCCTCATCATAAAAATAATAATCACCAGTACAATTGCAAATGGGATAATGTCTCTTAAAAGTGCAAAAATAAAATCACCAGCAGAGGTGTCTAAGATTTCAACAGGAGTTTTTATTTCTGGATTTAAAAGCTCAAGATCAGAAGCAGTTTCCAAAGGCTCTTTAAAAGCTATTTTTTGAACATTTTCATCTTTTAAAGTAGCAGTGAGCTGATCACCTTTTATTTCAATTTTTTCAAGCTTATTTTCATTATAAAGTTCGGTTATTTCAGAAATAGGAACTTTTTCTGTCTTAATAGCCTCACCAAGAAATTGGTCAGGATCCATTGCAACCCACAAAGCAGTTAATACAAAAATTACTGCAATAAAGGTTAACCAAGGGCTTTTGCCAGTGTTTTTCTTTTTATTAGGCTCTTTCATCATGAAGATTTTCCCAAATAATTATCAGCTTTGCAAGAGAGCTTTTAATTATTTGTAGGTTTTTCCCAGCTAGAGTAATCACAATCCGGATAACGCTCACAACCCCAAAAAATACGATTTCTTTTTGTTCTTTTTTCAACTACATCGCCTTTTCCGCATTGAGGACACTTAACGCCAATGGTTTTTAAAATTGGTTTTGTATTTTTACATTTTGGATAAGCAGAACAGGCTAAGAAATTACCAAATCTGCCTTTTTTAACCACCATTTTAGCTCCACATTTTTCACATTTTTCATTAGCAAATTCTTTTTCTAGCGCCTCTGTTTCAGCCTTTTCTTCAGGGTCTTCATGAAGAGGTTTTGCGTTTTTACACTCAGGAAAGCCAGTACAAGAAAGAAATTTTCCATAACGAGAAAGCTTTACCTCCATTGGTTTACCACATTTTTCACATATTTCATCAGTTTTTTCTTTTACAACATCACTTTTTTTAATTTCTTTATCTTTTTTCTCTATTCTTTCGTGAAAAGGCCAATAAAAATCATTCAAAAATTTTAAATAATCTTTTTTGCCGTGTGCAATTTGGTCTAAATCCTCCTCCATTTTAGCAGTAAAGTGTAAATCAACTATTTGGTCAAAATGATCCGCAAGTAAGTCAGTGACAACAAAAGCAGTATCTGTTGGAGCTAGGGCTCTGCCGTCTTTTTGTACATAGCCCCTGCTTTGCACAGTAGAAATTGTTGGAGCATATGTTGATGGTCTACCAATGCCCTCTTCTTCCATTTTTTTAACCAAAGAAGCCTCAGTATAACGAGCAGGTGGTTTAGTAAAATGTTGTTTTTTTTCTAATTTTTTAGCCTTTAGTTTTTCATCTTGTTCAAGTTCTGGTAAAAGTTTTTCAAAATCACCAGCGGAAACATTTTCCGCTTCTTCGTGATGATCTTCGCCTTCAATATAAAGAGTAAGAAAACCAGGAAAAACAACTCTTTGGCCTGTTGCACGGAACATATATGTCTTTTTTTCTCTTACTTCTAGGTCAACACTAGTATTTTTTAATTTTGCTTCTGCCATTTGGCTTGCCACTGTTCTTTTCCAGATTAATTCGTATAGCCTAAATTCATCATTTGAAAGCAATTTTTTAATTTTATCTGGAATGGCAGAAATATTTACAGGCCTAATTGCTTCATGAGCTTCTTGAGCACCTTTTTGTTTTTTTGTATATCTGCGTGTTTTTGAATAGTCAGCACCAAATTGTTTTTTAATTACCTCTTCTGCCTCTTTTAAAGCTCTTTCTGCTAAATTTACAGAATCAGTTCTCATATAAGTAATCAAACCAGAGTCTTGACCTGCTCCTTCATATAATTTTTGAGCAATTTGCATAGTCTTTTTAACAGAAAAGCCAAGTTTTCTTGATGCTTCCTGTTGTAGAGTAGATGTTGTAAATGGAGGTGCAGGATTTCTTTTGGTATCTTTTTCTTTAATATTTGCAACAGTAAATTCTTTGCCTTTTACTGCTTGATAAAGGGCTTCAGCCTCTTCTTTTGAGCTAGGAACAAATTTTTTACCATCTAATTTTTGAAAATTAGCCTGAAATTTGATTTTATTTTTTTCAAAATCGGCAATCAAAGACCAATATTCTTCTGGCGTAAAAGCTTGAATTTCTCGCTCGCGATCAACAATAAGCTTAACAGCCACACTTTGAACACGTCCGGCAGAAAGTCCAAAACGGATTTTTTTCCATAAAAGAGGAGAAAGCTCATAACCAACAAGTCTGTCTAATATTCTACGAGCCTGTTGAGATTCAATAAGGCTTTCGTCAATTTCACGCGGTTCTTTAATTGCTTTTAAAATAGCCTCTTTAGTGATTTCGTGAAACACAATTCTGCGTACAGGATTTGTTTTTTTAGGTTTTAAAACCTGCAAAAGATGCCACCCAATCGCCTCTCCTTCGCGGTCCTCATCAGTTGCCAACCATAAAGCAGTATCTTTATCAAAATCTTTTTTAATTTCTGCTACATGTTTTTTTTGTTTTGGTAAGACTATGTATAGAGGGTCAAAATTGTTTTCTACATCAATGGCCATTGAAGCATAAGGAAGCTTTCTTTTTGTTGGCGGTAAATCTGCTTTTTTTGTAGGCAGATCGCGCACATGACCATAAGAACTTTTAACTATATAATCTTTTCCTAAAAACTTTTTAAGAATTTTTGCTTTTGTCGGAGACTCAACGATTACTAAATTTTTTGCCATTCTGAGTAATTTTTAAATTAAAATACTATAAGAGCTTGCAAGAAGTTTTTATATTTTGCAAATAAAATTTTTTCTGACAAGTGTAAATTTTTATTATTTTGGCTCAAGATAAAGCAAAAATAAGATGCCAAAGATGAAAAAATTTGTCAAAATCATATTAAAAATAAGAAAATAAGGCTTGTTTTAGCCAGTTTTTAAGCGGTTTTAACGAAGATAAGCCAAAAAACTTGACTTTAATAGTGAAAAACCCCTAACATACTAACGATTTTTTAATTTTTCCTTCAAAAACTATGACAAAAGGAGATCTTGTTAACGCAATTGCCGCTGGCGCTGGTGTTACAAAAAAAGCTGCTGGAGATGCTCTTCAGGCTATGATTGACTCTGTAACAAAAGAGCTAAAAAAAGGTGATAGTGTTACAATTACTGGTTTTGGAACTTTTCGTGTTTCAAAACGTGCTGCTCGCACTGGTGTTAACCCAAGAAACCCAAGCGAAAAAATTAAGATCCCAGCAATGAAACTTCCAACTTTCAAAGCTGGTAAAGCTCTTAAAAACGCTGTTCGCTAAACAGTGTTTTTAAAAAGTGTTTAATTTTTTAATAAAGCACTATGTGCCCCCCTGTTAAAAGGGGGGCTTTTTTGTTGCAATTTTTTATAAAAAAACTATAATCCTATACTTTTTGTTGTTGGTCCCCCATGCAATACAATAAATTTTCTCAACATAAATTTGAGAGTCAGCAGGGAACATTGATTCCTCCTAATTTATTAAAAAACTTTGCCTATGTTTCTAATGACCTTAGAGTGTTGGACAGCAAGCGAGCAGTTGCGCTGAGTCAAGAGCTTTTAATGACCAAAAGCCAAGAAAGAAAAGAAGAAATAAAAACAACAATCTTAAAAGAAATGTTTTTATATATCTATTTTGTTGCCAAAGAGGCATCTGATGAATTGCAGGAGATGGGGTCACATATTAACACAGAAGAATTAGTAGAAATTGGTATAGAAGCAGTGCTTATGAGGCTACATGATGTAGAAAGTGGTAGCCCCCTCCTTAATGTTTTTGGACTTACTCACATAGTATGGAGAAAAATAAGAAAAGCAGTTTTTAGCAAATCTTTAGTTTTAAAAATTTTTTATTACAAAAGAGCGGTAAATTATTTATTAAGCAAAACGGGCGAAATGCCTTCCGATGAACAAGTTTGTGATTTTTTAGAAAACACAACAGCCTCTATAGAACCAGAAGAGATCGCAATAGTAAAACACATATTAGAAAATAATCTTATTGATTTATATCAAGGCAAAAGTTTTGAGCGCCTAAAAAACACAGAAGAGGCCGAAGAAAACTTAACTACTGATGAGCAAGCAATTGCAAATGATGTTTTTAATAAGGTGTTTAATTTATTAGGTGCTCACCAAGAAGGAAGAAGATATAAAATAACATCTAAATTATTTTTAGATTGGCTTGTTCATCAAAATTATCAAATTATTGCTGACGAGCTAGGATGTTCTAGGGAAACAGTAAGAACAAGTTTTGATGCTTTTTTTATGCACGCCAAAAAACAAATTGAAAACGCAAAATATTTATGTCGTGCTTAGTAAAGACCTTGCCACAAAAAGCCAAATCTGGCACAATAAGCCCGTTTTTTGGAAGTAAAAATGAAGATTTCTTTAGAGTGGTTGACTGATTTTCTTGATTTTAAAGAAAAAAATCCCTTAAAAATTGCCGATAAATTAACAGAAAGCTCAGCAGAGATTGATGGTGTTATTGATACAGCGGAAAATTTTAAAAATATTGTAATTGGTGAAATTTTAGAAATAAAACCTCATCCAGATGCAGATAAATTGCAAATTACAATTACAAAAGCAGACAAAGAGCGCAGTATTATCTGTGGTGCAAAGAACATAAAACCAGGACAAAAAATACCTGTTGCTCTTCCTGGTGCAAAAATTGGTGACTTTACAATTGAAAAAAGAAAAATGAGAGGCGTGATGAGCGAAGGCATGCTTTGCTCTGAAAGAGAGCTGGGCATTTCTGACGAACACGAAGGTATTATGATTTTATCTGAAGATGCTGAAATAAATCAGGATTTTGCTGAACACTTAGGATTAAAAGACTATGTATTAGATGTTGATAACACAGCTATTACCAATAGGGCTGATCTTTTTGCTCACTATGGTTTTGCGCGTGAATTGGTTGCAAATGGTCTTGCTAGTTGGAAAAAAGGAATGGAAAATCACATGCAAGACTTAGAAAGTGAAACAAAAAATACGCCAAAAAAAGACCTTTCTTTTGATATTAACATTGTTAATGGCGAACTCTGTCCTCGTTGGTGTGGCATTGAAGTTGAAAATGTAAATATTGCTCCATCGCCAGACTGGATGCAAAAAAGACTAAATGCCTGTGGAATTCGTCCTATTAACAATATTGTTGATGCAACAAACTATGTCATGCTTGCCTTAGGTATGCCAATGCATGCCTTTGATCGCGACAAAATAAATGGCAAAAAGCTTGTTATGAGAGAGGCAAAAAAAGGCGAAAAAATGGCAACATTAGACGGAAAAATGCACGAAATGCCCGAAGGAGCAATTGTATTTGAAGATGAAAAAGAACTTTTTGATCTTTGTGGTTTGATGGGTGGAAAAAGCTCAGAAGTAAGTGATGACACAAAAAATTTGCTTGTTCATGCGCCTGTTTATGACCCTGTTAAAATCAGAAGAACAGCATTAAAGCTAGATCATCGCACTGATGCAGCTATTATTTATGAAAAAGGTGTGCCAGTTTCTTCGGCAATGGCTGGCTTAATGCGTACAGTTGAGCTTATTTTAAGAATGTGTCCAGAGGCAAAGATCGCCTCTTCTGCAAAAGATATAAAAAATTATTCCAAAGAAAGTCGAAAAATTAAGCTTAAAAAAAGCTTAATTGAGAGAATGCTGGGAGTAAAAGTTGAAGACAAAGAAATTGAAAATATTTTAAGCTCATTAGGTTTTATTGCTCACAAGGAAGCTGATAGCTGGGAGGTCGAAGTGCCAAGATTTAGGTTTTCTGATGTCAAAATCCCAGAAGATTTAGCAGAAGAAGTTGTGCGTATTTATGGGCTTAATCGAGTTGAAGCAGTTCCGCCATTGGCAACTATGCAAAAAACAGAAAGAAACAGCAAAAAACTTATATCAGATAAAATTGCTGATGTATTAGTTGATCATAATTTTTATGAAATTTTAAATTTTTCTTTCTTAGGATCTGAGTTGTTAAAAAGGTGCGGATTAAGTCAAAATGATCAAACAATTGAAATAAAAAACCCACTTTCTGCTGATCAAAGTTTAATGCGTCAGAGCTTGTTTCCAAGAATTCTAGAAAATGCTGAAAAAAACAGTCGTTATCAGGATAGTTTTAGGATTTTTGAATGCGCAAAAACATTCACTCTAGAAGGAAAAGATAAAAAAGAATATATGCACTTATGCGGACTTATGCTTGATGAAGATTTTTATTCTGCAAAAGGGATTGCAGAGGTTGTTTTAAGGTCTTTAAACCACAAAGCTCAATTTAAAGAAGCAAAAGTAGTAAAGCCATTTTTAAATAAATCAAAAACAGCTGACTTAATTGTTCAAGGTAAAAGAATTGGCTTTGTTTCTGAATTAAGTCCAAAAATTGCCAAAGAATTTTCACTAAAAGATCCAGTAGCAATTTTGAAATTTGATATAGATATCTTGAGTGAACTAAAAGTGGTTAATAAAACTTATAAAAAACTCCCTCGTTATCCAGGTATTTTCTATGATATTTCTGTTTTAGCTTCCTCAAAAACACAATCAGCAGAAGTTTTAAGTAAGGTTAAAAACTTGGATAATTTAATAAAATCAGCTGAGATTATAGAAATTTTTGAAGGAAAAGGAGTGCCAGAGGGCAAAAAAAGCGTCACAATTTCTTTTGAATTTCGTTCTGATGAGCGCACTTTAGAGGAAAAAGAAGTAAAAGTAGTAGAAGATAAAATAATATCTGCACTGCAAAAAGCAGGTATTGAAAAAAGATTTGCTTAAAAAATCATAAAAAAGAGGTTTGACTTTTTTTGTTTATAGTAGAAAAATATCTAACAAAATAATAAAAACCTCTTTTTTAAAGGTATATGATAGTAATGAAGTTTGGTGGCACCTCAATGGGCTCTGCTCAGCGCATAAGCGAGGTTGCCCAGATTGTTTGTGCTGAAAAGAAAAAACCAATTGTTGTTGTTTCTGCAATGACTGGCGTGACCAACATGCTTTTAGAGGCCGCCGATGTGGCAATTTCTAAGAAAAATCTTAAAAGACTCAAGAAAATTATTAAAGATTTATTAAAAAAACACTACGAAACCGCAGAAAAATTAATTTCTAATAAAAAAAGACTAAAAGAAACCAAAGAATATGTTTGGAAAGAACTACATGATTTAGAGCATTTTTTAGAAGCACTTGCTTATATTAACGAACTTAGTGCTCGCTCATATGACCGTATTGTCGCCATTGGTGAAAAATTATCTGCTCATTTGTTATCTGCCCATATGAACGACATTGGCAGAAAAACTTGTTATGTAAATTTAGAAAAAATTCTCAAAAAAGAACACAAAAAAATAAATAATGCATTTTTTAGCTCATTAGAAAGAAAAATGTATTCACATATTACACCATTGATTATTGATGAGGGCTGTGTGCCTGTATGTACTGGTTTTTTTGGTCAAATACCTGGAGGCATAATAGAAGCAGTTGGTAGAGGTTATTCTGATTTTTGTGCTGCTATACTTGGTTCTGCATTTAAGGTAAAAGAAATTCAAGTCTGGACTGATGTTGATGGTATTATGTCAGCTGATCCACGCTTGGTTAAAAAAGCTTTTGTTTTACCAGAGGTTTCTTTTAATGAAGCAGCAGAAATGTCGAGTTTTGGCGCAAAAATATTACATCCACAAACTATTTGGCCTGCTGTGCGACGCAATATCCCTGTGCGCATTAAAAACACAATGAACCCAAAATTTGCTGGCACTTTAATTACCCAAGAAGGCAAATTATCTGATAAAATTTGTAAATCAATTACAGCCAAAAAAGGAGTAAATCTTGTTTGTCTTTTGGCTTCTGATATGCCTGTTAAATATGGCTTTTTAGCAAAAGTGTTTGATATTTTTGCTCGTCATGAAGTTTCAATCGATATAGTGACAACCTCAGAAATTTCAATTTCTTTTAATATTGATAAGCCATTAAGTAAAATTAAACCTGCATTACAGGAATTAAGAAAGCTTGGACGAGTTCATACAGAAAGCAACAAAGCAATTGTTGCCGCGATCGGTAGCGAAATGAGTGTTAAAATAGGAAGTGGTTCAAAGATATTAGCTTCTATAGCCTCTTGTGGAACCAATGCCGTTATGATTTCTCGCAGTAGTTTAAAAATAAATATTTCTTGTATTGTGGAGGAAAGCAAAGCAGATGAGCTTGTAAAAACTCTTCATAAAGATATTTTAGAATTTTAATTTTTCATTTAACATGTCTTACAAAATTGGAATTATTGGTGCCACAGGCGCAGTTGGCAAAGAAATGATCGAATGTTTACATGATCGCAATTTTCCTCTTGCCGAACTTCATCTTTTTGCCTCCGAAAGGAGTGCAGGCAAAAAAGTGCAAACCCCTTTTGGCGAAAAAGAAATCGAGCTTTTTGAAGTAGAAAAGGCCAAAGAAATGGATTTTGTTCTCATGGCTGTTTCTGGTGATTTTTCAAAAAGATACGCGCCAGAAATTGCAAAAGGAAAAGCAGTTGTTATAGATAATTCTTCTGCTTGGAGAATGGAAGAAAGTATTCCTTTGATTGTGCCAGAGGTAAATGCAGAAGTAGCAAAAGGGGCAAAATTAATTGCCAATCCAAATTGCACTACTGCAATTTTGGCTGTTGCTCTTTATCCTTTATATAAAGAATTTGGTCTTAAAAAAACAATAGTTTCAACCTATCAAGCAACAAGTGGTGCAGGTCAGGAAGCAATGGACGAATTAGCAGAAGAAACAAAAAATTACCTTGAAAATAAAGAAGTTGGAGCAAATAAATTTGCAAAACCAATTCCTTTTAATCTTATTCCTCGCATTGATGTAATGACTGAAAATGATTATTCAAAAGAGGAGATGAAAGTGACAAAAGAAACAAAGAAAATTTTTGGAGATAATAGCTTGTTAATTTCTTGTACTGCTGTGCGCATTCCAACTTTCCGAGCGCATGCCGAGGCAATAACAATTGAAACAGAAAAGCCAGTATCGCCAGAAAAAGCTAGAGAAATTCTCTCTCAATCCTCAGGTGTAGAAATAAAAGATGATCCAGAGAATTTTGACTTGCCAATGCCATTAACAGCAACAAAAAAATATAATGTAGAAGCTGGTAGAATTAGGCAAAACATTGTATTTGGCGAAAATGGTTTAGACTTTTTTGTTTGCGGTGATCAATTGTTAAAAGGCGCCGCCTTAAATGCTGTTCAAATTGCCGAAAGTTTAATTTCTTGATTTTTAATTTCAATAAATTAAGATTTTAATTATGAAAAAAGTTTTAATTTTTACTTCATTGGTTTTTTTGAGCGCTTGTACGCCCAGTGAAAATCCAGATCAAGAATTTGATCAATTTTATCAAGGATCTCCGCAAGATTTTTCCGTTGAAAATCAAGAAAAACAAGCAGAATTACAAGAAAAAACAACAAATAGTGATAGTTTTACAATAAAAGGAGAGTCAGACGAGTATGTTTGTGAGACAATTTGCACAAAAAAATAATTTTATTTTTAAAATATGACTAAACAAGAAATAAAAATTCTTATTATCGGTGTTGTTTTTGCTATTTTGGCAGGAGTTTTTACATTCTATTTACAAATGGAACCAAAAGAAGACAAAAAAAATACCGAAAAAGCACCAAATTTATCTGAAATTACTATGCAAACTGCAAAACCAAGAAAAAAAGACCTAGTTGCTGAAATGGAAACAACAGAAGGAATAATTAAATTTAAATTATTTCCTGAGCAAGCTCCAAAGGCTGTTGAAAATATGCAACTTTTAGCTGAAAAAAATTACTATGATGGAATTATTTTTCATCGTGTAATGGAAGATTTTATGATACAAACAGGAGACCCAACAGGCACAGGCCGAGGCGGAAAAAGTGCTTGGGGCGAGGCCTTTGAGGATGAATTTTCTTCTGATTTAAAAAATATTCGCGGAGCAGTTTCTATGGCAAATAGCGGTCCTAATACAAATAATTCACAATTTTTTATTGTACAAACAAAAGAAACTCCTTGGCTTGATGGTGTGCATACTGTTTTTGGACAAGTTTATGAAGGCATGGATGTTGTTGATAAAATTGCAACCACAAAAACAGATAGTGGCGATAAACCATTAAGTGAAATCTCTATAAAATCATTAAAAGTTTACACTTTAGATTAATTTTATGAATTTTATAGACCTTGCAAAAAAAAGACGTAGCGTGCGCTCTTATCTTTCCGAGCAAGTAAAAAAAGAAGATATAGAAAAAATTATTCAAGCAGGAACCTGGGCGCCCTCTGCTTTTAATCAACAAGTATTAAAATATTTTATTTTACAAGATAAAGAAAAAATAAAATTAGCTTCTGAGGCGATAATGGAAGAAAAATTAAAAAATAAAAATATAAAAAGCAAAATTCGTCCAGTTAATGATCCAGTTTATTATGAAGCACCAACAGTAATTTTTGTTTGTACAGAAAAACCACTCAAAGATTATGCAGAAATTGATACTTTTTTCTTTGCTCAAAATTGTTTTTTACAAGCAGAGGAATTGGGATTAGGAACTTGTGCAATTGGCGCAACAAAATTATTGGAAAACAATTCAATAATAAAAAAACAACTAGGCATGTCAGAAGATTGGCAAATTCTTTTTAGTTTTTGCCTTGGTTATCCAGCTCAAAAACCACCAGCACCAGAAAGAAAAGAGCCAGAAATAATTTATGAAGATTGATTATGTAGTTTTTTAATTGCCTGATTTTTTTCTTTTGCATTAAGCCTGCTTTTAAGTACTGCTTTTTTAAGTATGTCTATTGTTTTGTCGTAGGTTTTTGTGTCCACAGGATAGGGAATATGGTCTTTGCCACCATGTGCAAAAGAATAACGCGCTGGATCTTCATAAGATGGTTTTGCGCCATAAATAACCTCCGAAACCAGACTAAGTGCCCTGATTGTTTTTGGTCCTACCCCCTTTTGAGCTATTAGATTTTCATAGTTTTTTGGCTTATGGTCACAAAGTTTGTATAAAATTCTGTCCAAATATTTACTTTTGGAAAAATTTTCATTCACAACAGGGTGAGCATAAAAATCTTCGTCACTAAGATTTAAAAGAGTTAGCTGATCAGGTCCAACTTTAGCAGAAACTGCTTTACTTAAGCTTGAAGAATGTTTTCTAAGTAACTGAATATCTTTCATTAAAGCAAAATAGTTTCCGCCAACAAGCTCCGTGCTAAGCCCTCTGTTTTTATCGCTATTTTTTGAAGTGAGATCGAGAATGTTTTTTGTAGTTAATTGCGAACTTATTCCTGAATGGGGTTCGCGCACAAGGTCTTTTGCGTTTTCTGAGTGCCAATGATATCTGCGAGCAGTAGATTTTTTTGTATTCATTCCTTGTTGTACTACTGTCCAAGCGCCATTTCTAGAAAAGAAAAAACTATGATGATATAGAGTGTAATAATCTTGAACTAAAGAGCTATCCACCTTTGCGCTCATGCGTGAATTATAAATTAAATTATCCACTTTTTGATCTTCCAGGCTTAGTCTGCTACCCCAGTTTTTAATTTGGTCAGGAGTTTTTAATGAAGTTTTTCCTTTGCCTCCACAAATAAAAACACCTAAATTTTTTTCCTGACCCCTTATTGCCTCTTTAAGGGCTGCTGTGAGAATTGTAGTGAGTCCAGATGCATTCCAGTCAAAAGCAAGCACAGTGCCCAAGGATTGAAACCAGACAGGATCACCAATTCTTTTAATAAACTCATCAGGTCCAAATTCAGCAATAAGGATTTCTGTCATCTCTCTGCCAAGTTTAACCATACGCCTAAAAAGCCAAGCAGGACAAGTTCCAGAATCGAGTGTGAATGTGGCTATTCCTTTGTGCATTTACATTATTTAGAGCAAACTACATTGTACCTTCAATTTGTTCAAAAATATAGCTTTTCATTTCATCTGTACTAGGGCGTATCCCAGTTTTTTTTGCTTTTTTATTTCCTTGCTTAAGCATATTAAGCCATTTTGTGCTTCTTGGTGTGCCTTTTTTTTCTTTAATCATTTGGTTTATTTTTTTAATGCCCTCAAGTTCCCATTCACCTGGTTTTTTGCTTGGCGTTTTAACGCCTAAAGCAGTGGAAATTGTTTGCACAAACTTACCCCAGTGTGCGGTTTCGCAAAAAGCCATTGGCACTCCTTTTTCTTTTTTTTGTTCAGCAATCACCTGTGCAACTGCAGTGTGTGGATCCAATATTCTTTTGTGGTTTTTCCAAGTTTTTTTAATTTGTGCCAAGGTTTCTGTTTCACTTACTGTGCCAGAGTCAAAATATTTTCTAAATTCTGTAAAAGTTTTTTTATCAAGCTTGAATTTTCCTTTATTTTTTAAGTCATTCATCCATTTATTAACTTTTTTATGATCATTTCCACTTAAATAAAATAAAACTCTTTCAATGTTGCTAGAAATTGCAATATCCATTGAAGGAGAGTAGGTTGTTTGGAATTTTTTTGGATTATATTCACCAGTTTGGCAAAATCTATGCAAAACATCGTTAATATTTGTGGCAATAATTAATTTTCTAATTGGCACACCCATTTTTTTTGCAAAAAAGGCTGATAAAATATGCCCAAAGTTTCCAGTTGGTACGCAAACATCAAATTTTTTATTGATTTTTCGATAAAGCTGAAAAAAAGAAATAATTTGCGGAGCAATTCTGCCAATATTTATTGAATTTAACGAAGAAAGTGTAATTGAATATTTTTTTAGTAATTTATTTCTAAAGTTTTTATCATCAAGTAATGGTTTAGCAATTTTTGTTTGGCAAAAATCAAAATTATCTAAAATAGAATAAGCAGATATACGCCCTTCATCAGTTTGAAAATTATTCATTTGCTCTTTTTGCACATAAGTGACCTTGCCTTTTTCTGGATATAGAATAGAAACATAAGCATTTTTTATATCCTGAAAACCTGCCTGTCCCGCACTACCTGTGTCTCCTGAGGTTGCCCCCAACATGAGAATTTTTTTATTTTTTTCTGTTTTTTTATTTTCAATTTTTAAAGCTTTTTCAATAAAAAAAGGCAAAATAGAAAGAGCAATGTCTTTAAACGCTGCTGTTTTTCCATGCCACTGTTCTATTGAAAAAATTTCATTTTTATAATCATAAATAGGTAAAATTTTTTCCTGATTGTCAAAATTATGTTTTGAATAAGCTTTTTTTGCATAAATTGCAATTTCTTTTTTGGGAATATCAGAAAAAAACCTACTCAATACTTCTGTTGCTAAATCAGCAAAATTTAATTTTTGTAATTTTTTAAATTCTTCTTTGGTAAGTGGTTTTATTTTTTCAATTGGTGTTATTAAGCCATCTTTAATTTTGCCTGACAAAATAGCGCCATAGGAATTAATAGATAAGATTTTTCCATTGCGCGTGTCAACATACTTCATTTTCTTTCAAAAATTGTACTAGTTGTTCAGTGGTTTTTTCAGCTGGTAATTCTTCTGTAATTGTAAAATATAAATCATGATTTTCTTTATATTTTTGCAATCTCCAAGTACGAATTTCGTTTAAGCTCATAGTCTGAGCGCCTACAATTCTACTAGTACCGTCTGAGCGAAATTTAACTCTGTGTTCAATGATTTCCATTGGTATATCCATCCAAACAATAACAGAATTTTTGCGCAAATGTTCCATACCTTTTTTGCGCAAAGGAACTGAGCCAGAGCTGGCAATAATTGCATTTTTTATGTCAATGGTTTGTACAATGTCAGCTTCAAAATCTAAAAAACCATCATCGCCAAGCTCCATTAAGTGTTCGGATGCGTCTCGCCCTGTTTGTTCGATTATTAGTTGATCAACATCAACAAAATTCATACTTAATTTTTTAGCAAGCATTTTGCCAATCTTTGTTTTACCTGAGCCAGGCATACCAATGAGAACGATATTTTTCATAGTCTAGTAGCTATGTTGTGATTGCATTTTGCCTTTTTAAATTTTAAAAATCAAACTAGAATTAACAAAGATTTAATTTATTTCATGAGCTTTATTGCAGATTTACATATTCACTCAAAATATTCTCGTGCTACTTCAAAAGAAATGAATGTGGTTAGTTTGACAAAATGGGGACAAATAAAAGGAATTAATTTAATTGGCACTGGTGATTTTACTCATCCGCGCTGGTTTGAAGAAATGGAAGAAAAACTAGAGCCGGCAGAGCCAGGATTGTTTAAATTAAAAGATAAATATGAAAAGGAGATACAAAAAGAAGTTCCTTCTTCTTGTGTTTCGCCTATGCGTTTTATTTTAAGCTCAGAAATTAGCTCAATTTATAAAAAAAACGACAAGGTGCGTAAAATACATAATTTAATTTACGCACCAAGTTTTAAAGAAGCAGGAAAATTAAACGCAGAGCTGGGGAAAATAGGCAACATTGTTTCTGATGGTCGTCCAATTCTTGGCTTAGATGCAAAAAAATTATTAGAAATAATGCTAAGTATTTCCGAAGAAATGATGTTTATTCCTGCTCATGCCTGGACTCCGCATTTTTCTGTTTTTGGCTCCAAGTCCGGTTTTGATACTCTTGAAGAAGCATTTGAAGAATTAACTCCATATATTTATGCGCTTGAAACAGGTCTTTCTTCTGACCCACTCATGAACTGGCGCTTGTCACAAATTGAAAATTTAACCTTTATTTCTAATTCGGACGCACATTCACCAAGGAAATTAGGTAGAGAAGCAAATATTTTTGACACAGAGTTAAGTTATTTTGCAATTATGGATGCAATTAAGAAAAATGATTTAGAAAAATTTCCAGCTACAATTGAATTTTTTCCAGAAGAAGGAAAATATCATTTAGATGGGCATAGAAATTGTAATGTTTGTATGACCCCAGCAGAAACTAAAAAAAATAATTATTTATGTCCAAAGTGTGGCAAGCCGTTAACGGTTGGCGTGCTTCATCGCGTTGATGATCTTGCAGATCATCCAGAGGGCTATAAACCAAAAAAAGCCAGACCTTTTCATAGTATTGTACCTTTGGTGGACATAATTTCTGAGCTTGAGAAAGTTGGACCGCAAAGTAAAAAAGTAGAAAAAATTTATTTTGATTTAATAAATAATTTAGGAAATGAATTCAAAATTCTTCTTGATGTACCAATTCAAGAAATACAAAAATATTCTTCGCCAATAATGGCGGAGGCAATTCAAAGAATGCGCGATGGTCATATTGTTTTACATGGAGGCTATGATGGTGAATTTGGTGTGGTGAAAATTTTTAGTGATGATGAGAAGCTTAAAATTACAGGACAGCAGAAACTTTGTTAATCTTGATAAATAGCCTTAATTAGGGCAGGATTTTAAAGAATTTTTAATTTAAAATGAAAAAATTTTTAATATTGATCATAATTATTTTATTGTTTGGACTTGGAATTTGGATTTTTTATCCAAATGTTTTTGATTTTTTAAAAATTAACGAACCAGAAACTGGGAGGTCAGTACCTGTTCAGCAAGAGCCAGAAAACACAGAATCAGAACCAGAGCTAATAGTAGAAGAAAATTTAACACTAGAAGAGTATATGACAGCGGGTCAAAGATATTTTGCGCAAGGTTATTTAACATTGGCTTCAAATAATTTTTCACAAGCCGTAAACACAGATAGTTCCCACAAAGAAGCACACTTACAGCTAATAAAAACTTTTATTGCGCTTAGAGATTTTGACTCAGCAGAAGCATCTTGCGTGCAGGCTTTAGAGGTTTTTCAAAAAGATCAGGACTTAACTCTGTTATTAGGTGAGGTTTATATTCAACAAAGTAGATTTGAAGATGCCAAAACAACTTTTAATTCTTTAGCAGATACTGTTGCAGAAAAAAAATATTATTTAGGTGCTCTATTTGCTTTTGAGGGTAATCACGAAGAAGCAAAAGTTTTATTAAAAGAAGCTCAGTCATCAAAAATGCAACTTCAAGCCGATGTTTTACTTGGTGCTTATAGTGAATTTGATTTATTTCCTGATGGTAGCCAACTTCATCTAAAATTATTAATTGCCAAAGCTTTTGACCAACTTGGTCTTTACGAAATGGCAGTAAAAAACACCAAAGAAATATTAAAAGAAAAAGCTAATTATCGTGATGCCTGGTTGTTATTAGGTCACTCTTACTTAGCCTTAGAAAAATACGACTTTGCAAAAAGTGCTTTTTTGCAAGGGCTTGAGCTTGATCCAACTAAGCCAGAGACTGCTTATTTTTTGGCACTCACAGAAGCAGAATTAAAAAATAATTCTTCAGCACTTGAATATATGAATAAGGCATTATTAAATGGTTATGAACCAAAAAAAGATGTCCTCGTTAAACTTGGTGAATATAATCTTAATGATCAGAAATATTCTGATGCAGTTAAATATTACGAAGAAGCATTAGGTGAAAATCCACAAAGCGTAAATGATTTTATAAGACCTATTTGGATATCTATTGATTATTTAAATGACCCTGATGAGGCTTTGCGCTTGGCTGATATGGCTCTTGAAAAATATTCAGAATTAGCGATGGCACATAATCTTCAAGGTTGGGCATATCTTGCTGGTGATGATTTTGATAATGCTGAAATTGCTCTAAATAAAGCTTTGGAAATAGATAAAAAAATGGCGGGCGCTTATCTTAATCTTGGTAAACTTTATGAAAAAAAAGGCGAAAAAAGTGAAGCTCTTAAAAACTATAAAATCGCCTATGAAATTGATCCAAGTTCTTCTATAGGCGAAACTGCTGTCTTTTTGTATAATGATTTAGTTGCTAGGGAGCTTAATTGATTTTTGATTCAAAAAGTAAATCTTCTGATAAATTAAACAAAGGAGGTGTGTTGTTTTTAATTTTTTCGTCGTAAGTAATTACTACTGAAGTGAACTTAAATTTATCTTCTATATCCAAAGCTCTATCTGCATCATTGCCACTAAATTTTCTTAGATTGATTAAGTCAAACCTTGTTGCGGTTTTTGTTTTTTCTTCAAGAGAACAGATGTCTTGTGCAAATTCTGCATAAGTACATTCACTTGGCATCCATAAGAATTCATAATTTGGGATTTTTGGATCATCTTCATCTGCAACATTTGTATTTTCTGATCCACCAATAGTATTTCTACTCATAACAGTTCCTTTAATAAATAATTGCTTATTAAGTTTTGTGTCGAGATCATTTCTAAATTCATCGAATGGGGCATTGTCAAATGACATAATTGAACCCTCTGCTATTATTGAAGCTTTAATGTTTGTCACACCTGGGTTAATTAAGAAATTGCCTGATTTATCTTGATTAAATGAAGGATTAGAAAGATAAGTTGGTGTCTTAAGAACAATAATTCCCAAATTGCCACCATCAGTCATTTTTTGACCAATTCCATTAACAATATTTCCTTTTAGGTTTACATTACCACCGCTCACAATAATTGTGTAAGCTTTGCTGTTTGGTATCTCAAGGTCACCATTGATATTTAAGGTGAAATCTTCTCCGTGGAACCAGGCAATTTTGCCATTTTCAAGAATTTCTGCTTTTTCTTGTCCAGGCAAAGGATTAAATATGTCGTCCCAATTATTTACTGTCACGCTTGAGCCAGCAATATGATCATCAAGAGATTTTTGCCCCTTGGTTGCAGAAGCAACATTTCTTTTGATTAACTCTGACATGTCTGTAAACGCAGATATGCTTCCTGTTTCAATAAATCTTGTTTTTGCTGGATTAGAAATAGAATCTTCAACTACATTTTCTCCTGCTGCTAAGCCTTCAATAGAAATTTTTCTATCAATTAACGAGCCAGCACCTTCTTCTATAATCAGCTGATGTTTTACTTCTTCACTTCCGTCATTATCATAGCTAACAAAAATATTCATTCTTGTGCCAATATCCATGCCAGCGATTGCATCTTCATCAAGAAGAGACTGCTCTGTTGCTAAAGTGAAGTAATTTGTTGTGCCATAAGGCCATGTAATAGAATGTGGTGCGTTCATAAGTTCTGTACTCATAATTCCGCTTTCAATTCCGTTAAATGTAAATGGATTATTAAAACTATAATTCTCACTAGCTTCTTCTAAGTAGCTTTGTAGAACACAATCATTATGGCAATAGCCAGGCAAAGGATTACTAGCACCTTCTGTGCCATCATAAGAAACTGTTGTCACATTGCCGTCATTGTCTATGTCAACAAGACGAGTTTTATTATAAACAATACTAGCTATATCCTGTCCATTGTTTTGATCATAGGCAAACATTTCTGCCAAAATATCAGCTTCTTCTATTGTTTTACTTTCATCACCGTCATCGTTATTAACAACTGTGAAGTTTATAATTGCATCTTCATCATTATTGAAGATAATATTTTCGAATTCCATTGGAGCACCATTTTCATCCACTAGCTCTCCTGCAAGCATGGCTTTGAAATCAACGCTCCTGTTAAGCATTAATTTACAATCATTTTCATTATCACAAGAGCCGACCTCACCAAATCCTGGTTCGTTTATGATAACAACTTCAATGTTTGCCAAGGCTAAAGTATTATCAGAATTATCATTAGTTTCTTGATAATAAGTTGGTGCAAATGAAGTGACATCAAAAATAATTGGATTACCATCAGGATCAAAAGTGACCTCATCATAATTGCCATTACGCATTTCGAGATTTGCTCCAATATAATCATATTCAACAGGTTCACCATTATCAAATTCAGGTTTTGAATATTGATCATAATCAACAGTGTTCAAGAAATTTGCTTTTACAAAAACTGTTTTTAGTGGATCACCTTCTCCTGGTCCAGCTTGAATAGTTTCTGAAACAATTGGATGACCAAACTCATCACGAACATCAAGAAGTAGTCTATAATAATCTTCGCCATTCGCATAAGGATCATCTGTAGGCTCTGTGAACACATAAGTATTTGTTTGTGTAAAATCAGGAGCTCCAGCAACTACTTGTATGGTGTGGCGTGGAAGTTCAAGTAAATTACCAGCGCCATCAGTAACATTGCCAATAATTTCATAAATACCTAATTGTGTTGAAATATCTGTACCCAATAAGCCATCAGTTGGTGATAAATCAAGTCTAAGTTCTTTAAAATAACAATCTTCGTCTGGATCGCTAGCACAACTTGCAATGGCGTCTTCACAAACAATTTGATATTCTTTATTGTCACTAGCTTGAATTTTATTTTCTTCGTCAGAATTATCTGGATCGTAATAAATTAATTCCATGTCTATATTTTCATTGTTTGTATCAAGTATTCCTCCTGGGCAATAAAAACCACTATCACCATCAATTTCTTCTATTGCTAGCAAGATTGTGTCTTGATTGCGTTTTGCTGAAAAAACATAGTTTTGCGTGTTTTCAGGGCTAGCCACAGGTGGATTAGGATCAGGTATCCATTCACCAACAGCAAAGAAATTGATCATAGCATTATCGCCTGATATTGTTTCATATCTATTAAAATCAACCCAGCCAATTGAATCATTCCAAGCATAACCCGCAAATCCACCGTCGTTCATAATGTTTACTTGTAGTTTTTCAACATTAATTGAAGGAGGTATAAATCCGCATTGTGCAGGGAATTTGTCACAAATATAACTTTGGTCATTAAAATAAAGATAGCCACCAAAATCTTGTAACCATGCTTTTCCGCTTAGTTCACCTCTTTTGCTGTTTTTAACTGCAAAGTCATTAACATCACAAATATATTCATCATTGATTTCAATTAAGCCATCATTGTTCATATCTCCGCTTATTTTACAGTTCATGCGGATTTTTCCTAAGTATTGATTCCAGGCATAACCCAGAAGCTCAGTTTCATTAATATAAACACCAAGACCTTTTGGATTAAAATCAACCCAGCCTATGCTCATATCGTTGAGCATTTCACTTATATTATAAGCAAATCTGTGTAGTCTTTTTTCTTCATCAGTGCCTGGAAATCTAATATTTTTTGTTCCAATATTACCAAATCCATCATCACTAATTTCAAGTAAATTAAAACTCCAAGGGGCATCTTGTTTGTTCACACTTTCACCATCTTGATCAGTAATAACAACTTGCCAAAAGTAAGCTTTTCCTCTTTCTAAAGGTGTATCTACAATAAATTCATATTCTCCTTGACCAATATTTTCTTTAAGCCCTTCCCAGTCGGTAAAATTTAAACCACTATCTTCACCGATTTTTGCATGAGCTGTAAAATTATTGCCTTGCTCATCATCTGTAAATTCAAATTTTATTACTGGAGTTGTGTCATATGTATCTGATCCATTATTAATTATTGCTCCTGCACCTTCAATCCAAATCATTTCATCATCAAGAGTAGGAGCTCTGTTTGCGACTGTAAAATTACAGGTTTTTGTTTTTAAGTTATCATTACTATCAAGAACTTCAATTTTCCATTTATAATTATTAGTCGCAAAAGAATCAGCACTTGAAACCTGATGAGTCACATTGTTTTCACTTGCTGTTGTGTAAGCAGTTTCAACTTCTGGTGAACTAAAATCATTAGACTCATCAATTTTTATGCGCCATTTATAATCTTGATTGTTTGGTTCAGTTATTTCTAGTGCTAATTCAGGAGTTCTGTCATAAACTGTCTCACCATCTGCAGGGTAAGCACAATTAATCTCAGCAGTAGGAGTTGTAATAGTAAATTCTCTCAGGTAGCTATCAACTTTATTTGGTGTGTCATCATCGTCAGAAGTTTCAATTTGCCATCTATAACTTCCGTTAGTAAGTTCTGTAATCTGAACAGAGCTACTAACTGCATTTTGATCAATAATTGTTGAGTTTATAGTTTTTTCTTTAAATGTTTCCCAAATATCATCATCAGAATTATATTTTTCTATTTTCAAAATAGAGCTTAAAGTTGTTCCAGGCTTATCTTTTATTGTAAAATTAAATTCATTAGTATAATTTGCAATTACCGCTCCACTGGAAGGTGTAATTAAAATAACCTCAGGATCAGCTTTAATAGTAAATTCTTGTATATCAGAATAATCAGAACAAGTTTCATCTCCTTTGGTGCAAACTCGCCAGAAATATGTTTTTCCATCTTCTAATTCTGGAGTTGTATAAGAATAACCAGTAACTTCCTCTGTCACAACAGGATTGCTCCAGTTTATATCAGAAAGAGAAATTTCCACCCTAAATGTAGGCTGATTTATTTCAATAGTCTCAAAGTCAATCCAGCCAAAATTTTCACTCCACGCATGACCATGACTTTTTCCATTTTCATCTATGCAAACATTGAAATTATTTTCAATCAAAGAAGCTCGATTTACACATTCAAGTTCATTAACATTACAAGCACCTGCTCCTTGAGGAACATCTACCATGTCTTCACATGAAAAATATATCCAACCAGCACCCTCTGCCCATGCTTTTCCAGAGAGATTATTGATCACAATATTTTCACCATTTTTTTCAACGGTTTTTTTGTTTGTGACAATTCCAAAATCATCATCAATATTTGTTGACCCTGGTTCGCCATCAGAATCGAGAATAATCCAACCACTAGTTTCAGACCAAAGATGACCAACTAATCCACTATTATATAATTTAGTTGCTATTTTTTCATTGTCGTGATCAGCAATAATTTGTCCAAGATAGTCACTAGCAATTTCGCCAGCAGTACCAAAGCCAGCTGTTTCACCAGAGAAAAATAATTCTAATTCTGTGTCGTATGTTTCTTGTCCATTATTTAATTTTTCCTCAAAAGCTTCTTGCCAAATATCTTCATTTTGTGGAGCTTGTGGTTCAAAAACAATATAATCACCTCTCACAGTAGCCAATAAATTACCGCTTTCACGAACATCAATATCAAAATGATAAATTCCATTTTCTATTCCGTTTGCTGAAGTTAAATAAAAAGGCATTGAAGCAGTAGAATTTTCAGCAATAGTTAAAAAATCACTGTCAAATTCATAGGCCCAACCAGTAGGAACAGAAGATGTTAAATCAACAGTAATTTCTTCGCTACTATTATTAGTGACATCAACTTGGTATTCTATTCTTTGTCCCTTTTTTCCAATATTTTTAATTGGATCAATGCTAACTTGATATAAGCTTAAAGCTCTAGTGGTAATAAAAGCACATAAGCTCAAAGCAATAATAGCAATAGCAATAAAAACAATATTTTCTATTAGAAAAGCCTTATTTATTTTTATTTTTTTATTCATTTTAAAGTAATGTGATACATTCGTTTTTTATTTTTTCATCAGTAATTTTGAGGCAATATTCTTCTTTTCTCTCTTTTTTTGCCCTCAATGACCAATATAAGTTGATTTTTTCTTCATCCTTAAAACAAGCTGTTTTTATTTCTGGATTAACAATTTTTTCGCAATAATTAACATCCCTATAAATGCGCATTGCTTGAAAATTTGCTTTATCTTTACATTTTTGTTTTAGTTCAGCGTCTATAATAGAAGCACAATTAGCAGCATCACCTTTTTCTACTGCCTCTTTTGCCCAATCATTTTGAGTTATTTTTTTGACATTATTTTTACACGCGTCTTGTTTTGTTTGATTGCTAATTTTGTCACATATTTCTAAGTCTAAATTTTCTTCAGCTTCTTTTGTGTATAATTCATCAACACATTCTTGGCGTAATTTATTGTCTATAATCGTTGAGCAGTCATCACTGCTATCAGCATTTTTTGTTTGAAAATGAGCCATACATTTTGCTCTTAGGTCTTTATTTGTGATATTGCGACAATCTTCAGGAGCGCTTGCTTTTAATAAGTTTTGTTTATCAGCAATATCAAGACATTGTTCCTTTAGGGCTGAGCTTTTTATTTCTGCACATTTTTCGTAATTTTTTTGAGAAATTACAGTTTTAAGGATAATTTGATCTGCACAATATTCAGCAGTGCTTTTGTCTTCAATTTTTTCACAAAGGGATTGATCATTGATTTCCAGGGCTTTTGCTAGCCTTACGCTGTCAAAACATTTTTTGCGTACATCATCATTTTTAATGTCATGACAAATGTTTTCATCTGTTTGCACAAGTGCTTTTTTGAGTATTATAGAGTCAGAGTCTTCTTTTTTTACCTCTGCCTCTAGATCAACTTCTTTTTCGCTTTCGCTATCTTCAATAACAGTTTCTTCAGGGGGCAATTCATAATCAGATTGCATTTTTTGTTGCAGATAAATGCCCAAAAAGGCTATAAGTAGCCCCAAGGCGAGCATTATTCCAACACCTGCTAGAAATTTTTTTTGGTTCATTTTTGTTTTTTAGCGCGCTTAAAATTTTTATTTTTCATATAATATTAACACAAAAAAACCATTTTTACAAGATTTATTGTCTTAATTTTCTTGCATAATGCATTATAAAAAATTCTTGACTTCTAATTTTTAGCACTCTAAAATAGAGAGTGCTAGATTTAATAAAAAATCTATGAAAAATAATTTAACAATCAACACACAAAAGGTCATTGAAGCATCTCTTGCAATCGCAAAAGAAAACTTTAACCAAGAAGCTATAGTAGATCATTTATTATTGGCATTGATTTCACAAAAAGAAAGCGTGGTGCCAATTATTTTAAGAAAATTAAATATAAATTTAAATGGATTAGCAGGTGAATTAAGCCAAAATATTCAATTATTACCAAAAGTAGAAGATGTTGGTCAGCAATTTGTATCAACAGAATACAAAAAAATACTCGATCAAGCCGAAAAAGAAGCAAAAAAAATGGGCGATGAGTATATTTCCACAGAACATTTATTATTAGCTTTTGCTGATTTAGATAATCCAATAATTAAAAAATACAACTTAGATAAAAATAAAATTTTAGAAATATTGAAAAACATAAGAGGAAATCAAAAAATCACAGATGATAGCCCAGAATCAAAAATGCAAGCACTGGAAAAATACGCCCAAAATTTAACCAAAAGAGCAAAAGAAGGAAAAATAGACCCAGTTATTGGTCGAGATGAAGAAATTAGAAGAGTTATGCAAATTCTTTCTCGCAGAACAAAAAACAACCCAGTGCTAATAGGCGAGCCAGGCACAGGAAAGACAGCAATAGTTGAAGGCTTAGCCCTGCGTATTTTTCATGGTGATGTGCCAGAAACTTTAAAAAATAAAGAAGTAATTTCACTCGACCTTGGATTATTAGTAGCAGGCACAAAATATCGTGGTGAATTTGAAGACAGATTAAAAGCAATATTAAAAGAAGTTGAAAAAGCAGAGGGAAATATAATTATGTTTATTGATGAGCTCCATACAATAGTAGGAGCAGGTGCTGCTGAGGGGCAAATGGATGCTGCAAACATGATAAAACCACAGTTAGCTAGAGGAATTTTGAAAGTAATTGGAGCAACAACACTCAAGGAGTACCAGAAATATATTGAAAAAGATGCCGCCTTAGAAAGGCGTTTTCAGCCTGTTTTTGTTGCTGAACCAACCCCAGAAGAAGCAATAGCTATATTAAGAGGAATTAAAGAAAAATTCGAAGTTCATCATGGTGTGCGCATAACAGATTCTGCAATAATTGCCTCAGTTGATTTATCCGTGCGTCATATTCCAGATAGATTTTTGCCAGATAAGGCAATTGACCTAATTGATGAAGCAACAAGCTCAATAAGGCTAGAAATAGAATCCTTACCAACAGCATTAGACCAAATAAAGCGTAAAATAATGCAAGCAGAGATAGAGCTCGAAGCATTAAAAAAAGACGAAGATGTAAAAAAAGAAATAGAAAAAATTAAAAAACAAATTGCAGACCTAAAAGAGGAAGAAAAAGCCCTTTCTCTTAAATGGCAAGAAGAAAAAAAGGTTTTAGAAAAAATTAAATCTAAAAAAGAAGAAGTAGATCAGTTAAAAATAGAAGCAGAAATGCTCGAAAAAAATGGAGACTTAAGAGGCGTAGCGGAAATAAGATATGGCAAATTGCCAAGCATAGAAAAAGAAATAGAAAAATTAAGCAAAAATTTAGATAAAGAAAATAGCTTATTGCGCCAGGAAGTGACAGAAGAAGACATTGCGCGCGTGGTTTCTCGTTGGACAGGAATTCCAGTAGAAAAAATGCTCGAATCAGAAAGTGAAAAATTAACAAAAATGGAAGAATTTTTATCAAAAAGAGTGATAGGACAAAAGCAAGCAATTAAGGCAGTGTCAAATGCAGTGCGCAGAAATAGGGCAGGCATAGGCGAAGAAGGCAGGCCAATAGGATCATTTTTATTTCTTGGTTCAACAGGAGTAGGAAAAACAGAGCTGGCAAAAACTTTAGCAGAATTTTTGTTTGACGATGAAAAATCCATGGTTAGATTGGATATGAGTGAGTTTATGGAAAAACATTCAGTTTCTAAGCTGATTGGTTCACCCCCAGGTTATATTGGTTTTGACGAAGGAGGTCAATTAACAGAAAAAATTCGCAGAAGACCATATTCAGTAGTTTTGTTTGATGAAATAGAAAAAGCACATCCAGATGTGCTTAATATTCTTTTGCAGATTATGGATGACGGGCGCCTCACAGACACAAAAGGTCGCACAGTAAGTTTTAAAAACACAGTAATTATAATGACTTCAAATGTTGGCTCTCATTTAATTACAGCTGAAAAATTGGAGCCAGTTGCTTTGGAAATGAAATATAAAGAAGAATTAAATAAATTTTTTAGACCGGAATTTTTAAACAGAATAGACGAAATAATCACATTCCACACACTTCAGCCCGAAGAAATTCGACAAATTCTTAATTTACAAATAAATAATTTGGAAAAAAGACTATTCAAAAAAGGAATAAAAATTGAAGTAAGTGATAAAGCAAAAGAATTATTGGCAAAAAAAGGCTATTCCCAAGTTTATGGCGCCAGACCACTAAAAAGATTAATTCAGACAGAATTAGAAAACCCAATAGCACTCAAAATTGTTGAAGGCAAAGCAGAGAAAAAGCTAAAAATAGATGAAAAAAAAGAAGAAATTGTAATCCAATAATTTTTTTAGACAATAAAAAAAAGAACTGCACACATTCTTTTTCTTTTATCAATTTAGTTGAATTAGTCTCTTGGTCTTGCTTCGTTAACAACAAGAGCACGGCCATTTAATTCATAGCCATTTAATTCTTCGATAGCTTTGTCAGCATCTTCGTTATTAGTAAAGGTAACGAAGCCAAACCCTTTAGAACGTCCGGAAAATTTATCTTTCAAGATAATGTGATCTTCAATTTCACCATGTTGTTCAAATAAAGCTTTTAAGTCATCATCAGTTGTACTCCATTCAATATTTCCGATAAATAATTTTTTTGACATATTTTTTAATTTAAAAAGTAATTATTCACAAACTTATTTCTTTTGAAATACTAACTAAACTGTGCACTTTTAACCTGAAGTATTTTTTAAAGATTTAAAGTTTGTTGTTTAACTATAAACAAGTTTTCATAAAAAGCAAGAAATAAAAAAAATAAATTTTTTAAAACAAAAAACTGTTAATTCATAAGTTTATTTAATACAATAAAAATTGATTTTTTATAAAAATAATGTGCGGAATTTTTGCAGTTTCAGGAAAAGAAGAAAACGCAGGCGAGGTAGTTCTAAAGGGATTAAAACTACTCGAATACAGAGGTTATGACTCTTGGGGAGTAAGCGTAAAAAAAGCAGATCAGGCAACAGAAGTAAAAAAGAATATTGGAAAAATATCCAAAGTTTCCTGTGATTTTGTCGCAGGAACAGAAGCAATGGGGCATTCCCGCTGGGCAACACATGGCGGAGTGACCAAAAAAAACGCCCATCCACACAAAGTTGGCAAAGTGACCATAGTCCACAACGGTATTTTTGAAAATTACTTAGAAGTCAAAAAAGAATATCCAAAACATACCTGTGTCTCAGAAACAGATACAGAAATAATCGCAGTATGCATCAATGACCTCATAGAAAAAGGCAAGAAGCCATTAGACGCAATTCGACAAACAGCAAAAAAAATCACAGGTCGATTTGCAATATTAGTCATGATAGATGGAACAGAAGGGATTTATGGCGCGCGCCGAGGCTCACCACTAATTATAGGCAGAGGCAAAAAAGAAACCTTTATCGCCTCCGATATTCCAGCATTTTTAGAGAAAACCAATACAGTAAATTATCTCGATGACAATGAAATGGTTTATATTAAAAATGGCGAAGCAATTTTTTATGATTTACTTAATGGAAAAGAGATAAAAAAACGCAATATAGCAGTGCAATGGAGCAACACAGAAGCAGAAAAAGGAGATTATCCCCACTTCATGATTAAGGAGATATTTGACCAAAAAGATACAATCACTAGAGCAATAAATCACCCAGATACAGAAATAAAGAAATTCATTAAAATATTACAGAAAGCCAATGGAGCATATTTTATAGCCTGTGGCACAGCACATAAAGTAGCCATGTCAGCAGAGTATTTTTTTACAGAAATATCCGGCAGAAAAATAAATGTAGTGCCTGCCTCCGAAATGAAGTATTTTGAAAGATTTATCAACAAAAAAACAGCCATGATCGCAATTTCTCAATCAGGAGAAACAGCCGATGTGCTTGAGTCGCTCGAAAATGGAAAGAAAAAAGGCGCAAAAATACTTTCCATGACCAATGTCGAAAGTTCTTCAATTGCTCGCATTTCCAACGCACATTTACCAATAAACGCAGGACCAGAAAAAGCAGTAGCATCAACAAAAGCTGCCACAGCACAAATGGCACTTTGTTTATTGCTCGCTTATGCAGATGCAGGCAAATTAAATCAGGGAAAACAAATCCTCAATATAACAGCTGGCAGTATCAACGACATGCTCAACCCAAGATATGAAAACTTAATCCGTAAAATTGCCAAAAAAATCGTAAATAATAAAAATTTATTCATCATTGGCAGAGGTAGCTTATATGCAATGGCGTTGGAGTCAGCAATAAAAATACAAGAAGTTTCATACATAAATGCACAAGGATTTGCAGCAGGAGAACTAAAACACGGACCAATAGCATTGATAGAAAAAAACACCCCCTGTGTTGTTTTGGGAGACGACATGGAAACAATCTCCAATGCAATAGAATTAAAAGCCAGAGGAGCAAAAATAATCGGCATAGCACCAAAAAAGGCCGAGGTTTTTGACGAATGGATAAAAGTGCCAGATTGTCAATCAGGTCAGGCAATAGCTACAATAATCCCAGTGCAGATTTTGGCTTATCATTTAGCTGTTTTGCGCTCACTAGATCCAGACATGCCAAGAAACTTAGCTAAGTCTGTGACGGTGAAGTAGGGGTGACTTCTGCAGAAAGTTCTTTTCGCATCAAAATAATTATTTCATCTATTTTACTGTTAATATTTTTCATAATTTTTTCAGAATCCATTTTGTTTACAAAAATTAATTCTTGAGCACTATTGAATTCTTCTATTAAGTAGTCAATTTTTTCACATAGTGTTTTTGAGAAGTAAATTTTGTTCATATAAAAGTATCTATGCATTTCTGGGATAACCTGAGTTAATGTTAAAAATTGTATTAATTTTGTAGCATCCATTATTTTTTTGTACTCTTTGTCTTTTTTGTCTTCTGGTGCTATTGACCAATTTTCTATAGTTTTTTCAAAGTTTACAATTGTTTGCTTATCGTTATATTCTTTTATTTTGTTGAGACCAATACTTTGAAATGGTTTTTGAGTTGAATCTTGGTTATGAAGTAGTGCTTGAATTAACACTATTTTTTCTAGAAGCTCTAAATAAGATTTGTGTTTTTTGTGAACATAAACATTATAGTCTGTAATTTGACGATTATAATAATGTCCAATAGACAAATAGTGTTTGTTAATTTTTTTCTCAATTTGCTCCCTAATGTTTCCCTCTAAGGATAAATAATGTTCATCAATTTTTTTTTGAACTCTTGTGTTAATTTGTCCTCTTAAGTTTTCTTTAAAGTAAAATTCATATAGTCCCCATATGGCAGACGCAGTTGTAAATAGAGATATTCCCAAGTATTTTAAGAGTTCCATTTTATAGTAAAATTTATATTTTAATTATACTTTTTAATATATAAAGTACAAATAAAGAGCGGGATGCTTATTTTTTCGGAGCTTTGCTCCTCAAAAACAAGGCCTTCTGCGCTCGCTCGGAATTTTGCACAAGCGCAAATTCTCTCGCTCGCTTGAGTGTCGAACCCGAGGCTTCTTATCAAGCCACTTCTTTGCCATTATTAAAAATTTTGCCCCCATCAGGGCAAACTTTTTAATGGCGGAGAGAGCGGGATGCTTATTTTTTCGGAGCTTTGCTCCTCAAAAACAAGGCCTTCTGCGCTCGCTCGGAATTTTGCACAAGCGCAAATTCTCTCGCTCGCTTGAGTGTCGAACCCGAGGCTTCGTATCAAGCCACTTCTTTGCCATTATTAAAAATTTTGCCCCCATCAGGGCAAACTTTTTAATGGCGGAGAGAGCGGGATTCGAACCCGCGGATCCGGTATAACCGAATCAACACATTAGCAGTGTGCCGCTTTCGACCACTCAGCCATCTCTCCGTAATATTATGTTGTTAATGTTTCATCTGCACACTGCTTGTTGCGTGTGCCCCTATCTAGATACACTCAGCCATCTCTCCGTACTTTGTAAAAATATTAATGTTCTGTTCGGCACACTGCTTGTTGCGTGTGCCCCTATCTAGATACACTCAGCCATCTCTCCACATTTTTAACGAGCAGAGATATTTTGCCGAAATTTTTATTCACAATCAAGCCTGATTTGCTATATTCGCTGATCCATGAGAAAATCAAGGCAGAAATTTTGCAAAAAACATGGAACAAATACAAAAGGTTCACGCTAGAGAGGTGTTGGACTCCCGTGGTAATCCCACGGTTGAGGTTGAGGTGAGCCTGCTTTCTGGTATAAAAGCTTCAGCAATAGTGCCGAGCGGTGCTTCAACTGGTTCGCATGAGGCTGTGGAGCTTCGTGATGGTGATGAAAAACGCTATCTTGGCAAAGGTGTCTTACATGCTATTAACAATGTAAATACTACTATTTCTGACGCTATTGAAGGCTTGGATCCAACTAGACAAGAAGATATAGATAATAAACTCATTGAGCTTGATGGCACTAAAAACAAAAGAAAGCTTGGTGCTAACGCTATTCTTGGGGCTTCTCTTGCTGTTGCTAAATCTGCGGCTATAAGTAGAAGAACTAATTTATTTCAACATTTCGCCAATCTTGGCAGAAAAGGTTTTGCCACTCTTTTGCCTACTCCGCTGATGAATATTATCAATGGTGGTGTGCATGCGGATAGTGGTTTGGATATTCAAGAGTTTATGCTTGTGCCTACTGGTGCAGAGAGTTTTTCTGAAGCTTTGCAAATTGGTGCAGAAACTTTTCATACTTTGAAGCAGATTTTAAAAGAAAAAAAGCAAGTGACGGCTGTTGGTGACGAGGGAGGTTTTGCTCCTCATCTTAAGAAAAATGAAGAGGCAATTGAGATTATTCTTGAGGCTGCCAAAAAAGCAGGTCATCTTAAAAAAGTTCAGATTGCGCTTGATGTTGCGGCTAGTGAATTTTATGATGCTGAGTCTGGTAAGTATAATTTTGCTGGCAAAAAGAAAAAACCAGAAGATATGGTTAAGTTTTATAAAGATTTAGCGAAAAAATACCCTATTATTTCAATTGAAGATCCTTTTGCAGAAGATGATTTTGAATCTACTGCTTTATTGACTAAAGAAATTGGCAAAAAAGTACAGATTGTTGGTGATGATCTTTTTGTCACCAATATTCAAAGATTAGAAGAGGGCATTAACAAGGAGGCGGGTAATTCTATTTTAATTAAGTTAAATCAAATTGGTACAGTGACGGAAACTATGAAAGCTGTGGAAATGGCTCATAAGGCTGGTTGGACTGCAGTTGTTTCCCATAGGAGTGGCGAAACTGAAGATACAACAATAGCGGATTTGGCAGTTGGTCTTAGCACTGGTCAAATTAAAACTGGTTCTCTTTGTCGCTCTGAGCGTATTGCAAAATACAATCAATTACTACGAATTGAAGAATTTTTAGCTGGTAAGGCAACTTATCAGGGAAAAATTAAATAAAAAAAGACCCACTTATTTAAGTGGGCCGAGAGTCAACGCTCACATATCGCTGGGAGGGGGGTAGTTTTTCCACGATATGCATTTGCGCCATCAGAAGCCCTACATGGGCTTCATCTGAGGTGTTTTGTTGCAAAAGGGGGCAACAAAAACCCAGACTCTCGGCCCAACAGGCTTAGTTATTTTCGCTTTAAAAGATCACACTCTATTAAAAGAGTGTGACATTTAATCATAGAAACATTTTTTTGTCAAGGGTTTTTATCTGCTAACGAATTTTTTTACCATTTTTTTAATTTTATTTTCAAAAATATCCTTTTTTGTTTGTCGAAAACATAGGCCTAAAACAAGCGCCAAAATTACCATTCCTGCATGAATAGTAATTAAAAAATGATCAAATAAGCCAAAAATAAAAATAGTTATTAATAAGCTTTTTGTTTCATTATTTTTATAGGCTAAATAAAAAATAACTAAGAAAATTAGTCCAGCAAGGGAACCGTTTTCATTGCCAATAAGTAAGAAAATATTATGTACTGGTTGATAAAGCCAAGTTTCCATTGCTGGCATATTTAAAATAAAGTTTTTTATTCCTACGCCCCAAGGAAATAAGTACATCATGCCAACAGATATTTTTGCTAGCTTTAAGCGTTCTGTGAGCGAATTATTTAAATGTAGCCTGCTGATCACTAGCTCTCTTGCTTCTGGAATAATTAAAATAATTCCAATTAACAAAATAATTCCAATTAACACTTTTCTGGTGTTTTTTCTTTCAATTAGAATACCGCTTAAAAAAGCCACAAAGCCTATTCTGGAAAAAGTGAGCGCAAGTGGCACTAACAGTAGCCATTTAAGATGTCTAAGGCTATTTTTAATATTTTTTGCTAAAAAAAAGGTAATTACCAAAAAGCAGGCAAAAATATTAGGGTGCAAAAAAGTGCCAGTTGCTCTTAGATATAATTCATTATTTACTATTAACTTTGGGCTACCTGCATTTTTTAAGTCCATTGGCTGTTCCCCGATTAAGCCAAGACCAATATCATGCCCGCCAATAAACTGAAAAACACCAATAATTCCTTGAAAAAGAGCAATAAGTAAAAATATTTTTGCTATTTTTTCTTTTGAATAATTAGAAATTGCAATAAAAATTCCAATAAAAATAATTTCAATCAATTTTAATGTACCAAAATAAGCAATTATTTGGCTTTTTGCAAAAAATACTCCAATTAAACTACTTAATAAAAATAATATTAATAAAAAACTTACAGAATTTTTTATTTTTAAACTTTTTTTGCTAAAAGCAAAGAAAATAAAAGCAGGAATTATAAAAAATTCACTAATTTCAAAAAAAATAGTGAGATATTCCGAGAAAAGACCAGTAATAAAAGAATTATTTTCATATAAAACCTTTCTTATTGGAAAAGTAAAGCTTATTAAGAATAAGCTAAAAAAGAAATAAGATATTTTTTCTGCTAAAAATTTATTTTCTTTTTTCACGATCAATATTTTCTGTTTTTTTTAAGAATAATTCAATCTTATTTATTCAATTTCTTCGCAAACTGTGTCTATGAGTGGGTCTGATTTTTTCTTAATTACACAATCCATTCTTTTTTGTGCTAGTTGCAATGCAGATTCTGATGTTGATTTTGATTTTGCAACTGAATCGATTGCCTCTGAAAAAATTGTATTAAATGTTTTTTCATCAATTGGTTGTAGGCTTTTTGCATATGAAGCTTGTCTGGCAAACACTCCAAAAAGACTTTCTACAGACTGATCATCAACCATGTCCATTCTGGAGGTTGGTTTATGTGTTTGTTCATGGTAGTCCTGTAGGCTTTCTGGTGATGCCAAAAAGCTGATAAATTCCCAGGCTATGTCAGCATGTTCTGAGTTTCTGGAGACAGTAAGGGGGTAATAGCTAGCAAAGGCATCACGCTTGCCAGAGCGTTCAGGGTCAACGAGCTGAGGAACAACCGCAATACCCACATCTTCTAGTGCAATATGGCTTTCTCCGCTTTTTTGCGCAGCTTGAATTTGTAAATCAATTTCATCATAAAGCCAAGAATAGCCAAAAATCATAGCTGTTTTTCCTTTTACAAAAACACCAACTTCTTTTTCGTCTTTAAAAAAACTGGTTATGAGATTGTTCCAGGAATAATTTTTATAACTTGATAAAGCAAAACTTGTATAGAGTTTTAATGCTTCAACTCCTCTGTAATATGGCTTACCAGTGCCCTCTATTGTTCCTTGTTGTTCTGCAAATTTTGCTCTTTTGCCATCTTCACTATATAGCTCTGTGTCATGTTGTATTAAAAGCAGAGAAAGAATATCTATTGATCTGCTAATATTATCTGCTCTGCCCATAGCAATACCAGAAACAGCAAATCGCTCAATAGAATTATCGCTTTTAGTAAGTGCGTAAACTTGTTCTTTTAAGTCTTCCCAATTATCAGCCGGTTTATCTGTTGAAGGAATGTTGTCTCTGAACAATTGTTTATTGTAATAAATTGCAAGAGTGTCTATATAAAGCGGTATTCCATATATTTGTTCGAGACCGTCTTCATCTTCTAAAATTAAATCATCAGAAGCTACAGAGAAAAATAAATCCCTAAATTCTTCTGGCACAATTAAGTTTGCTGGCACAGGACTAATTTTTTTTTGATGTTCTTTTACTTTTGTATTTTTAATTGAAAAAATATCCGGACCTTCGCCTTCTGCAAGCTCATTGATCAATAATTTTTCAAATTCATCTGCATTTGTAAACTTTTTACAAGTAATTTTATAGCCAGGATTTTGACTTTGAAATTCTTGTATTTGTCCCTTAAAAGTATCGCAGGGGTCAAATAAGTTCCACCAAACAATTTCTATTGTTTCTCCGCTTATCGGTTGTGCCCCACCTTCTTCCTCTTCTCCTTTTTTGCGACAAGCAGAAAGAGGTGTGACTAAGGCAACTGTTAAAATAATACTTATAAATAATTTGATTTTTTTCATTTTATTTTGCGCCATAATTTTTTAAAAAAGGCTTTTGCTCCTCTTTTTTTAAAATAAATTTTTGCCAATTTAAAATAATTTGGCTTCATTTTTATTAGTTTTCTTTTGTCAGGAGCAAGTTGTGGATTTTTTATCCATTCTAGAACAGGTTTCATGCATATTTTGTCAGAATATTTTTCTTTAAGCAACTTTTGTCCGTTTTTAACTAGTTTTTCTTGCAGTTTTTTGTCCTTACTTAATTTGTAAATTATTTCTGCTAAGTTTTTATGGTCTCCGTTGTTAACTCCCAAACCTGCCTCATGCTCAACAATTTCTTTTGCTATTTCACTGCCCAATGTTGTAATTATTGTTTTGGAAAATTTTAAGCTTTCTGTGAGTCTGTTGCGTGCTCCCATTGTTGTTTCTGTGCAGTCAAAGTCTGTGTTGATAATGGAATTTGACTGAGCGTAAACTAAGGGAATTTTTTCAGTTTTTATCCAGCCTAAAAGATGAAAATGGTTTTTGAATTTTGATTTTTTTATTCTTTTGTGAAAGCGAGGATAAGAATCCTCATCAACTCCTTTTATTGCCCCTCCTGTTGTTATGAAATGAATTTTGGGATTTTTTTTCATAGCTTTTTCAAGCCCTTTAAACAATGTTTCTTCATCAAACCAAGCATTAAAACCACCTATCTGCCCAACAACAAAAGCATTTTTTGGTAAATCAATAATTTCTTTTTTTGTTTTATTAATATCAGTTTTGAATTTTTTAGTGCTATTTCTAATTACTGATATTGTCTGATCGCAAAAATTTTGCCTGGAAAGCCTGCCAAGCATGGCGAGTTCTCCAATAATTGCGTGTTTTTGTGGGGTGGAAACAACAGAAATTTTATCTGCTTTTTCAAGAATTGCCTTTTCTAGTTTATAAGCATAGGGAATAAACGCATTTGAACCGAGTGATTTGCTTTGTGCTTGTATTTCTGCCATTAACCAGCCATTAAGATCAGCCCAAAATGGTGTTTTTTTGTCAACAATTTGAGACGCAATGTAAGAAGGGTAGTTATTAACACCGATTAAAATATCTGGTTGAAAATTTTTAAATATTTTTTTAATTTTTTTTGCATCTTCTTTGGTTTTTTTAAAATGAGTAAAAACAGAAAACCGACGACAGGTTTTGCTTTTTGACTCATCTTCTATTGTGACAAGACAAATTTTATTACCTTTTTTTAATATTGAAATAAATTGTTCTGTTCTTAGTCCAGCGGCAGATCTGATACCTTTTTTTTCGTTTGGTAATGGGCCTGCTCCAATAATCATTATTTTCATAATTTTATTTTAACAATTTTTTATCTCGTCTGTTAATCTTAACTTTGATTATTTTATTTTTTTTTGCCAAAATAGGCAGGCATTTTTAAAACCTAATGTCATTGTATATTTACAACACATCTTCAAAAGACAAAGAAGAGTTTAAGCCTATTGATAATAATGAAGTAAAAATTTATTCTTGTGGGCCTACTGTCTATAATGTGCCACATATTGGCAATTTGCGTGCCTTTGTCTTTGCAGATAGCCTTTATCGCTGGTTGAAATATGGCGAAAAATATGAAACTAAATGGGTAATGAATATTACTGATGTTGACGATAAAACCATTCGTGATTCTCAAAAAGAATATCCAGAATTATCCGCAGAAGAAGCTTTAAAAAAATTTACTCGCAAATACGAAGACGCTTTTTTTGCAGATTTAGAAAAAATTAACATAAAAAAAGACTCTTTTATAGAAAATCCTAGGGCAACAGAATATATAAAAGCCATGCAAGACCTTACAAAAGATATTTATGAACAAGGTTTTGCAAAAATTGTTGATGGGTCTGTGTTTTTTGATGTTAAAAAATACACAGAAAGTAATAAATATGGTGTTTTGCTTAATCTTAATTTAGATAATTTAAAATCTGGCACACGCACACTTGCAGACGAAATTGAAAAAGAAAATGTACAGGATTTCGCACTTTGGAAAGGAAAAAAAGAGGGTGAGCCATGTTGGGATTTTGAATTAGACGGACAAAGTTTGCCAGGAAGACCTGGTTGGCATATTGAATGTTCTGCTATGAGCTCTGTCTTGCTTGGTTTGCCTTTTGATATTCATACTGGTGGAATTGATCTTGTTTTTCCTCACCATGAGAATGAAATTGCACAAGCACAAGCAGGTTGGAATAAAAAAACTGCTAATTTTTGGGTACATAATGAGCACCTGATGGTTGAAGGTAAAAAAATGTCTAAATCATTGGGTAATTTTTATGTTTTACAAGATTTAATAGATAAAGGAGTTGACCCCGAAGTAATTCGTTTCTTTTTTATTAGCAATCACTACCGAGCAAAAATAAATTTATCTGAAGATTCTTTGCAAAATGCTGAAAACACTCTTCAAAAAATTAGAAATCAACTAGCCATTAAAGAAGGCGGTTCAATGTCTACTGAAGAAAAAAAGCAGGAATTTTATCAAGCTATGCAAGATGACTTAAATACTCCTGTTGCTTTTTCTGTTCTTTTTGAGCTTTTGAAAGGTGATTATAAAAAAGATGAAGTTGAAGACTTTTTTAAATTTGCTGAAAAAGTTTTTGGTGTGAGATTTTTGCCAAAAAACGAACAAATTCCAGAAAAAATTCAAAAAATAGCCCAAGATCGCTGGCAAGCGAAAAAAGATAAAAATTTTGAACTTGCTGATGATTTAAGAAAAAAAGCCCTTGAAGAAGGTTATGAAATCAGGGATACTGCTGACTCTTATGAAATACTGCCCTTAAAGCAATGAGATATAAATTATTGAAACTTTTGCCGAAAATTATTATTACCATTATTTTTTTTGGTGCGATTATTTTTTCGTTACTTTTTTCCAAGGGTATTAGATTTGACTCCGACAGTGGTCAATTTATTCAAACAGGAATATTAGAAGTTTCCTCTGCGCCAAAAGGTGCGATTATTTTTTTAGACAATAAATACATAGATACAACGCCTACTTTTATAAGGAGTGTGCCTTTGCAAAATATCACCGTAAGATTGGAAAAAAGCGGTTATTATCATTGGCAAAAAGTAGTTAAAATTAGTGAGGATACAGTAATTCGCCTTAAAGACATACCACTTGCACCAAAAGATAATAAAAAAATAAAAAAATTAGCATCAAAAGAAAAAGTCTTAGTTGATCCACTAAAAAAAGGCCTTGTTATTGTTTATGATGATCTTAATGTTATCAATATTATTAATTTTTCTGACCCAGAAGATGAAATAGTATTTTTTAATGAAGATATTGGTAATATTTCTTTCACAGACTATGGAGAATTGATTATTAATGGCAAAAGAACAGGAAATACGAATATTTTTAGTAAAATAAAAAACGAACCAAGGCCAGTAGAGCAGGAAAAAAGCAGAATTTCCTATAAAGGTGAATATCTTCTTTTTATTAGAGATAAATCTTTATGGAAATACAACACAACAACAGAAGAAAGTGTTTTAATTAAAGAGTTTTCTGAGCTTATAGATGGTGCGTTTTGGTTTCAAGATAGTTTCTCTATTGTTGTTGCCCTAAAAAACAAAATATTGCTCATAGATCATGATGGAGAAAATGAAAGGATTTTGTTTCAAAAAGAACCAGGAGAAAATATTTACTTTAGCTTAGACATGAAAGAGCTTTTTTGGTTAAATAATGATTATTGGTATAAATATAGTTTTGAGTAATAGAAATATTCTTATAAAATAAAAAATTTATTTGACAAGAAAAAAAGTTTATCTTTAAAACAAAAAATAAATTAACGCAAGACGAAATAGTGAAACAAATTTGTGTCATATGCGTTTAAAATTGCGACTACTTAGCCAAAAAAATCGCTTAATAAGCCAAAATATAAAAAAGTAAAAAAAGACAAATCAATCAGAAACAGCCAATTAAGGCGTTTGACAGTGTATATATATCAATTAGAATAGCGATAAATAGGCAAAAACTATAAATTATTGAGAATTAACGCTTTCAAGAAATAATCTTGAAATGCGGTCAGATAAAAATATGCCCTTTAAAAATCAGGCAAAAAAGAAACAAAGAATATAATAATTGAGAGGTTAGATAATTATATCCTTATATATATAATTATTTTTTGCGAGGACATAGAAGTAAATAACTCCTTTTCGGTCTACCGACATTATATTAGTAATGATCGGTTGTTCCTATATACACAGAGCTTTTCGCTCTAAAACAAAATTTTTATTAAAATTTTATCTTTTTAACTTATGGAAACTCTTAAAAGATTCCTTGCGAGTTTCTCAGCTATTGCACTTCTACTTTCAGTAGCAGTACTTCCAGCTTCGGCTGCGACGTTTTCTGATATTGAAGGTCACTGGAGTGAAGAATTCGTTGAGACACTTGTGGACGAAGGTTTGGTTTCAACAGACCATGAAAACTATCGTCCAGATGATTATCTTAACCGTGCAGAGTTAGCCAAGCTAGTAGTTGAAGCAAATGACGGCATCATTCCTGGTGTTACAGAAGCTCCAACTTTCTCAGACGTGGCAAAAGATGCATGGTACTACGATTATGTTGAAACAGCATATGCTCTTGGCATTGTTGGTGGTTACGGTGACGGGACTTTTGGTCCACAAGACAACGTAACACGTGAACAAGCTGTTAAAATGATCGTGGAAGGTCTTTCAGTTCCTACTGATTTAGACCCAGCAGAACAATTCCCTGATGTTTCATCAAGCGATTGGTCTGTTGACTACATTACAACAGCTGTTAATCAATGTATAGTTGGTGGTTATGCTAATGGTAATTTTGGTCCACAAGATTTAGTTACTCGTGGTCAAGTTGCAAAAATGTTAGCAAAAGCTATGGACTACGGTTGTGATGCAGACGACGCTGGTGATGACGCTGGTGACGACGACGACGCTGGTGATGACGCTGGTGACGACGACGATGCTGATGTAACTCCTGTTAGCGAAGGTACAGTTGAGGTTAGCCTTTCTGCTGATAATCCAGCAGGTCAAACTGTTCCAAACAATGGTACAAATGTTCCTTACCTTGTACTAGACTTTACAGCTGGTAATGGTGAAGACGTTGAAGTTACAAACTTGACTATTTCTATTGCTGGTCTTGGTAACGAGAACAACTATAATGAGGTTAAAGTTTTTGATGGTTTTGACCAACTTGGTTCTGGTAGAAGCTTCTCAAGTGCTACTAATCAAGCTGCTTTAAACCTAACAACTGATCCAATTAAAGTTGAATCTGGTACTACAAAAACAATTGTAGTTGCTGCCGACATGGCTGCTGCTACAGTGGCTGGTACTGAAAACTATTTCTCAGTTGACTCAGTTGAAAGTGTTATGGCTTTTGGTGCTGAAACAGGTGGCGAAGTTGAAGTAGCCGGTGATTTCCCACTAAGAGGTAACATTATGACAATTGGTAGCGTTCCGGTTGGTGCTCTTGACTTCACAGAAAAGACAACAAGCGATACTAATGCTGATATTGGTGAAGAACAAGTGCAGGTTTCACGCTTCGAAATTGCAGCTGACGGTGCTGAAGATATATTAGTTAAAGCTATTACTTTTAAACAAGTTGGAACTGCTGATACTGATGAGATTGCTAATGTTTCTCTTTGGTATGGTGATACTCAACTTGGTGAAACAGCTGAAACAGTTGGCGCTGGCGATAAAGTGACAATCGACCTTACAGGTATGGCTGATGGCGGTTGGATTCTTGAAGACGGCACAGCAAGAACTCTTTGGGTAAAATGTGACATCATTAAAGGTGTTGGTAAAAATATCACTTTTGAAATTGATGAGCCATCAGAAGATGTTATTGCTGAAGGCTTAACTTACGGCTTTAACGTTGGTATGGGTGATTGGTGTAAAGGTGCAGGTGGCACTACATCTGCTGGTGCTGGTTGTGCTGGTGTTAATGCTACTGCTGTTGATATTAATGGTGGTACACTTAACTTCGCATTTACATCAACTGCTCGTGATGTTGCTCCTGATACAGGTGATATAGAATTTGGTGTTCTTACAATTGAAAACGCAGGTGAACCTGTGACAATTAAAACACTTGATCTTATTCTTGATCCAACTGCTGGTGTTGGTACAGCTAATAACAACAAAATTACAGATGTAAAACTTGTTGACGCTGATACAGGACAAACAGTTTCTGGTCCAGAAGATCCAGCAGCTTCTGCTATTGCTGCAGCTACTACATTCGGTGATGATTTCTTCATTGATAGTGGTGAATCTTTAACTCTTCAATTGTTAGCTGATGTTGAAAACACAGCTGCAACTGGTGAAAAATACAGCTTTGCTCTTGATATGAGCACTATTGAATACAAAGGTGAAACATCTGGTGATGACTTTACTTGTCTTGCTGGTGGTGATGACGACTGTAAACCAACAGCTGATCCAGACACAAAAGATTACACAATTGCTCAGCCTACTGTAACTTTCAGTCAAAAAACAATTGCTGGTCAGATTTATGTATCTAAAGCTGAACAAATTGTTCTTTGGGAAGGTACAGCAAAAGCTAATGATGCTGAAGATGTAAAAATTACAGAACTTGTGTTCACAGAAACAACAGGTTGTTCTGGTGCTGCTTGTAATGGTAATGGTCATACAGACAACATTGAAAACCTTGCTATCTACACAAAGAAAGGTAGTTCAACTACTCTTCAAGAAAGTGGTGTAAGCATGGGAGCTTTGACTGGTCCTAATACTACTCCTACTAACACTACATCAACCGTTACATTTACAGAGCTTGATGAAGATGGATCAAGTGGTATTGCTCTTTCAGCTGGTGAAGAAGTTACAATTATCTTGAAAGGTAATGTTGCTTCAACAATAGTTCACCAAGATAGTGGTACTGGTACTCCAACTGCAACATTTAGTATCAACCCAGCTGGTGGTGATGCTTCAGCAGAAAACCTAGAAGGTACTGCTGCTACAGTTGTTGGTGGTTTACTAACTGCAACAGCTCAAACTCTTGCAAACTCAGGTTCTCTAACAGTTGAACTAAACACAGATACTCCAGATGCTCAACTTCTTGTTGCTGGCACAGAAAATGTAGAAATTGCTACATTTGACTTTGATGCTGACGATGAAGATGCTGACATCGAAGATCTTACTGTTGAATTCACACCAGCCGGTGCTGCAAACCAAGTTAATACATTAGTTCCTGGTGGAACTATTGAAGCTGCTGATACATTCACAGTTAAAATCACTAATGATGACGCTGCTCTTACTAACAACACAATAACAGTTACTGGTAATGCTACAGCTGCTCTTACAGCTGCTGCTCTTACAGCTGCTATCAATGCTGATCCAACACTTTCTGGTTTTGTGACAGCTGCTACAGTTGGTGGTACTACAACTACTGTAACCGCTAACACTGCTGGTACAGCCTTCACTCTTGAAGCTAGTGCTACAGACGGTGGTGCAGACACTACTCAAAGAATTAACAATGTTAAAACAACAGCTAATGTACCTGCTACATCAACAAATGCTATTGATTCAGTAGCTCTATTCTATGATGATGGTACTCCAGTGTTGAAAAACAATGGTAGCGCTGCTACAACAGCAGACATCACAGCTAATCTAGCTGAATTAACTGGTCTTGACCTTGTTATCGATAAAGATAATGCATCAGACACAGTTATTGGTGTTTATGTAACATTGAACGACATTTCAGATACTGATATTGCACGCAGTAACATGCAATTCTCAGCTAACCTATCATTTGGTGCTGGTGAATATGATATCACTGGTTTCTCATCAGGTACTGACTACGTTGCAGTAACTGTAGATGGAACAGGAACCAACACTGATGTTGGTAATACAATGTATGTATTTGCTAACAAAGTTGTTGCTAGTGAAACTCTTAACTCAAGTGGTAATCCAGAAGCTGATACTCTATTATCTGATGGTTGGAAAAATGCTGCTAAAATCACTCTTACAAGAGGCTCTAAAAATGCATATTTGAAAGAACTTTCAGTAGACATTAACCAATCTATTGGTGCTGCTTCTTCATATGGTGTTTGTGAGCTAAGACTTAAAAACGGTAGTGGTGACCTCATCGCTTCTATTGATGCTGGTGCTGCTGCTCCATTATCTGGTACACAAACTTTCACAGTTGGTACTTGTGCTACTGGTACTTGTGCGCAATCTGATCTTGTTAATCTTCGCGATGTAATTTCTGAAGATGAAGTTTACACTGTTGAAGCTGACGTTGAAGGTTTGGACTTAGTTAACACTAACCCTGCTGCTGTTTGTGACGGTAGTGCTACTATATTTGATGACAATGACAAATTAGAATTTGAAATTGCTATCAACGGTAATACTCCAAACACAGCTGATGATTATATTAAATGGGAAGATTATGGTACAAACGGTAAAGATGGTGCTGAGATCAAATGGATTGATCTTGGTAACAGTACTGTACAGAAAATCTCTAATACTCTTCAATAATAAGTTTTATACTTAGAAATAAAAAAAAGCCCTCCTAAACTGGAGGGCTTTTTTGTTGTGTAAATTTTTAAGTAATTTTTTCTTTAAAATTGACTTGATATAAATTATATGCGATTATGTCCGGGCAATTTTTGAACAATATTGCCCGGTAGCCAAGCGGTAAGGCAGGGGACTTTGAATCCTCCATGCGTAGGTTCGAATCCTACCCGGGCAGCCATTTAAAAACAGTTGTCACAAAGTGACAATTTTTTTAAATTATTGTTTAGGTAGGACCGAGAACCTGGTTCGACAGCTAGGAGCCCGAGTGCAAGTGTATGCTTGCATTAAGCTTGCCGAGGGCGACGACGATGCCTTATTTTGCGAGGTGAAACCGAGCAAAATGAGCATCCTACCCGGGCAGCCAGTTGCTTAGCGAGAATTATGTTTAAGTGGGTTTTTTGCATAGTTTCAAATTGTCTTCAGAAAACAATTATATTAAACTAAAAAAGATAAAAAATTTAACCACAAAAGACATGAAAGTAAGAATTCATAAACTTAGAGATGATGTAGAAATACCAAAATTTGAAACAGAAGGGTCAGTAGGTTTTGACCTAGCGTCTGCTGATGATGTAGAAATTCAGCCTCGTGAAATAAAACTAATTTCAACAGGATTTGTCATTGAAGTCCCAAAAGGATATGCACTAATTCTTGCTTCAAGAAGTTCAACTCCAAAAAAGAAAGGACTAAAAATGCCCCATGGAATTGGAGTAATAGACCAAGACTATTGTGGTAAAGATGATGAAATTAAAATTCAGGTTTATAATTTCACAAATGAGCCTGTTTTGATAAAAAAAGGTGACAAAATAGCCCAAGGGCTGTTCATGCGTGCAGAAATCGCAAATTTTGAGCTTATAGATGAAGCTCCTTCTGAAAAAATCAGAGGAGGTTTTGGCTCAACAGGTGGTCACAATTAAATTTCAATAATATCTCCCTCTTCTGGCACAATAACATTCGCAGAAGGAATATTTTTTTGTAGAGTTTTTTGATATCCCAAAGCCTGACTTTCTTCGCCATGGACAATAAAAATATTTTTTAAGCCCTTAATGTGCATAGCAAATTCTAAGAGCTCGTTTTTGTCTGCATGACCAGAATAGCCGTTAATAACTTCAACGTCAGCACGTACTTTATGCATTTCGTCAAAAATTTTAACCATCTTACGACCTTCTACAAGCTTTCTACCTAAAGTATGTTCAGCCATAAAACCAACAATTAAAATTGTGTTTTTTGGGTCACCAATAGAATTGCGTAAATGGTGACGAATACGACCTGCTTCACACATTCCGCTAGCAGAAACAACAATGCAAGATCCCATGTAGCTATTTATTGCCTTTGATTCTTCAACTGAAGCTGTGAATTGAATATCACCAAATGGCCTTTTTCCTTTATTAAAAAAATCTTTACTCGTTTCTTCATCAAAAAAATCTTTATTTTTTGAAAATATTTTTGTCACTTTTGTTGCCAAAGGGCTATCAATAAAAATAGGTATTTTCGGAATTTCCCCATTTACCATTAAATAATTAAGGTCATAGACAATCTCTTGTGTTCTTTCTAAGGCAAAAGAAGGAATAATAATTTTCCCGCCTTTTGATATGGTTTTATTGATTACTTTTTGTAATTTTCCGCGATTGTCTTCAGTTGGTGGATGCTCTCTAAGTCCATATGTACTTTCTGTAATTAAAATATCCGCTTGATCAATAAATTCAGGATCTTCGAGAATATTTCTGTTTTTTCTTCCTAAATCACCAGTAAAAACCAATTTTTTTTCTTTACCGTTTTCTTTGATTTTTAAAACCACAATTTCAGAACCTAAAACATGACCAGCATCATAAAAAATACAAGTAATTTCATCTGTAATTTTAAATTCTTTGTGTAAAGGTTTGGGACTAAAAAATTTAGCTGTTTCTTGGGCATCTTTTTGATTATAAATTGGCTCAATGGGTTTAAGGGCTGTTGCGCTAAGTTTTCGCGCAAAATATTCATTATCTTTTTCTTGGATATAAGCAGAATCAAGTAGCATAACCTTAGTAATATCTGCTGTTGCTGATGAGCAATAAATTTTTCCTTTAAATCCATTTTTTGTTAATGTTGGTAAGGCGCCAGAGTGGTCAATATGAGCATGTGATAAAACCACAGCAGTTAATTTTTTTGGATCCAAAGGAAGATTACTGTTTTTTTCAAAACTTTTTTTACGTGGACCTTGAAACAATCCACATTCCAAAAGCACCTGCTTGCCGGCAACTTCAATTAAATGTTTTGATCCAGTAACGTTTCTAGCTGCTCCTAAAAAATGTATTTTCATTTGTTATTTTGTTTTAAAGCCTTAAAAAACCTATTCATATCTCTATATTTTATCATAAAGAAACCTTAATTTCAATCTTAGTCTTTTATTTAAGGCATTTTTGTGGCATTTTTAAGAGGTGAAAAGTTTTAGAGAAAATTCCCTTCATCAAGGCAAAAATTGGCAAAAATTCCAAGATTCTTTGGGTATAAAAACAGTAAACCTTAAAAACATTCTTATATTAGTTAAAAAAATACCTTTTGGTAAAAGTTTTTTAGAAATTCAAAGAGCGGACTTAGATAGACAAATTTGGGAACAAATAATTCAATTAGCAAAAAAAGAAAAAACAATTTTTTGTAGGATTGCATTAAATACAGACATAATGCCTAATTTTTTAGAAAAAAAAGCATGTTTTTTAAAAAATCACCGCTTTCCTGAGCTAAGTTTAATGTTAGACCTAGAAAAAAATGAGGAAGAATTATTAAAAGACATGAACCAGACAGGAAGAAGACATTTAAAAAAAGCTAAAAAAGAAGGCGTAGTTATTGAAAAATCCACAAATATAGATAAATTTATGGAAATTTTTTCCGAAACCACAAAAAGAGATGGTTTTAGTGGTCATCAAAAAAATTATTACAAAAAATTACTAAATATTTTTGAAAATAATGCTTTTATGCTTTTAGCAAAACATGAAAAAGAAATTTTAGCAGGAGGTATTTTTGCTTACACAGAAGATACTTGTATTTATCTCTATGGAGCTTCATCAAATCAAAAAAGAAAATTGCAAGCACCGACTTTATTGCAATGGGAAGCCATTTTAGAAGCTAAAAAAGCAGGCAAAACAATATATGATTTTTTTGGAATAGCACCAGAAAATCAAAAAAATCATCCTTGGCAAGGAGTGAGTCAGTTTAAAAGAAAATTTGGCGGTATAGAAATTGCCTATGTGCCACAATTTGAAATTATTTTCTCAAAATTTTGGTATTTTTTGTTTAATTTAGCAAAAAAAATCAGAAAATTAATTTAATTATCAAGATTTACGCTTTTGTGAGATAATTTTTTTGTGAAAATAATCGCAAATAACAAAAAGGCTTTTTTTGATTATGAAGTTCTGGAAAAAATTGAAGCAGGAATAGTGCTTTTAGGTTGTGAAATAAAATCAATTCGTGAAGGCAAGGTAAACTTAAAAGGAAGTTATATTACAATAAGACAAGAAGAAGTTTGGCTAAAAAATGTTCATATTTCTCCCTATAAATTTTGCACAGAACAAGTAGATCCCTTAAGAGAAAGAAAATTGTTGCTTAATAAAAGAGAAATTAAAAAAATAGAGCAAAAATTAAATGAACAAGGAACAACCTGTGTTCCATTGGCCATAGGGCTTAAAAAAAATTACTGCAAATTGGAAATTGCGCTTGTGCGAGGAAAAAAGAAATACGACAAGAGAGCAAGTCTAAAAAAACGTGATCAGGAAAGAGAAATTTCTCGTAAAATAAAACAATTTTAAAAAATCTATTTTTATGTTAAAAATAGTTAGCAATGAATAACAATAAACATTCAAACCAAGGGCTAATAATATTTTTTATTGCTATTTTTCTAATCGTCATTACAAGAGGCGCAATAATACCTTTTTTTATAATTGGCTACATTATTTATAAAGTATTTTTTGCAGAAATTAAGAAAAATTTGCAAAATTATGCTGAAAAAATTAAAAAAAATACTCAAGAAATTAAATTAAAACCCAATCAGAAGGGTGTTTTTTCTTCAAATTTTACTAAACCAAAAATGCCTGAAATTAAAATCAAAGCAAGACATATAATTATTTCTTTGCTTATTGTTTTGGCTACTTTTATTGTGATTGACGGACTTGTTTCCGTGCCAGCAGGTCATGTTGCTGTGATTTATGATCGTGGTCGTGGTGTATTGGATGAAGAGTTGCCACCTGGTTTGCACCTCAAAATTCCTTTTTGGCAAACCTCTATTGTAATGGAAACAAGATTACAAGAATATACAATGAGCATTGCTCCTGGAGAAGGTGCTTATTATTATGCTGATCCAATATCTTCTCTTACAGAAGATGGCCAACAAGTTGATGTTGATGCTACTATTTGGTATTACATTGATAACCAAAAAGCATCTGATATTTATCAAGATATTGGCTTAAATTATGAAGAAAAAGTTATTCGCCCTGATGTTCGTAGGGTTATTCGAGAGGCCGTCACCGACTATAGTTCTAAATCTCTTTATAACCTAGAAACAAGAGAACAATTATCAGCTGACATTAGAGAAAGATTGACTGCAAGTTATGCCACAAAAAATATTATTCTTGACGATGTTTTAATTAGAAATATTCGTTTTTCAGAGGTGTATCTTGATGCTATTGAGCAAAAACAGGTTGAACAACAAAAAATTGAGAAGGCTGAATACGAACGTCAGCAAGCAGAAATAATTAAACAAAAGAAAATTATTGAAGCAGAAGCAGAAGCCGAAGCTATAAAAATAAGAGGAGAGGCGCTTAGGGAAAATCCTGAAATTATTGAGCTTAATTTTGTTGAAAAAATGGCACCAAATATTAATTGGGGCATTTTACCTGACAATACAATTCCTTTGCTTGATTTAAAATCTATTCAAAATTAATTACACTTGTAATTTTTGTAATTTTCGATAAAATAATTTCTACTTTTTATTTATAAAATGGCGGTTCTAAAAGTAAATCCAACAAGAATGAACCTTTTAAGCTTAAAAAAGCAGATTAAAACTGCTAAAAGAGGTCATAAATTGCTCAAAGACAAGCGTGATGGTTTGATGAAAAAATTTATGGAAATTATTCGTGAAGCAAGAGAATTAAGAAAAGAAGCAGAAGAAAAAATAGGTAATGTTTTTTCACATTTTTTATCAGCAAGCGCAATTATGTCTGCAGAAGAAATTGAAAGCTCTTTATTGCTTTCTACTGCGGAATTAAGCCTTGATGTTGAAACAAAAAATATTATGAGTGTACATGTTCCAGAATTTAAATCAGAATTTTCTGGTTCTACCAAGGCATATTCTCCAAATTTTACATCAGGCGAGCTTGATATTGCTCTAGACAAACTTCAGGAGCTTTTTCCACTTTTATTAAGACTGGCTGAAATTGAAAAAAAAGCAGAAGCAATGGCAGATGAAATTGAAAAAACGCGTCGCAGAGTAAATGCTCTTGAGCACAGACGCATTCCTGACTTACAAGACACGCTTCGTTTTATTACAATCAAACTTGAAGAAATGGCTAGAGATTCATTGATTTCTGTGATGCAAGTAAAAAGTATGATTGAAGCAAAGGAGGAGGCGGAAAAAAAGGCAAAAAAACAATAAACTAAATTTAGACATCAAAAGGAGCCCAAAAGGCTCTTTTTTTGTGCTTAAAAACTAACTATTTGTTTGTTTTTTAAGTGTTTTTGTGTTATAATTTTATGATAAAGTCTATCCTTATATCTCAAAAACAAAAATTTAATGAGCAATAAAAAAACAAATTATACGGTTGCACGCTTTGAAGATCTGGAAAAGAACGAGACCACCATTGAACAACATTCCAGCTTACATAGATTTTTAAATCTTAGTTTTGCACTAGTAATAACAGTTTTAACCGTAGGTATAGCTTGGTTTTTTGGGGATAATGCAGTGAGAGATATTGGCTCAAGAATGACAATCGAGGTTGATGGAAAAGTTGTTATTACTGATGAGTTTGGCAAAAGCCGAGAAGCTGTGGACAAAATTTTTGTTTATGAAGGCGAAACAATTGAGACAGATGAATTTTCTAGTGCATCAATTAAGTTGCCAGATTTGTCAGAATTAAGGCTCGACAATAACTCAAAAATAAAAATCAACAAACAAGATGATTTTTATATCAATAATGGCCATATTTGGCTGTTTAGTGCTGGCAATGTCACAATTGGCGCAGAAAAAGTTAATTTTATCGCCGAAAATACATCTGCTGATTTTTTAATCAATGATGTTTATGAGGTCTCTTCTTGGCGACATAATCTTGAAGTTGACTTAACTCTTGATGAAGCAGGCTTGTCAAAATCAATTTTATTGCCAGTTGGCACCAGGATTATGTTTTCTCCAAAACAATTAAATAGTGATTTTGATTTATTGCGTTTTTCTAAGTTAAAAAAAGAATTAAAACTACACTTTGCGAGCATGACTGATTGGGAAAGTATAAACTTGGAAAAAGATCAGGAAAGATTATTAGTTTTTGAAGATGAAGCTTTTTCTATTGATATAAGTGCCAGAGAGCCTTCAGAAAGCTTCTTTTTTATGAAAATGTTTTTCGCATTTTTTCCAGAAAAAAAACTAAGCCTTGAAAATAATTTTATTAGCAGAGAAATTAATAAAGTTTTTAAAGAATTGTCAGAAAATAATTTTCAATCGGCAAAAAGATCTATAATAGGGCAAAATTTTTCAGAAAATCAATTAGAAGATATGTGGCTTAAAACAAGGGCTTTGTCGAGCACAAAGACATTTCTTGAGGCAAAGCACGCAATTCAAGACATATGGCTTAAAAATTTTTCAGACAACAAAGAAGAATTGCAAACAAAATTTTTAAGATCTTCTTTAGCAATGTTGGAAGATTATACAAAAAATCGTAATGAGCCTTTATTAACAATCGAATTAGATTATTACAAAAATTTATGGAATAAGTTTGAGGGAGACGATTATTTATCTGAGTTAGATAGTCACAGGGAAGCAGTTTATGCGATTATGAACTACTATGTTGACAGAATAGATTCAAATTTTGTTGCTTTAGATAATTGGCTTGATGATTTGGCTATAATGAGCGAAGTTGGTCGCGATCAAGATGTATTGCGATTAGAAATCGCTCAAAAAAATCTTTCTTTAGTAGAAATTTTTATCAATAGTCAGAGGTATTTTTTGGCACAAGAAATAATCGAAGACTCAAAACAAAGACTTGCTATAGAAAAAGTTCCAGAAATTTCCAATGTTAGTCGTCAAATTGTTGCTAAAGAAGAATTGTTAAATGAAAAACTTGAATTTATAGGTAAAACAGGAGACATGGACGAAGAGCAATTTAGGCAATACTTACTAGAAAGACAAAAAGAAGAAGAATTATTAGCAGAATTAAGAGGTGATAGCGAGGATTACTTGGATCAAATGAGTGATGAGGAAAAGTTGGCAAACATTAAAGAGTTTGTTCGGGAAAGTTTTTCAAAAGAAGGCCTAACTTTAATATCTTATAATCCTGAAGGAAGCTCTGATAATATTTTTGTTATTGATAGAGCTGTTTTGCCAGACGGAAAAGGCTTTTCAGCTGTTTATAACAGGCAAACAAATGCTTTATCAGACATTATTTTTGATGATGGCACAGAATATACAGTAGGTGTTAAATTAACACACATTATCTGGCTTTCAGATCAATTATTTGCCGAAGTTGAAGATGGCGGAGAACACGCAGTTGCAGATGAAGACAATGAAAATGACCCTACTTATCAACCGATTAGTTCTAATTTGGCAGTTTTATTAAAGAAAAAGGCAAGTAATAAAATGGAAGAATTTTCTATTAAAGTATCAGCAAAAGATTTAGAAGTAATTTCAACTAATCAGGTTAGCATTAGCAATGCTGTTATGGAAGACGTAGCATACACAGTTTCTTTTGATTTTAATGTTGATAATTCTTATTGTACCAATATTAAGGTTGGTAATATTGAGATTGATGATGTTGAAATCAAAGATCTTAAAAAAGAGATTATTGGTATTGCAGAGGAAAAAGCAGAAATGGATAGCTTAATAAAAAGCGTTGAAAGTGCATTTAATTCGCTTGGAATTAGGTTTGAAATTGGTAAAAATGTTTTAATAGATAAACAAAATCTAACTGCTCGTTTTAGTAAATTAGTCTTTAAATATCAAGAAGAAGAATTTGTTGTCTCAGGTGTTTACGACATTGAAAAATTATCTTTTATTACTATTGCAGAAGAAAATAAAAAATTTGAAACCATAAGAAATATAAATATTTTAAAATTTGCTAAATCCATTGAAGATGCTTATCAAACAAAACAAGAGGAAATAAAAGACGAACAAGAGGCAAGCAAAGAAGAGCAAAAACGCAAAGAAATGCTTAAAAGCTTCAAGGCGCTTTTGGATTTATATGGAACACAGTATGTAGAAGAAAATATTCAAATTTTTCCTCAAGAAAATAAAATTGTTTTCACAAGGGTTTATTTAGAAAATTATGAAATTTGGATTGCAGGTGAATATGACACAGAAAAAGAAATCCTACTTTATGTCACTTCTGCCAACTTTGAGCCAAAAGAAAACATTACTTTTATAGAGCTTGATACTTTTTTGATGCAAAATTAAGTCTTAAGTTTGAAAAAGCAAAAGATAAACTGCTCCAATAGCAACAGAAATAAGCATGATTGGGAATGCATAAATAAAGTACTTTTTAAAAGTAAGTGGTACTTCATTTTGTTCTGCAATGCCCGCAACAACAAGATTACAACTTGCCCCAACAAGAGTTCCACTACCGCCAATACAAGCACCTAAGGCTAGCGACCAAAACAAAGGATCAGTTTGCATGCCTGTTAAATCACCAATTTTAAAAATAATTGGTATCATAGCAGTAGCAAAAGGAATATTATCTACAAAAGCAGAGAAAACAGCAGAACCAAAAACAATAGCCATCATCAAAAGCACCATATTGTTACCAAAAAGATCAACAAGCTTAAGCGCTAAAAAGTCAATTACGCCAGTCACTTCCAGTGCGCCAATGAGTGTAAACAAGCCAACAAAAAAGAAAATAATTGACCATTCAACCATCTCAAATGCTTCCCTTGGTTCTTTTTTGGTAATTAACAAAAGCAACATAGCACCGCCAAGTGCAATCATGCCATTGTCCATTGTTAATTGTTCATGAAAAATAAAACCAGTAATCACAATAGCCAAAATTCCTAACCCTTGATACATTAGTTTTTTATTTGTTATCCAAGATTTACCATGAAGATCAGCAAGGCTTTCTTTGGCAGCATTTTTTAAGTCTTTGCGAAAAACAAAAGTAGCTATCCCGGCAGACACAATAGCAATAATCAATACAACAGGACCTAAGTTGCTAACAACTTTTGTAAAACTAAAGCCAGCCTTACTAGCAATAATAATATTAGTCATATCTCCAATTGGTGTTGCAGTACCTCCAATGTTGGATAATAAAATTTCTGTAATGAAAAATGGCAAAGGATTTAGCTTAAACCTATAACAAATTACAAGAAAAATAGGTGTTAAAATCATGACAGTTGTCACATTGCTTAATAATGCAGTCAAAAACGCAGTAAGTATCATTAACAAAAAGAACAATAATTTCATATTGCCCTTTGTTATTCTTACAAGCTTCATGGCAACTTCTGTAAAAATTCCTGATTTTTCAGTAATTCTTACAATAATCATCATGCCAATAATCAAACTTAAGACATTGAAGTCAATAAAATGTAAAATTTCGTTCAATTGTCCGTGTCCTTCTGCGCTTGGAAATATTTTGCACAAACCAAGTAAAAAACTTCCCAATAAAACAATAATTGTTTTGTGAATTTTTTCTTGCACTATAAAAAAATAAGATATAGCAAAGACGCCAACAGCAATAACTATAGGTAAATTCATATTATTTAAGTTAAAATTTTAAGTTCTTTAGCAATCAACTCTCTCAAAATACTTCTATTAACAACGCCAATAAGTTGATTATTTTCATTTACAACTGGTATGCGATAATGCTCTGTTTGTAGTGAATTTGCTGCAATTTCAATTAGTTTTGTGTCTAAATATACTTTTGGTGGCTCCTGAAGCATAAAATCTTTTGCCTTTAAGTCTCTTTTTTTATTCACACGCTCCAAAAAAAGCCCTACGCTTGTTGCTCGGGCTAATTCTGGTTTTTCTTTTAATGAATTTGGCACTATTGCTTTGAGGATTTCAAAAATAGTGACTAAGCCTAAAAGATGATTATTATCATCAACTATAAAAATACCATTAGTTTTTTCTTCAGTAGAAAGCTTAACTAAATCATAAACACTTGCCTCAGGAGAAGCCTTAGCAAAATTTTTAAGGTAAATATCTTTAACGAGCATACTTTTTTGGGAAAAACGTACGCATTTTCCGCCTCTTATTTTGAATTGTCAATCTTAATTATCAGCTTTCCTTAATTCTTCGATTACTTTATCTAAATTGCCAGCTAAAAAATCTTTTAAGCCAAAAAAATTCTTTTTAATTCTGTGGTCTGTAAGTCTATCCTGGGGAAAATTCCAGGTGCGAATTTTTTCACTTCTATCACCTGAACGAATTTTGCTTCTTCTCTCTTCACCTTGTTCCTGTAATTCTTCTTCTTTTTTCTTTTCAATAATTCTAGATATAAGAATACTCATTGCTCGTTCTTTGTTTTTGTGTTGGGATTTTTCATCCTGACAAGAAACAGTAATACCAGTAGGGATATGAGTTAAACGCACAGCAGAGTCAGTTGTGTTCACGCTTTGTCCCCCAGGCCCAGAAGAGCGAAAAGTTTCCATTTTAATATCATTCGCAGGTATTTCTAGCTCATCTTCATCGTGCTCAGGATAAATAAAAACAGTAGCAGCAGAAGTATGCAGTCTGCCTTTTGATTCTGTTTTGGGTATTCTTTGTACTCTGTGCACCCCGCTTTCAAATTTTAATTGCCCATAAACATCATTGCCTCTCATTGCAAAAGAGATATCTTTTATTCCTCCATCTTCAGTTTCGTTTTTATCAAAAATTTCTGTAGAAAATCCTTTATTTTCAGCAAATTTAAAATACATGCGAGTTAGGTCGCCAGCAAAAAGAGCTGCCTCATCACCTCCTGTGCCAGCACGAATTTCTATTATTACATCTTTGCTGTCATCAGGATTTTTTGGGTTCAATAAATCATATATTTCGTTTTCTAATTTTTCATTTTCTTCCTCTAGTATGCCTATTTCCTCTTTTGCTAAATCACCAAGCTCTTTATCTTTTAATAAGCTTTGATTTTCTTCAATTCTTTTTTGGTTTTCGAGATGTTTTGTGATTTTTTGATATGGTTCTTGTATCAATGAAAGGCGCTTGGAAAGTTTTTGCAGTTTCTGTGACTCCATGGGAGTTTGCAAATCTTTCTCAAGCGCCTCGTACTCTTCTATAACTCTTTTCCAGTTTTCTTGCATATTTTATTTAGTTTTTAGGAATGCTTTTTTGCCACCGCATTTTTGCCAAAGAATAGCAAATGAACCGCCTGATAATAATACACCAATAAGACCAATTCTAATATCATTTTTAGAAAAATTAGTGCCATGGATTAAGTCTGACAATAATTCATGTGTAATCAAGCCAATAATTATTACGCCTACAGCAATTACAGTTGCCATTAAAATTGTGTGCAAAATATTGTAAGTTGGAGATTTTATTTGAGGCATAAATCTTTTTTTCTTCATAAAAGAAGGACAAAGAACAATAAAAAGTAATAAATATGGAATTAATAATGAAAAGAAATTAACAACAAAATCTTTAAAGTCACCCATTTTATTATCAGCTAAAGGAATAAGGGATAACAAAAAGTCACCAGTTATGTAGCCTAAAACAATGCCAATACCAAGAAAAAGGCCAGCAAGTTTTATGTGGAACAATTGAGAAACAAAAAGGGTAGGAGATTTTTTTTCATCTTTTTCAGTATCAAAAATAGTTCCTTTGAAATATTTTTTCATCACCCAAACTAATTTAGCGCCAATAAGAATAAGAACAATTTGTAGTCTTAATGCTGGCATACTCCAAGTAAAGTCAGCAGTTTTGTCATTAGAAAAATCAGCCATCATATACATGGGTGCTTTATATAAACCAAAGCTACTTAAAAGCTGGTCTAAAAACCCAGCAATGCCAAAAATAAGCATAATTAAGGCAATAATCCAAATAAACATTGAAAAAATTGAGGAAAGTATTCTATTTGGAGCGGGTGCTAATAAATACAAGGCTAAAACAGGTAAGTAGGCCAGAGACACAAGCGCAAGAAGCATCATGCCACCTGAGAACACTAAGTCATACATAAAGTAGCTCATAGGTTTTGAAAAAAAGTGAAAATTCAAAATAAAATTAGCACATTGGCAAAAACTTAACAAATTATCTAAAAATTTTTGCCACAGCATTTTTTAAACTTTTTACCACTTCCACAAGGACAAGGGTCGTTTCTGCCCACTCCTTCAGCTTCTGTCTTTTTAATTGTGCCAGCTACTTTGGTTTTTTTAGGTGCAAAATTTCTTCTACCAGATTGTTCAATTTCGTCTGTATTTGTGCTCAATTTTTGAGCTACTTCTTTGATTGGAGCAATCCTTTCGATTGTAATTTTTACTCTATAAAGTGCATTTATTGTTTGATTTTCTATATCGCTCAATAGTTGTTTAAATTTTTGATAACCCTCGCTTTTATATTCTGTTAATGGATCTCTTTGTGCATATCCCCTGAGTGAAACTATTTCTCTTAAGTGTGACATTGTGTTGATGTGTTCTGGCCAGAGAGTGTCAATTGCGCGTAAATACATATGGCGCTCTACATCTGCAAATCTTTCAGGGTCTGGCAACTCTGCTTTTTTTTCTTCCAATGCCTCTATTAGGTAATTTTTAACAAATTCTTCAATTTTTTGTGGTTTATCTAGTTTTTCTAATTCTTCGGGGCTAAGTTTTTCCGGATTATTATGAATAGCACTAATTGTTTCATATATTTCTTTTTTATTCCATTCGTGTGGCTTGCCTGTTGTGTTGAAAATCACTGTATCGTGAGCAATATTGTTGACCATTTCCAATATTTCTTCATGTAAGTTTTCATTTTTAAGAATTTTTAATCTTCGTTTGCCAATAATTTCACGATGTCTATTGGTGACATCATCAAAATCAACTAAGTGTTTTCTGATGTCAAAATTTCTACCTTCTACTTTTTTTTGTGCACTTTCAATAGCGCCAGAGACCATTTTGCTTTCAATAGGCATATCATCAGGCACCTTAAGGGTGTTCATAATTCCCTGAAGTCTGTCTGAGCCGAAAAGACGCATTAAAGGATCAGTAAGTGCAACATAAAATTGAGTTTCACCAGGATCGCCCTGACGACCAGCACGACCTCTAAGCTGATTATCTATTCTTCGTGATTCATGTCGCTCTGAGCCAAGAATACAAAGTCCGCCAAGATTTTTGACTTCATCTGTTAGCTTGATATCCGTACCGCGACCTGCCATATTAGTAGCAATTGTCACGGCGCCTTTTTGTCCTGCTTGAGACACTATTTCCGCTTCCTTTTGGTGATGTTTTGCATTCAAAACAGCATGAGGAACGCCCTCTCTTTTTAATATATCTGATAATGTTTCAGATTTTTCTATTGAAATTGTGCCAATTAGTATAGGTTGCCCTTTTTCATGTTTTTCTTTGACTATTTTTGCAATTGCTTGAAATTTTCCTCTTTCGTTCTTAAAAACCAGATCTTTTTTGTCTTCTCTGGCAATTGGTTTGTGAGTTGGAATTGGTAAAACTTCAAGATTATATATTTTTGCAAATTCTTCTGCTTCTGTGAGTGCAGTACCTGTCATGCCAGCAAGTTTTGTGTATATACGGAAATAATTTTGAAAAGTAATTGTTGCCATTGTTTTGCTTTCTCTTTTTATTTCCACTCCTTCTTTTGCTTCAATGGCTTGATGAAGACCTTCTGAATATCTTCTGCCTGGCATTAGCCTGCCTGTAAATTCATCAACAATCACAACTTCGCCTTCTTCACTAACCACATAATCTTTATCTTTTTCATAACAAGTTTTTGCTTTTAATGCTTGTTCAATATGACGCACTTCAATAAGCCCTGCATCAACGTAAATATTTTCTACTCCCAGTATTTCTTCCATTTTTTTAATACCTTCCTCAGAGAGCACAGCAGTTTTTTGTTTTTCATCAATATTATAATGCACATTTTCTTCCAATTGGTTAATAAGCTGAGCATAACGCATGTATTTTGATGTCACTTCTTCTGCAGGAGCAGAAATAATTAGCGGAGTTCTAGCTTCATCAATCAAAATTGAGTCTACTTCATCAACAATCGCATAATGCAAATCTCTTTGAACCATTTGTTCAAGGCTGTGAACCATGCTGTCACGCAGAAAATCAAAACCAAATTCATTATTGGTTCCATAAGTAATATCAGAGTTATAAGCTTCTTTTCTGTCTTCACTACTAAGATCATGAATAATTACACCCACGCTAAGGCCTAAAAATTCATACAAAGGTTTCATCCATTCAGCATCTCTTTTTGCTAAATAATCATTCACAGTCACCACATGGACACCTTTTTCTTCTAGTGCATTTAGATAAACCGGCATAGTTGCCACCAAGGTTTTACCTTCACCAGTTTTCATTTCAGAGATTTTACCTTGATGAAGAGTAATGCCACCAATTATTTGCACATCATAAGGTACCATTTCCCATGTTTGTTCTTTTCCAAGAATATTAAATTTTTTGCCAAGCAACCTACGACAGGCATTTTTAACTACAGCAAAAGCCTCTGGCAAGATTTCATCACTTGTTTTGCCATTTTTAAGTTTTTCTTTTAATTCATTAGTTTTATTTTTTAGCTCTTCATCACTTAAATTTTGTAATTTTTTTTCTATTTCATTAATTTCCTCAACTTGTTTGCGGATTATATTTAACTCTTTTTCAACAGGGTCGCCAAATACTTTGTTAATTATCTTTGAAAACACGGTTTTTAATAAAAATCAAAAGCCATTCTGCCATTAAATTATAAAAAATTAAATCTTTTTATATTTACCAAAATCCAACTTTTGAGCTAAAATCATTAAGAATTATTAAAAAAAAGTGAGTTTTGACGCAATTTCCATTGGCCCATTCTTAATCTCAACTGGCGGAGTGGTGCTTTTGGTTGGTATTTTACTTGCTACCAAGCTCCTTCTTGAGACTGCTCGTAAAAAAGAATTATCAATCAATTTTTTAAGTAAAAATTTATTTTGGTTTTTGTTAATAGCTTTAATCTCCGGAAGAGTGGGTATGATGATCACAAGCTCCTCTAGCCTTTCTTTGGCCATGGAAAATGCTGATTTTTTTGAAAAAATATTAATTTTCATCAAGCATTTTTTGTATTTTTGGCAGGGCGGGTTCGATTATACTTGGTTGATTATTGGATTTATGGTTGCCCTTATTCTTTTTGCATATATAAAAAAACAAGCTCTTAGAAAATGGCTTGATGCATTTGTTTTGCCAGCATTACTTGTTGCAATTTTTATTCATCTTGGTGGGTTTTTGAGTGGTTGGGGCTATGGCAAGCCTGTTGGCGAAAATTTTCCTGATTGGCTAGCAATAAAATACAATCTTCCTTCTGTTCGCTTTGCTGGAGAGATTTATCCTGTGCAGATTTATGGCGCTATTTTGTTTGGTTTATTGTTTTATTTTGGTAATAGATTATGGCAAAAATCTTTTTATAGGCGTAGGCACTGGAAAGGTGGTACTTATTTTGCAATTATGACTATTTTTGCGTCCTTGGCTAATGTTTTTTTGGAATTTTTTAGAGGAAACCCAGCAACACAAATAGGTGTTTTTCGTTTTCCGCAGTTGCTTAGCTTATTGCTTGCTGTTGGCGCTTTAATTTTTTTGGTAATCAACACCCATGAAAGAAAAATAAAAGCCAAAGCAGACAAAAAAGAAGATATTAAATAAAATAATGTTTTTTGAAAATTTAGATTTTAATACTTGGCTTAAAATAGGCCTATTCACAGGAGGTTTTTTACATTTTTTTGTAGTTGTTTGGGTTGCAAAAGATATTTTTCATCGCTCGAAAAGTATTATTTTTCAAATTATTAGTTTAATTATAGTTTTTTTTCTCCCTCTTTATGGGCTTTTGCTTTATATTCTCATTCGCCCTTATGACACAATTAGTGAAAAAACAATAAAAAACCTTTATTTATATATGAAATTATTTGAGTGCTCTGAATGTGGCGCTTTTAATAAAGATGAATTTAAATATTGTCACTCTTGTGGAGCAGATCTAAAAAAACAAAAAAAGTGTTCTGCTTGCAAAAAAAATTATAACTATTATTTTAATTACTGTCCTTTTTGTAAACAAAAAAATGGAAATGATTAAATTTCACTTATTTAGACTTTTTCAAAAAGTCCCTGGTAGCAGTTTGTCCAATGAAATCATTATTGGCTTAGTTGCCTTTGGAATTATTTTATTACTTGCTTCTTTTTTGCTTAAAATTTGGCGCAAAAATACTAAAAATAAAACTTGTAAAAAATATATTAGGGAATATCCAAGAGGACTTTTTTGGTTTGGACTGATTTCTTTGGTTTTAGTTTGGTTTAGGCTAGAAAGCGTGCCAGTTTTTTCTATGAGACTTTGGTGGCTTGTTTATTGGATTTCTTTTGCTATTTGGGCTTATTCAAAAATTAAAAAAACAATAAAGCTCAAAAAAAGACTTACTAGATCTATGTCAAACAATGAATCAGGTAAAGTTTAAAAAAATAATTTGGACTGACCTTGTTAATCCAACAAGAGAAGAGCTTGAAGTGCTACAAAAGCGCTATAGATTTCACGATCTTGATATTGAAGACACCTTATCTATTCACGAAAGACCAAAAATTGAGGCTCATTCAAAGCATTTATTTTTGATTTTTAAACTTCCTCGCTTTAATAAGCGCACTCGACTCATAGAGATCGCAGAATTAAACTTGTTTATGGGTAGTAATTTTGTAATTACTTCACATGAAGGAAAAATTAAGCTTTTAAATCAAATTTTTGAAGACGCAAAAGGGTCTTTAGTCTCTAGAAAAAGGCTTTTTTCTGAAGGTACTGGTAAGTTTTTGTGGGAACTCCTTAAAACTCTTTTTAGAGATATTTTTCCAATGGTTGATCGCATGAGCAAAGAGCTTAGAAGAATGGAAAGAGATGTTTTTGAAAGCAAGGTGCTTAGAAATCAATTAAAAGATATTTTAATTTTTAAAAGAAACTTAATTACCTTACGCAGGATTTTAATACCGCAAAGGGCAGTGATTGAAAGTATTGAAGCTCTTAAAATGCAGTTTTTGCCTGACAATTTGGAGATATTTTTTGATGATATTCTTGATAAAATTGAAAAACTAATTGAATCCACAACAAGCTTGCAAGACTTAGTCGATTCTTTGCGTGACACAAACGAAACTATGCTTACCCATTCTTTGAATAATACCATTCGGGTTTTGACTATTTTTTCAGCAATTTTATTGCCTTTAACCTTTGTTACAGGTTTTTATGGCATGAACATAGCATTGCCATATCAAGACTACCCCAATATTCATCTTTGGATTATTGGAGGAATGACGCTTTTAAGCGTTTTTATGCTTGTATTTTTTAAGTGGAGAAAATGGGTTTAAGCCCTATTTAAAGCAATATTTGACAAATAGATTGTTTTATTTTGCCATATTTTTTAGTATGTGCAATCTATAAACATAGACATAAACAGAAAGCTGATATATAATCTGCTGATTTAAAAATAAACACAAAAAACATGAAAATCAAAAAATTAACCATATTTTTATTGGCTTCAGTACTGGTTTTGCCAGCTTTGTTTTCTGTTCAACTTGCCCTTGCAGATGGCACGCCAAGAGTTTTTTTAGTTTCAGCGTATTACTCGCCTTTGCCGGATCAAACACATTATCTCAGAGGTACTTATGAAGCTGATATTAGGCTAAATGGCAGGGGAACAAACGGAGCAGATGGCACAGCAGTTTATGCAGGCATGATTGCGGCACCAAAAAATTATGATTTTGGTACTAAAATTGAAATTCCTGGACTTGGTATAGGCACTGTTCATGATCGTGGTGGCGCTATTATTGCTCATCAGGATTATGACCGTATTGATATTTGGATGGGTCATGGTGATGAGGGTCTTGCGCGCGCTCTTGCTTGGGGTATGCGCACAGTTGAGGGAATTATTTATGACGATTCCAGTATAGAGGACACATTAGATTTTATGAGTATTAACCCTGCTGATTTTGCTTATATTCCTAAGGCAAAGTCATACACCTCTTTATTGAGAGGTGCAGAAGGCGAAGAAGTTGCAGAATTACAATCTTCATTAAAAGAGTTAGGTTATTATAATGAAGCAATTACAGGTTATTTTGGAGAATTAACAGAAAAAGCTGTTTTTGATTTTCAAGTAGCAGAAGGTTTGGTGGGTTCAATGGAATCACCGGGTGCTGGTTGTTATGGTCCCAAAACTCATTCTGCATTAAGTAAAAAAATAGCAAAAATTACTCAAGTTGCCACAGAGCAAGCAAAGGTAATTAAAAACCTTTTTCCTGTTGGTATGGGTGAAGGTTTAGAAAGTGATAATGTGCTTAGGCTTCAACTTGTATTGAAAGATCTTGGCTACTTAAGCGATGAAGCAGATGGCTCTTTTGATAGTGATACAGAAAAAGCTGTTCTAGATTTTCAGCTTTCAAATAATGTAGTCACATCTAATCAGGACGCAGGAGCAGGCTATTTTGGACCAAAAACACATCAAGCCCTAGTTGACACTTTAGGTGAACGAAAAACAAAAGTAAGTAAATTTTCACCAGAAATAAAAACAGCTAGCTATACAGGCAGTGGTGAATTAGCTAAAAAAAGCACAATTAGTCAGCCTGCGGAAGTTTATCAACAAGAAACAACAACTGCTAATACTGTAAAAATTGCTGTTTTTAATTAAAGGATTGCGATTTTTGTTTGCTGATGAGAGAATTTTTTTATGAAAATTTCCACAGCATTAAGAGAGGCAAAAAAAGAGATAAAAGCATTAGACGCAGAAATTTTATTAGCTTTTGTTTTAGATAAAAATAGGGAATATTTATTTTCTCATAGTGAAGAGGTAGTAGCACATAAAAAACTGCGTTTTTTCTTTCAATATGTAAATCAAAGAAAAAATCATAAACCAATAGCATATATAATAGGAAATAAAGAATTTTTTGGATTTGAATTTAATGTGAATGAAAATGTGCTTATTCCAAGGCCAGAAACAGAAACAATAGTGCAAATTTTAATAAACAAGGCACCAAAAAATGCCACCTTATTTGATATTGGTACTGGTTCAGGTTGTATTGCAATTAGTACTTTAAAAAATTCTTTGGATTATAATCAGGCGATTTGTGTTGATGTTTCTAAAAAAGCCTTGGAACTTGCTCAAAAAAACGCAAAAAAACACAAAATTGAACAAAAAATAAATTTTATAGAAAGTGATTTATTAACAAATATTGAGCAAAATTTATTTAAATCACCATTAGTTTTTGCTCTTAATTTGCCATACATAAAAGAAAGCGAAAATTTAATGAAAGATGTTATTGATTATGAGCCACATAGTGCTTTGTTTTCAGGAAAAGACGGACTTGATTTATATCGTAGATTTTTTGAACAAATAAGAAACATAAATTTTGATTTTATTGTTTTGGAATGTGATCCAGAGCAGAAATTTTTCTTTGATTCATTGCCCTACAAGAAAGAATTTTACGGAGAAAATAGAATAGTAATGATTTTTCCTTGACGAAGAGTGAAAAAAATAGGAGAATGTCTTTCGCTTTTTTATGTTGTATGTTTGCAGTTATAGAAACCGGTGGAAAACAAGTGCGCGTTGAAAAAGGTGCTAAAATTCGCGTTGAAAAATTACCACAAAAAGAAGGAGAAAATGTTGTCTTTGAGAATGTACTTTTGTTTGCTGATGACAAAAAAGTTAATGTTGGTCAACCTTATGTTGCTGGCATGGCTGTCAAAGGTAAAGTTCTTGCTCATGGTCGTGATAAAAAAATTGTAGTATTTAAATTTAAATCAAAAAAACGTTATCAAAAAAAGCAAGGTCACAGACAAAGTTATTCAGAAGTTGAAATTATTGATTTTGGCAGGGCTACAAGTCCTAAAAAAACAATAAAAGACTTAAAAGAACAAGCTGAAAAAACAGCTCCAAAGAAAGCTGTCACTAAAAAAGCAAGTCCTAAAAAAACTGCTACAAAAACAACAACAGCAAAAAAAGTAACTCCTAAAAAAACAACAGCTAAGAAAAAAGCAGAATAATTTGCTTTTTTCTAAAAAATTTGAGATAATAAATACGATGAACCTACAAAGAAACTATTTTTACGGATATTGGTTTTTTAGCCCACTGGGGTGAGGTTCTTTTATTAGTATTAAGTAAATAATTCCTCGCTTCCAGATAAACAGGGCGAGGATTTTTTTAATTTTGCAAATTTTTTAAAACTAAAATGCTTGGAAAATCAATACGTATGGAGCGGATAATAGACCGCAATACAAGAAAAACAATCATTGTGCCCATGGATCATGGGTGTACAGTGGGTCCTATCGAAGGACTTTTGGATTTAGGTTCTAGTGTAGATAAAGTAGCCATGGGAGGCGCGAATGCCGTTGTTGGGCATGTCGGTCTCCCTCGGTATGGTCATCGTCACCATGGAAAAGATGTAGGCTTAATCCTTCATCTCTCTGCTTCTACCTGTCTTAATCCTACTGATCCAAACGATAAAGTGCTTGTAAATACTGTTGAGCGTGCAATTAAGATGGGTGCTGACGGTGTTTCTGTGCATGTAAACATTGGCTCAAAGAATGAAAGTAAACAATTAGAAATTTTAGGCAAAATTGCTGGTGATTGTTTAGAGTGGGGTATGCCTCTTTTGGCGATGATGTATCCACGTGGAGAAGGCCTGACTGCTGATGAAAAGTCTCCAGAAATGGTTAAAATAGCTGCTCGTGTTGGTGCTGAACTTGGAGCTGATTTAGTAAAAACTTATTACACAGGTGATCCAGAAACAATGAAAGAGGTTGTGGAAGGTTGTCCTGCACCTGTTGTCATTGCTGGTGGATCAAAATTATCTGATGAAGAAACATTAAAAATGATCCGCGGGGCAATGGATGCTGGCTGTGCAGGTCTTTCTATGGGTAGAAATGCTTTTCAGCATGAAGATCCTGCAAAATTTGTTCGTGCTGCTGCTTCTATTGTGCATGATGATAAATCTATTGAGGAAGCACTTGCTATCTTAAAAGGATAAAAATCATTTTTTATGTAAAAAATTAAAACCAGAGATTAATTTCTCTGGTTTTAAAATAATATATATTATTTGACATTTATATTTTTATATTGTATAATTATTACGATTTTTTAATAAAACAAAAATGAAAAATAAAATCCTCAAAAAACTGCAACAGCTTTTAAGCTGTACAGTAGCAAGTATTTTGCTTGCAAGCCTTGTTGTCATACCTGGCGCAAGAGCTGATTTAACAAACCTGTCTCTTGTAATAGGCAACACTAACCTTGGTGAAGCAACAGGTACATCAACATTTACCTTTACATCTGATGTTGTTGCTAATGCGGGCGATTTTCAAATGAATCTCGTTGTTTATGGCTTTGCTGGTAACGACATAGATGGTACAGGTGATAATCATCTTTGGGATCATTGTTCAGCAACTGTTGACGGTTCTGCTGCTACCATTGTTGAAGATGATGGTGATACATATCTAGAATCATATGATGATAATGTTGATATGTATATCACATTAAATACTGCTGTAGCAGCCACTGATGAAGTAGTTGTTTCTTGTGACAGCACTGTTATTGACACTAATCCATCAGCATATGGTTCATATGAGGTGGACTTTGCTGTTGAAGACTTAAATGACTCTGATTTCTCAGCTGGTACTATTTTTTATTCTTTTCCTCCTCCAGCAGGTCAAATTGCTGTTTTATCAGATGGAAGTGGTGTTTATGTAGCAAATGAAACAAATCCTTATCAAGGTTATGTTTTAACAAACAGCACAACTGTGCCAGCCAATGGTGAAATCGTAATAACTTATCCAGCAGAATTTACAATGGACGATATTGTTGACGCTAGTGGTTCAATTATGATGGCTGTAGATGATTTTAATAATATGCAAACTATCACAACAGCAGATCTTACAAGTAATGTTCTTAGTATCACTGTTCCTAATGAAATTACTGCAGGTAGCGCAATTCTTTTAAGTTTTGCCCCAGGTTTGGTTGATAATGCACCAGCTACTGCAGGTGATTATAGTGTTCAATTTGAAACTCAAAATGCCTCTGCTACAACTTTAGACACAGGATCTTATGATGTAACAGTTGTTGATGCTGATCTTTCAAGAGGTGGCCCTTCTGATAGAATATATAATTTTTATTTTGCACATACAACTACTATTCCTTCTGGTGGTTCAGTTATGATAACTTTCCCAGAAGAATACACAATGGATGATATTGCTGATGCTAGTTCTGTAGTAGAGTTATCTGCTGGTTGGTCATCTGTATCAATTTCTTCTGCAAATGTCACAGACAAAGTTTTAACCATTGTTGTTGGCGAAGAGGTTGCAACAGGTAGTACTCTTCATGTAGCAACATTAACTGATGCTGTTGTTGACGGTCTTCCTTCTACATCTGGTCAATATGGTATTCAAATTATGAGTAAAGATGATGAAGGTGAAACTTTAAACACATGGCTTGCTTATGATGATGTAAATAACTCTGTCACCATCACAGCCACAGTTCAAGAAGCTCTAATTATGACTCTTGATGACACTAGTGTTAACCTAAATGTTGATCCTTCTGTTAATAACGGTGAAGACTATTCTCAAAAAACACTACTTAACGTTAAAACTAATGCTGCTAATGGTTATAAAATCCAAGCACAACTTCAAGACTCAGATACTAACGCTACTTTAAAAAACGGTACACACAACATCAACACAGGTAGTGTTTACGATGGTGCATCATACACTCCAAACACATTCAGTTATGTAGCTTATAACGATGATGAAACAAAAGACAAAGCAGGTCTAAAATCAGACATTGAGTCAGCAAATGGAACAGGAACATTCCAAGCTTCATCATCAGATCTATCACTATACAACGGTACAGCAAGTGGTGTAGGTTTTGCATCAAACACAAACTCACAAGATCACACAATCTACTACATTCTATACGTTGACTACCAAACAGTTGCTGGTATCTACTCAGCTAACGTAATCTACACAGCTTTGCCAACATTTTAATCCTAAAATAACAATTAGTTTCTAAATTAAAATAGTCCGAACAATCTGTTCGGACTATTTTTTTTACAACTTAGTTAAAATTTATTTTAAAATTTTATCAATAATTCCAAAGTTTAATGCTTCTTGTGCATCCATAAAATTATCCCTTTCTGTGCCGTCTTTTACGACATCAATAGGCTGACCTGTGCGTTCAGCTATTAAGTTGTTTAACAAGTCTTTGGTTTTAATAATATGATTTGCAGCAATAGCAATATCAGTTGCTTGACCCTCTGCGCCACCAAGTGGTTGATGGATCATTACCTCAGAATGAGGAAGGGCAAATCTTTTACCTTTTGTACCACCAAGAAGAATAATAGCTCCACCGGAAGCAGCCATGCCCACACAAACAGTAGAAACATCACAAGAAATATGTTGCATAGTATCATACATAGCTAAAGTAGCAGTGACACTACCACCAGGAGAATTTACATAAAGAGTAATGTCTTTTTTTGGATTTTCTCTTTCAAGAAAAAGCAATTGAGCAATCACAGTATTAGCAACATTATTATCAATACCTGTGCCTAAAAAAATAATTCTGTCTTTCAAAAGACGTGAATATATATCATAAGCACGTTCACCTTCATGACTTTTATCAATAACAGTAGGAATTAAAGTTGCTTTTGGTGGATTTATTTGTTTTTTATTCATGTTTAATAAGATAAATCTTTACCTTATTTTATCATAATTACTTAATAATAGCGATAATTTTACCTAACTCCACAAATTAAGTTTTGACGATTATTTTCAAGAATAACAATTCTGTTTTGTAATAATTCAATATTATATGCAAGCCTTTGTTCCACTGCCAATAAATAGCCTAGGTCAGCACGAAAAATAACCGCTTTTTGTCTTTCTTGTTTATATTCTTTAAAAAATATTTCACTATTTTCAGCATGCATTTGTTCTAAATATGCGAAAAAATTAGCTTCAACATTTTTTACTTTTTCGTTAGTTATATTGAGTTTTTCTTCTGTTGTGGCTCTTTGTTGGCTTACTTGATTTAATTCATTTAATCCCTTTTGTTGAAGACTTTTTAAGTAAACAAGATGCTCATCAATAGCAAGACCTCGATCATAATCATGATTAAATTGTTGACTTATATCTAAAGAAAGCACATTGGTAATTTCTTTCAAAACAAGTAATGGCTCAAATTCAGGACTGTAAATTGGTTCTTTATAAGCAAAATTAGTAGAAACAAAAACAGCATTTTGACCTCCTTTTATTTCTGGATTTGTTGGATAGCTAAAACTTTCACCAATAAAAATGCCCAATTCACTACCACGAATAGGTTTATTTTGAGTTATTTTTCGAGGATTTGATGCTTGATTTGTTAAAAAAATACCCAATTCACTACCTTGAATATTTTCTTGTTCACTATTTTTTGATTTAATAAAAAAATTAAGCCCAAATAAACCAATAATAGCAATTACACAGAAAATAATGGTAAAAATACCATAAATTTTTGCCAATTTTGCCAATAATGTACTTTTTGAAGACAAAATTTTTTATAAAATGGTTAATACTTTATAATAAAATATATATTTTGTCAATATAAATATACCTTGTTTTTATTTGTTTAAAGTTGGCACAATTTAAATATGAAAAAAATTATTGGAATTGATCCAGGACTAGAAACAACAGGCTTTGCAATTATTGAGCTAGATAAGCAAAAAAAACCACATATTTTGGACTGTGGCGTGCTTTTGACAGACAAAAAACAAGCTTTTGAAGATCGCTTGCTGGAAATTGCCACAGAAACAGCAGATTTGATTAAAGAATATAAGCCAAATTTAATGGCTATTGAAAAATTAGTGTTTGTAAAAAATGTAAGCTCGGGAATTTTAGTCTCTCATGCTAGAGGAGTTGTGCTTGCAGAAGGCGCTAGAGCAGGTGTGCAAATATTAGAATTACAGCCAACAGAAATTAAAATGAGGGTGACTGGATACGGTAGAGCACCAAAAATACAAGTTCAAACCATGGTGCAAAAGATTTTTAACTTAGCGCAAATACCAAAACCAGATGATGCCGCAGATGCTTTGGCTATTGCTTATTCAGCTATTGGTGATGATGAGATTATGATTGCTTAATTTACCACTCTCCGAGGATTTTAATAAATTTTGACTTCTTTTTTACACTTTTTAGTGCTTTTTTAACATTCTTTTTTTGTAAATCACCTTCAATATCAATAAAAAATATCCATTCACCAAATTTTCGTTTACTTGGACGGGATTCAATTCTGGTTAGATTAATTTTTTCATCAGCAAAATCTTGAAGAACAGAAAGAAGCGCACCAGGTTCATCTTTTGTTGTAAAAGCAAGTGAAACCCGACCTTCTTTTTTATTGTTCACTTTGAAATCTTTTTTAGAAATCAAAGCAAAACGAGTTTCGTTTTTTTCTTTATTTTCAATTTCTTTATGAACAATTTTTAATCCTGCATTTTTACTGGCTTGAACAGAAGAAATTGCGCCAATGTTTTTATTTGCACTTGCTTTCACCTGCCTTACTGCCTCAGCAGTTGAGCTAACTGGTATTTTTATTACTTTTGGATAATGTTTTTTTAAAAAATCACCAGCCTGTGCAAGTGCCTGCGGGTGAGAATAAATTATTTCAATTTTATCTTTATTTGCATCAGGATGAACCGAAACAGCGTGATTAATTTCCATTTTATACATTGCCACAATTTTGCTTTTGCCAGCTAGCAAATTATCGAAAGTGGCACTAACTGCTCCTTCAAATTTATTTTCTATTGGTATTAAACCAAGTTTAACTTGATTTTTTTCAACAGCAGAAAAAGCTTCCTCAATTGTTTTGCAAAATAATTTTGTTTTATTGGGGAAATATTTTTCACTAGCTATATGAGAATAGGTATCTTTTGGTCCAAGAATTGCAATATCTGCCTTCTTTTTTTGTCTTTCCCAAACACTTTTTTCTTCTTGTGAAGATATTTTTTCAAAAAGATAGTCAATCACTTGATCGCTTTCGTCTTGCGCTTTTTGTGTGAATTTTCCTAAATGTTTTTTGCCTTTATTAAAAATTTTTACAAAAGATTTTATGTCTTTTTTTTCTATTATTTTTAATAAGTCTTCTCCAGAATTTAAAAAACTTTTTATGTGTGAAGGAATTTGTTCGTTTTGAATTTCAATATTAGCATATAAGTAAGGTTCTTGATGCAAAATGCGTCCCAAAAAATCCATTGTTATTCTGTAAACCGGGCTTTGAAGATCTAGGAATTTTTTAATTGAAGTTTTTTCTTTCGCAAGAGTATAGGCTAGATTGACACTAATAAAATGTTGCAAACCCTGAACAATAGCCATTATTTTGTCGTGTTCTTTTGCGGAAATTATTTTTATATTTACCCCTGCTTCTTCAAATATTTTTTGCATAAAATTTTGCCATTTTTTGCCTCTACCAGGGGTAAAAACAACAATTTGTCCTTTAATATTATTTGTTGGGCCGAACATAGGATGACAACCAAGCACAGAGCTTTTTGCAAATTTTAGCATTGTCTTCACAGGATCTTCTTTTGTGGAAGTTAAGTCCATTAGTAAGCCAGATTTTTTTACAAATGGCGCAACTTCTTCAATAATTTCTACTGTTTTATCAATAGGCACAGAAACAATTACAATATCACTTTTTTTTGCAAGTTCTTTGTTGCTTAATTTTGTGCGCAAATCAGAAATAAGCACCTTAAATCCTCGTTTTTCAAAAAATTCTTGAAAAAATAGACCCATGGCGCCTTTGCCACCAATTATCCCTATTACTGGTTTTTTTGTTTTCATTTTCTTTGTAAAAGATATAGCACCTCCCCTTTTTTTGTGAGAGGGATTATTGTTTGTTCATAAAACTTAGCCATTAAAGCAGGGTCAATAATTCTGCGAACCTGCGCATTAACATCTTTTTGAAAAAGTTTTGTTTTTTCACGCACTCTTTCAAGTATCCTTCTCTCAACCTCTGCCCTGGTTAGTGCAATTAAAATGCCTTCTTCGTCTTTTTGATCAATTAAGGGTTGATATAAATCAGGGTCACTTTGGTATTTTGTTTCTGCTACATAAAAAGCACCAAAATGCACACGCTCAGAAATTGCCTGCAAAGCATAAACATCATGCTCAATACTAGATCCATATTGACTTGGGTCGTTGCCTTCTTCGGCAATTTCATCAACTAAGCCTAGGTAAGACTTTAAAATATCTTCAGTTAGATTTATTTTATCTAACTCATCAATGTGCAAAGGGCTTTCTGGTGGTAAAAAATCACGCTCGCTTTTTGGTAAATTTGTATTAAAAGGTCTTTCTTCAGGGCAAGAATATCTATTAAAAACTGCCTCCAGTTCTTCTTGTTTCAACAAACGAATTCCAAATAAACTTTTATCTGGATGATTTTTAAACCCACTTTTGCCAATTTGGTAAATAAGAGGGTTTTTTTTATATTGCGCCCTGGTAATTATTTTAAAAATTATTGTTTCTTCCAAGGCTTCAAGTCTTGCCGCAATATTATTGATTTTCAACTTCATTTGTTATTTCGTGTAATGCTTTTTGCGCTACTCTGTTCCAATTAAATTCTTTGGATTTTATCCTTCCTTTTTGAGAAAGCTCTTTTCGAAGCTCAGGATTAAAATAAATTTCTTCTATTTTAGCACATAATTTCTCTTTATCTAAAGGATCAAAAAATAAAGCAGAGTCTTTTGCTACCTCAGGTAAAGAAGAATAATTTGAACTAATCACAGGAGCACCCGAAGCCATTGCTTCTACAACTGGCAAGCCAAAGCCCTCAAAAAGTGAAGGAAAAACAAAAGCAAGAGCAGATGAATATAAAGCAGGTTTGTGCTCTTCTTTGATAAATCCAGGAAAAACAACTTTAGCTTTTTCTGGTAGAGTAGTTTTTGCAAAAATAGAATCATGTCTTTGTCCAGCAATTACTAAATACAAGTCCTCGTGAGAAAATTTTCGAGAAAACAAACTAAAAGCATCAATTAAAAGATTGAGGTTTTTTCTTGGTTCTAGGGTTGAAAGAGTGAGTAAAAATTTTTTTGGTAAATTGTATTTTTTTCTAACCTCATAAAGATCAATTTCGTCTTTTGGGAAGAATTTTTCGTCAACGCCTTCGTTAATAACCACTATTTTTTCCTCGGGAATTTTATAAGAAAGTATTAAATCGTTTTTTGTGAATTCTGAAGGTGTAAAAATTTTAAATGCTTCTTTCGCTTCTTTTTTTGATCTTAATAATTTATGCCAGATTTTTGTTTTGCAAGAAAAAGTCTGTTTAAAGTGAATAAAAGAAAGGTCATGGAACATGATAAATTTTTTCACATTTTTGCTGACCGGAGCAGGGCGAAGATCAGGCATAAAAATTACATCAAAGTTATCATTTTTTGATAAAAGTCCATACTTTAAACACTCTTTTTTAACCAATTGATCAATTTTTGGATACCTAAAAAGAGATAAAAACAGGTTTAAAAATCTGTTTGATTTTTTTGTGTGAATTCTTACTACATTTTTTCCAGAAAATTTAGGGAAATTTTCTGGTAATTTTTTTGCAGCATTAGTCCAAAGAAAAAAATTATGTTTTTCTCCTTCTTTTATTAACTTGCGAGTTATGTTTTCTGTAAAAACTTCTACACCAGATATTTTTCCGTTTTGAAGAGGGCGTAGATCAATTAAAATATTCATGCTTATATTTTTGCAACATTAAGCAAATTGTGCAAGTTTTAGTTTTGTACTATTTTCCATTTCACCTCTTGTTCAAGATGTCCTTCCATTGTAAATCCAGCTGCTTTTTTGTGTCCGCCTCCGCCAAAATGAGAAGCAATTTCAGCAACATCAACATCATCACGCATTGTCCTGAAAGATCCTTTTACCTTGCCATTATTTTCAGTTAGTAAGAGTGAAAATTGCGAATCAGGAACAGAATTTAAGTAGTTGATCACTCCAGAAAGGTCAGAAGGTTCTGTTTTTGTTTCCCAAAAATCTTCATTAGTCACATTAGAAATAACTACGCCTTTGTTGTCTTTATATGCTCTGGAAAGCACCCTTCCCCAAAGTTCAAGCACAGAAGATTTGTTATTATGAAAAATACTTTTGCTAATTTGTCTTATTGTGCCTCCTTGACGCATTAAGAAAGAGGCAGTTCTTAGTTCTCTTGGAGTTGTATTTGAATGCTGAAAACTGCCAGTGTCTGTAAAAAGACCACAAAGCAGGGAAGTTGCTGTGCGGTGGCTAATTTTTTCATCCCAAAACTGTAATAATTCCGTAATAATTAAAGTTGTTGAAGCCGCAGTTTCGTCAACAATATTCCATTTTCCAAAACCATCATTGCTTGGATGGTGATCAATATTAACCAAATTAAAACTGCCCCCAAAGATTTCAGGAGCAGTTTCGTGTATTCCGGTCATATAATTTGCGCCACAATCTACGCAAAACACAAGATCAAAGCTCTTAATATCTCCAAATTCATTCTTTAGTTCTTCAAAATTAGGAAGAAAAAATAAATTTTCAGGCAGGGGATCAACACAAAAAACCGAGGGATTTTTGCCTAAGTCCTTGAAGGTTTCACATAAAGCAAAAGCCGACCCAGCCGCATCTCCATCAGGGTTTTTATGCGCAATTATTAGTATTTTATCGGCTTTTTCAAGCTCTTTTTTTACTGCCAGTGCGTCCTGATGAAATTTAGGGTCGAGCATGATTAATTTATAGGAAACAATTTTCCAGCCTTTTTAGTTTTCAAGCAAGAGTTTTAACTTGCTAGGGATAAAAAAATATGGTGATTTTTTATAATGAGTCCAATATTCTTAATACATTTTCAGTTTTATCATCATTATTTTTTGGTAGGAATTTTATTTTTGGTGTTTTTTTAAGTTTTAACCTAGGGGCAAGATCGCGAGCAATTTTCCATGATTTTTTATTAGCTTCTTTGAAAAATCTAGTTTTTCCCTTGAGTAAGCTCACATAAATTTTTGCCAAAGATAAATCATCATAAACCTCAATTTTTTCAATAGTAATTAAGCCAAAAGCTTCTTCATTAAAATATTTAAGAAGCAAAGAAGGCACCTCATGCTGTATTAAGCTGGCAATTTTTTCTGTTCTTGTGGACATTTTTTAATAAAAACGCAAAAATTATAACAAATGAATAAAGAAAAAATCATCTTTTTTGGCACTTCAAAAATATCTGTTCAGTGTTTGGAAGAATTTTTAAAAGAAAAAAGCTTTTCAGTTGAGTTAATAATTACAAAAAAATACTCAGATTTAGAAAAATTTGCTCAAAAAAAAGAAATAAAAGTATTAAATGAGCTAAATCAGCAAAAAATTGCAGAAATAAATCCAGACAAATTCGCAGTAGTCGATTTTGGAGTCATAATTCCTGATGAAATCTTAAAATTATCAAAAAAAGGCGCATATAATTTGCATTTTTCATTATTGCCAAAATATCGAGGTGCATCACCAGTGCAAAGTGCAATCTTAAACAGGGATAAAATTAGCGGAGTGAGCATAATTGAAGTTGTAAAAAAATTAGACGCAGGAAAAATATTTGCCCAAAAAGAACTTGCAATTGAGAACCTGCGAGCAGATGAAGTTTTTGAAAAAATGTTAAAAATAGGTGCGCCACTTTTTGTGCAAACAGTAAAAAATCCAGGTCAGGGCGAAGATCAAGATGAAAATCAAGCCACATTTTGCGGAAAAATAAGTAAAAAAAATGGCTTAATAGAGCCAAAAAAAGAATTAGTTGATGATTTTATAAAAAAAGTAAACGCCTATTATCCTTGGCCAAGTGTGTATTTTGAGCATGAAAAATTAGGATTATTAAAAATTCTCAGAGCAAAAAAAGCAAATAACACACAAGGTAAAGAATTATTTAAAGAAAATAAAAAATTATTTTTAGAATTAAAAGATGGAATAGTGGAAATTTTGGAAATTCAAAGAGAAGGAAGAAAAAAAATCACAGGCGAAGAATTTGCCAGAGGAATGCAATAATAAAAAAAGAGTAGATACTCTCTACTCTTTAATAAGCTTTGCTTAGGTTATAAATTAGATCGCAGGACAAGTATTACCTAAATCAGTCCACCATTTATGGCATGGATAAGTGTTGCCTTCGTCAATTGTCCAGATGTTTACAAAGTCCCAACTACTATAAGTATTTTCCTCTTGCATCTTAAAAGTTGCAAAAGCATATACAAGAAAGACATTGTCATAGGAAGTGCTACCACCATTGTGAACCCCAATAGCATCATTCTGCCCTGTTGTTTGATAATTAAAGCGACAGTCTTCAGTGTTAGCCTGAGTGCCATTTTGTGTTCCAATAAGTCCACCAACCCAGCCAAGATAATCGCTATCACTCACATTACCAGTAGCATAAGAGTTTGTAATAATTCCATCATTATAAGCAGCTATGCCGCCAACGCCACGATTGCCACTAACATTACCAGTTGCATAAGAATTATTAATAGTTCCATCGTTGTTAGATATTAGGCCACCAGCTGAGCTCGCACTAGTAACAACACCAGTTGCAAAAGAGTTGATTATTTCGCTTTTTATTTCGCTTGATCCAACAAGTCCTCCAACATTACTTTCACCACTTATATCAACACTAGAGCCGGAATTATTAATAACAGATGAGTCTTCCATGCGACCAACTAACCCGCCGGATACGCTTCCAGTAATGTTGCCAGTAATATAGCAATGATCAACATAGCTATTGCTAACCATGGCGCCAATTAGTCCGCCAACCCAAGTTTTACCATTGATATTAACATTAGTAAGATTTAAGTTTTTGATTTCAGCATCTTTAGTGGCCATAAATAGACCAATAAAAAACTCATTAGGTCTGTTGATAGTAAGATTGTTAATTGCGTAGCCTTGTCCGTCAAACGTGCCAGTAAAAATATCATCAATATCTTCAATAGCTCCACTGCTGGTGTCATTATCAGTGCCAATTGGGTCAAAACCAGCACCATTATTCCAATTTACAGTATCACTACAATCAATATTTGCAGTTAATACATAATCACCATCAAGAGGATATTCAGGGTAATTTGGGTCACCTATTTTTTGTAATTCTTCGCAGGCAGATATATCACTATCAATCACTACAGTTGGTTCAGCAGGACTTGTTGCTTCTTGTTCTGGTGCGCCAGGATAACAAACATTACCAGCTAGATAAATATCACCAGTGTCAGTTTCAAAACGAGCTACATTGAGACCCAAACTATTTTGTATTATTAAATTTGCACCATCACCATTGGTAATATTAGATTGCTCAGTCAAAACATCACCTTTAATATAAGCTCTAAAGTTGTTAAAAATAAAAACCTTTGCATTAGTTTGATTAGTAATAATTAAGCTTTTATATACGCTTTCCAAAGGTATTGTGTTTAAGTGAACCTCTTGAGAGATAATGTCCATATTGCCATTGTTGTCCACTATCAAAAGAGTAGATCCGTCATTGTTTTGTGCTACCCAATAAGGTTCTTGAAAATTTATCCCACAGTTTTCATAGTCTGCAGAACTTTGTCCTGCAAGTGTAAATAAACATAAGAAGAATAGACCATAAAGAAAGATATTATTTAAAAAAGTTTTTATTTTCATTGTGTGTTTTTAGATTTTAATTTTTTGTTTTTACATCTCAAGACTATTAACAATTTCTGTAGTACTACTATTACCAAGGTCTATCCACTTAATCGCAACACCATCTTGACCATTTGTTCCATAGTCTTGCCAAGTAATATAATCATCAGAAGTATTTGGCTCATTGCCATTAATTGCAACTCTGAATGTTATTTCGTCATCATCACCAAAACTAGCAGCACTGCCATCACAGTTGCCAGATTCGTTTATGCCTTCGATTTTAGCTTCAACAGTGTAAACTTCATCTTCAGAAATTACATCGCGAAGATTAACAAGATCAGATTGCGCACAAGTGCCAGTGGCACAAGTGCCAACTGTGAAGTTTTGTGTGCCAGTTAATGCAGCACCAGTGCCAGCATCAATAGAAGCAATTGTATCAAAGTTGTTATTTACAAGTTTAAGTTCACAAACACCAAATGAAGAGCCAATGCTCGTAGTTTTATTAATATCTATTGAAAGAGCCTTAAGGTATGCCTCTCCAGTATTTTTTGTAAATTGTACCTTTAGGGTATCTTTCCAGCCAGCGCCAAGTGTGGTATCAGCACCAATAGACTTTGTGGCAACAACTTTGTTAGTAAATATATACATTGTGTTACCAGTAGCAGTGTTATTACTCGCTCCATCTGTAGTAATTGAGCTATAGCTAACACCAGAAGTTACACCAGTAATATTATATTCACCATTAGCAAATGAAAGTTTTGTTGCAAATTGCATATTGCTTTTTGCAGTGTCAGCACTATTAGTGACATCATTTATTGTTGCATAAACATCAATAGTTGTGTCTGAAGCACTATCAATAATAAGATTAAGTCCAGTCAATGAGGCTAAACCATCTGTGACGTTTGCCACTGTGGCTACACTGCCATCATTTTTTAATACCGGAGTCCCATCATTGTAATAAAGCGTAATTGAATCAATAGCGTTTGTTGAGTTACTAGGAGCTTCAGCAGGAACTGTAAACTCAACAGTAAGATCCTCAATATCAGCATTCTCAGTATTCGCATCAAAATCAAAACTAGCAATTTTTACATTACTTGACCCACCAACAATAATCTGAGAATCAGGAGTATTTGAGTTTAGCTTAGCTGTCAGACTTCCTGAGCTTGGTGTTGTTTGTGCTTGAGAACCAAGCCTAATAATAACATTGCCGTTTTCTGCGTAAATAATGTTGTCATCATTTACGTCAACAATGGTGCGGGCTTTTTTTACAGCCTTGTCGGAAATCAGGGTTCCATCTTGGCTCCATACAGGTTCTTCTGCCAGTATGCTTTTTAGTAAGTTCATAAATTTACCACCCTCAATCTCACCATCAGGTGCTTCCCAGGTAGCATAAGTGGCTCCAAGGCCAAGAAAAAGCGCAAATCCCAGCACAGCTGAAGATACTGCTATTGTTGCTGTTTTTGCAATGTTTTTGATTTTTGTTTTCATTTTTTATTTAGTTTAAATTTATTCATATAATAATACCACATTTTAAGCACTAAAATCAAATAAAAACATTATTTATACAAGATTATTATTTCATTTTTGACAAAAAATAATTTTTGTGACAAATTTAATGCAAAATTTTTTAAAAAATATGATCAATAAAACACCAGAACCAACAAGATTAATATCAGATGATGAAAGAATGATTGGTATTGTTGGTGGAGTAGGCCCAGAGGCAGGAACTCTTTTGCATAGATTTATTATTGAAGAAACTGCAAAGTTAAAAAAAGTTGGTAGAGATCAGGATCATTTATTAACTCATCATATATCAGCATCTCCATGGATTACAGATAGAACTAATTTTTTACTTGGTGAGCATGATCAAAATTCTGCTGAGGGTGTTGCTAGAGTGATAAAAATATTTGATGATATTGCAAAATCTCAAGATAGAAAATTTGTTGCAGGTGTTCCATGTAATACTTTTCATGCCCCACCTATTTTTAATCATTTAGAAATTTTAATTGAACAACATGGTGTTGAAAATGTAGAAATTTTACACATGATTCAGGAAACAAAAAATTATATTGAAGAAAATTTTCAAGGCGTACAAAAAATAGGCTTAATGTCTACTACTGGCACCAAAGAGCAAAGAATTTATCATGACCTATTAGAGCCATTAGGCTATGAGGTTATTGAAGTTGATGAAGCTGATCAAGCTAACCTGCATGATACTATTTATAATTCTGAATGGGGCATTAAGGCAGTTTCTCCTGTAAGCGAACAAGCAAAAAATAATTTTGAATTATATGCAAAACAACTACAAAATAAAGGGGCAGAGGCTCTTATTCTTGGTTGCACAGAAATTCCAATAGCCTTACCAGGAAATGATTTTGAAGGCACACCACTTATTGATCCAATGAGAGCCTTGGCAAGAGCTTTGGTTGCTCGTGCTATTGGTTAATATTTAGGTAAAACTAAAACCGTATCTGTATTGATTATAGGTACGGTTTTTTTCATACTTGGTGCCGAGGAAGAGACTCGAACTCTTACGGGTCAACCCCGCCGGCTTCTAAGGCCGGTGCGTCTACCAATTCCGCCACCTCGGCAAAAATTAAAGCTTCAAAAATATACCCTCTTTCAATATTTAATTCAAGTATTTTCTTTTGTTTGCATTATGCTCAAGTAAGCTTTCTGCATAATGAATTTCTCCGCTGTTATCATGTAAAAAATACCAATATGCGTTTGATTTTGGATATATTGTTGCTTTTATTGATTCTAATCCGGGATTACAAATTGCAGTTGGTGTTAATCCTCTGTGTTTACGAGTGTTGTATGGATTATCTTCTTGTAAATCTTCATAGGTAATATCGCCTTCTTTATTGCCAGTGAAAAAACGCACAGTTGCATCAGCTCCAAGGCTAATTCCGTTATCCAATCTACGCCAAAAAATATCTGCAACCATTGGTCTTTCTGTTCCTGTGCGCGTTTCTTTTTCTAGTATAGAAGCCATAATAATAGTGTCAGTCAAATTTCTGCCATTTTTTTCTATGTCTGGCCAAAATTTTTGAGTACGATTTTGAAAATTATCAATCATTTGTTTTGCAAAATTTTCAAGCTCAAAACTCTGTGGATAAACAAAATAAGTATCAGGAAAGAAAAAGCCTTCTAATTTATCCCTTTCTGTAGGTAAAAAATCGTATTCAGAAAAATTACAAGTTTCAAAAACGCAATTTTTGAATTCATTTTCTTGAATTAAGCCCAGTCGTGCTAGTCTTGCGTCCATTTCCTGTACAGTAAATCCTTCTGGGAAAACAACAGTAATTTTTGCCACTTCTGCTTGAGTTAATTTTTCTGCGACTTCCGGAATTGTTAGGTTTTTTGCTAAATAAAATCTGCCTGCTTGATATTTATTGCCCAACTCACTGCGCTTGCTGTATTTCAAAAAAGCCTCAGCAGAAATTACAAAACCATTTTCTTGCAAATTCATACTTACTTTTTGAGGCAATTCGCCTTCTTGAATATCAAAGGGAAAAACCCGACTATCTTCACTGGCAGGTAAGTTGATTAAATATCTGTATTGATATTCTTTAAAGCCAAAATAGCCTCCAATCCCAATAGCTAATCCAATCAAAAAAGGAATTAAGAGATTTTTTTTCTTTTTTTTGCCAATTTTTTGATTTGTAAAGTTCATTTTACATTCCTGGGAAGCCCATGTCGCCCATTACTCCTTTCATTTTTTCTGCAGCAATTTCTTCTGCTTTTTTGGAAGCTTTATTAATTGCACTTACTGCTGATTTTTCAATACGAGATTTATTTTCAGCATTAAGCATGTCTGCAGGTATATCTATTGAAACAAGTTCTTTTTCAGCAGAAACATTTACAACAATACCGTTTTCTTCTGCTTCAACATGAATTTTTTTTAATTCCTTTTTAATTTTTTTTGCCTGACTCTGCAATTTATACAGATCTTTCATTTTTCCAAACATGTTCATAATTTTTTTTATTAAAATTGCCAAACGACTTTCTCAAAAATAAAATAAAAAATCAAGTTGACAAAAATGATTTATTTTTTCACAATAACTTGGCTTTAATTTTAAATAAGGGGTGGAAATATGGCAGTAAAAGTTGCAAAACGCAGAGACGAATCAAACGAAAAGCTTATTAAAAGGTTTAAACGCCAAACACAAGGTGCACGAGTAATGCAAAAAGTTCGCAGTGAACGCTATCATTCAGGTGATAAAACTAAAAGAAGAGTTAGGGAAGAAGCATTATCAAGAGAGCATTACAGAGAGTTACGTGAAAAAGAAAAATTTTATCTTTAAAATTAAAGTAATAAATTTGAATTTTTTATTAACAGCGGACTTGTTCCGCTGTTAATATTATGTAGGTTTTTATAAAAAAATGGCTTTAATTGCAATTGTTGGCAAACCAAATACAGGAAAATCTACACTTTTTAATCGTATTGCAGGAAAAAGAAAAGCAGTAGAAAGCAAAATTCCCGGTACTACCCGTGATCGTATTTTTTTTGATTATCAGGGCGATAAACTAGAAATGACCTTTGTGGACACAGGCGGAATTAGTTTTGGTGATGCTGATTTTGAAAATGAAATTAAAAAACAGGCTGAAATTGCCATTGCAGATGCAGATATAATTTTGTTTTCTATAGATAGCAAAGAGGGTTGCACAGTTGCGGATCAGGAAGTTGCTCAAATATTAAGAAAAAAAGTTGATAAAAATAAAATATTTTTAGTAGCAACAAAGGCGGACAAGCCTCTTTTGGAGGAGGAAAAAATAGAGTTTTTATCGCTAGGATTTGATGAAGAAAATACTTTTTTTGTTTCCGCTTTTCACAATGTGGGAATTAAAAAACTTTTAAATAAAATTGAAAAAAATCTTTTAAAAAGAGGATTTACACCGCCAGAGAAAAAAGAAAAAACCACAGAGGCAACTCTAGCATTAATTGGCAAACCAAATACAGGTAAGTCATCGCTTGTTAATGCATTTTTGAATGAAGAAAAATTAATTGTATCCAACATTCCAGGTACAACAATAGACAGTGTGGATTTTAATATCGCTTTTGAGAATAAAAATTACACAATTATTGACACAGCAGGCATAAGAAAGCGTAAAAAAATCAAAAAAGGCATTGAAAGTTTTTCAATCCTGCGTAGTTTTGAGGCCTTAAAGCGAGCAGACATTGCGCTTTTGGTTATTGATGCAACAGAAGGTGCAACACATCAAGAGCAAGCAATTATAAACGAGGTTTTACAATCTAAAACAGGTTTAATTATTGTGGTTAATAAATGGGATCAAAAAGAAGGTGGTAAATTTGCCACAGAAGAAGACAAAGAAGAAGCAAGAAAAAGAATGCTTGCCCAATTAAGACATAAATTTGCTTTTATCAGCTGGGCGAGTGTGGTTTTTGTTTCTGCAAAAGAAAGAAAAAATCTCACCAGAATATTTTTATTAGCTGATGAAATTCAAAAAGAAAGGCAAAAAAAGATACCTACTCCGGTTTTAAATCAGTTTTTAGAAGAAATAATGTCTCGATATTCATTAAAAGGTAGAGGCAGAGGAGGAAAGCGTGTTTCAAATATAAAATTTTGCAAACAAGTGGGAGTATCACCGCCTCATTTTGTTTTTTTCTTAAATAACCCAGAAGCAATTCATTTTTCTTCAAAAAGATACATAGAAAATAGACTTAGGGAGACTTTTGGTTTTGTGGGCACTCCTGTTGTTTTAGAGTTTAAGCAAAAATAATTTATTTATTAAGTATAACAAAAAACCGCTCATATTTTTATGAGCGGTTTTTTTCTTTTAAGCTTATTTTTTATTGATACATTTCCATATCTTCCATTTCAATTAGATCATATTCATCATCATACATCATGTCATCGTCCATACCTGGAGCACTGCTGTTCATCATCATAGGCCCCATTAAGCCTTGAAGTGATGTCATTAGCTCTTCAAATGTTTTATAATTTTCAGGTTCGCTTACTTCTACTTTGCTAAGCTCTTCAGTTGTCATTTCTGCTGATATTGAAGCTAGTTTTTGACCTGCTGATGTCACATCAAAATCAGCCTTAATGTAATCTTTGTCGAATTTTAATTCTGCTATGTCAATAACAACATTTTCACTAGTAATTTCTACTTTTCCACTATATGAATCATTTTTTTTGTCTAAATCTACTTTTACACTTTCATCTTCAAAATTTGGTTCAGGTGTGAAAGTAAATTCAAGTTTATCATCACTTGATTCACCTTTTAGCATTACTTCTGATTTGTCTAAATTAGAAAGACTAAAGTTATTAACTCCTTTTGTAGTAGTCATTTCAAAAAGTAAAACCTCATCATCACTTGCTCCTTCTGGGCTTGCTTGAATTTTTTTGTTTTCTTCAAGCCAGCTAATTTCAATATTAACAACTTCATCTTTTTGAGCACTTTCTACAGTGCCTTCAAATGTGAAATATTCAGGATTGTCCTGAGAAATTCCTAATACACCGCTAGCATTTTTAACTTCTGCCAACATAGCATCAATAGCTTTTCCAGCTTCTTCTTTTTGTTTTTTTGCTAATTCTTCATCAGGCATAATTAAATAAACATCAACTAATCCCATTAAGCCTTTCTTAAGAGCTACTTTGTCCAATTCTACTTCAAAATAAAGCATGCCATTTTTTGTCTCCATGCCTTTTGAAAGTTTCCAAATGTCCATTTGATTTAAAGCTTCTTCAGTATTTTTTCTGAAATTGAATTTTTCTGGGTCAATACTGTTCTTGAAATCTTCAATATTTACACCAGTACCTAAAATGTTTTCTAGGTCTTGCAAAGAACCTCCATACCAAACACCAACATAAGGTTCGAAAATAGGCTCAATCATTGCCTCTTGACCACCAAGGTCAATATCTAACTCACTAAGTGAGAAAAATACTTTGTCCTCCATAGTTTTTGTAGCTAATTTTGCCATTGCAGAACCTGTTTGTCCTGCCATGCCCATAGCACTCATGTCCATAGATCCTTTAATAGAAAAATCACCAGTACCAAGCATGTTTTCAATGTCATTATTTTCTTCATAACTAACTTCAATATCAATGTTGCCAACTTCAGGCGCACTGATTGAAGCATTTGCTTGTAATGAACTTTTACTTTTTTCATAAAATGTAAAGTTAGGCATCAGGCTGATTACCTTTTCAGTCCATTTTTCATTCATTTCTTCTGTTATATAATCAAAGTTGTCTTGATTAGAAACAGCACCGTCGCTAACAGGGTCTGGCTTTTTTTCTCCAAAAAGACTACAACCTGCCAGCAAAACCACTGAAAGCAGTGATATTAGAATTTTTTTCTTCATTGTAAATTTAAAAAATTGAGAGATAGCAGAATTTTACACATTTTTTTAAGTTTTACGCAAAAAAAACAATTGACATTTTGTTGTGTTTTTGGTTATATGCTATACATACATTTTATTCGCAAAATCACAGATATTAAGGTATAATATTTGTGTAGCAATACACTCTTATTTTGTTTAATGGCAAAAATAGTATCAAATCAGGCAGAAAAAAAAGAAAAGTTAAATAGCAAAAACCTTAATAATCTTCAAGATCAGGGTGAAAATTTAGTTGATAATGTAAAAGGAGCAGTAGAAGGGTCTGATGTGCGTTTTGAAATTGGTGTTAATTTGCCATCAGAAGTAATTGCAGAAGATCGTAACAAAAAAGGTGATGGAGATTTTTCACCAAAAAAAGACGATCAAACACAAGTAGCTCAAGTAAGAGATTTAATCAAAAAAGATCCAAAAAAATTAACAAAAAAAGCAGTTACCTATTTTCTTAAAAAAGCAGTACACAAAGAAATAAAAGAAGTTCAAAAAGAAGTTAATCATCTCTCAAAAGATGTTATTGGTAATGCTTTTGAGCTTTCCGAAGCACTTAAAAAACTTAAAAAATTAAAGTTGATAATGAAAAATCTTGCCTATTGGACAGTAGATTTTTTGCGAAGTATGTTTCAAAGAGTGCAAAAAGGTGAAAAACTTTTTAATGCACCAATTCCACAAGATTAAGGATTGCTAATAAAGTTAAAAATTGCAAAAATCTTATTAACCTTTTTAATAAGAGCCTTAAATGAACAAAAAAGAGTTAATTAAAGAAATCAAACGCCTTAAAAAAGAAAAAAAAGCAATAATACTTGCGCATAATTATCAAGAGCCAAGTGTTTTTGAAGTTGCTGACTATTTAGGCGACTCTTTTGAATTGGCAAAAATAGCGCAAAAAACAGACGCAAAAATTATTATATTTGCAGGGGTAAAGTTTATGGCAGAAAGTGCAAAATTATTAAATCCACAGAAAAAAGTTTTAATTCCAGATATTAATGCAATTTGCCCAATGGCAGGCATGGTAAACAAAAAAGAATTAAATAAATTAAAAAAAAAATATCCTGAGGCTACAATTGTTTGTTATATCAACACAACAACAGAAACAAAAGCAATGTGCGATGCTTGTGTCACTAGTGCCAATGCTGTGAAAATTTGCAAGAAATTACCACAAAAAGAAATTATTTTTCTTCCTGATCAACATTTAGCGTCCTATATACAAGCTCAATTACCAGAAAAAACAATTATTCCTTTTCAGGGTTTTTGCGAGGTTCATGCGCAGGCAAGTGAGCAATATTTTAAAAAAGCAAAAGCAAAGTATTCCCAAGCTCCTTTGCTTTTGCATCCAGAAACCCCAAAAAATTTTTGGCAATATGCTGACGCAATTTTGGGAACTGGTGGCATGATTAATTTTGTTAAAAAATCTTCAGAAAAAACTTTTTTAATAGGCACAGAAAAAGACATGGCAGAAAGATTAAAGCTTAGCTTTCCTGATAAAAATTTTATTCCGCTTTTAGGCGAATGTGTAAATATGAAAAAAATAAACTTAGAAAATATTTATCAATCACTTTTAGAAGAAAAATATGAAATTCAAATCAGTGAGGATATTTTTGAAAAAGCCAAAAGACCACTGGAAAAAATGATTAAGCTTGCCAAATAAAAAAAAGTGTTGTAGATTATTGCCTCTTTTTTAGAAATATCTTCATTTATGCTAAAAAAAGCACACGAAGAAACAGGCAAAACAGAAAAAAAACCATATTCAAATCTATCTAAAGAACAACTTGCGCAACTAAATCAGGCAACGCAGGCAATAGTAGTTCCAGAATCAGGCTTATTAGTTGCAGAGGTGATGACCTTGTTGTCAGATTTAAGTTTTCGTGAATTTTTAGGCAAAGATACAGCTAAGGCCTTAGAGATAATAATTACACCTTCTGATGTATTGGGTGAGTGGCGAGAGATAGAGTGGTATGCTTTGCGCAAATTTTTACAAAATAATAAAAATTGTCTTCAAAATTCATCATTAACAGAAAATATTGATCCACTTGTTTTAAAAAATATTTTAAAAGCTGTGAAAGCGAGAATAGCAAAGGCGGGATTAGATTTTTTTGATGATGGAACCTTAATAGCAGACTTGAAAAAAATTGTTTTTTTTCAAGATTACCCTGATCATCAGCCGTATTCAGAGATGATAATCAACGAAGCAATTGCAAAAGGACTTTTAATTACCACAGATCGGAAACCTGGAGAAAAATGGTTTTTATTTCCTAGTGAAAAATTTTTTCAAAAAGCTAAAGCGTGGTTAAAAAATAACTCAAAATAGTTATCAATTGACAAAAAAGCCATTTTTCTTAAAAATAAAGATAAATATTTTAATAAAAAAATGGGTCTTTTACGTCATTTTATTCTGGCAATAATTGCTAATGCAGTTGCGCTTTATTTAGTGGCTTATTTTATGCCGGAGGATTTTATTATTACTGGTGGCATAAAAACATATGCCATATTAGGCTTTGCAGTTGGTTTTTTGAATACAGTAGTTAAGCCTTTATTAAAATTGATTACATTACCGCTTATGGTTTTATCTATGGGCTTATTTTTAATTGTAATCAACATGGTGATTTTATGGTTTTTACAATATTTATTTGCAGATGTGCTTACCTCGTTGGAAATAAATTTTGCAATTACTGGTGGTTTAAAAACTTATTTATTTGGTGCATTACTTTTGGGTGTATTTAATTACTTCACTCGTTGGCTTTTTAAATAAAACCTTTTTTATTGACTTAAGATGATTTTTTTGTAAAAATCTCATTCGCTATTTATAAATTTATTTAGAAATTAATTAAAAATTTGAAGAAATTTCGCAAAAACGAAGAAATTCGCGTACCTAAATTAAGGGTTGTTGATCACGAAGGAGAGCAATTAGGTGTTATCTCGCGCGATGAAGCACTAAGAAAAGCAGAAGCAGTAGGGCTTGATCTTATCGAAGTGTCCCCGAATGCTGAACCGCCAGTGTGCAGAATAGACGATTTTGGAAGTTTTATGTTTAGAAAGAAAAAGGCGGAAAAAAAGCAAAAATTAGCTTCCAAAAAAGCCGTTTTAAAAAGCATTCGCTTTGGTATTCGCATTTCTGACCATGATCTTGGTGTAAAAATCGCTCAAGCTAGAAAATTTTTAGAAAAAAATCATCCAGTAAGAATTCTTTTGCAATTCAGAGGAAGAGAAGCAATGCATGCTGACCTAGGAATGGAAAAAATTAAAGAAGTTGAAACTCAATTAAGTGATATATCCAAGCCAGAAGCACCACCAAGAAGACAAGGAAACAGAGTTAATATGATCCTTAGACCAGAAAAACCAAAGGCTAATAAAAATTAATTTACATATTATTAAAATTAACATGGCAAGAATAGGAAAAGTCGGCAAACAAAAAGCAAAATCAGTTGCTAGAAAGAGAATAAAAAGAACATCAGGAGGCAAAGGAAAGATGGTAATTGATAAAGCCGCTCACAATCATTTGCTTTTGCAAAAATCAAAAAAGCAAAAAGCAAAAGCAAAAAATCCTGTTTCGCTTCCAAAAGCAGAAACAAAAAAACTAGCTAAAATGCTTATTTAATTTTTTATTAACTAATTTATGAGAGTAAAAAGAGGTGTGGCGACAAAAAAACGCCATAAAAAAGTTATTTCCCAAGCAAAAGGTTATAAATGGGGTCGTAAAAATGTTTTTAGTTTAGCAAAAAATGCTACTAATAAAGCTGGTCAACATGCTTATGTTGGCAGAAGACAAAAGAAAAGAGATTTTAGAAGTCTTTGGATTGCTCGTATTTCCGCAGCCGTACGTCTTTTAGGTACTAATTATTCAAGATTTCAAAACCAATTAAATAAAAAGAACATTAAACTTAATCGTAAAATGCTGGCTGATATTGCTATACGTGAGCCAGATGTATTTGAGGCAATTGTAAAAGAAGCAACAAGTAAATAAACAAATAAAGCCAGAGTCCCAAGCCGAGATGGCGGAATTGGTAGACGCGCGGGACTCAAAATCCCGTTTCCCTCGGGAAGTGTGGGTTCGATTCCCACTCTCGGCACCAAAAATATTTTATTTAGAATAATTATTTAAAAATCATGAAAAGCATAATCTTACAAGCAGAAACAAGAAAATCAGGAAAAGCTCAAGATTTAATAAAATCATCAAGAGTTCCTGCTGTTGTGTATGGCAAAGAAATGAAAGAAAATGAGCTTATTTCTTTGGAGTATCAAGAATTTAAAAAAGCTTATTCAAAAGCAGGTATGTCCACAATTATTGATTTAAAAATTGGCGACAAAGAAATACCAGTGCTTGTTCAGAGTATTGACATTGATCCTGCAAAAGATACATATATTCATATTGATTTCAAAGCAGTTGTTATGGGTCAAGAGCTTACTGCTCAGGTTCCATTAAGATTTACTGGCGAATGTGACGCAGTTAAATTGCTTCATGGTATTTTGGTATATAACAAAGAAAGTATTGATGTTAAATGTTTACCAAGAAACTTGATAAGTGAAATAGAGGTTGATCTATCATCACTTGTTGATTTTAATTCAGCTATTACAGTTGCTGACTTAAATATTCCTGATACTATCAATGTACTGATTGATCCTGAAACAGTTGTTGTTGGCGTAACAGCTCCAAGAGTAGAAAAAGAACCAGAAGAAATAACAGAAGAAGGTAAAGAAGGCGCAGAAGGAGAAGAAGCTAAAGAAGGCGAAGGAGAGGCTAAAGAAGGCGAGGGAGAAAAGAAGGAAGGTTAATTTTTTAAAAAATAAAAATATTTGGCATGAAAAAGCCTTTTTTAATGGTTGTAAAAATTATGGCAGTTTTGATCCTAGTAGCTATATTTTTTGCTTCCAGGTTTTTTGCCAATAATCAAAATGAACTAATTGCCTCTGAATATACCTCGGAAGAAATTAGATTGGGATTAAACTTAATTGAAGGCGAAATAGAGACAAAAGATTCTATCGATCTTTTGCGTGTTGGTGATCCTCCGCCAGTAGAGAAATCTTTTCTTAATCAAATGCCAGCATTACATGAAGGTGAAAATGTTTATGTGGCTATGATAGACAATCACAGATACGCTCGTGGTTATCATAAAGGTCTTTCAAAGGCGCGCATTATTATTGAAGCACCAGCTGAAGGAGGCATTCCTCGTTTAGTTAGTATTTTTTCGGAGAGTGATGACCTTAAAGAAATTGGTCCTATTCGTAGCACTCGAGATTATTTTTTAGACATTTTAAAGCCATTTAATCCTCTTATTGCCCATGCTGGTGGAAGTCCAATGGCATTAAATGAACTTGCTGTAAATAATAGTTTTTTAGATTTAGATAATGAATGGGGTGACGATAGTTTTTGGCGCGAAGATGAAATAATGAAGCCACACAATCTTTTTATAAGCACAGAAAATATAAAAAATTATTTTGAAAAAAATTCTTGGGAAAAACCACTAACAGAAAATGTATTTGAATACACAATTGTTTTTCCTGCAGAAGAACAAGTAGAAAGTTTTGAAGTTTTATTTGGAGCAGGGGTTAATAATGTCACTTGGGAGTGGGACAAAAAAGAAAAAGCCTTTCTTAGAAAACAAGACAATGAAGTAGAAGAAATTTATGCAAAAAATATAATTATCATTATTTCAGATCATTGGCTTTTGGGTGATGACGATAAAGCAAGAATAGGCGTAAAAACAACCGGAGAAGATATTGCTTATATTTTTCGAGATGGACGATATTTAAAATGTAAATGGAGCAGAAAAGATAACGATTTTTTTCGTTTTACAGATGAAAAAGGTAATTCAATTGGATTAGAGCCAGGAAAAATATTCTTTGAATTGATTGAAAGTGAAAATAATCTTAAAATAAATAAAGCAGATTAAGAAAATATGATATTAACAGAATTAAAACAGGAAATTAACTCTCTCCGCGATGAAATAAATCGTGCGAGAGACTGCCTTTGACACAGAAAAATTAGAAAAAGAAATAATACAATTAAGCTCTAAAACACTTGAAGAAGGTTTTTGGAGTGATGTTAAAAAAGCAAAATCAATAAGTCAAAATTTAGCAAATTTAGAAAAAAAATTAAAAACCTGGGATCATCTCAAAAATGACGCAGAAGCAATTTTTGAGCTTATGGATTTATACAATGACGAGTCGCCAGAATTGCCTGATTTGGAAAAAGAATTTATTGCTTTAAAAAATCAATTTGAAAAAGCAAAAATAGATTTATATCTTTCTGGTGAGTTTGATAATCGCAATGCAATCATGGAAATAAAAGCAGGCGCAGGTGGCACAGAAGCACAAGATTGGGCAGAAATATTGCTCCGAATGTATTTGCGTTTTGCAGAAAGAATGGATTTTAGCGCAGAAATTTTAGAAAAAACCGACGGAGTAGATGTAGGTATAAAAAGCGTACTTTTGGAAATTTCCGGTCCTTTTGCTTATGGTATGTTGCAAAGCGAAAAAGGCACTCACAGACTTGTTCGCCAATCTCCTTTTAATGCAAAAAACCTCCGCCAAACCTCTTTTGCTGGAGTGACAGTCACGCCAACATTAGAAGACACCGACGCAACAGATATACAAATAGAAGAAAAAGATATTCGCATGGACACTTTTCGTGCTTCTGGTGCTGGTGGTCAGCATGTTAATAAAACAGACTCAGCAGTACGTATAACTCATATTCCTACAGGTATTGTGGTTAGTTGTCAAAATAATCGTAGTCAACATCAAAATAGAGAAAAAGCCATGCAAATTTTGCGTGCAAGATTAGCAGAAAAAATGCGCGAGGAAGAAGAAAAGCGAGCATCCGAGGTGCGCGGTGAGCTTGTGGAAGCGGCCTGGGGAAATCAAGTAAGAAACTATGTTCTTCATCCCTATAAAATGGTAAAAGATTTGCGCAGTGAATATGAAACCAGTAATACAGAAGCAGTTTTAGATGGCGACTTAGAAGAATTTTCTCGTAAATATCTAGAATGGAAAGCAGAAAAAGCAAATAAAAGTTAATAATTTTCTATTCGGAAATTTCTTGACTTCTATTTCTTAGCACTCTATAATATTGAGTGCTAAATATTTAAAAATAAAATATTTTTTAGAAATTTAATAATAAAAATATGTCAAAAATAATTGGAATTGATCTAGGTACAACAAATTCTTGTATGGCTGTTATGGAAGGTGGTGAGCCAACTGTAATTACAAACGCAGAAGGCCAGCGAACAACTCCGTCTGTGGTTTCTGCAAAAGATGGTGAGCGCCTTGTTGGTTTAACAGCAAAAAGACAATCAATAACCAACCCAAAAGAAACAATATTCTCAGCAAAAAGACTAATAGGTCGTCAATATGACGAAGTAAAATCAGAACTAAAAACACTCCCATACGAAGTAAAAAAAGGAAAAAACGGAGAATGTGAAATAGTGTTTGAAGGCAAAGAATTAAGACCAGCAGAAATTTCTGCAATGGTGCTTAGAAAATTAAAAGCAGACGCCGAAGCTTTTCTTGGAGAAGAGGTAAAAGAAGCAGTAATCACAGTGCCAGCTTATTTTAATGATTCCCAAAGACAAGCCACAAAAGACGCAGGTAAAATCGCAGGATTAGATGTAAAAAGAATAATCAACGAACCAACAGCAGCCGCACTTGCCTATGGTTTAGATAAAAAAACAGAAAATAAAAAAGTAGCTGTTTTTGATCTTGGTGGTGGTACTTTTGATGTTTCTATTCTTGAACTTGGTGATGGAGTTTTTGAAGTAATTTCAACAAACGGAGACACTCACCTTGGTGGTGATGATTTTGATCAAGAGATAATCAATTACATTCTTGAAGAATTTAAAAACAAAGAAGGAGTAGATCTCACAAAAGATGAAATGGCGCTTCAGAGAGTAAAAAAAGCAGCAGAAGATGCAAAAAAAGAACTTTCAACCTCAACAGAAGTAGAAATAAACGAACCATTTATCACAGCAGATCAAAGCGGACCAAAACATCTAACAATGAAAATGTCTCGCTCAAAACTTGAACAATTAGTAGGAGATTTATTGGAACGCACAATCGAACCATGCAAAAAAGCATTAAAAGATGCAAAATTGGACACAAAAGACATTGCAGATGTAATTCTTGTTGGCGGTATGACTCGTATGCCAGCAGTACAAGAAACAGTAAAAAAGTTTTTTGGCAAAGATCCGCACAAAGGCGTAAATCCAGATGAAGTAGTAGCAATGGGTGCCGCAATCCAAGGAGGAGTATTAAGAGGTGATGTCAAAGACGTTGTACTTCTTGATGTGACTCCACTTTCTTTAGGTATTGAGACATTGGGAGGTGTAGCCACAAAATTAATTGAAAGAAACACAACAATTCCAAGTTCAAAATCACAAATTTTTTCAACAGCAGCAGACAATCAGCCAAGTGTAGAAGTTCATGTTGTGCAAGGAGAGCGCGAAATGGCAGTAGACAACAAGTCTCTTGGTAAATTTATGCTCGACGGTATTCCACCAGCACCAAGAGGTGTTCCTCAGATAGAAGTGACATTCGATATTGATGCAAATGGTATTCTAAATGTTACAGCAAAAGATAAAGCAACAGGAAAATCACAAAATATCACAATTAAAGATTCATCAGGATTATCTGAAGAAGAAGTAGAAAAAATGCGCAAAGACGCCGAATCACACGCAGAAGAAGACAAGAAAAAACGCGAACAAATAGACTCAAAAAACAAATTAGACTCAGAAATTTTCCAAGCAGAAAAATTAATCAAAGATGGCGAAGGAAAAGTAGAAAAAGCCATGCTTGATGAACTTGCCGAAGCAAAGAAAAAAGCCGAAGAAGTCTTGAAAGACGAAAAAGCAGATGGAGAAAAATATGAAGAAGCCTCAAAAGAATTAATGGAAGTACTTCAAAAAGTAGGTACAGAAATGTACAAAAAAGCCCAAGAAGAAGCACAAGCCGAAGAAGCAGAAAAAAAAGAAGGCGAAGAAAGTAAGGAAGATGAAAAAGTAGTAGATGCTGAGGTAGTAGATGAAGAAAAAGAAGATAAAAAAGACGAAGAAGAAAAGTAAAGTTTATTCACATTAAGCATTTTAAAAAGCGATTAAAATCAGGTCGCTTTTTATTTTAATAAGCTTAATAAATCCTCACCCAACTCCGCCTCCAAAACAATTTTCTTCTCAGTCTCCGGATGAACAAATTCCAATTTTTTCGCATGAAGAAACTGCCTTTTTAAACCAGTTTTTTTGCGCATTGTCTTGTTCCATTCAAAATCACCATGCTGAGAATCCATCAAAACCGGATGACCCAAATTAGCAAAATGCACCCTTATTTGATGAGTCCTGCCAGTTTGAATCTCCACTTCCAACAAAGAAAAATCAGCAAATTCCTTAACAAGTTTATATTTAGTGATAGCAGTTTTTGCCTCTCTTTTTGTTGAAACCCGCACTCCACTGTGATCACGCAAAATTTTATCCGTAATAATCCCAGATTTTTCTTTTAATTTTCCTTTTACAGCAGTGTAGTAAATTTTTTTCACACCATCACCGCGTAAAAGAGCAGTTACTTTTCGTAAAGCACTATTGTTTTTACAAATAATCACCAAGCCAGAGGTATCTTTGTCCAACCTATGTGCCAATCGTGGTTCAGGTGTATCAGAATTATTCGCAAGAACATAAGCACAAGCAAGGTCAATTAGATTTTGACCAAACTTGGTTCCACTTCCCGGATGCACAGCCAATCCAGCAGGCTTGTTCACAACCAACAAAAAGTCGTCTTCAAAAATAATTTTAAAATTTTTTTTATAAAAATTAGATCCAAAAATAGCTTTAAAATCAGGTTTTTTAAGATCAGGTTTTTGCTCATTTACAGCTAATTTACCAAGAAAAACCTTGATATTATCTCCAATTTTTAAAATTTGTTCTTTTTTTGCAGGTTTATTGTTGATTTTTACTTCTTTTTTACGGAAAAGTTTATAAATCAAAGAAAGTGGAAAATCTTTAAATTCTTTTTTTAAAAAACGGTCAATTCTTTGCCCTTCGTCGTTTTTTGTGATCTTAAATTCCTTAATCATAAATAAAATAATCGAGGGAATTTTAACTTATTTTTCAAAAAAAAGCTTGCTTTTGGCAGTTTTTTTGGTTAAATTATGCAAGCTGATTATTTTTTGGGCGCGTAGCTCAGTTGGCTAGAGCATCTCGTTTACACCGAGGAGGTCGGGGGTTCGAATCCCTCCGCGCCCACCATTTAAAAACAATTCATGCGAAGCATGGATTTTTTTTAAATTATGACACAGGATTGAACCCCCGACCTCCTATCTAATTAAAAAGTCGGGGGTGTTTTGAAGCGGTTTGTTTTTGCAAAGCAAAACAAAAAGCGGAAAACGAATCCCTCCGCGCCCACCATTTAAAAACAATTCATGCGAAGCATGGATTTTTTTTAAATTATGACACAGGATTGAACCCCCGACCTCCTATCTAATTAAAAAGTCGGGGGTGTTTTGAAGCGGTTTGTTTTTGCAAAGCAAAACAAAAAGCGGAAAACGAATCCCTCCGCGCCCACCATTTAAGATTTTATTATTTTATTTGATGTTTAATTAAAAAATTTTAAAATAAAATAAATTAAAAATATTTAATTACAAATTATGAAAAAATTTACACTATTACTGTTAACAGTATTGTTTTTAACAGCTTGTATAAACCAAAAAGAGCCGATTTTTAAGGAAATTATCATTGGTGAAGAAATTTTTGGAGATTACCCAGCAGTACTTTTAAATTTGCGCACCGGTGAAACAATAAAAATATCAAACAATTTTACAAAAGAAGCTGGTGAAATAGATGCAGACTTGTGGATTGAGCCAGGTGATCCAGAAATTGCTTGCCTAGAAGATGGCTTTGAGGACAAAGAACACAAAGGAGAAGACACAAAGCTAAAAGTAATTGGAGATAGTTTTGGAAATATTAGCCTCAATTCTGTAAAAAATATTCAATTAACAGACAATGACATAAGCAGAGATGATATTATAGAAGGTGTAGTTTTTGTTGTACAAGCAAGCGATAAATCATTATATAAAGTGCAAGCTGATTTTTTCCCTTTTGACGAGGAAATAAAAATAAAATATGAAAAATTGTAATTTTGAGTAATTCATAAACAAAAATCAAAATAATTATCCTATACAATAAGCAGGATTTTTGTTTTAATTATGGAGATTTTTTCAATAAAAATGCCAGAAAAAAAGATAAAAGAAAAAGTTTTAAAAAAGATAAAAAAAGATTTAACCTTTGCTATTGGAGCGATTGTAGTTGGTGCTATTGGTTCACTAATTCTATGGCAAATTGGTTATGTAGCTTTGCTCGCAGTAGTTATTTTTTTTGTTGGCTTGTATGAACTTTTTAAGTGCATGGCCAAACTTACAAATTGGCGTTCAGATAAAACCTACTTAAATTGGGAAGCATATGGCAAATCAGATCTTGTTTTAGAAGAAATAGAAAAGATTATAGAAAAATTAGAAAAACAATTTGATTTCAAGATTTTTTGTATTTCTGATGGTTGGCTAATTAACCCTGTAGAATGGTTATTTGTAAAACTTGAGGATATTAATTGGGTTTATTTAAATAAAGAAGATCCAAAGCAAAAAGATGAGGCTGCAGAAATTTTTGTAAATACTAATTTTGGCATACAAATCCCCATTCTTTGCGCTGCTATAAATGTTCCCCAAATAGATAATCCAGCGAAAGCCACCGTGCTTGCATTAGCCACAATAAAACAAGAAGCAAAGAAGGCTGTTTTTGGTTTTTCTGATAAAACAAAAGATAAATGGGAGACGGGCAATTTGTAATCCCCATTGCCTAAAAACCCACACATATATTATATTATCCAGGCATAAAAAGTGCCATCGTAGCTCAGGGGTAGAGCATTCCCATGGTAAGGGAAAGGTCATGGGTTCAAATCCCATCGATGGCTCCATTTTCATTGGGGGCTCACGTCGCCCCCCTCAGTGGCAAAGCCACTGAGCCTCCCCCCTCTCGCTCGCGCAAGCGCTCGCTATTTTTTTATGCCCAAAAAACAAATACAGCTTGAGCGCAAGTTTTGTTCGTTTTGTGCTAATTTATCGGGGATTTGCGTCATTTTTTTCACCGGCAAAGCATATTCTCTCTTCGTCCAGCTAAAATTTCACTTTTCATTTAAAGCAATTCAAAAAATTATATATTTTCCCCAGCCTCTTCAATACTAGGATATATTTTATAAAAATTACTAAGTCCAACAACATTCACAATATCCACAATATTTTCAGAAGCCCTAGCAATTACAATTTTGCCACCTTTTTTTTCAATTTTTTTATAAAAGTCTATAAAATAGCCAATACTGCGTGAGTTCATAAAAGAAACATGCTTAAAATCAACAATAAACCCAGTGCCTTCTTCATTGCTATCAATAAGCTTGTAAAATTCTTCAGCAATTTTTTCAGAACTGGTTTCATCAAGCTGACCAGTAAGCTCAATCAAAATAATCACTTTATCTTGTGAATTTTTTAGCCTTTGTGATTTTATGTTTGCGTTCAAAAAGCCATTTGTTAAATCGTTCTTCATTATAAACAGATTATTTTTTTCTTTTAATACTTTTTTCTAAAAAAAATGTTGACAAATCTATTTTAATTCTTAAAATGGTTATGCTCTGACTAATTAAAAACTATGAGCTTATTTTTTCCACCCGGCAGTTGAAAATGTAAATTATCTATTTTCTGCTGACGGGTGGGCGAAAGTCCCACTCTTTTTTTGCTCCTTAACATCACCGGAATCGATATCAAATAACCAAATAACTATTATTTATTTATCTCTTCCTTGAATAAATAAATAAAAATTTTAAGTAAAATTGATTAATTATAATTATCGATTAATCAATTTAAGTAATTAAGGCAATTTTAAAAATTTTAAATAAATTCTTGAAGACTGCCTGTCAAGCAAGGTTTTCGGAATTTTAACAGACTTTAGTCTGTTTATATATTCTGTTTAATTGAAAAAAGAAACGTAATGCAAATAATGAATGCCTTGACTTCTGAGTTCCGATGAAGGACGTGGGAAACTGCGATAAGCTTCGGCGAGCTGTTAAACGAGCATTGACCCGGAGATTTCCGAATGGGGAAACCCGGCAAGGGTTATGCCTTGCCATCATTAGTTGAATAAAATAGGCTAATGCGGGATACATAGCGAACTGAAACATCTAAGTAGCTATGGACAAGAAATCAACCGAGATTCCCTTAGTAGTGGCGAGCGAACAGGGACTAGCCCAAACCTCACTTCGGTGAGGGGTTGTAGGACCTCAATATCTGGATATTTCTTATAGCCAAATTGTACTGGAAAGTACAGCCATAGAGGGTAAAAGCCCCGTAGGTAAAATAAGTTTTATTCGGTAGAGTGTTCCTGAGTAGGGTCGGACACGTGTAATCCGGCTTGAATCTGGGAGGACCACCTTCCAAGGCTAAATATACTCAGAAGATCGATAGTGAACTAGTACCGTGAGGGAAAGGTGAAAAGAACCCCGGGAGGGGAGTGAAATAGAACCTGAAATTATTTGCTGATAAAGAGTGGGAGTTCGCCTTGTGCGAATGACCGCGTACTTTTTGTAGAACGGCTGAGCGAGTAAGCTGTCAGTGGCATGGTTAAGGGACTTAAAACCCGGAGCCATAGCGAAAGCGAGTCTTAATAGGGCGATCGTCGCTGGCACTTGACCCGAAACCAGGTGAGCTAACCATGGGCAGGTTGAAGCTAAGGTAACACTTAGTGGAGGACCGAACCCGGACGTGTGCAAGACGTCGGGATGACCTGTGGTTAGAGGTGAAATGCTAATCGAACCTGGAGATAGCTGGTTCTCCTCGAAATAGCTTTAGGGCTAGCCTCGAGCGTTAAGTGACGGGGGTAGAGCTCTGTCAAGGCTAGGGCCCTCCAACAAGGGTACCAAACCTTAACAAACTTCAAATACCGTCATGTATTTCTCGGGAGTCAGACTGCGACAGCTAAGTGCCGTAGTCGAAAGGGAAACAGCCCAGATCGCCATCTAAGGTCCCAAATATAGTTTTAGTGGTAAAGGATGTGAGAGTGTTGAAACAGCCAGGAGGTTGGCTTAGAAGCAGCCATTCCTTTAAAGAATGCGTAACAGCTCACTGGTCTAACGCTTTTGCGCCGAAAATGTAACGGGGCTAAATCTATAACCGAAGATGCGAACTCTATTTTTATAGAGTGGTAGAGGAGCGTTCTCTTTGCGCTGAAGTCGAATTGTGAAGTTCGGTGGAGCGAAGAGAAGTGAAAATGCTCAGATGAGTAACGTGAAATGTAAGTGAAAACCTTGCACACCGCAAGACCAAGGTTTCCCACGCAATGGTAATCAGCGTGGGGTTAGTCGGGCCTAAGGCGAGGACGAAAGTCGTAGTCGATGGACATCAGGTTAATATTCCTGAACCAGAAATGTTTCGCCAAAGCAAAGCTTTTTGAAAGCTAATCCGAGTTTTTTTTCTTTCGGGAATTAATTCAAGGTGCAGTGGACAATTTGTGGCGCTAGCAAAGGAGGGACGCCGCATGGTAACTTTAGCCCCTTAATGAATTGGGGTATAAGCGTCTAGGTTTTGAGACTCATAGGTAAATCCGTGAGTTGAGCTGAAGCGTTATGTCAAATGCTTTCCCGCGAGGGAGGGTGAGTGAAGTGACCCAAGCGGACCGGAAAATCTTCTAGCGAGAAATATTTCTGACCGTACCGCAAACCAACACTGGTGGTCGAGTCGAGTAGACTCAGGTGTTTCGAGATAATTTGCGTCAAGGAACTCGGCAAAACAGCGGCCGTAACTTCGGGATAAGGCCTCCCTGCACTCTTAATTCATTAAGAAGTGTCAGGGCGCAGCGAAAGAGCTCAAGCGACTGTTTACCAAAAACACAGGTCTCTGCAAACATCTAAAATGGATGTATAGGGGCTGACCCCTGCCCAGTGCCAGAAGGTCAAGAGGATCGGTGCAAGCTGTGAATCTAAGCCCTGGTGAACGGCGGCCGTAACTATAACGGTCCTAAGGTAGCGAAATTCCTTGTCGGGTAAGTTCCGACCCGCACGAATGGGGTAACGGTTTGAGCACTGTCTCGACGCAAAACTCGGTGAAATTGCAGTCTCGGTAAAAATGCCGAGTAATCATAGTTAGACGGAAAGACCCTATGCAGCTTTACTACAGTTTGACACTGGGGTTCGATATAACACGTGTAGGATAGGTGGGAGACTTTGAAACCTCGACGCTAGTTGAGGTGGAGTCAACCTTGAAATACCACCCTTGTTATATTGTGCCTCTAACTTGAGCCGTTATCCGGTTTAAGGACAGTGTTTGATGGGTAGTTTAACTGGGGCGGTTGCCTCCTAAAATGTAACGGAGGCGCGCAATGGTTGGCTTGCGACGGATGGAAATCGTCGTGAAAGTGTATGCGCACAAGCCAGCCTGACTGTAAGACCTACAAGTCGAACAGGTGCGAAAGCAGGTGCAAGTGATCCGGTAGCTCCACGTGGGTGGGCTATCGCTCAACGGATAAAAGTTACGCTAGGGATAACAGGCTTATTCCCCCCAAGAGCTCACATCGACGGGGGAGTTTGGCACCTCGATGTCGGCTCGTCGCATCCTGGGGCTGGAGAAGGTCCCAAGGGTATGGCTGTTCGCCATTTAAAGCGGTACGCGAGCTGGGTTCAGAACGTCGTGAGACAGTTTGGCCCCTATCTGCTATGATCGATGGAAATTTGAAGGAAGCTGCTCCTAGTACGAGAGGACCGGAGTGGACGAACCTCTGGTGTACCGGTTGTTCCTGTCAAGGGCAATGCCGGGTAGCTACGTTCGGAAGGGATAACCGCTGAAAGCATCTAAGCGGGAAGCCCATCCTAAGATTAAATTTCCCTATCAGTCCCCTGGGAGACTACCAGGTTGATAGGTTGCAGGTGTACGCACAGCAATGTGTTAAGCCGAGCAATACTAATGGACGATTGTTCTTTTTTTGAGTTAAACAGATCTCCGAAATCTTGTTTGACGGGCAATCTTTGAGAATTTTAAAATTAATTGATATCAAATATTTGAGTATATAATCCTGGTGCTTACTGCGGAGGGGGTACACCTGTCTCCATTTCGAACACAGCAGTTAAGCCCTCCAGCGCCGATGGTACTTGGGAGTAAGCCCTGGAAGAGTAGGTCAGCGCCAGGACTATATACTCAAAAAAATAACGAAAACACCTAAAAAAGGTGTTTTTTTATATCCTAAAAGCCCTTGACAAATTTAAATTAAATAATATAATAAAAAACTTTCTCAAAAAGCCATGACTAAAAATTTAAAAAATTCATTAAATATTAATGATTTTGTGCAATCATTAATTAATTTTTATGAAATGGCTAATGAAAAAAATGATAATGAGAAAAAAACACTTACAGTTCCTTCGCATTTAGTACCAAAAGGCATCAGAACAAAAGTCGCTGAAAAATTTAAAGCCAAAAAAGGAATTAAATTAGTTTATCAAAAAATGGACAAGCTAAATTATTAAATTTAATCACCATTCCAAACTATCTCCCCAGCATCATTTCCTCCATGATCTTTTTTGAAAACCTCACGAGCACCCTCTAGTGTTTTGTTTAATGCAGTAGAATTTTTTTGCAAAATAGCTAAAGTCAAAGGCTCAAGTATTTCAAAAATATCTTCAAGTTTTTGAGGCTCTGCCCTACCGGGATCAACAGCATAAGAAAGCCTGCCTGCCAACAAGTTTTTTAAGTGTTCAAATTTTTCTTGTGTATCAGGAGCATTTTCATCGCGAACACTAAACAAAGTGCCAAAAAATTCAGGATCAATATTAGTTAAAATCAATCTTAATCTATCAGACATTTCCCCTGTTGTTAGAGCGTCTTTATTGGTGTCTCCATTATAACCAGGGATACGATTAGTTTTATTGATATCAGACTGACTCATTTGATGATAATCACCTTTTTTGTAAATTTTTCCATACAAAATAGCATCAGTAGTAGCTATATAACCTGTTTGCCTAGCAAGCCAGGCAGTAAGATCTTCTTTAGACATTTCATGTGAATGATTGGCAACATCTGTCATATGCATCAACATACCGTTAATAGCATTAGGATAAAAGGTAGGTACAAATTTAGGATTACCATGATCTGACGCAGTAATGGTTTTTGCAGAGGTACTATCCCCAATAGAAGCAACCATTGGAGCATAGTCATGATCCCATTTAGCTTGTGAAGATGATTTGATAGTACGCTCTAACACGCGCTTGCTAGTCATAAAGTTTGTATTAAGCCAATTTCTAAAAGTGACAGGCATTTTACCATTTTCTGTTTCAAACATAGAACCCCATTTTTGATATTCTGCCATTGTTGGCTCATAAGAAGTAAAGTAATTAATTATTGGTAGATCATTTAAATAAGCATTATCAAGTTTGAGTGCTCTTTCTGGGGTTAAAATTCCCTCTTTAACTCCCATAATAATGTAGTAAATTACATCTTCAGCCAACATTTTACCCATAGGAATTGAGTAATCTACAAATTTTTCATAACGCATAGGGTCAACACGAGCTTTGTCTCCTAATTTTCTTTTTTCTAAAAGCATATTAGCCAAAGCACCTCTTAAATCGTTAGTAAGATTGGCCTCATTATCATAACCATCTTTTTTAGAGTCATAACTAGAGTTATTGTCTCTATCCAAAGTTCTAAATTCATCATTATCCCAAAAAGCAGCACAAGCTTTTTGGTATTTTTGTTTTAAAACCTGAATATTTAAGTCATCACCAGGATAAAACCTAACAGGTGCACCACAACGCATAAAAGCGTCTTTAATAATTTGATTACGCCAATCAATCATGCCTTTTTTCGCCAAATCTCTCATGCAGGCCTTAAGTACATCTATATTGTTTCCGTTTTGCTCAATTCGTTCATAAACTTGCCAGCCATCCATGTTTTCTAATGGTTCACCATATTTACTTACTTCTTCTTTTTCTGCTGATTGTGAAAGCAGTCCAAATTCTGCAGCCAAGTCGTCATTGATACCATTAAACATAGCACAACCTGCGTCGCCAGTTCTTCTTTTGGAATTAGTATTATAGCGTCTTTCAGTATATTCAACATAAGTTTCCCAAAATCTTCTTAAATCTCTAACAGAAAGAAAGGTTGTGCTATCCCATAAATTTTTAAAATATCCAGGTTGAATATCGCTTTTTTCCGTACTTATAGATAACACTTCAGATGCTTTTCCGTTTAGCTCTTCCATTTTTTTAATTACTGCTTCTAGTTCTTCTTCTGTCTTTGCATTTTCCAAAAAAGATTTACAGTTTGCAATAATGTCTTCTGCTCCAGTGGTGAATTCAGTTTTTCCACTTAATTTACCTTTTTTAATATCAGCAAGTTTGTTGCGAATTAATTTTTCTTTAACTGTAAACATAGCACGCATTTTTTTAACACGTTTAGGGTCGAGCGTTGATCCAGTTTCTATTTCTTCTGCTGCCTCTGATCTCATGTCTCCATGTTGGAAAAATTTTTCCAATAATCCACTTTTAAGATCGTCTTCAGTTGGCAAGAAATTTTCCGCACTAATACCAGCTTTTGCTAATTTTTGATCTATTTCATGAGCAATTTTACCAATTTCACCATCAAAATCTTTTGCTAACAAATGCGCAAAAATTTCTCGCTCAAAACGAGCCTTTGTTGTTTTAAATCCTTGTTCTCTGCGTTTTGTATTTTCTGTGCTTTTCCATGCTTCAAATCTTTTTTTCCAATCAGCAAATTCAGGAAAATCCTTAATTGTTGCCATTAATTTTTTGTTTGCTTTTTCATTAGCAAAAAAGTCAACCGCATGAGCAATTTCATGAGCCAATGCTCCGCCAGTAATCTCACTTTCTTTTAAATAAATTGCATAACCACTGCCTTTTTTGGTGATTTCACCACGCAAATGTTCATGTTTCCATTCATTGTCTGCAATAATATTAAAAACAGGGCTATCATCAGGATTTTTAAAGCTCAATAAATCTTCTTTGTTAATTTGCTCACCGTTGCGAAGTCTGATTAAAAGATTTTTTAATTCCAAAAATTTTTCTGTTTTTTGGTCAAGTTGAGCCTCTTTGGGTATTAAATCAGCCTTAATATCAGCTAATTCTTCAGTGATTGTGTTTACTTCTGTGCCTATTTTTAGCGCTTTTTTGACCTCTTCTGCGGTGCCTGCTCCGCCAAGAGCAACATTATTTTTGCTTAATCTCGTGTTAGCAGTTTTTATGTCATCAGCACTATCTTGTAGCCAACTTGAAAAACCTTGTAGTCTCGTTAAATGTAATGGGTCGCCAGCATCTATCATGTTTAATCCTTCATTGCCTGCTGTTCTAAACTTAGCAACATCCTCCTCATTGGGCACATTTGCCAATGCTTTTTGTGTTTCTTGAAGATCTTTTTTTATTTGCGCTCTTGTATCATTTGGTAAGTCATTTTTTGCAAGTGCAGAATGCAAAGAATTAACTCTTTCTTGTAAAATCGCACCACTTTCTTGAGCTGTAGCAATTTGTTTATCAATGCTTGTTTGCAAATTATTCGCAAGTTTTTCTTTGTCTTTTGGTGCTTCTGCAGAGCGAAAAGTAATACTCATCAAATCCTTGCCTTGTTCTAAAATATCTTGCAATCCTTGGTCTAATTTATTGCCACTTTTGCCGAAAAAATCTTGATATAAAGCAGTTTTTTGTATTGTTTTTGCTTTTTTTAGATCAAAAGTTTTTTCCAAAAATCCTTTTTCTTTAGCTAAAAATAATTCCTCATCAATTTTTGGACTTGTTTGTACAAGTTTGGCAATTTTTTGTTCATCAACACCAAATTCATCAGCAAGTTGAGCTGTTTCTGGTAATAATGTAGATGAAAAATAAATCTCACCAGTACGCAAAGCTTGAATAAGCTTAGCCTGATCTGCTGGACTTATATTAAAATCAGTAAAAAACTCATGCACATCTTGTCTTTTTAGAAAATTTGCATCAGCTAAGTCAGCTCTAAGAATGGTTTTTCCGTCAAAAGATTTGCCATCAACTTTGTTGATATCATGATATATTTTTGCCAAAGCTCTTTTTGCACGATTGTATTTTTGGCGCACATCATCAGCTTTTTCTTTAAATTTATCAATTTGTGTAAATATTTTTTCTACATCAGCAATTTCTTCAGGATCACCCCAGCCATGTTCTTGAATTTCTTGAAAAGCTTTTTTAGTTTTTCCTTCAGATTTTTCAATTATTTCAACTTGTGCTCTTAATGCACGAATTTGTTTCTTAAAATTTGCCTTTATCTCATTGGCTAAATTAGGGTCGTCGTAAGCAATGTCAATAATACTAAACACAAGCCCGCTTTCTGTATCTGGATCGCCAAACAATCTTTCCAATTCTCTGTTTACTGCACCAACTCCTTGACGAATTAAATTAGCAAGCTCTTGTTCTAATGAATTTTGTAGGCTTTGTAGATTATTTTGTTTTTCTTGTTCGTTTTCCGAGCTTAAGGTTTGCTCTAGTTTTTTGATTATTTCTGGATTTATTCCTTGTTTTTTTAAGTTACGAATATCGCTCGCATATTTTTCAGTTAAAACAACAGATGTATTGTTTTCTTGTGCTGTATTTACAGCTAAATTTAAATCACCTCTATCTTTAATAATTTTTTCTGCTATTTCATTTGCATTTGCAACACCCATACTTTCTGCAAGTTTTGCCCATGCTTTCAAAGCTTCTGGGTCGGCAAGTTTTTCTTTGTGTTTTTTTGCAAAATCTTTAGTACATTCTTTAAGTATATTTTTTCTGAGCACAGTCTTATTGTCATTTTTACCATAAGCAACAATCCACTGAAGATGACCAAGTAGATCAGCTAAATCATCAGCATTGCGAGTTAGCGCCATGGCTTCTGCAATAGAAAGTCCAGCAAAAACTTGCTCTTGTGCTGGATCAAGGTATCCAGCAGGCAAATCAAGATTGCCCAAAATTATTTCATTATCTTCTTGTAATAATTCTTGAATTTTTTCTTGTTCCTGCTCTGTTAGCTGTGGATTTTTTTGTTCTTGTCGCAAAAAAGCTTTTTCAGCTGTATTTAAACCCTCTTGTTCCAGTAAGGTTTTAATTTGTGCTAATTTTTCTTTTTGATCGCCATCTTCTGAAAGTTGAGAAATTTGTCCACTATTCATTTGCAAAAAAGGCATTCTAACTTCTAAAAAGAAGTTTTTTTTCTGTCCGCCTTTTTGTGGGATTGCTCTCATTAGATTTTATATTCCCAAAATCTTAATATTATCTCATAAAATCGAGCAAAAATCAATGCTTACCTTGGTTTTTATGTGTAAAAAATATTAAGATTTTTATCTTTTTACACCTAAAAAAATCTTTTGTCAAGAAAAAGGCATGAAAATAAGAATAGGAAAAACTAGATTTGCCCCTTTGCAGAGCGCGCAGAGTGACATTGAATATTTACAGCCACAGGCATAGAAGCAATATGACAAGGTGCTTGTTCAATGTGCACACCAAGAATAGATTCTTTTCCACCATATCCCATAGCACCAATTTTTAATTTATTTACTTCTTTAAGAATTTTTCCTTCTAGCTGAGCGTATTTTTTGTTTTTATTTTTCGTGCCTAATTCTCTGCTAATTGCTTTTTTTGCCAATGTGCCCACGCTATCAAAACTGCTACCAATACCAATACCTAAAACAAAAGGAGGGCAAGCTGAGCCACCAGCTTTTTTTGCAGTATCAGTAATAAAATCAATAATTCCTTGTTCTCCGTCTGCTGGCACAAGCATTTTTAATCTACTTTTGTTTTCAGCTCCTCCTCCTTTTGGTAAAAATTTTATCTTAATTTTATCTCCCTTGATTTGCTCAAGATGAATAAAAGCAGGTAGATTATCCCCTTTGTTTTTGCGCTCAAAAAGCGGATCAACAACGGTAGATTTTCTTAAATAAAATTTTTTATAAGCTTTTTTTGTTGCTCTGTTAATTATTTTTTTAATTGGCTCAGAAAGCAAAACCTCATTGCCAATTTCAATAAAAAAAATAGCCAAACCAGTGTCCTGACAAAGAGGTAATTCCTCTTTTTCTGCAATTTCCCAATTTTTCTGAGCTTGGCTCAAAGCTGTTTTTGAGAGCTTGTTAGTTTCTTTGTTTGCCAGTTGGTTTATTTTTGTGCGCACTTTTTTTGGTAAAACAAAATTTGCCTCATAAATAAGTTTTTCAACCAAAGCCTCAATTTTTTTTGACTCAATTTTTTTCATAAATTTACTATTTTTGTATTACTGTACTGGTACACTAATACGGTAATACATTAAATTATTTTAATTAACTTAATTCTATCTGTTTTTCCGGAAATAATCTCCACTTCTGCGCCAAATTTTTTCTTAAAAAACTTAATTATTTCTTTATTAGCTTTATTTTTTTCTGGCACTGCATTAACCCGCATTTTCCATGTTTCATGGTCTAATTTTTCACTTATTTCTGTTTTTTGTGCATTGGGAATTGCTTTTATTTTAATATAAAAAGGTTTTTCTTGCTGATTATTTAAAAATTCCTGCATTTTTTCGTTCATTTTTTTGATTTTAAGTAATCTTTTTTCAAAATTTCCATTAAAAATGTGTCATGAAATTTATTTTCTTTGTAATAAAATTTTTTTAGCTCGCCTACATAGCGAAAACCACATTTTTCATAAACACGACAAGCAGGCTTATTAGCTTTATATACATAAAGAGAAACTCGTTCAAAGTCAGCTATCTCAAAAGCAAATCGCAATAATCCTTGCAAAACTTCAGTGGCAATGCCCTGACCCCAATATTTTTTTTCACCAATCACAATACCAAATTCCAAAGAAAAACTATTGCAAGGATGCACTCTAAGTGATGTATTGCCTATTGGTTTTTTGGTTTTTTTATCTATAATCGAAAGTTGAAAATTGCGTAAATCTTTTTTGGAGCTTATGTAAAACTCTTCCTCCATTTCATAATTAACAGGAGGGACAATGCTTTTAAGATACTTAACAACCTTTTTGTCGTTAAACCATTTTACCCAGGCATTTAAGTCATTTTTTTCTGATAATCGTAAAATTAATCTTTTTGTCTTTAAGGGAAAAGCGTTTTTGCGTAATTGTAAAAAGTTTTTTTCATCATCAGGCACACCTTTTAAGTTTTTAAATTGCCATTTTTCAATCTTCGCATGATTACCAGAGCGAAGAACTTTTGGTACTTTCATGCCCTTGAAATCAGCTGGACGAGTATATTGCGGAAATTCTTTTTGATAAAATAATTCCTCAGAAAAACTTTCTTTGTCCAAGCTTTCTTCGCCACCCACAACTCCAGGAATAAGTCTAGCAACAGAATCAATAAGACACATAGCCGGCAGTTCGCCACCAGTTAAAACAAAATCGCCAATAGAAATTTCCTCATCAACAAGCTCATCTCGCACTCTCTGGTCAATTCCCTCAAAATGACCACAAAGTAAAATTAAATTATTTTTTTCCTGTGCCAGTTTTTCAGATTTTTGTTGCGTTAGGTTTTTTCCTTGAGGTGTCAGAAAAATTACTTTTGCTTTTTTTCCTGATTTTTTCTTTGCCCATTTTATGGCTTCAAAAAGAGGCTCTGGCTTCATCAGCATTCCCGCACCACCACCAAAAGGCACATCATCAACATTTTTTCTTTTGCCACTTGCAAAATCACGAATGTTTTTTGTTTCAATATTAATTAATTTTTGATCTTGCGCACGCTTGATTATGCTCTCTGCAAAAGGGCTTTCAAACATTTCCGGAAAAAGTGTGAGCACAAGGAATTTCATACAAAACTAATTTTCGCATAAACTTGTGATTTTTCCAAAAAAGTGAAAAAATAAATTCGATTTAATTATTTTTAAATGAAAAAGAAGGCCATTGTTTTTTTGCTTTTAATCCTAGTTGTTGGTGCAGGTGCTTTTTGGGCTCATCAAGAAAAAGAAGAAACAGAAGACGCAAACGAGATGCTAAGATTTATTCCTGCAAATTCATTTATGATTACTGATAGTTTTGGATTTATGCCTAAAAACTCAAAATTCCATGTTGTTTCAGGCGGAATAATGCACTTTGACAAAATAAATTTTGACTCAGATGAGCCTTTAACAAGTGAGGAGCTTCAAATTATTGAGGTGGTTAAGGGTGCTAATCAAGAAGAGATAGAAGAACTTGTAAATCAAATGTCAGCGTTTACTTATCAAGAATATGTTTATCAAAAAGTTGGCGATCTTTATTTAATTTCCAATAGTCAAGAATTTTTAGAAGAAGTGCAAAAAGAAGATTTTCAATCAATTGTTGGCAATGAAGAATATTTAAGCCTTAAGGGTAAATTACCTAAAGATAAAAACAACTTAAGCGCTATTTTAATGCCAAACGCCTTAGGTTTGGATAATAATCCAATTGAAAGCGCTTTTATGGTGATGGATATAAATTATGAAAATGAACTAGAATCAGTTTTGTCAGAAGGAGAAGTTAGATTTAATCCTGAGCAATTAGCAAAATGGAGAATTTCTATAGGCAGTGAGGGTGATGAGTTTTCATTGGCAAAAAAAATAATCAATAATAATTCCTGGTTTTTGTTAGAAATTAGCGATTTTGCTGATAAATTGCGTTTTATTGAAGATATAGTTGCCAAAAATCATCCACTTGGCAATACAGTAGTAAAAAATGGCAAAAAACAATTTGAAATCAGCACAGGATTAAACTTAGAAGAAGATATTTATGCCTGGCTAGACAAATCAGTAGCTATTTATGTCTCAAAAAGTGAAACAGAAATGCCAGATATTTCTTTATTAGTGGATGTAAGTAGTAATTCAGAAAAAGCACAGGAAATAATAAATAAAGCAAATCAATATTTGTCTCTTTGGCTTCAATTAGATGAAAATCTTAATGGAAAAATAAAAATTAGCAAGCTTGATAATGGTTTTACTCGTTATAAATTAAAAGAAGGTGAGTCTTTTTCTGAGGCAATTGAATTTGAGAATTTTTTACAAGAAAGAGGAATTAGTTGGGGCATTAATGAGGATAGTATCTTGGTAATCACTAGTGCTGATCTTGATAATTTATTTCCAACAGAAGCAAAAGATTTGCCAGAAGGTTATCAAAAAGGAAAAGCTCTTGTTTATTGGAATATGTCTTTTGAAGATTTACCAAATTATGATCAAATTAAAGACATAATGAATGAATATTATGGAGATAAAAAGTTTGCAAATGCGTATATAAATTTTAAAACAGAAAAAAATAAAATTATTTTTGATGCACTTGTAAATTTTTTTGAATAAATGAGGAGAAAAATTGAAATTCTTGAAATTCGTCGGCAATCAGCACATTTGCTTTATGGGTTTATTTTAGCGGTTTCGCTTTATTTAAAAATTATTGATCCTTATTTCTTGTTGGGTGTTTTATTTATTGCCTTTGGGCTTTCTTTGTTTTCTTGCAGGTCGAGTATTCCTGTTTTTTGCAAATTTCTTCATGTTTTTGAGCGCAAAAAAGATCTTAAAAAATTACCAGGAAAAGGTCTTTTGTTTTTTACCCTTGGAGCTACACTGACTACTATTTTGTTCCCTCTTAATATCGCGGTTGCTAGTATTTTGATTTTGTCTTTTGGTGACTCAGTTTCACATATTTTTGGTCGTCATTTTGGTCGCACAAAAACCCCATTTCATGATAAAAAATATATTGAGGGGTCTATTTTTGGAATTTTGGTTTCTGCGCTTGCGGCTTCGTTTTTTGTGCCTTCTTGGAGCGCGCTTTTGGCAAGTACAGTTGCTATGATACTGGAATTTCCAGAAATAAAAATTAAAGGAATATTGATTGATGATAATATTATTGTGCCCCTTGGTGCTGGCTTGACTATGTATTTACTTGTTTAATGCTTAAAAAAACAGGCAAAAAAGGTGAGGACATTGCAGTTAGTTTTTTACAACAGAAAAAATATAAGATTTTAGATCAAAATTTTTGTATTCGCGGTGGAGAAATTGATATTATTGCGGAAAAAGATGAGCAAATTGTTTTTGTGGAAGTTAAAACTAGAAAAAACAAAAAATTTGGAGAAATTATTGAGCAAATTAGTAAAAATAAACAGAATTTTTTAATAAATTCAGCAAATAATTATTTATTTCAAAAAGAATTAACAGAAAAAAACTGGCGAATTGATGTAATTACAGTTTTTTTATCTGATCAAGAGCCAAAAATAGAACACATTAAAAACGCTATTACTTATTTGTAGTGTTTTTTTGAAAAATAAAAAACAATTATTCCAAAAAAAATAGTTAATATTGCTAGTATTTGCCCCATTGTCAAAAAGCTTATTATAAAGCCAAGTTGAGAGTCCGGCTCTCTGATAAATTCTGTTAAAAACCGAAAAGAGCCAATTAAAATTAAAAACAAACTGGAAATAAATCCTATTTTTGGTTTTATTTTTAAATAAATATAAAAAAGAATAAAAAATATAGTGAGATTTTTAAATGAGTCTATTAACTGAGATGGCCAGCGCGCAACTCCATCACCAAAATCACAACCCATAAAAAATTCAGTTTCTCTGCCAATTAGCTCACCATTAACAAAATTGCCAATTCTACCCAAGCAAAGGGCAAAAACAAAGCCAATTACAATTAAATCTGTGATGTATAGAAATTTTTGTTTTTTTATTTTTGTGTAAATCCAAAGAGAGAGTGTGCCACCAATAATTCCACCATGCACACTAATTCCGCCTTGCCAAATTGCAAATATTTTTTCTGGATTTGCAGTAAAGTAATCAAAATTATAAATCAAAACATAAAAAATTCTTGAGCCTATTATTCCGCCAATTAAAGCCCAAAAAATATAATCAAAAATTTCCTCTTTTTTTATTTTGTTATCTCTTTTTGTTAAGTATTTAATAATAAAATAGCCAAAAATTACACCCAAGGTGGCTAAGACTCCATAGGTATGGATTTGAAAATTCCCTAAATCCAAAAGGACTTTTGGAAAAATATTTTGGCAATTAAGCATATTAAAATTTTACTTCAGGGACTTTTTTTATCTCTTCGCCTTCATCAGCCTCAAAAAATTCTTCTTTTGTAAATCCGTGATTTTTGGCAACAAAATTAGAAGGAAAACTTTCTACTTTTATATTCATTGCTGTGACATTGGCATTGTATATTCTTCTAGCAGAGGCAATTTGGTCTTCTGTTTCTGATAACTCTTCTTGTAATTGCATAAAACTAGCATTTGCTTTTAGGTCTGGATAATTTTCTGAAAGAGCAAAAATAGATTTTAATGTATTTGTTAAAACACTTTCTGCTTTTGCTTGGTCTGCGATTTTGCCATCTGGCACCGCTATTGCATCAGAGCGAGCTTGAACAACTTTTTCAAAAGTTTCTTTTTCATGTCCAGCATAGCCCTGCACAGTATTAACAAGATTTGGTATTAAGTCGTATCTTCTTTTTAATTGCACGTCTATTCCGCTCCAAGCTTCTTTTACTTTTTGTCTTAGTTTTACGAGGCCATTGTAAATAGACACATAAAAAACAGCCACGACCACCAAAAGAATTACTAAAATCATGAATCCGCTCATTTTATTTGAAAAAATCTCTCTTAATTTAATAAAAATATCCTTAAAAGTCAAAAATTATGGCAGAATATAAATATGCTTATTTTGGGAATAGAAACATCTTGTGATGAAACAGCAGTGGCAATTGTAAAAAATGGAAAAGAAGTGATTTCCAATATTATTGCTTCGTCTATTGATTTGCATCAGGAGACCGGAGGGGTTGTGCCAGAGATTGCGGCTCGTGATTCGGCTAATAAGATTATTTCGGTTGTAAACAAAGCCTTAGAGGAAGCAGAGATAATTTGGCAAGACATTGATGCAATTGCTGTGGCGAATGGGCCTGGGCTTCCTGGAAGCTTGATGGTTGGCATTGAAACTGCTCGTGTTTTGGCTTTTGTTCATAAAAAGCCTTTAATTCCTGTTTATCATATTATGGGACACATTTATTCTAATATTTTAGATAGAGGTGTGCCCAATTTTCCTGTTTTGGTCTTGACTGTTTCTGGTGGGCATAATAATTTGCTCATTTGGAAAGACTTTTTAGATTTTGAGATACTTGGCGAAACTCTTGATGATGCTGGAGGTGAAGCTTTTGATAAAGTAGCAAAAATGCTTGATTTAGGTTTTCCTGGTGGACCGATTGTATCGAAGTTGGCAGAAAAAGGAGATAGGCAAAAATATAAATTTCCACGTCCAATGGCACAAAGTAATGATTTTAATTTTTCTTATTCCGGCTTAAAAACTGCAGTTTTATATACTTTGCGTGATGAGGGGGAAATTACTGAAAATGTTAAAGCAGACGTTTGTGCTTCTTTTGAAGAGGCAATTGTTGATTCTTTGTTGATTAAGCTAAAAAAAGCAGTAAAAAAATACAAACCAACAGAAATTCATTTAGCTGGTGGAGTTTCTGCAAATAAGCGCTTGCAGGAAGTTGTTGGTGATTATTGTGAAAAAAATAAGATTAAGTTTTTGAAACCAGCAAAGATGATTTATTCCACTGATAATGGGGCCATGGTGGCGAGTGCTGGTTATTTTATATATAAAAAATCTCCAACAAAGAATTGGAGATTTGAAGACGTAAAATTAAAATTGGATTATTCTTTTTAATTAAGCAGTTATCTTTTTTTCTTCGAATTTTTTCTTAAAAACTTCTCCTCTAAAAACCCAAACTTTGATACCAATAGCGCCAAAGGTTGTATTGGCTGTATCTTGAGCATAAGAAATATCCGCTCTGAAAGTATGTAAAGGGATTTTACCTTCTGAAAAAGTTTCACTACGAGCAATATCAACACCACCCAAGCGACCGCCAACTTGCACTTTTACTCCTTTTGCTCCAGCTTCTATGCCTTTTTGGATAGCCATTTTAGCAGCTCTTCTAAAGGGCATTCTTTTTTCTAGTTGCCTGCCAATCATATCTGCTAAATTACCAGCTTCTAGTTCTGGTTTTTTAATTTCTTTAATGCTTACATCAAAATTTTCACGGAATGTTTTTTGAAGTAAAACTTTAAGATCATCAATAGATTCTCCTTGTCTGCCAATAATCACACCAGGGCGAGAAGAGTAAATAGAAATATGGGTCATTTCATTTTTGCGCTCTATTTCAATGCGAATAATTCCAGCTTCTTTTAGTTTATTTTTTAAGAATTTTCTTAGTTCGTAGTCTTTTTTTAGGTTTTTTGCAAAGTTTTTACCTTTTGCAAACCAACGAGATTGCCATTTGCTGGTAATACCTATTCTGATAACATTTGGATTTACTTTTTGACCCATAATTATTTAATAAAATTAACCTTCAATAACTTCTACAGTAATATGAGAAGTACGTTTTAAAATAGGAGCAACGCGCCCACGAGAGGCAGGAACACCTCTTTTGTATGTTGGTCCTTTTGTGACAAGAATTTTTGAGACAATTAATTTTTCTTTGTCTTTTTGGTTGTTTTGTTCTGCATTTGATGCAGCACTGTGAACAACTTTTCTGAGAATTTTAGCACCTTTTTTTGGCATGAAATTGAGCAGATCAAGTGCATCTTGCACTTTTTTGCCACGCACCATACCAGCAACCAAGTTGGCCTTTTTAGGTGATAAACGTACTCTTTTTGCTATTGCTTTCATAATTTTCAAAAACGCTGGAACATTTTCCTTAATTTTGCTTATTAAGTCAAGGGTTTTTGAGATAATTTACATTTAAATATTTTTTTTGTAAGCTTAATCCGATGTTTACAGGTATTGTTGAAGATAAAGTTCGGGTTATAAATAGGTCAAATACGGGAATTGAAATTGCTCGTCCGAAGATTTTTTCTGATTTACAAAAAGGTCAAAGCATTGCTCTTAATGGCGCTTGTTTGACTTTGATTGATTTTGATCAAGAAAAATTAAAGTTTGATATTGTGCCGGAAACTTTTCGGCGTACGAATTTGGGTTCAGCAGAAATTGTAAATGTGGAAAGAGCTTTGAAGGCAGATGGACGTTTTGAGGGTCATGTTGTTCAGGGTCATATTGATGGTTTTTTAGAGCTTTTAGAGCGAAAAAAAGAGGGAGAAGGTGAGTTTTTTACTTTTAAAAAACCTGTTGAATATGCAAAGTATTTTACTGAAAAAGGTAGTATTGCCTTAAATGGAGTTTCTTTGACTATTGCAAAAGAGGATCAAGACACTTTTGGAGTAGCCTTAATACCACATACTTTGGAAATAACTAATTTTGGAAAGATGAAAACTGGAGATTTAATCAATTTTGAGTGTGATATTTTTGCCAAATTATTATATAAATGGCACTGTGATGAGCAAAAACAATAAAAAAGTATTAGTTTTTGGTACTTTTGATTATTTACACAAAGGGCATAAAAAATTTTTACAAGATGCAAAAAAGCTTGGTGATCAATTTTTTGTCGTAGTAGCAAGAGACAAAAATGTGTTAGAGCTTAAAGGTGAATTACCGCATTTTTCAGAAAGCGAACGAAAAGAAGAATTAGAAAAATTAGATTTTATTAATAAGGTGATTTTAGGTGATGAAAAAGACAAGTTTGTGCCAATTAAAGAGCTTGAACCAGATATTATCGCTCTTGGGTTTGACCAAAAAGCACCACTAAAAGAATTAAAAAATAAATTTTCTAATATAAAAATAGTTAGACTTTTTCCTTATTTTCCGCAAAAATTTAAATCAAGCATTATTAAGAAAAAACTACCAAAAAAGAAATGAGCAATTCGATTTTTACAGTATTTAGGCGAGCCCTTGATCAGGCAATAAAATCAATTACCAGAAGTCGCTGGACAAGTGTGATGACTATTACCGCTTTGGTTTTGGTTTTTTTGCTTGTTCATACTATGAGTGCTTTTATTTCCTCTGCGGAAAATATTGTGCGTAATTTGCAAAACAAGGTGGATATTGGTGTTTTTTTTAATGAAGAGGCTGATGAGCATGAAATTGAGATTTTCTTAAAAGCTTTAGATGACAAAAAAACAAAAGGGGATATAAAAAATTATACTTATTTTTCTCGTGATCAAGAATTGGAGGAATTTGAAAAGAAATATCCAGACAGAATGGTGTTTTTGCGTAGGCATAATCTTGGCAATCCGCTTCTTTCTATGGTGGAAATTATTCCTGCACGCGATAAGACAGATGAACTTACAGCATTTTTATTTCGTGAAGAATATTCCAATGTGGTGAACCAAAAAGCCTTAAGAGATAGTGAAGATTCTCGAAAAAGAGTGAAAAATTTTCTCACTGTTGCTAGTTTTGCAGAAAATTCCGGCGGGGCAGTTCTTTTGCTTTTTATGATTATTGCCACTGGCTTACTTTTTCATGCTGTGGGAACTGCTGTAAAAATGCATGAACAAGAAATTTTTATTATGCGTCTTGTTGGTGCTAATTTTTGGAATATTCGTTTGCCTTATATACTTGAAGGCTTAATGATTGCGCTTTCTGCCTTTGTGATTAGTCTTTTGCTTGGTGGAATAATATTTTTTATTTTTTCTTCCATTATTGAAAATGCTTTTTCTGACCCAGAAATTAGCCAACATATAAGCGACTTTACAAGCAAGTTATTAACCATGTTTTCTGTTGATGTCTTACGCAATGCTTCAATTATTTTGTTTTTGGCCTTTATTGGTTCGTTTTTGGCTATAGAAAAGCATTTACGCACTCAAAAAATATTGTAATTTTATGCAAAAAGCACAAGGAACAGCTTTTGTACTTAAAAAACAGGATTATCTTGATAATGATTTAATTTTAACTGTTTTTTCTTTGGAGGAAGGCTTGTTTACTGCTTTAGTTAAAGGGGCTAGAAAGCAAGGTAATAAATGGCGAAATCAATTTATACCTTTTTCAGAAATTGATTGTGAATATATTATTCCTCGAGTAAAAACTTCTTTGCGAAAATTAACAAAAATTGAAACCAGGCAAAATTGTCTATTAAATTGTTCACCAGAAAAATTGATGCATTTTGCCTTTGTTGCTGAGCTTCTTATTCGCTTTTGTCCTAGTGAGCAAAAAATGCAGAGAATTTTTGATTTATTGCAAAATTCTTTTCAGGAATTAAGCACGACTGATAATAGTCAGGGATTTTTATTAGTTTTTGTGATTAAATTTTTTACTGTTTTAGGTTATTTTCCGTGTTTTAGCACTTGCGGTGAATGTGGTAAGAAAATTCCTGTTAATTCTGCGGTGGTGTGGAAAAAATCTTTACTTTGTTCGCATTGTTCTGGGCAGGTTGATTGTAATTTGAGTTTTACGGAGTTAAAAATTTTAGCTTTTTTTCAAAACCAACCTTTTGAGCATGCTCTCAAGGTTTCTTTGAATAAAGAGGTTTTTAATAAATTGTTTTATTTAGCGCAAAAAGAGTTTATGGTTCATTCGCCAAAACCCTTAAAAACTTTAGGTGTTTTATATGAGCTAGCTTAATTTATTAAGCAGCTTTTTCTTTTTCATGCCAAGCATCAGGATTACGGACTGTGTCAGTTGCGTCCATTATTTCTCGCACAAGCTTTTTACATGTTGCACAATTTTCTGGTATTGCTTCTTCAAACATTTCCAAAAAACCCTGATTATTAAGCGAGGTAGGGCTTTTTGTCTCTGGATCATAAAAACCAACTCCATTTTGACACAAGGATTTTGTTGTAGGGCATGTCATTGGATATTGTTCAGGCATTTTCATAAATCAATCTATAATTGGCAAAAATCCTATTCTTTATTTATTTTTTTGTCAAATTTTATGCTTTCTTCTCACTTGCAATTATGCTTAAAGCAAGGCAAAATACGCTTGTATAAAATTTTATGGCAAAACGAAGAAGAAAATTAACGGCAGTGGGCACAAAAAAAACCGCCACTAAAAAAAAGAAAATAAAATTAAATATTGAAAAAAGCACATTGAGAGAAATTTGGGGTGTTTTTTTTGCAGTTTTAGGTATTTTAAGCGCTTTAGCCTTGGGTTATCAGCTTGGGGTTTTTGGGCAAGGGTTGGCACTTGTTCTGATTAGTCTTTTTGGAATTGGTGCTTATATTTTTCCAATTGTTCTTTTGTTTTTATCTTTGGCGTTTTTTGTTTATAAAAAAGTTGCTTTTGATTACACAAGATTTTTAGGAATTATTATTCTTTTGCTTGGTTTGATGGGCTTTGTGCATACTTTTTTGCCTGAAGATCAGCTTTTAGAGATGTCTAGCGATGGCGGGGGATATGTTGGCTTTGCTTCTAGTGTGTTTTTTATAAAATATATTGGCTTTGTAGGTGCGCGAGTTGTGTTGTTTGCATTATTTTTGGTGGGACTTTTGTTAACTTTCCCTTTTTCTTTGACTGCTTTTTTGAATGGAGTCATGGCCTTTGTTGGTGCTATCTTAAAAAAAGAAAAGAAAAAGAAAGACGAAAAACCAAAAAAAGTAAAATTTATTGCTTCTGATGAAGAGCGCAAAAAAGCTGAACAAAAACGCAAAAAATTTGAAAAAGAAATGCTTAATAAAGAGGAAAAAGAGCCATCAAAACCTCTTATTGCTAAGCCAAAAGAAGGCTGGGAACCGCCTGATCTTGATCTTCTTTCTAACGAAAGAGCGGATATTGATGTTGATGATAAAAAATTAACTCAAAAAGCAGAGTTAATTGGTGAAAAATTATTGGAATTTGGAGTAGAAGTAAGTATGGGCAAGTATTATCAAGGTCCAACTGTGACACAATTCACACTTAAGCCTGCTGAAGGAGTAAAATTAACCAAGATTACCAATCTTAAAAATGACTTAGCACTTGCACTTTCCGCTCGATCTATTCGTATTGAAGCTCCTATTCCTGGTAAAGATTTGGTGGGCATTGAAACACCAAATGAAAAAAGAACAATGGTCAGATTGCGTGAGATTTTGGAAAGTTCTGAATTTGATAAACTTGGAGGTAGTTTGCGATTAGGTCTTGGTAGAGATGTTTCTGGTGATGCTGTGGCTTTTGATCTTGCAAAAATGCCTCATCTTTTAATTGCGGGTGCTACTGGTGCTGGTAAATCTGTGGGTATGAATTCATTTTTGCTTTCGCTCTTGTTTCAAAATTCTCCTGCGGATTTAAAAATGATTTTAATTGACCCAAAAAGAGTTGAGTTGGCTAGCTTTAATGGACTTCCTCATCTTTTAACGCCAGTTATTACTGAAGCAGAGCAAGCCCTTTCTGCTTTGCGTTGGGCTGTTGCTGAGATGATGCGTAGGTATAATGAAATGAGTGAAAAAAGATGTAGAAATATTGAAGAATATAATAAGCAGGCAGAAGAAAAAATGCCAAAAATTGTTATTGTGATTGATGAATTGGCTGACTTAATGATGCGTCAGCACAAAAAAGAAACTGAAGGAGTGATTTGTCGCATTGCACAAATGGCAAGAGCAGTGGGAATGCACCTTATTGTTGCCACACAGAGACCATCTGTCGATGTTATTACTGGTTTGATTAAGGCGAATATCCCAGCAAGAATTGCTTATGCTGTCACTAGCTCTGTTGATTCACGCACTATTATTGATTCTATTGGTGCAGAAGATTTGCTTGGTGGTGGTGATCTTTTGTTTACTAATGCTAGCCTTGGTCGTCCACTTAGGGTACAGGGTGTGTTTATTTCTTCTGAGGAGATACAAAGAGTCACCAATAGAATAAAATTAACTACTGAGGCTGATTATGACGATACTATTTTAAATGCGCCGAAAGGAAATGCTCCAGTAGGAATTGGGTCTGGAGAAGGCTCCGGTGACGACGACGATTTGCTTGAAGAGGCAATAGAAGTAATTAGAAGTAGTAAAAAAGCTTCTGCTTCATTATTGCAAAGAAGACTTTCTGTTGGCTATGCCAGAGCAGCAAGAATTCTTGATATTCTTGAGGAAAGAGGAATGATTGGCCCTGCTAGAGGAGCAAAACCAAGAGATATTTATCTTTAAAGAGCTCCTCTTACATCTTCCAAAGCTTCAATAAACTTTGGCACATCTTCTGCATCCATAATTATGGTTGATTTTCTACCTCTGGATTTTTCTGAGATTTTAAGAAATTTACCATAAGTGCTTTGTTTTAAGTCTATGAAGAATGTGCGATTACGAGCCTCAATCTTTCTGGAAAGAATTTCATTAGCATAACTACCATTATCTCCAGTATTAGTAGCTTCTGGAGCTTGGTCGGCGTTTTCTTCAGTTTCTACAGCAACTGCTTGTGTAGCTTGCTGGTTTTCTTGGTCAAATTCTGCAAATGGATCATCAATCATTGTGTTTTCTTAAAAAAATTCTAAAAAAATTTTCCCATATAATCTGCGCTCCTGCAAGATTTAATAAAAAAAACTTGCATAAAAAATAATTTTCTGGAAAAATAAGCAAGCTTTTTCTTATCGCCCTTTTATCAAAGGGTGCAAATATTTAGCCCAAATAAGATGAGTAAAAAATATGAATTAGTTTTTATTATTCAGCCCGAAAAAACAGAGAAAGAAGCTCTTTCTGAGGCTGAAAAAATCAAAAAGACTCTTGAGAAAACAGGAGCAAAAGTTGTTTTTGATGATTTTTGGGGCAAGAGAGATCTTGCTTATGCTATTCAAAAACATAATCAAGGTTATTATCAGCTTTTTGAGTTTGAGATTGACCCTCAAAAATTATCAGAAGTTGATAATGAGCTTAATCTTGCCAAAAATGTAATTAGACACTTGGTCACAGCTATGCCTGATGATTATGAAACTAAAAGTTTTAAAGATTTTGCTCAAGATGAACCCGTTGCAAAAAAACCAGTTAAAAAGCAAGTAGCAACAAAAAAACCATCAACAAAAGCAAAGTCAAAACCAGTAAAAGATGACCAAAAGGAGGCAAATGAAAAGCTTGATAAAATGCTTTCTAGCGACTTTGATGTTTAATTTTTAATAATTTAAGATTTAATTATGTCAGAAAAAAAATGCGAATTCTGCGCTGAAAAAATGTCTAATATTGATTATAAAAATGTACCTCTTTTAAAGAGATATTTAACTTTATATGCAAAAATTAAACCTCGTTATTATACTGGGGTTTGCCTAAGACACCAAAAAGAGCTTGCTCGTGCCATTAAAAGAGCAAGACATTTGGCTCTTATTCCTTTTGTTCGTTAATTATTTTCTTTTTTTGAGGAATTTTTTAATTGCATTAAATGCCTTTGCGCCTAATTTTACTGGTTGCCAGAGGTAGTGCTTAACTATTTCGCTTATTTCTTCGATGTTTTCTGTGACTCGGTGTACATTGCCGAGTATTTTATATGCTCTTAATAATACCAATATTAACACTAAAATCAGGAGTAAAAATCCTCCAGCAAGTGTTAAGTTTAGTATGTCGCCAGTATTTTCAACTGAAATTCCAAAAATCATTTTTATTTATTAAGTTATTTTTATTTTGCCTGTTATTTTTTTAAAGTGCAAGAAAATTGTTCAAAAATTGATATGAGCTTTTATTTATAAGCTAATCTTTGAATTTTTCTTTGTGAATTTTGCGTAAATGTTGGTCTGTTATATGGGTATAAATCTGGGTTGTTTTTATACTTTCGTGGCCTAGCATTGTTTGTACTGCTCTGATATCTGCACCATTTTTTAGTAATGAGGTCGCAAAACTGTGGCGAAGAGTATGTGGAGTCACTTTTTTTACTAATCCTGCTTTGCGTGCATATTTACCAACTATTGCCTCAATTGTGTTTCTGCTTAGTCTTCTTTTTTCGCTATCTATGGAATTTTTTAGATTTGGTGCATGGGAAATAAAAAGTGGCTTTAGCGCATCTGTTCTGGCTTTTAAATAATCTTCTATTTTTTGAACTGCTTTTTTGCTTAAAAAAACTAAACGCATTTTACTGCCTTTTCCACGAACGGAAAATTCTTGTGATTTTAGATTTATATTTTCTTTGTTTAATGAGCAAAGCTCAGAAACACGCATGCCAGTAGAAAATAACACTTGTAATATTGCAGAATCACGAAGGCCTATTAGTGAATTTGTATCTACTACATTAAAAAGCATTTCAAGCTCTTGTTCTGTGAGGAATTCCACTGTCCTTTCAGGTATTTTTGGTAGTTCTATTTTTTCTGCTGATAAAGATTTTATATCGTTTTTTTGGAGATATTTTAAAAAAGCTCTTAAGGCAACAAGGTGATAAGCTTGAGTTTTTAAGTTTAATTTGCCGTTTTTTCCTTCCATTCTATTAAGTTTTAAGCGGAAATTTTGAATATCTTCCTGATTTATTTCTGACGGTTTTCTTTTTTTGCCAAAAAAATCAGCAAAACGATTTAGCCAATGACGAAAATTGCGCAGAGTATTGCTGGAAAGGTTTTTTCCTACTTCTGCATAAATTAAAAAATCATTTATACATTCTATAATGTTCTTTTCTTTGTTCATTTAGATTGGTTCACCAAAGAAATACTCCCACCATTGTTCTCTTTTTGGTCTTGTTTTCATTATTTCTATCCTTCTTTCTTTTTCGGAGAGCCCTTTTAGTTTTTCTTCTATTGGCTCTTCTTCTTTTGGTGGAAGAATAATCACGCTTTCTCCAGGATTTACTTTGTTTTTTCTTTCTTTTGCCCATTTATCTTTGTATTGCGCTGATTCAAGATAAAGCATTTCTGAGAGCAGTTTTTGGTTTTCTGTTTCTAGTCTTTGATTTTCTGTTTGAAATTGTTCTATTGCCCTATCTCTTTGTCCTGTTCTCATGATTGATGCACCCCAAGAAAAAAGAAGCCATAACACAATAGCTACTCCGCCTAATATTACAAAGCTTACTATTATTGTGCTTTTTTCTTCTTTATTGTTATGCATAGCGAAGTTATTTTATATTTTTTTATCTTATTCAAAAAGCAAATATTATTTTTTATTGTGGCTATCGAGCCAAATTTTCATTGCCCGAGTTTTTTCTTTTAAGCCATCTGTTGTTGTTTTATCAGCTAGTTTTTTGATTGGATAGATGCATCCCGCAGGTGTATCTGCTGTAGTTTTATTGCTGGAAATTGTGGTTATTGTGTATGAAAATTGCAAACAATTTAAATGATGTTCGAGGCTTTGAACAGTTTCTAGGTCAATTGTTTGAAACATTTCTTCATAAACAATTAATTGGGAAAAATTTTTGGCAAATTGCCAATTTTCTTCAGCTTCTTCTGTTCTGCCAAAAACTTCGCTTCTTATGACGGCTGTGTCTATTTCTGCGCGTTCTGGTTCTTTTTCTTTCTCTTTTTGTTCTTTAAATTTTAGTTTTTCTTTATCTGAGTCTGTTAAATAGCCAACACCAAAACTAAACATTTTTCCTTTATATTTTATGCTGAGATTTTTTTTCATCCAATCTTCTGCGTTTTTTTTCGCATTTGCATTGATTTTATCGTAATCAAAATTAAAAAAATCTCTACCTTCAATCATGGCAGCAATTTTATCTAGCGTTTTTATTTTTGCTTCTAGTTCATCGTAAGATTGTTTTAATTTGCCAAAAATGCTTTTTGATTTTAAGTCAGGACATTTTTCTTCATTGTTATAAGAAGGGTCAAAATAGTCACCTTCACACTCACCTTCCTCTTTTTCAAGGTTTTCATTTGCTCCAAATTTTCTTAAGCAATTTATCTCTTTTCTTAGCTCTTTTATTTTTTCAGTTGCATAATTGATGTCCACTTTTACTGTTTCTTCATTAAATTCTCTTTCAGTTTCTTTTTGTGCTCCGCAGGCTATTTCTGATACAGGTGCTAATGTTGCTATTTTGCCTAATTCTTTTTCAAGATAATCAAGATCTTTTCTGAGGCAGGTGTTTTTTTGAGAATCTTTGATTGTTTCTATAACATCTGTATCCGACATCATGGCAAGTCTTATTTTTATTCTTGCTGATGGATTGTCGCAACCACTGTTGTATTTTCCTATATCTTCTTTTAGGGTTTCTATTTCTTCTGCTATTTCTCCAGCTTTGCCATTTACTCCATAAACTCCGTTGTAAGCAAATGTTGAGCTATTTGCGCTAAATATTATTATGCCAATGATGAAAATAATTATTTTTTTCATTAAGTGCTTTTGCAATCTATTTTTTTTGTATCTATTTGTTGAGCATTAGGAAACTCCATAAAAGTATTGTTTATTGCCTCTGCTGTGCCTGCAAATTCTTTAATTAATTGCAATATTTCTTCCCAATAATGTTGTTTTACTTCTGTTTTTCTATTTTCTAGTGCAGTTCTTTTGAATTTTTTAATTAAATCTTGATTAGCTTGGGCTAGGGGAGATTTTAAGTTTTTTATACTTTCTGCACATTTTGTTGATAAATCAATGGCATCATAACCGCCTCCTCTTAGTGCTCCGCTAGGAATTCTATTTAAATAATTTTGACAATCAGCAGATAAAAGCATGTCTAGCATGTCACGATTTTTCATTAGTTGATCTGTATCACCATCGCCGTGAACATAAGAACCGCCAATTGGATAAGATTCAGCTTGGATAAAGTGAATTTCTTGAGCTACTGAGTAATCTTGGTCCCTTGTTGTGCGATCGCCTGATGGTGGTGGTTTTTTTTCTACAAATACATGGATATTAAATATTCCCAAAAACCAATTGCGAATATCCCAAATAACAGGCGTGTTTTTGCTTGGATTTAATGATTCTTTTTTTCTGTATGCTTCTTCTAGTTCTTCTGATGTGTAATTTACTAAACATTGTACACAGTTTGTTTTGGTGACGTTTCTGTTGGGCGATCCTTTTATAAACTCAACATCAATACAAATAAAACCATTGCAAAATTCTTCCACGCAAAACATATTGCCAAACATACCAACTTCTTCGCCACCGCAAGCATCAGCGCCAACATTATCAATTGTATATGTACTTGGATATTGTCCTCCTTGATAATTATAATCCCAGCCTGTCCAATCTTGTTTTCTGTACCACTGGTTTGTTCCTAAGTTATTATCCTGATTTGGATTATTGGCCAAATTATTACTATCATCGTCTAAGATTATCAAGTTTGGATCTGCGCAAATTGGCAATTCTTCAATTTCTGTGCAGTTTCCATCTTCATCACATACTATTATTGTTTGATTTTGATTACCATTATTATCTGTAATATTTGGAGGTGCATCATAGCCGTCATCAATGGTATTGTTTTCATTTATTCCTGCATTATCGCCAGGGTTAATGCTCATATCATTGCCTTCATTTGCAAAAGGATCATACGTTCTAGCATTTGGTATTCTTGCTTCTTTTCCAAAATAAATTGTGTCGATTATATTTAAATCAACAACGAGATCAAATTCACTATCTGCCCTGGTGCCGTTTGACCAAATTTCTGTAGCGTAAGCAATTTCTTTTTCGAGATTTTCTATTTTTGCAACTGACCTTTCAAAGTCATATAAGTCATGAAGTTCGTTTAAGCATTGCTGAATTTCAGTACGATCCATATTTGCACAGATTTTTTTTACTTCTTTTAAGGTGGCAGTGCCATCTAGAATATCTTCAAGCTTACTGTCTGATAGTCCGGTTTGTTTACTTATTCTACTAATCACTGTTTTATGATCACTTTCTTTTACCTCTTTGTATATTTTTGAAAAATATTTATCATCAGCATTACTAATACTGAAAATTAGCGTGTTTATTATTATGGCCGTCAGAATTAAAAATAGTTTTTTCATGCTTCGTAGCCACAATTAAGAAATTTTCCAGGTATTCTGACTAATTGTTCAAAATAATCTTTTAAAGCGTCTCTAGTCTCTTCTAAGCAAAAGGTTAAACACTCTAATCTGCGATGAATTACATAGGCCATTTGCATTTCTGACAAAGAATCAAGCGCTATTCTTATAGCAATTCCTACTGTTTCGATTTCTTGGGCAATTTCGTCTTTAATCATTTTGTGACGCATGAACAAGGTGCTCATTTCACCTGTCCATTCTGATGATATTTCACTATTTTTTTCAGAAATCATTGTTGGGCTTTGAAGAGTGAGAAACAAAACACATTGATATTCTTGAGTTTCTAATAACACTCCTCGAGGTGGTTTTTCTTTTTCTTCTAACGCAAAATCAACAAAGCCAGCATTTTCTAAAGAGTCACTGGAGGTTTGTTCTATATCGCAATTTGAACATTTTTTTATTTTTTTACCTTTAGTTATGTCTTTGATTATCTCTTCAAAGCGTTTATCCATTTCTTTGTGAAATTTATCACGAATATCTTCCCAGTAGATTTCATCTTCATACATATCAAACCAGGTGCTTTTTAGTGTTCCTGTTTGGTATTGTTCTAATAATTCATCACAACGAGGAATTTTCATTGTGTCTGCATGAGCATTATTTAGTAAAATTAAGCTCAAAATTAGTGCCGATAATATTTTTTTACTTAATTGCATTTATCAACAATACATTCAATGTTTTCTAAAATATCAACAACTTTATTTTTGAGGTCTACAACATCTTCCACTAAAAATTTCTCCAATCTTTCTGTGAGATCAGTTAATTTAAAAGCTAAAAAACCCATTTTTTTACGATTTGCATCTTTTCTTAGCAAATGAGGCATTACAATTTTTAATTGTTCTATTTTGAAATCAGCATGCATTATGCATTCGTTTCTAAGGCTTTGTAGTTCTGTTGTTGTATAAGTGAAAGCACAATTTTCGAGTGGCGCATTATTAAATTTTGTTTTTATGTCTTGTAGGCTCATTGTTTGACAGCCAAATCTATTGATAAAGATTTTATTTGCGTTTTGAAGAGTTGAGTTTTTTTCTTCACCTGTTTTGCCAGCAAATTGATTTGCTCCACCGCAAATCCAGTACAAATGACAACGATATGTGCGAATTATTTGAGGAAAAGATTCTGCAAGTTCGGAAGTATTTTTATTATTTTGATTCATTAAATTTTCCAAGACTTCATACAGTTCTTGATCTGCACTATCGAAGGCTTGGCACCAGGCATTGCGACAAGAATCAATTTTACTAATTTCTTCTTCTGCTGAAAAACAGGGAATAGTATTAAAAAATAAAATTAAGCCTGTAATTATTGATAAAATTTTTTGCATTTATTCGGTTATAAGATAAGTTGTGCTTTTTGAAAATATTTTTAAGTTATCCTCGCTAATAATAGCAGAAAATATATAATCTCCTTTGTAAATATCGGCTAGATAGTCTAGAAATGCACATAATTCTATGTTGCCATGAGTTATGTGAGTTCCTGGTGTGTTATCGAGATTGTTTTCAGGATTGTCTAAAGGGTCTATTACATCGGGACATTGATTATTTGGTAGCTCAGGACAGTCGCCATCATCGCCATCATCGCCGTTATCCCCACCATCATCATCCCCGTCATCATCCCCACCATTATTATCACCGTCATCGCCATCATCACCGTTATCTCCATCATTATCATCACCGTCATCACCGTTATCTCCATCATTATCATCACCGTCATCACCGTTATCTCCACCATTATCATCACCGTCATCACCGTTATCCCCACCATTATCATCGCCATCATCACCGTTATCCCCACCATCATCCCCACCATTATCATCGCCATCATCACCGTTATCCCCACCATCATCCCCACCATTATCATCGCCATCATCACCGTTATCCCCACCATTATCATCGCCATCATCGCCGTTATCGCCATCATCGCCGTTATCACCATCATCACCGTTATCCCCATCATCACCGTCATCATCCCCACCATTATCATCGCCATCATCGCCGTTATCACCATCATCACCGTTATCCCCACCATTATCATCCCCGTCATCCCCGTCATCCCCACCATTATCATCCCCGTCATCCCCACCATTATCATCCCCGTCATCACTTGAATTAAGTGGATTTTTGCCTTGTTTATATTCTTCTAGGTTGATTAGACCTCCGCCATCTGTATCTTCATTAGCATCACTAGGGTCATATTTATTTAAACCATATTTGTCTTCCCAATAATCTGGCATACCATCTCCGTCAGAGTCTTGCATGTTATTATCCTCGTTATCGCCACCATCATCATCCCCGTCATCCCCGTCATCACTTGAATTAAGTGGATTTTTGCCTTGTTTATATTCTTCTAGGTTGATTAGACCTCCGCCATCTGTATCTTCATTAGCATCACTAGGGTCATATTTATTTAAACCATATTTGTCTTCCCAATAATCTGGCATACCATCTCCGTCAGAGTCAATATTGTCAGATTGTTGAGGATTAGTTTTATTTTGATATTCTGTGAGACTATTAAATCCATCATTATCTGAGTCATAATCGGCATCATTAGGATTATATTTATCTAAATTATTACTATTTTCCCAATAATCCGGCATACCATCATAATCAGAATCCCAAAGATTATCATCATTAGAGCCTAATGGGTCTGTTTTGTATTGATATTCATAAAGATTATTTGCACCTCCGCCATCTGTATCTTCATTAGCATCACTAGGGTTATATTTATTTAAACCATATTTGTCTTCCCAATAATCTGGCATACCATCTCCGTCAGAGTCTTGAGAGTTGTCATCATTGCTATTATTTGGATCTGTATTATTTCTAAATTCTGCTAAGTTATCTGCTCCGCTAAAATCAAAATCCATAGATGCATCTTGTGGGTCAAATTCATTTAATCCATATTTTATTTCCCAATAATCCGGCAATCCATCAAAATCACTATCTGTTATTCGGCAATCTTTTATGTCGAGTACTTTTTTTGCCATCATTGCAAATTCTCCTCTACTAATTTCTTCGTCAGGGAAGGTGAAACCGCTTTTATTACTTATTATGCCTAAGTTATCAGCAGTAATTATGTAGTCTTTATACCAAGCATCATCGTTGACATCTATAATTAAATGTTTTGCTTCTGTTTCTAGGCTTATTCCTGCTTGTCTTAGAATTATTGCAACTGCTTCTGCTCGAGATATATTCCAACTTGGCTGAAAATAACCATCACCAAAACCCATAACCATTTTAAAATTTTTGGCTTTTACAACACAAAAATGGTACCAATCATTCTCAGAAACATCTGGGAATGGATTTTTTTCTGAATAACGCTCTAATTCTTTTTCGCTTGGGGTTGTGCAGTCTAAACAAGTAGTTGCGCCTAAGGCGATTTTTACAAACTCAGCACGAGTAATTTTATCATTTGCGCGGAAAGTATTATCTGCAAACCCGCTTAAGATATTACGATTATATAAATCTAAAATTGCTTCATAAGCAGGATGAGCTTTGTCTATGTCAGAAAATGGCAATTCTTTTTTTATTTCTTCGCTTGCACCAAATAAGGATTGGTGTTTTTTTGTGTCAAAAAATGCTGTTTCCGCTGTATTTTCATTGATTATGTATTGTTTTTGATTAATATATATATCTTCAAAAATAGTGTGAATATAAACTTCAAATATTGCTTGTCCTTGGTAAATTATTTGAAAAACAACTGGTTCTTCAGGGCTTGTGGTTTCTTTGATTCTTAGGTCTAAATTATTTTCATCTAAGAAAATAATTGAGCCTTTTGCAGAAATTGCTGTGATTAACTCATTTGTCTCATTGTTGTAAATTACCATGCCGCCAGGAATATTTTTTGCGTCTGCTGGCACACCTCCTGTAATAAATTTATCAGATTGATTGGTGTCAAATAAAATCACGCCAGAGGCATTTTTAGCTTTTTCTGTTGTCATTGGGCTTGTTTCCAGTTTTACATCTGAATTTGTGTCAGCAACATAATAAACATTGGCAATTGTATAAGCTGTTATTTCTTCAATTAAACCTATTCTTGTTGGTAAGTTTTCTGTTGCAGAAAATGCTTTTAGTTTGTAGTTTTCTTTTTCTAATTTTATTCTGCCGTTTTCTCCAGAAATTATTGCTACTATTTCTCCTAAGCTGTCTTTTACTACTGCATCAGGTGATAAATTAAAATCATCAATGTAATATTCAGAAAATTCATCAGAAAAATAACGCCCATTCTCATTTGCAGAAGGAGTTTGTATTAGCTTATATTCATCCCAGCGTTTTCGCATTAAAACAAAAGGCATGTTTTCTGTTTCTGGGTTTATTTCTCCTTTAGCTATTCTGTTTTGTATGTCTCCATCAAGACTGATATCCGGAGTATATACTCTGATTATTATTTCTTGTTCTGTTTCATTGCCAGACTGATCTGCGATTGTGATATTAATTGGATAATCACCAGGTTCTATATATGGACCAACTATTGCTGTTTCACCTGTTTGTCCGTCTGGCCAGGTGATATTAACCTCACTTTCAAAATCAAAAACACCAATAAGGTTTAATTCTGTTTCCCTGAGTAATGGGACATTGAACACAGTTTCCCCTGAGTAGATTGGTGGATCTTCATCATTTTCTTTTAGTGGAGCTAGTAGTTTTTGTTCAGAGTAAGTAGAAAAATCATCATTAAAAATTTGCCTTATTCTTGCATGATAAAATCCTTCTTCAAGTGGTAGCGCAAGTCTATTATTTTTTAAGGTGGATATATAGAACTTATCTGCCTCTATTGTGTGATTTCCAATTTGAATTTCATTTAAATCATCAATCCATTCGTTTTGAGTAATATTTTCTGGAATTAAGTCTTCTGCTAACAAAAGCACTTCTCTGTTTTCAGTGGAATTATCTTTATTAAATCCTGATACTGTATTTTTGATTGAAATTTGCATGCCTAATAAATCTTCTTCAAATCCATCAAACCAGCTCAAGCTTACTTCATTTGCATAATTTGAAGCGTCAAAATTTTTAAGAGCAGGTCTGTAGGGGATTAAGTCTTCAAAAACACCAATTTGTGGATCAAAAGGAAATATTGATTTTGCATTATTAGTTTCCTGATTTTTTTTGAGATAAATATTATTGTCTAATGCATAGATAAAATCTTCATCACTATCGTCATCAACATCAATGAAAATCATTTTTTTAATATCATCTGCTTCTTCACTGTAGTTCATTAATTTTTCACCTGTGCCGGTTTGGGAATTTATAATAAAAACTCCTTGTCTATATATTCCTGTAGCAGCTGTGTTGTCTGATATTGCACAAGCTTGATTGTTTTGATTTTGACCATCTCCTGCATCTAGCAGGGTTGGCGTGTTGTCGGCAATGAGATTTTGCCAGGCATCATTGCTGTTATTATTTGTCATTATCTTCTCTAGCTCAGCGGTGAACATTGTGTCAGGATTTTCCTCAAAAGCTATTTCAATATTATTTGTAGCTATTAGTGTTTTGCTTTCTTCTTCTAAAATATTTTTTTCTTTTGCAATTAAAGTTTTCATTTGCTCTAGTTTTGCAATTGAGTCGGGCTTGTTTTTGAGTTTTATTGGCTTTAGTCCAAGTTCTCTGTGAATTTCAGAAACATCTTTAAGTTCATAATTGCCTGAATTTATTTTGTTAATTAAAAAGTTAAGGTTTTTTGATTCTGCTTGGAATGCTGTTATTAGTGCTTCTGCTTGTTGGCTATTATTTTCTGTTTGATTTTGACTTGTGAAATCAATTTCTTCCTCTCTTTTATCTAGCCAGTCTTCAAAGGTTTCTCCGTCTTCACCCATTTCTATATCTCCTAGATCAATATTGTAATCTTTTTCAAATTCTTCGGTTTTTGACATGTAATAATCCCAGATTGCTTTAATGTCTTTTGTAAATTTTCTTGCTTTTTTTTCTGCCTCGTTTGTTAAGTCAGTCACTGCGTCGTTCCACGGTCTTACTTTTTCTCTAACATATTCAACAATTTGATCAAACTCCATTTCTAGGTTTACTTTTACCGTCACTCGTACTTCTTTGAAAGCAGTCATGTCGATATCTGGAATGTCTATTCTGAAAAAGTCAAAAGGCATAAGACCTTTTCCTCTAAGGGTTGCTCCTTCAACAAAGCCTTTAATACTAAATTCAGGATAAATACCATTATAGTACTTCATTAGTAAGCACCAAATCCAAAGCATTTTGTCGATTGTTTCTAAAATAGAAGCAAGGGTAGAAAAAATATCCGGTAGTTTTGGTGGTGGTGGCAAATCAGGCAAATCAGGCAATGGTATGTCTGGTAGCTCTGGCAAATCAGGCAAATCAGGTAGCTCTGGCAAGAGAGGTAAGCCTGGTAAGTTAATATTTATATTAGGAAGATCAGGCAGAGACAGGCGAGGTAATTTAGGAAATTTAACACGCTCTGGCACAAGTCTAAGTTTTGGTATTTGTACTTCCAATCGAACTTTAATTTGCGAGAGGTCGATTGTTATGTCTGGCAATCTTGGAAGTTTTATTACAGGCGGAGTTGGTATGAGAGACATTAAAATTTGCCAGATATCAAAGTTAAGAGAGCATTGCTCATTCATGCAAACATCGCATTGAGTGTTAAAATCATGAATAATATCAAATATTTTTTGAATACTCTTAAAAATTTCTTTAATTGTTTGAATTAGCTCAATCCATTTTTCTAGTCTTATTTTGTTGCGATAAAGCCAGCCACCAAGTAAATCAATAATTTTATCTATATAACACATTACTGTGTCTAAATATCTAGCTAGCTGTGCATCCCAACCTGCTAGAATTTCTGCAAGATTAAAGTATGATTTTAAGATTTCTATGTTTTGATCTATGCTCTTTAAAAGACTGTTTAAATCAACAGTAATTCTTTGACCTATTGCCATCATTGCATTGCATTCTTTTTCTGGTGTTCCTTCTGCACATTTTAACGCTAAATGCACCCCATCATCATCACACTCTAGCCAGTCAACTCGATTACATTCATTTTTTAGATCTCTTTTCCATAATTCAAAATCTTCTAAGATTGCCCTTATTTCTCTTTGAGTTAAATAAGGCACTTTTAGCTCAATCACTTCTCTTTTAATTTCAATAAAAGGTACTCTGTTTAAAAATGTCCAGATATCATCAATTTTATCAATTGCTCCACTTGTTGCTTGTGCTACCTTGCTGTTTGCTATTTTATCTTCCAGATTTTGTGCTTTTTCTTGTCTTTCTTGATATTTTTGCTTTTTTTCTTCTAATTTTTGGATTTTTTTGTTTATTTCCTTGGTTTCATCAGCGCTTTTTCCGGTTTTACTTTCAGTGAGTGTTTTTATTTCTCCAGTTGTATTTTTAATTTTATCTCCATAATAAGAAGATATTTTTTTATCAGATAAATCAATATCGGAATCGAATGTGCTTCCAAAGAAGTTTTTTTCATCGTCACTAAGTTCATCAATAGATTTTAAGCTAAATATTTTACTAATATCTGGTAAATAGAAAGTAAGATTGGGCAACGTAAGCATTGCTCTTACTTCATACCATTGCTCAGTGAGCCATCTATCAAAAAATTCTGGAATAGCAAATATTCTGCGATTAGAAATATTTTCTAAATCAAAAGAAAAAGTTCCTAAGTCAAAATTTAATTTATAATCTGCATTACTTGGGGTGACTTTTTGTAATGTTCCCTCATAGCCATCAATATTAAATACAGACTTGCCTCCTAATGAGCTTGCAAAACCACTAGCGCCTGAGCCAATACTAGAAACAGCGTTATTTATTTTATCGCACAAGCTACTGGTTCCAGGTATAGAAGTGGCAGTCATGATACATTTGCCTACTGTCCAGTCATAGCCCTGACAAAAAACAATTCCCATTGCGCCGGTAAGAGTTGGAGATAGATATAAACGCCAAATTCCTGCACATGCACCACCATAAGGAAAGCAACTTGAGCCAGAACAAGGTGCTGGTTCACAGAATGGTTGTTGTAGAGCCATACCAATTACTGGCACAGCATTTGCAGTAAAGCCAACTTTAGCAGCCAGACCATTAGGCATACAGCTTCCTATTGGTCCAGGAACCAAAAAAGCATAGTTAATTGGTATTGGCAAACAAGCATTTCCTCTGCAAGTTAATCCTTCTAGAAGCTTAATAGCAGAATCTAGTTGCATGTTTTGTTCTGCTAAAAAGTCCTCTACATCTTGTGGAAGCAAAAAGCCTATTTTTCCGTCGGCATGATCATCGTCAGTGTTTACATAATTATCCCAACTGTCTGGTATGCCATCATTATCAGAGTCAGTTGTGTTTTGACTTATTGTTGGTTCAACATAGTCAGGCATTCCATCTTGGTTTACATCAGCCTCAAAAACATCTGGTATGCCATTTCCATCTGCATCTGTGTAATAATTGCTAGTTAAATTTTCTGGTAATTCAGTTGGGTTATCAGCAACTTCTTTAATAACAAAATTTCGATTGTCCGCATTAAATATATTTAAAGCTGGCAAGCTTGCATTTGGAAAATTAATAAAAATATCCAATTTATCATCAAGAGGGTAATCATTACTGCTTAAATAAGCACCTTCTATGTTTATATTTAAATTATCCTGATATAAAGATTGATAACTAATTTGAACCAGTTCGCCATTTTTTGCAGTTATTTCATTAAATCTAAGATAAGAATTTAGATAATCAGGAGTATTGATAAAATAATTTTCTCCGCAATTTTCACAAGTAATAGTATGCTCTAAAATACTCATTTCAGGCTGAATTTGATCAGCAATATAAATTATTTGATCTTGCCCAGAGTTATTTTTAAATTCAATATAATTTTCTATAACATCGCCGTCTTCGAGATTATCGCCATTGCTATCAAGAATTTGACGTGAAGTTTCGATAAAATCGCTATTGTCTGTAATTGATACAAAAAGTTTTTTTTCTGTATTGATATTAGTATATTGATCAAAGTTGGCGCCAAGTTCGTCTTGCAAGCTAAGCATTATTGCTGTTTGTTGCATTATTTCATCTTGATTTGCGTTTGGGTTTTGTGCCTCAGTGTAGGCAAGCATTGCATCTTCATTATTTGCATATTCTTCCTCCTTTGTTATTGGTAAATAAAATGAATTTTCATTTGTGCCAATGTTTTCAACTCCTTCATAGGAAATATATATTTTTTCATTGCTATTATTTTCGTTTAACGAAACAGCAAAACTTTGAATTAGATCATAATTTTCTTCAAAGCCACTTTCTGCGCCCCAATAAATAATAAGTTCGTTTTTATTTGTAAAGGCAAGAAAGTCAACAAAAGAGTCATTGTCAAAATCTTTTATTAAAACTTTTTTAAAAGGCCCCATATTTTCGAGTTCTGTTTTTGTTATTACTTCATTGTTATTTTCAAAACTAATTGTTTTATTATTCTCAAAGCCAGCTATAACATCATCATGTCTATTTTCACTTGGTATTACATCAGAATAATTAGGTTCATAAGGATAAGCTGTAATATCGCCAAGATTTTTTAAATTATTGCCATCAATTACTCTTTGTTCTCCATTTTCCGAAGAAATTAAAAGATCTTTTTTATTATCACCATTAAAATCAACTAGATCTAAATCTTTGATATAAAAATTTTCATCAGAAAAAATTTCTTCACCAATAGTTTTATTAAATCCTTCTATTTTTGCTGATGGTTTTTCTAAGCTTAAAGTTGGATCACCTAAAACAATAGTAGCAGGTTTGTTGATACTTTTGCTGGCTTGTCCAAGATTTTCACCACCTGCAAGAAGCAAGGCAAATTTATTTTCATTTTCCCAACCAAAATTATATTCATTTTTTAATAAACTAACTTCATCTTCGCTAATTATTATATAACCTTTTTCACTTCCTTCTATAAAATTTTCTAAAACAGAGTCGTTATCTATTTCAATTGTTCTAAATTCATAATTTTTTATATGAATTTGTCCAACAATAAGATCTTGATCATAAATAAGAGAAAATAATCCATTTTCTTCATAATTTAATGCAAACCTATTGTCATAAAAATTAAAGTGACCATCTTTATTTATGGTTAAGACATCAGCTTCTTCAAATTTTATTGTCAGTAAATCATTTTCCACAAGAGCACTTACTGTGCCTGATTGGTCAAAATTATCAAAAGCAATTCCGTTATTAAAAGTTTCTACATAATTAGCGCTAAGATCTGCATTGTTGTCTAAAAATAAACTTAGTTCACTTAATGTTTTTCCGCTATTACTATCAAATATTTTTAGCCTTAATGGTTGTGCAGAATAAACAATTGGTTTTATCCACAATTCTTCGTCAAAAAGTTCTATTTCACCTTTTGAAGATATTTTTGCCCTAGCAAATGGAGCAATATTTGGCACAATTTGGGTCAATACTGCCTGACTTGCTCCTGAATATAAAAATTCATCTGCAACAGTGTCTTCTGTGGTGCTTATTTTTCCTGCTTCTGCGCCAAAAATACTTGCAAGAATGGTGTTTGGATTTTCTATTCTAAATTCGTTTTTATAAGTTCTACTGCCAATATCCATTTCTTTTAAGGCAGGTGGAAATCCTTCTGCTTCTGCAAAAATTCTTAATACTCCTGCTTTGCGACCTGTTTTGAGAGTCACTTTTCCTGTGCCATCAACTTCAATTTGGCTATCATCCGCAGTTGAACCATTTGTATAGTCAACTGTAAAGACAGGAAGTTCTATGTTTGGCACATTTAATTGATTACCTTGTTGGTCAAATAATTTAATATAAAAATTTGTTTCTTCTGATGTGCCCATTGAGTCAGGTTCATCAACAAAACCAATTGAATATGGTTCATTATCACTTTCTCCGCTAACATTAATTTGTGCTGGTTGCAAACAAGCTCCTGTTAGGCTGGCCTCAGTATTTTCGCCAAAATAAATAGTAGTTCCAAATTCGGCCTCACCGTCAAGAATAATATTGTTTGGTGAAACCATAGCAATGAGACTATCAGCCACAGAAGAATAAAGAGTAGTTGAATAATCTTCTATTTTATTGTCGTTTTCATCAACAACATAAGTGTTGTAAATATCAGCACGCATTCCGCTTCTATATTCTCGAATACCTGTTTCATCAATTTTTATAGCTAGGTTATCTTGCGCATTAAGATTATTTGATGAATTGCCAAAATCATCAGTGCTAACAAAAACCTCAATAGAGCCAGCAGAATTTATTTGTAAATTAATAGTTGCTTTTCCTTGAATAGTGTTTATTTGTATTCCTTCTTTTTCTGTGTTGGTGTCTTCATTTAATATTTGTGCTCCGCCGTTTACACTAATTGTTAATTCTGCCATTGTGTAAACTAATTCACCATCGCTATTATATAAACTAGCAAAAACATTAGTTGGACAACCAACAGGCACTATTTCATTTTCAGGCACTAAGGTAATTGAGCAATTGCCATTACAAATTGCATCATTATTTTGATTATTTTCATCAAATAGTTCAGAAAGTTCTTCATTTTCGTCTTCAATTCCCAAAATAGATTCCCACATATCCCAATTATCAGTACTACAGCCTGCGTCAAAAGTGACAATGCCCTTGCTCATTAAATCGTTTAACCAACAACTAAAAGCAGAAGGCCATTCCCAAATATCAACTCCCTCAATAGGTCCACATTTTTCATCAATATCATTTTCATAATAATCAACGTCAAAATTATTTTGATAATTTGAATTTAAGTAGTTTGCTTGTTTTGTTTGATAATAATCCCACTCAGCATCAATTAAGCTGTCTTTATTTTCTGCTCCGTCCCACTGTAGATATTGGTCGTCACCATTGGCATTGATAAACGCAAAGCTATAAGGAGCTGATTTTTTATCTGGAAAAGTTTTATTTTGCGATAAAAATCCTTCCATTACTGCTTCATGTTTTTCGTCCACATTGAGATTGTGCCATTTGAGCATTTCTGTAAAAAATTCGGAGCCAAAAGTTTCGAATTCGCTCACAAGAAAATTTTGACTAGGTAGTTTAACTGTGGTGAAGGTAATTAATTTTGGCGTTAGAGGGGTACAATTATTAAAATCAATATTATTGTTTAATAAATTATAATTAAAGCCTTCAACAAATTGCCAAACAGTTAAAAAATAAGAAGGAAAATAAGCTGTGACACTTCCTCCGCCATTTTGATAAAAATTTTCAAAACCAGGACCAGAATAAGAATGATATTTAGATTTTAATATTTGATTTATATCGCTCGTTCTTTGATTGTTTGGGTTTTGTAAATGAAGAGCCCAAGCTTCGCCATCATTTTTTGCTTCTGGAAAGGCTAGGCGCAAATAATCTGTTGCCTCGTTAACAAATTGATTAAAAGTTGCATCATAATCTTGATAATCAAAATAATAATTTTCATTTTCTATAATCCAGTTAAAGTTTTGATAATTTGGTGTTCCATAAAGCTGAGATCCAGCAAAACCAAAATTGAAACCGAGTCCAAATTCATCATCCTCATCTATATTACAATTATAATTAAAGACAATATTTTGAGCAGAATTACTTGCTTTGATGTAATTATTAAACATTATTAAGTTTTCACGTATTATTTTTGTGTTTATTTCATTTTCTTTATTAGTAAGCTCTTCTTTAAATTTTGTTTCTATTTCTTCAACAGTGGGAGTTTGTTCACTTGCTTCAATAATAGAAAAAATATCCGGAAAAGTGACCTGAGTTAATTCGTTTAAATGATTTTGAAAACTGACATAGCGCTTGCTATCTGAAGGGATTTTTTGAGCAATACCATAAGGAGCAGCGAATTGTGCTGTGATGGTTTCTGGTCTTGGCTCATTATGAACAACGGTTGTGTCTAGTGTTTTATAAGAAACATTAGATGTGGTGCAAACTAGGTTATACCACTGATTTAGAGTTTCATATTCAGGCATCAAATTACCTTGGGCACAATTTTGATAAGAATGATCACCGGCATCAGTTTCAATACTGCCCCAATAATTAAAAACAGGATCAGTGGCTGATTGAGGTTGGCAATTGCTCGGGTTAAAGTAATTGTTAATACAACAACCACCATATTGTGGACAATATGGTGATCCACCAACATACATACTACTTGAGCTATACATGCGGTTCATTTGTACTTGTTGTGAATTGGGATGATTTGCTGACGGCGCACTTCCGCGATAAAGAGAGCACTCTTCTGCGCTATTCATATCACCTATTCTTTTTCCATTAACAAAATAATATTTAACCATGTGATAATTGCCTGTGCAGTTGTCTTCATCATCACCGCCAAAAGGGTCAAAAATAAAACGCAAACGACAGCAATTGTAGTCAACTTGGCTAATATAGGTTTTTGGTTTTTGCCAAGAATGAGCTAGTTCAACAATTTTATCTTCTAAATGTAAATTTACATTTTTTAAATATTCTTGAGTAAAAACATCAGTTTTTGTTATTAAAAAAGGCACTGTATCTGCTTGATTATCTTCCCAGCGACCACTGTTTTCTATTTTTTCTAAAGACTCAGAAGTAAAACTATCTACTACATGAATATATTCAGACCAAATATCCTCAATTTTGTCTTTGGTTGTAAAATCTGGAAAAGAAAGCATGTCTAAATCACCATCTAAAATAGGTGAATTTGCTGGATCTTCATCAGTCATGCCATCACCATCATTATCTATTTCATCAATACCATCTTCATCTATTTGTCCATCACCATCATTATCAACCCCTTGAAAACTATCACCAGTATCTTCATCTATTTGCCCATCACCATCATTATCAATTCCGTCCAAAGGATCTTCATCATAAAGCCCATCATTGTCATCATCAACTCCAACAGAACCATATATTTTATCCATTGCCGATGACATAGCATCATTTAGAAGGCGGGCATTGTAGCGTAAAAAAGCAAAATCAGCCCGATGCTCACTAAGTTTCTGATAATTTTCCAGTTTTTGTGGATTTATTCTTTCTGCCTCATTGATAAGGTCAGCATAAAAAACAGCATCATTATATTTATTAGGATCATTATTTGTTCTGTAGCTATGATTTTTGTCCAAAAAGTCAGCTATTTTTTGTTTTTTTTCTTCCTCTGTGCCTTTAGGGCGAATAAGTCCATGCCAAATTTCTGACTCTGGTTCACTATTTATTTTTACAAAAGTATCACTTTCTTTGTAATAAGTATAAGAAGCATTTTTAAAATCAGTGTATGGAAAAACACTCGAGTAGTTTATTGATTCAGTTTCAATAATAGGCAGTGGCACATCGCCAATTAAAATAACCCCTGAAAGTTGATTGATGCCATTAGTTGTTTTTTCTCCTTCTAAATAAAGCTTTTCTAAAACAGAATAAATATTTTGAGTATTTTCTTGGTCAGAAACTGGCAAAATTAAAGCTTTTGTATTTTCTAAATCATTTTGAACATCACGGGAATAACGGTAGATTTTACCAGATAAAGTGCTGAGATCGTTGATTTCTCCTGCATTCCAAAGAGATTTTTCAACAAAAATAACCGCAATATCATAATTGATTTCTTCTGCAGAACTTAGAAGTGGTTTATACGAAAAAAGCCAGGGAGCAACTATAGTAATTGCCAAAAAAGCAGTGAATATTTTTTTAAGCCTTAGGATAGTCTTTTCCCATTTTTTCATTTCAAGCTATATTTTGCCAAAAAAACCCTTTAAAAAAAAGCTAAAAGCCTTGAATTTTTCTACTAAAACAGGGAAAATCCAAGGGCGTAAAAAAATATGAGCATAAATTCGTCAGAGGATCGATTAAATCAACAAGAACGCGTTGATGATCCAAAAAAATTACAGGCAGAGCAAGAAAAAAAAGAGTTTAATACAGAAACCCAAAGGGTTATGGATGAACTTGAAAAAGAAAAAGAAGGTTTTTTGGATTTATTTAAAGGAGACACCGCAGAAGATCAGCAAAAAGCAAAAGAATGGTATGAAAAAAGAGCAACAGATCCTATAAAAGCATTTAAGCTTAAGCAAGATTTGGCTGTTTGGAAAGGTGCAAAAACACAAGCTAATGAAGTAGTAAAAAAAACAGAAGGGCTGAGTGTAGCAGAAGATAAAATAAAAGAAATTTGGGACGATAAAGACACAAAACCAGCAGAAAAAACCAAACAATTTGATGCATTATACAAAGCATCAGAAACACACAAAAAAGCCGAAACAGCAATTACAAGGGCAAAATTAGCACCAAAAAGAAAAGCATTATTAAAAAAACAATTAGCAGATTTATGGGAAACAGAAGACGCACCAGACATAGAACAAGCAATTAATGACGAGATTTTTGGAGCATTAGATGAACATAAAGACACAGGTGAAAAAGTAATTGAACAAAGAGCAGATTTAAATAAAAAACTAGAAGAATCACAAGTTGGCGGTGTTGGATTATTTTCAAAAGCAGAAATAAAAGCACAGAAAAAAGATTGGTCAAAAAAAATATTTAAACCTTTTTATACTGGCAAGCCAGATTTTATTGCGGATGAAAAATTGGTTTTTAAAATGATGAAGGAGGCAGAAAAAAATCTTGCCAAAGAAATTACAGAGCGTAAAAAAATAACCAGTGAATTTGTTGATGTGCGTAAGGTTTTTAGTGGACTACAAGATAAAAAAGCTGACAGAAGCAAGGGTCCAAAATTTGGCAACTTGATAAGTCCAAAAAAATGGGAAAAGTCTAGCAAAAGAGAAAAAGAGGAAACATTGCAAGATATTGTGAAAACTGCACAAGATTTTCAGTTTCAAAGTCCATATGGCGCAAAGAGGTCTGTCACCGCAGGTAGAGCAGGTAAGGCTTTTAAGGAGTCCATGTCTCTTAGTAGATGGCAAGAAAAAGAGGAGACAAAATTCACAAAAAAAGAAATGCCTAAACTAGAAACACAAGGCTTGGTAATTCAAGACTGGAGTGAAGCTCATGTTTATTTTTCAAAAGGCATAGAAAGGTTAGAAGGATTTATTGCTTCTGATATGCCAATTGTGCAGACAGAAATTGCAAAATGGAAAGAACATCGCTTAACTTGCGAAAGAGAAATGATGGCAGATGTAAACACATTAGAACAAAGAGATGAATACACAGATCAAGAAAAAGCCAAGATAGATTTATGGCAAAAAAATAGCGACTCATTAAAAGGTAAAAACGACATACTTGCACAAAAAGTAAAAAATTTAGCCATAAAAATTGGCTTAATAGATCAAGAAGAACAAGAAATAGAAGCACAAAAACAAGCGGAAGGAGAAAAAGATATAATAGAAACAATTCAAGATGCAGGTGCAGAAACCGAACTTTTAACTTTAGCCGCATTAAATAAGGAAAAAGAAGGTAAACAAAAAAAGGACCAAGAAGCTGGCACTAGGGGTAATAATGTTTTTGAGGAAACAAGAAAAAATGAAATTAAATCAACACTCGAAGGTGAGTTTGGCTCTCTCTCAAAAAGGCAAGAAAATTATGTCAAAAATCCTGATGATTATAATGTTAGAAAAAGAGATCAAGAATGGGTAGATGAAGCAGAGGAGGTTGATAGTGCGTTTAATGACCTAGAAACAGGAACAGGAATAGTAGCAGAAACAAAAGACACAGTAGTTGTTGATCTTGCAAAAAATAAAGTAGGAGCAGGTTTAGCAAAAACAGAAAAAAATAACTTTAAAAGAAGACTAGAAAGAGGAGATGATATTAGTATTACAGATAGTCGTTCCCCAGCTGTAAGTCGTGAAAACAAGAAAGCACAATTAGAGCAAAGTATCATGCAAAAAATGGAAATGGCAGGACAAGAAGAGTTGCCACCTGCAATTGTTTCTGGGCAAGACGATAATCGCAAAAAATTATCTACACTTTTTCAACAATTTGAAAGTAGCAATGTGGCTCGTAGAGAATCTGTGCGTAAAATTAAATAAATTATTAAATAATTATGGATAAAGTAAAAATTTTTGACACAACACTTCGTGATGGCGAACAAGCGCCAGGAGCAAGCTTAAACACAGAAGAAAAAATAAGAATAGCTAGAAATCTGGATAATCTGGGGGTTGATATTATTGAAGCTGGTTTTGCTGCTTCCTCTCCTGATGATTCCAATGCGATTTTAGAAATTGGTAAAGTTGTAAAAAAGGCACAAGTTTGTTCACTTGCTCGGGCAGTGGAAAGGGACATAAAATTAGCTGGAGAAGCCTTAAAAAAATCAAAAAATCCTCGACTTCATACTTTTATTTCTACTAGTGAAATTCATATGAAGTATCAAATTAAAAAAACTGAACAAGAAGTCATAGATATAACTGCCAAATCTGTTGCTTTGGCTCGCAATTATTGTGATGATGTGGAGTTTTCTGCCATGGACGCAACTCGTAGTGAAATGGATTTTTTGTTAAAAGTTTTTGAAACAGCAGTAAAAAATGGCGCAAAAACATTAAATATTGCAGATACAGTAGGCTACATGCTTCCTTGGGTTTTTGCTGATTTTGTTAAAAAAGTAGTTGATCATTTTAAAGACACAGATGTGGTTATATCTGTGCATTGTCATGATGATCTTGGTTTGGCTAGTGCAAATTCATTATCAGCAGTGACAGCAGGTGCAAGACAAATTGAATGTGCTGTAAATGGATTAGGAGAAAGAGCAGGAAATACTCCTCTTGAAGAAGTTGTTATGGCAATGAAAACTCGCAAAGACATTTTTGGGATTGATACTAATATAAATACAAAAAAATTAGTAAAAACTTCAAAGCTGGTATCAAACTTAACTGGCTTTCCTGTCCCTCCAAATAAAGCAATTGTTGGCAGAAATGCTTTTGCACATGAGGCAGGTATCCACCAAGATGGTATTTTAAAGCACAGAGAAACTTATGAAATAATGTCTGCCGAAGATGTGGGCTGGCAAACAAATACACTTGTTTTGGGTAAACATTCTGGTAGAGCCGCATTAAAAGATCGCTATAAAGACCTTGGTTTCGAGCTTAACGAAGAAGAAATTGTAAAAATTTTTCAAAGATTTAAAGACCTCGCAGACCGCAAAAAAGAAATTTATGATGAAGACTTAGAAGCAATTTTAGAAGACGAAAGAGGAAAAATTGGACAAAAATATGAACTTGATTTACTACAAGTATCCACAGGAAACAAAATGATCCCAACTGCCACAATTCGTTTAATGGAAAATGGAGAAAAAGAGTTAATTGGTGTAGCAAATGGTACGGGTCCAGTTGATGCGCTCTGCAATGCTATTAGTAAAATTACTGGTGAAAAAAATCGTTTAACAGAGTTTTCTGTCAAAGCTGTCACTGCTGGTATTGACGCAGTGGCAGAGGTGACCATAAAAATTGAAAAAGAAGGCAGAACATATACAGGATATGGTGCAGCGGAAGATATTGTTTTTGCTAGCGCAAAAGCCTATCTCAATGCGCTTAATCGTAGTATTCGTCAAAGAAAAAAATAAAACTTGTTTAATTTAACTAAAGTGCCACAATATAAAGGTGAAAAACAATGAAATAGCAGATGAATTTGATCAATTTGCAGAAATTTTAGAATTTCAAGGTAAAGAAAAAGACCTCTTTCGCATTCGGTCATACAGACGAGGTGCGCAAATTTTGCGTAATTTGCCGGAAGCAATAGACAAAATATCTTTTAAAGAGCTCATAAAGATTAGCGGAATTGGTGAAGGATTGGCGCATAAAATCATTGAATATACAGAAAAAGGCAAAATTTATGAATTTGAAGATGAGTATAAAAAAATTCCTCCAGGGATTTTTGAGTTAATGAAAATCCCAACATTAGGGCCAAAAAGAATGAAATTGCTTTATGATTCTTTAAATATTACTGATCCTGCAGAATTAAAAACAGCAATTGAAAAAGGTGAAGTGCAAAAATTGCCTACTTTTGGCGAAAAAAGTGCTCAAAAACTGCTTTGGGGATTAGAAATTTATTCAGGAATTACCGAAAGAGTGCCCAGAGGAGCGGTTTACGGACTTGCTTATAGAATTTTAAATAAAATGCAGGCACAAAAATTTGTAAAAAAAGCAGAAATTGCTGGCTCTTTTCGCAGAGGAGCGGACACAGTGCATGATTTAGATTTTTTGGCTACTGGTGATGCGGAAAAAATAATAGAATTTTTTTGCTCTCTTGAAGATGTAGCAGAGGTGATGTCTAGAGGCACAACAAAAGTTAGTGTTTTATTAAAAAACAATTTACCTGCCGACTTGCGCGTAGTTTCTGAGGATATTTGGGGCAGTGGTTTGCAACATTTCACAGGTTCAAAAAATCATAATGTTCACATTCGATCTAGAGCAAAAAAAATGGGATTAAAAATATCCGAATGGGGAGTTTTTAAAAGAGACAAAGTAATAGCAGGTAAAACCGAAGAAGAAGTATATAAAGCAGTAGGTTTGCCTTGGTTTCCGCCGGAAATTCGTGAAGATAGTGGAGAATTTCAAAAAGCAAAAGAAAATAAATTACCAAAATTAATTGAAGAAAAAGATATAAAAGGTGACCTACATTTACATAGTGTTTTTTCTGATGGCAATTCCACTATCGAAGAAATAGCCAAAAAAGCAATAAAAAGAAAATATGAATACATTGCTATTACTGATCACTCTCAAGCATTAGCTTATATTGCCAATGGACTTGACGAAAAACGTTTAATAGAACAAAAGAAAGAGATTGAAAGAGTTCAAAAATTATATCCACAAATTAAGATTTTTTGGGGCACAGAATGCGATATTCTTAAAGATGGCTCTTTGGATTTTCCTGATAAAATTTTAAAAAATTTTGATTTCGTAATTGCTTCTATACATAGCGGATTATATGGTGATCAGACAAAACGAACTATGAAAGCACTACAAAATCCTTATATCAATGTATTAGGTCATCCAACTGGTCGCCGTTTTGGTTATCGAGAAGAAGTGCCTGCAGATTACTCAAAAATTTTCAAAGAATGTGTAATAAGAAATATAGCCTTGGAAATAAACTCAACCTTTGATCGTCTTGATTTGCGCAGTGAGCTTGCCAGAGAAGCAGTTTACGATTATGGAGCAAAAATAATTATCAATACAGATTCTCATGTAGCAGAAAAAATGGACGATATTCATTTTGGTGTCACAGTTGCTCGCAGAGCCTGGCTAGAAAAAAAGCATGTAATAAACACGCTTTCTTTAAAACAATTTGAAAAATTTATTAAGAAAAATTAGCCAAGCTCTCGGCCAATTTTATCAATAATATCAAGACATTCACCAATTCTTTCATTTTCTGGTTCTATAGTGATTGCTTTTTCTAATAATATTCTTGCTTTGTTTACTTTTTTGTCTTCTAGGTAGCAAACTCCAAGATCGCAAAGCACGGTAGGACTGTCTGGGTCTATGTGTAGGGCTCTTTCTAGTATTGCAAGTCCGCGATTTTTCTCTCCTTTATGAAAAAGACCCCAACCAAGACAGCGTAAAATTTCCGGATTATTTGGATCATGATCATTAGCAATATCAAGATACTTAATGGCTGTTTCCCAATTTTCATCATAGAGACTTAAAAAGCCAACAACATGATTTGCTTCAGAATTATTTTCATCAATTGTTAAAATATAATCAGCACATTTTTTTGCTTTTTCGCTTTCACCCAAAGAAAGAAAGTTGTTTGCTATTTCAGAAATTGCTTCAACACACTGAGGGTCATCTATAATAATTTTTTCCAAAGTTTTTACTGCTTCATCATGTTTGCCAGCAATTTTTAGTTTTTCAGACCGACAAAGAAGCTCAATAGCCCTTTTGGAAAGCGCTTTTCTTGAGTGCTTTGCTCTTAGTGTTTTTTCTGTCATTTTATTTTTAAATCAAATCCTATTATTCTCTCATATTTTTAAAGATTTGACCAGGTTTTTATATTGACACAAAAACAGTTTAATTACCTAGCTTAGATTTCAAGAAAGCCTTGAAATCATCTTTTAAATCATCTCTTTCAAGCGCAGAATCCACAACAGCCTGCAAAAAACCAAGTTTACTGCCTGTGTCAAAACGCTCTCCCTTAATCTTTTTGCCAAAAATTGCTCTTGTTTCAGACAGCTTAATAAATCCGTCAATCAATCTTAGCTCTCCATCTTTACTTCTTTTTGCTTTTTTAAGTGCATCAAATATTTCTGGAGTACAGACATATTGACCAATAATAGCTAAATTAGAAGGTGCTTCTTTAATGCTTGGTTTTTCAACCATATCAAGAATTTCAAAACTATCACTATTGCTTTTTGGTTTAACAATTCCAAACCTAGGAATATCTTGTTCCAGCACTTCTTGAACTCCTATTACAGAGCTTTGTTCTCGTTCATAAGTTTCTATTAGTTGTTTTGGTGCGGGTGTTTTATATTTAATAATATCATCACCAAAAATTACACAAAAAGGTTCATCGCCAACAACAGATTCAGCCTGTAAAATAGCATCACCATCACCTTTTGGTTCAGGTTGACGCACAAAAACAAATTTAGCTAAGTTTTCCATTTTTTTAGCTAATTTTAATTCTTCTTTTTTATTTTTTTTCTCCAAAAGATACTCAAGCTCAAAACAAGTGTCAAAATGATCTTCTATTGCTCTTTTTCCACGCCCAGTAATAAGAATTATCTCTTCTATGCCACTTTTATTAGCTTCTTCAGCAAGAATTTGAATTACTGGCTTATCTACAATAGGTAGCATTTCCTTTGGAATTGCCTTTGTAAAGGGTAGAAATCTTGTGCCAAAACCGGCAACAGGGAATATTGCTTTTTTAACTTTTTTCATAGTAAAAAAATTTTCTCAATTACAAGAGTTAATGTAAAGAGATTTTATCTATCAGCATTAAGATCGTCTATCCTTTCCATTAAGAGTGTAAAATCATCTCTGCAACTCATTTCTTCTTCTGCTTCTAGTCCGCTTAGATTTCCTCGAAGCACTTCTCTTTCAAGATCAGGAGCAATAGGTTGTTCTATAGTGTCTGGATTTTCTTTCATTTTTTAAAAAATAGAGGAAAAGATTTTTCCCTATTTCTTATTTATTGTCAAGATTTGTTTTTTAACTTAATTCCACAGGAATTTTTTTAGATTTTGCTTTTTTTGCCTTTGGTACTGCAATAACAAGCACGTTTTTTTTCATTTTTGCCTTAATATCAGCAGAATTTACAGCACTAGGAAGAACAATAGAGCGAGAAAAAGTTCCCCAAAAACATTCTTCAGTAAAAAAGTTATTTGGTTTTGGTAGTTTTTCTGGAAAATTGCGCTTTCCACGAACAGTAAGTACGTCCTCAGAAACAGTAATTTCTACTTCATTTGGCTCCACGCCAGCCATAGGAGCAACTACAAAAAGAGTATCCTCAGTATCAAAAATATCTAGAGCAAGTCTGCCCTCATTTTCATCAAGTTCTACATTATCATGTTCATCAGAAGGAATATGAAAAGTAGCATCTTTGTTTTTTGTTTCTGCGTCTATTGCCATTTTCTTATAAAGAAAAATCTTTTATCAGCTTCTCATAAATATTATTAAATTGCAAAAAAATAGCGTGTTATGGCTAAAAACATTATTTTTAGCTAATTTGATCAAGAATTTTAAAAATTTGCTCATGGTCTTCACTAGTGTGCGCTAAAAAATTAGCAATACGAAAAGTATATGGCTTTGTTTTGCCATATCCTCCGGCAAGAAAAATACCTGCTTCAGCACATTGATTTTTTGCTTGAGCGATTTTGTCTTCATCTCCTTTTACAACAACTACGGTATCACTGCGAAAATCAGAATTTTGCACAAAAGGCTCAAAATAAGGGTGATTATCAAAATAACCCCAAATTTTTTGTGCTTTTTCTTTATTTTTTTCTGCACAAGTTGCAAGATTGCCGATATTTTTTTTTATGCGCTCCAAAACTTTGCCCAATAAAGCAATTTGCATTACTGGAGGAGTTTCTGAGGTTTGATATTTTTCATCCATTTTTTTCCACATAGCTGGCAAAGAGTGAAAAGTGCCTATATCTCCGCCTTGCTCTTGTTTTTGTTTAGCTTTTTCAAAAAAACGAGGGGAGCAAATAAAAACTCCCAAACCTGATGGAATTCCAAAGCATTTTTGCACAGAAAAAATAAAGCAATCAGTGTTATTTAAATCATAATCCACAGCGCCAGCACAACTAGTTGCATCAACACACAAAAGTTGGTCAGGAAATTTTTTGCGCAAATCAGCAAGTTCCTCTGGCGCAAACATTGCGCCAGTAGAAGTTTCGTTGGCAGTTATAAAAAGAGCTTCAGAGTCTTTAGTAATTTCTATCTCACTTATTTTATGCCTGTCACCAAATTCTTTTTCTAACAATTCAACATCAAAACCAAGTTCTTTGCTCATTTTGTACCACTTTTGCCCAAAGGCACCTTGTGCTACATGGCTTGCCTTTTTTTCAATAGCATGACGCACAGCCATTTCCATTGCTTCTGAGGCAGAGCTGGTATAAAAAACATAATAATTTTCCGGTATTTTTAAAAATTTTTTCAAAGAAAGAATTGTATTTTTGCTCATTTCTGAGAAATCAGGACTTCTGTGAGATTTTTCCAATATTCCGCTTTCGGCAATAGACTTAATATCATCAGCTATGCCTGGAAATAGAGCAGAAGGACCAACAGAAAAATTTTTAATATTCATATTTTTAAGATAAAAAATAGCATTTAATTGTTTGTGGAATTGCTTTTAATTCCTTAAGTATTTTTTCAGTTTTTCCAGATTCAATATCTGTCACAACATAACCAATGTTTTTTGATGTATTTAAAAATTGAGAAGCAATATTTATTCCTTGTTTTTCAAATACAGAGTTGATTTTTGCCAATATTCCTGGTGAATTTTTGTGAATATGAAGAAATCTACTTGTGTTTTGGTGGGGTGGAAGCATTATTTTTGGAAAATTAATCGCATCTGCTGTTTTGCCAGTAGTAATAAAATCAATTAACTTATTAGCAACTTCTTTGGCTATTCCTGTTTGTGCTTCTGCGGTTGATCCGCCTATATGTGGAGTGAGTAAAGCATTTGGATATTTTGCATAAGGAGTTTTTAATTCTTCGGTTGGAGATTTTGGCTCTTTGATATATACATCAGTTGCAAAACCACCAAGTTTACCAGATTTTAAGGCTTTGCAAACCGCTTTATCATCAACAATATCGCCTCTGCTGGTATTTATTAGTAAGGCTCCATCTTTCATTTGGGAAATTGTTTCATCATTGATCATGCCTTGAGTGGAAGGCAGGCTAGGCACATGAAGAGTGATTACATCTGCTTCTTTTAGCACTCCTTTGATTGTGCTTTTGCGTTTTGCATTGCCAAGTGGAAGCACATTAGCAACATCATAAAAAACAACATTCATACCCAAAGCCTCCGCCATAAGTCCAACTTGTGAGCCAATATTAGAAAAGCCAATAATACCAATTGTTTTTTCTCTTATTTCTTGACCATCTACTTTTTTTAGCCATTGTCCCGCATGTGCACCCAAGTTTTTTTCGTGAATTTTGCGGAAAAGAGATAAAGTAAAGGCAATAGTAAGTTCAGCAACAGAGCGAGTGGAAGAAAAAGGTCCATGAAAAACAGGAATTCCTGTTTTTTCTGCTTCTTCAAGGTCAACTTTATTAACACCAACAATAAAACAACCAATTGCTTTTAAGTTTTTTGCTTTTTTAAATAAATCTTTTTTTAGCCAAGTGCGCGAACGAACACCAAGTATTGCCACATCTTCAATTTTTTTCATTAATTCTTCTTCAGGTATAGCACTTGGAAGAAGTTCAATGTTTTTAAAGCCAGCTTTTTTAAGCATATCCACTGCTTTTTGATTGATGTTTTCGAGGAGTAAAACTTTTTCGTTTTTAATTTTTTGCATAAATTTATTTAAAAAATTAGTTAATGACTAAATAAGAATTTGTTTGATTATTTTTTCTAAGTCATGGGTGTTTTTTGCTAAAAAACTTGCATTATTTATGATTATTTCTCTTTGAGCATGTTCTATATAGCCAATAAAAAAATCAGCAATTTCATCAAGAGTAGCTAAGTCTGTTGCTCCATCGCCAATCATAATAATTTTTCTTTTTTTATTTGGCATTAGTTCTTTTATTGCTTCTGTTTTTGAATTTTGTATTTTGCTTTTTTTGGGCTCGTATTTGCCATTTTTATCAAGTGCAAAAAAGCTACTTTTTCTTTTTTTGATACCTAATTTTTTTGCTAATGGTTTAATGAGAAAATCTGGTCCTCCGCTAACAACAAAAATTTCATGGCCTTGTTTTTGTAATTTTTTTATTAACTCTTTTATTCCTTGGGTTAATCTTTGTTCGCATATTTCTAAGCTTTTTTGAATATCTTTTTCATTTACATTAGGCAAAAGTGCCATTCTTTGTTCCACGCTTTCTTGAAGAGTAATTTTGCCTTCCATTCCCAAATTGGTGATTTTTTCAATTTCAAAAAAAACCTCTTTTTGTTTTTTGAAAGGGGTTTTTTGGAGCAATATTTCAGCAAGTATTTCCAGCGATTCTTCGCTTATTACAGTGCTATCAACATCGAAAACAATATTCGCTTTCTCCATGTGTAGAGTGTACACTCACTTGTTTATTTTTGGCAATCTTAATTTTTTTCTATTGCTTCCGTTAAGCTAGTAATTGCTATTTGAGTCCAAATAGCTGTTTTCATTACCTCTTGGTCTAGTTGGTGAAACAGGTCTAGCAATATTAAGGCTTGAGTGTCTTCAGGTTCTTCTGAGTGCATCAATCTATTAACAAGAGATTCCATAAATCAACATAAAAAGGTTTACTAATTTAACGTTTTATTTTTATTTGTCAATTTAATTGGGTATAATTTGAAAGATTTTTTGTTTTTTTAATGTTGAAAATTGGAATTTTGGCTTCAGGTGCAGGATCAGACTTACCTGCTTTATTTGACGCAGAGATAGAAGGAGTTGAATTTGTAGCTGTAATAAGTAATAAACAAAGCCAAGCGCTAGAAAAAGCAGAAAAATATGGAATTGATAATTATTTTATAAGCACAAAAGAAAAAACAAGAGAAGAGTTTGAACAAGAAGTAATTAGTATATTAAAAGAAAAAGAAGTTGATTTAATTTTGACAATTGGTTTTATGCGAATTCTTACGCCTTTGTTTTTAGATGCTTTTCCTCATGCTATTTTTAATATTCATCCTTCTCTTTTACCTGCTTTTAAAGGAGGTATGGATAAAGGCGTACATGAATCCGTATTAGAAATGGGATGTAAAGTGACTGGCGCTACTATCCATCTTGTTAATAAAGATGTTGATGGTGGTCCTATTGCTATGCAAGATTGTGTTAAAATTGCTTATGACGAAACAGTAGATACCCTAAAAGAAAAAGTGCAAAAATTAGAACAAAAAATGCTGATTAGTTTAGTTGAAAACTATCGAGATCAAAAAATAATTTTTGAAAATAATTTAATTAAAATTCTCCCATGAAAGTACGCAATAAAATAATTGCCCGTTTGTTGGAAATAATTTTTGATGCAGGATTTGTTTTATTAGCCTTTGTTTTGGCTTTTTATGTGCGCATTGGCGCATTTAAAAGCACTGATTTTCCGTTTGATCCTTATTTTAAATTAGCATTATTCATCACTCCTTTATTTATTTTATTATTTATCTGGAGCGGACTTTATTCTTTTAGTTCCAAAAATTTATTCCAAAAATTACATGCTATTTCTTTTTCTGCCTTAGTGGGAAGCATGGCCTTTGTTTTGATTTTCTTTTTTAATAGAGAAGTTTTCTTTTCACGCGCTATTGTTTTGTTTGTTTTTTTGTTTTCTACTTTTTTTGTTTGGATTTTTCACGCGCTTTTATTTTTTTACCGCAGAAATAAATGGAAAAAAGGTAAAAATATTCATAACACACTAATTATTGGTGCTAATCGGGCAACAGAAAAGGTAATAAAGAATTTAAAAAATAAAACAGAATATTTTCCGGTCGCCATTCTTGCTCCTTATGGCTCAAAAAAGAAGGAAATTTTAGGAATACCTGTTGTAGGTAAGCTTGATGCTTTGGAAAAAACTGTAGAAAATTATCAAATTGACGAAATTATTCAGTGTGATGCAGTTGAACAAAGTCTTAATCTTATTGCTTTTGCTGAGGGTAAATTTTTGGGCTTTAAAATTGCCCCTGAGGTTTTGGGTGCTTTTCACAAAAACATAGAACCGGAAAAAATAAGCTCTGTTAGCTTTTTGTCTCTTAATCTTTCTCCACTTTTTGGCTGGGGTCAGTTTTTTAAACGCATTTTTGATATTTTATTTTCTGTTTTATTTTTACCTTTTTTATTAGTTATTTACTTAATTAAGCGACCATTTGGTAAAGTTTTTGCAACAGAAAAAAGAGCAAGAGGTTTTGATGATGAATTTAATATGTTGAGATTTAGCGACAATGGAGCGCTTGGGAAGTTTTTTAAAAAAACATACTTACTTGATTTACCTGCTTTTTGGAATGTTTTTAAGGGAGAAATGAGTGTTATTGGGCCTAGACCTTCTACTATTAAAGACAGAGAAAATTATCCGCTTCATTTTCGCAGAAGACTAATCCTTAAGCCAGGTATCACTGGTGCTTGGCAACTTGCCAAAATGCAAGGAGCAGAGGACGACACTCTTTTAATGCTGGAAAAAGATTTAAATTATATTCATGGTTGGAATTTTGGATTAGATTTAAAGATATTGTTTAAAAGTTTTTATTTAGTTTTAAAAAAAGTTTTTAAATGAAGTGCATTATTCTTGCTGGTGGCTTTGCAACACGACTTTGGCCTTTAACAGAAAAAACGCCAAAACCACTTTTAAATTTGGCAGGTAAGCCACTTCTTTCTCATATTGCAGAAAAAATCCCAGCAGAAGTGGAAATTTTTGTGTCCGTTAATTCTCGTTTTGCTGATGATTTTGAAAATTGGAAAAAAGATTTTAAAGGCAAAAATAAGGTTAATGTTTTTATTGAAGACGCAAATAATGAAGATGAAAAATTAGGAGCCCTTTTTTCTGTAGCAACTTGCATAAAAGAAAACAAAATAAATGACGATTTATTATTGGTAGCAGGGGATAATTATTTTGATTTTTCAGTAGAACAATTTATAGCTACTTTTGACAAAAGTCCTTTGGTGGCTGTTTTTGATATTCAAAACAAAGAAGAGGCAAAAAAATTTGGCGTTGTTGTTGGTCAAAATGGTGTGGTGAATAAGTTTATGGAAAAACCGGACAATCCACCTTCGACCTTGGTTTCTACTGGATGCTCCATTATTCCGCAGGAATTATTAAAAAACTTATGTGATTATGCAGAAGTTCATCGTGATAACCTTGGTGGTGTTTTTGAGCATTTTTTACAGAAAAAAATTTCTGTTGAATATTTTGCTTTTTCAGAAAAATGGTTTGATATTGGTTCTTTTAATGATTTTTTAAGAGCTCATCAACACTTAGTCACAGAAACTGTTTTAGAGGGAGATAATGTAAAGAAAAATAATTGTGAATTTTTAGGAGCAGTTTTTTTAGGAAAAAATACTGAATTAGATAATGTTTTAATTGAAAATTCAATTATTTTAGATGGTGCAAGGGTGAAAAATAGTGAAATTCGTAACTCGGTTGTGGGTCAAAATGCTGTTATTTTTGGTGTTGATTTAAATAAAAAAATAATTCGTGATAAAGCTTTTATAAGCCTTTAAATAGGTTTTTTGTTTGTATAAAAAATATATTCATAAAATATTATTTGTTTATGACAAGTTGTTTTTATTGCCAATAAAATAACTTTTTTGTAAAGTGATCTGAAAACAAAAATCAAAAACAAAAAAGTTCCTTCAAAACATCATAAATTTAAGCAGAGAAAATAAGAGCCTTTTTGCAAAGCAGAAGTGAGCCGGGTCGCACTCATCAAAAATAAAAAATTAAAAATGAGCCCGTAGCCTTCACTTCAAAGCCTAGCTAAAAGAAACTCTCTAAAAAAATCTGAGCAAACCGGGGTTTATCCTTTGTTTGGATATAAAACTCAGCAAAAAGGTTCACTTTTCTTTGCTTTCCGATATAGCTTTAATTTTTTGACCAAATTTTAAAGCTTACTACTTACTGTCTTGTTTGCACAAAATTTTAATATTTTGCTCTGTAAACAACTAAAGACGAGTCGTGGGCAGACTATAAAATTACCCAAAGGAAGGCTTGAAACTGGATTGGTCATCTAAATTGTCTGAATTATCCCTTTATTTGCAAGGAAGATAAAAAGACTTTAAAACAAAAACAAAAAACACCTATAACTTGGGTGTTTTTTTGTGTTTTTAGTAAAAACAAGCTGTGCATTGTTTGCCTAGATAGACAAATGCGCCGAAAAATATCCTTAAATATTACTAAAAAATATTAATTGTTTTTATATATTTTCTTTTTGTAATCAAAAAGAAGCTCGAATGGGTCGGACTTGATTTTTTTGAAAAAACTAAAGCTTTTTTCTTCAAAAATCATGTTCTCGTTTCGTGTGCTCATTAATATTCGCCCACTCCACTCTCGCACCGTCCTCCTCGCATTCTGATAAAAACCTTTCCTTTTATCAAAAAAGAGCAAGAATACAAAATTGCTCAATGCCTAAAAATTCAAATCATTCGCCCCTATTTCGTCATTGCGAGGACGACGCCAAAAGCTTAGGATGTGGCAATCTATATAATTACGGGGCTCAGTTGAATTTTCTTAACGGCATTATTCGCAAATTGTATTAACTGCCTTTTTTGAATTGCGGAAGGCAGATTGTAATACTGATAACAAACATCAAAATGGTGCACATTATGGTGCTGGTTATAACAACACGTGATTCACATAGGCACTAAGTGGACTCGGAATTATTATTTCTCTTTGATTGTCTCTTTTACCTCCTCGCCAAAGTGTCTACCTTTGCCATCAGAAATAAAAACCAAAACCTCATCATCTTTTTTAAGCTTAGTCACAGATATAGGCTTACCTTCAGGAGAAGTTAGGCGGATTGTTTCTGCATTTTGCATAATCAAAGAAACAGTTTCATTATTTACCTCTGCTTCTATGAGCATCATTGGTCGTTTTTCAATTTTAACTCTGCCAACAGCCACCACAGCAGTTTCACCTTGTGGATTAACAGTCAAAACTTCATCACCTGCAGAAAGTTCGCATAGATATTTAGTTTTATTATTAGGCATTTTTACATAAGCATGCACAGCACCAGCGTTTACACGAAAAGGGCGTGCGTCACAATAAGGACTTTGAACATTTTCGTTATAAACAAGAAAAAATGATTTTGAAGTGTTACCAACAAGCAAACCCTCTCCTGGTTGCAACATGCTAGTTGTGTCAATACAGCACCTGTCGCTCATTGCAACTTGTTTTGTTTGAATTATTTTTGCTGTTTGCAAATTTGGTTTTTCTAAGCCTGCTTTGCTGATAATTTCACCAATTTCTTTGATATCATTTACACTTTGAGGAATTAAAAGCACGCCATCTGCACCTTTTTCCATTGTTTCAAGGGCCAATTTTGCTTCTTCTGGTGTTTTTACGCTTTGAATTAAATTACTTGTTTTTGAAATTAAGTTTTCCAAAGGAATAATAGTCCAATCAAGATTTTCAATAATAACAGGAATTTTTCCTTTATATTTTATTACTTTATCTTCATCTTCTTTTTTTGTGATTTTTACTAAATCAAAATCTTTACCAAGCTGTAAATCACCCTTTTTTTCGCCAATTACTGTGATTTTTGCTAATGATTTTGTTTCCTCAATTTTATCATCAGGAACCCACACAGCATCAACTCCGCTTTCTAATGCGGCTGTGACCATTTTTTTGTCAAATGGGTCTATTTTTATCCAAAATATTTTTTTCATGATTTTATTCTTAGAATGGTAAATCTTCTGGCTTGATTTCACTCTCGTGATTTATTTCAGGAATTTCAGGTAAATCTTCTGAGCTTGATGCAGAAGTAGAGGACTGAGTGCTTGTTGCTGGAGCGCCTGCTGTCATAGGTGCATTGCCCATTGAGTTATATCCTAAAAGAAGAACTTCATCAGCATTGATTTCTGTTGTATAGCGCTTATCGCCATCAGGAGTTTCCCATGAACGAGTTGTACAAGGTCCTTGCACCATTACTTTTTGGCCTTTTTTGATTTTTTCGCCAACTTCTTTGGCCAGTGCGCCCCAAGCAACAACATTGTGAAACTCGGTTTCTTCTTGCATATCTCCACCTTCTGGTTGCCAGCGCATATTTGTTGCAACGCCAAAATTGCAAACATCTTCGCCACTTGGAGTTTGACGAAGCTCGGGATCGCGACTCATATTACCAATTATAAAAGCTTTGTTTATGCCCCCTGATACTGGTGATAAATCAGCTAGTTGAGGTAATTCATATTTAGAATCAAGAAGAATAATCTCTCGAGCAGTGACCTTTGTTTTTCTTCTTTTTTGTCCATCTTCTGACTCCCATTCTTCAGTTTTTAGTCTTCCGGAAATATAAACTTGAGAACCTTGTTTAAGGAATTGTTGGGCAATTTCTGCTTGTCGTCCCCAAAGCACAACAGTGTGATAAGAAGTTCCTGTTTGCCATTCATTGTTATCTCTGCGTTGAAATAATGTTTTAACTTGGAGACTTATATCAGTGACAGATTTGCCACTTGGTGTTTGTCTGAGTTCAAATGTATCAGCAACATTGCCGATAAGCATGATTTGATTTAATGAGAAAGCCATTTTTGTGTATAAAATATTCTAAATAATTGTTGCATATTTTTGTTTTTTCGCAAAAGTAAAAATTTATACACTGTCTATTCTTGATTTTTTGCTCTAAAAGTGATATGATATATAGATAAAAAAACAAAAATATGAAAAATACAAACAACGAAACAAATTTTGAAAACATTGAAGAAAATATGCTTTCTACAGATGTGGAACACGAAGAGCATGTTGATGGCGAAGAAAAGCCAAAAACTTCATTTTTTTCTAAGTTTTTTGGCAAGAAAAAGCCACAAAAACCATCTGGCACGATTGAAATAGAAACTGCTACCCAAGAAACGGAGCTTGAAAATGTTGATACTGAAGAAAAAGTAGAAACAAGCCCAAAAAAAGCAGGAATGTTTTCGAAAATTTTTGCAAAAAAAAGCGAAAAATCAGCTATTGAACCAGAGCAAAAAGAACAAAAACAAGAGCAAAATAAAGCAGAGCCTAAAGATGAAACAGAAATGGTTGAAGAATTAAGTGGCAATGCTTTTACAAATATGTTCAAAAAAGATAGTCCAGAAAAAAACGATGATTTTATTGGCACAATTATTGAGACAGCAAAAGATGAAGACGAAAATAAATTTTCTGAGATAACAAATCAGTTTAATGAAGAACAAGATGAAGAAGAAAAGGTTGAAGAAAAAGAAAAAAAAGAAATAAAACTTTTTCATGTAGCACAATTTGTTGCCATGATCAGCTTTTTGGTTCCAGTTATCTCTTTTTCTTTTTACTGGGTTCAGCTAGGTGAAGATAATATTGTTGCCAATTCTTTCAATTTGGAAACTCCAGGAAAAATACTAAAAAGTAATCAAGAAAAAATAGAGCAAGAAAAAGAAGAAATTGAAATTTTTGAGGAAAAACAAAAAGACTATGAAGCTAAAAAAGAAAACTTAACTAATAATAAAATTCTCGCTGACATTATTGATAAAAGAATTAACTGGTTAGGTGTGATTAAAAAAATTGAAGATATTACAGAGCAACATTTTCAGGCTAGTATCTCTGATAGTGTTATTTATTCAGCTTATTCAGGAAAAAGTTCCGAGTCAGAAATTTCTATTCAAGGTGAAGTTAGAGATGATAGCGGAAAAAGCATGACCCAATTGGTAAAATTGATAGAATCTTTAAATAAAGATGCTTACTTTGAGGGAGCAGAGGTGAGAAATTTTTCAAAAAGAGAAGATATTGAAAAAGGTACTTTTGTCACCTCTTTTAACTTAACTTTTGATTATGTTCCTGACCCTATGTTAATAGATCAAGGTAGTTTAAAGGCTACTGAGTAATTCTTAATTTTAAACAAAAATAAAAATGAAAACTTTTACAAAAAAAAATTTAGAAGCATTAAGAGCTAGAAACACAAAAACGCTTCATCATATACACAAGCTAAAAGAAAGTTCGATATTTTTCTTTAGTATTGCGTTTGCAATAATAGCTCTAACTCTCTTTTTTCATACTTTTCCTAAAGCAGATGGATATAAAGAGGTAAAACAAGAAATAGTTGATACAAACTATGAGCTAACAAAATTAAAAGATAATAAAATTGCTGTAAAAAATGAAGCAGAAAAAGCAGAAGAAGTTTATAACAGTTTGGTTGGTGGAGTAGAAGAAAATCTTGCAAAAATTTTGCCACCAGAAGAAAGCATTGGCGAATTAACAAGATTTTTAGAGGGTTATGCTGTTAGGTTTGATCAAGAAGATAATCCATTAAAAGTTAACAATATTTCTTATGGAAAAGCTCAATTAAGCCCAAATAAAGAATATTATGTTTTGCCAGTAAAAATGAATATTGTTGCTGGAGCGAAAAATTTTAGTAATTTTCTTGATTTAATCAATAGATCAGGTTCAATTGATGAAAAAGATTTTTTCCAAGGTGAACCAGTAAGATTAATGACCATTGAAAGAATTAACATTAGTGCTCCAATTGGAGAAGAAGAAGTAGATGATGTTTATTCTTTTAATGTGGAAATTAATACTTTTTACAAACCAAGAAGCAATAAAACTTCAAATGAAAAATGAAAAAAGAAAGTCTCACACAACTACAAGAGGCTATATTGGCGGGAAACATACCGCGAATTGTAAAAAATGTTTTACAGCTGGCACTGGATATGGGTGCATCTGATATTCATATGGAACCTTATGAAAATTTGGTTAGAAATAGATTAAGAGTTGATGGTGATTTGCGAGAAATTGTTGAATATCCGCCAAATATACATGCAGCCGTAGTATCAAGAGTTAAAATAATGTCCAATCTAAAAATAGATGAACAAAGAAAGCCTCAAGATGGCAGGTTGCAAATGATTACAGATGACAGAAGAGCTATTGAATTGCGTGTTTCAACTTTACCAACAGTGCATGGAGAAAAAATTTGTATGAGATTGCAAGATAAAAACAAAGAAATACCAAGCCTTGATGAATTAGGCTTAAAAGGCAATAACAGAAAAATAGTTGATGAAGTAATTAAAAATCCAAATGAAATTATCTTGGTCACAGGACCAACAGGAAGTGGTAAAACAACAACATTGTATTCTATTCTCTCTCTTCTTAATAAATCTAACGTGAATATTTTAACTATTGAAGATCCGGTTGAATATGGCATGAATGGCTTATCTCAGAGCCAGGTAAAACCTGATATTGGTTATGATTTTGCTAGTGGCTTGCGTGCTGCTTTGCGTCAAGATCCAGATATTATTATGGTGGGAGAAATTCGCGATCAAGAGACGATAGAAATTGCTATTAAAGCAGCTTTAACAGGTCATATGGTGCTTTCAACTATTCATACCAATTCAGCAGCAGCCACAGTGACCAGAATTTTAGATATGGGCATTGCTCCTTTTAAGATAACTTCTTCTTTACGCACAATCGAAGCGCAAAGATTAGCAAAAAAACTATGCCCACATTGCAAAGAAGCATATAAACCTGAACCGGCTCTAAAAGAAGAGATTTTAAGTAGACTAAAAGATGTTGCCGATGATGAGTTTGATAAATCATTACTTGATGACATTACTCTTTATCGGGGCAAGGGTTGTGATGAATGTGATGGCAGAGGAACAAAAGGAAGAATTGGTATTTATGAGGTAATGCAAATTGATCGTGATGTTGAAAAATTAATTCTAAATGGTGCAGCTGAACACGAAATCGAAGATTGTGCAGTTAAACAAGGCATGATCACTCTTGATAAATGCGCTTATATCAATGCTATTGAAGGTATTATTCCTATTGAGGAGGTTTATCGCATAGCAGGCGCAGATGATTAAAATTTAATTCTTAAAAAATGTCTGATACATCTCAATTACATATTGGCAAAGACGAATACAAAGCTATTGATGTACAAGCCAAAGTTGGCTTTGAATCTAGTGGTGGTGGTTTATTTAATCGTGTCAATGATTATTTAATCAATGTATCGTCTGTAAAAACAAAGTCAAAAGTAACTTTTTATAGGCTTTTGGCAACTATGATCAATGCTGGTGTTTCTTTGGTAAAATCACTACACATCCTTGAGGAGCAAATAGAAGATCCAAAGCTTAAAAGGGTTTGTGCTTCTTTGGCAAAAGGAGTGGAAAGCGGACAAAGCCTTTCTTATGGTATGGAGAGCTTTCCTGATGTTTTTCCTGATTCTCAGGTTGGTATGGTGAAGTCTGGTGAGGCCTCCGGTAAGCTAAATAGCGTACTTTTGCAAATTGCTAATCAGGTTGAAAAATCTTCAAAAATAGGAAGCAAAATCAAAGGAGCAATGATGTATCCTTTGGCGATTATTATTGTTCTTATTGTCGTGACAACTGCTGTGATGGTTTTGGTTATTCCAAAGCTAGAAAGCATGTTTTCTCAAGCAGGAGCAGATTTGCCAGCCGCAACACAATTACTTATTGATATGAGTAAATTTCTCACAGCAAATCATATTGGCCTGCCAAATTGGGCATTTTTGGCAATATTACTTGTTTTGTTTATTGTTGGTCTTAATGTTTGGAAAAAAACACCAGCAGGTAAATATTATTGGGATAAATTTATCTTAGCCTTGCCTGTGTTTGGCACTTTAAATAAAAAAGTTATTTTAGCTAAATTTTGTAATAGCTTAGCTACCCTCACAAAAAGTGGTATTGCTATAGTAAAAGCAATAAAAATTACCTCAGATATTGTGGGTAATGAGATTTATAAAAGAAGAATATTACTTATTGCAGACGATGTGCAAAAAGGTATTACTATTGCAGAAAATATTAAAGATGATAAAAAAATGTTCCCAGTAATGGTGGTTTCAATGATCGGCGTAGGCGAACAAACAGCTCAATTAGACAATGTGTCAGAGAAAATAGCTGATTTTTATGACGATGAAGTAGATAACATGGTAAAAAATCTATCTTCTCTTATGGAGCCAATGGTTATTCTTTTGATTGGTGGTGTGGTTGGTTTTTTGGTAGCAGCTATTATGCTTCCGGTAATGAAGATGAGTGAGGTTGCAGTGGGTTAAAAACTTGATTTTAGTTTTAATTTGTGTTATTATTTAATGAATTGAAAAAAATTCAATTAAAAATAAATTTTTCTAAAAATTTTTCAAAACAAAAATGAAAAAAACATTAAAAAAAGGTTTTACCCTTATTGAGCTTCTAGTGGTGATTACTATTATTGGTATTCTTGCTACTGGTGCTTCAACTGTTTACATCTCTGCTCAGCAGAAAGCTCGTGACTCTGTTCGCCAAACTGATGTTATGTCAATCAAATCTTCAGTAGAACAAGCTTACGGTGATGAATCTGCTTATCCTGCACCAGATGATCTTGATGATCTTGTGACTAATGGATATTTGACTGAGTTCCCAACAGATCCAAAAACAGGACAAACTGATGATGATACACAATTTGTTTATGTTTATGGTTCTGCTAAAGACGACGGTGGTAGTGGTGTTTCAGGTCAGCTTTATGAAATCAGTGCTAACTACGAAAACACTGGTAGTCAAAGCAAAGAGTTAACTGCTGCTGACAACGGTGATGATGATACTCGTTGGGAAGTTGGTAATAAAACAAGTGTAGTTGATTCAAGTTGTGACACAGATGGTAGCTCTGCTGATACTAATGACTATGGTTATTATGCACCAGATGATGCTGATTATAGTGGTGCTACAACAGTTATTATTGACGATCTTTAATAAACAATAAATAACTTAAAGTTTTTAAAGCCCGCCTAAACAGGCGGGCTTTTTGTATAAAAACTTAATTTCTTGCCTTATTCCAGTTGCTTAATTTATGATAAAGAAGATGAAAAAAGATGTAATTTTAAAAATAAAAAACCTCAGCAAAAAATTTGCTAACAATCAAGCAGTAAAAAACCTTAATCTTGAAATATATAAAGGAGAAGTTTTTGGCTTTCTTGGTCCCAATGGAGCAGGAAAAACCACAACAGTAAAAATAATTCTTAATTTATTACAAGCCACAAAAGGAGAAATTCAAATTTTTAATAAATCACATACAGACCTAAAAATAAAAGAAAAAATTGGTTTTTTGCCTGAACAAACTTATTTTTATCAACATTTAACAGGAGAAGAATTTTTATTATTTACAGGTGAAATATTTGGTTTAAGTAAAAAAGAAGCACAAAAAAAAGCAAAAAAATTAATTAAAAAAGTAAATTTACCAAAAGGTGCAGAAAAAAGGTTAATAAAAGATTATTCTAAGGGAATGCAACAAAGAATTGGCATTGCGCAGGCATTAATGAATGACCCTCAGCTTATTTTTCTTGATGAGCCAATGAGTGGACTTGATCCTGTTGGCAGAAGGGAAGTGAAAGACCTTATTCTTGAGCTCAAAAAAGAAGGCAAAACAATATTTTTTAATTCTCATATTCTTGCAGATGCAGAGGTTTTATGTGATCGAGTTGGTATTATTAAAAAAGGTAAATTAATTTCTTTGGGCACTGTAAAACAATTATTAAAAAATAAAAAAAGCTTGGAAGATTATTTTGTCAAAATCGTCACTGCTTAGTAAGCATTTTTTGTGTCATATATTTTGCGTGAATAAAGCTTGTTTTCTGCAATAATGCGTTTGTTTATGCCTTCTTTTTCTTTATGCCCTACCGCTAAATAACGAAAAGCATCAGCACCATGAGAACTCCAATCATGCAAAGGGTATGATTGAAATTCTTTAGTTTTTTCATTAAAAGCTTTTTTGTAATTATCCAAAGCATCAAGAAGGCGAGCACATTTTTTTTCATCAAAGGCACAAAAGGGCAAAATTTTTCGCACTGCATTTATGCCATCAATAAGGGGAATATTTTTTATGATTTGAAAATTAATTCCCAAATTACGAGCAATTTCTATGCGACTTTTACCACTGCCAAGTTCACGCACTTTAATGTCATGCGGTGCATAATGAAAACCGTATTTGTAGGGTTTTTTTCTTAATTCGTTAATATAAAACTCCAAACCCTCTCCAGAAGCTTCAAGATAATCAATAATATAAATCTTTTTGCCAATATTTTGGGTAAAAATAATTGCTGTAGAGTCACTCATGCCTAAATCCCACCAAGTATCAACAGGTATTTCTTTTTCTGCTTTTATTTTGCCAATAAAAGCTTTTTTTAGCTCCTTACTGTAATAAGATCCTTTTGTTGAGCCCTCAAAAGAGCAAAAATAATCTCGTTGAATAAAATCCTGATCAAGACCTTCTTTTTGTTCTTTTTCAAGCATTTTTTTTGTTATTACGCCTGTGTTTTCGATTGTTAATTTTTCTGCAAACCAATCTGGGTTTTTTTTAGCCATTTTATAAAGTCGATAAGCATGATTTTTGCCATTAGGAGTGGTATTAAAAACTGCCCAGCCGTTGTTTTCCAGTAAAATTGGACTAATAATTTCCCAAATTTGTGGATTTTGGTAAGCATATTCAGAAAAAATACAGCCAATTGGATTTGTTCCGCGGATTGCATGGGGATTTTCTGTGCCTAAACACTGAAAAATACTCCCATTTTTAAATATTAGCTTCATTTCTTGGTCATTTTTTTTCTTAATTAATTTTTTCGGAAAATGATTTAATAAAGCAAATCCGTCTTTGTCTATGCCATCCCAAAGTATTTTTCTGGCCTGAGTATAAGTTGGGAAAAAATAGTAATAAACTCCTTTGCGCTCAAAAATTTTTTTAGCTATTAAATTGATTAAAGTTTTGTCTTTTCCAGCTCTGCGGTGCCAAATACAAATTGCTCTTTTTGTGCCACTATCCATTGCTTTTAAGAGTGGCAATTGATAATCACGCGGTTTGTACTTATAAGGTATTCTTAATTTATGCATTGTTTTTTTCTAAATCAGCAAAATTAATAATTTCAACAATTATTCCTTCTTGTTCAAAGTTTTTTTTAAAATCCAATACTCTTTTTGCAGATTCTTTAATTAAACTTGTTAAAGAATTTATAGAAACGCCCTCATTTTTTATTATTTTGAGGGCTTTTTTTTGTGCTAATTGGACTATTTCAACATCTTTTTCAAATATTTCTAAATTTAAGTCTTTTTGTTTTTTTGGCATTTTGTTTTTTTAAAAAGGTGCACTAGGGGATAAAAAAATTAAATAAAATGATAAAGTTGTGATTTTATTGCTTTTTGTTGCATACAAAAGCTTTTTGGCTCGATTTGTAGTGCGTTTGCCCAAAATTTTTCTACAAAATCATCAAGGTCTTCATCTTTTTCAAAAATAAACTCAACTCTTTTTGGATCTTTGGTGCGATCCATTTCTTTGATTTGATAGCCAAGAGTTGTTAATGTTGTAGCAAGGCTAAAATCGCTTGTTCTGAATGTTGTTTTCATAAGTTTTTTAAAAAAAGTTTGTAAAAATTTGTTTTTCATGTTTCTCTATATTCTAACTATTAAAAACTATAATGTCAATATAATTTTGTTTAATTTTAAATTAAAAAGTATTTAATCAGAAATTATAAACTTTGAACCTCAAAATTTTTATATATAATAATAAACAGAAAAAGTATGAAATATGGCGAAAAAATAGCGGCAAAAATTGAGGAACTAGTCAAAGAAAAAGGCGTTAAAAGAACAAAATTGGGCGAAATTCTTGGTGCGCCAAAAAATGTCACAGCACAAAGAAAATATAGTAAGTTTAATAACTTTCTTAATAGTGTTCGTAAGTCAAAAATTGATTTTCAGGATTTAAAAAAAATAGCTGATTTTTTGGATAAGGAATTAGAGTGGTTTTTAGCACAAGAAAGCGCAGGAGCTTTTTCTATTAACAAAAATAAAACACGCTTAGTGCCTTTTCTTGGTCCTGTAAAGAGCATTAAAAATAATTCTTGGTCAGAAAAAGATGTGCTTGATTGGCTTGTTTATCCTGTTGATGCAGAAGGTTCAGATAAAATATTTGCATTAGAAGTTCAGTCAGACTGCATGACACCCAATATTTGCAAAAAAGACATTATTTTTGTAGACCCGCAATTTGAAGGAACTTGTAATAATAAAATCATAGTTGCTTTTGTTAAAAATTATTCAGAACCAATCTTAAGAAGAATGTTGGTGCGTCAAGACGGTACAATTGAATTAAAGTGTGACAACATTACCTGCTCTTCAATTATCATCAATCCTCAGGAAAATGATATGCAGATTGCCGGTTTAGTAAGGCAAAAATTGGCAAAAATTTAAACATCTTGACAAAAAACAATTTTTGCAGTTCATGGAAATTTCATTTTTCCCTTATTTTAGCGTTGATTTAGAGTTTTATTGTTCATATTATGGGGTGAGCGCCCCTTTTGTTAAGATTATGTTATTAAGATCCCCTTATAAACAAAAAAGAATGTTTTGTGTCTCCACATCAGCAATGGTCCCCAGATTAAACCCCGGAGATGTTGTCCTTGTTGATAAAGAAATAGATAAAAAGCATTTAAACGGCAAAATTATTGTTTTTAAATTTAAATCGAAAATTAATATTCGTAGAATATTTATTAAGGGCAATAAAATTATTTTAAAACCAGAAAATCCTTCTTATCAAAGTGGTATTATAGACTTTAACAAAAAGGATTTTCTTATCTTGGGAACTGTGGAAGGGGTTTTTATGTCCTTATAAAGCTTTTTTTCTTTTAAAAACATAAGCAATTGCAATTGAGAAAATTGCTAATAATCCAGTTTGTGCTGGACCTGTTTCCGTTGTTGTCATTTCCTGATTTTGAGGCATTATTGTGTTTTTTATTACTGTTATTGGCTCACTATAAGTATTGCTTGTTTTTATATCAGCATTGCCTGTGTGAGTATTAACTCTAAAAGGATTTGTGTTTGTTGCAATTTCTACGGTATTTTCTGCTGTTGCTTTTAAGTTAGCGGTATCTTCTTCTGTTTTTATAGGCTCTAGAGGTTCAGGCTTATTAAGAATATTTGTTTCATCATTGCTTGGTGCTGTGCTTACCTGATTAACATTGTCCACAGTTGTTGCTTCTGCTACAAAATCATCTCCTTCGTTTGCCACAGTATGAGTATTATCTTCTGTGTTAGTTGTTTCATCAGCTTTGATAAATTTGTCAGCTGATAAAGTTCCCTCCAGAGGAGGTGCTTCTTCTGTAATAGAAGCTTTTAGTTCGTCCCCACTTTTATTTGTTAGAAGGGGAGTGACGCCAACTCCAATTAAAGTAATGCCAATAATTGCTAAGAAAATGGCTAAAGCTTTTTTCTTAGGAGCTTGTTCTTTCTGCAAAATTTGCTTTATTTGCTCATTTGCTTTTTCTGTTTGACCTTCTAAAACTGTTCTCCAAGATTTTTTCATTTTGTTAATTTAAAAGATTGTCTAATTAAAAGTGCTCCACTTGTTAAAAGTAGGGCAATTAAGATTGCTTCTTTTGCACCAGTATCACTGGTTTTTCCTGTGTTTGGATTAACCAACTCATCTCCTGTTGTTGTATATTCTGTGTAAATTGGATGACTTTCTGAGCCTGTTTGTCCAATTATTGCAAAAACTTCATCTGAATAATCAGTTTCATTTCTTCTATCGTCATAGGCTGTTATTGCAAAGTAATATTTTTTATTATTTTCAAGGTTGTTAATGCTTGTGTTGTTAGTTTTGCCAACATCTTTTCTGAAAAGATAAACTCCACTTTGAGTTGAATAATAAACAAAATATCCACTTGCTTTTTCGTTGAAATCCCAAACTAGATCTGCTTTTTTGTTGCCTGATTTTAGGCGCAGATTTGTTGGTCTTTCAAGAATTGTACTAAATGGATCTTCTAAGTTTGTGTTGTCATTGACAACTACATCACCATTATTATCGTTATTATTTCCAGTATTATTATTTTGGTTATTTCCTTGGTTATTATTTGTGTTTTCTCCATTTAAAGATAATTTTAATGTTTTTGGTGCTTCTGTGAGGAGATTTTCTGTTAATGAGCCAGAAATGGCAAAAACACCAGTATTTCCTAGTTCAGATTGTTGATAATTATGAAATTCTAAATTTGTTTCTGTTTTTTGATCAGTAATTACTTCAAAAATAACACTAACTACTGGTATTTCTTGGTCTTTTGCTGTTCCTCCTATTTTAGCTCTACCTATTTGCACAAGACCTTCTTTTTTATTGATTTTATTGCCATCTGGAGCAGCTAAATCAAAAGTTGAGCTTTCGTCATTAATTTCAAGCGCATTTAGTTTTGCAGGATCGTATTTTATCCAAGAGGCCACAGAGTTAATTTCTTGATTATTTGTATTTGAAATAACAACATCAACAACAACTCTTTCGCCTTTAGATAGAACATTTTCTCTTACAAGAGTGTTTCCTTCTTCTTTGAAATACTCACAACCTTCTCTGGTTTTGCAATTTTCTGCAAAACTTAGGCTTAATTTGTTTTCTGCTTGTGCAGAAACAGAAATTCCAAGTAAGAATATACCTAAAAATAATGTTTTAATTAGTTTATTCATTTTCATTTTGTAAAATCAAAGCAGGTGATGCGGGTTTTTTTAATAAGTTTTTTACATGTCCATTAAAAATTCCCAAAACCTCAGTATGACCACCTTTTTGTGCGTTATAAAAATCAATCATGATAATGTCTTGTTTCAATTTGTTGAATTTTATAGAAGCAATTTTTATCTCTTTTGTGTTTAATATTTCTTCTTTAAAAGAAAATCCCAACTTCATTACACCATTTTGATTGTCAAAATTATTTTCATTTGGTGCAATTAGTATTTTTTCTTCTAGCTCTTCGTTGATATTAATTTCCGCACCTTCAATTGTTTCTGGATTAAAAGCTAAAAAACTTCTTAATGAATTAATTTTTGCGTTTTTTGGATTTTTAAGAATAATTTCAAGTTCTAGTTCTTGGTCACTATTTTTTGTTTCTTTTAAGCTTAGTTCAACAATTTTTTCGCTTTCTTTTGCGTTTTTTACTGCTTCTAATAATTCTGGTGGTACATTGTTTTTTTCTTCTATTTCACTTTTAACAGGTATTTGCGTGCAAGCTGTTAAAGAAAACATTATGCCGAAAATTAAATATATTTTTTTCATTTATTGATTAGTAAAAACAGGAACTATGCCATTGTCTTCAATTTCATATGGTGTAAATTCGCTTGTGTTTCTTGTTTCTGTATTTTGATTAGCTTGGCTAAAGTTTTGCGCAAAGATTGTAAAATCTGTGAAGTCAATTTTGCCATCACCATTTAAATCCATTGTTTCTTCGGTTGCATTTTCTACATTTTTTCCGTACACAGTGGAGAACAATGTGAAGTCTAAAAAGTCAATTGTGCCATCTTCATTAAAGTCAGCACGAACTAATAAACTATCTGCGCCTTCTCCTAAATATTTATAGCCTTGGAAAACCTGACTTCTTGTTTTTACTTCTTGTCCAATAGCATTTTTTAAGTTTTCTTGGGTTATGTAATAATCTGTGTTTGGGACTTGATTATCTGTTGATATCCTTATGTTTGTGTTGTCTGCGCCAAAGCGAGCAGATCTTATATTCAATACTTTTCCTCCACTTTTTTCAAAGATTGAAAAATTGCTTCCATCTTCGTTTAGGCTTGAGTATTTTATTGCCTGATTAAAAGTTAATTTAACTTCATTTGTGCTCATTGATTCAGCCTTAATTAATCTTGGAGTTGTTTTGTAATCTTCCTCTGTAAATGAGTCAAAATTGACTTGATTACTTATTTTTTGTGTTTGTGCGAGACCAAGTTCATCGCTATCTGCAATCAGAGTGTAAACTGTGTCTTGTGCCATGAAATTAGTTGTTAGCTTTACAATTCTTCCATCAGCACTGTAGTCAATATCTCTAATTGGTAATACGGTTTTTTTGTTTTCGTATTCAACAACTTGAAAAGCGCTACTTTTTATTCTTTTAGTATCAATTGCTTGAGAAAAAAGTGCTTCCACTGTTCTATTGTTGGTAGCAATTGCTGATTTTAAGTAAGGCATATCTATTTCATCTTCTGGCAATATACCATCAGAAACAATAAGCTTAATTTCTCCTTCAGCAGAATTTCCATTTGTATCAGTAGCAATAATTTCTATTAAATAAGGCTCTGTTGATGGATTTGCTCTTTCTTCAATAACAACATCTGAAAGAATAAACCATTGACCTTTTGAACCTTCTTTTACAGAAGGAGTAAGAGGAACTATTTTAGTACCAATGTTTGTAGTTTCTTCGTCGTTATCATCATCTGTATTGTCAGCAGTATTATTACTTGTTGGGGTTGCTGATGATGGAATTACACCAGCTTCATTGCTGTTTTCAGCAGTAGGGTTTGAGCTTGTAGAAACACTGCTTTCATCAATAGGATCACCTTGATAGCTTGCAATATTGCCCAAGTTTGCAATTACAGTGTCTATTGATGCATCACCTTCTTCTACAAAAACATAAAAACTCATTTTTGTTTTTCCGTCATTTATTCCTGTTCTTGGGCTTGTGTAGTTGCGGTCATTATCTATAAGTGGTGGGTCACCTTCTACAGATTGATCAGAAACATAGAATGAAAAATCATCATAAGTATAGAAATTTCCTGATTTATCAGTGACAGTAAAACTAAGCTTTCTGTGACCTGGGTTTATTGATCTATCCACGGAAATTTTATCTGACTTAAACCAAGCACCATTGCCCTCAGTTGTTGTTTTTGTCATTTCCATAGGTCCAAGACCAATCTCCATTAAATTTACTGTCATATTTTTAAGATCATCAGCACCATTTGGGTCAGTTGCTTTTGCGTATAAAGTGACAGTTGAAGTGCCATCATTTGCAACACTAGCCCTAGGAACAGCATAAACATCATCTTTGTGAATATTTGGTATGTCGCTAGAATTTTGTTGTACATTTAAAGTTATTGAGCCTTTTGTTTTTTCGCCTTCTTCATCAACAACAGTGATAGGTATTTCATATGTTCCTAATGAGAGACCATCAGGTAATTCAAAATCAGTAGCCTCAAACCAAATTGTATCTCCGGACAAACTTGAATCAGCATAAGCTGTTGGCATAATCATGTCCCAAATAAAAGAACTAGTACTATTACAAGTGCGAGAATCATCATTTGGTTTAGATGAAGTTCCCTGGCAATTAACACCGCTTTTAAGGACATAACTTCTTGTTTGTACGCCATCAACACATGAACTCCAGGTTCCAGGCTCCCAGTCGCTAGTTACACAGGTTCTTAAGTCGCAAGCTTGTTCGCTTGGAGGTGAAATATCTGCGTCTTCTTCACACTCTACTCCTGATTTAAGTGTCACTGACCTTGTTTTTATGCCATTTGATCCGCAATCAGACCATTCACCAACCACATAATCACTAACAGTACATGTTCTCATGGAATCCAAAGATGTATACATATCATCAATAGGTCTGACAATTTTTGTGCCTAAACCTATTACGCCAAGGTCGAGAATGACCTTATTAACATTATCTGCGCCATCAGCATCAGAAACTTCAATGTAAAAAGATACTGTTTTGTCTTCTGTTGGTGATATTGTTGCTGGATATGCATAAGCATTTTCAATAACTGGTGCTATGCCAGAGGTTGTGTCTCTGGTTATCATAAGCTCAACAGTGCCATAGGCGGTTATACCACTTTTGTTTTCAGCAGTAATATCTATTGTCACCGGCTCTTCGCTTGTTGATGCCTCAGGAGGTATTGTGACATCTAAATAAAACCATCTTTTATTATCAGTAATCATTGATAATGCACTAGGTGTGTCATTGTCCACATTTTCATCATCTTCAGTGCCACCAGTAAAAGTAGCCACTGTGCTACCATTGATAAATCTTAAGTCAGCTGTGACTTTTTCAATATCATCAACTCCCAAAGGATCTTCTATGCGAACCCAAAGCCTAGTTGTTCCATAAAGATTAGAAACCCTATAAGGACTTGCATAAGATTCATCAGATAAAATAGTTAGTTCTTTTTCTGCTTCATTAACAATAATTGCATTTTCTAATTCTGTTTTTGTTCCATTAGGGGCAACAACGCTAAGATCATACAATCCGCTAGTGAAATCAATAGGCACAACAGCAATTATTTCAGAAGAAGTAATACTGCTTGTTTCAATAGTAGTGCTACCAATTTTTACGCTAGAATTATCACGGAAATTTTGACCACTTATTATAATTTCGCTATTTACATCATTATTTACTGAGCCAGGAGAAACAGAGGTAGCAACTGGGTCTTTTGAGTCATAACCAAAAAATCCTTTATTGTTTTTATTACCTATGTTTGCACCATCTTTTGCTTCAAATTCTTCTGGATCAATAATTAAATAATATAATTTATCGTTTTCTTGAGCATAGGTGTCCAAAGTAATTGAATTACCATCTTTAGTAGCATTGGTGATGATTAATTTTTCTTGATCAAATCCATCAAAGCTTAAAATTGTAAACAATAGAGGATTTGCACTGCTATCTGCTGGTTCAGCATTAAAGTTAATAGTAATACTATTAGTATCATTATTGATAATCTCGCTAATACCAAAATCAGATGATTGGAAAGTGCTTTTTTTGCCCAAAAACACTGCTTGAGCATAAAAATTTTCTATTGTTTCATTGCTGTTATAGTCCTTTATTGTTCCTTTTTGAATTTGTAATAAATACATATTGCCAGCCTTGGTTTCCACATTTTTTAGAGTGATTTCTTTATAATTATCAGCAATTTCTATTACAGTGTCTTCTGTGACTAATTCGTCTCCATTTGTTTGTCCACTACTATCAATTTTTTTGACAGAATAAATATCACACACTCCTTCCACTGACCCACTTGTTGTTTGGCAAGTTCCAGAAATAGCAGAAGAAGCGAGGATTGAATTTTCAAAATAAATTGTAATATTACCATCTTCACTGCTTTCTGCTTTTAATACTTTTGGTGAAAGATTAATAACAGAAGAAGCCCCATAAGGATTAAAGGCAAAAATATTAATTGAAAGATTTTCTCCGTCTGTACTTTTTAAGCCACCTTCTGTCGTGCTTTCAATAATCAACTTATTGTTGCCAGCAGGACTTGTGCTCATTATATAATTTGTATTTTCACTTGGATTGATTTCGATTGAGCCACTTGGAGTTTCAACCTCACCAATATCACCGATATTTGCATAATAAGAATTAGTATCCCAAGAAAGCATGGCGGTTTCGCCATTAGCTAAATATTTAGGACTAATATCAATATAACATTGAACATCTCTGATTGAGGTAATTAATGATATCGCGTTATCACTTAAGTCAGGCTCAGAAGTAGAAGTACTTATTTCTGCGACAGAAATAATATCGCCAACATTACTCTCTCCTGCTATGTCTGCTGAATAAGTAATTGTGCCAATGTCGTCAGGGTTTAAAGTTCCAAGATTACAGTTTATTTGTGAATTTACAATGGAACAATCAGCAGTATTGGAGTCGAGTTGAATATTTTCTAATTCATCTGGTAAAAAATCTGTCAAAACAACATTATCAGCAGAAGCGTTGCCAGTATTAGCATAAGTAATTGTGTAATTTACTGTTTCATTGGGCTTTATTACTGATTGATCACTGCTTTTGTTAATTGTTAAATTTGCGAATGAATTTGCAGAAATAGTGATTATATTCTTATCAGAACCGCCATTACTACTTTTTGTGTCGCTATTTACAGTTCCTATGTCAGTTGCCTTTGCTTCAAATATGATTGTGCCACTTTCTTGTGGAAGAAGGTCGCCAATAAAACAACGAATTCCGCTTGTGCTTGTTGTACAACTTTGTCCATTATTATTTGTAATTTGAATATTATTAAATAGTTCGCTTGAATCAAATTCATTTGTAATAAAAACATTTCTAGCAATCAAGTCGCTTGTATTTTTATAATTTATTTCAATGTTTGTGTTTTCTCCAACATTAAGAACAGAAGGAGAAACAAGAGACTCAACTTCAACATATGATGTGTTGTTGATAATTAATTCTTCTTCAAAAATATTATTTTCATTATTAAAATCATTTGTTCCGGAGATTGTTGAATAAAAATCAATTCTTCCTGTTGAAACAACATTAGCAACATATTCAATAGAGCCATTCGCTCCAGGATCAAGACTGTTGATATTGCAAGAAATTTCAGAGCGGTCAGAATTGACCACACAGCCTGTTTTGTTTTGAATTTCAGCAATACCAGCAAAATTCATTTTTGATTTTATTTGCATGTTTTCTGCTGTTTTGTTGCCAGCATTTTTATAGTCAATAGTCATGTAAACAACTCCATCTCTAAGCTCAGCATTACTTTCTAAAGATAAGTCTGAGTAAGAACTAGGACCCACTTTTGTTTGAAATGTATTACCATCGAATAAATTATTATTTATTCCTATTGAAGGTGTTGATAGGCTTTCTCCTCCAGTATCTGCACTCATGTTATAACTAATCACACTTTCTTCAAATGGTGCTAGCTCATCTATTGTACAAGTAATTTTATTAGTCAAAGCATTAAATGTGCACTGATCACTTGAAAAGCTATTAAACTCAAAAGAAAAATTATCATGAATTTCGTCATAAATTTTTACATTTTGAGCTGATGAACCACTTGTATTTTTATAATTAAGAAAAACATTTATTGTGTCACTTTCATTAAGAACATTTCTACTTGCTGTTTTTTCAATTTCAAAATTAACAGGATTACCAATAATAATGTTTTTTGTTGTATTGCTATAGTTGTTTAGACCATTGGCGTCAGCAGTGCTATTGCTGAGTATGTTTGCATAGATTGTTAATTGTCCTTGGTAATATTTTTTTGTTTCTAGTTTCAAAAACCCAGCACCGCCAGCACTTAAATTGTCAATTTGGCATTCAGCTGAGCCATTTTCGTAATCAATAACACAAAGACAATCATTGCCTTCAAAATTACAAGTATAATCATCGATATCTAAAGTTGTTGCAGGATTAAATCTTAAATTTAAAAGATTATTTTTCGCAGAAACATTGCCTGTATTTTTAAAATCAACACGAATATCAAAGTCGTTTGTTAAATCTTCAAAAGAAGTTTCTATTGAAAGATCTGCTTTATAATCAGAACTTATTAAAATTTTTTCCGTATCAGCATTATCATTTTCGTTAATATCATCTTTATCGCTATAGATAATAATTTCATCATCAATAGTGCCAGCGCTTAAAGCAGTAGCACTATAAGAAACACTGCCACTTGTTTCGCCTGTCACTGTGCCAATAGCACAAGAAATCTTTCTATCTACAGCACTGTATTCACAGCCATCATTAGTATCAAAATATTCAAATGCAGTAGGTAAAATATTTTCTATATATACATTTTGTCCAGAATTTGCACTATTGTTTCCATATTTAATGTTGTATGTAATTGTGTCGCCAGGGTTGATCACAGTGCGATTAGCTGATTTTTTAACATATAAATCAGGATTGTCAGAAATAATCACCTCAGCTGAACAAGTGTTTTTATCTGTTAAAACATCCTGCATAGATGTTTGTACCCTAAGAACAGTAGGAGTGTTTGTTTGTTCAATATTGATAATATCTAAACCTTTAATTTGGAAATCGTCTTTTTCAATTGATAGCGGATTTATTGCTTTTGAAAATTCAATTTCAAATATGTCAGTGTCAACAGGGACAATGCTTTCAATATAAAAATCAGACAAGTAATTTGTGTCAGGATAGCCAGTAAAAAACGCATAATCATAATTTTCTGCAATATTGCCACTTGAATTTCCTGTTAAACCACCACCAGCAATAAGGCGATAGGTTTCAAAAGGAATTTGTTCGCCAAGATTTTCAATAACCACACTTCTTCCTTGAATATCAATAGTGGTAAAAGTGTTTTTTAGGGCAGGATAAAAATTAAAATCACTTAAGTTTGCTACTGAAACATAGTCAGAAAAATCAACTTGTACGCTAGTTGGAGAAAGTGTGCTGATATCAGTAATTCTAAAATCACCTGTATTTTGAACACTAATTTTGCCGTCTCTGCTTAATAATGCTTTTTCTTCAAGAGTGTCAGTTTCTTGCACAATAGAAAAATTATTGATTTTAATTGGCATAGCAGAGCCAAGAGGAACACTGCTTGAAATATTAAAAGATACTTTCATAAAAGTTTCCCCATCTAAAATAGAAACTCCTTCACGTCCTGTTGCAGCAATTGCTTTAATCACACCAGAAGTTGATTTATTCGAATCAAAAAGAAAACCTTGATCATAAAAAGGAGTATCAGTGTTATCAATATCAATCACAGAAAGTTGTTCAGAGTTCCACTCTAATTCAAAAGAAAAACCAACCACATTATCAAAATCCTGATTAGCCTTTATTTCTATTTGACCAGTTTCACCTTGAACAGCTAGGTAGTTGTCAGGGATAAAAACCTCTTTGTCTGTTGTTGTGTTTGTGCCAGTTGTGCTAAATATATTTGCTTGAAAATATTCAGCAATTTTATCGCTGTACATAAACATAAAACCAGCCAAAGCCACAACCAGAAAAGCCAGTAAAATTTTTATTTTTTTGTTCATTTATTTTTATTTCTCATGAGAGTAAATCTCTACATTATCCTATATTTTAGCCTTTTTTTCAAGCTAAATCCCCTTGACGAAGCATTAAAAAAACATGATTAAAAAACTGCTTTCAGTAAATCTGGTCTTTTATTTTTTTTCGCACTCCCTATAATTAACTAAGATTTTTAAATTAAAATGCAACATTTCGCAGACCATCTTATAAACAAAGCAAAGGAAAAACAAAGTCCAATTTGTCTTGGGCTTGATCCTCATTTTGAAAAAATACCAGATGTATTCAAAAAAAATACAGCTCCAGAGAGAGCAATAGAAGATTATCTAGTTCGTGTAATGCAGGCAACTGCTGAGCATGTTGTTGCTGTTAAGCCAAATATAGCTTTTTTTGAAGAATGGGGAGCTCCAGGAATAGTTGCTTTTGACAATATTTGTGAAAAAGCAAAAGAACTTGGCTTGTTGGTTGTTGTTGATGCAAAAAGAGGTGATATAGGCTCTACTGCCGAGGCATATGCTAGAGCATTTTTAACAAAAGATATTTACGACTCACTCACAATAAATCCATATTTTGGTGAAGATGGAGTGCGTCCTTTTATAAATTACGCAGAAAAAAACGGCAAAGGACTTTTTATATTAGTAAAAACCTCCAATCCAACAGGTGGAGAGTTTCAAGATCTTGTTTCAGAAGATTCTTTTGTGCATGAACATGTTGCTCGCGCAGTTGCCCGTTGGGGATCAAGCAGTCTTGGTGCTCACACTTTTTCCCTTGTTGGTGCAGTTGTTGGTGCAACTTATCCCGAAGACATTAAAAATCTCCGTCGGGAAATGGCAGGACAAGTTTTTCTAATTCCTGGTTATGGCGCCCAAGGTGGTACGGCCGAGGATGTAATGGGGGCTTTTTATGAAGGAGGAAAAGGTGCAATTATCAATTCTTCTCGCAAAATTCTTTTTGCTGGTGATGAAAATAATTTTGAAGAAGCATCAGCAGAAGAAGCAAAAAAAGCAAAAAACGAATTTATATCAATATGGTAAAGATAGGTATTTTAGGTATTCAGGGTTCGCGTGAGGAGCACGAAAAAATGCTTAAAAAAATAAAAGCAGAGCCAGTTTGGGTGCGCAAAAAAGAAGATATAGATAAAATTCAAGGTATAATATTGCCAGGTGGTGAATCCACAGCAATAGGCAAAGCCTTAAAAAGAGAGGGGATTTTTAATTATTTACAAGAAAAAATAAAAAAAGGTTTACCAGCATGGGGCACTTGCGCAGGTGCAATTTTATTAGCAAAAAAAGGTAGTCCATATAGTCTGCAAGTAATGAATATTGAAATAGAACGCAATGCCTATGGCAGACAAAACGAATCTTTTGAGCAAGAAATAGAAATAAAAGAATTAGGAACAAAAAAATTTCCAGCAGTTTTTATACGCGCACCAAGAATAAGAAAAGTGGAAAAAAGTGTAAAAATATTAGCAGAAATAAAAAAAGAACCAATTTTTGTGCAAGAAGGCAATATGCTTGTTTCTACATTCCATCCAGAACTCACAGAAGACACGAGAGTTCACGAGTATTTTGTAAAAATTTGCAAAAAATAGAGATTATCTTGACATATTTATAATATTAGGTTTTAATATAAAGCCTTAATTTTATTTATAATAAATATGAAGAACGATAAAGTTGCTCATTTGCATACTCCAAGTGAAAAAGTAAGCACTGCTGAGCAAAAACTTTCTGAATCCAAGAGTAGAATACTAGAATTAACACCTAGGACAGAAGGTGTTCGTCAAAGATTAGAGATAGCAATTAACCAAGTTAATCCTGAAATTAAAGATCAAATTGATGCCTTCAGAGAAACCATAGAAGATGTTATGAACTCAATTATGTTTAATAATGAAATCATAGAAAGACTACAAACCTCAATTCAAAATAATCGCGAACTTGTAAGCACAGACCAGTTATTGTCAAATAACTTATTTCAAACAGTTGCAAACTTAGAACAAGGTATTGATTTGGATGAGCAAACTATGGATCTTGCTGAAGAACAAATAACAAGAATTGAGCTTGTAATTGAAAAATTAACATCAGGTGATGAATATAGTTCTTCAGAGGTAGCAAAAGAATTTGGGGAATATGTAAAATCTTTAAAAGAATTTGCTCGACAAATGGATTTAGCAGAAAGAGCTATGAAAAAACCTGTTTTAGAAAATAAATTTGATCCTAAAAACCCAAGAAAGCCTTTTAAGAAATAAAAATCCCTTGACATCTGCATAGTTTAGTTTACAATGTGCTCCTTCTTTTTATTTGACAATGAAAAAAGACAGAGAAGCACTAATTATTCAAGATACAACTTTATGTAAAAATTGTTCTGCGTTTGAACATAGTCATAGTGCAGATTTTTGTAGAATTGGTGAAGTAGTTGAAGGTGTTATCAATCCAGGAACCATGAATCATGATTGCCCTATTTTTAAAGCTGCCAGAGATTTAACAATAAACAGGGTGGCTCCTTTGTTGTCTGAAATTGTTCAGCAAATAAGTTTAAACAATAATCCAAATTAAAATGTTAGATACCATTAAAACCAGAAAAAAAGTTTTTGTACCAGAAGACATGATATTACTTAATCAAGATTGTTTAATGTTGGTTAATGGAGGAAATGGTAATTGTGGCAATTGTCCAGCCAAAGCAAAACAGCCAAA